>JAGABZ010000001.1 GCA_017614375.1 Spirochaetales bacterium
ATTGGCTTACATCTTCCAGAGCATTCAAGATGGATTGCTACTTTGACAACAGGGAGGAGATTCTGAAAAAGGCAAGGAGGTCAGTCGCATAGATGATTATTTCGACCGAAGGTGAATTTACACACTAATTTGGACTTGACCTGAGCCGTCCTCGCTGTGAGCATTTTTGATGGAGCGAGGTCGATTTCTGTCCTCGCTCTTTCATTTTTTTCAATTGCGAGGTCAGAATCTGGCCTGGGTTTGCTGGTTTTTGATAAAAGTAGGCCAATTGGTTGGCCACTTTTTTGCGTTTCTTCAGAAAGTAGGCCAAAATTTGGCCTGTTTTGAAAGAAACCTCTCAAAGTAGGCAAAGTCGGTTTTCAGTTACTGGTGGAAATCTCGTCGAGGAGGCGGACAATCAGCTGCTTCTTGGCCTCGACGGTATCTGCCACGGCCGACGCTGTGGAGATACTGTTGTCGTAAATCAGCAGATATGAAGGGACGGCAAAGGCACGGGCAAGTTTGTCCAGTGTCTGAAGGGAAGCTATCTTTTGTTTAATCGTGGGTTCCTGTTGAGCATCCTGCAAAACTCTGCAGGTGAGATAACCAGTGGGTCGGCGGGGTAGTGTTTCAGGTTTCCGGTAATCAGCGGGGCCTTGCAAAAAACTGAGACTTCGTAAAAGGCTCGGTCATCCTCGTCGCCGACGGGGGCGTCCGGGAGCGGGGCGGGTGTGACCGAGATGCCGTCGCGGATAATTGTGTCCAGGAGCATGTTGACCAGCAGGGGAGAAAAGCCGAACTTCGGGCGGTTGAGCACATCGCGGTATTCGGCGATTATCCGGTAGTCGTGGCAGGGGATGATGGTTCCGTTCAGGATCTGCGAAAGGATGAACGAGGCGTTGCCCGCCGGCTTCCAAAGGGCGGAAACAAGAACGTTGGTGTCAATGACCGCAATCATTTCTGCTCACCTGCGCGTCGTTCCCTGCGGGATGCATTGATTTCAGCTTCTATTTCCTCGTCAGTCATGTAGCCGCCCTCGGCAGCGATGTTGCGCATGGCGTTGAAGGCAATCATGGCCTTTGCCTGGCGCACGGAGCGGAGGACGAGCTCGAAGTCGCTGCTTGAGATGTCCAGCATGAGCATGGCGGGCTTGCCGTTGTTGGTGATTATTGCCTCACCGCCGGAGCGCACGTAGTCGCAGATGTCCTTTGTCTCGGTGCGGAGATCTCTGATGGAATAGAAGTTCATGGTGGCCTCCTGTTGCCAATAGTGTACACGATTGAGTATACATCCGTCAATCAGAAGGGGAGGGCTTCATCGGGGGTGTGTCCTTGCTGTGAGCATTTTTGATTGAGCGAGGCCCTTTTGAGGACTACTTCTTTCATTTTTTGCAGGAGCGAGGACGAAAATGGACTGGTTCACGCGGTTTTTGACAGAGCGAGGACGAGGATCGGCCTGGTTTTGCGATTTTTGATAAAACCAGGCCAAAGCCCGCGGCGTTGGACCGGCGTTTCATGCGACCATTTACATTGCGGGGCAAAAAGGGGATAATCGGGTTATGTTCAAGCGCGCATTGACGATATTTGTGCTGGTTGTGCTGCTTGCCTGCGCTGCCTTTGGGCGGTCGGCCACTTATGAGCAGTTTGAGTCCCAGCTTCTTTCATACAAGGCCTATACCGACATCCGCAACAGGGCGCTGGGATTCGATTCGTATATCAGCTCGTCAATCGCCGAGCTTGAGAAGAAGGTAAGGTTTTACACCAGCCGCGGAGATAACGAGAACCTGGAACTGACCAACCGTGAGCTTGAGGCGGTTGCCCTGGACAGCATCACTCCGTCGGTTGTGGATTACTGCCTGTCCGTGCTGTATTCCTCGGGGTATACAACCGCAAAGGAAGAAGAGCTCAGGGTTGAGCTGTTCGAAGCCCTCGGAATAAAGACGGTGGTGAACCTGATTACATCGGTCGGCGACCCGGCTGCCGGGGATCAGAGGTTCGAGTATTACCCGTACGACACTTTCACTATTCCGGATACAGTCGGGAGCCGGACGGTTTCGTTCTGGACGGACGATTCCGGCCACAGGTACAGATCCGGGGAAGTCCTGACCCTTGGCTATGAGGAGATCAATCTCGCCCCTGTTCACCGCAGTCTGGCGGTTTTTCACCCGGGAAGCGGATATGAGGACTCGGTCGTCGAGTACGAGGACGGGAGCATGATTGCCCTGCCTCAGCTGGAGGGCAGGGGCCTGGATCAGGCGGTTTTCAAAGGCTGGGAGTATCAGGGACAGTTCCTGCTTCCGGGTAATCTGGTGCCCGGAAACGGTGAATCCATGGAATTCTACGGCGTCTGGGCAAACTATCATGTATCGCTGGTGTCCTTCATAGAGAAGGAGGGCGGCGGCGACGGGCTCGTGCAGATGGGCGAAACCGGCATCGTCAGAATCAAGGTCGACGGGACAGGCAACTTCAATGACCCGTTGAAGGTGGATGTCTCAGTCCCGGCCGCTCTGGCCGGCTGTCTGGCCCTCGGGGCGACGGAGAATGAGTATGAGTATCTTGTCAGAATACTCTCCGAAGCCCCTGACGGTGGCGGGCTTTACCTGAATGTAAGGCTGACGGACAAGGACGGGAACTCCTATCACCGCGAGGTGCAGATTTCGGTCAACCAGGCATCGCTGGACATCGGAATCGGCGCGGTAAGTTACAGCCCCTCAAGAGGAAAGGTTTACATCGAGGTCGTGAACAACTCCGATTCCAGCGCATTGGTGCTGCCGGAGTTCACGCTGACGAGCGCCGACGGGGGCTTTGAAGTCACTACAAAGACCACCAGATATGAAACGATAAACGCCGGCGAGTCGATTTTCGTCGGTTTCAACGTCACCGACCTCGGCGGGACCGGCAGCGGGCTTTTCAAGCTGGATTACAGGGACAGGTTCTTCAACAGCGGAACACTTGATGTCACCGTGGAGAGACGCACCGCCACCAGCGGGGCCACCGTCAACGCCGAGGGGCAGATCGAGGACGTGGCGTTCAACTCGTACAGGGTCAACCAGACCTCCAGCGACGGGAAAAAGGTCATCCAGGTCGACATGTCCCTGTTCAACAACGGAGAGGCGACCCTCAGCGGCCTGACCGTCGAGGCTTCCATCGACGGAAAGAACTGGGAGGGCTTTGTCATCTCCGACTTCGAGCCCGGGCTGTACGCAACCTCCAGTGACTGGTATGACGATTCTTCCTCGGCAAAGGAAAGCCTGTTCTCATCGGTGTCGTCGCCGATTGACCTGACGCTGACGCCGGAGTTGATTTCTAAATACGCGGAAATGGCGGATGACGGTACCGGCACGATGAAGATCCTGCTCCGGGCCACTTCGGCATCTGGCGGAGTCTGGCAGGGGAGCTTCGACATCCCCATCGAGGACTCGACGATGGATGTTTCCCTGACGAGCCTGACCGTCACTCCGCTCGGAAACGGGGACGATGTGCTTGAAAGCGGTGAGATGTTCGGTGTTTCCGCAGTGTTCAGAAACAACGGAAAGAACGACCTGAGTAACATCCAGGTCTCGCTCTCCACCGACGGCACCGCCGTCGTAATTGACTATTCAAAGGCAATCATCTCCTTGCTGAAGGCAGGGGAAGAGGCCTCGGTTGAATTCGTTGCCAACGGCTCGTACCGCAGCCAGCTGGTCGGCCATGTCGACGAGTATCTGCGCGAGGACACCGATGTCACTCTGGTTCTGGAACTTTCCAAGAGCGGAAAGGATGCTGTGACTCTGCAGCAGACGATGAGGGTGTATGCCTGGGAACCGGATGTGACGATCCGTACGGTGTACCTCAGCGGAAAGGAGTCCGGAGAGGCCGTCTACGGCGGTGACCGTCTGATGATAAAGCCGGTTCTGGACAATGCTTCCGGAGAAATCCTGCGCAACCTGACCTGTACTGTGACTTCGGAAAGCCCGTATATAGAGGGTGTGGGAAGCATGACAATAGGAACACTGGCGGTGGCGACCCTGGTGCCCACCGGCTATTCGGTTCCGGCGCTGACAGTGGCCAGGAACACTCCCGCCGGGACAACGATTCCGCTGACGATGCTCTTTACGGACGAGTTCGGTCGGACCTTCTCCAAAAACTACGACTTACAGACCGGATACGAATCGTTCAACATCGTTCTGCGCGAGATCTACCTGCTGTCCAAGGGGCGCAAACTCAGCCTGACGGCTTCGCCGGGCAGCACGGTGTACCTGGGTTTCGACTACGTGAACACGGCAAAGAACGACTCGATAATGATGTATGCCAAACTCGAGGTGGTAGGCGGCACGGCGACAGTACCCGGCGGAATGTTGGCCCTGGGGTCGATGGAGCACGGCAAGGTTGTGAGTACCTCCGCAAGCGCGACTGCTGCCTCGGCCATGTCGATAAAGATTCCGTCCTCGGCAAAGGCGGGGGACAGGGTCACGATCCGCCTGACATTGTACTCGCTGGGGACTCCGGTAAAGACCCAGGATATCACCCTGGACATCGTCTGACCTTGTTTCTTGGTTTTGTTGACTGTATAATTCTCTGACATGGGTCAGATTGAGTTCTACAAGCCTACCATCACGCGAAAGGACATGGATTCCGTCCTCCAGACCCTTGTGGACGAACACATCGGTCCGGGGCAGAAGCGCAGGCTGCTTATCGAGCGCCTGTGCGCCTTTTTGTGCCTGCGTGACGGCGTGGCCCTGAGGGCTGTGCCCGGGGCAATCCGTGAGGCTTTCAGTCTGGCCGGGCTTGAGAGCGGGGCGAAGATAGCCGTTTCCGCCCTGGCTCCGTCGCTGTACGCGACGGTGGCCCGGGAAAGCGGGTTTGAGGTGATTGTCTGCGACATCGACCGTGAAAACGGCTGTCTGGGCATAGAGTCCGCCGCCGCGGCCGTAGGTGAGGGTGCCCGCGCTCTGGTGGTGCATGACCCCTACGGCAGCATCCCTTACGCTCTGGATTACAGGCAGTTCGGCCTGCCGGTAATTGAGGATGTGACCCAGAGCATCGGAAGCGTACGTGAGCAGGTCACCGCAGGCAGCGCGGGTGACATAGTGATCTGCGCCATGGAGGAGGACGACCCGGTTTCGGCCGCAGGCGGCGCCTTTGTGGGTGTAAAGACAAAGGAACTTGCGGACAGGCTCGGGGAGATGGCCGGACCGGAGCGGCACTGGCAGGACCTGCCTGATCTGAACTGCGCCCTGGCTCTGGTCCAGCTGGACAACCTGCCCGACAGGACGGCCCGCAGGCGGGAGATCTTCGCCGCGTACTGCCAAAGCCTGCAGCAGACCGACCACCGGCTTTTCGGCATGGCAAGCATTGATTTCGAGCCCAACGGGGCCTATTTTCCCGTTTTGTTGGACAGCCGGCCCTCGGATGTGATCAAGTTCGCCCTGAAATACTCGGTGCCGGTGGAAATGGCCTTCAGAGATGTCGTCGGTTTTTCCATGACGGAGGATTTCGACCGTCTGCCCGGGGCCATTCCGTATATCCTGCGCGGTGTTCTTTTCCCGATTTATCCGTTTCTGACCCGTGGCGAGATTGAGAGCGTCTCCAGGGTCATATCGCATCTTCCCTGACAAATGAGGTACAGCATGACAATCAGGCGCGTTCTCATAACCTTCAACAACAGACCCGGTTCATCCGAACTGGCCCGGCAGATTCAGGGAGAGCTTTCCCGGTCCGCCGAGGTCGAGTGCGTCAACGTCCATGACCTGGAAGGGCTCCACAAAGCCGATCTGGCATTCTCCATCGGAGGCGACGGGACGGTGCTCGGCTGCCTGAGGGCGCTGGAGGATTGCGGCAATACACCTGTGATAGCGGTGAGCATGGGAACCGTGGGCTTTATAACAGAAGTTCAGCCTGAAATGTGGAGAGAGGTCTACGACCGCCTGCTCGACGGGACAGCCGCCCTCAGCCGGCGCCGCCTGCTTGCCTCCGAGGTGAAGCTGCCCGGAGGGGAGTGGGAGCCGTTTGCCGACGCGCTGAACGATATCGTGATTACCAACAAGGAACGGACTAAGATCCTCAACCTGGAGATGACCATAGACGGCAGGTATGCCGGCGCCCTGCGTTCCGACGGCGTCATAGTGGCATCTCCGACCGGCTCGACGGCCTACAGCATGGCCGCCGGCGGCCCGATTCTCGACCCTGAGATGGAGGCGATGGTAATCAGCCCGATCTGCCCGTTCACACTGTCCAACCGCCCGGTGGTGGTCGGCGGAAACTCGGTGGTGGAGTTCGGAATTCCCAGAAACCAGGGCGCCGAGGTGGCCGCGGACGGTCAGATGTGCCGCTCCCTCGGTTCTGAGTCCCAGGTCAGGGTAAGCTGCGCCGGTACGGCCCTGCTTGCGGGTCCCGGCGGCAGGAGCTTTATCGAGGTTGTACGCCGTAAGCTCCACTGGGACGGGGGCATAAATGCTTGAAAGCCTGAGCATCCGCAACTTCGCCCTGATTGACCGGCTGGAAATCGATTTCACCGAAGGATTCAACGTCATTACCGGAGAGACCGGCGCGGGAAAATCGATCATCCTCGGCGCCCTGGGCCTGATTCTGGGCAACAACGCCGATTCCTCAGCCGTGCGAACAGGCGAGAGCGAATGCACCGTCAGCGCGGTGTTCAGCATACCCGACGGCCATCCGGTCAACGCCTTTCTCTCTGAAAGGGGGCTGGAGCCGGAGGAAGGCCTGGTCCATGTCCGCCGCGTTGTGCGTTCCGGCGGTACCAGAGGCCTGATAAGCGTGCAGGGGCAGAGCGTGTCCAGAAGCGAACTGGCCGAAATCACCGCCGCCTTGATCGACATGCATTCCCAGCACGAGCACCAGAGCCTGGTCCACTCCGACCGTCAGAGAAGGATTGTCGACTCATACGCCGGCAATTCCGGTATCCTGACCGGGTACCGCAACGCGTTCGACAACTGGCGCGCACTTGTGGACAGGCAAAGCGAACTGGCTCAGTCGGTTGAGAAGGCCCTGAGGGAAAAGGACTATCTGGCCTTCACCCTGGCCGAAATCCGCCGGGTTGACCCGAAGGAGGGCGAGGAAGAGAGTCTGAAGGAGGAAATCACCCTCCTGTCAAACTACGAGTCCCTCTCCGGGAACCTTTTGCAGGCCCAGGCGGCCCTCTCGGCGGCCAAGGATCAGTTGTTTGACGCCGAGGCTTGTGTCTCGCGGGCGGAAAAGACCGACGCCCAGCTTTTCGAGCTGAGCCGGAGGACCTCGGTACTGAGAATCGAGGCGGCGGACCTGTACGAGACTCTCCGTGACCGCTTCAACAGCCTGAGTTTTTCGCAGGAGAAGCTGGACAGGCTTCAGGAGCGGCTGAGCGCCATCCGCCGGCTGAGCAAATACGGAAAGACCATCCCTGAAATCCTCTCCTATGCCGAACGGACTGAAAAGGCCCTTTCCCAGTGCGAGAACTCCGAAGAGGAACTCAAAAGCATTGAAAAGGAAATCGAGGCCGCGCAATCAGAGGTCGACAGGACGGCAAAGGCCCTGAGCGCCAGCCGCATAAAGGCCGCAGAGGCCCTTCAGAAAGAGGTAACTTCGGTACTGCGTGAACTGGGCATGCCTTCCGCGCAGTTCACAATCGGGATTTCTCCGGTGGCCCCGGCGGTCAACGGTGCTGACGAGGTGCGTTTCGTCATAGCTCCCAACAAGGGTGAGGAGCCCAGGGCCTTGTCCCAGATTGCCTCCGGAGGCGAACTGTCCCGGATAATGCTCGCCATCAAGACGGTGCTGGCCTCGGAGGACGAGGTTCTGACCCAGGTATTTGACGAGGTTGACGCCGGAATCGGCGGGGCGGTGGCCCAGGCCGTGGCCGGACAGTTGGCCTCATTGGGCAGAAACGTCCAGGTAATCGCGATTACCCATCTGGCCTCGATAGCCTCGGCGGCGCGGACCCAGTTCGTCGTCTCCAAGTCGGAGACCGGGGGCCGGACCGTAAGCAGCATCGCCAGAGTCGAAGGGGAGGACCGGGTCCGTGAAATCGCACGGATGCTCAGCGGTGATTCCAGCCGGGTTTCAATCGAACACGCAGGTTCGATGCTCGGGCTGGGAAGCGGTACTGTTGACTAATCATCAGTAAATTCCGATAATCCCCGTATGGTTCTTCTCAATATCGACGCCCTCTCCACATCCGAGCTTCAGTACATCGCCCGGCAGGAAAAACTGGACGATTGGGAGGAACTGTCCCGCGAGGAACTGATCGACGCGATCAAGGACATCTATGATGCCCTCCCGGAGGAAGGAACCGAGTATTCCACCCAGAAGGGGCTCCACAAGTTCTGCAACTGCCTGACCGACGCCCAGTTCACCAAAATGATGAGCCTGCCCGGCGTCGAGGCGCTCCCCGACCAGTACCTCTACACGACCATCCAGATGATCATCAAGGACCCGTACTGGGCATACGCCTTCTGGAGCATATCGCCGAACACCCGCTCGGAGTGCAGGAACACCGACCCGGACTATTCGGTATTCCTCAAGGTCATCGCGACCGACCGCGCCACGGGAAAGGACGAGACCTTCGAGATTACGGTTTCGGATATGGACAAGTCCTGGTCAATCGCCCTTCCGTGGATGGGCCGTGACTACAAGACCCAGCTGGTTGCCCTCTATCCTTCGACGGGAACCGAGGAAATCCTCGCCGTCAGCGGCACGGTGTCCACTCCGGACAACTTTGACCCGAAGGTAATCGAAAAGGTCCGCGGCGGCCTGCAGGCCGGACTGGTGCTGACGATGGCCTCCAGCAGAAACGGTGAGATGATGGACAACAAACTGGTCAAGGAGCTGTTCGAGCAGCTCAACGGGGAGGGCAGGTGATGAACAACCAGATAGCATTCGTTCTCAACGCCCATCTTCCATTCGTGCGCCACATCGAATATCCCCGCTTCCTGGAGGAAGACTGGCTCTTTGAGGCAATCAACGAGAGTTACCTTCCGCTTTTGAGGATGCTCAACGGCCTGATGAACGAGGGCGTCAAGTTCCAGCTGACGCTTTCCCTGTCCCCGACGTTGTGCTCGATGCTCACCGACAAGGTCCTGCAGGAGCGTTTCCTGGAGTATCTGAAGCTTCACATCGAGCTCGGAGAAAAGGAATACGACAGGCTCAAGGACAGCGGAGATCCTAAGAACCTCCAGACACTGGAGCTCTACCGGGCAAACCTCGCCCAGAATCTCGACGATTTCGAGAATCTGTACAAGCGCAACATCCTCGAGGGCTTCAAGCAGCTTTCCGAGCTCGGATACCTCGAGCTCATCACCACCAGCGCCACACATGCCTATCTGCCGGCCTACCAGAGCCTGCCTGTGGGAGTCAACGCCCAGATTGAGACGGGCGTGATGAGCCACGCATACAACTTCGCCGCCCAGCCGGCCGGATTCTGGCTTCCCGAGTGCGGCTACTATCCCGGACTGGAGAAGTACCTCAAAAAGGCCTCGATCAACTGGATGCACCTGTCCGCCCAGTCACTGCTGCTGGCCAACCCGATGGTCCGCAGAGGCAACTTCGCCCCGATCCGCTGCCCCAACGGGGTCTACGGTTTCGCCCGTGACTATGCCCTGACGTCGCTGGTCTGGTCCAATATCAACGGTTACCCCTGCGATCCGGACTACCGTGAGTTCTACCGCGACATCGGTTACGACCTGCCGATGGACTACATCGGACCGTACATCCACGAGCCTGAGATCCGGGTCTTCACCGGATTCAAGTACTACGCCATCACCGGACGCACCGACCGCAAGCGCCTGTACGACCCGGCCAAGGCCCAGCGCAAGGCCCTGCTGCACGCCCGCAACTTCGTTTTCAACGTCCGTCAGAAGGGCCTGAGACTTGAGCACATAATCGACACCGACCCGGTCTATACCGTAAGTTTCGACTGCGAACTGTTCGGCCACTGGTGGTACGAGGGCGTAACCTGGCTGGAGAACGTCATCCGCGAGTGCAGCATGAGCGATGATGTGACCCTGGTCACTCCGTCCTGGTACATGGAAAACTCCGGTGTGGTTCCCGAAACGATGGAACCTGCCTTTTCCAGCTGGGGCGAGGGCGGTTTCTCCAATGTCTGGGTGGACAACGGCTCCAACGCCTGGCTGTACAGGCACACCTACCAGGCTCTGAAGAACATGGAGGAGCTCTCCGTCCGCTTCCCCAACCAGACCTCCCTCAAGCAGCGCTTCCTTAACCAGGCCGCCCGCGAGACTCTGCTTATGATGGCCAGTGACTGGCCCTATATGATCCACAACAAGGCTGCGGCCTCGTTTGCCGAGCAGACATTGACAGACCATATAAAGAACGTCAACCTGGTGTACAACTGCATGTGCAAGAACGCCGTCAACACCGAATGGCTGGTCAAGGCGGAGAAGCGCAACAACATCTTCAAGTACATAGACTACAACATCTTCAACCCCGGACACCTCGAGTAGGATTCTTCCCTCAGGAGCAGCATTCTTTGTTTTCCGAATAAACCCTCAAAAAACGGGCTCCGGTTCTGAAATTTCAGAATAAAACCCCATTTTTCGGTCTCTTTTTCGGAAATTTCAGAATAATTGAAAGAAATACTGTTAATTATTCTGAAAACCATGTTTTCCGGGCTTGCCCCCGGGCGGCGCCGGTCCCTCTAAGGCATGCAGAGCCCGGGAAGTGCCTTAATTTGAGTGGGACATCTGATGTCCTTGCAGAGCGTTAAGCGATAATTTCATTTTTATACAGGTTCAAAGTATTTTTTGTATTTTTTTTTGTTGCGGGATTTTGGTTGGTGAGTGTAGTCTAGTGGGTGAAAGTGGGAGCCAATCCCATTTTTAGTCGTCAGGAAGGACAAAATGCGCGGTGAGTACGTAAACATTCTCGACGAAAAGGGCAGACTGATGATTCCCCCGAAGTTCAGGGCGGAACTCGGTCAGGCTCACCTCGTGCTCATCCGGTCCTTTTCCAACTGCCTCTGGCTTTTCGCAGAGGAGGAATACGAGAAGTTCGCCGATACCATCACCCACGACGCGGCATCGATGCTTGACATCAAGACAATCAACGTCAACCGCCGTCTGGTGGCAGCCTGCCAGGATGTAGATCTGGACAAGGCCGGACGGATCTGCATCCCGCAGAACTTCCGCAAATACGCGATGATGGAACCCAAGGCCCAGTGCACCATAGTCGGCAACCGGACCTACATCGAGCTGTGGAGCAGCGAACACTACAACGCCGTCATGGACGATGTGGACAAGACCCTCGAGGAAGACGCCTCGGTTCTGGGAGCGTATCTGAGGAACAAGTCATGAGCGTGAACATCGTCCATTATCCGGTAATGAAGGACGAAGTCCTGGAAAGCTTCCCCGTATTCGACACCGGTGCCGAGTGCTCGATGATTGACTGCACCCTCGGAGAGGGCGGACACACCGAGATGCTGCTGGACCGGTACGACAACCTCACCGTGACCGGTCTGGACCGGGACAGCGAGATTCTCTCCAAGGCCTGCCGGCGTCTGGAGCGCTTTGATTCGCGCTTCATGCCGGTGAACACCTGGTTTGACGATTATCTCAAGAACCACGAACTGGGGACGGTGGATTTCATCCTCTTTGACCTGGGAATCAGTACATTTCATTACCAGGAGTCGGGCAGGGGATTCAGTTTTCTGCGCGATGAGGTCCTGGACATGAGGCTCTGCGCCGAAGGGGCTGTTTCAGCCTATGACGTGGTCAACTCCTACAGCGAAAGGGATCTGGCCGATACGATTTTCAACTTCGGAGAGGAACGCTACTCCCGCCGTATCGCCCACGCCATAGTCGAGGCCCGCAAAGCCCGCCCGGTCAGGACGACAAAGGAACTTGAGAACATCATCTTCAACGCCGTTCCCGTTTCATACCGCCACGGACGGATCAGCCCGGCCACCAGGACATTTCAGGCCATCAGAATCGAGGTCAACAAGGAACTTGACCGGATCGGACCGGCCCTGGACGCGGCAATCGGCTGCCTCAGACCCGGCGGACGCATAGCGGTAATCACCTTCCACTCGCTGGAAGACAGAATAGCCAAATGGACATTCAGGAAACACGTTTCCCAGGCACACCCGGACATCAGGCTGATCAACAAAAAGCCGATTGAGCCGACTGCCGACGAAACCAGGATCAACCCGCCTTCGAGGAGCGCAAAACTCCGCGTAGTGGAAAAGATGGAGTTGGACGGATGAAGACATCGACACTTGTAGCAATTCTCAGCGCCATGCTTCTGCTGTGCCTCTGCGCAGTATTCACCGTCTATCAGGCCGACTGCAGTCAGGCCCTGGAGGGCAGGCTGGACGCGGGCGACGAGGAAATCATCAACCTCGGTCTGCAGTACAGCCTGACCTCTTCACGCATCGAAAGGGCAAAGACCGTCGAATTCCTGACCTGGCTCGGAGGAAGCCTGGGCTCCGGCCTGGTGAAGATTGAGCCTAAGTCCAACTTTTTCGTGACGGAGGAGAAGATATGAACACCGAAATCCTCTTTAACTCCGCCAGCGAAATCGCCGCCATGGCCAAGGGCGTAACTTATCTGAACAATAGCACCAAACCCGTCACTTCGGTCGTAATCTCGTCCAAAGACGCGGTTCCGGGCTCTCTTTTCGTGGCTCTTTCCGGCACGAGGGCCGATGGCCACGACTATATTTCCGATGCTGTTTCCCGCGGGGCGGTGGCGGTTCTGGCCGAGGAAAGCCAGACGTACAAGTGTATGCTCCAGCTGATGGGCAAGCCCTGTTCGCTCATCCTGGTAAAGGACACCCTCAAAGGTCTTCAGGAACTGGCACGCAGCCACGTCAGCCGCTTCAACGCGCAGATTGTCGGAATCACCGGCAGCTGCGGAAAGACCACTACGAAGGAAATCATCGCTTCGATTCTCTCGGTCAAGGCCCCTACGGCCAAAACTCCGGGGAACTTCAACAGCCTCTGCGGCCTGCCTCTGTCGGTGTTCGGCCTCAACAGGCGCAGCAGGTACGGTGTGTTCGAACTCGGCGTGGACCACGTCGGGGAGATGGACACCCTCAATTCAATAGTAAATCCCGCGGTGGCGATACTTACCAACGTATGCTCATCGCATCTTGAGAAATTCGGAAGCATCCGCGCCCTGGTCGACGAAAAGAAGAAGATCTTCACTCCGGATCTTGAGCACGCCTACATCTCCGAAGACTGCCACTACAAGAACTACATCATCAAGGACGCCCCGGTTGCCGTAACACAGTTCGGAGTCCGCTGCACAGGCGGTCTGGACAGCGTGATCAACCTCGGGCTCAACGGCTGGTTCCTCAAGTACCGCGGGGTCAAAATGCATCTGAACTGCATGGGTTGGCATTCGCTGCTCGACTGCATCTGCGCCATCACGGTCGCGACCGACATGGGTTGCACTCCGATGCAGATTGCCGAGGGAGTGGCGAAGACCGAACAGATATCCGGACGCTCGAAAGTGTACAACGGAGAAATCACCGTCATCGACGATTCCTACAACGCGAACTACGAATCAAGCTACGCAATCATCGATGCGGTCCAGAAGATCCACTGGAAGGGCAGAAAGAATCTGGCGCTGGGCTCCATGAAGGAGCTCGGCACCCAGAGCGTCACGGCCCACCGCAAGATCGGGGAAAAGATCGGAACAAGCGGTGTGGACAATGTCTTCCTCTACGGTAAAGAGATGGAGGAGGCATACAGGGTCCTCAGGCGCGGCGCCTTCAGAGGGAACCTCGTGTATTCGGACAATTTCGAGGAAATCCGCCGGGATGTCTCTCAGGCGATGCGAAGCGGGGATCTTTTCCTGCTGAAGGGCTCGAGGGCGATGCAGATGGAGCGTCTGCTGCCGACACTGTTAAGGAGGTGATACGCCTTGACGGCCATCCTCCTGCCGCTGATTCTCTGCTGTCTGTTAAGCGCCCTGGCAACCTGGGCGCTTGTTGCTATTCTCAACCGCACACGCTCGTTCGTCGCGGTAAAGCCCGAACTGCTCGTAAAGGACGAGCGGAAGGGCCGTACTCCGTTTTTCGGAGGTCTGGCATTCCTTTTCGCGATTACCCTGACCTGCGCGTTTTTCTGCGACTGGTCTGAGCCGGAAACCTGGATTGCGATTTGCTCGATGTGGATCTTCGGATTAAGCGGTCTGGCGGATGATCTGCTGAAGCTCAGGACTGACAACGGCGACGGATTCACAGTGCGCCAGAAGTTCGCCAGCCAGGTCATCAGCGCGCTGATAGTAATCTGCCTGATTCAGGCCTTTGCTCATCGCTATGACAGTTATCTTTATATGATTCCGGGATTTGTATGGCTGGTTTACTACGTCAACGCCTACAATATCACCGACGGGGTCGACGCTCTGGCCGCTTGCTCGGTTATCCCGGTTCTGGTTCTTCTGGCCCTGACCGGTCAGCAGACGATGGCCGTCATCGCCGCAGGTTGCATGGCAGGTTTCCTTATCTTCAACAGTTCTCCTGCCAGGATTTTCATGGGGGATGTAGGCAGTCACGCCGTGGCCGGACTTATCGCAGCCATGGCCGTTCTCGGAAAAACCGAGATTCCGGTGTTCTGCTCATCCCTGCTGTTTTTCATCGAGTTCATGTCATCCCTGATTCAGATTCTCTCAATCAGGCTTTTGGGGAAGAAGGTCTTTGCCATCGCCCCGCTGCACCACCTGATGGAGTACAAGGGCTTCGGCCCGTGGAAGATTGTCATAATCTTTTCCGCCGTAAACATTCTGGCAACAGTCGCTGTTTGTCTGCTGTGGGGAATTGTATGAAGAAGCAGGGGGCGGTGTTTCTCATCTGTGCCCTGATTCTGGTGGGGATGGGGCTGGTATGCATGTACAGCGCCAGTTATCCCCAGGCCAGGGACTTCGGACGCAGCCCGGACTGGTTTCTCAAAAGGCAGGCAATCTTCGCCCTGGCCGGTCTGGTGTTCGGGCTTATCATCTGCTTTGTCCCGCAGCGGTTTCTGACTGCCATGTCGGTCCCGATGCTGATTGTCTGTGCCGGTCTCATGGGGCTGACGATCTTCACTTCCCTGGGGCAGACGACCCTCGGCGCCCGGAGGTGGCTGACCATAGGTCCGCTGTCACTGCAGCCCTCTGAACTGGTGAAATTTGCTTCGGTAATCTTTCTGGCATCGATACTTAATGCTGACCGTAAATGGTCGCTGGCCAAAAGGCAGCTGATTGCCGCCGCGGTCTGTCTGGCCATGGGCGGGCTGATTCTCCTGCAAAAGGACTACTCCACGACGGTGGTTTATCTGGCCGTCTGTGTCTGTATCCTGATGCTCTCGGGAATCAGCGTTCCCTGGCTGGTGCTGGGTTTTCTGTTCACCGGAACCGGAGCCCTGGCGGTGATGCTGTCCGAACCCTACCGGATAAAGCGTCTGGCGGCCTTCGTTTTTCCCGACCTCGACCCGAGCGGTATCAACTACCAGGTAAACATCGCGAAAAAGGCAATCGCCTCAGGCGGTTTCTGGGGCAAGGGTCTGGGCCTGGGCGCCTACAAGCACGGAATCCTTCCCGAGGTTCAGAATGACTTCATTCTGGCAAATGTGGCCGAGGAGCTGGGGCTGGTCGGAATCATCGCAGTATTTGCCCTGTTTACGGTATTTGCCGTCCTCGGCCTGCGGTCCAGCCGGAAGCTGAGGGAAACCGAGCCGTTCTGGTCATATCTGGGCTTCGGGTTCACCACGATGATAATGCTCCAGGCCCTGGTCAACGCCGCGGTGGTCTCGGGGCTGTTTCCCCCGACGGGGATTCCGCTTCCGTTCTTCTCGCAGGGAGGCACGAACCTGTTCGTCGTCATCTGCGAGGCGGCCTTCGTATGGAGGATCATCCGCATCGACGGGGGACGGTCAGGACTTGCCCGGGAAAAAAGTGAATGGCACGATGATACGGTTGTGCTTCCGGGGGCGCTGAGATGAAGCACAAGGCTTTACTGCTCTGCGCCGTTCTGGCTGTGATTCTGATTGCCGCGGCTCTGGTTCTGTACCGGGTTTATATGGAAAACCTGGACCGGTACGAGGTGGTGCAGGTGGGATATTGTGTTTGCACGGAAGAAATTAATGATGTGATGGACTCCTATCTGGAGCTCGGTCCGTTTGCCCGGTCGAAAGGGGCGCTGAGGCGCCGGCTTCTGTCTCTGGAGGGCGTCGGGGACGTGAAGGTCCGGACTTCACCGAACGGGCTTGTAAGCGTGACGGTCATCAACCGCGACCCGGACTGCGTGCTTGTCGAGGACGCGCCGGTGCCGGTGTGCTGGGAACTGGAGAAGGGGACACTGGTAAAGGCGAAAAAGGCTGAATCGGAGTACCGCTGGAGGGTGGAAATCACGACGGCGTACTGCGACAATCTGAGGGTCTTCGGAGCGGATTCCGGGCTGTATGAAATTCTCTACTCGCTGAGGGGTCTGCTGGACAACAAGTCCTTGAATACAATAGTGGAATTGGATAATAATATGAGCGGGAATCTGGGCTGGATGGTCATAACTCTTCCTGATTGCGGGGCTTTGCTCCATGTCAAGGAACCGGTCTCCGTAAGCAGACTGGAGACTGCACTCAAGCTCATTTCCGAACGGGCGCTTTCGGGCACGGGCCGGGGAACCTGGGACCTGTACCGGGACGTGCTGGTGATGCGGCATTAGGAGGACTCTATGGCGGAAAAGAAGATCATGGCACTTGACATCGGTTCCTCATGGGTCCGCGCCGTAATCGGCTCGGTCGGCAGGGACGGAACGCTGATGGTCGACACCGTCGAGGAGCGCCCCAGCGAGGGCGTCAGCCGCGGCGCGATTACCAACATAGAGCAGTGCCTGCGCACGGTTGCCTCGGTCGTCCAGGAGTCCGAACTCCAGGCGGGAACAGAGGTTGACAGTGTGGTTTTCGGTGTCGGCGGCAGCCGGATCAGCACCATAGCATCCCAGGGAGTGGTCGGAATCACCGGCCGTGATCAGGCGATAACCCGCGAGGACATCTACCGCAGTCTGGACGTGGCCAAGGCCAGGAACCTGTCAAAGGACAGGGAAATCATCCATACCCTGGTCCAGGACTTCTGCGTCGACGGTAAGGAGGGGATCAAATCCCCGGAAAACTCCATCGGACACAGGCTGGAGACCAACGTCCTGCTGGTGACCGGTGATGTCGATTCCGACGAGACCGCCAAAAAGGTCCTCGGCAGGGCCGGTTTCAGCAGCCAGAGAATCGTCCTCGAGTCGCTGGCCGACGCCGGAATCGTCCTGACCGACGAGGAAAAGGAAGTCGGCATAGTCCTGGTCAACATCGGCGGCCAGGTGACGAACATGATTGCCTATTCGAACGGCTATCCGGTCTACGCGGGCGGAGTCGATTTGGGTTCAGACGATGTCACCAGCGATATTTCAAAGATCCTGGGAAAGACCCACGCCGTCTCCGAGGACATAAAGTGTTCCAGCGGATGCTGCTACATCCCCTCGGTAAATCCGACCGACATGGTTATAATCCCGCAGGTCCCGGGACTGCCTGCCATCAGCATGCCCAAGAGGGAACTGAGCAAGATCATCGAGCCGAGGATGGCCGAGATTTTCTCCTTCTTAAAGAGCGACCTGGACAGGAGTTGTCCGACGGCACAGTTCGCCGGCGGAATCGTCCTGGTCGGCGGCGGCTCGCTGCTGTCGGGAGTATCGGAGCTTGCCAGTGAGATTTTCAGGCTCCAGCCGAGAATCGGATTCCCGAAGGCACTGCACGGGCTGGACAGGAGTTTCATCGACCCGAAGTACACCACTGTACTCGGGTTGCTCCAATCCGAGTCGGAGAGGTATCTGGCCTCCATCAACGGCAAGCGCCGCGGCTCGGGCGGAAACTGGAAGAACTCTTCCCGTCCGGAGGGGCTGTTCACGAAGATTTCCCGCTTTTTCAAGACGGTTACGAAGAAATAAGAGGTCTATATGGATTTTGGAATGATAGAGGACTTGCTGAAGGACGACCAGACCGTTCCGACCGACATAAAGGTCGTCGGAATCGGCGGCGCCGGCGGAAACGCCGTGAACAGGATGATTGCCAGCGGGCTTAAAAAGGTCACTTTCGTGTCGCTCAACACGGATGTCCAGGCCCTTCAGAAATCCAACGCCCAGATCAGGATGCCGATCGGAAAGGAACTGACCGGCGGACTGGGCGCGGGCGGGGTTCCCGAAGTGGGGGAAAAGGCCGCGGTTGAGTCAAAGGACGAGATCAAGGACCTTCTCAAGGGGACCGACATGGTCTTTATCACCGCCGGCATGGGCGGAGGAACCGGCACCGGAGCCGCCCCTGTGGTCGCGGAAATCGCCAAATCCGAGAACGTTCTCACCGTGGCTGTCGTCACGACCCCGTTTGCCTTTGAGGGACGCAAGAAGTTCGAGCTGGCCCAGCAGGGAATCGCAAAGCTCCGCGAGAATGTCGATACCCTTATTCTGATTCCCAACCAGTACCTGCTCAAAATCGTCGAGAACAACACCCCGATCAAGCAGGCATTCCTGATGGCGGACGATGTCCTGCGCCAGGGAGTGCAGGGAATCAGCGAACTTATCACCGAGCCCGGTGTCATCAACATCGACTTCGCCGATGTCCGCACCGTCATGAAGGGCAAGGGTGACGCACTGATGGGAATCGGAATCGGCCAGGGCGAAACCAGGGCAATCGACGCCGCCAGACAGGCCGTGTGCAACCCGTTGCTGGAAAACACCAGCATCCGCGGGGCAAAGAGCGTCCTTGTGAATCTGGCCGGCGGCGAGGGCATGACACTGCAGGAGTATGAGGATGTCGTCGAACTGATCACGACCAACTGCGACCCGGATGCCCTGATCATCACCGGTCAGTCCTACAACCCCGACCTCGGAGACGGAATCAAGGTAACTGTTGTGGCCACGGGATTTGTCAACGACCAGACCCCGTCGGTAAAGCCCGCTCCCGCCGAGCAGAAACGCACCTTCGGACCGGGTTATGCCGAGCGTGTCCAGCCCCAGGCCCCCGAGACCCAGCCCCAGAATACCCAGAGTGTTGCCGCCCAGCAGAAGCCCGCGGAGAGTTTCATAAAGATCAACCGCTGGCAGGACCTGCAGAATCAGATGGCCAAGCACGGGAATTCCAACCAGGACACCACCATTCCGGCTGTGCTGCGTTACAAGCAGAGCGGCGAATTCGATGACGAACGAAGGTAGTTCCGAACTCCTATTTTCTTTCAGGGAATACCTCTTTGTGGAACGGCGCCTCAGCACGGCGACCGTTTCATGCTATGTGTCCGAAGCGCAACGCTTTCTTGAATTCCTGATTTCGGAGGGAATCGAGCCGGATGATGCCGATCCGGATGCTGTGACGCTCTATCTGGGTAAGCGCTGCGACAGTTCAAATGTCGGTACCCGGACCACCTCGAGGATAATCACCATCCTCCGCAGGTTCTTCGACTTTCTGATCGGCTCGGGGATCAGAAAGGACAACCCGCTGGAACTTATCGGACAGGTGCGCGTCCACAGAAACCTGCCCAAGGTCCTCAAGACGGACGAGGTTGACCGGCTTCTGGACAGCATCGACACTTCCGATGTCCTGGGCCTGCGCGACCGGACCATGTTCGAGGCCATCTACGCCTGCGGGCTGAGGATTTCCGAAGCCGTGAATCTCCGGCTGCAGGACTATGACAGGCAGAACAAGGTTTTCAGGGTCATAGGAAAGGGGGACAAGCAGCGGATTGTCATAATAGGCGAGGTCCTTGAATCGTATCTTGAGGACTATCTGGTCCGTTCGCGCCCTGTTCTGGTCCGTTCCAATCCCAGATGCAGGTATCTGTTCGCCGGCCGTCGCGGTGACCAGCTGACCCGGGCCCTGGTCTGGAAGCGGTTCAAGCAGTACTGCGCCGCCGCCGGAATGGAGGCCAAGGTTCACACCCTGCGCCACAGCTTCGCCACACATCTGCTTCAGGGCGGCGCCGATCTGCGCGTGGTCCAGGAGCTGCTCGGGCACACCGATATCCGCACGACCCAGATCTACACCCACGTGGATACCGAGATGCTTCAGGCCGAATTCGAAAAGCACCATCCCGACGGAAAGAAATCCTGACGATTTTTCTCAGCGATTCGGCCCCGGACGCGGATAGTATGTCCGGAGGCAATATGGACAGGGCTTTGCTTATCAACTGTATTCCCCGGGCAGGGGACTATCTGAAAAGGGCGCTGTACGCGGGACCGGTTTCGGAGCGTGAGATTCTCAGCGGCAGAATCAGCCTGGCCGGCTTGATTCCTGAGCGTGGGGCTTTGTGCTTCGACCCTGACGAGCTGACCGGTGAATACGACAGGATCCGGCTATGGCTGGAGCGTTCCGGTGCCAGGTTCGTTCCGGTGGACAGTGAGTTTTATCCGCCGCTGCTGCGCTACAGCCGTTACGCGCCGTTTGCGCTGTTTGCAAAGGGACGGGATGACGTCAACTGGAAAAGGTGCCTGTGCGCGGTCGGGACACGGAGGCCAGCAAACGCTTCCCGTACCGAGGCTTACCGTTTCGGTCTGGAGTGTGCCCTGAACGGGGTCACTCTGGTAAGCGGCTACGCATCCGGTCTGGACCAGGACCTGATGCAGGGGGCTTTGGACGGGGGCGGGCAGTGCGTCGGCATCCCCGGATGCGGCCTGGACGGGATTACTTCACCCCGGGCGCTGGGTATGATCGGGGCCTTGTGCAGGCAGGGTTCGGTGATGTCACCGTTTTTACCGGACACACCGGGGTACAAGTCGAACTACCCCAAGAGAAACCTGATTCTGGCAGCCTGCACACCCGTTGTGGTGGCTTTTCAGGCACCGGCGAGTTCGGGCGTGAGGATTACCTGCAACGCGGCGCTGCAGGAGGGGCGGGACGTGGTTGTCCACGGTTCGGCCCTGATTTGGGGTGACTGCCGCGGAACCCGGGAAATCGCCGAGCAAGGGGCACCGGTCGTGGATGGGGTCAGGGATCTTTTCACTGGGGCGGAAAACCGGGTCCGCAGACTGGATTATGTGCCGGGAAGCAGCCCGTATCCCGTCGTGCCGGACGGGGCCAAACTGTACAGATTCAGGGATGCATGGTATATTTCCGGTGATGAAAACGAACGGGGAATACAGGGAAGCGTATCTTGAATATCTGCGTCGGATGCTGGGTTATTCCCCGAATACTGTCGCCTCTTACGGCAGGGACCTTAAGAAGCTTACAGATTTCCTGGACAGCCGGCATCTGAGTCTGGAGGACTTCGCCCCCGATGACGCGCGCTCATACACGGCCTCACTTATGGCCCGGAAGCTTTCGCCGGCTTCGGTCAACCGGATCCTGTCCTCGACGCGGGGCTTTTTCCACTATCTCTGCATTCAAAAGGTTGTTCAGGACAACCCGTTTGCCCGGATCAAGGGGGCCGGCAGGTACCGCAGGCTCCCGTCGGTGCTCAGCAGGGACGAGGTACAGCGGATACTGGACACACCCTATGACGACTACAACAGCCTGCTGGCCGTGACGATCTTCAACCTCCTGTACAGCACCGGCTGCCGTCTGTCGGAAATGACCGGAATGAACATGTCCGACCTGGATCTGGACGGCGGGCGGATCCTGGTCACCGGAAAGGGCTCCAAGCAGCGCTATGTCTTTCTGACACCGCGGGCAAAGGAAATCCTGATTGAGTATCTGAAGTGGAAGGAAAACCTCCCGGTGGCGGACGGACAGGCCCTTTTGACAAATAAATCGGGAAAACGGTTGTCGAGTTCATTTGTGCATAGTATTTTTAACAGGTACAAAACCGTACTCGGAATCACCCGGAAATTCAGCCCCCATGTGTTCAGGCACTCGTTCGCAACGCATATGCTGGACAACGATTCCGGTATCAGGGTCGTTCAGGAGATGCTCGGACACAGCAGCATCTCGACGACCCAGGTTTACACCCATCTGACAGGGGAGAGATTGCGGAGGGTTTACCGGCAGGCTTTTCCCCATGAGAGGAAAAAGGAATGAGTTTCAGAAGCACTACAATTCTGGCTGTCAGGAAAGACGGACATGTGGCCGTGGCCGGTGACGGACAAGTCACCAACGGCGACACGATAATGAAGGGCAATGTCCACAAGGTCAGAAGAATCTATGAAAACAAGGTCATCGTCGGGTTTGCCGGCGGGACGGCCGACGCCTTTACCCTGAGCGAGCTGTTCGAGAAGAAACTGAAGCAGTTCTCCGGGGATCTGACCCGCGCCGCTGTGGATCTGGCCAAGGAATGGAGAACCGACCGGAACCTCAGGAGGCTGGAGGCGATGCTGATCGCCACCGACGGAAAGAAGATCTTTCTGATTACCGGTCAGGGGGATGTGCTTGAGCCGGAGTTCGATGCGGTTGCCATCGGCAGCGGAGGCAACTTCGCCCTGTCAGCCGCCAGGGCGTATCTGGAGGCAGGTGTGCAGTGTGATGCCCGCACGATTGCCCTCAAGTCCCTGGCAATTGCCGGTGACATATGCATCTACACGAACCATAATGTCATTTCGGACATGATCTGAGAACGAATAAGGATAAAAATGGAACTGATTTCAAACAAAAAGAACCTTGATGACATGGTGCCGTCCGAAATCGTCAGGGAACTGGACAAATTCGTCATAGGCCAGACCAAGGCCAAGAGAACCATATCGGTGGCTCTGCGCAACCGCACCCGCCGCAAGCGCCTGCCTGAGGACATCCAGGACGAGGTGTTTCCCAAGAACATCATCATGATCGGGCCCACCGGAGTGGGAAAGACCGAGATTGCCCGCAGAATCGCCCGTCTGTCCAACGCCCCGTTTGTTAAAGTCGAGGCGACGAAGTACACCGAAGTCGGATACGTCGGACGGGACGTCGAGTCGATGGTCCGGGATCTGATGGGCGCCGCGATTGCCCAGGTCCGCAAGGAAATGGCCGAGAGCAGCAGCGAACTGGTGGAAAAGAGGGTGGAGGAGAGAATCCTCGATTTGCTGATTCCCAACCTCAAGCCTCAGGACGGGGCTTTTGAGACAAAGGTGGAGAACACCCGTGAGAGTTACCGGATTCTGCTTCGCAGCGGCGCACTGGATGACAAGGAAATCGAGCTTCCCCCGGCCCAGCGCAAACCGGGCGGAATCGGCATCGAGTTGATGACCAACGGCAATCCGGGAGACATCCAGGAGGCGATGAACAGCCTGGGAAGCATATTCGGAAACCTCAACCGTCCGCCGCGCAAGCGCAAGGTCACCGTCAAACATGCCCGTGAGATCCTCGAGGAGGAGGAGAACGAGAAGGTCGTCGACCAGGACAAGCTGATCGACATTGCCAAGGACCGCACCGAGCAGATGGGCATCATCTTCATCGACGAAATCGACAAGATCGCCGGGGCAAACACCTCCTCGAGCTCGCCCGATGTCTCCCGGGAGGGAGTGCAGCGGGACATCCTGCCGATTGTCGAAGGCACGAAGGTCAACACCAAATGGGGGGTCATCGACACTTCCCACATCCTCTTCATCGCCGCCGGGGCCTTTCACGTGTCCAAGCCGAGCGACCTGATTCCCGAACTGCAGGGACGCTTCCCGCTGAGGGTCGAACTGTCGGCCCTGACAGCCGATGACTTTGAACGGATTCTCACCGAGCCGGCGAACGCAATCACCAAGCAGTACCGGGAACTGATGAAGACGGAGGGGGTGGACCTGCAGTTCTCTCCCGCCGGAATCCGCCGTCTGGCCGAGATTGCCTATGAAGTCAACACGATGAATGAAAACATCGGTGCCAGAAGGCTTTACACGATAATGGAGACCCTGCTGGAGGAACTGGCCTTCAGCGCCGACGAACTTAACGGGCAGACAGTCGTCATCACCCCCGAGTACGTCGACTCCCGTCTGGCCGACATAGTCCGTGACCAGGACCTGAACCAGTACATACTCTGACCGGAGCCTGCGGTGACGACATACCCCATAGTCTGTCCTTCATTTGAAGAAGCGGTGAACAAGGCCCGGGCCGAATACGGTGACCGCGTCCGGATAATCCGCCGCCGCGACTACCATACTCCCGGCCTGCTGCCGGCGCTCCGCCGTCCCCGCTGCGAGATTCTCGTCTTTGTCCCGGAACCTGAAAAGCAGACGGACCCGGTTCCCTCAACCGCCAGCGTCGACCCCGAGCTGAGCAGTCGCGGCACCACGGTGCAGGAAGAGGACATCTCCGGTTACTCCCAGTACTTCTACGAAAACGACCGGCAAAAGGACCAGCTGGAGGCCGAAAAGCTCGCCGCCGAGAAGAACTCCCGCCGGAACGAGAGTCTGAAGGTCCTCGAGCCTTTCCTCCAGAAAGCCAAGAAAATCATGGTCCTCAACGATTTCTCCGACGCCTATACCGAGCGACTGATGGGGGAGGTCCGCCGACAGCTGACCGGAGGGCTTCCCGACCTGCCCAAGGAGCAGGACTTCGAGATCCTGCTGCTGGACAACATAGTTTCCTCGTTCGAGTCCGACCACAGCACCCAGCTCTATCCGCCGGGGTATTTCGTCCTGACAGGACTCTCAGGTTCGGGCAAGACCGCGGCGGCTGCCAAAATCGGGAATCTGTTCTCCTCCAATCTGGGCAAGAACGTCGAGGTGGTGTCGGTTGTGGATGAGCCGGAGGTTCCGGTTCAGGCCCACGCGGCCCAGATAGACGCCAACGGAGTCTACCATTCGGTGCGCGGCTACGCAGAGTTCCCGATTACCGACAGCAGGAGGGACATCTTCATCCTCGACTGTTTTTCTCCGGAGCAGAAGGACGAAAACGGTCTGGCCCACCTGACCCAGTGCTTCCAGAAGCTTCCGCGGGATGATACGAAGTTCTTTCTCGTACTCGATGCCTCGATGCAGGACCGCGACCTGGTCCGCAACTACTCGGTTTTCCGGAGGATTGCCTTCCAGAGCCTGGTTCTGACCAAGTGCGACGAGTCGGAGACGATCGGAAACGTAATCAGCGTCTGCTCCCAGTACGGGCTGCCGCTTTTGTTCATCACCGACGGAAACAATCTGCTTTCGAACATTCACTTCGCCTCGAGCTTCGCGGTTCTTTCGCGGCTCAAAGGGTTCTCCCTGGACATGAACATGCTTGTCCAGGGCAACTGATTCACTGCGTAACCGTATACAGCGTATTGGGAACCCTGCCGGCGCTGACCATGGCGTCGATCAGGCTTCCGATGGCCGGGGCGGCGATGTTGGCTCCCCAGATTGTCGAGCCCTTAGGGTTGCTGGCGGCGATGTAGATGATGTACATAGGGTCGTCGGCCGGGAAGATTGCCAGGGTGGATGCCGTGACGGCACCGGTGGCCGAGTTCAGAATCTCGGCGGTTCCGGTCTTGGCCGCCACCTCAAGGCCCTCGACTGAGGTCTTGATGGCCGTTCCTCCGCTTTGAGTGGCGGTCTTCATCGCTTCAAGGACCTTGGCGGCGGTTTCGGCTGAAACCACCTGTCCCAGGTCGGTGTTCGGGTTGACCGTCTCGGTCCCGTCCGGGGAGACGGTTTTCTCAACAAGCCTCGGTGAGAGCAGAACTCCGCCGTTGGTGAACACGGTGGCCGCGGCGGTGAGCTGGAGCGGGGTTGCCATCATCTCCTGGCCGAAGCTGATTGTCGGCTTGGAGCGGAACGACCAGTCCTCCGGAGAGGCCAGTGTCCCCGAGGCGTTGTACAGGCCCACATCGTACCTGCCGGCGAAGTGAAAGGCGCGAAGCCCACGGTAGAACAGATCATCATCGGTCTGCAGGGCCCAGTTGGCTATGGCTCCGTTGCAGGATTTGCCGATCATTCCCTGATAGTCCAAAGTTCCGTGGGCCTCGTGGCAGCTGATGGTCAGAATCCGGCCGCTTGCCGTGACGAAGTTGTGCGTCCCGGTGCAGGTGTACGGTGTGTCGAAATCGGCCTGTCCGGCTTCAAGGCAGGTTGCCAGAGAATAGACCTTGAAGACCGAACCGGGTTCGTACATGAAGGCAAAGGCCTTGTTCTGCCTCTGGTCGTCGGTGCTGAGGTTGTAGCTGTTGGGGTTGTACCACGGGTAGGAGACCGAGGCCAGGATGTCGCCGCTTTTGGCATCCATCAGGATCAGCACGGCGTAGTCGGGGTCGTGCTCGGCGCACATGTCCTGGATGACCGAATCGCACAGGTACTGGAGGTTTATGTCCAATGTCAGGTACACATCGGAGCCGTAGGAAACCTGTTTTCCGAGCTCGGGCACCGCGCTCAGGACGCTGTCCATGGCAAGCTCGATACCTTCGATTCCGTTTCCGTCGGTGTCGGTGAAACCGAGAATCTGCGAGGCGTGGAAGTTGGAAGGGTAGTATCTGCCCTCGTACTCCTCGATGTAGACCGCTCCCCAGAGTCCGGCTTCCTTCAGCGTCCGGACAATCCGATCCTTCTGTGAGTAGTCGATTTTGCGTTTGAGGACCTGATAGGCGTTTCCGGCAGAGAGTTTCTCATAGGCGTCCGAGGTCGTGATGCCAAGCAGCCCGGCGCAGACGGCGGCAGCGCCCTCAGGGTCGGTGATCTGTCTGGGGTTGGCCGAGACCTGCAGATAGGGTATGTCCAGAGCCAGGATCTGCCCGTTGCGGTCGTAGATTGTGCCCCTTCGCAGGACGGATGAAACCACCGGGTCGCTGTAGGTCTTTCTTGAGGCCACGGAGCCGGTCATCAGCACGGCGAAGTACACCAGCACGACCAGCGAAAAGGCCAGGACCAGGGCCGTGAAGACCCGGTAAAAGGTTTTTCCCCCACTAGATTTGGACATGGAAATATAATAAGATGTCGGAAAGAGGAATGTCGAGAGTCAACCATGGCAAAAAAGAACCCCAACGCAGCATATGACGATTATTCATCGATGAACGACACGGACGGACGCTCGGGATGCAAGCGGAACAAGGTCCTCGTGGCCGTCGTTGTATTCCTCGTCCTGATCATCATCGCCGTGGCGGTGCTCATCATCGTCAACCTCATGTCCTCGGACAAACCCTCGACCGGTACCGCGCCCTCGGCCGATTCGGCTCAGACTGCCGAAAGCGGTCCCCAGATGGAGGCGCCTGTGGTTCCCCAGACCGTCCAGAGCACCGACACGGTGCCTGATTTCTCCCAGAGCACCACAGCCGCCAGCCTTTCGCAGACGAACAGACCGTCATATGACAACCAGGTGGTCTACACGGCCTATGTGATTCAGGAGGGCGACACGCTGGAAAGCATCGCCCAGAAGTTCGGCATCACCCTCCAGACGATAATCAGCGTCAACCAGATCAAAAACCTCGCAGCCGTAATCCCCGGCACCGAGCTGTCGATTCCCGACCGCAGCGGCAGGTTGTACACGGTGGAGGAGGGCGACATGCTCAGTTCGATTACCAAGAAGTTCAACCTGAGCATGGGATGGAAGACCCTTCAGGAAATCAACGGGCTAAAGGCGGAGACGATTTTCGTAGGCCAGACCCTGTTCATCCCCGATGAGACTGCCGTCCAGTCGATTTCCTACAGCGCCGGCGGTATTGACTTCGTCTCTCCGCTTAAAGGCGGTAAGACAGTCGGATACTACAACCAGAGCGTGCAGGACCCGGTCAGCAAGAACAACATTCTGCTCGACGGCCTGCTCATCTCGGCCCCGGATGGCAGCGCTGTTACCGCAGCGGCCGCCGGAACCGTCATGGACGTGGCCTACAGCACCGGTCAGATGGCCGGATTCTTCGTTAGAATCTCCCACGACGGCGGCTACAGTTCCTACTACTGCTTCCTCGACCAGGATTCCATTTCCGTCAACGTCAGCGACAAGGTTGACGCCGGCGCGGTCCTGGGTAAAATCAGTGCCTCGGCATCTCCGTTCGGCACAGCCTGTCTGCTGTTCAAGATAGAGCAGAGCGGCATTATGCTCGACCCCAACCAGTGGTTCGACAACTGAATCTGAACTGAAATGAGTTTATTGACCAAATTATTCGGAACAAAGAATGACCGTGACCTGAAGGCGTTGCGGCCCCTGCTTGAGAGCGTCAATGCCCTGGATTCACAGGCCCGGGCCCTGGCCGACGCCGATTTCCCCGCTGAGACTGCAAAGCTCAGGGAAAGGGTTGCCCGGGGCGAGAGCCTGGACAGCCTGATGCCGTGGTCCTTTGCCCTGGCCCGCGAAGCGGCTTTCAGAGCCATTGGCGAGCGTCCGTACGATGTCCAGGTGATGGGCGCCATCGTCCTGCACCAGGGAAAAATCCTCGAGATGAAAACCGGTGAGGGAAAGACCCTTACCGAGACGATGAGCGCCTATCTGAACGCTCTGGAGGGCCGGGGAGTCCATATCGTCACCGTCAACGACTATCTGGCCCAGAGAGACTGTGAGTGGATGGGCAGGATATTCCGTTTCCTCGGGCTGACTGTGGGTGTGATTCTTTCATCTATGGACAACGAGGCCCGAAGAGTAGCCTATCAATGCGACATAACCTACGGGACGAACAACGAGCTGGGTTTCGACTATCTGCGCGACAACATGAAGTACAGGCCCGAGGAAAAACTTCAGGTCGGTCATCACTACTGCATAATCGACGAAATCGACTCGATCCTGATCGATGAGGCCCGGACCCCTCTGATTATCAGCGGAATGGGGGAGGATGATTCGCAGAAGGCCAAGAACGCCGAGCGGATCAGCGGTTTTTTCACCGAGTGTCCCAAAGACCCCGAGACGGGCGAATACCCGGAGCAGTCGATCATCCAGCGCTTTGACCGGACGGCTCCCGTCGTCGAGGAGGGCGATTACCGGCTGGACGAGAAGTCAAAGAGGGTTACGTTCACCAGGCGTGGTATGGAGAGGATGGAGGAGCTTCTTCTGAAGCACAACATCATCCGCGGCTCAATCTATGATGACGAGAACTTCGACTATGTCCACTATGTCACCCAGGCCCTGACGGCCCGGCTCTGCTTCAAGCGTGATGTCGATTATATCGTGCAGGACAACAAGATAAAGATTGTTGACGAGTTCACCGGCCGTGTGCTCGAGGGCAGGCGATTCAACAACGGGCTGCACCAGGCCATCGAGGCCAAGGAACACATCCGGGTCTTCGGCGTCAACAAGACCATAGCCACCATAACCCTTCAGAACTTCTTCAGGATGTACGACAAGATTTCCGGAATGACGGGAACCGCCGACACGGAGGCCGCCGAATTCCAGAGCATCTACGGCCTGGATGTGGTTGTGATTCCGACAAACGTACCGGTAATCAGGCAGGACCTGGATGATCTGGTCTTTTTGAACGAGCCGTACAAGTTCGCCGCAATCTGCCGTGACATCGAACAGACCCATCAGACAGGTCAGCCGATTCTGGTCGGCACCGTCTCGATTGAGAAATCCGAACTGTTGTCCAGATACCTGACCAAGATGGGCATCAAGCACAACGTGCTCAACGCCAAGAACCACGCCCGCGAGGCGCTGATCATCGAGGACGCCGGAACAAAGGGGGCTGTGACCATAGCCACGAACATGGCCGGCCGCGGAACCGACATCAAACTCGGCGGTTCGCTTGAGGCCATGGCCCGCCGCGCGGTGGGTTCCGAGGCGGATGAGGCGGTGCTGCGTGAGGCGATGGAGCGTCTCAGACCGGAGTGGGAGGCCAGATGCGCCGAAGTCCGCAGCCTGGGCGGTCTGTATGTCCTGGGCACGGAAAGACATGAGTCGCGGCGTATCGACAACCAGCTCCGCGGCCGGAGCGGGCGTCAGGGCGATCCGGGAAAGTCCCGCTTCTATGTCAGTTTCGACGACAATCTGATGCGTCTGTTCGCCAAGGACAACGTCAAGAGCATCCTAGGCAGGATCGGCATGGGCTCAGGTGAGCCCATTGAGCACTCGATGGTCTCCAGGGTCATCGAAAACGCCCAGAAAAAGGTCGAGGAGCGCAACTTCGAAATCAGAAAGCACCTGCTGGAATACGATAATGTCCTGAACGAGCAGAGGGAGTTCATCTACTCCCAGAGGGACGCGATCCTCAGCGACACCGACATCCTGGGCAGGCTCTGCAACGCGGTGGACGACATCCTGTCCTCGGTCTTCGACTCCTGTGAGAAACTTCAGGGCCAGCCCTTGATCGAGGCCGTCTATGAGCAGATCAAGGACAGTCTGCAACTGATGCTGCAGTTCAAGGAAGAGGACGGTAAGCTGTCTGCCCAGGAGCTCAAGGAAAAGATCGCGTCACAGTTCAAGAAGAACCTCAGGGAGAAGTCCGAGGCCATAGACGCCCTGGGCGAGGTGCCTTTCAATACGATAGCCCGTCAGGTATACCTGATGGAGATCGACAGGCGCTGGCAGGACCATCTGGACGCGCTGACCGAGCTTATGGATTCGGTGCGTCTCAGGTCCTATGCCCAAAAGAACCCGCTTCTGGAGTACAAACTCGAGGGTTTCAACATCTTTGATGAGATGCTTTACAACATCCGCTGCTCGGTGCTGAAAAGGATGCTGGTGGCCAGAATCGCCATGCGTGCCCCCCGGACACCGCAGGCCGGCTCTCTGACTCAGTCCCACGCTCAGTTGGGCCAGTTCGGTTCGGTTCAGAGAGAGGAGGGCGGAGTCGGTCAGGGCTTGCCCAGACAGCAGAGGCCGGTGGTCGAGAGCAGGGCTCCGGTGACCGTGGTGCGTACGGCTCCGAAGATCGGCAGAAATGACCCGTGTCCGTGCGGGAGCGGCAAGAAGTACAAGAACTGCTGCGGGAGAAACGTCTGAGTGAAGACGGTCGCAATCACAGGCGGGGGGACTTTGGGCCATATCGTCCCGGCCCTTGCTGTGGCGGCGGTCCTTCAGAAGCAGGGGCACAAGGTCTTTTGGATCGGAAGCAAAAAGGCGGATGAGAGGGCTTTTGTTGAGGCCCGCGGTATTGAGTTCTTTTCGATAAGTACTGGTAAATTCAGAAGATATTTTTCCATTCGGAATCTGGCGACTCCGTTTGCGGTCCTTGCCGGGTATTTCCAGGCCAGGGGGATTCTCAGGCGCATGAGGCCGGACGCGCTCTTTTCAAAGGGAGGCTTTGTCAGCGTTCCGCCTGCTCTGGCCGCCGCCGGTCTGGGGATTCCGGTCGTGACCCATGAGTCGGACGCCTCGTGCGGGCTGGCCACCAGAATCATTGCCCGGCGGGCCGATGTGGTCTGTCTGGGGCAGGAGCAGGCGCGGATAAAAACCGGCGCCAGAGTCGTCTTTACGGGAAACCCGATCCGCGCGGACCTGAATGAGGGTGACGGGGAGTCTTTCCGCCGGAAACTGGGCATCGGCGCGGATATGCCGGTGGTGCTGGTACTCGGAGGCAGCCAGGGGGCCAGGAGACTGAGCGATACTGTTGTTCAGGGGGCTTCACAGCTGACGGGGCGCTGCAGAATCGTGCTTCAGACCGGAAAGGGCAAACTCTATGATACTGTGCCGGAAGGGGTTATTCAGTTCGAGAGTTTTGATGCCGACTATGCCGATGCCCTGGCGGCGGCCGATGTGGTTGTCAGCAGGGCAGGGGCCGGGGCGGTGGCTGAACTCCAGGCGGCGGGAAAACCGGCGGTGCTGGTGCCTCTGGGGACCGATGCCTCCAGGGGGGACCAGATCCGCAACGCTGAACTGGCCGGGCAAAGGGGCACGGCGGTGGTCGCCGGATACGACGATGTGATTGAAAAAACGGCCGCTTTGGTCTATAATGATGTGTTGAGAAAGAAGTTCTCCGACTCCTGCGCCCGGGCCTGTATCAAAGACGGCGCGCAGGCAATAGCGGAGGTGGTCCTGGAGGTCTGCAAATGACTTTTACTGTTGTCGACTGGGTTCTTGTGGGCATCGCTGCCATAGGCGGTATCGCGGCGGCGTTCAACGGCTTTTTCAACGAGATTGCCCGCAAACTCGGTGTCATCGTCGGAATCTATCTGGGACTTCTGTTCTGCTCACCCGTTACGGGGCTGCTGGTTGACGGGACGGGAATCAAATCCCGGCTTCTGGCCGTATTCATCTCGTATTTCGGGGTTTTCCTCATTGCCTACCTGCTGATAAGCTTCCTCGGGAATGTGCTCTCCAAACTCTTTGATGTATTGAAGATAGGTTTTATCGACAATCTGCTGGGCTTTTTCCTGGGCATCGTCGAGACCGTTCTGGTCCTCTCGTTTTTCTGGATGCTCATCTCTGCCCAGCCGGCCCTGAGCGCGGAGTTTTTCAATGACAGTTGGATCATCGAAAACATACTGGTTCCTGTGGGCGCGGTAGGAAAGGGAGTGTTCGGTGCTTGATAGGTTCAAGCTTTTACAGCCTGCCGTATCAGACCTCATTTCAAACCAGATTGCTTCGGACACCCTGCCTGAGGCGATGCTTTTCTGCGGCCCGGCTTATTCCGGGAAGCTTCTCTGCGCGTTTGAGATTGCCAAACAGCTGGGCAGCGTGAAGGGCGGAAACTTCGTCCTTTGCACTCCGAGGGACTTCACTCCGTACCTTTCATTTGTACTCGAGCGTTTTTCCAAAAGCCCGTCCGTCACCAGCCGGGAGCTGCTTGTCGATGCCTTTGACTGCTATCTGGGGCGTTTCCACAGCACTCTGACGGCGGATGACAAGGCGGACGAGAAGTTCGAGCGCATCGGGGATCTTATCCAGCATCTTTCGACAGTGGGAACGGTTGAGGACGCCGCGGCCCTTTGCCGGACGCTGAGCGCCGACTACGCTGCGATTCTCAAGGCGGGCAGCCGGCGTCCGGACTCGCTGTCCATCGCCCAGGTGCGCTCGCTTCGAAACTGGCTCTATCTGACCAACACCGACCGCCAGCGGAAGGTGGTCGTCATCGACGCCATCGACGAGGCCAACGACGCTGTCAAGAACAGCCTGCTCAAGATGCTCGAGGAGCCTCCGCAGAGAGCTCTGTTCATCCTGATTTCAAAACATCCGCAGCGGGTGATGGCCACCATCCTCTCGCGCACCCGCCGTTGTTACTTCCCCCCGGTGCCTGCAAAGCATGTAAGGGCGTTTGCCTCCTATATCGGAATCAACCTGCCTGAGGACGGCGAATATGGGCCGGATGAGCTCATCGAGGGCGGGGACGGTCAGGACTTGCCCGTAAAGGGTTTCTTTGACGAGGGATACGACCTGATGCCGCTGATCAAGGCTTCGGACGACCCGGTGCAGCTCAGGGTGCTGTTCAGGGCTCTGACCGCGGAGGTCCGGCGCCTGGGCAACGAGGGCAGAATCGGTGAGAACCGGTGCGCGCAGTGGATCGGCAGAATCAACGAAGCGGCCAACCGGTGCGAGGTTTACAACCAGAACCCGAGACTGGCAATCCAGGGGCTGTTCTTCAGCATAGGCGGGGGCAGGCAGGGATGAACAGTTTTCTTCAGAAGGTAAGTGACAAGCTGGAGCGGATGAGTCCGGCTCAGATCAAGAAGCTTTTCGGCGACATGACCGAGTCGGTCGAGCTCCGTGACACTGTTCTTGATACGCTTGATGAGGGGCTGATTCTTCTGGATCGGCAGTGGCGGATTGTCTACATGAACCGCGCTGTGGGTTCGCTCGTCGGACTGAATTACCGTAACAACTGGCTGGGACGAAAGATAGATTCACAGCTGGTGGACAGCGACATAACGGATTTCCTTTATTCGGTGCTGCGCACTCCTGCCGGACGCGACGAGGGCACAAAGGAGTTCAACTACAGCAAGGGTGACGGTGTCAAAATCATCCGGGTGACGGTGGCCAAAGGCTTTACCATGTTCAAAGGAAAGGCCTGCGACCTGGTCCGCATCAGCGACATAACAAAGGAGCGGCTGGAGGAGAACAGGTTGCGCCGGAGCGAGAGCCTGGCCCAGATGACAACGATGGCCGCCGGGGTTGCCCATGAAATCAAGAACCCTCTCGGCTCGATAAGCATCTATCTGCAGCTTCTGCGCCGCGAATTCCAGAAGAAAAAGGCACTGACCGGGGAACAGGCGGAGAAGTACCTCGGGGTCATAGGGGAGGAGATCGAGCGGCTGAATTCGATTGTCGTCGATTTTCTGTTCGCCGTGCGGCCGCTGAACGCCGACATGCGCAAGGAGGACGTCAACGCCCTGGTCAAAGAGACTGCCTGCTTTGCGGAGCCAGAGACCAAACAGGCAGGCATCAGGCTTGAACTGAAGTTGGACAAGGGCCTGCCGCCGCTGAATCTGGACCGTTCTCTGTTCAGACAGGCGGCTCTGAACCTGATCAAAAACTCCGTCCAGGCCATCTCAAGCGCCGCTGAAAACGACGGACGTCAGGGAGTGATCGGCATCGAGACGAGGTTGAGAAACGACTGGGTCGACGTGGTATTCACCGACAACGGATGCGGAATCCCGGAGGAAAGCCTTTCTAAGGTGTTCGAGCCTTACTATACTACAAAGGAAACAGGTACCGGTCTGGGGCTGACGATTCTGTTCAAGATCATCAAGGAGCACCGGGGGGACCTGAATGTGATGTCCAAGGTGGGCGAGGGGACGAGTTTCGTCCTGTCATTCCCTGTTCCCGCGGACGAGAGAATGAAAATCGGTTACAAGGGGCCTTCGGAGGGTGCCTATGAAGCGGACGATACTGATAGCTGACGACGAGCGTAACATCCGGGAGGGACTTGCCCTGGCGCTGGAGGACTACAACTGCATTCTCGCCGCCGACGGGAAAGAGGCCTGGACCAAGGTGAACGAGAACCACGTGGATCTCGTCATAACCGACCTCAGGATGCCCGGTCTGTCCGGTGACGAGCTTTTAAAGAAGATCAACAGCACCTATCCGACCATCCCCGTCGTGGTGCTGACCGGTCACGGGACGGTGGAGTCTGCTGTTGAGTCCATGCGCAACGGCGCCGTGGATTTCCTTACCAAGCCTGTAAATATAGACCATCTGAACCTGCTGGTGAAGCGGACTTTCGACAATCTGGAACTGATTGAGCGCAACAGTGCCCTTACAAGGGAACTTGAGCAGATCAAGGGCCGGCAGACGGATACTGGAATCATCGGAAACAGCGCCCCTGTGCGACGGATGATGGATATCATCAGGCAGGTCGCCCCGAGCGACACATCGGTCCTGATTACCGGCGAAAGCGGCACGGGCAAGGAACTGGTCGCCGATGCCCTGCACAACCTCTCATCCCGCAGCAACGGACCGCTTGTCAAGGTCAACTGCAGCGCCCTGGCGGAGACTCTGCTTGAAAGCGAGCTTTTCGGACATGAAAAAGGGGCCTTCACCGGCGCCATCTCACAGAAAAAAGGCCGCTTCGAACTGGCCGACGGGGGGACTATCTTTCTCGATGAAATCGGGGAGGTCAGCCCGGCGGTGCAGGTGAAGATTCTCCGGGTGCTTCAGGAAAAGCAGTTCGAGCGGGTCGGGGGTGAAAAGACCCTCAACGTCGATGTCCGCATCATAGCCGCGACGAACCGCAATCTGGAGGAGGAAATCAGGCTGGGCCGTTTCCGCGAGGATCTGTACTACCGCCTGAACGTAGTTTCAATCAAGGTTCCGCCGCTTCGCGAGCGCAAGGACGATATCCTGCTGCTCTCGACTGAATTCCTCAAGCGCTTCAGTGAGCGCAACGGCAGGGAGATTGAGGGCTTTTCCGCCCGGGCGAAATCACTTCTGTACAAATACGACTGGCCGGGCAATATCCGGGAACTTCAGAACTGCGTGGAAAGCGCCGTGGTCATGTCCCGCGGCAGTGTTATTGATGTCGCAGACCTGCCTCCCAGAATCCGCGGAACGGCTGAAGGGGAGAGCTTCATAATGGTTCCCGTCGGTTCCACCCTGTCCCAGGCCGAGAGGATTGTCATCGAGTCCACCCTGGCCGGAAACAGGGGAAACAAAACCAAGGCTGCCGAAATCCTGGGAATCGGACGAAAGACCCTGCTTAGGAAACTCAGCGAGAATGAGTGAATTCCCGGACGTCTACCGGTATCTGGATCAGGACGGACTGCTCTCGGAGGCCTTTGAAGGCTATGAGTTCCGACAGGGCCAGCTTGATATGGCCCTGCTGGTCCAAAAGGCCTATGAAGAGGACTCCATCGCCGTCATCGAGGCGGGCACCGGCATCGGCAAAAGCTTTGCATATCTTGTTCCGGCTCTTATAAATGCCCAGAAAGGCGAGGAACTGGAAAAGACCGTCATAGCCACGGCGACCAAAAACTTGCAGATGCAGTTGTCCAAGAAGGACATCCCTCAGCTTTTCAAAGCCGGAGGGCACAGCTGCGCCGTCAGCCTGCTTTTCGGACGCTCCAACTACGTCTGCCTGAGGCGTCTGGAAGAGGCGATGAAGGACATCCCGCTTTTTGCCGACGATGAAGACATTACCCTCTCGAAATTCCGGAAATTCGTCTCGGAAACCGAGTCCGGCCTTTTTCAGGACTATCCCTATCCGCTGAATCAGGATGTGTACAACGCCACCTTCAGCGACGCAGATCTGTGTCAGGGACACCGCTGCCCCTTCATCCGTGAGTGCTTCTACCAAAAGGCAAAACATGAGGCGCTGAAGGCCGACATCCTGATTACCAACCACCATCTGCTGTTCACCGACGCGGCCCGCCGGGACGCAGACGGCGCCGATTTCTCCGAGGACGGTGTCCTGCCGCCATATTCGAGGCTTGTCATCGACGAGGCGCACAACATCGAGCAGAACGCCACTGAGTTGTTCTCTGGCGTGTACAGTTCATTCAACGTCTCACGGCAGCTGGGCTTCATGCTCCGTGCCCGGTTCAACTCCAAGCAGAGCCTGCTTGAGACCCTCACGCCGTTTTGCAGCAAGGACGGTCTGGCCGACTCAATCCGGGAAAAGGCCAACGCGCTCAATCTCGAGATGGGGACGCTTGATATGTATCTCTCGGCCCTGATTGCGGATAAAGCCCCGGGCAGCCGTAGTATCCTGGTCCAGAAGCCCGACACTCCTGTTCTGACTGAATTCCGCAAACTGGCAGGCAATATCTGCTCGGTCGCCTCACAACTGGTGTTGCTGCTTCAGTCCTTCTCAAAATCACTGAAGATGCCAGACGGGGAGGAAATGCCTGTCCAGGAGTTCGATACCCTGACTAACCGGGTCCACAGTTGTTTCGATACACTGTCCGAGTTCATCGACCTGGACCACTGGACTGACGATGTCCATTTCATCCGCGAGACCCAAATCAAGCGTGAGAGGGTCTTTGAGGTCTGCATCTCACCGATTTCGATTGCCGACAGGCTCAGGGACGGACTGTTTGCCAAGCTGAAGACTGTGATCTGCACCAGCGCGACGCTGAATCTCAACGACAATTTCGCCTACTGGGGCAGCAGGGTGGGGCTTCCGGTTCCCGACCGGGGCTATCTGACGATGACGGCCCCTTCACCGTTTGATTTCAGACACAATCTGCTTCTGCTGACTCCGTCCGATGCCCCGGAGTTTACCGAAAAGGTAAGCCAGAAGTATCTGGACTACAATGTGGATGCAATCCGCTCGGCTGTTCTCAGTTCAAACGGCGGCGCGCTGATTCTGTTCACTAACCGCAGCATGATGGAGTATGTCCATTCAATGCTTAAAGATGAGCTTCAGAAGCAGGGTATCAGGGCGATGGTGCAGGGAGAGCTGGACCGCTTTCATCTGCTCTCAGCTTTCAAGCAGGACCCGGACAGCGTGCTCTTTGCCACTAGCAGTTTCTGGGAAGGCATTGACGCTCCCGGCAATACTCTGAGGCTGGTGATCATAGTCAAAATCCCGTTCCCGTCGCCTGCGGAGCCGATCAACAAGGCCCGCTCACGCAAAATCGAGAATGAGGGAGGCAGCGGTTTCTTCAACCTCCTGCTCCCCGAGGCGACGATGAAACTCAAACAGGGCTTCGGGCGCCTTATCCGCAGCGCCACAGACAAGGGCATAGTCCTCATCCTGGATTCCCGCATAGTGACAAAGGGCTACGGCGCCTCGATGATCCGCGCCCTGCCTGAAAGCTACCATCCCGATACCGACACCTCCGGCATCTGCGACAAAATCGAGTCCTTCCTCTACAGCTGATCGGAGATAAATCTTCCTGCTGCGAATAGTGTTTTCATCAAAATGAGAAGAACAAGTGTTGTTTTGATGAAAGTTTTCATCAATTTGAGGTCATCAAGTGTTGTTTTGATGAAAACAGGGAATTGACCCTGATTTTCTGAGGAGTGGGTCAGGCCTTGCCCAAAAATGAGAATTGGACTTTTTTCGCGAAAAAGTCAGATTTTTACCCAACGCGTTGGACTTTTTTGAGGGAAAACGATTTTTCTACCCAATAAAGTGGGTGCGATTTGCGAAAAAGTGGGAATTTGTACCCACCGAGCCTGGAATCCGGGCACAAAAAAGCCCCGGGAATGCCGGGGCCTGGGTTATGGAAGGTTCTCAGCCGATGACAGCCAGGACGTCCTTGATGTTGAGGATCAGGTAATCCTGTCCGTCAATCTTGATCGAGGTGCCGGCGTACTTGTCGTGCATGATCTTTTCCCCGACTTTGACGGTCTTTACCTCATCGCCGATGGCCTCGACGACTCCGGTCTGGGTCTTTTCCTGAGCTGTCTGGGGAATGATGATTCCGCTGGCGGTCTTTTCCTGCAACTGCTCGATTTTGACGAGAACTCTTTCTCCCAATGGCTTGATATTCATTTCCATCTCCTTGATCGGACTTTTTCAGTCAGCACTAATATAGTTTAAAGACCGCCGGGGGGCAAGTGATATGGAATCATTTGGCGATTGCTAAATTCGTGGTTATATTACAGGCGTTGAGGTGAGAATGAGCTGCCTGCCCTGTATTTGCGAAAAGAAAGCCTATGACCGGTTCTTTTATGAACTGGCGGGTTCGTTTTTCAGGGACGGGGATTTGCCCAACGCGCTTCAATGCTACTGCGACGCTTTTCTGGTCCGGGCTTCGGAGCCGGATGTAAGTCAGGACTGGATTACGTTTTACAGCGTGCAGTTCACTTCCTATCTGCTGGGCAAACGCAGGCCGGAGGTGCTTTTCCCGGAGGGGGATATGGTCTATGACCTGATCCGGGACAGGTGGCTGGAGATTAGAAAGGACCTGGAGTCTTCGCCATTCGCCGTGCGGGACATGATGGAGTGGGCCAAGACGGTACGGATTGACTTTCCGTTTACTCCCTCGGATCTGGATTTTCCGGGTCAGGATGACACGGTTGGGGATTTGTCCGTCTCCACTGGGTCAAAATGACACAGTTTTTAGTTGTGCTTACCATTTAGGGTCAAACTGACCCGTTTTCTTTGTCTTTTCAGTGACGCAAAGCCCGGGAATTGTCAGGATAACGCCGTTTTGATGTTGTCCAGGGGTTGGCATGCATGTTGCAACAAAAAGGCCATGGAGCTTTCAATGATCAATACCAATCAGGCAGAATTCAACCATCTTTCGATGTACCTTCGCGAGATTGACCGCATTCCTTTGCTTCAGAGGGAGGAGGAGTATGATCTGGCGCGCAGGGCGGCAAAAGGTGACATGGTTGCCAGAAACAGGTTGGTTGAGGCCAATCTGAGGTTCGTTGTCTCTATCGCAAAGCAGTACCAGAACAGGGGAATCCCCCTTTCGGACCTGATTGACGAGGGAAACATCGGACTGATGACCGCTGTGGAGAAGTTCGACCCGGACAAGGGTTATCATTTCATAAGCTATGCCGTATGGTGGATCCGCCAGTCTATCATGAAGGCCATTGCCGAAAAGACCAGGATGATCCGCCTGCCGATGAACAAGAACGCCGACCTGACACTGGTTCAGAAGGCCGCTTCCGCGATTGAGCAGGAAACGGGAGAGAGCGCCGGTGTTTCGGATATTGCAAAGCGTTCCGGCTTGGATGAAAAGAGCGTGAAGGCCCTCTTGTCCTACGCTTCGGATGTTTCATCGCTGAATGCCCCGGTTGCCGGTTCGACCGATACCGAGTTCGGTGAGTTCATCGAGAGCGAGCTGCCCCAACCGCAGGAGGTCCTGGAGAAGGACGACATGCGCAGCCAGGTCGCCAAGGCTCTGACCAGGCTCTGCCCGAAGGAGAGGGAAGTGCTGGAGTTGCGCTTCGGGTTCAACAACCACGAACCAATGTCCCTGAAAGACATCGGGGATATCTACAGCCTGACCAAGGAAAGAATCCGCCAGATTGAGAAAAAGGCCATGTCAAACCTGGCCGCGGACCCGGAATTCGCCGCGCTGAGCGGTTTTGTGGCCTGACAGAACCCTGACACAACCCTGACAAAACAGATTAACAACTGCTCCCGCTTTCCGGGAGCTTTTTTTCATTGACCTCTTAAGGTTTTACTGTCATAATATTTCCCGGTATTTTTACTAGGCAATTCAAAGTCCAAAAACGATTAAAGGAGAACTTATGTCTGAGAATCAGAAGTATGTCTACTTTTTCGGAAACGGAAAGGCAGAAGGTACCGCAGGAATGAAGGATCTCCTCGGCGGAAAGGGCGCCAACCTGGCTGAAATGACGGCCATCGGGCTCCCCGTACCTCCGGGATTCACCATCAGCACCGCCACCTGTGCCTATTTCACCGAAAATGACGGCAAATACCCTGAGGGTATGAAGGAAGAGGTCATCGCGAACCTCCACAAACTGGAGGATCTGATGGGCGCCAAGCTGGGCGACAAGAAGAACCCGCTGCTTGTTTCAGTCCGCTCCGGAGCCGCACAGTCGATGCCCGGAATGATGGACACGATTCTCAACCTCGGTCTGAATCCCGACTCGGTTGACGCCATGGCCAAGAAGACCGGCAACGACCGTTTCGCCTGGGACAGCTACCGCCGTTTCATCCAGATGTTCGGAGACGTCGTAATGGGCGTTCCCCACGCCAATTTCGAGGCAGCCATCGACGAGATCAAGGAAGAGAAGGGAATCACCCTCGACACCGAGATGGATGTCGCCGACCTGCAGAAACTGGTGAAGAAGTATCTGGTAATCTACAAGAACCACACCAAAGAGGATTTCCCGACTGACCCGCAGGATCAGCTTTTCAGGGCAATCAACGCCGTTTTCGGCTCCTGGAACAACGCCCGTGCCATCAAGTACCGCCAGATGAACGACATCCGCGGACTTCTCGGAACCGCGGTAAACGTCCAGTCGATGGTCTTCGGAAACATGGGCAACACCTCCGGAACCGGAGTTGCCTTTACCAGAGACCCCGCCACCGGTGAGAACAAGTTCTTCGGAGAGTTTCTGATGAACGCCCAGGGCGAAGACGTCGTGGCCGGTATCAGAACCCCGAACAAGATCGAGACCCTCAAAGAAATCAACCCCTCCTGCTACGAGCAGCTGGTCGACATCCGCCGGATTCTCGAGAACCACTACAAGGACATGCAGGATCTTGAGTTCACTATCCAGGAAGGACGCCTGTACATGCTCCAGACCAGAAGCGGAAAGAGAACAGTCTTCAGCTGGCTCAGAAGCCAGGTCGAGATGGTCGAAGAGGGCCTGATTGACAAGAAGACCGCTGTTTCCCGCGTTCCGGCCGGTGAGTTCAACAAGCTGTTTGCTCCGATTCTCGACACCAAGTTGATTAAGGATCAGAACATCAAGCCGGTTACCAGCGGACTGAACGCCTCTCCGGGCGGAGCCTGCGGACAGGTCTATTTCTCCGCCGCCGATGCCGAAAAGGCAGCCAAGCAGGGCAAGGACGTCATCCTGGTCAGGCATGAGACCAGCCCCGAGGATATCGGAGGCATGGCAGTCTCCCGCGGAGTGGTTACCTGCCGCGGCGGTATGACGAGCCACGCGGCCGTCGTCGCCAGAGGCATGGGATGCCCCTGCGTTTCCGGAGCGGGTGAAATCAAGATCAACGAGGAGGAGAAATCCTTCACCGTAAACGGAATCAAGGTCAAGGAAGGCGACTACATCTCCATCGACGGCTTCAACGGCAACGTCTATGCACAGAAGATCACCGTCAAGGATTCCGAGATCATGCAGGTTCTCAAGGGACAGATGAAGGCCGCTGATTCCAACCTCTACCAGAACTACGAGAAGTTCATGGGTTACGTCGACGAGCTCAAGACAATGGGCGTACGCACCAATGCCGACACCCCGAACGACACCCATGTGGCAAAGCTCCTCGGCGCTGAGGGTGTAGGACTGTGCAGAACAGAGCACATGTTCTTCGGCGGAAAGAGAATCATCTCCATGAGAAAGATGATCCTTGCCGACACCCTCTCTGAAAGGGAAGCTGCCCTGGCCGAGATTCTGCCGATGCAGAGAGAGGACTTCGAGGGAATCTTCACCGAACTGGCCGGACTGCCCGCCACCATCAGGCTACTTGACCCGCCGCTGCACGAGTTCCTCCCGCAGGATGAGCCGAGCAGGCAGGAAATGGCCCAGACCATGGGAATCTCCATGGAGGCGGTCGTTCACAAGTGCAACCAGCTGGCTGAGTTCAACCCGATGCTCGGATTCAGAGGCTGCCGTCTGGCAATCGTATATCCCGAGATTCTCAGGATGCAGGTCCGCGCAATCATCGAGGCTGCCCTCAACGTCCGCGCCCGCGGCATCGAGGTACATCCCGAGATCATGATTCCGCTGGTAGGCAACTACAAGGAATTCGTATTCTGCAAGAAGCACGCCATCTCCGAGATTGAGAAGATCTTCGCCGAAAAGAAGGAGACGATCGAGTACAAGCTCGGAACGATGATCGAGGTTCCCAGAGGAGCCCTGACCGCTGACGAGATCGCCAAGGAGGCGGAGTTCTTCAGCTTCGGAACCAACGACCTGACCCAGATGACTTGCGGATTCTCCAGAGACGACGCGGCGAGCTTCCTCGGACCGTACGTCAACGACAACGACAAGCAGTTCTACGAGCGCGATCCGTTCGCCTCGATTGACGTCGGCGGAGTAGGCAAGCTGGTCAAGCTGGCTGCCGAGCTCGGCAGAAGCGTCCGCCCGAACATCAAGCTCGGTGTCTGCGGCGAACACGGCGGAGACCCGAACAGCATCCAGTTCTTCCAGACGCTGAATCTCAACTACGTGTCCTGCTCGCCTTACAGAGTGCCGATTGCCAGACTGGCTGCGGCACAGGCAGCAATCGCCAGAAAGTAAGTCCAGAGCAATCCTGAAAGGCTTACGGACCGGACCTCGATTTGGGGGCCGGTCCTTTTTCGTTCCCCTGGTACGTACAATTTCTGTTATCGCGGAATATCTTTAAAGACAAGAAATTACATATAAACCGAAAATACGAGTTGTATTTTGGTTTATATAATGCCTGATCCGTAAGTACAGGATTTTGTCCCCGAATCCGCAGTAGCGGAATATTCATATTGACATATATCTGTATATGGGGGATAGTTGTCGATGTCGCCTCTCCGGCGGCGATTACAGAAAGGATACGTGGGGGAGTCTTGTCCAGTTATTTCACCGGAGTTCTAATCGTAACTTTGCTTACCATGGCCGGCATCGAACTGGTCGTGCTGAGCAACCCGACTCTGCCCGCGGGAAAGAAGAAACGCTTCAGTCTGGGATACGCCCTGGTTGCCGTTGCTGCCTGTTGTGAGTGGCTCGCGGTATATCTGCAGAACACTTCGGTTCCGCTGTTTGTCCGGATGTTCGTAAAGTGTATGGAGCTTGTCCTCGCCCCGACGATTCCGCTGGCAGTCATCCCCACCGTGTCTGAGAGCCGGCTACTGAAGCGGATCATGCTCGTCGTTGTGTTTGTCAATTTTCTGCTTATCGGTCTTTCCGCCTGGCTCGGATTCGTTTTCTACTTCGATTCGACGCTACATTACCAACACGGAAAACTGTACTTCCTCTACATCCTTGTATACATGACCGAGAGCCTCTGCCTGATCTGCGGGCTCATACGTTTCTTTCAGACCTACCAGTACAAAAACATCTTCCCCCAGGCGGTGTTTATCATCGTCTTTCTATTCTGCGGACTGCTGCTTCAGTTTATCGACAGTTCGGTCAAGGTGGACTTTCTCTCGGTCTCGATTCTGCTGCTTTTCCTGTACATCCTGCACGAAAGGACTGTCAGCTGTTCGGACAGCCTTACAAAGGTCCTGAACCGGCAGACTTACGACAACCGCATCAGCCACCTGGACAAGGTCACTACGATTATCAACGTCGACATCGACGGCTTCAAACAGTGCAATGACTTTTTCGGACACCTCTTCGGTGACGAGGTTCTGAAGATTGTGGCAGGCACGCTGCAGTCCTGCTTCATCTCGGACGGTCTTTGCTACCGCACGGGAGGGGATGAGTTCTGCGTCATCTGCAACGGGGAGCTCAGGGATCCGGACGCGGCGCTCAGCCGTCTGCATGCGATGATTGATTCCAGAAGGTCGGTTACTCCGCATCTGCCGTTCATCTCCACCGGCTATGCCATCCACGACCCCAAGAAGGAAATCACCCAGACCGCCATTAAGCGGGCCGATGAGATGATGTACCGCTTCAAGAACATGCGAAAGAGCCTGCTTCGCGACGGTCTGCCCTCCGGGTACCACGAAATCCAGAAGCACCTCAAAGAACTCCAGGCCTGAATTCACCCCGAATCTTTTTCGGGCAAGGCCTGACCGAATGAACCAGATGCCTCTGTCTTCATCAAATTAACACTTGTTCTACCAATTCTGATGAAAATTTTCATCAAAACAACACTATTTCTTCATTTTTGATGAAGCCGCTTTTCAAAAGGCCGGAGAGGGGGCGCAGAGCAAGAAAAAAGGCCTCCCTGAGGAAGCCTTAAGCCAAAGCTCGGATTCGAACCGAGGACCTGCTCATTACGAGTGAGCTGCTCTGCCCCTGAGCCACTTTGGCGCACAAGCCACTATAGATGAATCATGGTTTTTGCGCAAGAGATTGACGAAAAGCGCCGGGCCGATATAATGGGGAAACACAGGGGAGATTAATGGGCAGGGAGCCTTTGGAAATCAGTGTGCGCAGGCCGCGCGGAAACGGTGTCTCGGAAGGGATGTCGGGTTTCGGGGCCCCCAGCGTCTCGCGCGGAGTCCAGCCGAGCTGTCCGCTGTTTTCGGGAAAAGTTGCCGAGTATTTCGACAACTGCCTGCCGGACGGATTTGAGATGTTCATGCTCTTTTACGATGTCCAGTTCCCTTTCTGCAAAGTCAACAGAGGATTTGCCGAAGACTTCGGGCTGGTTGAGGAAATAGTGGCCGTAGGAGAGTACTGATGAACGTACTTGGTATCGAGACCTCCTGTGACGAGTGTTCCGCAGCCGTCGTCCGTGACGGTTCACAAATCCTCTCAAATGTAATCGCAACACAGATTGAACTTCACAGGCCGTATGACGGTGTGGTTCCCGAAATCGCCTCCCGCCTGCATACCGAATGGATATCCCAGGTTACACTCAGCGCCCTCAGACAGGCCGGACTGTCACTCGGGCAGATTGACGCCATAGCAGTGACTTCCAGGCCGGGACTGCTCGGATCATTGCTTGTGGGTGTCAACTTCGCAAAGGGTCTGGCTGCGGGACTGGGGATTCCCTTTATCGGAGTCGACCACATCAGGGCCCACCTCTATGCTCCGCAGATTGAGCATCCTCAGGAGTATCCCTACCTGGGTGTCCTGGTTTCCGGCGGCCATACGGTGATCTGCACCGTAAAGGGATTTGATGATATCGATGTTCTGGGAACCACCACCGACGATGCCATAGGCGAAGCCTTTGACAAGGTTGCCAAACACTACGGCTTCGGGTATCCGGGCGGCGTAATGATCGACAGGCTGGCCAGAAACGGCAATCCCAACTCTTTTCTCTTTCCCGGTCCCTCTCTGGACAACCCGCTGGACATCTCCTATTCGGGGCTGAAGACCGCGGTTATAAACCAGCTGGACAAGTTCTCCACCGGCGAGCCGGCCACGCCGGAGAACATTGCAGCGTCTTTCCAGCGCTGCGCCGTCGGGATACTGATGAAGCGTGTAATCAGGGCTCTGGAGATAACCGGGCTGACCAGACTCAGCGCGGGCGGCGGTGTGGCGGCGAATTCGCTTTTAAGAAGTGAACTGAAGGCGCTGGAGAGCAGGGGAATAGAGGTTAACTTCCCGTCACTGAAGCTTTGCACGGACAACGCTGCGATGGTGGCCGGCCTGGGGTACAGGTATCTGGTGATGGGGGAGCGTTCAGAGTTGGACCTGAACGCCTCGGCGAGGGTTGCGGCGTTCAAGAAGGCCTGAGAGTGCGCCTTGACAAAACTGAGCCCTTTTGGTTATTCTCCCTATGCATTGGGATGTAGTGTAATGGTAACACTGCAGATTCTGGTTCTGCCTTTGGGGGTTCGAATCCCTCCATCCCAGTTGTTTTTTGACATGGTCCCATCGTCTAGGGGTTAGGACAGGAGATTCTCAGTCTCTAAACAGCGGTTCGATTCCGCTTGGGACTATAAAACAGCCGTTTGGCTGTTTTTTTTGCCCTTCAGCCCAGGAGACGCCAATGATTACAGCTTCGAACATCTCCCTTTCATACGGAACACAGGTTCTGTTCAAGGACGTAAACATCAAGTTCACCAGCGGGAACTGCTACGGAATCATAGGCGCGAACGGGGCGGGCAAGTCGACCTTTCTGAAGATTCTCTCGGGAGAGATCGAGCCCGATTCGGGCGAGGTCATCGTCACCCCGGGCGAGCGTATCGCCGTCCTTCAGCAGAACCACTTCGCCTACAACGACCATACTGTCCTTGAGACGGTGATTATGGGTTATGAGCATCTGTATCAGGTGATGAAGGAAAAGGACGCCATCTATGAGAAGGAGGACTTCTCCGACGAGGACGGAATCCGCGCGGCCGATTTGGAAACCGAGTTCTCCGAGCTTGGCGGCTGGGAGGCCGAATCGGACGCAGGAGTGCTTCTGGACGGGCTAGGGATTCCCGTTTCACTTCATGACAAGCTGATGGCCGACATCGAGGACAACCTCAAGGTCCGCGTCCTGCTGGCCCAGAGCCTTTTCGGTAATCCTGACATTCTGCTGCTCGACGAGCCTACGAACCACCTCGATCTGGAATCTGTCCACTGGCTGGAGGACTTCCTGTCCCACTTCGACAATACCGTCATCGTCGTTTCCCACGACAGACATTTTCTGAATACGGTCTGCACCCACATCTGCGACACCGACTTCGGCCGGATTCAGCTGTACGTCGGTAACTACGACTTCTGGTTCATGTCCAGCCAGCTGGCCCTGAAGCAGATGAAGGACGAGAAGAAGCGCAAGGACGAGAAGATTGCCGAACTGAAGGAGTTCATCCAGCGGTTCGGAAGCAATGTGGCCAAGGCCAGACAGGCCACCAGCCGCAAGAAGCTCATCGAGAAACTTACAATCGACGATATCAAACCCTCTTCCAGGCGGTTCCCGTACGTGGCGTTCAAGCCGGCCCGTGAGGTAGGGCGCATCGTTCTGGGCATCAGCGGGCTTTCAAAGACGATTGACGGGGAAAAGATTTTGGACAACCTGTCGCTGACTATCAACCCCGGTGACAAGGTCGCCTTCGTCGGCCCGAACCACTATGCCAAGACGGTACTGTTTGAGATCATCAGCGGGAACATGGAGCCCGACGAAGGGACATATACCTGGGGTCAGACCATCACCGAGAGCTATTTCCCGAAGGACAACAGCCGGCTGTTCGACACCGACCTGCCGATCTGCGACTGGCTGGCCAGGTACACCGACGCTGACGACATGACTTATATACGCTCGTTTCTCGGACGTATGCTTTTCTCCGGCGATGAGGCGCTAAAGAGCTGCCAGGTGCTTTCCGGAGGGGAAAAGGTCCGCTGCGTCCTGGCCAAGATGATGCTTGAGGCACACAACTGCCTGATCTTCGACGAGCCGACCAGCCACCTTGACCTGGAGGCCATCCAGAGTCTGAACAACGGGCTTATAGACTTCAACGGTGTTGTGCTTTTCAACAGTCACGACCACCAGTTCGTCGATTCGATTGCCAACAGGATAATCGAGTTCACACCCGGCGGCCTGATCGACCGGATGATGAACTTCGATGATTACTTCAACGACGAGGGCATCAAGGCTCTCAGGACGCAGATGTACGGCCACAGTATGGCCGTCGCCCTGTAGGAGGGGAATATGCTGTTTGCCGTCGACATCGGAAACTCCAACATCGTACTGGCCCTTCACGACGGGTCCGGGTGGACACAGTCATGGCGGATCCATACCGACCCGTCACGCACCACCGACGAGTACTACGCCGAAATCAAGTCCCTGATTGCCTGTGCGGGCAATATTCCGCCGCACAGGGCGGTTGTGAGTTCGGTTGTTCCGAGCCTGACGATGGTTTTCCGAAAGCTCTGCTTCAGGCTTTTCGGCGTCGAGCCGCTGCTTGTTGACCGGCATCTAAAAACGGGTCTCATTTCCGAGTCTATCCCCGTTGAGATGGGAAGCGACCTGATTGCAAATCTGGCGGCCGCCCACGCCCTGCTTCCGTCGGATGATGTTGTCGTGCTTGATTTCGGCACGGCGATGACCGTCACCACGGTATCCGACAGGGGATTCGTATACGGCGCGGCAATCGCTCCGGGACTGGTTACTTCGGTAAAGGCCCTGGCAGGAGGAACCGCCGCGCTTCCCTCAATTGAACTTACAACACCCCAGGCCGTGATGGGCAGGACTTCAATCGACTCAATCCGCTCCGGAATCCTCTACGGATTCGCCGGTCTGGCGGATTCGATGGTCCGGAGGGTGGAAAAGGAAATCGGTGCCAAGGTAAAGGTAATCGTCACCGGCGGACTTTGCCAGACAATAGGCCCGCTGATCAGCAGGGTCGATGTGATTGAGCGCAACCACACCCTAAACGGTTTGAAACTGATTGCCTCACTCAACAGCTGAGTTCAGAACAGTCTGGATTTCCCGTCGGAGAGCATGACGGACCTTCCGTCGGAAAGTGTTCCTTCTATTCTCTCAAAAAGAACCTTGACCTCAAGTTTGAACACCGCGTTGAAGAGCGGGTCCAGTTCGTCCTCGGTCTGAGGCCGGATTCTGAGGCTGTCCAGGATTCCCGGGCCGAACGTCAGGTACAGTTCATTGCCTGAAAAACGTACGCTGGAGAGGCGGTTGAGGCTGTCTTCTATCAGAAAGAAACGGGAAAAGAGCCTCTGCCGGGCCTGCATGGGGTCAGGCAGGAGCCTGCCTTTGTCAATCCGGATGAGGGCATCGACACGGTTGCCGAGAATACTTGTTTCGGTGAGTGCCTCTCCGTGGCAACTGTGGCTGTCCAGATTGACCATGAAAAAGTCCGTATTCTCCGACTGGAAGAAGTGTCTCTGGGGTGAAAGCCAGGTGTGGGCCTGGCAGAAGAAGCTGCCGGGATGGACGGAGAGCGTCAGCCGGCAGTCGCCGTTGATTATGTCCATGGACCGGACATTGAGGTTGTTCAGCACGGAACATGACTGAAGATCTGCATGGGCATCCAGCCGCAGGACGCGGGAGAGCAGGGCCTCCCAGTTTCCGGTATCGTCCTCGCCGTAACAGGTCAGGGTGCACCAGGGTACCGCTATGCGGCGGTCAAGAAACACCGGTTCGGCCACATGTCCGTAATCCATCATCAGCCTCATATCCTGTGCGGCCTGCCCGAAATCGGCGGCGGGGGACAGGGACTTGCCCGGCTGAAGCAGGTGTAGCATCACCTTGCCCGCGGAATCGGGGAGCGTGAAGTCCTCCGGGTCATAGACGGCTGTGTCGTACGGCCTGCCGCCTTTGAGGATGACGATCGTCACGCTGCGGTGGGTGAGTCTGAGGGCGGCGTCCTTGACCATACGGGCAAAGAACAGATGTTCCGGTTCGGTGTTTATGAACAGGTCTTCGCCGCTTTTGAGCTGAAGCAGTTCCGAGGAGGCCTTTGACGCGTAACGGAGGAGTTTTTCGTGCATGGGCAAAGCATATTGACTTGTCCCGCGCACTTCAAGTGGCACTGAGGAGGCTTGACGGAGAAAGGCTTTTGGGATATAAGTATTACCCGTGCGCGACTGTGGTATAGCGGCATTACCTCAGCCTTCCAAGCTGAAGATGCGGGTTCGACTCCCGTCGGTCGCTTAGGGCACGTAGTCTGGGACTGCGTGCTGTTTTTGTAAATAGGGACGGAGGTGGACCATGGGCCTGAGAGGTGAGCTTTACTCGACTAAATTCGTTGCCAACGACAGAACGTATTTCTTCAACGTCAAGGAAAACATAAAGGGAGACGTCTACCTCAACGTCGTGGAGAGCAAGATTGCCAGCGACACCGGCCGGTACATCCGCCAGAGCATCATCGTCTATCCCGAGGACCTCGGGCAGTTCGTCCGCGAGTTCCAGAAGGCCCTTGACTTCATCAAGCTCAACGCCCCGAAGCAGGACAAGCAGGAAAAACAGGAAAACTGAGCGCCAATTAAAGTCTCAGCAACGGAAGGTCCTTCTCTGAATCGGAGAGGGGCCTATTTCTTTGATAATCTGCCGGTGGGCCGCTGTGGGGTAGCCTTTGTGAACCGCATAGCCGTATTCGGGCCAGCGCCGGTCGCAGAAATCCATGAACCTGTCCCTGGCCGTCTTTGCCAGGATCGAGGCGGCCATGATCGCATGGATCTTCGCGTCGCCCTTTACGACGGGCATGACAATCCTGTCCTCGAATCCCAGGTCCGGAACGCGGTTTCCGTCAACCAGCACGGATGAAAACAGTTCAGGCGGAATCTTCAACGCGGCGCGGCGCATCGCGAGCATGGTGGCGTTGAGGATGTTCATCCTGTCGATTTCCACATGGGTGGCAAAGGCTATGGCCCAGGCACGGGCGTGTTTCTTTATCAGAATCTCAGCCTCCAGTCTTTCGGCTGCGGTCAGGCGCTTTGAGTCATCGAGGCAGGAGACGGGGAAGTCCTGACCGATCACCACAGCGGCGGCGTATACCGGACCGGCCAGCGGACCGCGGCCCGCCTCGTCGATTCCGAGGATGCCGGCGCTATCCAGGGTTGATATGATCAGGTCTTCTTCAGGGTACATAAGTTGAAAAAAAGGCTAATATCTGCTATTAAAAGAGTCAATAAGGTGAGAGATGTTCCTGAAATCACTTGAGCTTTTCGGCTTCAAATCCTTTGCCGACCGCACCCGCATCGACTTCCCCGACGGAATCACTTCGCTTCTGGGGCCGAACGGCTGCGGCAAGAGCAACATAGTCGACGCCATCAAGTGGGTTCTGGGAGAGCAGGGAGTCAAATCCCTCCGCGCAGAGAAGCGTGAGGACGTCATCTTCAAGGGAACAGATACCCGCAAACCGATGCAGATGGCCGAGGTCATCCTCGTTCTGGACAACGAGGAGCATCTTCTGAACCTCGACTATCCAGAGGTTGAAATAAAGCGCAGGCTTTTCCGCGACGGGACTTCGGAGTTCTGGATCAACCGGCAGCAGGTGCTGCTTAAGAATGTAAAGGACCTGTTCATGGATACCGGAGTGGGCAAGACGGCCTATTCGATCCTGGAACAGGGAAAGATCGACCAGATTCTCTCAAACAAGCCGGAAGAGCGCCGCTACGTATTTGAGGAAGCTGCGGGTATTTCCCGTTTCAAGGCCCAGTGCACCGAGGCCCGCCGAAAGATTGAAAAGACGGACGAGAACATCGAACAGGTGTCGGCCCTCTTCAAGGAGGTCAAGCGGACCTACGATTCTCGAAAGAGCCAGGTTGAGAAGCTGCTGGAATGCAAACGCCTGCGCAGGCAAAAGGAAGAGGCCGAGATCGAGCTTCAGCTGTCAACGCTTCAGGCCTACCGCAAAGTGCGCGAAATGAGGGACGGACAAAGGCAGCAAGCAGCTTCCCAGGCGCAGGCCCTGGCCGCTGAACTTGAGCAGGCGCGTTCCCTGTTTTCCGGCAAACAGCAGATAATCGACTCGATCCGTGAGGAAAGGACTGCCGCCTCCCTGAAACTTGAACGGCTGAGGGAGCAGAAGAAGGGGCTGGAAAACAGCCTGCAGATTTACGAGCGGCAGTACCGTGATGCCCGGTTGCGTCTGGAAACGGCCAGGGACAAGCTCGGGCGTTACGAGACTGAGCTTCAGGGACATCAGGGCCGCTACGACGAAACAGAGGCGAAACTCCAGGAAGCCCAAGACGCGATCTCAAACCTCGAAAAAGACCTGATTGCCATTGGTGACGAGATAATCGCCAACAGGCAGGCCGCCGCCGATGCCAGGGGCGGAATTACCGAGGCTCAGGACGCGATAACTGAAATCCGCCGGACCCAGGCGGAACTGACAGCCAAACTGAGCGAGACTGCCAATGAAATCACCCGCCGCCTGCAGGAGATGATTGAGGACAGCGGCTACAGCACCGTCCTGAGGCAGAAAACCGAAAAGGATGTGGTCGCAAACCTGGTGCTTATGTCAAAGACCCTCCGTGAGAACGGACGGACGATTCTCAGACTGTTCATCGCCAATCCATCTCAGAACAGGGAAAAACTCGAGGAACTGTACCAGCAGATCATCGACTACACGGAGGAGACCAAGAGTCTTTTCCAGACCTTCTGCGGTTCGATTCCGACCTTTATAGACGAACTTGTCAAACCGGACGGGATCATCGCTCAGAAAAAAGCGCTGGACAGGCAGATGGAGCAGTCTGCCGCCTCCGAACAGCAGCAGCAGGACCGGATTGCGCTGCTCGGAAGCGAGCTGGAACGCTGCACATCGCTCAACGATACGCTGATGCTCAGGGAAGCGGACAAGAAAGCCGACCTTGCCGGGGCGAAAACGGCCCTCGAGGGCCTTCAGAACCTGTTCGAGCAGCTTCAGCTCCAGCTTGTCACCCGCCAGGGCGAGTACAGTGACATGTCCGATCAGGTCCGGAACGAGGAGGACAGCGTCAACGAGAGTCTGAGTTCGATCAACGGGGCCAAAGACGGAATCACCGACACAGAGAACCTCATTACCCAGGTCCTGGATGAGCTGACGGAAATCAACGGCAGGCTGGACGAACAGGGCAGGGAACTGTCCGGCCAGAACGAAAAGGTTGCTTCCCTTGTCAGTGCCGTCAACTCAAAAAACGAAGAGGTCATAAAGCTCGACTCGGCTCTGACAAGCATCGACGAGTTGATTTCAAAGACGTACTCGGACTTTTTCGATCAATACGGAAAGAGCCTGAAGGAGTTCGACAACCACGAGGTGACAAACGACGTCGAGGCCCTCAAGCAGGAGGTCGCCCGATGCAAGCGCGCCCTGGCCGACATCCCGTACGTCAACGAGATGGCCGAACAGGAGTTCGAGGAGGTCAAGGCACGCTACGACCTTTACAACTCCAACCTCGAGGATCTGGCCAAAGCCAAGGCGGACATGGAAAAGGTCTATGCCGAAATCCGCAGCCGGAGCGAAAGCCTGTTTCTGGATTGCTTTTCAAAAATCGCCGAGAGTTTCAGTACTCTTTTCTGCAGGGTGTTTGCCGGCGGCAGGGCCCAGCTTGACCTGGTCGACCCTCAGAACCCGCTTGAGAGCGGTATAGAGATTCTGGCCCAGCCGCCCGGGGAGAAGCTGACCTATCTGCCTCTGCTCTCCGGCGGCCAGCGCTCGATGACGGCGGTTGCCCTGCTGTTTGCCACGTATGCGGTCAAGCCTTCGCCGTTCTGCATCCTCGATGAGATCGATGCCGCCCTGGATGCCCACAACATCAACAACTTCCTCTCCGTGCTTGAGGACTTCGCCGGAAACAGCCAGTTCATCATCATCACCCACAACAAGAACACCGCTATGGGCGCCAAGACCCTTCTGGGGGTGACCCAGCAGGAGAGGGGTGTTTCGAAGATGATAAGCTACAAACTGGACAATACCCCGGATTCCTCGGCAAAGAGTCTGCTCAAATAGAATCAGACCGGCATGTAGACGCTGTTTCGCCCGCTGCCGCGCCGCAGCAGCAATCCGTCTGTGCACAGCGACTTGAGGATTCCGAAACTTTTGGTCTGTCCGCAGGCCAGAAGCTCCTCGACCTCGCGCCGGGTCACCATGCCCTGGTCGCGGGCAAATGAGAGGATCTGGTCCTTTTCCGAGGCGAAATATACAACCGCCCGCTTTTCCGCGGCGGCCCGGTTGCAGTCGGGAAGTGTGACTTTGAAAACTCCGCCGGCGGCTTCGAACCTGGGCTGGGACTTTTCGCCTTTGTAAAGCCTGCGGACTTTGCCGATTCCGGTTCCGTAGTTCTGGATTATTCCCATCAGATAGAGGATGTTGGCCAAAGCGGGGTTGGGAGAGGCCGCTATTCCCATTTCCACAGAGGCTATATCCAATCCCTGTGCCAGTCCCCCGATGGTCAGGAACTCGATTCTGTCGGTGTACACGCCGATCTGTGTGGGTACGGGGCTTTCGTAACTGCGGTGGCAGACGCAGTTGCACAGGATTTCCCTGATCGCCTGCGGCGGGTAGGAGGGGTGGACGGCATCCGACAGGGCTGTGAGCATTGAGATGGCCTGTTCCAGCTGGGAGACGGCCGAGCCTGTCAGGACGGTGCGTCTGCGGCAGTCTTCCTTTACAGTCGAGGGGTAGAAGGCAACCTGGATTGTAAAAGGATTGTTGTCTGAGAGGATCAGCGCGGGGAGGTTCCACCTGCCGTCCGTCATGAAGAGCTGGGGACTGTCCTGCAGTACGCCTTCGCAGATGGAATCCCTGCTGATTTGTTCAAATCCGAGGTCCTGAACGGGGCTGGGAATCTGTTCAATGTTCATCTTTCTTTCGTTTCCTTTCGTTATCGTTCGCAGAATAGCACACTGCGAAAGGATAATCAAGGCCTTGCCCGGAAAAACTGGAAAATGCAATTCGTTGTGACGGCAGGAGAAGTGATTCGGAGCCGGATATATTGTATATAGGTTGTTGACGAAGAGCGCGCAATTGAAGTATAAAACGAAAGCTATGTTCGAGACTTTGAGCGAGAAATTCACCGGCATCATCCGTTCGCTTTCCGGCAAATCGAAGATTTCCGAAAAGAACATTTCCGATGCCATCGAAGAGATCAAGAACGCCCTTCTGGACGCCGATGTGAACATCCGCGTCGTCCGCCGCTTTGTGAACCAGACGGCCGAGGAGGCGATGGGGACAAAGGTCCTGTCCAGTGTCGACCCCGGTCAGCAGTTCGTGAAGATCGTCTATGACCGTATGGTCAAAGCTCTGGGCGGCGATGTCTCCCAGGATCTGGCGCTCAAGGGGCCGGACACCGTTTCGGTCATCCTGATGGAAGGCCTGCAGGGCTCCGGAAAGACCACCACCGCCGCCAAACTCGCCCTCAGACTCCAGAAGCAGGGCAGGCGCGTGCTGCTGGCAGCCTGTGACACTATCCGTCCGGCCGCCGTGGATCAGCTGAAGGTCCTCGGGAGCCAGGTCGGCTGTCCGGTTCACTCCGAGGAAATCAAGGACCCGGTCAGGATTGCCAAATCCGCCCTTGTCCGCGCAAAGGTAGAGCACTATGACACGCTGATCGTCGATACCAGCGGACGGATGTTCCTCGACGATGAACTGATGGATGAGCTGGGAAGAATCGCCTCGGCCGTCGAACCGGTGGAGAAGCTGTTCGTCTCCGACGCCATGACCGGCCAGAACGCCGTCAACATCGCCCGTGAGTTCAACGAAAAGGTCGGGATTACCGGCGTTGTGCTGAGCAAGTTCGACTCGGATACCCGCGGCGGTGCGGCGATGAGCATCATGAGCATCGTCGGCCAGCCGGTGAAGTTCATCGGTACCGGCGAGAAGATGACCGATATCGAGGTCTTCCATCCGGACCGCATCGCCTCCAGAATCCTCGGGATGGGCGATATCGTCACTCTGGTCGAAAAGGCCCAGGAGCAGTTCGATGAGAAGCAGGCCCTGCGTCTCCAGGAAAAGATGGAGAAGCGGACATTCGACCTGCAGGACTATCTGGACCAGCTGGAAAGCATGACCCGGATGGGCGGCGCCGACAAGATTCTGGACATGATGGGCATGAAGGGCCAGGTCTCCGAGGATGACATGCACCTGGATGAGCTTCGGCGCGAGAAGTACATCATCCAGTCGATGACCAGGGACGAGAGGGTCAACTACATGATCATCGGGCCGTCCAGAAGAAAGCGCATAGCCAAGGGCAGCGGTACGTACGTCAGCGACGTCAACCGGCTGCTCAAGAAATTTGAAAAACTCCGCCTTCAGATGTCGAAGGTGTCCAAAAACAAGAAATACCAGGCTGCGTTGATGAAGCAGATGGGAATGTGACAGGAGGAACAGATGAGTGTAAGCATGAGACTCAAGAGGTTCGGAAGCAAGAAGAGACCCTACTACAGGGTTGTTGTCCAGGACAGCCGGACCGCTCCGAAGGGAAAGACGATTGACGAGGTCGGATTCTACAGACCGATCGACGCCGACAACCAGATCCAGCTGAACACCGAAAAGGTTCAGGACTGGCTGGCCAAGGGCGCACAGCCCAGCCCGACGGTCAAGGGTCTGCTCAACAAGCAGGGCATCGCCGTCAACCGCACACCCGTTCAGGAATAAGATATGGAAAGACAACTGGTTGAGTACATCGTCAAGTCCCTTGTGGACAATCCCGACGCCGTTCAGATCGATGAAGTCCGTGAAGGGGACACAACCGTTCTCAAACTCCGCGTCGGCGAAGGTGACATCGGCAAGGTCATAGGAAAGCAGGGCAGAATCGCCAAGGCCATCCGGACCATCCTCAGCGCCAGCGTCACCGAGGACGGAACCCACGCCACACTGGAGATCCTGGACTGACATGGACGGAAAACTGGCGACCGGTATCATTGGAACATCCTTCGGACTTGACGGATATGTCAAGGTCCACCCGTATTCCGACGACCGCGCGCACTTTTTGTCCCTTACCGACGTTCTGTTGGCAAAGGGGACAGTCAAGAGGAACGCAAGGATTGACGGATGCAGGATGGCAAAGGACTGCGTATTGATACATTTCGCCGGTTTCGAAAGTCCCGAGGCAGCCAGAGCGCTCAACGGTTTCGTAATCTGGGTCGACAGGTCCCAGGCCGCTCCGCTCGGGGAAGGTGAGTACTATCTCAGCGACCTCAACGGAATGGATGTGATTTGTCAGGGCAGGAAAGTGGGAAAGGTAGTTTCGAATGTGGACGGACCGCAGGGCGTGATGCTCGAGGTCCGCGCGGATGACTCCAACCACTTCATCCCGTTCATCGACCGGTACTTCGGAAACATCGATTTCGCCGGACGGACGGTTGAACTGCTCAACGGGACGCTGCTGACATGAAGATCCGGGTTCTGACACTGTTTCCGCAGATGATGGAGGGCTTTTTCAAAAGCTCGATCATGAAGCGGGCGGTCGAAGCCGGAATAGTGGAGTACGAACTGATTGATTTCAGGCAGTACGCCACCGACAGACACAGGACCTGTGACGATGTTCCCTACGGCGGGGGTGCCGGGATGGTGCTCAAGCCTGAACCGCTGGGAAAGGCTCTGGACGCGATCGGAGCCCTGGACCGGAGGGTGGTGTTCGCCACTCCGTCGGGGAAGAAGTTCACCCAGGACTATGCCAGGGAACTCAGCCGCGAAGACGAACTGGTGTTCATCTGCGGGCACTACGAGGGGCTTGACCAGAGAATCATCGACCGCTACGTGGACGATGAGATCTGTATCGGGGATTATGTGATTTCATCGGGCGAGGTGGCCACGCTGGTCATCATAGACGCTGTCTTCCGTTTGATTGACGGGGTAATCAGCCCCGACTCACTCTCGGAGGAGAGTTTCACCGGCCCGTATCTGGAATATCCGCAGTACACGCGGCCCGAGGTGTACGAAGGGATGGGGGTACCTGAGGTGCTTCTGTCCGGGCATCATGCCAACATAGCCTTATGGAGGCTGAAAAAGAGGCTGGAAAAGACGTTGTCCAACCGGCCGGAGCTTTACGACGAGTCGTTTCTTGATGACAAGACGAAAGCGAAACTGAAGAAGATCAAATAACAGGGGGCGATTATGAGTATCATAAACGCAATTGAGCAGGAAGTTGTGGCTACCCAGGAAGGGAAACTCAATTTCAAGGTCGGAGACACCGTCAAGGTCTATTTCAAGATCATCGAGGGAACCACCGAGAGAATCCAGGCCTACGAAGGACTGGTGATTGCCATCAACAACAGCGGCATCCGCACCACCTTTGTCGTCCGCAAGATTTCCTACGGAGTCGGCGTCGAGAGAATCTTCCCGCTTTACTCACCGAGAGTTGAGAAGATCGAAGTCACCCGCCACGGAAAGGTCAGAAGAGCCAAGCTGTACTACATCCGCGACCGCGTAGGCAAGGCAGCCAAGGTCAAGGAACTGATCAAGAAAAAGGCTGACGCTCCGAAGGCCGAGTAAGTCGCAGGTCCTATCCGCGCTGCTTATGGACAGCAGAGAAAAGGGCAGGAGATCCGAAGACCGCGCGGCCTCTTATCTGAAGGCCGCCGGTTGGGATGTCGTAAGCAGAAACTACCGGACCGGAAGCGGTGAGATCGACATCATCGCCATGGACGGAAGTTCGCTGGTGGCGGTGGAGGTAAAGAGCCTCCCTGCAAACTGGTCCGTCTCGGACATCACCTCGATGGTGGACAGACGTAAACTGGGACGCATCCGGGGAACCCTTGCCGTCTTCTGCTCAGCGGAGGGGAGCAGTATTCCCCGTCCGTTTGAGACTGTCCGGTTCGACGTAATATGCGTCAAAGCAGACGGATCGGTCAGGCATTTTCAGGGAGTTGAGTGATGAGCCGGTCAAAACCGAGGGAAAGGGGCCGTGAAAAGCAGCAGCCCAGACCCGAACCGAAGAAACCCGAGATGAAGTTCACCATCGATTCGAGGGTGTATGTTCCGAAGGTCCAGGAGCCTATGGTAGTCTGCAGCATATGCGGAGGGACCATAGACACGATCGCCAACGCGATTTCCGAACCTGACGGTTCCTACAGCCACTTCGACTGCGTGCTTAAAAAAATCGGTGATTCCTACGGTCTCAGGCCAGGGCAGAAGGTCTCATACCTCGGCCGCGGCGTCTTCGGAATCATCGAAACTGACGAAAAAGGCGGTTTTACGATCGTCGAGCGCGTCAGCTACGAATCTCCCGAAGCCTTTCTGGCAATGAAGGGCTTCGTGGAAAGGAGCAGGAAATGAACGACGTCAGAACCGCGATGCTTCCCGGAACCTTCGACCCTCCGACAAACGGGCACATCAACATCATCCGCCGGGCCGCCGGACTGTACGGGAAACTCTACGTAGTCGTTGCCGACAACATCTACAAGAAGTGTCTCTTCTCGGTCGACGAACGGTTGGGGATGCTGCGTGAGATTCTGTCGGACATCGGGAACATTGAGGTTGTCAGCTGGCAGGGACTGGTGGTCGATTTCGCCCGTGAGCATTCTGTCAGCGTCATGCTCCGCGGAGTCAGGGCCCTGGCCGACTTCTCATACGAATTCGAACTGGCCATGACCAACCGCCAGATTTACCCGGAACTGGAGACGCTCTTTATCCCGACCGACCCGAACTACTTCATCCTCAGGTCATCGGCGATAAAGGAACTGGCAATGTTCGGCGCCGACATAACAAAGATGGTCCCGCCGCTCGTCGCCCAAAGGCTCAGTCAGAAGTACAAAACAGAAGGCGAATGTTGACTTATTGGCCGATATTGGCTATTCTCAACTTCGTGAAAAAATAACAGAACAAGAGGTTTTTCATATGGCAACACCGAAATATAAGACATCCAAAGCAAAGGCCGCTTCCCGCAAGTCGGCCAACATGAAGCTGGATAAACCGACCCTCACCGTATGCAGCAAGTGCGGCAACCTCGTTCTGCCCCACAGGGTCTGTCCGAAGTGCGGATACTACAAGGGCGAGCAGATTGTGAAGATCGAGGAGAAATAAAATGACCAGAGAAGAAATCTTTGAGAAAGTTCAGGACATCGTCGCCGACAAGCTCGCGATCGACAAGAGCAAGATTACTCTCCAGAGCGCTTTCATCAACGACCTCAAGGCCGACAGCATGGATTTGCTTGACCTGGTCGACAGCCTGGACGAGGAATTCGACACCACAATTCCCGAGGATGCCGGCAGGGCCTTCGAGACCGTCGGAGATGTTGTGGAGTTCCTCGCAAACAATCTGGCCTGATAAATGCCCCGTTTACAGTCTGAAGCTCCCCGGATTTCCGAGAAACGGAAAGGGGAGCTTCTGTTGTTTCAACGTATCTCCGGCCTGCGGTTCGATAACCTGAACCTGCTGGAGAACGCCCTGACACATTCCTCATACGCCCACGAAAGCCATCCGGTACAGGTCAGCGACAATGAACGCCTTGAGTTTCTCGGAGACAGCGTGCTGTCTCTGTCCGTCAGCGAGTACCTGTACTGCACCTACAACATGAGCGAAGGGGAGTATACCCGGATCCGCAGCTTCGTCGTCAGCGAGGACTCCCTGGCCGAAGTGGCCAAACGCCTGACCGTCGACAACTACATCCTGATCGGCAGAGGCGAGGAGCTTTCCGGCGGACGGGAGAAAAAGGCAATCCTCGCCGACTGTATGGAGGCGGTATTCGGAGCGTATTTCCTTGACAGGGGTTATGACGAGGCCAAACGCTTCATCCTCTCGCTTCTGATTCCGTCGATTGAACGGATGAAGGACGACCCCATGCGTAAGGACTACAAGACAACGCTTCAGGAATACGTCCAGAAAAGATTCAAAACCATTCCCCATTACACGATGACGGGCTCCGAGGGGCCGGAGCACGATCAGGAGTTCAGTTTTACCGTCTCATTCCAGAAGCAGGTGTTCGGTCCCTGTACCGGCCACAGCAAGAAGGACGCCGAACAGAACGCCGCCAAACTTGCCCTTGAGCGCCTGGGATTGCTTTAAAATCCCTTGTCCCAGTCTGACGGTAATATCAATTCACCTTAAATAGTCGTCTTTTTTTCGAAATTTCCGGGCCCCAGGGTCGACAAATCGTCTTTTTTTCACGAATTCAGACAAAAACGACGACGGGCAAGTCCTGACCGTCCCCGTACAAAACAGAGGAACCTGAGAATCAGTCCTGGGGGATGTAGGTTACAGTCAGTTTGAATCCGCCGCGCATTCCGGAGAGGAAGTAGGAGTCGAAGTCATTGTGGTAGTCATACCAGTTGTATCCGTCCTCCTCGTCGGTACGCAGGACCTCATAGGTTGTGGTGACGAATTCGTAGACCTTAAGTCCTACAAATCCTGAGATTCCGATTGCGAACGGGCCGCCGAGGACAAGCTTGAGATCAGCGGCGATTCCGGGTCCGAAGGCCGTGTTCGAGCGGTTGCGGTACTGATAGTTTTCGGAATCCGAGAAACTGTCGACGGCATCGTACATGTAGAATCCGGGGGCGATATCGAGAATCAGCGACTGCCCGGCCACATACTCCCTGTAGGCACGGCCGGTTATCCAGTCGGCCACAAGGTGCACCGAGGCCGTCGTTTCGGTGCGCGAAGTTTTCATCGTAAACGAGGTAAAGTCCAGATACAGCGGACCGCTCTCTCCGTCTGAATAAACCCTGTGTCGGGTGTCGACCGTCAGGAGGCTTTTCCCGGCATCGACGATTCCGCTGCCCGGTTCGTCATCAGTGGCAAAGGCCATGGTGTAATCCGGTCCGTAGCCCATGCCGTAGCTGTCGGTGGTGTAGCATCCGGTAAGTGTGAGTACAACCGCTGTGATTGCAAGCAGAAAAAGGATTGAGTCGAATCTTTTCATGATTTTTATATATGCCTATTCGTTACGGTTTTCAAGGTACTTCCGTGTAATTTCCAGAAGTGCCTCCCGATTGTTCAGTTCAGGCCGGTCCAGAACCTGCTGAAGCAGGAAGTTCTTGATCTCCGAATACAGGGGACCGGGCTTCAGGCCAAGTCCGGTCAGGTCTTCGCCTCTGATGGCGAGGGCGTTGACCGTCAGCACCGGCTGTGGCATCCCGTCAATACGCTGCTTGAGCTCGGCAACCGGAGTCGGGTCGGCATCAGGGGTGATTGCCCGCATATCGGCCAGCCTCAGAAGAAGCACATCCTGGACGTTTTCCTTTCCGCAACGGGAGATGAAGCGTCTGATCGCCCCGTCGGTCCAATCCGGGGAGTAGTTGAACATGTGGTTCGCCACCAGGGCGCAGACCTTGTCGGTAAAGGCGTTGGAGAACTTCAGCCGCCGCAGGATCGAGCGCGTGATTTGTGCTCCCTTTGCGTCATGGTTGTAGAAGGTGTAGTGCCCGTCCTGCGCCGAGGCTGACCTGCAGAGAGGTTTGGCGATGTCGTGAAGTAGACAGGCCATCCGAAGCTCAAGCGGCCAGCGGGCATCGGCTGCTAGTTGAAGCGTGCTTAAGCAGTGTCCGTAGACATCTTCGTGATGGAACCCGAGTTGCTGAACACCGAAACAATCCTGAAGCTCCGGAAGAATCAGCTTGAGAAGCCCGGTAGTGCGCATGTATTCAAGCCCTTTGCAGGGGTAATCGGCCATGAGGGTTTTTGACAGCTCGTCGGCGATCCGCTCGGTTGAGACCAGGGATATGTTGTGGCTGAGCCGGGAAATAGCCCGGAGAGTCTCCTGTTCGATGGAAAAGTCCAGCACGGCGGAAAAGCGGCATGCGCGGAGCATACGCAGGGCATCCTCGGAAAAGCGTTCCTCAGGGACTCCTATGCAGCGGATCAGTCCGGTTTTCAGGTCATCCAGGCCGTGATGGTAATCCAGGACTTCGTTCCCCGGCAGACGGACCGCCAGGGCATTGATCGTGAAGTCACGGCGCTTGAGGTCCTCCTCGAGGCTGGAGACGAACTCAACCCTGTCAGGGTGGCGTGAGTCGGAGTAGCCGGCCTCGCTTCGGAAGGTCGTCACCTCAAACTGCCCGCCTTTGAAAAGAACGGTGACCGTTCCGTGCTTGATGCCTGTCGGGATGACCCTCCTGAAAATCCGCTGTACATCGGAGGGCAGGGCGTCGGTCGTGAAGTCGAAGTCACCGTTTCTCCTGCCCAGGCAGCAGTCGCGTACGGCTCCGCCTACCAGATACAGTGAAAAACCGTTCTGTGCAAAGACTTCGGCGAAAGCCCTGACCGTTTCTCCTGGAGTGGGGATTTTCATGTGTGCAGTATATCTTTCCTTGCTATGAAGCGTCAATTTTAAGTATAATCGACCACGTCAAATCGCCTATTGGAGTGGATATGTTCGAACCTGTAGACCTTCACGTGGACTTCTCGAAGCAGGAGCACGAAATTCTTGAATTCTGGAAGAAAAACGATGTCTTCCGCCAGTCAATCGAAAGCCGGCCGGCTGACCGTGAATTCGTCTTTTACGACGGACCTCCGTTTGCAACCGGTCTGCCGCACTACGGACATATCGTCCCGGGTACGGTCAAGGACATCATCCCCAGATTCAAGACGATGCAGGGCTACAGGGTTTACCGCCGCTGGGGCTGGGACTGCCACGGACTTCCCGTTGAGAATGAGATGGCAAAGACCATCGGTATCAAGGGGCACAAGGCCATAGTCGACTACGGAGTGGCCCGCTTCAATGAGGAGTGCCGCTCGATCGTTCTCAAGTATACCGACGAGTGGAAACGGACCATCGAGCGTACCGGGCGCTGGGTTGATATCGACCATGCCTACAGGACGATGGACACTCCGTACATGGAGACCATCTGGTGGGTGTTCAAGACCATGTACGACCGCGGTCTGATTTACGAAGGCTACTATATCCTGCCTTACAGCCCGCTTCTGGCCACACCGCTTTCAAATCAGGAGGTAAGCCTCGGCGGATACAAGGATGTGGTCGACCCGGCAGTGACGGTCAAGTTCAAGATGGAGGGCTCCGACGCCTATTTCCTGGCGTGGACGACCACTCCGTGGACATTGCCGTCCAATCTGGCTCTGGCACTGGGCAGGGACATCGACTACGTAAAGGTCCTGGACAAGGCCTCCGGTGAGAAATACATCCTGGGAGAGGCGAGGCTGGATCACTACTACAAGGATCCTGAGTCCTACGAGATTCTGCAGAGGTACAAGGGTTCGGAACTGGCCGGGCTGCGTTACGAGCCGCTTTTCCCGTATTTCAAGGATTTGTATTCAAAGGGCGCCTTCGTAACGGTACTCGGAGATTACGTTACCACTGAGGACGGCTGCGGAATCGTTCATACCGCGCCCGGCTTCGGCGTGGACGACTACGAAGTGCTCAAGGGCACCGGCATCCCCGTCGTCTGTCCGATTGACGCCGAATGCTGCTTCACCTCCGAGGTTCCCGACTATCAGGGCCTTTTCGTCAAGGACGCAGACAAAAAGATCATCGAGGACCTCAAGGCCGCCGGTAAACTCGTCCGCCGCGAGAACTACCTCCACTCATATCCTTTCTGCTACCGGACCGGTGCCCCTTTGATCTACAGGGCTATGACGTGCTGGTTCGTCGACGTGCAGAAGGTCAAGCAGAAGATGCTTGAGTGCAACGAACAGATCAACTGGATCCCCGACCATATCAAGCACGGACGCTTCGGAAAGTGGCTGGAGGGGGCCCGCGACTGGGCTATCTCCAGAAACCGTTTCTGGGGCACTCCGATCCCCATCTGGAAATCCGACGCCTCCGACTGCATCCAGGTAATCGGTTCAATCGAGGAGTTGGAGAGACTTTCGGGAAAGACCGTCACCGATTTGCACAAGCATTGCATCGACGACCTGACCTGGCCGTCTCCGGACGGGAAGGGGACGATGAGAAGAATCCCGGACGTTCTGGACTGCTGGTTCGAGAGCGGAAGCATGCCGTATGCGCAGCAGCACTATCCGTTTGAGAACAAGGAAGCCTTTGAGCAGCATTTCCCGGCGGACTTCATCTGCGAGGGACAGGACCAGACCAGAGGTTGGTTCTATTCGCTTGTGATCATCGCCGCTTCGCTGTTCGACAAGCCTTCGTTTAAAAACTGCGTGGTCAACGGAATCATCCTGGCTGAGGACGGGACAAAGATGTCCAAGAGTCTGAGGAACTTCACCGACCCGCTGATCCTGATCGAGAAGTTCGGGGCAGATGCCCTGCGTTTCGCCCTGACCGACAGTCCCGCTGTCCGCGCCGAAGACCTGAAGTTCTCCGACAGACTGGTCAGCGACGTCATCAAGAACTTCATCCTCCCGGTATGGAACGCCTATTATTTCTTTGTCACATATGCCAATCTCGACGGATTCCGGCCTGAGGGCATCAATTTGCACACGCTGGCCAACCCGCTTGACAAGTGGATCGTTTCCTCGACCCAGAGGCTGGTCAAAGCGGTCACGGATTCGCTTGAGACCTACAACATCCAGGACGCCTGCGACCTGCTTGTGGGCTTTGTGGACGATCTGAACAACTGGTACATCCGCCGCAGCCGCCGCAGATTCTGGAAGAGTGAAAGCGACTCGGACAAGAAACAGGCCTACGAGACTCTTTACAGCGTCCTGATGACGTTCGTCAAACTGGCCTGTCCGTTCGTTCCGTTCGTAACCGAGAGCATCTACCGCAATCTCCGCACCGAAGGCGACCCGGTTTCGGTCCATCTGTGCGACTACCCGCTGTATGACGAGAGCCTGCGTGACTACGAGCTGGAAAAGATGATGGGCATGGCCGTCAAGGCAATCACCATCGGACGCAGCCTGAGAAGCGCCGTGAACCTCAAGATCCGCCAGCCGCTTAAGACGCTTTACCTCGTCGATACGGATCCCGAGGAGAACAGGGTTCTTACGAGCATGAAGGACATCATCGCCGAGGAGCTCAACGTGAAGAAGGTTGAATTCCGCCAGAACGAGCAGGAGCTTCTCAGCTATACGGCAAAGGCCAACTTCAAGGTTCTGGGCAAGAAGCTCGGCCGCTTCATGAAGGAAGTGGCGGAAAAGATCCAGAAACTGGATTCGGCGACCCTGGCCTCGATTGTCAAGGGAAGCAGCGCCACAGTCAGCTACAGCGAGGGCGAGATTGAGCTCAAAGAGGAAGACCTGGCCATCCAGCGCAACGAGCTGGAGGGAGTAAAGGTCCTCAACGAGGGAAAGCTTACCGTCGGATTCGACACAGTGATCACCCGGGACCTTCTTCTGGAGGGAATCGCCCGCGACCTGGTCAGGACAATCCAGAGCCTGAGAAAGGACAGCGGTTTCGACGTTTCGGACAGGATAATCGTCAAACTGGACGGTGATGAGGACGTCAGGGACGCCTTTGTTCAGTTCAATGAGTACCTGAGGACGGAAACACTGGCCATAGAGGCCGATTTCGTGCCCGGGCTGGATGCTCCGGTTCAGAACTGTTCGGACAGGGAAATCAGGCTGTCCATTGAGGCTGTCAGATGAAAAAGGCCCTGACGGCGCTTCTGATTGTCGTTGTACTGGTGCTTGTTTCCTGTGCCACGAAGCTCCTCCTGAGTACGGATGGGCAGTGGTTCCAGAAACTCCCGGCCGACGGCAGTTACGTCGTCACCGTTTCAGATGCCAATCTTCTTCATAGTCTGGTGTCCCTTGATTCCCGGCTTGTTGAGCGGATTGACCGGGCCTCTGTCTCAATCGGTCCCGACGGTTGGATGGGAATAATCGAGGGTGACATTCCGGTTTCGCTGTTCAAGGCCGGCATGCTCTTTTCCCCGGAATTCAACCGGAAAAAAGGTGAGGACTGGTATTCGGACCCCGGAAACACCCTGAAGTTCGCTGCACTCCAGGACGGGCTTGTCATTCTGACGGACGGGGATTTCGGCGCTGCCAGGGAAACGGCTTCTTCGGAACTCAATCCGGTATACATCGACGATGAAACCGCTCAGTTGATGGCTTCATCTCAGATTGCGCTGTACAGTTTCAGACCGCAGGTCCTGCCGGCCATCCAGGTTCTTCAGGACGATTTCAATCCGGCCGGAATCCGGAACCTGCTTATCTGGGTCTCCGGAGACAAACTCAATATGATTGTCGACTTTGAAACGGAACAGTTGGCCCAGGCCTTCTCCAAACTCCTCAGACTGTCGTATATTTCCAGACTGAAGAGGGCGGAGCAGCCGGTCGTGGTGTCCGAACTCAAGCAGCAGCTGATTCTTGAAGGAAAACAGGTCCGCGCGAGCGGGCTTTACATGGCCGAGGGCGAGGTCGGACAGATAGTCGCCGCCGTACGGTTCTGATTGGAGGATATGATGAAAAAAATACTCACCGGAGACAGGCCCACCGGAAAGCTTCATCTGGGACACTACGTAGGTTCCCTGGTTTCGAGGGTCGCGCTCCAGCATCAGTACGATACGATGATTCTGGTGGCCGATGTCCAGGCCCTTACCACCCACTTTGCCCGTCCTGAACTGATCTACGACAGTATCTACGAGGTGACGATGGACAATCTCAGCGTCGGACTCGACCCGGAAAAGGTCACTTTCGTACAGCAGTCGCAGGTTCCCTCGATTGCCGAACTGACCCTTTTCTATTCGATGTTCGTTACCTGCAACCAGCTCAGCCACAATCCCACCATCAAGACCGAGGCCAAGAACTACGGTTACACTGAGATGACATACGGATTTCTCGGGTACCCTGTAAGCCAGACCGCGGACATTACCTTTTGCAACGCCGACCTGGTGCCGGTGGGAGAGGACCAGCTGCCCCACATCGAACTGTCGCGCAAGATTGTCAGAAAGTTCAACGAGCAGTACGGAACCTCGATCACCGAGCCTGAGGCCAAGGTTTCGACCGTCGGCAGGCTGTGCGGGCTTGACGGAAACAGCAAGATGGGCAAAAGCCTGGGTAACGCCATTTATCTGTCCGACCCGGCCGATGTAATTAATCAGAAGGTCCGCAACGCCGTGACGGATACCAACAGGATTTCGGTCAAGATTCCGGGCAACCCCGACGTCTGTACGGTCTATACCTATCAGAAGACCTTCAACCCGGATGAGGCGCCCAACATCTGCTCGATGTGCAAAAACGCCCAGATCGGCTGCGTGGCGTGCAAGAAACTGCTTGCCGAGAAGCTCAATTCGATTCTGGAACCGATGAGGGAAAAGCGTTCCTACTACGAACAGCACCGCGACCTGGTCAGACAATTCATAGTCGACGGAACGGCCCGCGCCAATGCCATCGGAAAGGAAAACCTTGATCAGATCAAGCAGAAGATGCACGTTGCCCTGTAGGGCTCAGTCGGCGGTTCTGCAGGAATCCTCAACTTTGAATTCAAACACCTCGGCCGAGGACCCCGCTTCCTCCAGCAGGTCTTCTATGCCCATGTTCCTGAAACTTTCGGCCTCGGTCTGAAGGTCCGGCCGGACCAGAGGATGCTTTGGGCTGAAGATGACGCAGCAGTCGTCGTAGGGAAGGATGGAAGTCCCGTAGGTGCCGATTGCCACGGAGCGGTCGATGATTTCCTGTTTGTCCATTCCGATCAGCGGACGCAGAACGGGAAGGGCTGTGTTCGACTGGGTGTATGCGAGGCTTTCAAGTGTCTGGGACGCAACCTGGCTCAGCGCCTCACCGGTGACGAGCACGGCCGATTCGGATTTGCGTGCAATCTTTTCGGCAACCTTCATCATGCAGGCCCGCATCATCAGGGTGTGTTCCTCTTCGTTGCTGTGGTCCTTGATCCAGAGCTCGGTTTTGGTGAAGTTGACAACGTAAAGATTGGTACCCTGCAGATAGCCTGAGAGGAGGTATGCCAGGTCCTTTACCTTCTGCAGCGCCTGGTCCGAGGTGTAGGGATAGGCGTGGAAGTACAGACAGTCGAGTTTCAGGCCACGTTTTGACATCATGTGTCCCGCCACGGGGGAATCGATACCGCCGGAGAGCAGCAGCAGGCCCTTGCCGGCGGTTCCGGTGGGCAGACCTCCCGGTCCGGGCGCGGGACTGCAGTACAGGTATGCCTTGTCCCGGATTTCGCAGTAGAGGACCTTCTGCGGATTGTGAACGTCGACCTTCATCTGCGGGTAGGTTTCCAGGACAACGCCCCCGAGTTCACACTCCAGTTTGTAACTGTTCATGAAAAAACTCTTGTCCGAACGTCTGGCTTCGACTTTGAAGGTGCCTTTGCCGTCGGCAAAGGTTTCTCCCTTGAGAAGCTCCAGGGCTGTGCTGCGGATTTCATCGAAGTCCTTGGCGCAGCTCAGGGCTGGGGAATAGCCCGCGATTCCGAAGGTGGTGGACAAAACGCGCCTGATGAAGGAATCCGGAGCCGCGTCCTCGAATTCGATGTACATCCGCCCCTTTTCGTGGGAAAAGCGCGAATGGTACGGACGGATTTTCAGCTTGAGGTTGTTCTTCAGCCTCTTTTCAAAAAAGGAGCGGTTCAGTCCCTTGAGACAGACCTCGCCGAGTTTCAGCAGATAGAGTTTGCTCATATCAGAATCCTTTGAGACAATCCGCCATTGCAGAGCAGAGTTCCTGCATCTGCTGCATGGTGGTAAGCGGTCCGGTGGAAATCCGCACCGATGTGGCGGCCTGTGTTGGCCGGAAACCGAGCTCGGTCAGACCGGGCGTCTTTTTTCTGGAATTGTTGTTGCACGCGCTGCCGGCGGAAATGTAAAACCCCAGGTCGGAAAGCATCCTGACCAGTACCTCGGAAGGAATGGAGTTGCTGCAGACGTTCAGAATGAAAGGTGAGCAACGCCCTGTGTCCGAGTCCGCCGGGGACAGAATCTCGAATCCCGCTTGCGTCAGGGAATCTCTGGCATAGGCGTTGAGTTCGGTTGCCCTTTGTCTGTTTTCGTCCAGTTCGGCGACTGCCTTTTCCAGAGCAGCGGTCATGGCTGCTATGGCCGGCAGGTTTTCAGTACCTGGCCGCAGTCCGGATTCCTGTCCGCCCCCGACAGAGAGGGCTGAAAGCGATGAATCGGTGTTTATCAGAATCCCGCAACCCCTGGGACCCATGAACTTGTGGGCTGAGAAGGCCATCGAATCTGCTTTGAGTCCGGAAAAGTCCAGGGGAATCTTTCCGACAGCCTGAACCGCATCGACGTGGACGTGAATCGGCCGGCCGGTTGAGGTTGAATAGTCACGGCAGACTTCAACCGCGCCCGCGATGTCCTGGATTGTCCCGAGGATATTGTTCACCGACATGAGGAACACAAACCGGGTGTCGGGAGTCAGGAGCTTTTTCAGCTGCTTCAAAGAGGCAAAACCGCCGGGGCAGGGCAGCTCGGTCACCTGCCAGCCGAAGCGCCTGAGAACCGGAGCGTATTGCCGGATAGCGGGATGCTCTGATTTGGAGATTATAATCTGCCCGGGGCTCAGAACCTGCAGGGCGGAGTTGAGCACAATGGAGTCGGACTCGGTTCCACCTGAAGTGAAGTACAGATTCTCCGGTCTGCAACCGAGCACTGACGCACAGCGCTCACGAAAACCTTTCAGGCATGCGGCTGCCTGACGCCCGGCGTTGTGCACGGCAGAGGGATTGCCCGGATAAGTCACCGCAGTTTGGGCGTAGGCTCTGAGGGCCTCGTCGCAGATCGGGGAAGTTGCAGCCCAGTCGAAGTATCCGCCCATTACTGCTCCTGCTCGATGGCCTGTCTGATGACGAGACCTCTCAATAAATCCCAGTCAAGGGCCTGAAGCACCGTCGTTCCCTGATTGCAGGGCAGGACGAACTGGACAAGCTGTCCGGATCTGCGGGGTTGTTTGGCCAGCTGATCCCTGAAATCGAGCCACTGTCCTCTGGAAAGCCGGTAGGAGGTGTCGAATCCGAAGAACTCCAGCAGGCTGAGGATGTTCTTTCCGAACTGCGGATCGGTAAGTCCCAGATTCATACCCGCCTCGATGCTCCGGCCAAGTCCCCACGCCAGAGATTCGCCGTATGACCAGTTTTTCATCCGGTCATGCTGTAGAAAAGCGTCTGAGAAATCGTTTCCCAGGGACAGTGAGACAGGCGAAGTGTTCAGGACCTCCTGCTTTATCGTCAGCGAAAGCCTGATGAGCCTGCCCAGAATCTCCGGGTCGCGGGAGTTGATTCCCGCGCGGTTTTTGATCATGAAGACATACAGGGTCGGATCGGGGGCTATGGCACAGTTGCGGATAATCTGGGACAGGCCGGTGCGATAAGTGTTTGACGGAAGGGAGTCCAGGGCCTGGATGCAGATCAGAATCTGGTCGGCCCGGTGCCGGCTGAATACCATGCTGCGGGTATTGGAGAAATTGACCCGGTGCTCATCTCCCAGACAGGAATCCGCCATGGCCACCAGGGTCGTGGGAATCAAAGTCAGCTGACAGCCGCCGTTGTAAAGCGATGCTGCGAATCCGGCAGCGTCACAAACCGTACCGCCGCCGAAACCGATGAAGCGTGTGTTCTCGGCCAGACGCTCGCGGGACGCGGCCTGGAGAATCTGGGTAACCGAATCCCAGTTCTTGGCGCTTTCCCCCGGAGGAAGGATGACATTGGGCTCGGGAAGCGGGCGGACCATCCGTGAGGTATTGGCGTCGACGATCCAGAAGGCGTTGCGTCCGTTGGCCCCTATGTGGGCTGAAAGCTCCTCAAAACCTTTGGCAAAGAGGATTTCGTTACGGGCGCTGCTGTCTATGTTCATAGTGCAATCCTAAATCAATCTCAGTCGAAGCTCAATCGGCAGGGGCTTCGGGCTTTGTCGGCCTGTGCGGTCTGGGACGGCGGTTTTTCCCCGGCGCGGGTTTGGCTGCGGATTTCGGAGCGGGGCGTCTGCGGCGGTAGCGGGGCAGGGCCAGTCCGTTTTCTTCCATGAAAAGGGAGGCGGCGGTCTCAAGTTCACCGTTGGGGGGTGTAATGGGAGCTATGAAAACCTTGATCTGACGGAAGATATCGCGCAGCAGCTCCTCCGGTGTCTCCAGCTCAGGGTTGATTACCAAAAACGGTCCGCAGAGGCGAAGGAAAAACTCGGAGCGGTCGACTTCCGGGCCGCTGCCGCCGTGGGAAGCGGAGGAGCGGACTTTCTCATCGAGCTCATCCAGCGAGTTGTAAAGCTGTTCGAAGCGGGTATAGACGCACAGACAGGGCATGATGTAGGCCAGCAGTCCCATCCTCTGCATCTGGCGGATTATCGGGGCGCTGCAACCGGAACCGAGGATCTTGAGGATTTCCTCAGTCATCCGGGAGGGGCTGACAGAGGAGAGACAAGACCTGTCACGGCGTATGGCGAAAGCCAGCGGTACTGTCATCCTGAAGCCTGTGGTGACGCTGTACTTCACGGCCCTGATCATCCTGACAGGGTCATCCTTGAAGGTGGTGGCCAGGGGAAGGACGGACCTCAGACGGCGCCGGCGGAAATCAGCCATGCTGTCGTTGTAGTCGGTAATAGTTCCGTTCATCGGGTCGTAGTAGAGACTGTTTACCGAGAAATCCCTGCGCACGGCATCGGTTTCAATTGTTCCGAAGACGTTGTTCGAGTCATCCGAGTCGGCGGATGTTCCGCGGAAGGTCGAGACCTCGATTATCTTGTCACCGTAGACCAGGTGAACCAGTTTGAAACGCCGTCCTATGATGCGGGCGTTGTAGAACAACCTGTGGATCTGGCGGGGAGAGGCCGATGTGGCGATGTCGAAGTCCTTCGGAACCCTGCCCAGGAGCAGGTCACGGACCGCACCGCCTACTATGTAGGCCTCAAAGCCCTTTTCCCTGAGGCGGGCTATCGCCCTGATGGCATCCCTGTCTATGCTTTTCGGGTCTATGTGATGCTCGTTTTCGGTGTAGACGCGGGCGACGGGAATCATCCTGAGGCCGGCCTTCTGGTATCTTATACGCATACGTGCCTTTACAGTCAGTGCAGTTTTCTTTATTCTTGAGTTGCTTTTGATTTGTACAATAAATGCCTGTTTTTTTCAACCGGAGATGAAAGATGATTGAGCCCAGAATACTCAAGGGATTCCGCGATTCGCTGCCCCAGCCGGAGCTGAGGAGAAAGCGCTCGGAGCAGATACTTCAGACTGTGTTCGAAAGCTACGGTTTCGCGCCGATAGACACCCCTGTCATGGAATACACCGAGGTCCTCCTGGGCAAGGGCGGCGGTGAGACGGACAAGCAGGTCTTCCGCTTCTCAGACAACGGGGGAAGGGACGTGTCCCTGCGCTTTGACCTGACTGTGCCTCTGGCCCGTTTCGTTTCCCTCCACAGGGAGGAGCTGACCTTTCCGTTCAAGTGTTACCACATAGCCAAGGTTTTCCGCGGTGAAAAGCCCCAGAAGGGCCGCTACCGCGAGTTTATCCAGTGTGACTTCGACATAATCGGCACTGACAACCCGCTGGCGGATTTCGAGATCCTCAGCATCATGTGCAGTGCCCTCGACGCCCTGAGCCCGGGAGGATACAAAATCCACCTCTCGCACAGGGGACTTATCAACGAATTGCTTGCCTCACGCGGGATTTATGAAAAGACTACCGAGGTTCTCAGGTCGATAGACAAGCTTTACAAGATCGGTGCTGAAAACGTCCGCGCCGAACTGTCCGGAGCCGGATTGGACAGCCCGGCCGCAGAGGCCCTGATGGACTTCATAAAGCCGGTTTCCGGGACCTACGATGAGGTTCTGGACCGGATGGCAGTCCTCGTCGGCGGCAGGACGGAATCCGTCCGAAGACTTGAACAGGTCTGCTCCCTGCTCAAGGCCGCCGGTCTGGATAAAAAGGTCATTCTCGACGGCTCAATCACCCGGGGACTGGATTACTACACCGGGGTCGTATTCGAGACGTTCCTCGACGAAATGCCCTCGATAGGCTCCGTCTGCTCAGGCGGTCGCTACGACAACCTGACCGGGCTGTACTCCAACAGACCTCAGCCCGGAGTGGGGGCTTCGGTGGGAATCGACCGTCTGCTTGCCGCTTCTGAGGACATGGAGCAGGAACAGGTGACCCAATCGGACATCGTGTTTTTCCCCGAACCGGTTGATGCCGAGCCTCAGGCCTGCCTGAATCTGGCCGCCGGGCTCAGAAAGTCCGGTATCAGATGCGACTTCTATCTGGGAAACGCCAAAGCGCGGGATCAGTACGCCTATGCCCAGTCCAAGGGGGCCCGTTTCGCGGTTACCGGAGCGGAGAACGGTTCGTTCATGTTGAAGGACCTGACCACCCGGGAAACTGCAGAAATCGGTTCGGAAACGGCGGTTGAGACGATACTCAAGAGGCTGCGGTGATTTATCAGGACCTTCCGGTATACCGCAACCGGGATGAGATACTCAAAGCACTGGAAGAAAACCAGGTAATCGTTGTCGAAAGCCCCACCGGCAGCGGAAAAACGACTCAGATTCCGCTGATTCTGCTTGAGGCAGGCTATGCGAATGACCGGATGATCGGCATCACCCAACCCAGAAGAATCGCCGCCATGAGCGTCTGCGACTTTGTAAACACCCAGGTCGGCGCCGGTGAGGGCGTGCACTTCTGTTCGTGCAAGATGCGCTTTTACGACACCACCGACTCCAGCACCAGAATCAAAATCATGACCGACGGCATCCTGCTGCAGGAACTCAAGCATGACCCTCTGCTGGAGAGCTACTCGGTGATAATGGTGGACGAGGCGCACGAGAGGAGCCTGAACATCGATTTCATCCTGGGCCTGCTCAAGAATCTGATCAAACAACGACCGGAGCTCAAGGTCATCATCTCCAGCGCCACGATCAATACCCAGGTGTTCTCGAAGTTCATGGACGGGGCGAAGATCATATCCATCAAATCACCGGTGTTCCCGGTTCAGGTCAAATACATGCCGTCAAGTTCCGCCCAGGACATCGATGAGATGATCGACACGACCGTCAGACTTGTGAACTTCAAACTCAAACTTTTTGCCAAAAGCGGGTATGAAAACCGCGACGACATCCTGGTTTTCCTCCCCGGTGAGTTCGAAATCAAGACCTGCGTAAAGGAACTGGCCCTGCGCTGTGATGCAGGCAGACTCCTTATACTGCCTCTTTACGGGCGGATGAACAAAGAGGAGCAGCAGAAGGTTTTCGAGCCGACCCCGCGCGGAGTCATCAAGGTGGTCGTCGCCACCAATATCGCGGAGACGAGCGTCACAATCGACGGGATCAGGACAGTCATAGACAGCGGGTTGTGCAAGACGAACTTCTACAATAACCGCAACTTCACCAGCGCACTCGTCACTGAAAAGATCAGCCGCAGTTCCGCGATGCAGCGACGGGGCAGGGCGGGCCGCCAAAGTCCCGGTTTCTGTTACCGGCTCTACTCCGAGGATGACCTGAAGGAGCGCCCCCAGTACTCGGCCGAGGAGATTCTCAGGACGGACCTCTCCGAGGTAATCCTCCGAATGAGCGACCTGGGCATATACGATTACGAACACTTCCCGTTCATAACCAGACCTTCACGCGAAGCTGTCAGAAGCGCCGAACAGACGTTGAGGTTCCTGGGGGCTATTGACGATAACCGGCACCTGACTCCAGTCGGCAGACTGATGGTCTGCTTCCCGCTGACTCCCAGACACAGCAGGGTGATTGTCGAGGCGCTGGTCAATTATCCCCAGGTAATTTCCGAGATTCTCGTTGCGGTGAGTTTCATCTCGACGAGAACCCCGTTTATCCTTCCCGCCGGCGAAGAAGATGCCGCCCGGGCCGCTCACAGGCATTTCAACGATGAAAAGGGCGGTGATTTCTGCTCGATGCTTGAGATCTTCTCGAATTTCACCGGACTGGAGAGCCTGCAGAAGAAGACGACCTTCTGTGAACGCAACTATCTTGATCTGCAGACAATGCTGGAAATCGAACATGTCCAGGACCAATTATCGCAGATTGTGACCGACCTCGGATTCGTCCTGTCAAAGGGTGGCAGCCGGGAGGAGTACCTCGGCTGTCTGGCTGCCGGACTGAAGCAGTTCGTCTGCGTAAAGGCCAACGCGAATTCATACCGCAGCCTGACGGCGGACAGCATCTATATCCACCCCGGCAGCGCCTGGTTCGCCAACATGCCCCGTTTCATTCTGGCAGGCGAGATCGTCAGCACTTCCCGGATGTACGCCCGCACCGTTTCGCCTCTGAGCAGGGAGATCCTGGACCTGGTGTCCCCGACACTGTACGAAGAACTGACTTCCCGCTCTGCAAAGGGCACGGAAAGGGAAAACGACCCGGATTCTGGTGAAAAAGCCCGGGGCAGAGCCAGAAAGGTCGTAATCTACAACCAGAGTCTCGACGCTGTCGAAACCGTGACCAGAAAGGGTAAATCCGAACTGACGGTGCTCATCCCGATTGAGAAACTCAGCCTCCTGGCAAAAGCCCAGAACCGCGCCCGCAGGCACCCGAAAAACATGAAGGCGGCCCTGGTTCTCAACGGTCTGTTCATCCACCGGGGGGACAGCCTGTTCAACATAATCGACCTCTCGGGCAAACTGCCGGACAACCTCCTGCCGGTGGATTTGCGCAAGCAGAAGAGCTTTCACCTGGATGAATTCGAACAGAACGCCGACAAACTGGATCTGGTCGGCCGGCTGGCGATTCTTCCGAAGGACCGGACGGCTCTGGGGTTCGTTGAGCTGCTGACTTCGGGAAAGGACAGTTTCTTTCTCAATGCCAACCGGGATTACTACGACAGCCTGAACAATTCCAGTTACAGCCTGATGCTGCTCAAACAGTCATTCAAGGGCAACAAACGCCTGAACACCGTATACAACCGGATCATGAACATCGCCAACAGGCTTTAGTGGATGTTGATCTCCTGAATCTGCTCGATCTGGGCGTTGCGCCTTTCAAGAACATCCTGGATTGTTCCGGTACTCCACTGGTCAATGTTCACCGTGGCGTCGATGATCTGCACCGAACTGTACTTCTCAAGTGCGTCGACGATGTACTCCTTGATTTCCGGAACCAGGGGAGCGGGAATCAGGTTGGGGGAGCGCAACCCGATCTGAAGCTTGTATTTTCCGTCAATCACCTGAACGTCCAGGCTGCTGATCTTGATGGTGCTGTCATAGTCGTACAGGCACTGGTTTATCATCTGTCTGAAGACGTTTCCGGAGAGAATCTGCTGTTCCGGTACGGAGAACTGCGGCTTGACCAGGGTCTTTTCATAGGGCTTCTGACGTGTCCTGCGGCCGAACTGTTTGAGGAAAACCTGTATTGAGTCGTACACGATGCCGGGGGACGTCCTTGTTACTTCAATCGTCGGAACGGGGATGACATGCTTGCCCTCGGTGTATCTGGAGCGCAGGGCGGCTTCGATTTCATCCTGGCTGGAGACGTCCTCTATTCTGAAGATTCTTTCCGGCTGGGGAAGATTCAGACGCCCCGCGATGACCCCGACCATTTTTTCGCTGGTTCCGATAATCAGAATCCGCCTGTAGTATTCGCTCTGAAGAGCTTTGAGTATCTCGGACCGGTGTTCTTCCTCCCTGAACAGGGCAGTCTTCATCGCGGTGATGAAGTTTCCCTCCTGCTTGGCGGACTTGCCGGCCAGAAGCTTCGTACCCTTGATCAGCAGGCCGTCGTCGATTATCAGGTTGATTCTGTAGCGGGAGGCAATCATCTGCGATTTGAAGCTTTTGCCCGTGCCGCTTTTACCCACAAGGGCATAGACATGCACCGGGCGGCGTCGGGTCAGGAATTCACGGATTTTCTCCCACATGGCAACATTATATTTCCTTCGGGCGGTGTTGGTACAGATTTAGTTTCCATAAACGGGTTTTTACTATAAAATGTCCCAAGTAAGGAGAAAGCGATGTCAAGGTTTCTGACGTTTCCCCGTGGGGGAGTCCACCCGGGGGACATGAAAGACCTGTCCAAAGACAGCCCTATAAAAACACTTGAAACCCCGGCAGAACTGATCATCTCGATGTCCCAGCATCTCGGCGCGCCCGCGGTCTGTCAAAAGGCCAAGGGTGACCGGGTACGCAAGGGTGAGCTGATCGCCACCGCCGCCAGTTTCATTTCCGCCAACATCCACAGCCCGGTCAGCGGCACGATTACCGACATAAGGCCGGTGACGCTTGCCAACAGCGTCTGCTGCGATGCGGTATTCATAAAGCCCGAACCGGCAGAAGATGACCCGACTTTCGATACGAAGGGTTATGCCTCTTTAAGCGGCGAGGAACTGCTCGGAATCATCAAGGACCAGGGGCTGGTGGGACTGGGAGGTGCTACCTTTCCCGTGAACGTCAAGCTGACGGTTCCCATAGGCAAGCCGGTGGATTTCCTGGTGCTCAACGGTGTCGAGTGCGAACCTTACCTGACCGCAGACTACAGACTGATGCTGGAGCATCCCAGAGCGATTCTCGACGGAGCGATGATAATCTCCAAAATCGTCAATCCCGGCTCGATCATCATCGGAATCGAGGCGAACAAGATGGACTGCGTCGCCGTATTGGAGGATGAAATCCGTAAAGCCGGTTATCCGATAAAGGTCGCGCCGCTTAAGATGAAATACCCCCAGGGTGACGAAAAACAGCTTCTGAAGGCTGTCACCGGGCGTGAGATTCCTTCGGGCAAGCTTCCCATAGACATCGGCTCGATTGTCTGCAACGTAGGAACGGTCAACGCCATCCAGCAGGCTGTGGCTTTCGGAAAGCCCCTGTTCGAGAGGGTTGTCACCGTCACCGGAAACTGCGTCCGCAATCCCGGAAACTTCCTCGCTCCAATCGGGACGAAAATCAGAGACCTGATCGAGGCTGCCGGCGGACTGGTTGAGGAACCTGACAAGCTGATCAGCGGAGGACCGATGATGGGGTTCTCCTTCTGGGACCTCGATACCCCGATCACGAAGGGCACAAGCGGAATACTCGCGTTGAAATACAAGGGCCGGCAGCAGCGCCAGACGCATTGTCTGCACTGCGGCAAATGCGTCGCCGCCTGTCCGATAGGACTTGAGCCGACGATGATGTACAATCTTATCACGAGCGGAGACTACGCCGGTGCCATGGCCCATGACCTGATGGACTGCAAGGAATGCGGGAGCTGCAGTTTCAGCTGTCCCGCCCAGTTGCCGCTGGTGCAGACCTTCAGACTCGGAAAGAAGATGGGGAGGGCAAAGAAATGATCAAGGTCAGTTCCTCACCGCATGTTCACAGCCGGCAGAATACCCAAAGCATAATGCTCTTTGTGATTCTGGCTCTCTGTCCTTCCGCAATCTGGGGCGTTTTCGTATTCGGGCTGAGGGCTCTTGTGGTGCTGGCAATCTCCATTGCATCAAGCGTCGCGGCCGAATACGCGCTGAACCTCATCTCAAAGGAAAAGACCCTCTGGGATCTCACGGCGGTACTTACGGGACTGCTGATCGGCATGAACATGAGTCCCGCCGTTCCGCTCGGAATACCCGTGTTGGCAAGTGTATTTGCCATCGCTGTCGTGAAGTGGACCTTCGGCGGCGTCGGATGCAACTGGATGAATCCCGCCCTGGGCGGAAGGGTATTCGTGTTTTTCAGCTTCTCTTCGGCGATGAGCCGCTTCGTTCTGCCCTCCGCGCTGGGCAATGCCGACGCGGTATCCTCAGCCACGACGCTTTCATTCGCAAAGACAGCCCTCTCCTCGGGTGAGTTCATCGGCCAGAACAGCCTGCAGATCCTTCAGACCCAGTTGTACCCGGTCTCACGCTTTGCCGAAAGCCTTTCGAATTCCACCGGAATCAACGCATACACGATTGATGCCTTCTTCGGGCTTCAGGGAGGTTGCATAGGTGAGGTTTCTGCCCTTCTGCTGATTCTGGGCGGTCTGTTCCTCATTGCGACGAAAGTAATCACCTGGCATATCCCGGTTGTTTACGCAGCGTCCTATGCCCTGTTGAACTGGGTGTTCGGCGGACTGCCGTACGGTACGGGTCTGTTCTCCGGCCTGGTCATAGATCCGCTTCTTCGGGGAGGTTTCCTCCTGGGCGCCATCTTCATGGCAACGGACTATGTGACTACTCCTGTCACGCGCAAAGGTCAGGTGATCTTCGCCTGCGGCTGCGGTTTGTTCACCTTCATTCTGCGCAGTTTCGGTTCGCTTGCCGAGGGTGTGTCGCTGGCCATAATAATCATGAACATTGTCACTCCGACAATCGACAGGTACGTCAGGCCGAAGAAGTTCGGATACGTCAAACCGGTCAAGGGAGGCGCAAAATGAAAGCTTACGCGAAAACAGCCCTTGTCCTGTGTCTGATCTGCGCCTGCGCCGCCCTGGTGCTCTCGCTGGCCAACGCCCTGACCGCACCCAGAATCAAGGACTATGAGGACGGCGTTCTAAAAAGCGCACTTGAGGCTGTCAGCGGAGGAAAGGCGGTAGGGGATTACGTGCCGGTCGAGGACAACCCGGTGGTCTCGGGTTACTATCCGATCCTGCCGTCGGGATACATCCTTTCGCTGAGGGCAAACGGCTACGGAGGGGAAATCACTCTTCTTGCCGCTTACGATGCAAAGGGCGTACTGACCGCCGCGAAACTGGTCTCCGACAGCGAGACACCCGGATTGGGAAAGCGTGCCGAAGAAAGCTGGTACATGGACAAGTTCATCGGAAAGGGAACTGATATGCCGGTGAGAAAGAACATGCTCTCAGCTTCCGACGCCGAGGCGGTCAGCGGTGCTTCGGTGACCTTTACAGGCGTTTCCAGGGCTCTGCTTGCCGGAAGTATGTTTGTATCGATGAAGGAGGCCAACTGATGAAAGTCAAGGAACTTACCAAGGGAATCCTCAGGGAGAACCCGGTCTTCATCATCATGCTCGGCATGTGTCCCACCCTGGGCGTCACCACCCAGGTGATCAATGCCCTGGGAATGGGAGCAGGGGTCATCTTTGTTCTGACATGCAGCAATATCCTCATTGCCGCCCTCAAGAACATCATTCCCGACAGCGTCCGCATCCCTTGCTACATCGTCATAATCGCCTCGTTCGTCACTATCGTCGAGATGTTCCTCCACGCTTTCGCCCCGTCAATCTACGCGGCTCTGGGAGTCTACCTGCCGCTGATAGTGGTAAACTGCATAATCCTCGGCAGGGCCGAAGCCTTCGCCAGCAAGAACTCGGTTGCCGACTCATTGCTTGACGGAATCGGCATGGGACTGGGTTTCACCCTGGCTCTCACGCTGATCGCGCTGATCCGTGAGGTTCTGGGCAAGGGAACGATTACTGTTTTCGCAATCGGCGGTTTCAACGGGGTAATCAGTGTCCCGCTTCTCAAGGACTGGCCGGTCAGGGTGATGGCCCTGGCTCCTGGAGCGCTGTTGCTGATGGGCTATCTAAAGGCGTTCTTCAACCGGCTGTCTGAAAAGAAAGCCCAGAATCAGGAGGCTGCAAAATGACCTACATCGCAATCTTCCTGACGTATGTGTTCATCAATAACTTCATTCTGGTCCAGTTCATGGGCATCTGCCCGTTCATAGGGGTTTCAAAGAACAGCGAGAGCGCCATCGGCATGGGACTGGCGGTTACCTTCGTCACCGGAGTCACTTCGGCAATCTGCTGGCTTGTTTACTACGGGATTCTCCAGCCGCTTCATTTGGAATACCTTGAGACAGTCACCTTCATTCTGGTAATCGCGTCTCTGGTCCAGCTGGTTGAGATGGTCATCAGAAAGATCAGTCCGTCCCTGTACAAGGCGCTGGGCATCTTCCTCCCTCTGATTACCACCAACTGCATCGTACTGGGAATCGCCCTTATTAACATAACCAACAACTACAACCTGCTGGAGAGTTTCGCCGCGGGTGTGGCATCAGGTCTCGGTTTCACCCTGGCAATCATCCTTATGAGCAACATCCGTGAAAAACTCGACCTGACCCCGGTCAGAAAGAGTTTCAGGGGCGTTCCGATTGCCTTCATCACCGCCGGGCTCATGGCGCTAGCCTTCATGGCCTTTGACAAGAGCCTGCTGTCCAACCTTCATCTGGTCTAGGAGCCTTCCATGTCTGTACTCATACCTTTTGTGATTGTGGCTGTCCTGGGAGCTCTCCTCGGATTCGGACTGGCAATCGCCGATAAGAAACTCGCCGTAAAGAAGGACCCGAAACTCATTGCCCTTGAGGAAATGATGCCCGGTGCCAACTGCGGAGGCTGCGGATTTGCCGGATGCAGCGCATATGCCGAGGCGGTCTTTTCCCGGCGCGCCCAGATCGGGCTGTGTTCCCCAGGCGGAAAGGCCCTGGCCGACAGAATGGCAGAGACCATAGGTGAGGCCAGCGTCGAGGTCAAGCCCAGAGTCGCCCATGTCTTTTGCGCGGCCCCACCCGAGGAAGTCAAAAAGGACTTCGACTACAGCGGACTGGAGGACTGCAACGCCGCCTCCATTCTCTTCAAGGGTTCCAAAAGCTGCAAATACGGCTGTCTCGGTCTGGGTTCCTGCATCAAGGTCTGTCCCGCAGGTGCCATAGAGCGTCTTGAGGACGGCAGGATCCACGTCAGGACCGATATCTGCATCGGCTGCGGAAAATGCGAGAAAGCATGCCCGAACGGCGTTATCCGCCTGGTGGACGCCGGTCAGAAGTACTTTGTCTCATGCAACAGCAAGGACAAAGGGCCTGTTGTCAGGGCCTGCTGTCCGTCCGGTTGCATCGGCTGCTTAATCTGTGAAAAGAAACACCCGGGTTCAGGTTTCAAGGTCGAGTCCTTCCTGGCTTCATACAGTTCCCAGGACGCTGATGACGAGGCCTCCGAGGCCGCGTTGGCTTCCTGTCCGAGAAAGATCATAGGCAGGGCTGAATGAAGGCAGTAATCGGGATCTGCAGTCAGCTTCAGAGCGGGACTCCGGCACCTGTGCTCGAGCGCCTGCTCTCATCAACTCTCACGCCCCTGTTGCAGGACATGTACAGGGACGGAGGAATCTGCGTCTCGATGACCCTCTCCGGATTCGAGATGGAGTGGATCGAAGCCGCGCATCCCGAAATCAACGTTCTTATAAACATCCTTGCCCGCAGGGGACAGATTGATTTCCTTTCGACCTCTTTCAACGGTCTGGCTCTGCAGCTTCTGCCGTCGGCCGAACGTGCCGCCGAGGTGGAGAAGACCACGACCTTCATCCGCAGGCGGTACTCACGCAGACCGTCGGGCTACTGGTCCTACTCACAGGTCTGGAGTCCTTCGTCCCTCTCGACAATCAAGCTCTGCACACTTGATTATGCCGTCATTTCCACCTCATCGGCCTCTGACGACCGCTTAAGGGGACGCAAGAACCCCTTTGTAATGAGCGAGCTGGGCAAGTCGATAATCGTGATTCCTACAAATGACGAGATTTCAAAGCTCGTTTCCGAATCCCGTTCAATCAGACGGCCGACCGAGGTCCTGTGCCAGCTCGTGCAGAAGGCGAGGATTGAAAGGGACGCGCCGCTTGACTACGTGATGCTCAACATCGACCAGCTCAACTATGAGCAGTGCAACGGCTACGATGTCATAATGTCGGCTTTCGAGCGTCTCAGATCAAGAAAACTCAGCGCTTCAGCCCTGGATCTGGCCGAACTCCGGGCCGAGGTCCTTGAGGGCGGATACCTTGCTCCGGGGATCTACGGCTATGATTTCACCCCTTCGCACCCGTCGGTGAACGAAATAGTCCTCTCAAATCCCACACAGCGCGGGTTTTTCAGGATAATGAACCGCTACTGGCAGTATCTCAAGGCCTGGAACGCGGACAAGTCGCTGAAGAACGAAGTTGCCTCGGCAATCGTCCGCGGTATGGGGGCGGTTGATTACCTTTATCCATCCGTATTTGCCAGACGGAACACCATGGGAAAGACCCTGGGCGAGATCGACAGGCTGCTTGAGACCCGTTCACTACGCCTGCCGGCGCTTATCGACCTGGACGATGACGGCTATGACGAGCTGATCATGCAGGGGGAAATCTTCACCGCGGTTTTCGATACAAAAGGCGGGGGGATAGACTGTTTTTTCAACAACCTCGGTCTGCCTGATTTCCGTCTCCCGGTTCAGATTCCGGTTTTCTCCGATCGGATCTACGGCCAGGAAAAGGGTGAAATCGCCCTGAACAGGCAGCGTTTTACGATGGAGACCGATGAAAAGACCTATTCGACGGTGACCTTCAGTTCCGGAGTGCTGAAAAAGGCCGGGCTGGACATCCGTGTCAGCAAGAGCTTCTGCTTTGAGGGCGGGAGTCTGAATATGGAGTTCACCATTACCAACAACGCCGACAAGCCCTGCGGGCTGAGATACGAAGTCCTCATGCCTCTGCGTTGCAAGGCCCTCTCACCCGTCGGCACAAAGGCAAAGACAGCACGTTTCTCCATCCCTGATTCCGACGGGGAGTTCACGATTTCGGTTAAGGCGGAAACAAAGGAGTTCGCCCTGGACTTGCTCAGAAGCGAAAAGAAGGGCGCCTCGGTTGCCGATAGCGGCAAAGAGGACTATAATGACGGCTACAGACTCCAGTGGGATCTGAAGATTGCCTCCGGCAGCGTTTTTGAACAGAGGCTCTCATTCTCCTGCTGAACCCGGAGGGCCCTATGATTCTTGCAAACAAAAACCTTCTTGATGAGTTGAGACACGAAACCAGCGCCATCTGGGGGCGTCTTTGACCCGGATTCGGTAAAAAAACAGATTGCGCAGCTTGAGGCAAAGACAGCCGAGCCGGACTTCTGGAACGACCGGAAGGAAACCGAGGCTACCTTTGCCAAAATAAACAGTCTCAAGGAGTCGATTTATCCCTGGGAGGAACTGATCGACAGCATAAAGGAGCTTGACGAGCTGATTGAACTCTACGACTCCGAGGATAATCCCGACCAGTACGTCGGTGAAATCGAGACCGAGATCAGCAACCTCTATGCACGGTATGACAAACTCAAGACCAAAACGTTGCTCAACGGTATTTACGACAAGGGAGACTGCTTCCTGACCGTACACGCCGGCGCCGGCGGTACCGAGGCCTGCGACTGGGCCCAGATGCTTCTGAGGATGTACACCCGCTGGTGTGAGAGACACGGCTTCAAGGCCGAGGTTCTCGATGTCCTTGAAGATGAGGGCGGAATCAAGAGCGCTACTGTTGAGGTAAAAGGCGAGTACGCATACGGTTATCTGAAGGGTGAGGCCGGTGTGCACAGATTGGTCCGCATCTCTCCGTTTGATGCCAACGCCAGACGTCACACCTCGTTCTCTTCGGTATACATTTCGCCTGTACTGGATGACAGCATCGACATCGTCATCAAGCCGGAGGATATCCGCATCGACACCTACAGAAGCGGCGGGGCCGGGGGCCAGCACGTCAACAAGACCGATTCGGCGGTCCGCATCACCCACTTCGAGTCGGGCATCGTCGTCCAGTGCCAGAACGAGCGGAGCCAGATAATGAACAAGGACATGGCGTTCAAGATGCTCCGCTCCAGGCTTTACGAATACTACAAGGCCAAAAAGGAAGAAGAGAACGCCAGGCACGCCATCGCCAAGAAGGACATCTCCTGGGGCAGCCAGATCCGTTCCTACGTCTTCCAGCCTTATACCCTTGTCAAGGACCTGCGTACCGGCTTTGAAAAGGGAAATATCAACGCGGTAATGGACGGGGACCTGGATGAGTTCATCGAGACCTTTCTGCGCTGGTATCAGGATCAGGGTCTCTCCGAATGAAGAAAACCGCCGCGGTCATCCTTCTGGCGGTAATCGCACCGGTACTGTTCGCCTCCTCATTGGCGGTGGGCTGTTTCATCGAGGACGGCCTGGACATTTTCGACATACCGTCCCTGCTTGAAACATACTTTGCCTACGACATGAGGGATGACGGCGCCTCTGTGGCCTTTCACAGCGCCAGAAACGCCGCGGAGCAATACAACGCCCTGGGCAAAGCGCTGGACAGGGCACTTTCTTCAGAAGAAGCGGATGAGATTGAAAAAGCCCGCCTCGCCCTGGAAAGCTTCGATGCAGGTGAGGATGACTCTGGACGGCCGTGCAGTTTCACCTATATGCAGTTCACGGACGAAATCCGCAGCGCGTTTGAAAGCGGTGACAGCCTTTTCCTTGATGACTGGATGCTGGCAAACGGGCTGGACATCCTGCTGTGGTTCTCAAGCACAACCCGCGACCGTCTGGTCAGATACAGAATCCGCGTCTATGACAAGGCACTTAACATCGTCTATGACCGGCTCTCCGACCTGGCCGAGATAGACTTTCAGAGCGCGGAGATCGTTCTTTCGCTTCTGGACTTCTTCTATCCCGCCGACGCCGGAATCCTGGTATTCGACGCGGTAATCCCGGGCTTTTCCTCAATAGAACCCGAAGGTGAGATGGCCGTTCTCAGAGCAGGGCTGTACTCCTACGAGGATCTGAACACCGGACGAACGGAACTGATTGAAGTCCGGCCCCGTCAGGTTACCCACCTGATGTACACCGACCCGCCGTCGCCGACGTTCAGCCTTCTGGTCACGGGCGACAGCAACTCAATCAGGCTCAACATAGACGGAACCGACAAAGGCAGCCTGCCGCTGAATCTTGACGGAGTATCCCTGCCTCTGCGGCTGAATGCCTCCGCCGAAGGAATGATGTCGTTTTCCGCCCAGCTTACCGGAGACACCAAAGAGCTTCAAATCAACCTGATTCCCGCCGGACTCGGGGATATAGGGGACTACGACAGGGCGCGGAAGGATTTCTACAGATCCTTTGCCAGGACGCTGGCCCTGTTCGGGCTGGAGGTGGCGTTTTCCTCGTTCAGGGAAACCCGGCCGGTCATGTCGGCGGCCTCATACGCCGGTGCCGGCGCGCTGGCCATATCTGTTGTTGACCTGCTTTCGGATTTGTTCGATTATTACAGACAAAGCACATACGCCACAGGACAGAGGTAATATGAAGAAATTCAATCTGGGGGCGAAAATAGCCTCACTGTTCGGACTGGGACGCAAGCTCTCCGAAGAGACATACGATGAACTTGAGGACCTTTTGATCGAGGGCGATTTCGGCACAAAAGCCACCTTTGAAATCTCCTCGCTGGCAAGGGAAAAGAAACCTGCCACCAAGGAGGAACTGGTCCAGCTTGTCAGGCAGATAATCGAGCCGAGGATTACACAGATTGACCTGGAACCTGTACCCGGCAAACTAAACGCCTGGCTGATTCTGGGAGTCAACGGAGTGGGCAAGACGACTTCAATCGGAAAACTTGCCACTTATTTCAACAACAAGGGCCAGAGGGTGGTGATGGCAGCAGCGGATACTTTCCGCGCCGCTGCAATCGACCAGCTTGAGATCCACGCCCAGCGGACAGGTACGAGAATCGTGCGGCAGAACCCCGGCAGCGACCCGGGAGCAGTAATCTATGATGCCCTTTCCAGCGCCTCTGCCCAGAATGACAATCTGGTTCTCTGCGATACGGCAGGCAGAATGCATAACAAGGAAAACCTCATCCGCGAACTGATGAAGATCGACAAGATTATCCGCTCAAGAGTAGAGCCCCAGTGTTATAAGAAGATCCTCGTCCTCGACGCAACCACAGGTCAGAACACTGTCAGCCAGGCCGCGGTCTTCAACGAAGCCATCGGAATCGACGCTCTGATTCTGGCCAAGTACGACAGCACCTCCAGGGCCGGTTCGCTGGTACAGATCGGGCTTCCGATTGCCTTTGTCGGCACCGGCGAACACTATGAGGACATCCGTCCGTTTGACCGAAACCAGTTCATCGACAATCTCCTGGAGTTCTGATGAGACGATTCTCCGTTTCGGTATTTCTCTGTCTCTGCGTACTCTTTGCCCTGAACGCGCAATGGGCAAACCTGCTGGGACAGGAAACCGGTTTTGAAACGGGGTACGAACTGCAGCCCTCTGCCGGGCAGAGCACTTTCTTTGACTTTCTCCCTTTCGATGTATCAGAGGCTGAAATCGTCTCGAGAACTCTCATGAACACAAAAGGGGAGGCCGTCAAACGCTTTGATATGATCACCCTTTCTCCTTACAGCGCAACCGTCACAACCGATCTGACCACCGGGTCGTATGAAGCGCAGGTTTTAAAGGACAATTACCTGTCCCTCAGACTGAGCTCGGCAGGCGGATCTGTGGATACCGAACGCTACACGTACGATGAAGATGGAGAGCTTGAGCAGATCGTTTTCCTCCGCGACGGGGAAATGGTCAGGCTTGATCTTTACTTCAGAAACCCGGCAGCCGGTTCGCTTGCCCTGGTCAGGTCCTATGCCCGAGACGGTGAGTTTCTCGGAGATGTAGTATTCTTCGAGGGTTCCGTTTATCAGGACCGCAGTCTGGTGGCAGGTCAGATCACCCTGGATTTCGCCCTGTCCGACGTCCGTCCCGGATCGGGCAGCGACACAGTGGTCATAAGGACAGCCCTGGCCTCAGGACTTGTGAGCGAACGGGAACTAGACAGCGCCGGAAACCCCGTTGTCAGAAGGATAATCGATGAGGACGGGCAAACGGTCTCGGTCGAGAAACTTGAATATGATTCCAGGGGCAACCTGATCCGTTCGACTCTGACCGAAGGTGATGAAACGACTGTAACAACCTATGCCGAAATCTCAAGAACCGAGGAACGTTTTTCGGACGGGGTTCTGACAAAGCGTACCGTATATGAGTCGGATCGGACCGTGCAGACTCTGTATGAAAACGGCTCGCCCTATGCCGTTGTGACCTTTGACCCGGTTACGGGAAAAGTGAAGGGGATAGAGTACCTGTGATTATCCGTACCGCCAACGCTTATGCCTTTTCCTCACTTCACCGGCAGAGAACCGCGTCGGTCCTCATCATAATCGGCATTGCCGCGGCACTGGCTGCGTTGATGACCGTCGTGGGAATAATGAATTCCCTGCAGGGAGTACAACTGACTAGAATCCGTAACGCCGAATCGTTCGACATAAGCATAAGCGGGGATGACATAGACATCGAAAAGGTACGGGAAATCGAGGGTGTTGCTTCGGCCTGGGCCTATCTGGACATAGCCGGACTGGCGATGAACACGGATACGGACAAAGTCGGTTATGTCACCGTCCGCGGAATCGAATCCGGTCTGGTCAGGGATAGCCGTTTCTGCTCCACGGTAAACGCCTATCTGCCCGGACAGGGAATCTGTCTCGGCCGCGGTCTGTCCTCCGATCTGGAAATCCGTTCGTACGGCACGCTGAAGCTTACAATCCTCAAAAAGGGCAAGACAGCAAAGCTCGTCCCGTTTTCGGCAACCGTTGACGTAGGGGGCTTCTTCTATACCTCATACGAGGGTTTCTCGGACTCCTATGCCCTGATGAACCTCGATGAACTGCGCGCCATGTCCGGTTTCGAACGCTCCGATGTGGGAGTGTACCTGCAAAGCGGAGCCGATCTGGGCTCTGTGAAAAAAAGCCTGGAACAGGCCTTTCCCGGGGCGGTCATCACCGATTGGAAAGAGGCCAATTCCAGTCTTTATTCCGCACTGATGCTGGAAAAGGGTGCCGTGATTGTCTTTCTCGGATTCATCATGCTGATAATCAGCTACTATCTGAAGCGGTCAACCCGCAGGATGATTACCGCCAAACGCAAGGAGGCCGCCGTGTTGCAGGCACTGGGGCTCACAAGAGCCAAGGTCACTGCGGTCTTTCTCGTTCAGGCAATGGAGGTCAGCCTCCTCGGCATCATCCTCGGGCTGCTTCTCGGCACCCTGATTTCAAAAAACCTTACCGGATTGTTGAAGGGCCTTGACTCCCTGGTCAGGCTGTTCACCGGGAAAGCAACCGTTCTCTCTACATATCCGTTTACCTTAAGCATAAGTACTGCGGAGATTCTGCTGTTCCCGGCGGGCATTTTGCTTTGCGCCTTTGTCTTTTCCCTGGCGGGAGCCAGAAACGCGATGAAGATAGACGTCATGGAGATATTGAAAGATGACGCAAGAAACTAGAAGCCTGAGTATCATTGATGTGACAAAGTCCTTTCCCAACGGAGACAGGGAGCTTTTGCTCTTCGAACCGGTGTCACTGGACATCGAAAGGGGAACCAGCTGCTCCATCACCGGAGAAAGCGGTTCGGGAAAGAGCACCTTTCTGCAGATAGCAGCCGGACTGGAGAAACCGACCGCCGGAAAGGTCTGCTGGTACGACTCCGAAGGCAATCCCGTCGATGTCTTTTCCCTGTCCGATTCAAGGATTTCAGCCCTCCGCAACCGGATGGTGGGTTTTATCTTTCAGCACAACTTCCTCCTGGAGGACTTCTCACCGCTTGAGAACATTATGATTCCCTGCCTGATCGGGGGGATGAACCGAACCGATGCCGCCAAAAGGGCAACAGAGCTGCTCGAGCGTTTTTCCCTGGGCTATCTGGCCCATAGAAAGGTTACAACCCTCAGCGGAGGTGAGAAACAGAGAGTAGCCGTCTGCCGGGCTGTATCCAACAATCCCGCTCTGATTTTCGCGGACGAGCCTACCGGAGCTCTGGACCAGGACAACAGCGCCCTGGTTCAGAGTATGCTGACCGAGCTTGTGGACCAGCAGGGGTGCTCTCTGCTTCTGGTGACCCACAGCCCGGAATTCGCCCGCTGCTGCACCGTGCAGTACCGGATAAACGACAGGAAGCTCAGCAGGGTATGAACTCCGATTTTCAGCAGCTCTGGATCAGAAACCTCTTCTCGCGGCGCAGGAAAACCCTTGCCAACATCCTGCTGATCGTGCTTGTGATGATTCCGCTCGTTCTCTGTCTGGTATTTGTCGACAGCATGATCGACGGGATCACGGAAAAATACATCCTTCTGTCCGGAGGCCAGATCCAGTTCACTGCCGAAAAGGACTTTGTTCCTGACGACCTGAGGATGCAGCGCACGCTGAATGCCTTTTGCGTCATGTACTCCGCCGATTCCCACGCCTCTGTCATGATGAAGGGAGTAGGCGACGGCTTTTTCGACAGCAACCGCCTTGAGCAGATATCCCTTGAGGACGGCTGGGAGACCGGAGGAAACAAGGTTCTCATCAGCAGTTCAGTGGCCTCCGTGCTGGGAGTCAAGACAGGGGACAAGGTGGCCGTCATGCTCCTGTCCAACCCGGATGATGCCGTCAAGGGGGACTTCAATCCAGTCTTCAGGCCTGCCATGCTGAGTGTCGGAGGAATCTTTTCCTCGGGTTACAGACAGCTTGATGACAACATCATCTTTGCCGACATCGACTGGCTGCTGACCGTCTGCAAGGGTGAAACCGTCCAGATTGAGGTGTTGACCGGTACGAACGACACCGCACAAAACAGAGATATGGCCGAAGACCTGATGCGGACGAATCCCAAGCTGCTCAATTACACCATCTGGAACGAGCGCAACACCGAGGTGTTTGAGAACTTCGTCAACAGCAAACAGATGATTCTCATCATCATGATTGTCATCGGCGCAATTGCCTGTGTTTACTGCGGCACAATCGCCAGCGAGGTCTTTTCCGACAACAGGGTGACAATCTGCACGATGCGTCTGCTGGGAGCTTCGGAGTCCCAGGTCAGACGGACGGTGTTCCTCTATGCCTTTCTCGTAATTGTGGCGGGAGTTCTTGCCGGCACCGCTGTCGGACTGCTCATAGCCTTCAATCTGGCCCCGCTTCTCAGGGTGCTGGCCGGCAGCGGCTTTTCGGGCTTTGCCATGTACCTTCTTGATTTCGACATCCGTTTCAGCGTCTGGAGCCTTCTGGGAATGGACGTGCTGATTTCCCTGGCCGCAGGTCTGGCCCTGCTTCTTTCAATGCGGGGAAACCGGAAAACCGCTCCTCTGGAGTTGTTGCAGAGCTGAGAAAACACTATAGTTTACCCATGAACCTCGAAGTCTTTGTCCTCGGAACCAGCGGAATGATGCCTCTGCCGGGTCGCTTTCTGACCTCGGCGATGCTGCGTCGCGACGGGGAACTGTTTCTGTTCGACTGCGGGGAGGGAACACAGGTCTCGCTCAAGCAGCTGAACCTTCACTGGAAAAAGATCTCCACAATCTTCATTTCCCACATGCACGCCGACCATGTCACCGGTCTGCCCGGGCTGCTTATGCTCTCGTCCCAGGTTGAACGTGACGAACCGCTGTACATATACGGACCGCCGAAACTTCAGGAGTACATCGAATCCAACCGCCGGATTCTGGACATGTACATCAACTACGAAATCATCATAAAGCCTGTTACCGGCGGACTTATCATCGACAATCCCCAGTACACGGTTCACGCCGTTCCGCTGCTGCACACCAAACCGTGTTTCGGTTATGTCTTTGCCGAAAAGGACAGGCCCGGTGAGTTCTTTCCGGACAGGGCCCGGGCGCTTGACATCCCGATGGGGCCTCTTTGGGGACGCCTGCAGCAGGGTAACTCCGTCACACTCGACGACGGCAGGGTCATCAGCCCAGATCAGGTAATCGGACCTCGCAGGGCAGGGCGGAAGTTTGCCTTCGTCACCGACTCCATGTACCTCGATTACATCGCCGACAGTGTCCGGGACGCGGATCTGCTTCTTTGCGAGGGTATGTTCACAAACGACCTGCTTTCGGACGCCCGTGAAAAACGGCACATGATAAGCTCTCAGGCAGCCCTGATAGCCAGAAACGCAAATGTGCGCAAACTGGGTCTGATTCATTACAGCCCGCGCTATGCCGACCGGGAACTCAGACAGCTGAGGGACGAGGCGCGCGAGATCTTCCCCGATACGGTTCTCTGCCGGGACGGAATGTGCTTCGACATTCCTCTCAAGGATTAAGAGAGGACCGCGTACAGCTCTGAGTTGAGTTCCTTCATAATCTGAGGTTCGACCTTTACAACCTGCCGGTCCCAGGTCACCAGACCGTTGATCTCCGTCTCTACATCGGACAGCTGGGTGTAAATCGACCCGCACAGCCCCTGTTTCACCGCCGGAAGTATCTGATTCCTGTAAAGTGAGATGAGCGAGTCCCTGAGATGAACCGGATCGGACTCGGTGCGGTAGCCCCAGCCCGAATCGGGGCAGTGACCGGCTATTGCGCAGCTGTATCCGCCGAATTCGCTGAGAATCGTGCAACGCCCGAACCGGTCCTTTTTGTAAACGTACGGCCGTCTGTACACATGCCGGCTGTTGAACTGGCCGGCGTGCTGGTCCATCCAACCGCTGATATTGTCAACGGTGCGAGAGGGATCCAGCGTACGGATCATCTGACCGGCTGAGGTCGAGTCGAACTGACCCCAACCTTCGTTGAACGGAACCCACATGGCTATGCAGACAGTGTTGTACAGCGTCCCGACCATCTCACGCAGTTCTTTAAGGCAGTTTTCCCTGCTCTGGGGGTTCTCCCGGTGAAACAGGGCGTAGTTCGAGTCGGGCAGTCGGAAACCGGGGATTTTGTACGGTCCGTAGGCCGTGACGGGGTTGGGCGGGAACTTCCCTCCGGAGGGCAGGTCCTGCCAGACGAGCATCCCGATTGTGTCGCAGTGATAGTACCAGCGGGGAGACTCCACCTTTATGTGCTTGCGCAATGTATTGAAACCCATCGACTTCATCAGAAGTATGTCGGATTTCATCGAATCATCATCGGGAGGAGTGTAGAGCCCTTGCGGCCAGTAGCCCTGGTCGAGGACCCCCGAGTGGAAGTACGGTCGGTTGTTCAGACAGAGTCTGCCGTCCCGGACGGAAAACTTGCGCATTCCGAAGTATGACCGCACGACATCCTGATCAAGACGGACTGTAAAATGATAAAGATGCGGATCCTCCGGGGACCACGGCTGGAAGCCCGGCATCGGAATGACTGTTTTCTCGTTTGTCCGGCATTCGGTACGGCGTCCGTCGATCTCGATGCTGCATACTGTATCAAACTCGGAAAGAACCGTGATCCCGACGGATGATGCGTCGAAATCGGGCTCGATCCGAAGCGAGGAAACATACTGCATCGGAACGGCTTCAAGCCAGACATCCTGCCAGATTCCGCTTTGGGCGTGGTACCAGATTCCATGCGGGTTCAGGCATTGCTTGCCATATCCGAATCCTGTTTCGTCAAGGTAGTCCTGAACTTCGACGCGGATGGAATTGATGCCCTCAGGGTCAATCATCGTCGTGATTTCTCCGCAGAACGGCAGATACCCGCCCTCGTGTGAAAAGGCCCTGGTTCCGTTCACATACACGGTGCAACACTGGTCAACCGCGTTGAAGTTGAGGATTATCCTCCGTCCGATAAACTCCGGCGGCAGTCTGAAATCACGACTGTACACAAGTTCGCGGGCAGGGGAGGCCAGAGCCGGAAAACCCGACGGCGCCGTCTCGGGGGAATAAGGCACACAGACCGGCGCGATGATTCCCCCGGTCTCAAGCTCCCAGGTCCCGTTCAGAGAGAGAAAACTGTCTCTGGCCAGCTGCGGCCGCGGGTGCAGCATCTCAGAACTGTTCCTTCTCGATCTTCAGGACCGTCAGGCTGAACGGGATGTCGTTAAGGTTGAATTCCAGCGTCTCACCGACGGTGTGGTTGTACAGCCTGGCACAAAGCGGAGCCTTGAAATTGAGAATTCCCTTTGACGGGTCGGATTCCCACTGTCCCATGACAGTGTACTGGACTGTTTTGTTCTTCAGGTTGTCCTTCAGCGTCACTTTGGTACCGAACGAAATCTTTGTCGGGTCGACCTGTTCGGGCAGAACGACGCGGGCCTCGTTGATTTCCTTTGAGAGGAGGCCTTTCTTGAAGGTCAGGTCCTTCTGCTTGTCACGGGCGTACTGGTACTCCGCATTCTCCCTCAGATCTCCCAGGTCACGGGCAATCCCGATTTCGCGGGCGTTTTCGGGAATCTCAACCTCGATCAGGTGCTTCAGTTCGGCCAGTTTTGCATCGAGCGAGGCCTGGGTGCAGAGCAGCGAAGTCGGAACGGCCTGAATCTCGACCGTCTCCGGTGCCGACTGTTCACCGAGGATTTCCTGGCTGTCGGCGAACGTCGTCAGGATGTGACTGCGGACCTTCGACTTCAGGGCAGGATCCAGGTACTCACCGCCGCTTACCAGAGAATAGATCTTTGCCGCGGAAGCCGAATCGGCGTGGTTGAGATAATTGTTGATTCCGTCCGACTCGAACAGGTTCTGGACCAGGGTCTGCTGAATCTTTCTGAAGCGGGGAACGTCAGTTTTGTTCTGGATGCGCAGAAGGGCGAAGTTGAGAAGCTGGATCTGGGTGATGACAAGCTTCTCACGGGTGATTCCGGCCCGGTCCCATTCCTCGGGAGCCAAGGTCTTGAGCAGGAACAGCAGCACCTCAGGTGACTGCAGGTAAGACTCTACCGACGAACGCAGGATTGAAAGATAAACCCTGCGCTGGCGGATTTCCTTCAGAGCGTCGAGGATTCTGTTGTTGAGGAAGTAGGGGAACAGGTCACGCAGGATGTTCGGCCAGTTCTTCGGGTCGGCCTCGATCAGCTGGTCGATGAACAGACGCTTGAGGTCAACATCGTCGATTTCCACAAAGACATCCTTGACGTTGAGCCTGATCAGCTCATAGAACTCGGGGAATTCTCCGCTTATGTGGATGAAGTTGATACCGCTTCTGTTCTTGAGGTCATTCAAAAAGAGCCATGAGCAGATGTTCTCGATGTTGGAATTGACGATTCTGGCCCTCTGCTCGAAGAACTGGATCATCCTGGCAAAGGACTCGTCCTCGATGTCACCCTTGTTGGCCAGATATTCGCGGACGATGCGGACCTTTGCGAAAAAGGCCTTCTCGGCGCGGAACTGGTTGAGTTTCTTCTCTTCGAAGGTAACAGGGGTGTCGCGGTATACATAACTGTCGACGTTGCCGTCCTTGAAGCCGAAGTTCGCGTTGCTCATCAGCTCCTTTTTAGCCGCGGCGTACCAGACCGACCACTCGCCCTGGGTGAATACCGAAGGAACAAGCTCGTTCTTCATTTCCTTGAAGGATGCGGCTCCGCCGTTGGAGTCGATCAGGGTCTTGAGCGCCCAGACGGTGTCGTTGTTGAGCTTGTTCTTGAGTTTCTCCGGGCTGATTACCGCCTTGAGCACCCAGAAATGGTACTTGGGCAGGACCCTGAGCGATGAATAGGCCATCTCACAGCTCATTCTGTGGGGACCTTTCTGAACAAAGACGATGTCAACGTTGTCCTGGTCGATCTGCTGGATGCGGCCGATGTTCCAGCTGCGGTGAAACACAAAGGCGCCGGCGACGAACTGAATCTCGGTCTCGAACTTCTCGATCGAGGCTTCGATGGTGTCCTGCGAAATGCTCAGCAGCCCGGTCCGGCGGATCAGGCCCTCCAGCCTCGGATTGTCGGCGTACTTCCTGCGGTACATCTCGATGAGGTTCTTGACGTTCTCATGCAATCCCGTGTCGGAGTAGTGGATGATCATCTTCAGAACCTCGATGGTCTGGTCCTCGGACAGGAGCTTTTTGTCATCGGCGGTCTTTGCAGAGACGAGGTTGTTGAGGAAATACACTCCGCGGCCGTTCTCCATGTTCTGGGCGATGCGCTCCGCCTGGGAAATCAGGTACTGAGGGTTGTCCTTTTTCAGGTCACAGAGCTTGGCCCAGAGAGCCTTGAGCTGTGAGAAATCATCGGTCTTCATCAGGCGCCGGATTGCCCTCTGGTAGTAGTTCATCGCCACCTGGATGTCACCGCTCTCCTCATAGTGGGCGGCAAGCTTCTGCAGGACTCCGACCTCATCCAGGTCGACCCTGACCAGACGCTCCCACATGGAGATTTTCTCATCATCACGCCCCTGAGCCTCGTAGAGGTTGCCCAGGATGCGCAGGGCGAAGTCGTTCTCCGAGAAATTGAGCACCAGCTTACCCAGATACTCCGTGACGTCATCCATCTTGTTCTCCGAGGCGCTCTCCAGAACCTCGAGCAGGTATCTGTCGTCCGCAGGATGCTTGCCTGTGACGGTGCTGAGAACTTTTGCAGCGACGCTGCCTTTGAGCGCATCGAGTTTCTGCCGGCAGAAGGCGTGGTATTCAGCCTTGTCCTCGGCGTTTTCAAGTTCTGATGCGATATGTACGATACGGGTCAGTTCCTCGACGGTGAATGAGGTGACTGAAGTGCGGTTCCAGTCTTCGGGCGAAACGAATTCCTTTACTTCTTCGATGTTCATATCTGTGCTCCCTGCTTCGTTTCAGAAGCTTAAAAATAAAACCGGGCGGGCCTGCTGTCCGCTCGGAACTTCGTCTTTCTCTTTGCATATGATAGCACTTGCGTATTCATTAATCAAACGTTTTCTGATATAAATAAGGCATGCGCAGAACCATCGTTTCCCCTTCGATCATGACCGCGGATTTTCTTAACCTCGGTCAGCAGGTGAGGATGGTGGCCGAAAGCGGGGCCCCCTGGCTCCATCTGGATGTGATGGACGGTGTTTTCGTCCCGAACATCTCCTTCGGTCCGAAGGTAATCTCAGACATTTCCAAAGCCACCGACCTCTTTCTGGACGTCCATCTGATGGTAACCGAGCCGCTGAGGCTTCTTGACGCTTTTGCCGATGCCGGTGCCGATGCTCTTACAGTCCATCTTGAGGCCTGTTCGGATGTCGCGGCCACTTTAAGGGAGATCCGCCGGCGTTCGCTCAAGGCAGGGCTCTCAATCAAGCCCGCCACTCCTGCCGACAGCATTGTTCCTTATCTGGATCTGGTCGACATCGTCCTGGTGATGAGCGTGGAGCCGGGGTTCGGCGGGCAGTCATTCATGCCCGCGTCACTGGACAAGGTCCGCAGAATCGCACAACTCAGAGAAGCAAGGGATTTCATCATCCACATAGACGGCGGAATCGGGACAAAAAACATCGAAGCTGTCCGCCTGGCCGGTGCTGATGCCGTGGTTACCGGCTCATCGTTCTTCAACAGTCCGGACCCGAAGGCCTTTGTCCGCCTGATGGAGGGAGCATGAAAGCCGTAGTCCAGAGGGTACGCAACGCCTCCGTCACAGTGGACGGGAAAGTCACCGGCAGCATCGACCACGGTCTGCTGGTCTATCTCGGCGTGGCCCGCGGAGATGATGAGCGTGACGTGGAACATCTGGTGCGCAAGATCACCAGACTGCGGATTTTCTGCGATGAGGCGGGAAAGATGAACCTCGACGTAGGGCAGGTCGGGGGAGGGTTGCTGGTCGTTTCCCAGTTCACCCTCTGCGCCGACCCCGAATCCGGAAACCGTCCTTCCTTCAGTCCTGCAGCCGACCCGCAGACGGCACAGACGCTTTACGGGCTGTTCCTGAATCAGGCAGCCCGGACCGGTCTGGAGGTCCGCTGCGGGGTATTCGGGGCAAAAATGCACGTCGTTTATGAGAACGAAGGACCGGTTACGATTCTATACGATACAAAAAACACGGAAAAAACCTGATTTCTCTCAGCGAAACGGGCTTTGGTGAAGATATAGGGGCAAAAAAACAAGGAGAAGCAAATGGCCAAGACACAAGAAGAGATGACAACACAGATCAGCGAGCAGAAGCGACAGGCACTCGAAGCTGCCCGCGCCCAGATCGACAAGCAGTTCGGAAAAGGCTCCCTGATGCGCCTCGGAGATGAAACCCAGGTGGAGAACATCGAAGCCATCCCCAGCGGCTCAATCCTGTTGGACGAGGCCCTGGGCATCGGCGGTTATCCCAAGGGAAGAATCATCGAAATCTTCGGACCCGAATCTTCGGGAAAAACCACGCTTGCCCTTCACGCCGTGGCCGAAACCCAAAAGGCCGGCGGAATCGCCGCCTTTATCGACGCCGAGCACGCTCTGGACCCCGTATACGCCAAGAAAATCGGGGTCAAGACCGATGACCTGTGGATCAGCCAGCCGGACAACGGCGAACAGGCCCTGGAAGTCGCCGAGTCCCTGGTACGCAGCGGTGCGGTCGACATCATCGTCATCGACTCCGTCGCGGCACTGACCCCGCAGGCTGAGATCGAAGGCGACATGGGGGACAGCCACATGGGACTCCAGGCCAGGCTTATGAGCCAGGCCCTGAGAAAACTCACCGGTATTCTCGCCAAGAGCAAGACCACCATCATCTTCATCAACCAGATCCGCATGAAGATCGGCGTCATGTTCGGAAATCCCGAGACGACAACCGGCGGAAACGCCCTGAAGTTCTACGCCTCGGTGCGGCTTGATGTCAGGAGAATCGAGTCCATCTCCAAGGGGGCCGATGAAATCATCGGTAACCGCGTCCGGATCAAGATCGTCAAGAACAAGGTCGCCCCTCCGTTCAAAAAGGTCGAGGTGGACATGCTCTTCAACGAAGGCCTGAGCTACAGCGGAAGCATCCTCGATGCCGCGCTGAAGTACAACCTGATCGAGAAGAGCGGCAGCTGGTTCTCCCGCAAAGGTGAGAAAATCGGGCAGGGCAGGGACAACGCCGTCGCGTTCCTCAAAGCCAATCCCCAGATCCAGGCTGAAATCGAATCCGAACTGCGCGAGGTCATGTTCGGCCGCACGCAGCAGGCTACCTGATGGCCGGGGAAATCACATACACCACAGCGGCCTTTACCGGGCCGCTGGATTTGCTTCTCTTTCTGATTCAGAAGGCAGAAGTCAACATCTATGACATTCCCATAGCCCAGATCACCGACCAGTTTCTTGAATACATGAAGCGAAGTGAGGTTACCGCGCTGGGCGACATGTCCGACTTCTACAGGATGGCCTCCGACCTGCTGTGGATCAAAAGCCGGATGCTTTTACCCCAGCAGTTCGACTTCGACGAGGAGTACGAAGACCCGCGGGCCGAACTGGTGCAGAGACTGTTGGAGTATCAGAAGTACAAGCGCTACTCCCAACTGCTGTCAAAGAGCGCCAGGGAGGGGGATTTCAAATTGCAGCGCAAACCTTCGCAGTTCTTCCTCCCTTATTCCGACCAGGACCTGTTCTCCGACGCGGCCGTGGCGGATCTTCTGAGGACCTATGTCGAACTGCTGTCCAAACTCGATGACCTTTCCGGTCAGGTCTTCAACGTCTACGAAGAGGTGACTGTCAACAGTAAAATCACGCTTCTGAATGAATTGCTTGACAGCAAACCCGAAATCGGATTTCTGGAGCTGGTATCGGATACGACATCGAGGGCACACATAATCAGCGCATTTCTGGCAGTCCTGGAGTGCGTCCGCGACGAGATGATCCTGATCAGGCAGGACAGCGCCTACGGAGACATCGCGATAACCAGGCGGCCGCAGGATTACGTACCGGAGTCTGCCGGGCAAGGGGAGTATGCAGATGGTGAATGAGACCCTGTCGGACAACGCCAGACTGGTGGAGGTTCTGCTCTTTCTGGAAAACGAGCCGCTTGAGCTTGAACGGCTCTGCGAGCTTACCAACCTGGCGGCGGATGAGGTTGTTACTGCAATCCGCGAAATCCGTGAGCATTGCTTCAAATACCGCCACGGCCTGGATCTGGTCAAAACCGACGCGGGATTCCAGTTCCTCCCTGCCGAAGACCTTCACGGCAACCTGGGCAGAATCTACAGCAAGAAGGTTGACCGCAGACTTACCCGGGCAGCGATGGAAACATTGTCGATAGTTGCCTACGGGCAGCCGATAACCAGACGTGAAATCGACAACATCCGCGGAGTCGTGTCCGATACCATAGTCCGGATTCTCCGCGAGCGGGACTATATAAAAATCGTCGGCAGAAAGGACGTCCCGGGTCACCCGTGCCTGTACGCAACTACCCGTAAATTCCTCCTGGAATTCGGCTTGCAGAGCATCGGAGACCTCCCTCAGCTGACCGAAATCGACAGACAGAGGTTCGAAACAGATGAAACTTGACTATCCGGTAAGGCTACAGAGTTATCTGGCAAAAAGCGGCTTCGGTTCGCGGCGTTCGTGCGAGGAACTGATCGTCTCGGGCAGGGTCCGGGTCAACGGAAAAACCGTCACGGCTCTCGGCACGAAGGTTGAGGAAAACGACGCCGTCTACGTGGACGATGTCCTGGCCGAACCTGCCGACAGGCTGTACTACTACGCTCTGAACAAACCTGTGGGATATGTCTGCTCCAACTTCGATCCCAACGAGAAGAAGTTCGCGGTGGACCTGATTGACGTGCCCTGGAACAACCTTCTGTTCCACATCGGACGCCTGGACAAGGACTCCAGCGGGCTGATTCTGTACACCAACGACGGGAATCTGGCAAACAAGGTCACCCATCCGTCGTTCGGAATCGAAAAGGAGTACCTGGTCCGCACCGACATCCCCGTCAGGGACAAGGATATGCGCTCAGCGCTCCGCGGGGACGTATCACCTTATCACATAACTGATTACAAGATTATCGACAAACAGTGGACCAGGATTGTCCTGACCGAGGGAAAGAACCGTGAGATCCGCAATATGCTCGGCATGCTCGGATACAACGTCGTCAAACTGATCCGGACCAGAATCGGTCCGGTCGAACTCGGAAAAATGCCTGTCGGAAAGTACCGCAGCCTGACCCCGGCCGAAGTGGCGGGACTGGCAAAAGGAGGAAACGATGGTAATCGCGATTGACGGACCCGCCGGAGTGGGAAAGAGCACGATAGCGAAGATGATTGCCCAAAAGGGCGGACTGTATTACCTCAACTCGGGGAACTTCTACCGGGCCGTGACCCTCAAGCATCTGCAGACCGGCGGTGATTTCAACGACCGCGAGGCCTGCATCCATACTGCACAGACGGCGGATATCTCCATTGTGGACGGTCATTTCCTTCTCGACGGACAGTGTGTGGACGACAAGCTTCACAACAGCGGAGTCGATATGAACGCTTCCAGGATTTCCTGCATCCCCGAGGTCCGCGAGGCTGTCAACAGGCGGATCAACGCAGTATGCAAGGGCATGGATATCATCTGCGAGGGCAGGGACATGACGACGGTGGTTTTCCCGGACGCGGAGTTCAAATTCTACTTCGACGCCGAACCCGAGGTCAGGGCCCGCAGAAGATACCTGCAGAATCCGGGGGAGGGGACTTTTGAGGAAGTGTTGCGCTCGATCAGGGAAAGGGACGAAAACGACCGGAACAAGCCCGTCGGAGCGCTGAAAATCGCTCCCGGAGCCCATATAATAGATACATCATACTTGACCATAACAGAAGTTTGTGAGAAAGTGTTATCCGTCGTAAAAGCGGCAAAATTTTGATGTAGGATCAGGAGTAGAAAAAGTGACTGAAGAGAAAACAAACGATCTTGAAGATCAGAAGGCCAATGCGATGCAGACCTTGCTCCAGGAGGAGTATCTGAAGTCTCTTGATGGAATCGAAGACGGTCAACTCGTTACCGGTACTGTTGTTCAGGTCAATAACGAGTACGTGTTTGTGGATGTCGGGTACAAATCGGAAGGCAAGATTGCCACCGAGGAGTTCGAGACCCTTCCTCAGGTAGGCGACCAGGTAACCGTTCTCATTGTCAACAAAGAGGGCAAGGGCGGTCAGCTCATCATTTCCAAGAAGCATGCCGACTCAAAGCGTCGGACCGAAGAGCTCAAGGAAGCAGCCGAGAACCACGAACCCGTTGAAGGTAAGTTCGCAAAAATCATCAAGGGCGGCTATGAGGTCGACCTCGGCGGCGGATACGCAGGTTTCTGCCCGCTGTCAAAGGCTGACGTCAACCGCGTCGAGGACCCGGAAACTCTCATCGGCGTCCAGGACAAGTTCATAATCGAGAAGTTCCACAGCAATCCCAGGCTCAAGAGCGTCGTTTCCCGCCGCGAATACCTGGAGGAGCAGATCCGCAAGAACAAGGAGGAGTTCTTCTCCAACGTTCAGATCGGCGACATCGTCGAAGGAACCGTCAAGTCCTTTACCAGTTTCGGCGCATTCATCGACCTCGGCGGATTCGACGGTCTGCTGCACCTCAACGACATGAGTTGGGGCCATGTCACCAAGCCCAAGGATTTCGTCAAGAGGGGACAGGTCGTCCGTCTCAGACTGATCAACATCGATCCCGAGACAAAGAAGATCAACCTCTCGCTCAAGCACATGACCGAGGATCCGTGGACCACCTTCGCCGGAAAGTACAACGTAGGTGATACCGTCAAGGCACCGATTACCAAGATCACCACCTTCGGAGTATTCATCGAACTGGAGCCGGGAATCGAGGGACTTGCCCACATTTCCGAACTCTCCTGGACCAAGAGAATCAGCAATCCCAAGGAACTGTTCAATATCGGCGACGTCGTCGAGGCCAAGATTCTCGGCTACGACCTGGACAAGAAGCGCGTTTCCATGGGAATCAAGCAGCTCCAGTCCAACCCGTGGGACACCATCGAGGAGAGATATCCCGTCGGAATGAACCTTTCCAGACCGGTTGTCAAGGTTACCAACAGCGGAGCCTTCATCAACCTCGAGGAGGGCATCGACGGTTTCCTCCACCTGGATGACATCTCCTGGACCAAAAAGGTCAAGTCGATGTCTGCTTTCTGCAAGGAAGGCGACGTGATTGACGTTCAGGTCCTCAGAGTGGAGAAGGACAGCCGCAGGATCCGCCTGGGCGTCAAGCAGCTTGAAGGCAACCCCTGGCAGACACTGCGCCACGACTATCCGAAGTACTCGATTATCTCCGGCACCGTCTCGAACGTCACCGATTTCGGCGTCTTCGTGAAGGTCATCGGCGACATCGAGGGACTGATCAGCAAGTTCAACCTCTGCGGTCCGCAGGAGGAGTACACCGACGAAGTGCTCAAGCGCTTCAACGTCGGCGACCCGATTTCCGCCATGGTTCTCGAAGTCAATCCGGCCCAGCAGAAGCTTTCGCTCTCCATCAAGGAGATGCTCAAGCGCTCCGAGCAGGCTGAAGTCGCCAAGTACATGCAGTCCAGCAACGACAGCGACACCGCTACGATCGGCGAGATGATTGCCATGAAGAACGAGGACAAATGATGAAGGACGAAAAGGAAAAACTTGACGGTTCGGAGAAGCTGGCAAACGGCATTTCCGCCTTCATCGAGGAGCACCGCGTCCTGATTCTGGTAATCGCGACGGTACTCATCTGCGCCCTCGTGGTTTTCGTCTTTGCGGCCAATGCTGCCGAAAAGAAGGAAAACGCCCTTCAGGTAAAGGTCGATTCACTCCAGCGCAGTTATGAGAACCTCCTGTACCAGGCCGATGCGGACGAGGAGCTCAGGCTCCTGGCCGCGGACCTGGCCGAAGTCGCCGCCCAGGGCGGTTCCAAGTACTCCGGGATCAAGGCTTCTTATGTGCAGGGGCTGGTCCTGATGACGGTCGAGGATTACGCGCAGGCTTACGATGCGTTCGTTGTCGTGTATGAAAAGGCCCCGACGAGTTATCTGGCTCCGCTTGCCATGTTCAACGCCGCCGTCGCCAAGGAGGACCTCGGAAATACCGATGAGGCGATTGCCCTCTATGAGAGGATTACGCACGATTTCGGATACGACGTCTCGGTCGCTCCGAGAGCCCTGTTCAGTTCGGCACGTCTGCACCAGGCAAAGGGTGACATCGAGCTTGCCCGTTCGACCTATCAGCAGATTGTCGACCAGTACACCAACAACGGTTCACAGCTTTCCGAGTACGTGGCTCTTTCCAGGAACGCACTGATTACGCTCTGAGGAGTCCGCCATGTCTGACAGCCGCGGGAGACTGATATTTATTATCCTTCTCGCGGCTGTTTTTTTATTGCTGCCGTCCTGCGGAATACCTAATTACTTCTACACCGAATCCTCGTATTACGGCACTTCGAATCTCAACAGCAAGAAAGAGAACTTCGAGATTCACCTCAACAGCCGCTCCGGAACCGATGGTGATCTTTCGGTATTCGACGACGGACCGGGGCTGCTTCTGATTTACATGACAGGGAACCAGTCATCCCAGAGCACAATCTTTCAATCATTCAAAACTCAGTTCGCAAAGGATTATATCGGAAGCAACGGAGTAGGGCTTACCGCCGGTTCGGTGAGGCTGGGGGATATCTTCAGTTCGGTAACCCGGGATGAAAAGGAGTACAAAACCGGCGCGTTTGCCCTGTCCGGGACTACCGCTGTCCAGGCACCGACTTTCACGCTGGACATCTCCGAACGCAACGAATCCGGTAACGTAAAGTACTATTTCCGGACAAGTCTGGACCAAACCACCGGAATAATCAAACTCATGTATTCCACTGATTCCGCTTTTGCCACCTCCGAGACGATTGATCTGTACAGGTATGACGGTTCTGCATTCATCACGGACCGAAACGACCTGACCGAGCCTCCCGAAGACTATAATTTCACCCTGGACGACATCTACAACGATTCCTATTACATCCATATCTTTGCCGCAGTGACCGTTCAATCGAAGAATTTCTCCAATAAATTCTGGTCACAACTGCTCTATGCAGGGTATGTGAAGGTTGTGTTGGACTGATACAGAAAATACACATAATGAATCTTCTGTTAACTAGAGGATGGGGGTGTGCTCCGAAAATGGGGAAAATTACCGTCACACACCTCCATCCTCTAAGCTGTTTATTTATTATTTATTATTCCTGAGTTTTAAGCTGATCCCAGATTTCGTTCATTATATCGACGTTCCCGGCTGAGATCGCGATTCCCCGCTCGTTGCAGGTTTTCATCAAAGCATTGAAACGACGTCGTATCTTGGCCGAGCTTCGGTTTAGAGCAGTTTCAGGATGAATCTTGTAGAACCTGGCCAGGTTTACCACGGCAAATAGCAGATCTCCGATTTCCATTTCCCGTTCATCCGCAGTTTCGGCTTTACGGACTTCGGCCAGCTCTTCGGCCACCTTATCGTATACTCCGTCAACATCCTGCCAGTCGAATCCGACCTTCTGAAGCTTCTTCTGCATCTGATACGCGGTCTCCAGTACCGGAGTGCTTCTGGGAATCTTTGAGAAGAAATCCTCACCGTCATTATCCTGACGGCCCTCGACGTTCCTCTTTATGTCGTTCCACAGGTTCAGCACCTCATCCGGGTTTCCGGCGTTGACCGTGTCGGTAAACACATGAGGATGCCGGCGTACAAGTTTCTCGCAGATTGTGTTGATTGCCTGAACAGGTCTGAAATCCCCGTATTCTTCGTGAATCCGGAGAATCATGCAGATATTCTCCAGGATATCACCGATTTCCTCGGCCTGATGGTCCGCGCTGTCATCAAGCGCATCAAGATACTCATAGACCTCGCCCAGAAGCGACTCTGCGGTGGTTTTGGGAGTCTGCTCGCGGTCCCACGGGCAACCCTCAGGACTGCGGAGCATCGTCACAATCTTGTAGAGTTCACCGATGGCCTCGGTAAATGTAGTTTTCGGTTGAAAGCTGTATTCAATCATTTTCTGTCCAGAATCCCGTCATAAGGTGTCACATGGCTGAGGATGTCGATATCCACGGTAAGGCGGCAGATCGAGCTGCTCCCGATGACTTCAAACTTGTTCATTTCCGGGAAAACCGCCTTGAACAGGTTCTTCTCACCTCTTATTCCAACAGCATAACTACCGCCACCGGCGTATATTATTCGAATATCTCCGTCGCTGACGAAATCCTCAAGAGCCTTTTTGACACGCTCATCTGTGATCTCATCAAACCGCAGGACGGAACCGACCATCCTGGAGGCCAGCGAGTATTTCTTTTCGTTCGGCCCGATGGAATCCAGAATCAGGCAGTCGTGCACCTCGATGCCTTCGCAGACCTGCGCGTTGAAGCGGTCAATCAGGTCCTGGGGAGTAAGACCGGAGACGTCGATTTCGGACAGAACCAGTTCGTTCTCTCCGCTGATTCCCAATGTCAGCGGATTGAGGAACTCAAGTCTGGGTTTGGGATTGAAACCCTGGGTAAAGCCGATTTTGAGCCCGGAACGCTGGAATGCCTGCTCAAAGGCTCTCATTGTGCTGATGTGTGAGAGGAAAACCGCCTTGCCGCTCTTTTTGTAGACGAAAATCACCTGACGTACATCAGGCTCCCCCGCCTGTCCGGCAACCGGTGTTTCCCCGGCAATACGGTTGATGAACTCCTGCTGTGCAAGCAAATCGGGCTCGGTGACGGCGGCGTTTTTCGAGCATGAACCGCAGCGGTGGTTGCATTCAGGCAGACAGCGGTCGGTTAGCAGGCCCCGGGAAGCTTTTTCATACTCATCAATGAGATACTGCCTGGAGACGTTCATCGTCACGCAATCCCAGGGAAGCGGCGAACCGACTTCAAAACCGTTGAACACCGGACCGGTGAAGTCATACTGCGGCATCTCATCCATAGCCTGCTGCCACAGTTCTATTTTCAGATGCTCATCCCAGGCATCCAGCCGGGCTCCGAGCTCGTATGCGCGGCGTATGAGTCTGGCGGTGTCGGCGTTTCCGCGGCTGATTATTCCCTCCAGATAGGACACTGATGGCTCGTGGTACGAGACTTTGATTCCGCGTATTTCCTGCTTCAGCCTGTTTTTGATGGATTTCAGGTGCTCTCGGGACTCTTCAGGCCGCATCTGGGGAGCCCACTGGAACGGTGTATGGGCTTTCGGTATGAAGGTTCCGATGTTTATGTTCATGTTGATGTGGGTCGCCTTCCAGATTGCGCTCAGATAATCAACAATCCCCTGTTCCTCGCTTTGGCGGTCCACAAACGGCAGCCCGACCATAAAGTAGAATTTGGCCAGTCTCCAGCCGCGGCCTATGGCTTCTTTGATGATTGTAATGACCTGCTCCACCGGCACCGACTTGTTCATCGCGTGTTGAGAGAAGGCCAGCGGGGTCTCGATGGCAAAGGTCAGGCCGCTTTTGCGGACCTCGGAAATCTGCTCTAGAATATCCAGTGAAAATGAACTGACTTTCAGCGAAGGAAGAGCGAATGAAACCTGCCTGTGGGAAAAACTCCGGTTCAGCGCGGCAATCAGACTGTCCAGATGCGGATAGTCTCCGGAACTGAGTGAGGCCAGGGTGACTTCTCTGTAGCCGAAATCGTCGACCTGCTGCTGAACCAGGCTGAAAACCGTGTCCAAAGAGCGCTGCCGGTACGGCTTGTAGTACTGGCCGGCATGACAGAAACGGCAGCCGTTGGGACAGCCTCGCATTATTTCAACATTCCCGTTGTCCTGTACGACCTTGAACGAGGGCACCACATAGTGACGGTATCTCTTGTCACCTTCGGTAAATGAGTTGTCGATTGCCCTTATGGCGACACTCTGCCGGCCCTCGTACCAGAGAAACGGAAGCTCCTTGAGAGCCGAGACCCGCCCTGCCCTGTCAGGAATCCGTTTCATCACTTCGATGATTTCATCAAAGCCGTTTTCGGATTCGCCGATGTAGATGAAATCAAAGAACGGTCCGAAGGGAAGCGGGTTGGTCGCGGCGGGACCGCCGGCGATTACGATCGGATCACCCTCCCGGCGGTCTCGGCTTTCAATGGGAATACCGCCGAGGTCGAGCATCTGGAGGATGTTCGTGGCAGCCAGTTCATAACCGACGGAGATGCCGACCATGTCGAACTGCCTGAGCGGGATGTTTTCGGCTATGGAAAAGAGGGGTATGCCCTCTTCCCTCATCACCTTCTCGAAGTCCGGCGCGACGCTGAAGGCACGGTCGCAGAATGAGCCCTCGATGCGGTTGATCTGGTCAAAGATTATCCTGACGGCATTGTTCGCCATGCCGATTTCGTAGAGGTCGGAGAAGCACATACAGGAGAGGATATCCGTGTCCTTCGGACGGACACGGTTGTAGTGGAACTCCGCCGCTGCGTATCTGGCCGGATTCTCGACCAGCAGGAGAGATTTCCTGATTGAGTTTAGGTCTACCCTTTCAATCCGCTTCAACACCGGCTCCCTGAGGTATCAAACAAAACAGAGGCCTGCCATAAGCCGAGTTCTGTTTATGTAATCATCTATCTAGGCTTCATGTCGCCATGAAGCTCGAGCGATCCACCCGCGGGGATAAGTCAGGACGTCCAACCCGCTGTCTGATCTTGCTCCGGATGAGGTTTTCAATGCGCAGTCCGTTACCGCACTGCCGGTGGGCTCTTACCCCGCCTTTTCACCCTTACCTCCGTGGAGGCGGTATGTTTTCTGTTGCACTGTCTGTAGCCTCACGGCTCCCGGGCGTTACCCGGCATCCTGTCCTGTGGAGCTCGGACTTTCCTCCGGCCGAAACCGGCGATTACTTGGCAGACCTCTGATGATACCTCTTAGAAATCGTCTCCGAACTCGCCTTCGGAAGCAATCGAGTACTCACTCGGAGCGGAAGGCTCGTCGTCATGCTGCTTCGGTTCGAAGGTCTGCTTCTCCGCTCCGGCAACTTCCTCATAGAAGAGAACACGGCTGCAGTACGGGCAGAAATAGACGTCGTCCTCGGACCTTACGTTGTTTACGAACTGCAGAGGCAGAGTCATATGACAGCCTTCGCAGACGGTTCCGTGAATGGCAACGATTCCCAGATTGTCCTTGTTGCGGATGATACGGGCGAACTTGAACAGCAGGGATTCGGGAATACCTTCGCTTAAGCCGCTGATTTCGGCGTTTACGGCGTTAAGGTCCTTCTGGAGGGCGCTGATGATCTCATCGATCTTTGCCGTTTCGCTGTTGACCTCTTCGGTCTGCCTGCGCCGGACTTCTTCCTTTTCGGCGATGTCCGACTGGAGTTCTTCGATTTTCTTCTGCCTGTCGATCAGGAAGTTGCGGGTCCGCTGCTCCTCTGCCTTTGCCAGTTCGATTTCCTTCTTTACCGTGTCGTACTCGCGGGAGAGGGAAAGCTTCTCAACGGATTTCTCGAGTTCCTCACGGCGGGCCTCGGCATCGGCATTCTGGAGTTTGAGGTCCTCCATCTGCTGCTTGAGCTGGTTCTCACGGTTGCAGAGTTCCAGATAGCGCCTGTTCGTTGCTTCAAGAGCGGCCTTTTTCTCCTCAAGATCCCTGGGAACAAGTCTGATCTTGTCCTCGATTTCGTACTTCCGGGTGAAAACGCCCTGAAGCTGCTGCAGTTTTACAAATGAATCCTTCATATCCTCTCCATATCAAATATAGTCTTTGACAATCTTGCTCCGCTTGGGATGGCGGAGTCTGCGAAGCGCCTTTGCCTCGATCTGTCTGATTCTCTCCCTGGTGACCTCGAAGTAAAGCCCGACTTCCTCCAGGGTCAGCGAATAGCCGTCCTCCAAACCGAAACGCATCTTGAGAACCTCCTGCTCTCTCTTTGGCAGGGTATCCAGCACCTCGGCCAGCTGTTCCTTCAGAAGTGCGTACGCGGTCTGGCTGGCGGGGTTCTCTGCGTCCTTGTCCTCGATGAAATCAGCCAGAAGCGAATCCTCTTCCTCTCCCACCGGAGTCTCAAGGCTGATCGGCTCACGGGCGACATTCTTTACCATCTTGACCTTGGCCTCGGTCCAGCCGAGCTTTTCGGCGATTTCCTCGTCGGTCGGTTCGCGTCCCAGGGTCTGCATCAGCATCCTGCTCTCCCGCACCACCTTGTTGATCTGCTCGATCATGTGGACCGGCACGCGGATTGTCCGGGCCTGGTCGCTGATGCTGCGGGTAATGGCCTGACGGATCCACCAGGTGGCGTAGGTCGAGAACTTGTAGCCCTTGCGGTACTCGAACTTCTCAACGGCCTTTATCAGTCCGATGTTGCCCTCCTGGATCAGGTCGAAGAAGTGCAGTCCGCGGTTGGTGTACTTCTTTGCAATCGAGACAACCAGACGGAGGTTGGCCTGGATGAGACGGTCCTTGGCGCTTTTGAGCATCGCCCGCCCGTTTTTGATTTCCTTGGCCTGGCGGAGAATCTCCTCGTTGCTGTCCTCGAATTCAAGCTCGATTTTCTTAAGCTCACGGACGTTGTTCTGGAACTTGGTGATGTTCGACTTGATTTCATCGCAGGTCATCCCCAGGGCGGCCTCGGCCTGTTCCTTTTTCCCTGTGGTGATAAGGTCTCTGGAAAGCTTCCGGACCTCTTTGTCCGTCGTCACTCCGAGTACCGTCTCCAGCTGTGCCCTCTCGGACTTGAGCCGGTTGATGTCCTTCTCGGCCTGAACGAACAGGTCGGTGATGTATCCGGTCTCCTCGGCCTGGAGATCTATGGCACCGAGTTTCTTGATCAGAGGAACCCTCTTTTTCTGAAGGGTTTCGTCGGAAAAGAAGTCCTCACCGGTGGAGATGCACTGCTGCTTGAGAGAGACGTAGGACTTGAGCGCAGACTGGACTTCCTTAAGCGGCTCCTTGTAGTTCTGGACGTAGCGTCTCTGCTCGGTGATGATTTCCTTTATGTCCTTGGACCCGGAATAATCGTCCTGCTCCTCGTGTTTTTCGTTGAGCTTGTGGAGAATCTCATCGAAGCACTTGATGATGATTCCGGACTGGCGGATTACTTCCTTTATGATTTCCGAGCCCTTTTCCATCTGCATGGAAAGCTCGACTTCCTGCTCGGCCGAAAGGAGATTTTCCTTTCCGATTTCCCTCAGATAGAGCCTGATCGGGTCATCCGTAATGCTGTCTATCTTGTCAGTTCCGAGCATCGAGGCGTGAGAGGCTGCGTGATGCTCCGACTCCTCCTCGATTTCCGCGGGAATGTCAATGTCGGCATGGGAATCATCATCCATGTCGGGATAAAAACCTGAGGCACGGAAATCGTCCTTGTCGTCGAAGGCCGACTCTTCCTCGTCCTCGTCTTCCTTTTCCTCGTCAGACTCCTCCGGTCCGAATTCATCCTCCCCCAGTCCGGCCGAGTCGGAAGCATCCATACCCGAATCATCCAGACCGTCCTCGGCGTCGACGACATCGTCCTCAAAGCCCATGTCATCAGAGCCGTCATCGAGGATGCCCGCTTCCTCTTCCTCGAGCTCCGCCTCGGCTTCCTCGTCATCCGAAACCAGTTCGTCCGGATCCGGTTCGTCATCGCCGATCGCGTCAGCCTCGTCTATAAGCAGATTCCTGCCGAGCAGCTCCTGTTCAATGCTGTCGGTCTGTTCCGCCGTAAGCTCGAGTTTCTTTTCCTGAAGCAGGCTGTGAAACTCCGAAATGGTCATGGGCGCCGAATCAGCGACCAGCGCGGTGACCTGTTCCAGAATCTCCTGATATTTCTTTTCTTCCATCAAGCTCCCTCATTGCTCGGAGGACCCTTTCTTCAGGTCCTCGATCTGCCTGTCCAGCTCCTGTATCCTCCCCAGAAGCTCCTTCTCACCCTCTTGGTCCGTGCCGCCCCCCTGACTGATCTTCAGAACTCCCAGTACGTCACTTCGGCGACGCCTGAGGTCCTTCAGTTTGATTTTTCTGATCAGTTCGCCGACATCCCGTTCAACGTTTTCCGAATCGTACAGTTCCGAGGCAAAAGCCCGGGTTACAAGCTTTCTTAGCTCCGGGTCTGCAATCATCTGCAGCAGAACCTCGTCGGATGTGTATCCGAGACGCCGCGCGTCCTCCAGGACGGCATAGATACTCCGGGCATACCCGTTATCGAGCAACCCGATTGACAATGAACTCTTGTACTTACTGAAAAGGTCCCTCTGTTTTGCAAGCATCAGCATCAGGGACAAATCGGTGTCAATTGTAATCGTCTTTTCTTCGCCGGCATCGCTTTCCGGCCTCTTCACCGTGTCCCCGGAGTGTTCCCTTCGGTAATCTTCAAGAATCTGCTGCTCGGTTACCCCGATCCGGTCGGCAAGTTTCCTCACGTAGCCCTGCCGCTCGATCTCGGAATCCGTGGCATCTAAAAAGGGCTTCACCTCCTTGAAAATCAAATACTTCGCTTTGGGCTGGCGTATATCATAGCGTTTTAACGCCAGTTGCACAAGATAATCGAATCCGTTCGAAGGATTTGCGCAGGCCTCGGACAGTGCCTGTTCACCCTCTTTTTCCAGCAGTTCGGATGGGTCTTTCACGCCGTTCAGGCTGATGACGGAGCTCTCCACTCCGTTCTGCTGACAAAGAACCAACGCCTTTTGCGCGGCGCTCTGGCCGGCACCGTCCGAATCCAGCAGGAGACTGCCCTTTGAGCAATACCTGTGCAGGAGCGTCACCTGGTCGGCAGTAAAAGCCGTGCCCAACGGAGCGACAGCGTTCGACACACCGCTCTGCTGGAGGGAAACTACGTCGAAATTGCCCTCGCAGAGCACGAAAGAACCAGTTTTCTTTATCGCGTCGAGCCCCTCGAACATCCCGAAGAGCATGTTTCCCTTTTTGTACAACTCGGTTTCAGGCGTGTTGATGTACTTTGCCCTGCTGTTTCCGGACAGGTCCCGCCCGCTGAAGGCAACGAACCTGCCCTGCCAGGTCCGAATCGGGAACATCAATCTGTCGACAAACAGAGGCCACTGGGCGTTTCTGGCCGAGAACAACCCCGAACGGGCCAGAAACTCCGCGCTGTAGTGTCCCTTTGTCAGAAAACCGTAAAGCCATTTCGGGTCGGATGGCGCATATCCCAGACAGAAACGCCTGATCGAGTCTGAGGAGATTTTTCGCCACTGAAGGTATTCCCTGGCCTTTGCCGCCTGGGCCGAGTTGAGGAGAATGTAGTTGAACGTATTGGCAAGCTTCGCGTAAAGCTCCTGCAGGCTCTCCTCGAAACTCCTGCGCGCCTTTTCCGCCTCGGTCTCCTGCCTCAGTTCCACACCGGCGCGTTTGGCCAGGATGCGGACCGATTCGGAGAAGTCGACATGCTCCATCTCCATGACGAAGTCGAACATCGAGCCGCCCTTTCCGCAGCCGAAGCATTTGAAAAAGCCGCGGTCCGGGGAAACGCTGAAGGAGGGAGTTTTTTCGGTGTGGAACGGGCACAGTCCCCAGAGCCTGTCGCCCCTGCGGGTCAGAGTCACGTAATTCGATACAACGTCAGCAATTGACAACTTGTTCTTTATTTCGGTAATTGCGGACTCCGCATAGTGTGCCATCATAATAAATATAAGACAAAAACGGCGGTTTGTAAAGGTTGGCAAAAAAAGAAGAGGCCTTCTTTCGAAAACCTCTTGGAGTGGAGAGAGAAGGATTCGGACCTTCGAAAGCTTAGCTAACAGATTTACAGTCTGCCCCCTTTGACCACTCGGGAACCTCTCCAACTGCACTACAATTGATATTCGATTTTACCGATTCTGTCAACCACCGCCGCAATGCCTGTTATTGTTGACAGAAAACGTCCAAATCCGTTACAAATACAAGGCACGCCACCTTAGCTCAGCTGGCCAGAGCACGTGATTTGTAATCTCGGGGTCGTCCGTTCGAATCGGACAGGTGGCTTGGGGACCGTCAGGTCCCGTTTTTTTCACCTGATCCTGCGGGCCTCCATGTAGTAGCGCTTCTCCTGCGCCTCCCCCATCGAGAAAGTCTTTCGCGGCAGAGCGCCGTCCCTGACAATCGAATCAAAGAACGTATCCTTTGAAACGTCCGGCAGAAATACCCCGACATTGCCCGGCTTTTGTCCGAGCCGTGATGTGACGTCGGTGCCGTGGATATAGTCGACCTTCACCCTGCCGCCGGAGGTCATACGGTCGATTACGGCCTGCATGCTTCCCGCCGCCAGGCTGCTTTTGGGTTTTTCAAGTTCCAACAGGCAGAATCCGTTTTCATCGCACAATCCGATTGTCTGTCTCTCCGGATCCGGGGCAAGTCCTGACAGAACCCCCTCAAGATCATCACAGGCCGTCATCGTATAGGCGGAACACTCCTTTGAGAGTTCATAGACCACATCCGCCGTCCGGGTGTTGAAAAGCACCCTGTGAATCGGCTCGAATTCCAGCCCCGGACTGAAGATGTTCTCCAGTTCAACCAGGCAGAACCGCGCAGGATGCGACTGCCTCTGCTCCTCTGAAAGGTTCTGTCTGATGTCCTCCCAGCAACTCTTGGCCGTGGCGAAGCTGTGGTTCCCGTCGCCCATGGCGAACAAGAGCCTGTTATCCGGATTAAGGGCATCGTACAGGTCCTGCAGGGCATCGGCCACGCCCCGGATATCATCCTCCGAGGAAACGGCCCACGCGGTAATCTGACCGCCTCCGGCCATCAGAGGAGTGTCATAGACCTGCTCAAGAGCCTCTGTCTTTTCGGCCAGGGCCTCAATTACGGCCCCTTTGCGGTCGTTGATCAGGACCATGATGTGGGGTAATTCCAGAACAGCGTCTTTGCGGATTGCCTTTCTCGGCGGAATGCGGCTGAGAATCGTCCCCTCTGTGGCACGGATCAGGCTCCTGCTGTCCTTCTCCCAACTGTACCGCTCAAGATCCAGCGCTACAATCAAACCCCAGCGGTCCTTGCGATGTGCGCAGCTTCTGCGCACCAGGAAGAATGAATGCTCATAAGTCCTGAAAAGCCCGCTGTCTACATAAGAATCCATCGTACGGTTGATTTCATCTATGCGTTTCTGCGGCTCAGGCTCCTCTAGGTAGCACTCCGGATAGATCAGTTTCAGCGTCGATGGCGAATCCCCCACGTATGAGGCCGCAGATTGCCAATACTCCGGCTGGGAAGTGTACTGGTCGCAGGCAACCACGGCCCATTTCGAGAGGTCCGTACCCTCCTTGGGAACCATGATATCGGGAACCCTCACTCCGAGGGACAGCAGACGGGAATCAACGCTATTCATAACAGCCTCCGTATCGATTCTAAACCCGACTGAGGCCGGTTACAAGCAAAGAAGCAGATTCTTGCCCGCGCAGGACCAATCTGCTAAAATCCCAGTATGCTCAAAGGAAGAAGGGTTGTTGAGATTCTCGGTGTATGCTCGGTTTACGCCTTTTTTCTTCTGGTGGCCGCAATCGCGCTGAATCTCTGCTCCTCCTACTGGAGCGCCCAGGCGGACTTCATAAGTTTCACCACCGGCGCCGTGAGTTTCCTTCTCTGGTTCAACATGATTCTCCAGGCTGTGGTTCTTTTGGGCAGCATCTATCTGTGGGCGACCGACGGACGCTTTCCCGGATGGTTGATGCTGCGCTCGATAATCCTGACGGCTCTGGTATTTGCCATAGGATTTGCATTTGAGCTCGTCGAGCGGTCCGTCAGCGAAGGCCTGAGGATAGGCTGAGTCAGCCGGCCGTGGCGGTCTGCTTTTCAATCAGTGATGAAATGTCGTAGGCTCCCTGCCTGAGAATCCTGTAGGGATAAACCGTCGCGTCGATGATTGTTGAGGGCACGGTTCCCTGCTGCTCCTGCCCTTTGACGAGAAAATCGACAACAGGCTCGAAGCGCTGCCTGATTTCGGAGAAGTTCAGCAGTGTCGGTTCACCCGAGGTGTTTACCGAGGTCGAGTACACCGGGGAGCCGATTGTCCGCAACAACTCGGTCAGAAAGGCATCTCTGGGAACACGCATGGCCAGAGGTTTGCCCTCCTTGCTGTTGAGAATCACTGTAAGCGGGGCCGGCCAGATGTCCAGAATGTCACCCGGGATGGTGTCGCCGGTAAGCTCCCGTGCCTGCTCAAGTGTGCAGATGACCAGAAAAGGCTTCGTCTCCGGGCGGTTCTTGACGTAGCGCAGCGGTTTCTCTCCGATTCCGTAGATGCTGCACAACCCGTAGATCGTATCGCAGGGGAGAACCCCCACTCCGCCGCCGGCAATCAGTTCGCTGACGATGGAAATGCTTTCAGGATTGCTCTTGTTCAGTACCATCCTTCTGTCCGGACTCCCTTTTCCCCTCCAACGCGACCAACAGCGTCAGCGCCCCGGCCAAAACCGCGGAAACCAGCAGGATTGCAGGTGCGGACATGTACCAGACCTTGCTTCGGCTGAAGTCGATTTGCCTGAAATCATACATCTTTCCATTAACATAGTCCATGTCGTCCGGCTCGAAGTAGTAGACGATGTCACCTTCAAGGCTGTAGCCCAGCCTGATGGCGTTGTCCTTGAGGAATTCCTCGGTGTATACGGATTCCTCCTCCCTCTGCAGATTGCCCAGGGCGGTACGCAGCTGTGTTATGACCGTCTGCTGTCTTTCGATGTCCTCAGAGAGCTGTTTCGCGTAGAAGAAACCGTATTTTCCCAGCAATCCGGATAGCAAAAGGTAAAAACACAGGCCTGAGACCACAAAAATGAACAAACATTTCCTTGTCATGACTATACGTTTTTTATATAATTTCGGTGAGTAACAGTGCAAGAGGTCGTAGATGGGTGGCAATAGAAAAACAAGTTGGGGAACCGTTTTATCCGCTGTCCTGCTCTCCATTCTGGTCATAGGGATTCTGGTTTTCGCCTTTTTCAGGTGGATTGCTCCGTCGATTGACCTGAAAAAGGAACAGGTCTACAGCGTCGGCATTCTCCTCCTCCCCTTCGTCCTGGGCATCATCTTCATAACCCTGGGAACCTCCATCCGCATCAACCGGCAGAAGGATTTCGACGAGGCCCTCCGCGACCGCATCCGCGCAAACAGCCTCTTTGCCCTACCCGAAGAAGAGCCTCAGGATCTGGTCGGCAAGAAGCAGCCTGAACAGAAACCTCAGGAGCCTCAGGAAGAACCGCAGGCTGTCCAGCCGCTTGAGGACATCCGCCCCCGTGAGGAGGAAGAGCTTCCCAAGCAGCAGGAAGAACCCAGCCCGATTTCCATCTTCACTCCGGAGGAAGACAACTCGCTGGACGATTACAACGAGCAGCTCTCCAGGCAGCTTGAGGAAATCGCCAACGCCGAACCCACCGAGCCCGAAGCAGAGCCCCAGCCTGCCTCCGAGGATGTTACCGACATCGTCGACCAGTTCACTGAAGAGGAACCCGCTGAAGAAGAACCCGTTGCTGAAGAACCTGCTGCTGAAGAACCTGCTGCTGAAGAGCCTGTTGCTGAAGAGCCCGCGGTCGATGAGGTTCCCGTCGGGGAAGAGCTCCCCGAAGAGCCCCAGGCAGAAACTCCTGCAGAAACCTCTCCGGAGGACCTTCCTGCAGAAACCTCTCAGGAGGAACTTCCTGCGACCGAGGTTTTTCCCACCGAGGACGCAGAAAGTTCCGACACCCCCGAGGTCATCCCGGCCTTTATTCCCGTCGAGACAGCAAAAGAGGCCCCCGAAGAAGAACCCGCTGAACCCTCTGCCTCCGAAGTCCCTGATGAGGATTATCAATCAATCATCGATTCCGACGACCCGGTCATCCGCGACATCGACGCCGTCGAGCTCAATGAGGACTTCGCCCCTGCCGCCGATGTTCAGCCCGTCGACATCAACGATCCCGACGCCGTGGCCAAGGATGAACTTGATTCGGCCAACCGCCTCGATTATGACGTATCCTTCGCCCGCATCGAGGGTACTGACAGCCAGGCTGTCCAGGCCGCACTCGGAGAGGCCGCTCATATCTTTGAAAACGAAGACGGTTCCGTGTCGGTCATCATTCCCTTCTACAACGCCGCTGAAGCCAAACAGGCTCTCTCCTCTGCCGGCGGTCAGGTCAGCATGACCTCCAGAAAGGGACGCAAGGATCTGGATTATTCAAAGATTCAGCAGGAACTGGCAATCTGATCAGAACAGCTTGATTCTGAACAACCTGTAGCTCAGCAGGACAAGGGCAACCGATCCCGCGGTGATTCCACCCAGCGTGAGCAGGTTTGCCATGTTCGAGCCCGTGGTCCAATAGTCCGGTAACAAAAACCTGATTACCGAGCAGACCAGAACCAGCGGCAGCACTGCCACAACCACTCTGGCTGAGTACCTGAGGAAATCCGGAACATCGAAGCCCGACAGGGATGATTTCAAACTTACCAGCAGAACAACCAGGCCGGTCAGATAGGCCACCGTATTTGCCAGCGCCAGGGCGCTGACACCCATTCCGGCGGCAGTAAGCCCCACAGAGAGCGCGATGTCGGTACCGCAGACAACTATTCCGGTGAACAGGACGGTTTTTTGCATGTTCAGGCAGTAGCAGAGTTTCTGGGTAAAGGAATAAAAGGCCACCACCGTCATTCCGCCCAGAAAGACACCCAGGACCGAAGCAGTCATCAGGGAATTGTCCAGTGTGAACCGTCCGGTCATCAGCACCACGGCAACGATGTCCCGGCGGAAAAAGATCATGAACACCGCGCTGGGCAGGAGATAGCAAAGCAGACGCTTCAATCCGGTCGAATAGGTATCGGCCAGTTCCCTGCCCCTGGCCACGCTCATCAGCGGCATATACACCGTTCCGACGGCGGTAAAGAAGATTCCGTACGGAGTCTGCCAGAAAACCAGCGAGTTGGAAAAGGCCGAGACAGCCCCCTGCCCCAGCGACGAGGCGATGCTGAAGGCCACCTGCGTCGAAACCACAGCCAGTGAGGAGGTAACCACGGCCGGAAGCCAGCGGCGGATGACCTCACAGAAATCCTCCGAGTCAAAATGAAACGAAAGGCGAAGTTTCAGCCCTTTGGAAAGCACCGCCGCGGCCGTCACTGCAGTCTGCAGAAATCCCCCGGCCATGGCGCCGTATGCCATGGCATAGGCCCCGTATCTGGCCGCCAGAAAGACAAGTGAGGCAATCTCGGCTATGGAGAAGAACAGCGGCGCCAGACTCTGGACAAGAAAGGCCGACAGGCTCTGCAGCACCGCCGAAAAAAAGGCCGCAATCAGAATAAATACAAAAAACACATTGAAATACGGCAACAAAGAAGCGGCGGTTTCAGTCTGCTCCGGATCGGAAAAACCGCTGAGCAGGTTTACAAACGGATAACGCACCGCCACCGAAAACCCTATGAGGACCACACCGATGAGCAGCTGGGCGGTCAGGAGCGAGGAGAACAGTTCCTGCATCCTCTGCCGGTCTTCTTTGATCCGGGAAAAACCGGGGACAATCGCCGAAGCCAGGGCCCCCTCGGAGAAGATCTTTCTGAGGTTGTTCGGGATGTTGAAACTGAAGTTAATCGCGTCGGCGAGCGAACCGGCACCGAACACCGAGGCAAAGACCCGGATGCGGATGACCCCCAGGATCCGGGACACCAGCGTGAAGAACATCACGATGAAGGAGTTCCGCCCCGTGGACTGAGGACGCCGGCTCATCGGTCATCCTCCTGCTTTGGCTTTGCCGCCATGTAGCGCTCCAGATAGGCCTTTTTGAACGGGACAAAGCGGTCCTGGGCGATTGCCTCGCGGGCGCGGAGCATCAGATTGTGCAGATAAGTCAGATTGTGCTCGGTGGCAAGCATTCCGCCGAGCATTTCATTGCACTTGAACAGATGTCTCAGGTAACCCCGCGAATACTCCGTACAGGCCCTGCAGGTGCAGCCGGGGTTCAGCGGGCCTGTGTCCAGAGCATTGAAGGACCGCTTTAGTACCAGAGGACCGTCATCGGTAAAGACGGTGCCGTTTCTCGCCATCCGGGTGGCCAGCACGCAGTCGAAGATGTCTATTCCGTTCTCAATCGCCTGCAGAAGGTAGTCCGGCGAACCGATTCCCATGACGTAGCGGGGCTTTTCACGGGTGATTTCATCAGCCGTGAAAGCGAGGAACTCCTCGAACACCTCAGGCTTCTCCCCCACCGACAGACCTCCTATGGCAACTCCGGGGAAGTCCATGTCGCTGATTGTCCTGGCACTCTCTCTGCGGAGGTCCTTGTAGAAGTTGCCCTGAACTATCCCGAAAAGCTGACCGTGAAACTCCCCACCGAGTTCGTCGCGCCTGTTGATTGAGCGCCGGGCCCAGTCAAGCGTCATCTTCCAGGCCTTCAGGGCCTCAGAGTAGCTGATCTGCGGAGGCGTGCACCAATCCAGCACCATGGCGATGTCGCTGCCGATGACCTTCTGGATATCGACGACCTTTTCCGGCGAGAAAAAGTGCCGCGAACCGTCAATCGGGCTCTGGAAATGCACCCCTTCTGGTGTGATTTTCCTCAATCCGCTCAGGGAAAAGATCTGAAAACCGCCGCTGTCGGTGAGAATGTTCCCGTCCCAGTGAGAGAAGTTGTGCAGTCCTCCGAAATGCTCAAGAACCTCGAGCCCGGGACGCAGATACAGATGGAATGTGTTTCCTAATATGAGGTTATACCCGATGCGCTTCACATCATCGTGGTAAATACCCTTGACTGTTCCCAGGGTTCCGACCGGCATGAAGGCAGGGGTCAGGACTTGCCCATGCCCCAGGGAGAGGATTCCCGTCCTGGCCTTTGAGGTGCCGTCGTTGTGAAGCGTGGAGAATATGCTTTTCATACTCACGTCCTGAAGGTGGCGGTCAGACCGACGGAAAAGACCAGAATCATCACGACCGGGGCCAGGGTACCGCTGATGGGGCTGATCATCCCCTGCGAGGCGAGAATCAAAGTCAGCATCTGAACCACGTAGTACACCACTCCGATGCACAGACAGCTGACTATTGAAAACAGCAGTATGTTCTTTTTGAATCTGTAGTTGATGGAACAGGCGATAATCATCAGGACAAGCGGGGTCAGGAACGAGAGGACGCGCTGCCAGAAATCAGTTGCCAGCTCCGGATACCGCGACGGCTCGAACTCTCTGACCGTCTGCAAATAATCCCAGGCACCCCGGATGGGCATGCTGGTGACATCGGCCGAAGTGCTTCGGAACATCTGGACGTTGATGTCCAGATCCTCAAACCTCAGGCGTGTCGGTTTCGTGACCTTGACCGAGCCTGACGGATCGATCTCAAACACGGTGTTGTCGTTGAATTCCCAGTTCCCGTCGACCCAGAGGGCGCTGTCGCTTTCCATCCGGAAATCAAGGGTCCCGTCCGGATTACGGTGAATAAGCACGGTTCCCTTCAGTTTGGACTCGGAGTCGATGTAGCGCCGCGCGTAGAGGACATACCCGTTGACCGAATCGTACAGCGAGACGTTGCGGTTGTCGTAGGTGGTGCTGCTGTAGAAGATCTGCTCATCCAGCCGGCTTTTGAGCGTCCCCGCGGGGATTCCGACCTGTTCGCTGAATGCGAAATACAGCCCGGCGACGCAAAAGGCCAGAACCAGGCAGGGGCGCAGAATCCGCCTGTAGGGAATTCCGGCGTTGAGCAGGCAGATCATCTCATTGTTCGCGCTCAACTGCGAGAGGAAATAGGTCAGCGAAAACAAAAAAGCCGGCCCGGTGCACATCAGAACCGCTTCCGGGGCGTAATACAGCGAGCGCAGGGCTATGGTTGCGAACGGGACTTCCATGCGGATGTAGTCGGCCAGGTTGGAAATCAGGTCTACCGTCACCATCACAAACGAACACAGAAGCAGGGCTATTACGCCCACCCGGAGAACGTTTGACAGGATGTAGCGGTCAAGTCTGGTTTTCATTTGCGGCCCAACCTCAGAATCAGCACCAGCCCGACGGTCAAAAACAGGAGATTAGGAGCCCAGATCAGGATGAACGGATTGAACGGGACCCTGACCGACCTGAGCTGCATATAAAAGAGCATGAACCAGTAAAGCACGGAAACGAAAATACTTACCGCAAAACCTATCAGGCGTCCGTAACGCAGCCTGACAAAGGAAAGCGGAAACGCGATAAAGACCAGACAGGTACAGGCAAAGGAGAGGGCCAGTTTCTTGTACGCCTCTGACCGGTAGTACTGGTAGTAGAAGCTGACCGCGGTCCGCCCGGTGAAGGTCGACATCTGGTTGTACATCTCCTCGATTCTGGAGGCCGAAACCGGCGAGGTCCCTGTGGTGTTCAGGGAATAGATGCTGTCCGCCATGCTCTGGAAACTGCGGATGTAGGTCGCCGCGTCAACCCTCGCCGTCCTGAGGCGCTCACTGTTTCTTTCGGCGGCTTTTTCCGAAAGCATCTGCAGAGACATCTGTGACGGAGAGAGGTTTTGAACCGAAGGGATACGATTGGAGAAGTCCAGATACAGCTTCATCGAATCGGCCGAGGCCACGCTCCAGTCGGACTGGGCCCAGGAATCGGAACTCAGCACCGTCGGACTGTCCAGGGACAGTTCGTAGACAAAGTGCTCGAGATCCACCATCGAGATGCTTCCCGAAGAAGCGGTGACCGTGTTGCTCCGCTCGCTCTCCGTGTCCATCAGGGTCAGATCGTAAATGACGCTGTCCCCCACCCGGCCGTTTGACAGCACCAGGCCGTTGATGCTGTTGACGCTGTAACTGTCGATTTCGATTGTCGGAAGATTCCGCAGAATCTCGGTGTATTCCTGTCTGTACCTTTCAGCGGTGTATGGAATCAGCGTGTTTGAAATGAGCAGGGCTCCGATGCTGATTATCAGGGAGATTCCCACGATGGGGAAAAAGAGCCGGCGGACGTGGATACCGCTGAAACGGACCGCGAGGATCTCGTTGTCCGACGACAGAGAGCCGATCGTCATACTCGCACCGGCAAGGGAACTGAACGGAAAGGTATACAGCAGAAACTGCGGGATGGTCAGGACCACCAGGCGCAGAACCGTGACAATCGAAACGTTTTTGAGGATTATCTCACGGGCAAGGACCAGAATCTGGTTTACAAAGAAGATGAAGAAGAAAAAGAGGAAGCTTACCAGAAAGGACAGGATGTATTCCCTGCCGACATGGCGGTAAAGCAGGCTGTAGGAACGTCCGTAACGTCTCAACGTCTTCCTCCGATTCAGCTCTTGATTCCGGTTGAACCGAAACCGCCCTCCCCCCTGTCCGTGTCGTCCAGGCTCGGAACGGCCGTGAACTCAGCCCTTTCGTGGCGGCTGATTACCAACTGGGCTATCCTGTCCCCGTCGCTGATCGTAAACGGCTCGGAGGACAAGTTGACCAGTATGACTCTGATTTCACCGCGGTAATCGGAGTCGATTGTTCCCGGTGTGTTGAGAACGGTGACTCCGCTGCGGGCGGCCAGACCGCTTCTGGGCCGTACCTGAGCCTCAAAGCCCACCGGAAGCTGGATTGACACTCCCGTGGGGACCATGACCCTGCAAAGCGGCTTCAACGTCACAGGCCCGTCGGGAAGACAGGCCTTGAGGTCCGCGCCGGCCGCCTGGGCCGAGGCATAGCGGGGAACATAGCGTTCCCCGCCGGTGAGGATGGGTACGGTCAGCGTCTGCATCCTACTTGTCGCTGTGCCTCGGATTGATGGCGTCGATGTAGGAGAGGTTCAGACGGCCTGCCCTGTCGATTTCCGTAAGCAGTACGGGCACAACCTGTCCGACGCTGAGAACGTCGGAAACGTTGTTGACCCGGGTCCTGGCCAGTTTGGAGATGTGGCAGAGGCCTTCCTTGCCGGGAAGAATCTCGATAAAGGCGCCGAAGTCCATCAGGCGCTTGACAGTTCCCTGATAGATCCTGCCGACCTCGGGCTCCTCGACGATGGACTTGACCATCTCCAGGGCCTGCATGGCGCTGGCCTTGTTCTTTCCGTAGATGGTGACGGTTCCGTCCTCGGCGATGTCGACCTCGGCTCCGGTAGTCTGGGCGATGGCCTTGATTGTCTTTCCGCCGGTTCCGATGACGGCTCCGATCTTTTCGACATCGACCTTGGTGGTGACGATCTTCGGGGCGTATTCGGAAATCTCGGCTCTCGGTTTGTCGATGGTCTGCTTCATGATGCCCAGGATGTGCAGTCTGCCTTCGCGGGCCTGCTCAAGGGCCTTGCTCATGATTTCGCGGGAAACACCGGCGATCTTGATATCCATCTGGAAAGCGGTGATGCCGTCTTCGGTACCGGCGACTTTGAAGTCCATGTCTCCGAGGTGGTCCTCCTCGCCGAGGATGTCGGAAAGGATGACGTACTTCGAGTAGGACTCATCGGCGGTAATCAGACCCATGGCGACTCCGGCGACCATCTTCTTGATGGGGACACCGGCGTCCATCAGGCTCAGACAGCCGCTGCAGACGGTGGCCTGTGAACTCGAACCGTTGGACTCGAGAATCTCGCTGACCACACGGATCGTATAAGGGAAAACTTCCTTGGACGGAATCACATACTCCAGGGCGCGCTGGGCCAGATGTCCGTGACCGATTTCACGGCGTCCGGTGGAAAGCTTGCCGGTCTCGCCCACCGAATACGGCGGGAAGTTGTAATGGAGCATGAACGAGGTGGTCGTCTTGTCTCCGTCGATGTAGTCATTCAGCTGCTCGTCAGAGGCGGTTCCGAGGGTGGTCACGCCCAGGCTCTGGGTCTCGCCGCGGGTGAACAGGGCGCTTCCGTGGGTTCTGGCCAGGAGTCCGACCTCACAGGTGATCGGGCGGATCTCGCGGGGATTCCTGCCGTCTACGCGGACACCCTTGGCCAGAATCGACTCGCGGAGGAGTTCATACTCCAGATCATCGAACATGGCGCTGAGATTGTCTCCGCTCGGGTCGTTCTGCTCGAGTACTTCGGCGAACTTTTCCTTTGTCCGGACCTTTACCTGATGGACGGCCTCATGACGTGCCATCTTGCCCTGGGCGAAGAATGCCTGCTGAACCAGAGGCCTGGCATAGGCCTTGATCGGCTCGAGGAACGAATAGTCCTTGGTATCGACGAAAACGGGAAGCTTTTCCTTTCCGCACATCTCACGCAGCTGGATCTGGGCGTCGCAGATGCGGGTGATTACCGGCTGGGCCTCGGCGATGGCGTCGAGCATGGCCTGCTCGGAGACTTCCTTCGCACCGCCCTCGACCATGGTGATTCCGTCACGGGTTCCGGCGACTACGATGTCCAGCGAAGCCTTTGCAATCTGCTGGAAAGTCGGGTTGATGACGTACGCACCGTCGATAAGGGCTACGCGGACTGCGGCAATCGGTCCGGCGAACGGAATATCGCTGATGGTGACCGCGGCGCTGGAAGCGTTGATGGCAATGATGTCCGGGGTGTTGATCTGGTCGCACGAAACGACTGTGGGGACAACCTGGATCTCGCGGCCGAATGCCTTGTCGAACAGGGGGCGCATCGGACGGTCGATAAGTCTGGAGACGAGGATTTCCTTGTCCTTGGGGCGGGCTTCACGCTTCAGAAAGCCTCCGGGAATCTTTCCGGCGGCGTAGTACTTCTCGTTGTACTCCACCGAAAGCGGAACGTAATCCAGCGGTTCGGTCGGAGCGTCTCCGCAACAGACTGTGGCGATGACGGCGCTGCCGGCGTAGTGTCCGTAAACGGCACCGTTGGCCTGCTTGCACATTTTCCCGGTTTCAAATACGAGGACATCGTCCCCTATCTGAACCGACACTTGTTTGATTGAGTTTTCCATTTAATAATCCTTTGATTCTTTTTGGTTCTTTTTCGGTCATGTATATACGGGAAAGCCCCAAGTGAACTTGAGGCTTTGTCCGGTTTACTTTCTGAGGTTGAGCTCAACAAGCAGCTGGCGGTACTTGTTGATGTCGCGGTCCTTGACGTACCGCAGAAGACGTCTTCTTTGTCCGATCATCTTCAGCAGGCCGCGGTTTCCGGCGTGATCCTTGGGATTCGCCTTGAAATGCTCCTGGAGGTCGTTGATCCGGGCGGTGAGCAGCGCGATCTGCACTTCACTGGAACCGGTGTTGGTCTCGTCTCCGCCGAACTTCTTGATAATCTCGGCTTTCTGTTCCTTTGTAATCATCTGATTACCCCTTCAATAAAAAAGATACGGTCCAATTCAACCGGCTCCGGTAACTGAAGGGCTAGACAGGACCCGACGACAGACAGTTCAACTTCCAGAGAACTGCCGTCTTCAGCAACCGCCAGGGCTTCGTAATCACCTTCACGGGGAAGGATCTCACAGAAGGAACCGGCCTGTGTAAGCAGCCGTCCCGCTCTGAAACTGAAGGGAACTCCCCTGCAGTCCAGGCAGTAGGGTCTGCCCAGCAAAGCGGCGCAACGCGTCACTTCGCCTTTCTGGAGCATTGCACGCACCAGCGAGCTGCTTATGACCTGTCCCTGAGAATCGGTCAGGGGGTCAACCACAACCACCGACGCGCCAACTTCGGGCCGTTCAAGCGTTTTCCTGATTTCTTCGACACCCAGAGAGTTTCCGGGGTTTCCGCATCTGAAGTCGCTTCCGACCAGCATCGCCGACACCCTGAAACAACTGCTCAGGGCGGTGATGAACTCCACACCGGAGATTCTACTCATTTCGTCAGAAAAGTCAATGACGCAATGATAATCCATACCGACATTTATCAGCTCTTCTTCCAACAGCCTCGGAGAGATCAGGCAACCCCGTGCGGCAGAGGCCTTCGGATTCCGGCTGAAAGAGATCGCCATCGCCGCCGCGCCGAGCTTACGGGCGGTATCCACAGTCTGGGTGAGGACCCTTCTGTGCCCCAGATGAACCCCGTCAAAGACACCTATGGTCACGGTCACGGGGATGTCGACCGGCAGCTTTTCTCCGAACGCAAGCCTTTTCATCTCACCATCCCTGCCAGACAAAATGCCCGTCCCGGTCCAGGACCGATCCGACTCTGCCCTGATGGGTGAATACCGTAAGTCCTTCCCCCAGCTGCGATTCCAGGGAATGCGGAAGCACACCGTTGCCCAGCAGTCTGGCCTGTTGGACATCCGCTTCGACAAAGACACAGTTTCCCAGGCGCGAAAGCACGTCCTCCAGCACGAATCCTCCGGCAGACCGGATTATCGCATCCTCATCGTCGGAAGGTACGGCATCACCGACGTCAAACGGGCCGATTGCCGTTCGTCTGAGAGCTCCGACGTGGGCACAACAGGAGCACTTCAAGGCCAGATCCCGGGCGAAGGAACGGACGTAGAAGCCCTTTGATACCTTCAGCGTGATTTGCAGATGCCCGTCTTCCCAGCCGTTGATTTCATAATCATGCAGGCACACAGGCCGCGGCGGAATATCAGGTCGCCGACCGCTACGGGCCAGCTTCCAGGCCCGCTGTCCGTCCAGGTGGACGGCGCTGTATCCCGGAGGACTCTGCATGTAAAACGGGGCGAAACCGGACAGTGCCTGTTTCACACTCTCAAACGAAGGAACGGGACCGGTCGCGATGACCGTCCCGTCCGGATCAAGTGTATCGGTTTCCAAGCCGAAGACAATGGTGGCCGAATAGACCTTTGGCAAACCCATGAAAAGATCGCAGAGCCTGGTGCACCGCCCGCTGAATACTATCAGCAGGCCGGATGCGAACCTGTCCAGCGTCCCGGCGTGACCGGTGTGTCTGCCCAGGACACGCTTGGCCGGACGCAGGGCATCAAATGATGTTACTCCGGCTTTCTTGTCCAGAAGAAGGACCGAATCCACCCTACTGTTTCTCCGGGTTGAGGCTGTCGATCAGACGGTTGACCTCATGGGCCTCGAATATCGAGGTATCCGGCTCGAATCTCAGCTGTGGTGTGTTTCTGGTCCTGAGGACCGCCCCGAGGCGGCTCTGGATGAATCCGGCGCTGCGCTGAAGGGCATCGACGCTGCGTTGAAGGTTGTTGTTGTCCTGGACCAGGCATGAAACATAGGCAGTCGCGTAGGCGTTATCCTTTGAGAGGGATACGCGGGTCACCGACACGAACTGTCCCAGTTTAGGATTCTTGATTTCCCTCTGGACAATCATCGTGTTGATGGCCTGCTCAATCCTGCTCTCAAGTCTGTCCTGGCTGTACTGGCTCATTTCTTTGTCTCCGCCGGCTTGGCTCCCTTGGCGTCCTCAAGCGACCGCTTGACTTCCTTGATTTCGACAAACTCCAGGATGTCTCCGACCTCGATCCGGTCGAAACCGTCGATGCCGATACCGCACTCGTAACCGGAGGCGACTTCCTTCACGTCGTCCTTGAAGCGCTTGAGCGAGGAAATCTTCACCAGTTCCTTGTTCAACTGGATGCTGTCGCGGATTACGCGGCAGAAGTTGTTCCTCTTCACGCTGCCGGAGGTGACCATACAACCGGCAACAGGTCCGACCTTCGGAACGATGAAGACCTGGCGGATTTCGGCGGTTCCGACGTCGACCTCGGTCTTTTCCGGAGCCATCATACCTTCCATGGCGGCCTTGATGTCGTCCACGGCGTCGTAGATGACGTTGTACTTGCGGATGTCGATCTTTTCCTGCTCGGCAAGCTGCTGGGCCTTCGGGGTCGGTCTGACATTGAAGCCGATCACCAGAGCGTGGTTCTCGCTGGCAGAGGCCAGGGTGATATCGTTCTCGATGATGGCACCGGCACTGGCGCGGATTACGGAGAGTCTGATTTCGTCGTTGGACAGCTCCTCCAGAGCCTTTTGCAGAGCTTCGACGGATCCCTGTACGTCTCCCTTGATGATGACGTTGAGTTCCTGCATCTCGCCCTGCTTGATCTTTTCATAGAGGTTGTCCAGAGTGACTTTCTTGTACTTCTTCGCCTGTCCCAGACGCTCGAGTTCCTGACGCTTGTTTCCGACCAGACGGGCCTGCTTTTCGTCCTCGGTGACCTGGAACGGGTCTCCGGCGTTGGGCAGACCGCTCAGACCGCTGATCTCAACGGGAGTCGAGGGACCGGCTTCCTTGATGCGGTTGCCGCGGTCATCGAACATGGCCCTGACGCGTCCCGGATAGACTCCGGCGACATAGTAGTCGCCCTCGTGCAGAGTACCTTTCTTGATGATGACGGTCGCCACACTTCCGCGGCCCGGGTCGATCCTGGACTCCAGGACCTTTGCCTCGGCGCGGCAGTCCTTGACCGCCTTTAAATCGAGCATCTCCGCTTCGATGAGGATCGTCTCAAGCAGTTCATCGATTCCCTGGCGTTTGAGCGCCGAAATCCTGCAGTACAGCGTCTCGCCGCCCCACTCCTCGGGAGTCAGGTCGTAGGCTGTCAGCTGCTGCATGACCCGCTCCGGATTGGCATCGGGCAGATCGCACTTGTTGATGGCGACGATGATGGGCACCTTCGCCGCCTTGGCATGGTCGATTGCCTCCACCGTCTGCGGCATGACGCCGTCATTGGCGGCGACGACCAGGACGACTATATCGGTAATCTGTGCTCCGCGGGCACGCATCATTGTGAATGCGGCGTGTCCCGGGGTATCGAGGAATACCACATCGCCTCGATCCGGGATGCTGACTTTGTAGGCACCGATGTGCTGGGTGATTCCGCCGAATTCTCCCTCCGCCACCTTTGTGGAGCGGATGGCGTCGAGCAGTTTGGTCTTACCATGGTCGACATGGCCCATGACGGTGACAATCGGAGCTCTGGGAACCAGGTCCTCCTCCGTTGTCTCCTCGGTCGGAATCACAGTCTCGTCGTAGAGGTTGACGATGTGCACCTCACAGCCGTAATCGGCGGCGATCAGGGATGCCGTATCGGAGTCAATCTGCTGGTTGATTGTCAGCATCATGCCCTGCTGGAAGCATTTGGCTATGATTTCCGAGGCCTTCAGGTTCATCTTCTTGGCCAGGTCGTTTACGGTGATGTTCTCCAGGATGTCGATGGACTTCGGTACGGCGTTGAGGGCCGTCTGAGACTCCTTGCGGCGGTACTGGAACCCGCCCTCACGGTCATCGCGGCGGTTTTCCCAGTTCTCCTGAGAATCCTTGCGCTTGGAGTAGTCCCTCTTGGTCTTTCCGATGGCGGGCTTGTCCGACGGCATCGGGGCACCGGCACCGGGCTTGCGGAATCCGCCCTGTCCGAAACCGGTCCCGGGCTTCTTGTTGCCGAATCCGGGTCTCGGTCCGCCGGCAAAACCGTTCGGACGCTGGAAACCACCCTGGCCGGGCGCTCTGCCGGCAGGCGAGCCGGGACGACCGAAGCCTCCGGTCCTCTGACCTGTTCCGAAGCGGTCCGAAGTCCTGCCGTAGGTATTCCTCGTACCGGAGAAATCCCTTCCCCCTACGACGCCGGCCTGTCTGGGACCTCCGGTGGAGGGAACCCTGGTGGCCTGACGGCTGTCAATCGGCGGGAGGTTGGTGTTCTTTATAATCACCGGACCGTGGCGAAGCGGGTCGCTCTTGGCCGCAGGCGAAACTTTCGCAGCAGGCTTTGCCGGAGCAGGAGTCGGCTTTACAGTTACTTTCTCGACCGGAGCGGCGGCAGCGGGAGCCTTTGGGGCCGGGGCCGGTGCTGCGGCGGGCGCCGGAGCAACCTGAGCCGGGGCCTGGGTTTCCGGGGCCGGTTTCGGAGTCTGGGTCTCGGGAGCCGGTGCAACCGGTTTCACGACAGGCTTTACTGCCTGCACGGGCGCCGAAGCCCCCGGTTTGAGCATCACTTTGTGCTTGACGACAACCTTTTTCTTTTCAGGGACTGCAGTCTGAGGCGTCACGGCGGTATCCGGTTTGAGGGCCTTTGGCTGCTTGATCAATGTTACCTTCGGTGTGTTGTCACTCATACTAGTTGGGTTCTGTCTCCTGTCTTCCTTACTCGAAACTCAGTCCGACGTGGCATTCGGGGCACTCGGTCATGTCCTTTGTAATTACGGCGCCGCAGTTGGGGCACGTATACTCTTCCTGCTCTTCCTGTCCGCCGTCCTCGACGAAGTCGACGTTTTCGGCGATGACCTTGTTGATTTCGGCAACTTCCTCGGCAGAAAGCCTCGTCATGTTGGCAAAATCCTCCTCGGTCAGTTCGATGTACTCCTCGACGGAATAGACATCGTAGAAGTTCAGTTTCTTTATCAGCTCGGGGCGGATCGGGAGCTCGTCGAGCTGGAGTTCTTCCTCCTCCTGCTCTTCGTACTGCTCATCCTCAGCGGCCTCGCCCTCGGCGGGGATTTCCTCCTCTTCGCCCTCGTACGAGTCGAACAACTGGTCAGCGGCGCGGCGGACTTCCTTGGAGACATCCATCTCGGCGAACTGCTCCTTGGTCTTGACCTCGACCATCCAGTCGCAGAGTCTGTGTACCAGGCGGACGTTCAGTCCGAATTTGCCGATGGCCAGTGAAAGCTGGTCGTCATCGACGATGGCCACCGCATAGCGCTTGTGCTCATCGATGATGTAGACCTGCGCCACGCGTGCCGGTGAAAGGGCGTTCTGGATGTAGGTGGCGGGATCCGGATCCCATCTGAGGACGTCAATCAGCTCGCCGTTGAGTTCGGTGATGACGGTCTTTATCCTCTGTCCGCCCAGACCGACGCATGTGCCGACCGGGTCGACATCGGAGCGGTTGGCATAGACGGCAACCTTTGTCCGGAAACCGGCTTCACGGACGATTTTGGCAATCCCGACGGCCGGCTCGCTGCCCTGCATCTCCGGGATATACTGCTCGAACAGCCTCTCGACAAACTTGTCGCTGGTCCTGGAGAGGATGATTCTCAACATCCTCGGGTTCTTTTCATCCGGAACGACGCTCTCGAGCAGGCACTTGACCTTGTCACCCTTCTGGTAGGAGTCGCGCTGGCTCTGGTTTCTCGCCGGGAGGAAGCCCTGGGTCCTGCCCAGATCGATGAAGCAGTCCCCTTCCCGCTCGCTCTGGAGCGTTCCGACGACAATCTGGCCTTCCTTTTTCTTCAGTTCGGCATAAATCTCGTCCTTCTGGATGTCACGCATGGTCTGCTGGGCCTTTTGCTTTCCGCTCTGGACGCTTCCGCGGTCGAAGCCGGTCAGGTCGATGGGAATCAGCAGCTCGTCGCCGTCCTCAGCCTCGGGGCTGAGTTTCTTGGCCTTTTCCAGTGAAATCTCATGGGCCCAGTCAAGGTCGTCCTCGGCGGCGTCGACAACCACTTTTCTCGAACTGAGGGTCACATTCTCCAGATCATCTGAGAACTTGACCACGGCGTTGTCATCAACACCGTACTTCTTCTTGTATGCGGCTATCAGCGACTGCTCAATCGTCTCCTTGACCTGATCGACAGTCATGCCCTTTTCACTGACTATTTCATAAATAGCGTTTCTTAAACCGGCCATTTCAACCAACATCCTCCCATTTATAATCGAGTTTTGCCTTGTATACATTTTCAAAGGGGATCTCAAGCCTCTCACCCGTTTCGGCGCTGTCCTCGTTCTTCCACGAAAGCAGCACTACGCTGTTTTCCGAGCAAGGCCCGATCGTCCCGCTGAATGTCGCGCTCTTTGCACTGTCATAGAGGCGGCACCTGGAACCGCAGAAAAGTTCAAACTCATATATATCCTTGAACACCCTTTGGATTCCGGGAGTGGACACCTCCAGTTGCAGGTCTCTGGTGTTGAGCATCAGCGACAGCCAGGGAAAGACCAGGTTGTACACATCCGCGCAGTCATCAACACTCACCTCACCCTCTGCCTTTTTTATAGTCAGAGTCACGTCGGTGCCGTGCACACCAAGCCCCACGATCCTCAGCCCCAGGTCCTCCACCAGAGGCTCAAGTTCCTTGAAATACCTGTTCTCACGAATGGCGTTGTTCAACATCTTCCCCAAAAAACAAGGGACCGAAGTGCTCGATCCCTTGTCATAAACAATAAATCTGTTGTCAATATAGCGTTTCGTGCAATTCCTGTCAACTTTTCCGGTCTTTTTTCTCCCTTCAGGTCAAAAAACAGGCGGTCCGGAGACCGCCTGCAGGAGTTTGCAATTCAGCAGATCACTGCTTGACTCCGTTGACGTAGGTGCCGTTGTTGGTGACGAAACTTCCGCCGGTGATGTTAATCGTTCCCTTTGACGTCTCATAGTAGTCATAGAGAGTGTTGCCGGTGAAGGTTCCGCCGGAGATGTTGAATACTGCCGTGGCGGCACTGTTGGTGTAAATCGCGGCGCCGGCGGTGGCGTGGGTACTGCTGTTGTTGCTGAATGTTCCGCCGACGATGTTGGTCGTCGAAGGAGTTGCTCCGACGATTACACCGTACTGCTGCGAGTTGCCGTCGAACAGACCGCCGTTGACGGTGAGAGTACCGCAGTTCTGCACGACGGAAGAGGAGTTGGCGGTGGAGGTGTTGTCCTTGAAGGTTCCGCCGTTGATAACGGTTGTGCCGTAGACGCAGAAAAGTGCGTTTCCTGCCATGGTGTTGTCATGGTAGTTTCCGCCGTTGATGGTGACATCTCCGTAGCCTCTGACGACTACGCCGAATGATGTAGTTCCGGTCGATTCGATTCCGGTGACTTCAACTCCGTCGTTGAGAGTGACTGAACCGCTGGCAAGATTGGTCTTTGTGGCACCAAGGAAGAACAGGACACGGCGGTTGCATTCGGTGTGTGCGGCAGAACCGTCGGCAGCACCCTGGAACTTCAGGGAACCGGTGGTATTTCCGGAAACGACAAACGCCGAAGTACCGTTGATCTGGAACATTCTGGCAACCTGGTTTGAGGTGGAACCGGTGTCGGTGTCGTGGGTCATCACGGCATCCTGAATCGTGACATTGGCACCGTCACGGTTCATGATTGTCAGGTTCTTGTTGGCTACTGTGATTGTTTCCGCTACAGAAATATCCTCATTGACGATAATGGTCGCGGTCGCGTTCTCGGCGACTGCATTACAGGCGGCCTCAAGTGTGTTGTAACCGGTGTATACGCCGTCAACAAGCACCAGAACCTTTCCTTCAACAGCAGGCAGAGTGTGTGAATTGTCACGGGAACAAGTCCATGTAGTTACACCCTCCGAGTAAGCGGCGACATAGTCATGTCCGAGAACCGCCACGGCGAGGCTTTCAGCTGTCACTTCAGTAGTGCCGGCTGCATCGGAGAACAGTTTGTGGCAGACCGTGCACTCGTAGTGGGCGGCAACTCCGGCAGCCTCACAGGTGGCGGGAACGGCTGCGACAGACTGAGTGGTGTGAGCGGCCGGAACAACGGTGCTCTCGAGGGTGATTTCATTCTGACCCTCGGCATCGGAGAACAGCAGGTCACATCCGCTGCACTTGTAGTAGGCGGTGTTTCCCGGAGTTGTGCAGGTGGCGGCTACTGCCGGAACCAGTTCCAGTTCGTGGACATGCGGCTGCTCGGGGTTACATGCGACAAAGAGGCAGGCTGTGAGCAGTACAACAATTACGATTGAAAAGAGCTTTTTCATCTATTTCTCCTTAATTGATTTGCTACGAAAGAAAAGCAGAGCGGCACAGGCCGCTCCGCGTTTCAGTTGACTCAGTTGGTCCGGATGCTGACGCCCGGGGCAACTGTCAGGGTACTGTTGTTCCTGTAGTAGTCGTACGGGTCATTGTCGGCGAAGGTGCCCCCGTTGATGTTGACGGTAACCGTGGCATCGTTGTTGCCGTGGAGGGCAGCTCCGCGGTTGTTGGCGGCAGCCCTGTTGCCGGTGAAAGTCCCGTCGTTGACCGTGGTGGTCGCGCCCGCGACGGTAATCACACAGGCGTAGTTGGCTGAGTTGTTTGTGAAGCGTCCGCCGTTGATCGTCAGGTTCGCTCCGGATGAGGCGTTCTGGATGATCGAAGAAGATCCGTCGCTGATGTTCTTGTCAAAGGTTCCGCCGTTGACCACCGTGGTTCCGTATACACAGAACAGACCGTTTCCGTTCTGGTAGTTGTCATGGTAGTATCCGCCGTCAATCTGGACATTCCCATAGCCGCGGATGACGGTTCCGAACGAGGTTGTTCCGTCGCAGTAGATTCCGGTAACTTCAACGCCGTCCTTGAGTGTAACTTTTCCGGTGGCCTTTTCGGCATTCTTCACGCCGAGGAAGAACAGGACGCGGCGGTTGCAGTTGTTGTGAGCGGCGGAGGTCTTGGAAGCCCCCTTGAAGAGGATTGTTCCGGTGGTGTTTCCCTGCACTGTCAGGTTAGCCGATCCGCTGATCTGGAACATCCTGGCTACCTGATTGGCCGTCGAACCGGTGTCGGTTTCCTTGCTCATTACGCCGTCATTGATTATCGCGTCCTCTCCGTTGAGGTTTGTGAGGGTCAAATCCAGATCGGTGATCGTCATCGTGGCCTTTACCGTGATTTCGCCGTTGACCGCAATGGTGGCATTCTGCCCCTCGGTGAGTACGGCCACAGCATCTTCCAGACTGTCATAGACGGTGGTGTTTTCAGCAACGGTAAGAGTTACAAGGGGTTTGGCCGAGACGGCGACATCCTGGGTTTCGTTGATTTCAATCGAGGAAACGGCAGATCCGTGACCTACGAGCTTGGCGTCGTTGGAAAACGCATCGACACTCAGAACAAATACACCGGAGGGAACCTCGCCCGACCAGGTCAGGCCGGTGATATTCTCGGTCTTGAGAATCTTTCCTGTTCCGGCCTCTTTGAAGGTAAGCTTGTAGCTGACCGGATTTCTGGTGGTGTTGTCGGTGATCGAGACATTGACGACGCCCGGTTCGTTGAGCGGTTCGGGTTTGCACGAAACAAAGCCGAAAACGAGTGTGATTGCAACGATTGCAATCAGAAGATTCATTACGGTTCTTCTCATAATTTCCTCCGAAGGTACCTTTTAAGAATATAAACCCAGCGGAAGCTGAAAACAATTCTACAACTGCTAATAGCCCTATTAGCAACTCTAATATTGTCTCCGCGCCGTCCCGCACAAATACCGCTGCCGCCCGGAGGCGGCAGCAGCATCTGAAGACTGACTATTTCTTGATCTTCGCGGCCACGACGTCATCGGCGATGGTGGTGTTTCCTGCCTTTACCGTGATGTCGTACGGGCTGTTGTTGGTGAAAGTGCTGTTCTTGATGGTGGTGGTTCCCTGTGAGCGGACCGCTGCACCCTCGGCGTCGACTGCGGCATTGTTCTCAAAGGTGGCTCCGTTGATCTCGACAGTGGACTTCGCGTAGGTATTGATGACAGCTCCCCAGACTCCCGAGTTGCCGGCGAAATATCCGCCGTTGACATAAAGGAAGGTCGGGTTGTTGGTGACCTGGATCAGACCGCCGTTGGAGAAGGTGTTCTCGTTGTTGGTGAAGCTTCCGCCGTTGATCGTGACGGTTCCGTACATGCAGATAAAGGTTCCGTTGACGGTGGCTGCGTTGTCGCGGACGATACAGTCGTTGAACGTCATGGTTCCGAAGCCGCGGGCCACTCCGCCGGTGTATGTGGTGTAGATGCCCTGGGCGATGACGTTTGTCAGTTCAAGCTGGGCCGCGGTGCTCTTGTCGCCGTCCTGCGGTCCGACGTTGAACATGCACCTCTTGGTTGCCGCGGCGTCCTTTCCTGCTCCCTGGAGGGTGATGTTGCCCTGGGCGGTGGCGATGATTGCCAGTTTGGCCGTTCCGGAGATGGTGAACATGAAGTTCGGGTTCTCGGTGTCGGACAGTTTGTCGTAGATAACCACCGGAGCGCCGTTGTCGGTGATGGTGATAACCTTGTTGCTGATGGCCAGCGGAGTGCGGAACTCAACATCGGCCTTGAGAACGATGGTCCCCTCTCCTCCCTCGGGAACGGCGTCGAACGCTGCCTTGAGGGTGTTGAACTCCTGGGCCTGGGCGGAGCCGGCGACTGTCAGGACAATCGGTGCTTCCTGGGCCTGGGCGGCCGCGGGCGCGGTTGAGGCGCAGGACACGACCAGCGCTACAAGCATGAGCGAAAGAACTGCAAGCAGAATCTTTTTCATTTTTCTTCTCCTTCTATCTTCAGAAAGCGGTCCAATCACCGTTTCCCGTTTTGATTCTCCTCTCTCCGATTCTGACCAGGACATCCGCGTTCGCGGCATCGCTGAAATCCGTCACCGTTGAGCCGGTCAGAATGAAATGCGCACCAGCATCGGCGTACCTCTGGGCCACGTCACTCTGGTAGTTACCCCCCATCGCTATCGCCCAGACCGGCGAAACGGCCTCGATCAGCGCAACTGAACTCGACGTACGTTTGCCATGATGCGGCGCAGTCATTATATCAGCATTCAGGACCTGCGTTCCAGCATATTCGGCAACCAGATACTGCTCAGAGCAGAGATTGTCATACGCCGTGTAGTCTCTGTTGCCGTAACTTATTCCATTTGCATATATGTCACCGGTGAAAAGAATTGTTGTGTTCTTATACACCATCCTGACTACCAGGCTCCGGCTGTTTACATCCAGACTTCCTCCCACCGGCGGCGGGTCATCAGCGGTATACGCCTTTTCGGAATCCGTCGAATTCGAAGTGTATCCAGCAGGAGGATTCAGACAGCTCTGGTCCGGCCACAGCACATCGAAAGTAGCACCGCCGAGAGAAAAGCTGCTGCCTTTGGAAACCGTCGATACCGAAGTTACCCCGCCGATCAGCCAGGAATAGCTTGCCGACGGCCTGTACGTCGAGCAGTACAGCGTCCCTATTGTAATTCCGGCGTTTTGGATTATCGGTTTGAGGCCGTTGGCGTGGTCCCCGTGGAAATGCGTCAGGAGCACCGCGTCGATTCTGCGTATTCCGCATGCCCAGAGTTCCTTCGCGATTGCCTCGCCCGTTTCGGTCTGGGCGGCATCGATCAGCATGTTCGTTCCGTCGGGGAACTCGATGTATGTGCAGTCGCCCCACTCCTTCTGGTTGATTGGGGTGGCGAAGAAACGGGCACACGCATCGTCCGACGGGCCGAACATAGACTCCGGCAGGCCTTCGAAACGAAGACAACCGTATTCGTCGGCGAAAGGACCTGCAAGGAGTGCAAGCTTTTCATCCGTACTCAGATCCACGGTCGATTTCACAGGCCAGGTTGTCGCTCCGGGTGAAACACAGAGGTTCAGCCGGATGTTCTTTCCCTTGAGCTGAATCATGTCGCAGGAGAAGCTTCCCGTGATATTCACGGACGTCGGGGTATCAGCGCTGCCGTTCGCGATGTCTATGCTGTTGGCGTCGTTTTTGAGTTTGCCTCCGGTAAATGAGCCGCCGCAGATTGTCACGCCCTGGGACTGTGAAGGGATGTAAAGGTTTCCCCCTCCGGTAGTCGCGGTATTGTTCTCGAAAGAGCCGCCGGCGATGAGGACAGTCGTTGTCCTGGCCGCGTTGACTCCTCCGCCGTAGTTGGCGCTGTTGGAGCGGATTGTTCCGGAGAACACCTTCAAAGTGCCGTTGTACGAAATCTGGAACGCTCCGCCGTTGTCCGAGGAGGTATTGTGTTCAACCACCGCTCCGTCTAATGTGAGCGTCCCGTTCACCAGCGCCGCGCCTCCTTTGGCAGAGGTTACGTTGTTCCGGACGGTCACTCCAAAAAGCAGGGACAAAGATGCGGTGCTGTCATTCTCCCCTGTCCCGACCAGAAAGACGTTTCTTCCGGAGAGGTTTTCCGAGGCTTCCGCGCGGCTGCCGTCAACAGTGAGGCTTCCTTCGGTGCTTCCCCGCAGAGTCAGGCTCCCGCCGTCGGTGATGACGAACATCCTGTTTCCGCTGTCGGAGGAAAACGCCCTGGTGATGGTGACGTCGCTTCCGCCGTCCGTGAGCGTCACAGACTTGCCCGCAACTGTGAGCTGACGGCTCAGAACCACGTCTTTGTAAACGGTTATCACCGACTGCTGCCCGCCCGGGGCTGCTTCGAAGGCCTGCTCCAGCGTGTCGCATCCCGTCGTGCGGCCGGAAACCGTCAGCGTGACGGGGTATCGGGTTTCCTGGGGGTTGTCCGGTTGCGGCAAGTCAGGCACACATGATTGCAGGATTATCAGTCCTGCGATCAGAAGCACAAACGTGACGGTCAGCCGGGCTTTCAAGTTCTATTCCCCCACCCTGACAGTGTAGGTCTGTCCGTCCATCCTGACGTACACGTCGGCATTCTGCGCGCCCTTGTAGGCCTTGGCCGTCGAACCGGTCAGGTAAAACACTGCTCCGTTGTCCTTATAGCGCAAAGCTATGTCGGAGTGGAAATTCCCTCCCATTGCTACGGCGTAGGACGGGGAAACGACCTTGACCAGAAGCTCGGAACTGGATGTGCGTTTTCCGTGGTGCGGGGCGGTCATGATGTCCGACTTGAGGGTGTCCGTTCCCTGATATCTGAGCACCAGATACTCGTCGGAGTTCTTGTTGTCGAACGCTGTGTAGTCCCAGTCCTGGGAGCCTTTGTAGGCTATTCGGTTGGCATAGATATCTCCGGTGAACAGGACAGAGTTCTGACCGTAGGTCATTTTGATGACGAGGGTCTTGCTGTTCATGTCGACGGTTCCGCCAAGCGGCGGCGGGTTGGAGTCCGTGTAGGCCCCGCCGGGGTCGGTCTGGGTCGACTTCGGAACCGGTTCAAGCTGTCCCGTCTCAGGCCAGAGGACATCAAAGTGCGCTCCGCCGAGGTCGAAACTGTCCCCGGCGGCCACAACCACCTTTTCGATTCCGTACTGCTTCAGGTCCGAGGGCACCCAGGAATAGGAGTTTGAGGGCATGTAGGAGCTTGAGACAAATCTGCCGACTTTGATTTTTGCTTCTTCAATTATCGCCTTTAGGCCGTTTGCATGGTCGCTGTGGTAGTGGGTCAGAATCATCACGTCAATCTTTTCGATTCCCGTCTCCCACAGCAGACGGGCTATGGCCTGCCCGGACTCGGTCTGGCCGGCGTCGATTATCATGTTCGTCCCGTCGGGGAACTCGATGTATGTGCAGTCACCCCACTCCTTCTGCTCAACCGGGGTGGCAAAGAACCGGATGTTGAGCGCCGAACTGTCGGAGAACATCGAACCGGAAAGGCCATCGAATTTGAAAGTCCCGTACTGGTCGGCGGCGTGGACGCCCTCAATCATGGCAAACAACTGCTCCTTTTCAATGGGTACCGCGGATCTGACGTGAACCGTGGACTCGGTGAGTTCTGATGTGATCTTGAAGCGGACGTCAGGGCCCAGAAGCTCGATTGCATCGGCTATGAACCTGCCGGTGAATGAAACCCTGGTCGGTCTGTCCGCGGTTCCGTTTCCTATGCATATGTCGTTGGCCACTGCGGCCTGAACTCCGCCGGAGAGGTCGACCTTGTTTCCTCCGAGGAGGACGGACTGGTTTGAACCTTCGATGTAAACGTTTCCGCCGTTGAGGGAGGCTGTGTTGCAGCAGAGGCTTCCGCCGTTGAGGACCGCCGAGGCCTGGCCGAGAACTGCCAGCGCACCGCCCTGCCCGGCGCTGTTTGCCGAGACTTTTCCGCTGTAGATTCTGAAGTCTCCTTTGCCGTCGACGGCAAAGGCCCCGCCGCGACCGGTTGCGGAGTTGTCGCTGACCTGGGCGCCGTTCACGGAGGTCTTTCCGTAACAGAGAGCCACCGAGCCGTCACCGGAAGTAGTGTTGTTGATTATTGTCACGCCTGAGTTGAGATACAGGGTTCCGTTGTTCTGGTTGGCAAGGACCGCCGGATCACCGACCAGAAAGACCTGTCTGTTTTCCATGTCAGCGTCCGAGTCCGTACGGGCGTCGATTGTCACAGAGCCGGTCTTTGAGCCGACCAACGTGAGGACGGCTTTGCCGGTGACCACGAACATCCGGTTGGCCTTTGAATCTGAGAAAGAGCGGGAAACGGTTATGCTGCGGCCGTCGTCAGTGAGGGTGATATTGGACTTGGGGACGTTGATCTGCCCGGTCAGAACCATATCCCGCGAGACATATATGACAGCATCGGTTCCGTCGGGGACTGAGGCGAAGGCTTGCTCCAGAGTGTCATACCCGGTGCGTTCCTTACCTATCTCGACGAAAACGCCCGGGGTCACCGAGGCCGAAGCACAACCGGCCAGTAAAACCAACACAACACCAATCAGAACCACAGGCAGAAAGCCTGTTTTAAACTCTTTATTCATAGACAAAGTCACCTGATTCAAGACTAAATCAGGCTGACTCCGCCGTCAATGAAAAGGTTTGAAATCTTACGCTTTCTGTGGGTTTCTGTGGTTTTTTGTTTCTTCCCTCTGAGGCAAGACGCCCGTTACTTGGACCACTCGTTGATCAGTTCCTGGATTTCTGCGTAGTTCTTGTCATCACCTGCGGTATGACTCGACCTTGATTTGTATACGGCCTGGGCGTACTGGAGAATCACCAGGGCCTCCTGCCGGTCACTCATGCCTGAAAGCTTCGTCTTTGTCCAGATCGGCATGGCATCAGCACCCTTTGCGCCTTCGTAGTAGGCATACTTGTCAAAGTTGCTTTTCTTCTCCTTTTCCCAGTTCTTCTGCATCTTGGCAATTTCTTTTGCCCTCTTGTCGGCGGACCAGTTGCGGTTGTAGAGCATCTCGGCCAGAGCCTTGTAAGTGCCGCCGTATATGTATTTGGCGGGGATTGTCTCACAGGCGATTCTCATGTAACTGATTGCGGCGACGGAATCTCCGCCGAAGATTCCCGGGACTGCGTCATTGAGGACTCCCAGGGTGTACCAGGCCTCGGAGCAGTCAAGGACATTGAAATCGTCGGTGATGACCTTAAGATCGGCCTTCATCGGCTTGACCTTTCCCAGAGAATCCATGACCCCCTTGGTCTGACCGTAGCGTCCGATATTGGCGCACTTCCAAAGGTATGCCTGGTAGTTGGGCTTTGCCTCTATTGACTTGAGGGCGTAATCCTCACCCTCGGTGTAGAAGGCGAACCTGCCGGTCTTGTCCTTTTCATCCAGCGCATCTCCCAGATCGACGCAGACACGGGAGAGTCTCCAGAGCACTTCGGCCTTTTCCTCAGCGCTGTTTGCTCCCTTCAGCATTGTCTGAAGGGTGTCATAGACAAGCTTGTAATCGGTTCCGGAATCATATAAATCATCGACAGAATTGAAATCAAGCGCGAACAGGGCCATGGCGGCAACCAGAAACACAACAAGCAACAAAACCGGTTTCTTCATTTGTCATCTCCGAATCGCAGAATCCCGACCGATGCCGGGGATTTCCGTGTTTTGTACAATGATAACACGGAACGACAATCAGGTGCGAAAAAAGAGCGTTCAACAACCAAGCTGCTGCCTGAGGGCGGATTGGAGAAGCCGGGAAAAGTTAATTTCTGTCTGTCAGTGCCTTGAGCGGAAAACCGGCAAGGACGACGGCGGCGCATTGACGGCCTTTAAGGCAATCAAGCGCCGAGATGACACTCGCGCCGGTGGTCACCACATCATCTATGACCACAACAGGCCTTTCCGGCGGCAGGACCGAAAGGTCGACTGAGAACATTTTTCCCGCCACCTGCAGACGTGCCTGTCTGTCCAACCGCTTCTGCTGGTATCCGCCGATGCGTTTCAGTGCACAGACTGTATCGAAAGGCATTTGGGACGCAATCAGTTTCATCTGGTCGAAGCCCCTTTTCCGCCTGCCCTGGTAACTGGCCGGAATCGGGACAATCACAGGCGGACTGAGCGGAAACAAAGCCCTGACCGCCCGGGTGTACAAGGTCGCAAGCGGTGAAGCGATTTCCCTCTTTCCCGTGTACTTCAACTCCTCAATCAGGTACCTCGTCAGGCCGGCAAACGGAGAGAGCACCATGACTCTGGTTCCGCCGACCCCGCCGCAGAACCTGCACGGGAAATCCTCCCAGGGCAAAGGGTTGCTGCATGCCGGACAGCGGGTGAAAAAGTTGTCGTACAACTCCCCTTTCACCCTGTCCAGACAGCCAGGGCACAGAGGTCCCCCCGAAGCCTTTCCGCAGACGCAGCAGCTGTCCAGAAGGAAAGAAGAGATAATGGCGGTTCTTCTCATCAACCCCACTATCCGCGCCAAAAGGCGTTTCGCTGAAAGAATCCGGAACTTTTTTTCCGGAGATTATTCCAAGGCTTTGGCCATCTGCCTTAGTTTCTCAATCTCGATCATAGCCTGTATCGGCGTGGACGCGTCGGGGTTGAAGGAGAGAATCTCATCGATGATTTCCCTGGATTTGACCCATTTGATCCGGTTTTCCTCAAAGTCGTCTCCTCCGGAGGTTTCCTCTGCGCAGAACAGTGTGTCGCTGACGGCACCGCCGTAATCGGCGAAATGCTTGCGTCCGAAGGCGGCAGCGTCCTTGATCACACTCTGTGGGATTCCGGCCATCCGGGCCACATGCAGGGCATAGGATGAACTTGCTGAACCCGGAACGAGTTTGCGCAGGAATGTCACGCTTTTGGGGCTCTCACGGACTGCCAGGGTGTAGAGGGCCATTCCGGTGGTATCCATACCGGCCAGTTCGTGGAAATGGGTCGCAAACAGTGTCTTCGGGCCCTTGTTGAGCAGGTAGCGGATAATTGACCAGGCGATGGACATACCCTCCTGGGCGCTTGTTCCGCGGCCGATTTCGTCCATGATGACCAGGGACCTCCGGGTACAGGAGCGCAGGATGAAGGCCGCCTCCTGCATCTCCACGAGAAAGGTCGACTCGCCTTTTGCCAGATTGTCCGACGCGCCGACCCTGCAGAAGATACTGTCGGTCAAACCTATTTCAGCGCTTTTTGCCGGCACGAAGCTGCCCATGTGGGCAAGCAGGACAATCAGGGCCGTCTGGCGCAGATAGGTCGATTTTCCCGCCATGTTCGGGCCGGTAATCAGAAAGAACCTCTCGTCCATCATCGTGTCGTTCGGAACAAAGGCTCCGGGTTCCAGATGGTCCTCGACCACCGGGTGGCGGCCGTCGGTAATTCTGAGCACATCATCCGAAACCACCGAGGGCCGGCAGTAACCGGCCTCAAGAGCCTTTGCAGCGAAGCTCTGGAAACAGTCGAGAACGGAGATGAAACGCCCCGTGTCGTTCAGCTGCAGATTGATCGCCGCTGTGCGGTTCAGAATTTCCTCGTAGAGTTTCCTCTCCCGCTCCTCCGCCAGACGCTCAGCTTCCTGACTGCCCGCTTCAAGTTCCGACAGTTCGGTGGTCGTATAGCGCTCCCCGTTGACCAGGGTCTGGCGGCGGATGAAGTAATCCGGAACCTTTGAAGTCTGTGAGCGGGAAACCTCCAGAACATAGCCGCAGACGCGGGAATTGACGATTTTAACGGTGGTAATCCCCGTCTCCGCCTTGATCTTTTGCAAATACCCGTCAAAAAGCTCGGAACTGTGCCGGACCATTTCACGGTATCCGTCCAGCTGGCTGTCATAACCGTCGACAATCACCGCGCCGGAGACGAACGGCCCGTTGCACTCCTCGCTGATTGAGCGGTCGATCGCGTCCATCAGGGCGCTCAGCTCCCCGAGGGCGGCGTTGTCCAGACCCGGAGGCAGAATCGAGGCATAGCGCTCCGGGGCAATCGAGAGGATTGAGAACAGACAGCCCAGCGTCTGCTTGATTCCGACGAGGTCCCTGGGGATGGAGCGCTTGAGAGACACTCGGTTTGCCAGCCTCTGGATATCCAGACAGGAGCGCAGGATGTCGCGCACCCTGTGTAGTTCGTCAGGGTTTGAGACGAAATAGCCGGTCCAGTCCTGCCTGAAGTTGATTTCCTCAATCCGAACCAACGGGAAACCCAGCCAGCTCTGAAGCAGCCTCTGCCCCTGGGCGGTTACTGTACGGTTTATGGATTCCAAAAGCGAGTAGCGCCTGGTACGGTCCTGGATGTTCTCGGTGAGTTCCAGATTTCTTCGGGTCGCCTCATCGATTCTCATGTAGGCCAGTTCGTCGACCACCGAGATGTTGAAATAACCGGTGGAAACGGGCTTTGCCGTATCCCGGACGTACTTGAGAATCGCTCCGGCAGGCCCGATGGTCTTTTCGTTCCCGCCCAGCCCGAAAGCCTCCAGCGATTTGGTTCCGGCGGTGGCACAAAGCAGTGAGTATCCGTCCTTGACGGAGAAATACTGGGCGGGAAGCTTGTCGATCATGCAGGGGCAGGCATCCAGTACAGCCCTCAGATCCGGCTTGAGGTAATACTCGTCGTCACAGACGAGAATCTCGGAGGGACGGATCTGCTGGAGCACCGTGGACAGGGCGTTTACCGGGTCGGAGGCGTCCAGGGCCCTGAGCCTGAGGTCTCCGGTGGAGATGTCGCAATAGGCGCAGCAGGCACCGAACACGGCCAGAAGATAGTTGAATGAACCGCCCTCCAGGAACTCCTGCTCGACAACCGTGGCCGGGGTGATTACCTGAATCACCTCCCGCCTGACGATCTGGTTTGTTGACGAGGGCAGTTCCATCTGCTCGCAGACGGCAATCTTCTTTCCGGCAGCGAGGAGCCTTTTTATGTAGTTTTTCGCCGCGTGGAACGGAATCCCGCACATCGGGCTGTCGTTGCGGTGGGTCAGAGTCAGGTTCAAGAGGCGCGACACCTCCCGGGCGTCGTCGTCGAACATCTCGTAGAAATCACCGAGACGGAAGAACAGAACCTCCTCCCGGTACTTTTCCTTTACCGAGAGGTATTGCTGCATCAGCGGGGTGATTTCACGGGCCAAACCGAACTCCTAGATCAGGCTGGTCGAAATGGCCAGAACGAGTTTCATGCCTCCGAACAGGCTGCCGTTGTCCCAGGCGAATCCCGAAGGCTGGGCGACATTGAACGTGGCGTTCTTGACCAGATAAAGACCGATCGGGAAGCCGGTGATCTTGAGCTTTATACCGGCTCCGGCGGCAAACCACCAGCCCAGGCTGTTCCAGGAAGTGCCCTCCAGCGTGCCGTGCCCGGCGGTGGCCGAGGAGAAGACCTCGAAGTTGATCAGGTCGCGTACCAGGGGATAGGAGACCTCAAGCATGTTGTCCCAGAGGAAGGACAGACCGTACACGACGTCGAATCCGCGTCCGTTCGTCATGCCGTCGATATAGAGCATCTCGTATTTGGTCGCGCCCTCGCTGGCCGGATGCCAGGCCCAACCGGCCTCCCCGTCTGCCTTGTAGTACTGGGGGAGCATCATTTCCAGAGTTGAGGTCATGCAGAGCACGAGGTTGTTTGTCTTGCCGGTATCGGTGCGGTGGCTCAGCAGAGTCAGGTAGCCGGCGGCCGAGGTCGTCGACTTGATGTAGTTGGAAAGCCCGCCGAGTACTCCGCCGGCGTAGGTGAAGTTCTGGCTGAGGATGTAGCCCTTGGTCGTGTAGTAGATGTAGTCGCGTCCGTCCCACTGCAGAGACAGGGAAAGCTTGTTGGAGAACTGCCAGTCCTGACCGTATCTGAAGATAAGTTCCTCGTACGGATTGTAGCGTTCCTTGTCATAAACTGCCTTGTTCAGGCTGACGGAGATTCCGGATGAGAGGGTCAGCCTGCCCGGTGTGAAGACAAATGTGTAACCTGTCGAGTAGCCGAGGGAGACTGTGAGCAGGTTGTACTTCATCAGGTAGGCGGACTCTGGCGACTTGTACCCGGAAGCCCTGTAGGCTTCGTAGCTTGAGTACCCGAGCGGCCATGCCTGGGTTCCGACCTTTCCGTCATCCCTGTCCGAGCCGATTCCCAGCTGGAGGCCGTCGCTGTGTATTGAGCGGGAGAATGCGGCTGAAACGGTGTTGGACCATCTCTTGTCCCCGAACCAGTTGTTTCCGATCGATGCGGATACCGACTGGGTGTCCGGTGAAAGCGTGGTGGACAGCGACAGGGTCCGGGCGGTTCCGAAGAGGTTGCGGTTGTTCCACTGCAGGAATCCTGAAATCGGGAATCCCGAGACGTTGCCGCCGAATGTGGCTCCGAACTGGAGGTCCATCTGGTTGCCTTCGGTCAGATTGAACTGGACAACCAGTCCCTTGCCGTCCTGGTCCGGGACGATATTGTACGTCAGGTCGGTCAGCAGACCGGTGTTGTAGAGGTTCTGGAAGCTGCTCTGTAGGTCTGCGCGGGAAAACACCTCACCTTCCTTGAGGGTAAGCTCACGGCGGAAGACGTACTCCTTTGACTTTGTGATTCCTGAAAGGACTACGGCGGATACCGAGGCCTGGGAATACTCGGCGATGGTCATCGAGTAGGAGACGGTCAGGCCTTCTCCATCCCTGTTCTCGTTGCGCCTGTACTGCATGTAAACGTATCCGTTATCCCAGTACAGCTCGGCGATTGAGTTGCAGATCGTCTCCAGCACAATCAGGTTGTCCACATCACCGGGAGTCAGGGTAATGAGTTTGCTGATTTCAGCGTCGGAAAACACCGTGTTTCCGGTTACCTCCAGCCCCCCGAAGAACCACTGTTTACCCTCGTCAACGGTTATTACCAGCCGGACTTCCTCGTAGGCCTTGGGCTTGGCGCCCTCCTCCGGCTCAATCGTGACGGAACTGCAGTCGGTGATTTTGGCATCGATGTAGCCGTTCTGGAAGTAGAAGTTCTGAATGGTCTCAAGGTCAGCCTCGACGGCGCTTTCGTCCAGATATCCGTTGTTGAACAGAGATTTGGTCTTCTGGCTCATCTTGCTGCGCAGCACCTTGTCGGAAAACACCTCGTTGCCTTCGAATGCGATTTCCAGGACCTTTTTCTGGTTGCCTTCGGTTATGGTGTACAGCAGGTCCACGGTGTTGGCCTCTTCGTTGAGAGTGTACGAGGGCACGACTTCCACATAGTCGAAACCGCGGCTTCTGTAGAGCTCGGTTATGTCGTCGGAGACCTTTTTGAGCGTCGCGTCATTCGTTTCGATGAACTGCCCCACTGCCAGGGAAGTGATGGCCTCGGTGACGATGTAGTCCTTGAGCTTGACGTTTCCGGCGATTTTTATCGAGCCGATGACGGGAATCTCGTGAAATGTGAAACGGATGGAGAGGTTTCCCGATTCCGGAATTATCTCGGAGTCGATGTCGATATACATCACCCCTTCCAGATCGTAGAGCTTGGCCACCAGTTCCAGAAAACTGCTGTCGGAGTACTGCCGCCCCTTGTACGGATATGTGATGTTGTCGACGGAAATCGCGGTGATGTGCTTCAATCCGTCAAAGGTGAATTCCTGGATGATTTTCCCGGTTATGTCGTCGGAGGCCGCGAACAGCACCGAAACGGCGAGAACGGCTGTCAGCAGAACTGTTATGAAACGTCTTTTCATGGCTACCCCTGAATACTTATCAATCAAAACTGGATGCTCCGAGTTACACTGAAGCCCATAGTATCGAAAATCTCGAAAACCGACAACTCTCGGGGCTGGGCAAAGACGGTAAGGCTTCCCAGCGGAGTGTCCCATTCGACGCTGATTTCGACGTCGAGCCACAGGTCGTTGCTCAGGAACGTTCCCCCGTCCCTGGACCCGGCCGAAGCGGCGTTCAGGCTCAGGGTCGTCTGGAGGAAGATGTCGTTCCACATGTATTTCCCGGCGAATATGCTCGTCCCGTTGAGGTACTTCGAAATCGGCGTCAGATCCGACCCGAAGATGCTCCCCGGAAGGGCGTCTATCACTATATTCTGAAGAAGGTTGGTCCGGATCGAGAAGATATCCAGACTCAGCGCGTTCTTGATTACGCTGGTCAGTCCGAGGTTCGCCTCGCCCGTCTGGAGGATGCCCAGCTTGCCTACAGCCTCGGCGGCGCTGACGGTGAGCGAGGCCAGCGAGGACAGCGAGATGCGGTTGTTGAAGGTCTCCGTGGAAATGATGCTCTCACCCAGCAACTGGAGGATTTCGGACTCTCCCAGCGAGGGAACGCTGGTGAAATACGGGTTGATTGAGGATAATGTGGAATTCTGTAGATTCAGATATATGTCCACCTTTCGCCCGGAGCTGTCGTAGTCTCGCATCTTGGCCTTAAGGCTGATTTCCATGGTGAGGTTGCCGTCGGCATCTACCAGGGAGCCTCCGGGGAAGTTTATGTTGCCCTCGGTGATGAGGAAGTCCTTTTGGAAATAGTAGACCTCCCCTCCCTTGATCGACAGGTCGCCCCCGATGACCACCTCACCGTCACGGACGCGGTAATCGGCGCTGATCGACGCTCCGTCGGCTATCGAGATGCTCATAATCGGGTTGTCCTGGGTCGGATAGTAGATTGTATTGTTCTGTTTGAACACCACGTCAAAGGTCATGTCGGACGGACTGTTGTTCTCGTAATACCACTGCGGCACCACCCTGTCGGCCAGGCTCATGTCGACAACCATGTCCTCCAGAGTGATGCTTCCGCGCAGATACGGGTATGAATCGGAACCGATGTGGACCTGGCCTCCGACCTGGGCGAACGCGTCCAGCGAAATGTCGGTCACCGGCACCCACAGCGGCATCGTCACACCCTCAGGCAGAGTGATGCAGACATCGTAGGACAGATCGTCCAGACGCGCCTGGGCGGTGAATTCCCCGTATACACGCTCGTGGGTCTTTTCGTTGTAAACTTCCAGTCTGGCAGACGGTGATACCGCCTGGGTTCCCACGACGGCCACATAGGGATTGCTCAGCGTAAATACGATGTCGGGAATCCAGAACACGGAAAGGGAAACCTTGTCCGGATAGAGTGAACCGTACAGTTGGACCGCGCTCAACGGACCGGTTGCCGTGAAGCCCCCGTGAACTACCCCGCCCCTTATCGGGACCGAGGCCATGCTGACCACCTCGTTGAGGATCAACAGCGGCAGGCTCAGATCGGAAACCTCAATGTCCAGATCATCGAAGTCCAGTCTGCCCTCTGCCTTGATTCCGATCCCGAAATCCGGGTCTATACGGATTCCGGCCTGTCTGTCGGCGAATGAGTAACTTATGTCGATAAGGTCACTTGCCGCGCTGAGCACACCATCCGACAGGCCGAGGGCGACCTCCTGAGGGGCGAATCTGAAATCACCGGCCTCAAGCTTTTTCAGGCTGAGGCTGCCGCTGAGCGTCGACAGGGCGGATTTGAAATCCGCTTTGTAACCGAGAATGTCGGCAGGGTTGTTCCTGAGGATCTCTATGGCTCCGTCAATCAGTCCGGCCAGTTCCCCCAGTCCGACCTTCAGCGAAAGAGCGGCCGAGATGGCCTTGTCGGCATCGGAGAGGTGCTGCATCAGCGATGCATCCAGGTTGATCCCGGCGGTGCCGGTCTGCCGGTCAAAGAAAACCTCCGTCTGCTTGAGCGAGAAGTCCTCCAGGCTGGAAACCATGTTGGCCAGACTCAGGCTCCTCTCGTCCATCACGATGTCAGCGGCGATGTTGAGTTTGCCCGAAGAAAAGGTCAGGTCACCGAAAAGCGACCCGCCGACCCTGCCGAGCAGGTGCACTCCCGCCGTGGCATTCATCCCAAAACGACCGAAGGAGAAATCCTCCAGATTGAACATCAACGTGTTGCCGGTATAAGAAGCCCTCAGGCTCTCCCCTGCCTCACTCTGAAGCGACAGTGCCACGACAAGCGACGAGAAGTCAAACTTCATCAGGCTCCGGTAGTCATCATAATTGACTGACACAGAGCCGGTTATCAGGCTGTCTCCCTTTGGCAGAACAGCGATATCGTCAATCTGCAGAGAATTGTCGTCCAGATGCAGAGAGAATCGCAAATCCGAAAACGGGCCTCCGCTGAACTGAAGATCGGCGATGTCCAGGCCGATATCCCCGTCCGAAGTGTCGTACTGCCCGGCCAGGATGAAAGAAACAAGCCAGTCCTTTCCGTTGGGAAAGACAATGTTGAAATCCTCCGCCGTCAGTCCGACAGAGGCTTTCCCGCCCGTGTACGAACCGTCCAGGACTATCCCGTCGGACAACCCCCAGACAGTCGAACTATTGAGATCAATCCCCAGGGTAATCGGATAAGTTCTGCCGTAGCTGAGAGTTCCGTCCACACTGAATGAGCGCGCCCCGGGCGAACTGATCTCCGCGTCCAGCACGAACTGCGGGTAGCGGTCAATCCTCAGCACCACGTTGTACGTATCGTCCTGCGTGGGCATCAACTGCGCCGAGGCTATCTGTGAGGCATCCATCGGGCGCTTGAGCGATAGTGTTCCCGACGGGAGGTTGGACAAGGTCTGACCGGACCGCCTCAACAGCGAGGTCTCCACGGTCCCGTCGTAATCCAACCTGTAATCAGCCGAGGAAATAATCAGCTTGCCCACATCAATCCTGTCGGCCTCCACCGCCCCGTCAAAGGTTACGGAGAAGCTGTACGGCCTGGAGGCTATGTCGGCGTTTCTGACGGCCAGCATCAGGTTTCCAGTCATATCCAGAGGCTTGAGCGTCTGAAGATTTACCGCGCAGAAAAGGTCAAGTTCGGTATCGTCCCGGACCGCATCGGTCACGCCCTGCGGAAGCAGACCCAGCAGCGCTCCGAACCTGGCCGGGGCCAGGTCGTTCAATCTCATGGTGGCCGAACCGGTAATACTGTCCAGATCCGCGCTTCCGACCAACCTGAGCGTATCGCCCATAAGCACCGAAGCGTCGCAGATCAGGGCCGAACCCTCATGCCTGCCCAGCGAAGCCTCGATTTCCAGCTGCTGCGGCAGGGTTTCCACATTGATGCCGTTCAGTCTGGCGTTGATTGAGAAATCCTCCGCTCCGGCGAAATCCACATCGGCGACCAGTTCTCCGCCGAAGTCCCCCGCAAGCCCGGATTGGGTCTGCCCCTTGAACAGGGCATAGACATCGCCCCTGATTGCCTCATCGGTGAGGCTGAAACCGACGTAGACCTCATCCAGTGACGCGGCCTGAAGTCCGGCGGATGACAGCCCCTCCCCATCGATTCTCTCCGCCCTGAACGAGCCTCTGGCGTTGAGACTGTCAATCGCGGTGGTGACTTCCAGTTGCAGGTTTCCCGCAGCGGCGCCGTACAGCTGATCCCAGCTGCCGTTGAGGGCAGTTACCGAGAGGCGGACCTGGGCCTGGGCGTCCTTTGTTTTCTCAACGGCAAAAGCGGCATCACCCAGCCCCGCCTCAAGCCTGTCCACGGCCACCTCCGCACTACCCAGGGTTCCGGCAGCTGTCAGGCTGAGGCTCTCGGGATTCAACGAGGTGATCTGGAGGTTGAACGAGCCCAGGGAACCGCTTATGTCACCGACGGCAAACACCGCGGACTCGAGCCAGATTCTGCCGGCGAGTGCGGGCTCCGCATCCAGGGCATGCAAATACTTGTTGACGATATTTTCTAGTGAGGCTTCGATATATCCCTTGTAACCGGTACCGTAGTCCGTACTGAGGGCGTCGAAGGACAGACTGAGTTTCATCGCACCGTCCAGGGCAAGCCTCAGCTCCCGGGCTCCGACTGTCTGCCCCGAAAAAGCGACGCTGATTGTTCTGCTGTTGAGGTTGGCCGACAGGAATTCCATTCCCGGCCCGAATGCTACGGCACTGTCCGTTCCGGAGGAACTCAACTGCACGGCATCAAGAGCAAGTTCGATTGTGGCATCCGTCAGCCAGAGTCTGAAGCCGGTGCGTCCGAGAAAGCTGTCCAGGCTCTCGGCCTCTTGGCTTTTGCCGCGTTTGGCGGCCAGGGCCTGTCTGGCCTGTTTGATTTCCGAGTCGCGGTACAGCTGATAGAGGTTTCCGTCCGCGAAATCCAGCGCATAGGGGTCGTCGTGCACATATTGAAAGGGTTCCTGCTCTCCGGCGGAGGTCGGTGAAGACTTGCCCGAAAACAGCGACGAAAGCACCTCCAACTGGGCCTGATTGATTCTCAGTTCCGGGGACTCAAGGCGGATGTCAAATACATCGGTGCCGCGGAAGATGTGCGAAATGAGTTTCTGGACGGATGAGCCTACCTCCAGACGCCCGGCTGAGAGAACCGGGACCCCGTCTACGCGGACCTCAAAGCCGTTGAAGGCGACCAGGCGGAAGAACTGCCTGTCCATCGAGCTGTAGAGAACATCCACCCTGCCGCCGAGGTCAAAGCGCCGGATGACGGCATCGGCGAATTGCCGCGTAAGGCTCTGTGCCGTCAGAAACAGGGCTGCTGAAGAAACCAGAGCCAGCACCAGAATCGCGGCAATCAACGCCCGGGGAGTAACGCGGAACCTCATTATCGTCATTATATCAAACTGTATTGATTGTCCTCAACACAAAAGGCTATCATTCACTGTAGGCAAAACACCTGAAAAGCCACGGAGATACAAGCAGATGGACGAAATCCTCAAAGGTTTTTTCGTAGTCGAGGGACTTGACGGAGCGGGTACCACCACCCAGCTCAGGCTCAGCGCATCAGCCATCTCCCGGCAGGGTCTGAAGGTGCTGACCACATGCGAACCCACGGACGGTCCGATCGGGCGCCTGATCCGCCGGATTCTGCGCGGTGAGGAGCAGTCCTCCGCCGAGGCCCTTGCCTATCTTTATGCCGCCGACAGGCTCGACCATATCAACCTCTGCATCCGCCCTTCCCTGGGTAAAGGCAGTCTGGTGATTTCCGACCGCTATTTCTTTTCGTCGATGGCATATCAGGGTCTGGCTCTTCCGTTTGAGAGAATTGCCACGCTGAACGCCGGATTTCCCTATCCCCAGGCTGTTTTCTACGTCGACACCCCTGTTTCCGAGTGCCTGAAGCGAATCAACAACCGCGGTGAGAAGAAAGAAATCTTTGAAAAAGGCGTAACGCTGGAGAAGGTCAGGGCCAACTACGAGCGGGCGTTCTCCCTCCTGCCCGCAGAGGTCAGGCTGGTCAGGCTTGACGGTCTTAAAAGCGCCCAGGAAATCTGCGACGAAATCGTAAACACCATTCTCAGCCTGAACTGACCCTGCCCTGTCCGGTCATAGCCCCCTTGTTATCGCCGTTTCATCAAAACTGGGCCATTAAGTGTTGAATTGATGAAAACCTTCATCAAAACAGGGCGATTAACTGTTAAACTGATGAAAACTTTCAAGGTCTTCTCAGCGAAAGGCCCTTTGCTTGCGATATACAGGCAAGGAGGGCCGATGTATGCTCTTAAGACTAATCAATGAAGTTTCGGAAACTCTGAGCGTCCTTGAAAAGATACTGAGGAAAAACTTTTCCCGGACAGAAGACACCCTGAAACTGACAACACAACACGGGAAGGCACGTTTTTACCTGAAAACCCACGGAGAGGAAAGGAAATATCTGAGCAGAGAAAAACTCTCGGATGTCAGGATCCTTGCGGGAAAGTTTTATTCAAAACAGTACCAGGATACTCTCGAAAGAGAGATTTCAGTCCTCAGGAGAGTCCGTACCATGCTTCAGGAATGCGGAACTCTGGATGATGCCTACAACTCCCTCCCGGAGCCTGTCAGGAATCTGGTAAAGCCCCGGAAACACATAAACGATAAAGAAGTTGAAAGGTGGGAGAACGCGAACAGACCGGCACAAAGGCTCGGCCCGGGGGAAGGCATAAAGACTTTGCACGGAGAACGTGTGCGCTCAAAGAGCGAGGTAATCATCGCTGACCGACTTGCCGCTTTCGGAGTTCCTTACCGCTATGAAGTGCCTCTGCTTTTGGAACACAGGTTGTTTCATCCCGACTTTACAGTATTTAACAGGCGCACCGGGCGGCAATACAGGTGGGAACACTTCGGGAAGATGGGTGATCCTGAGTACAGTTGCGACGCCCTTTCCAGACTGAGCTTGTACTCGAGGCATGGGATTATACTCTGGCAGAATATGCTGATTACATGGGAGACACAGGAAAAGCCTTTAATGACGGAGGTTGTAGACCTCATCATCGAGAGATACCTCCTCTGACCAGGTCATGCAAAACCCGGCGTTTCATCAAAACAGGTGCATTAATTGTTAAACTGATGAAAAGTTTCATCAAAACAGGGCCATTAATTGTTAAACTGATGAAACCTTCATCAATACTTCGCCTTTCCCGGGCCCCGGGATGAAACTATTTGATAAAGGTGGCGTCTCCGTAGCTGAAGAAGCGGTAGCGCTCCTCTACGGCGTGTCTGTAGGCGTTGAGGATTATCTCGCGGCTGGAAAAGGCGCTGACCAGCACCAGGAGGGTTGATTCCGGGGTGTGGAAGTTGGTAAGCAGCTGGTCAACCACATGAAATTCAAAACCAGGGGTAATGAACAGGTCGGTGCGCCCGTATCCCGGCCTGACCCCTTCGCCGGGAGCCCAGGCACTCTCGAGGGTCCTGACCGAGGTTGTCCCGGTGGCCACTACCCTGCGGCCTTCGTTCTTGGCCCTGTTTATCGCCTCGGCGGCCTGAGGCGGGACGTGATAGGACTCGAAGTGCATATGGTGGCCCTCGAGGGTCTCGCTTCTCATCGGCAGGAAGGTTCCCATGCCCACATGAAGGGTGATTTCGACAATTTCGATGCCTTTTGCGCGGATTTCGTCGAGCATCTGCGGTGTGTAGTGAAGTCCCGCGGTCGGGGCGGCGACACTGCCGTTTACCGAGGCGTAGACCGTCTGGTAGCGGTCTTCGTCGGAAAACTCATCCTCTCTGCGGATGTACGGAGGCAGCGGTACATGGCCGCAGCGCTCAAAGAACTCCTCGGTAACCGGGACGGAGAGCGAGACTATCTTCAGCCCCTCTTCATTCTCACCGAGAACGGTCCCGGTGGCGTAGGGACGGCCGTCGGAGTCGGCGAACGCAAAGGTCTTGCCCGGTTTCTGCCTCTTGCCCTTTGTCGTCATCGCCAGAAGCGTCCCGTCCGGATTCCGGCCGGTGAACAGAAACTGTACCTTTGCCCCGGTGTCGGCGACGCCGTAGACGCGGGCTTTGCGCACACGGGTGTTGTTGATGACAACTACGCTTCCAGGCTCGAGATAGTTGACAAAGTCCTCCATCCTGGCGTCGGTATACTGCCCGGTCCGGCGGTCAATGACCAGCAGCCGGCAGTCCTGACGGGCCTGGGAGGGATACTGGGCTATAAGCTCCGGGGGAAGCTCAAAAGAGAAGTCCTTGACCAGCATTTGCCCTTGTATCCTTGATTCCGAGTAGTTCGTACGCCTTCTGGGTCACTACCCTGCCCCTGGGCGTGCGCTTGAGGTAGCCCTTCTGAATCAGATAGGGCTCGTAAAAGTCTTCGAGGCTCTCGACGGCCTCTCCGACCGAGATGCTCAGTGTCTCGGCTCCGACCGGGCCGCCGTCGTAATACTCGATGATTGTGCGCAGTATGTTGCGGTCCTGCTCCTCAAGTCCGTTGAGGTCCACGCCTAGTTTGTCGATGCTGCTGCGGACTATGGATGTGGTGATGACACCCTCACCGTAGATTTCGGCGAAGTCGCGGATTCTGCGCAGGATGCGGTTGGCGATCCTCGGGGTTCCGCGGGAGCATCGGGCCAGAAGGAGAACCGCCTCAGGCTGGACTTTGACACCGAGGATGTCGGCCGAGCGGCGGATTATGTCGGACAGTTCCGAGTCGGAGTAGAACTCCAGACGGCAGCTGATTCCGAAGCGGGAAAGCAGCGGGGATGAGACCATTCCGGCCTTTGTAGTGGCGCCGACCAGGGTAAAACGCGGAATCGGCACCCTCATGGTTCTGGCGCTGGGCCCCTGACCGATGACCCAGTCAATCTCGTAATCTTCCATGGCTATGTAAAGCATCTCCTCCAGGGCCGGCTTGAGCCGGTGGATTTCATCGATGAAGAAGATGCTGTTTTCGGTTACGTTTGTGAGGATCCCCGCCAGATCCTTGGGTTTGTCCAGCGCCGGCGCAGAGGTCATCTTGATGTCCGAACCCATCTCGTTGGCGATGATTGAGGCCAGGGTCGTCTTGCCCAGTCCCGGAGGACCGATCAGGAAGGTATGGTCCAGGGCCTCTCCCCTTTCCCGGGCGGCGGAAATGAACACCTGAAGGTTTGACTTTATCTTTGCCTGCCCCTGGAACTCGGAGAGTTTGCGGGGCCTCAGGGAGATTTCCTGAACATCCGAATCGCCCTGATAGGCGGCGCTCATCAGCGAAGTCATCTTGAGATTGAGGTCGTTTTCTTCCATCCCATGCTCCTCAGAGGGTGCTCAGAGCCAGTCTGAACAGAATCTCCTCCTGCTCCTGGAGGGGTTTTGTCCCAAGTTCGGCGGCGTGTGTCTGCTCCAGACCGGCGATGACGTCGACCACGCGCTTTTTGTCATAGCCCATATCGGAAAGCGCCGCCACCAGATCGTCGTACTTGCGCGCCGCCTGTGGGACGGAGCCGGCCCCTGTGGCCGAAGACCCGGCGACCAGGGTGTCACGCAGGGCCAGGATGATCTTCTGGGCTGTCTTCGTCCCCAGACCGGGAATCTTGGAGAGGAATTTCACATCCTCCCGGTCCAGAGCGGCAATAATGTCCGAAACGCTGGCTCCGCTGAGGATTTTCAGCGCGCCGCGGGCTCCGATACCGGAAACCTTGATTAGCTCAAGAAACAACTGGCGCTCCTGTTCGGATGAGAAGCCGAAGAGGACCATCTCGTCCTCACGGTGCTGTAGGTAGGTCAGGATTCTGACGTTGCGGCGCTCGGCACCCTCTAGGCGCGAGACATTCAGCGCGGTCTGTGCCGAGACGACCAGCGAATACTCCACGGCGCCGGCCCTGAGGACCAGAGTCTGGCCGTTGGTGAAGACTACATCTCCGATAACCGCGTTTATCATCAGCTACCCTCCTATCCTGGCCTCGGTAGCCCCGAAGTGCCCCAGGCAGATTGCCGCGCTCAGAGCGTCGGCGGCGTGGTCCGGACGTGGTATCTCCTTAAGCCCCAGAATGATTTTAGCCATCTCCTGGACCTGTTTCTTCTCGGCCTGACCGTACCCGGTGATGGAACTCTTGATCTGGACCGGAGAGAAGAGCCTGCACGGCACCCCCATCCTGCCCAGTTCGCACAGCACAGCCCCGATGACCTTTGATACGTTCATCGCGGAGGTTTTGGAGTGCCCGGTGAAAAAGATCTCTTCCATCGCGGCACAGTCGACTTTGTACTGTCCGGCGATGCCGGAGATTGCCGAAACGACCTCCATGATCCTGGTCTGAAGATCCTCCGAGGGCTTTGTCCTGACCACTCCATACGAAACCGGCTGGAAGCGCTGTGATTGGAAATCAACTACGCCCCAGCCGATATCTGCGAGTCCCGGATCGATTCCGAGAATTCTCATCTCTTACTCTTCGTCCTCGTAATCCTCAGGCAGTTCGAGGTTGGTTGAAACCTGCTGGACGTCGTCCAGTTCCTCAAGCCTGTCGATGATCTTCATGACCTTGCGGGCCTTTTCGGTGTCGAGCAGGACCTTCTGGTCGGGAATCTTGTTGACATCGGCGCTCTCGGCCTCGAAACCGGCGGCCTGAAGTCCCTCGAGGACGTTTGCGAAATCGGCCGGTCCGGTCAGGACCTCGATGATTCCCTCCTCGGAAGACACGTCCTCAGCACCCAGGTCAAGGGCGGCGGCGAAGATGTCGTCCTCGGAATACTTTGTGGCGTCGTAGGTAATTACACCCTTTGTATTGAACATATAGGAGACGCATCCGGTGGTGCCCAGAGAGCCGCCGAGTTTGGTCAGCGTGCTGCGGACATCGGCAGCGGTTCTGTTCTTGTTGTCGGTCAGGGTGTCGACGATGATTGCCACTCCGCCCGGAGCATATCCCTCATAAGTCAGTTCGGTATAGACCGCGTTGCCCAACTCTCCGGAACCCTTCTTGATAGCTCTTTCGATGTTGTCCTTCGGCATGTTCTCCGCCCTGGCCTTCAGAACTGCGGTTCTGAGTCTGGCGTTGGAGTTCACGTCCGGTCCGCCCATCTTGGCGGCAACGCTGATTTCCTTGATGAGCTTGGTAAAGGCCTGACCGCGCTTGGCATCGGCTACGCCCTTCTTGTGCTTGATGGTCGCCCATTTGCTGTGACCTGACATTTATCTACCTCTTTTGATTCGTAGTATAACCGGTTAAATCTATCATGCGCTCAATCTCCGGTCAAGTAGCCTGAGCCTATCTCCGGGCTTCTGGCCAAGGCCTGACCGCCTCCGCCTAAAAGGCCCTGACCGGACGCACCCGCCGGCAGTTGTAACCGGGCGAGTTTAAAATCGTTCCGCCCTGATGCCCGTCACCTGAACTTATAACCGGCAAGCAACGTGAACTGCAAACCGAAAGTGTAGTTGCTGATTAACCCTATAGTCAGCGAATACTTCTGGAAGAACTCAAAAACCAGTTCCGCCTTGATATCCAGACCGGCCTTGCCGACTCCGATCTTGAAATCGATGAAGGAGTCGAAATCCTCGTTGTAACCGGATTCATAGTAACTCTTAAGCTCGGAATTCATCAGGAAAGGATTGAAAATCAGCATCAGATCGACACCGCAGAGCAAGCCGTAGTCATTGGCGGTACGGACAAACGGCGACAATCCGACTCCGAAGGAACCGAACTGCTTGTAGACCTCCGCACCGGCAATTATGTTCCAATCATCCTCTTCCGTGCCGAAGCCGGCTCCGCCGAAGGCCTTGATGTGGATGGGATCAGTCAGATTCCGCACGTAGTACGGCAGATTTGATGAATTCTGTGAAGAAGCCGTATCGGATACATACCCGGACGAAGTCGCGGACTTCGATGAAGTCAGGCCGGAAAGAGCCCTGGAAGTCCTGAGCCACTTGTATCCGCTGACGTTCCGGATTGAGAGATCCGGATATTTGACGGTGAATTTCTTTGACGACTCGGGTTTGACCTCGAAATCGGAACCGTTTAGTGCCATCCTCATCGCCTTTACGGACACATCGAGACTGCCGGCCGTCAAATGTACGGAAAGGTCCAGGACGATGTCGTTGCTTCCCTTCCAGTAGTCCATGCTCTTAAGCAGGCTCTGGTAGGCATCGACCCTGTCCAGATAGGCGGAGGAGCTTACATCGGGCTTGGCGCTGTCTCCGGTTACCTTTGAATAAGGCAGGCTCAGATTGACGGTGAACATCGAAGTAGCCTTGTTGTACTGCTGAAACCTGCCCCGGTTGAAGAAGGTGGAGGTCAGGGTGAACTTCCAGCTGTAGTCCTTGCCGTCATATCTCACCGATTCGACCACCAGCGACCCGTCGGAGACCTTTGCCACAAAGGCCGATTCCTCAATCTGGGTCACAAGGGAGGCAATCCGGTCGTACGCGTCCTGAATCAGAGGCTGCATCTGGCTGTCGATGAACTGAAGAATCCTTGTGCGCTCCTCTTCCCTCTCGCTTTTCATCTGCGCGACTTCTTTTTCCCGTTCGTTCTTCGCGTCCGCAATCGGAACGCCGTTTGAGAGCTGGGCGGTGCGGTAAGCCCTGTTTCGGATTGCCTCTGCCTCTTCCTCGATTGCCTTGTCGATTCTGTCGTTCTCCGCGGCGACCATTTCGTCGTATCTGGAGCCGGCGGTGTTGAATTCACTGATTGCCGAAAGCAAATCGCCGAACATCGTGTCGAAGTAATCAAGGGTCTTGTAGTCCGAATAGACCTTGCCCGTTCCGTTGATCGTGGAGCGGATTCTGTCCATCTGCTCCTGGATGGCCGCCTGATTGAGCAGTTCCTGCTGACGGAGCGACTCCGCCTTTGATTCGGCCAGCTGCTCCATGTCCTGCACGTTCTGCTCCAGGAGGGACATTATTCCCTGGGCCTTCAACTCTATGTCGTAGCTTTTGTCCGACATCAGGTAGTTGCTGATCTCAATCAGGACATTTTCGTACTCGTACTGGATGACGTTCTTCGTCTTGCCCAGGTCCAGATCGGGAATCCTGTGCCCCAGTTTCAGCAGGACATACTGGAAGTTCTCGTACTCGGTATATGCCCCGAGGACTTCGATCAGGAGGTCCCGGCGCCGCTCCAGGGCCGACGAATCGGCTGATGTGTACATCAGGTAGAAGGATTCGGCATCTTTCTTTGCCTCTTCGGCCTTTTTCTCATACCAGCTTACGGTCGGAACGTTGTCCCTCAGGATGGCATGGTACCCGTAGCGCTCAGTCTTGGCCTCTGCCGAAGAAAGCCTGAACTCCTCATATTCGACCGAGTACAGCAGTCCGTACGCGGTCGATCCGGATTGGGATGAGAAAGACTGGGTCGACTGCGTCATGGAGACAGTCGTCTCGCCGGTCACAAGAACGGGAAAGACCGTTTTCATCAGTTCGCTCAGAGCGTTCTGTTTGGCTTCCTCTATGGTTTTGCCGTAGCCGGAGGCCACGACATCCCCCGCCCAGACAGGCAAGGCAATCAGGCAGATTAGCAGTACGGCAATCAGTCCTTTGTTCGGGTTCTTTGTTCTCATCAGACCGTATCTCATTGCGCCAGATCAAACCCCTGGGCTGTCAGATACTCCAGCAACCCGGCCTCGTGTCCCGCTATGTCCATGCCCGCGATGACGGCGTTGATTCCCGCCAGGGCACTGTCCGCCTCCTGTTGAGCCTGTGCCCTCTTCTGGGCGACCTCGGCGCTGTCCGATTCGCCGATGGCCTTAAGCTCGGCCTCCAGTTTAGCCAGAGTCAGTATCCGGAGTTCCTCCAACTGGTTCAGATAGTCGTTGGCAGAATCGGCATAGAGTTCCGGCAGGTCCTTGATTCTGAAAGAAACCAGCGACCAGACCGTCCCGTCCTTTGCCGTCCAGCGCTGCTCCACCTCGACCCGGTTCATCGTCAGGTTTACACTCTGGACAATGACCGACTGATAGGCCGAAGAGACTGCCTCCGAGGCTTCGGAGGAATAGACCGCCATGCTTCCGTCGAGGTTCGCACGGATTTTCAGAGCCAGATCCGCCCGGGCCGTGGCATCGGCGGCCTGTTGGGAGTTGGTCGGGACCAGCAGTTTGGCGCTGCCCACCCCGTAGATCAGCCTGGAGCTCTTCGGAATCTCCGTCGTCCAGATCGGGGATCCGTCGCGGTTCTTCTTGTTGATGTCGGTTCCCGTTGCGCAGGAGCAAACCATCAGAACCGACACTATCAACAAAACAAACGCAAATTTTCTCATCATCTCTGCTCCTGTTGCTTCTTCAGCGCGGCAAGTGCGTAAACCTTTTTATCGGCCGGGTTGTATTCATATGCCAGCACGTAAAACCCGTCATATCTTCCACCGAACACCGAGTAGGAATCCGAGCGGTAATGATCCGCGGTGGTGACGGTGATGGTATTGTTGACATTGAGTGTTCCGGTATCGGTATCCATCAGGGCCTGGGCCACCCTGAAAGTCGCAGCCTCAATAGCCTCCGCAAAGCCCTGATATGACGATTCCGACGATGACACCGCAACGTTGTAGCCTGCTATCTCAGGTATGGAAACCCCGATGACCTTCTGCTCGGTCCGTATCGGGGTCATCTCCGGAAGTCTGGCGAAGACCGCCGCTCCGACGTTGCCGCCGAACCAGAGCACATCGACAATCTCCATCTGCCGGGCGGCTTCCTCGTATATCCGGTCTGCCGTGCCGCCGACTGCGTCCCGCTCGGTGAATACTTTGTCGAAACCCGAGTCGGTCACCGTGCCGAATTCCACCTGCATCGCGAATCTCCGGCTCAGAGCCAGATACTGCAGGCAGTTCAGCGTAGCCTTAGCCACGGCATCGGCGCGGTCGTACATCGGACCGGAGATACCCATGCAGACGCTTCCGCCGTAAGAGTTGTACACAGCGAACAATTCCCCGTACTCCTGCTCCACCGTCACAATCTCAGGGCCCTCACCTACGGGACGCGGCCCGGCGGTCGCACAACCGGAAAGAACGGCGACAAGAACAATCAGGACCGGGAAAAGCTGTTTTCTGGGCATCCATTCAAACGCGGGGATTGCGAACAATCCCCGGCTTTTCAAATCACACTGGAATCAAGTTGTTACTGGGCGAGGAACTTGTCGACAGCCTTGTAAGCCATGTTCAGGGCTTCCTCCGAAGCCTGGTTCTTCACGAAGGCTTCCTTGAGATCTTCCTTGAACTGTTCGGCAACCGGGCCGATTGGAAGCTTGGCCAGGCAGTAGACGGTACCGTCATCCATCACCTGATACTGATAGGTGACACCGGTCAGCACGGCTTCGGCCTTCTGGAGCGAAACTGACTCGAACGCCTGCATCGCCTGCATGTTCTTGGAATCGGCAGCGACTTCCCCGGCATCACTCTGATAAGTCATGACGACGTACTTTACCGAATTCTGGACATACTGGGCCAGAGCGGAATTAGCGTTGGCCTTAGCCCACTCACGGGTGGTCTGCAGGATGCTTCCCTGGGCGACACCTACTTCATAGTGGACTTCGGCGGTATCTGCCGGAGGATTGTTCCACCAGGCGTCGGCGGAATTGGCAGCGGGAGTGGCGGTGGCGCAACTCACAAAAGCGAAAACCGCGATAACAACAAGAACAAACAAGGATTTTTTCATTCGAATCCCTCCTTTTTGCAAATATAGTACATTATTCCACATCTGTAAACCGAACTTCATCCGCTCCGAAACCTCGTTGCCGTATCCGGAAAACCGGTGTCATGGCTGTTTTTCGGATACAGGAGTATCCATTTTCAAGAATCCCGGGACGTTTTTCGGATACTTCGGCCAGGGCCTGACTCTTGTGCCGTTTTCTTTACGGGCAAGTCCTGACCGTCCCCGGCCCTAAGTCACCGGACCGAGCGGTAGGTGACGCTGGCCTCGGCACAGGAGACAGCCCTGGCGGCGGAAGCGGCCTTTTTGATGTTAAGCGCGCGGGTTTTTGACAGAACCTGCTGCGGCTCTCCGGTGATTACGAAGAATTCTTCGGTTTCCGTCCACGCGGGAATCCTTGACAGGAACTCGGTGTAATCGTCGGTCGTTGAGGCGTAGACCTGCAACGTCTCGACTCCCAGGGGAGGCTCGATTTCGAGGGGTATCACATAGCCGTTGACCGAAGGATTGATGACCACCCACCTGCCGACGTTCTCTGAGCCGATTCTCCCGACAAACAGGTCATTCCCGGTCTGACCTGCGGAGACAGGGAACAGATAAGAGAACTCATTTCCTTCTTCGTCAAAGACATAGCCCACAATATAGAAAGAGCACGGCTGAGAAGCCTTGACCTCGACGAACAGTTCGTCCCCCACCCGGAAAGTGCCCGATCCGCTGCCGCCGTTGATGCGTATGAAGATACGCAAGTCGTTTATAACGCTCTGGCCGGAATTCTGGGATTTGCGGAATTCATAGCCGTCGGCGTAGAGGCTCAGGCCCCGGACAAGAAACGCCGGTACGGTCACGGAGGAAGAAAACACGCCGCGCCCGCTTCGGTCGCTGAGTTCGGCCACCACAAAGAGGTCCCCGCTGCTGTCCTCAGAGTATCTGGTGTTGAGGAAGTACCCCGCCGCCTGCATCGTGCCGACCGTCTTTCCGCCCAGACGGCTTTTGAGGGCATCGGCAAAGATGATGGAAAAGTCCGATGCCACGTTGTCCGCCGCGGGCAGCGGCAGTTCGACATAGATACCGTCATAGGCGCACCCGGCGGTCAGAATCGACGCGGCCTTGGCCAGTGAATCGACAGTACCGTTGACCCGTATCAGGACGGAGCGGATCTCGGCTTCGGTGACCGACGGCTGCTTTTCATAGGAGCCGCCGAGGGCCGAGACGACATACCTGAGTTTTCTGTACTCATCAAAGCGCTCAAGGACCGCATTCAGAAGGGCCGCAGCCTCGGCTGAGCCGATTCCGGTGAGGTCAGGCATCACCAAATCCGCGACGACCGGGTCCAGAGCCTCAAAGTACAACGGGAGTGATTTTTCCGAATCAATCCGCGCGGTTGAGGTCCAGATTCCCCCGGTATAACGATCGTTGTACGTCACGCCGAGCAGGGGCATGTTGCTGCTGACCTGCGTCCCCTGATAGAACGAGGCCTCCACTCCGTTGCCCGAATCCGACAGCGTGGTGATGACGGTGGTATCGACCATCGTATACAGGTAACGCGACAACTCGGCGGCAGCCTCGGTACGGGCCTCGGAGACTGTTGTACCGCAACCTTGCCCTTCTGCCGCGCGGGACATCAGGGGGAAACAGACCAGAAGCAGAATGAGCAGTACAAAGGATTTTCTCATAGGCTCTATTTCACCGGAAAGCTAAAGGCTCCGGTCATCGCCGGCCGGCCTTTGGCCGTCATCGTCCAGACAATCTCAACCGGCTTTGTCACATCGTGATCCTTGGGAATCTTGACACTGTAGGTGTAGTAAGTGCCGGATTGGTACTTCTCCGAGCCCATATCGTAGTTATCACAGTTCAGGTACATGCCCGGGCTCAGGCAATACCAGCTGTCCGTACCGCGCTCGACTGTCACCCCGTCGGTCAGACTCCTGAGCGAGAGGTTGGGATTAAGAAGCTCACTGCTCCCGGTGTTCTTGAAGCACATGTCGAAGTATACGGTCTCGCCGGGATTGGGCACCAGGTCCCCGTTGTTCGTACTGGTGACCCTGACGCCCTGGAGACTGACATCACCCTGTGTGTACTTCACCGGAATCGTAAAGACGCCGGTCATAGCGGGGCGGCCTTTGGCGGTCATTCTCCAGGCTATCTCCACCGGTTGTGTCACATCGTAGTTCGACGGAACCTTAAGACTGTAGGTGTAGTACGTACCGCTCTGGTACTTTTCCTTGTCCATGTCGTAGCTGTCGCAGTTGAGGTACTTGCCGGAACCCAGATAGTACCAGCTGTCCGTCCCCCTCTCGATGGTCACCCCGTCGGTCAGGCTCTGCAGAGACATATTCAGGTTGAGCAGTTCACTGGTTCCGGTGTTCTTGAAGCACAGGTCGAAATAGACGGTCTCACCGGGGTTGGCCGTGTAGTCATCGTTGTCGGTATCGGTGATGCGCACTCCCTGGAGCCGGACTTCGCCGTCGGTGTACCGGACGGGAACGGTGAATACACCGGTCATATCGGGGCAGCCGGTGGCGGAAACCCACCAGCCGACATAAACCGGCTGTGTGACATCATAGTCCGACGGAACCTTCATGCTGTACGTGTAATAGGTTCCGGACTGGTACTTCTCGCTTTCCATGTCGTAGTTGTCGCAGTTGAGGTACTTCCCCGCGCTCAGGTAATACCAGCTGTCAGTACTCCTGTCGAGGGTCACACCGTCGGTCAGGCTGTAGATGTACAGTCTGAGGTTCTGCAGCTTACTTGTCCCCGTGTTCCTGAAACAGAGGTCGAAGTACACCGTCTCGCCGGGATTGGCTATGCTATCGTCATTGTCGGTGCTCGTAATCTTCATCCCCTGAAGCTCTACCTTACCCTTGGAATAACTGACGGGAATCGTGAAGTATCCCTTCTGATCCTCCTTGCGGTAGCCGTAGCTGTTGGAACAGGTAATCGTCCAGTTGACCTTGATCGGCTCCGAGATGTCATAATCGCTGTCGATATCGATCCTGTAGCATCCGTACGTACTGCTGCTGTATCGCTCCGTCGCCAGACCTGAATCCTCGCTGTTCATGAAGTACGACCCGTTCAGGGAATACCAGTGGTCCGTTCCCCTGGATATGGTCACACCGGGGGTGTCGGTGCTGAGAGTCAGGTCCAGATTGGACAGATCGGTGAACCAGGTGGTGTTTTTGAAACAGAGGTCAAAGTACACCGTCTCGCCGGGGTTGGCGTAATTGTCGTCATCCGTCGTGTCGATTATCCTGACGCCGACCAGATTCACGATTTTTGTCTGGTTTACAATTTGAAGGGCGTCAACGACAAGCTGCGAAGTACCGGGTTCTTCGGGGGAGATCAAAAAGTCCTGTTGTGTCTTTTTCTTCACATCGATGGTGAAATTCCCATTCCAGTCGGAGTGGGAGTCACCGCTAATCTGCCATGTCAGGGACACGGGACGTGAGGTGTCGTAAGTATCGGAAATCTTGATACAGTAGGCATACGCACTGTAATCCGACCCGTCGTACCAACCGAGCTTCTCCAGGTCGGTGTCAAAGCAGTTGAAGTACCTTCCCGCATCCGCCCTGCGCCAGATGCGGTTTCCCTTTTCAACCGTCACGCCGGGGGTGGAACTGACAAGGGTGATTTCCGGATTCATGACTCTGGAAGTTCCGTAGTTGAGAAAGGCCAGGTCAAAATACACGTATTCACCCTGCTCCGGTACATCGTCCCCGTCGGTGGTTCCCAGAATCTTCACCCCCTCCAGAGTGATGTCGGAGTTGATTTCAGAAACCGGGATTTCAAAGGTCCCGAACCACTGCGGATGATCGTCACCTTCGATGAGCCAGTAGAGGACAATCGGTTCCGAAGCCTTGTGATTTTCACTGACTGAGAGGCTGTAGTAGTAGGAACTGCCTGATCTGGCCGAAAAGTTGTCCGTCGAGCTGCCGTTGAGGTATCTGCCCGGACTGAGTGAGAGCCAGTTTCTGCTTCGTTCCGTGAGGGTTACCGTCTCATCAGCCGGGAACAGTTCCTGCGGCGTCATCAGATACAGGGAAGGATTCTTCAGGACAGCGCTGCCGCTGTTCTTGAATATGAGGTCGAAATACACATCCTCACCCGGATTTACGACTGTATCGCCGTTTGTCGTGGAAATAACGACGCAGTCTATGAATTCGACCTCGGAGAGGTTGCAGTACAGCATCTGCGGCAACGGGTCCCCGTCCTGCCACAGGACCACGGAACCCACCGGCTCGGCGTACACCGAACCGTATCTGTTCACGCTCCAGCCGTAGAGCCTCCGGGTCGGATCGGTTGACTCGTCTCCGTACGGGAGAACTGCGTAGGAGGAGTTTTTCAGGTACCAGTCGTTGACCAAAAGACCGCCTACTACGGTACCGCTGAGTTCCAGCCTTTGCGGAATCGTACGCCCGGGGAAGAGGACCTTGCTGTAGACCGACATGTCAATCATATCGGCCTGCTTCTCCTGCTCTGTTCTGATGTCTATACCGTTGAGGCTCATATAGACCTCATTCCCCCAGAAAGAGGCCATGGAATCCTGGGACAGGTCGAGAATCACCCGGTTGTCGTCGGCGCGCCGGATCTGGAGGCTTTGGGGGATGAAGCAGTAGGAAAGGCCACCGTCGACATCGATATTGAACGAAAGCTCGACCTGGATCACCGGGACCTCGCTTCTGAACAGGGCGTCGAACATCTCAACCTGGTTGAGGTACTCCAGGTACGCCGAATACTGGGAAATGTCATCGAAGTCCTTCATGACGCTGAGCCCGGTAACGGTCTCATAGGGCAGGAAAAAGTCGTGGGTAAAGATGTTGCCGTTGTAACCGTACAGGTCGGTCGTGACATGGAGGTTCCATCCGCCGCGCTCCCCGTCGAACTGGTCGAGCCTGATCGTCAGGTTTTCAAGCACCGAACTGAGGGTGAACGTTTTATGCTCCACCACAGCGATTTCTTCCCTGATCAGATTCAGCAAATCGGAGCGCTGGCCGGAACTGCTGCCGCTGACGGATTTGACATAGGCATCGTACTCGGCCTCCATCGCCTGACGCTCGGCGTCTTTGCGGACCTCGCGGACCTTGAGAGCCATCTCGGTTGGGTTCCCGTTGGCATCCAGTTCGGCCTTTGCGTAGCCGGCAGTGTCGATCTGCCTCAGAGTCACGACCAAAGCCGCCTCCAAAGCCGCTCTCTTTTCGGCCAGCAGCGCGTCCTCGTCGCTTTTCATCGCGTACCATGAGAGCTTGTTGTTCTCGATTTCCCGGATTGCCCCGCCTATATCGAACTGCTCTATGGCCGCCTGCCGGGCCAGCAGAGCGGCGTTTTCAGCAAGCACGGTCATGTTGTCAATCTGTGCCTGAAGCTCGGCGCTCCGCTGGGCGGCCTCCTCCATTTCTCTGGCTGTCTTGGCCGCGTCGGCCTCCACCTGGGCCGCCCTCTTTTCGGCGGCATCCTTCTCCGCCTGTGCCAGGGCAAGCTTTGCCTGGGCCGAGGCCAGGGCCGCAGCGGCTTCGCTTCCCGAACCGGCCTTGTTCTCCAGCCTCTTGATTTCAGCCTCGGCATCCCGCAGGAGCTGGACTTTCTTTGCCAGGACTGCGTTTGCCAGTTTCTCACTCTGGAACACGAAATCAGACCCCGTGGTGCTCGAAAGCGGCACCTGTTCGGAGTCGGTCATCGCCTTTACCCTGACGGCGACATTGTTGAACAGCTGGCTTAGGGGGACGTTGCCCTTGACGATCTCATCAGCCAGGATTGCGGTGAAAACCGAGTTTCCACCCTCACCGTCTTTGGCGGTCTGTCCGCTCTGGGCGGCGAAAAGATAACTGAGGTTCACTCCCCTCTTTGCTTCCTTGAGTGCACCCAGACCGCCCTTTACTCCGGCGGCCCTGTCCCCGCTCATCCTGTACGGGTTGTTGCGGCAGGCATCGAGAATCACAATCTGCTCCCCGGCTTGCAGGAGGGAGAGCAGGCTGTCCAGGGAATACGCGTAAATCTTTACATCGGCCTCGGACTCGATCTTTGCGTTGTCGACGGGAATCAGATAGTTCACTCCGTCAACTTCCACACCGTGACCGGCGTAATAAAACAAAGCCACCGCTTCCGGATCGCGGTTTACCGTTTTCACAAAGGCCGATACTGCGTCATCTATCCCGCTTTTCCTAAGGTCCCTGTATTCGGAAACATCAAATCCGGTCTCTTTCAGGCGCCGGGTCATCAGATCGGCATCGTTGACGGGGTTGGCAAGCGCGCCTTCCTCATAATTGCCGTTGCCTATTACCAGGGCGTACCTGTGCAGATTGTATGAATCATTGTTTACCGGCAGATCCGCCGCCGGAGCCTCAGCGGACTCAGAGGCAACAGTCCGGGCAGCGGTTTGCGGCCCCTGTCCGACCGGTTCCTGCCGCCAATCCCCGGCTCCGGAGGCGCACCCGGTGACGATCAGAAGCGAAATGACGAGAATTATGAAAAGCGACTTGCGGATTGCGACCATACTCCGAACCCCTGTTCCCCGACTGTTGCACATATTTTGTTACACTTTATTACTGATTGCCCGGCTATTCCAGCAGTTTTTCGCGGAGAGTGCCGATATCGGTGTCATCCAGCCCCAGACCGTCCCGGATGAACTTATCGTAACTTCCGTATTTCCGGTCCGTTGCTTCGTAATAGGCGCCGATATAGTCCCGGTGTGTCCCGAAAAGGTAATCGACCGACTCCGAGATTGCTTCCGTTTCAGCCCCGCTCAGGGCCTTTTCCGCCGAGACCGCTTTGAGGATTGACTGTCTCTCGCCCTCGACGAAGCCCTTCAGGTAGTCCATCGTGCAAAGGTAGTCCTCTATTACGGCCTCACGCGGCACGCCGAGAATCTCGCATAGGATTACCGTGGCGATGCCGGCCCGGTCCTTTCCCACCGAGCAGTGCCAAAGGACGGCCTTTTGCGGGCTGTCCGTCAGCATTCGGATGAATCTGGCATACTGGCTGACACAGAAATCCCCGGTGAATTTGCGGTACATCGAGCACATGTACCGCCACGAGCCCTCAGGGTCGAAGATCAGACGGGACACCAGGTTCCGGTCCGATTCCTCCTCGCGGGAGACACCTTCGGTAAAGCTCTCCACGATAGGGAGATGAACATAACGTACGCCGGGAATCCGGGGGTCCGGATCCTCGGCGACCTCCCCATAGGTACGCAGATCGACAACCAATCCGACGAGAGACGAAATCCTGGCCGAATCAGAAGCCGAAAGTCCGGCCAGCTGTCCGCTGCGGATCAGGCGCCCGGGAAGCACCCTCCTCCCGTCGGCGGCGGGCATTCCGCCCAGATCGCGGGTGTTCTTCAGTACCTGAAACTCAAGCAGCCTGCTCATTCTTCAAGCCTGAGCGGTGCAGAATCAGAACTCCCAGGAAGAAACAGCCCTGACTGAGAATATTTGTGCCCTGGGCCACCCACTGCATCAGCGCCGAATCGTCAAAAGCCGACCCGAGATAGCCCATGCCGAGGATGAATACAAAGGCCAGTATGAACAGGACGATTGCCAGGGGCTTTTTCATCGCCTTAGCCAGGCGCGCCAGGCAGAACTGGATTCCGCCGTAACCGATTACCTGCACTGCGATGAACAGGATATTGCTGTCGTACACGGCCGGGGCTGCAACGGCCAGGGCGCCGGTCGGGCCGGGCAGAACCGAATCCCGCTGAAGGGCCGTCAGCCCCAGGAACACCAGCAGAAAACCAGGTGCCTGCATCGGGAACATCGCGGTGTTCAGCGCCTGGAAATCGCAGACGCTCAGGGCGTAGAGCAGTTTCCAGACCGCCTTGTAGATTCCTCCGATGAGGACCAGGATCGACCCGGAGGCCAGAAGGGCGAAAGGCCCCTTGCCCAGCCTCGGATAAAGATCTCTCTGGAGCAGCACCGCCGCGGCGAAAAACAACGCCACCGGGATGAAGTCCACGATTGCCATAGGTACTGTTACTTCTACCATAGTCTCACCTGCTCTTTTCCTTCGCACGCTTGTCGTTGATCGTCTGCATATGCTCCCCGGTAATCAGCTCCACGTTGTTCTCCCTGGCCCACTTCACGCAGCCTCTGAGAACCGTCGGCAGGAAGATACGCGGGACGTTGACCAGCTTTGAAAGCGCCTCATCGGTGAACTTGACCTTGTCATCGATTCTGTCCGCCGCGTAACGCACGCTGGCGAGGCTGGTCTGCCTCATCGGAAGCAGCTCCGGAATCGCCCTTCTGTGCCTGTGGTACCAGAAGTTCTTCGAATCGCGGTAACCGTAGTCCACCGGAGCCGGGGGGAAGTCCCTGGCCGTCACGCCGTTTACGATGGCGTTGTAGTAGCGCTCCTTCATCAGAATCTTGTCCACCCTGAGGATGAACATCGCCCCGTACGGGCTGATGATTCCGTTGAAATCGTGGAAAGGCCCCGGATAGCCGTCGAGGATGCCCGGCTTATCGTCCTGCGCCCCGTCCAGCTCGCGCATCCAGGTGCACTCCATCGCCTGGTATGCCTCCTTTATCACCTTCGGGTACAACGAGGCATGCTCAGGGTCAGCCTGGGCCATCAGTCCGTCCTCACAGGTGAAGTCGAAGTTCTTCATCTTTTCCTCGGTCGTGTCCCCCGGCCAGCTCAACTTGACCAGCGAGCGGAAAGTCGCCTTCTCATCGGTGACGAAATTGATGGTACATTTACCGCTTCTGAGTATATTCTGCGCCGTGTTTGACGAGTTGCGGCAATTGAGCAGCATCGCGTAGTAATCCTTTCCCGCCACATAGTACGGCTGGATCAGCGAGTACGGCCCGAAACTCGGCCGCCCGTCCTCCGTCAGCGTCCCGATCAGCACCGTCGGCATCGGAAAGAACAGCGAAGTCTGATAGAAGTTGTCCACTATCCGCAAATCCCTGAAACTGCCCATTGTTATCTCCTCTTTTCCCGTATTTCCGGGCAAGTCCCCGGCGGCATCGCCTGTTTGAGCCTGCCCCTGACCCGAATCATCCCCCACCGCCGTGGCATAGTCAAGAGCGTCTGAACGGGACCTCGGCTTTACTCTTTGCCCTTGCTGTGTTATTTTTGCCGCGTATGAGCAAGAAGCCGGACAGTTTCACCGTATTCACCCGCTCCCTGTCCGAAAAGGACCGACAGACCGTACGGTCTTTCACAGACGGATGGAAAAAACATTTCGACCTGCCCGCCTCAGAGGAAAAACTCCTCCTGGAGGACGCGCGCGAGGCACTGATGGCCCTTACCGGCGCGGGAACAGACCTGGACGAGGCGGTCCGCAGACTCTCACCGGCCAACCTCGGAGGCTTCTACGCCCACGAGGCGCTCTCCTGGTACCCTCTGGACGACGCGGCGAAGATCTATCCCCTTTCGCTTAAATTCGGGCGGATGCCGATTTTCCGCCTCAGCTGCTACCTGCTCAAACCGGTGGTTCCCCAGCTTCTGCAGGTCGCCCTGGACTTTACCATAAAGCGCTTCCCCAGTTTCGCCACCATCGTCCGCAGAGGCTTTATTTGGCACTACCTGGACTCGATCAAGCGCCGCTTCTCCATCTCAAAGGAAAGCGGACCGCCGTGTCAGCCGCTTAAAATCACCGCCGCAGGTGTCCAGTCGTTCCGCGTTCTCTACCACGACAACCGCATAAGCGTCGAATTTTTCCACGTCCTGACCGACGGACACGGGGGAATGGTGTTTCTCAAAACCCTGGTCGCAGAGTATCTGAGGCTGACAGGCGTTGAATTCACACCCTCCGAGGGCGTTTTCGACATAAACGAGCCCGCCCGCGGCGGAGAATTCTCAAACGACTTCGAACGCTTCTGCCCCAACTCCAGGAAAACAGGCGGATTCGGCGGGAAAGCAGCCCTCCAGATGGGAGGCAAACTGTCCCGCCTGGCCCCGTGCAGGGTCTGTCAGCTTGTATACAGCACAGACTCTTTGCTTGAGTGCGCCCACAACATGGGCGTCTCGGTCACGGCGCTGGTCCTGAGTCTGATGTTCCACGCCCAGTGCAGCGCCACCGAGTCCCGCGAAGGCCTGATGAAAATCCAGGTCCCGGTGGACATGCGCCATCATTTCACCGAATCCGAGACCCTTCGGAATTTCTCGATGTACTGCAGCATAGACCTCAGCCCGGACCAGGTAACCGATATCAGACAGACGGCTCTGGAGGTCGCCGAACAGCTCAAGTCCCGTTCGACCTTTGAGGAGATGGCCGTCATGATGACCACGGCGCGCAAACTGATACGCTCGCTGAGATTCATCCCGCTGATTGCAAAAATCCCCGTGGCCCGCTTCCTCTACGGTTTTCTGGGTGACAGCCGGTTTTCAAACACCCTGTCGAACCTCGGCAGAATCATGATGCCGCCCGAACTGGCATCCCAGATCGCCGGATTCGATTTCGTCCTGGGGACCACGGTCGTCAGCCGCGCCGCCTGCGCCATCTGCTCGTTCGGAGGCAACACGGTCCTCTCGGTATCAAAGAGCACCAAGGACCCCTCTTTCGAGGAGCGCCTGCTGGCCTTGTCCGAATCACTCGGGCTGGAAACCCGCGTTACGGAGACACCGCTGTATGAATGATCTGATAATCTCCTACCCGCCCGTTACCAAAGCCAGCCTGTTTCTGCACCGGGTGCGCCAGACCCTGAAGTGGGTATTCATCCTGGCACTGGTTGCCTGTCCGGTCCTAAACATCATCACCGGCGCCCCGGCCTGGAGCGTCGTGGCGGTTCTCGGAGTCTTTTTCGTCTGGAAGGTTTTCCTTTCCCCGGACGTTCTCGAGCGCGGGCCGATGAACTACCTTTTCACCTTCACCGCCTTTGCCATGATCGAAACGGCCCTGATCGGCCTGCTTCTCTCCCCCGGCTGGCTCGGCTTCGTTCTCCCGATTATGGGGTTTTCGACCCTGATTCTGAGCGTTCTGTTTTTCTATACCACCAGCAAGCGCAGGCAGGACGGCATCATCCCTCTGCTAAGCCAGACCATCGCCGCCCTGATAGCCGTGGGGGTCATCTACTTCAAGGACGGTGAGCTCTCCTGGCCGATGGTCGTGCTGGGCACCCTGTCGCTTGTGCTTCTGGTGATGGGCAGCATCGCCTATCACACCACCATCGCCCGCGAAATCCGCAAATACTTACACACCCGCTGAGGGGGAGCATCATGGACAGGAAAGTAATCCGACGCTTTTCAATCTTCGAAGGCAATGATCAGTCCGGCATGACCTCAATCGACATCGTCGGAAAGACTGTAACCGCAATCAGAATCTACGGCGGCTCACAGCTTAAAAAAAAGCTCCCCGACGACCCGCTTGTACAGGTCGGCGGCGGCATCTGCGTCTGCTTCGGAGACGGCAACGAGCTTGAACTGTCCGCCTATGACGAGACCTTTTTCGCCGCCTACAACGCTTCTTCCTGGGACGGTGAGCAGCCGGACCCGCAAAAGGGCAGAGTGTACAGGATTCTAGAAAAGGAGGTCATCGGCCACACGGTGACCTCGTCCGATTTCTGCGGCAGGGAGGTTTCCGGGACCCCGATGAGCCTGCGCATGGTTCTGGACAACGCGGTCTGTCTCAGTTTCACCGCCCCCTTCGGCGATGACACCCTCAATCTGGCAATCAACCGAGGCTGAGGAGCATCAGGCAAAGAACCTGGTTTCTCCGAAATGGGCAGCCCACTTTGAGATTATTTCCGAACTTCGCGCCTCGATGATCCTCATTATGTTCCTGAGAGGAACAATGGGAATCTGCGAGTTATTGTTGCAGAGGTAGGCCTTTCCGGATGAAGTAATCCAAATCTTGGTGGCATCAGCCGAAGGGCTTCCCTGAGAGACAAGGACATGAACCGGCTCAAGCGGTTCGTTCTCATTGGACCAGAAATACACCCAGTAGGAACCTATCTTAAAAACCCGAGGCATTCTCAAAGCCTCCGTGTTTGGAAAACTCCATGATAAGGTTCGATGTGGACATTATTACATCCAGATACTTTTTCTGCTCTTCTTCAGAGAACCCGAAAACATCCTCAACGGAATAACCGGGAAGGTAGCAGGTCATGTGGTGGAAGCAATCCGCTTCATCCGGTTTTTCAACATAAACCTTGACCGATCCGTCCTGTTTCATTTCGGAATGTACTATCTCGGCATCATCGTCCAGAGTCATGAACTTGTACATCATTCAGCGGCACCTCCTTTTCTGATACTCAAACTATACTTCCTTTTCCCCTTCCGGTAAACATGTAGGGTTTTCATGGGTTGTTTCCGGGCGGAAGTCACGGGTGATGTCGTTTGCCCACCTGTACGAGTAGTAGCGTCTGAAGACAAACGGCCATTTAATGAATTCATCGGTGGAAATCAGCAGGTACACGACCTTTACCGGCCACTTGAACACAAACGCAGCCAATGCCCCCAGCGGCACGGCGTAGAGCCACATCACGATCAGGTCGCACTTAAGACCCCAGATTGCGTCTCCCCCGCTTCTGAGGATTCCGGAAATCATCGTCGCGTTGACCGCCGAACCGATTACATAGACGCAGTTGACGTAGAGCATGAATCTCAGGTAATCCCGTGAGACATCCGAAATCCGGGCAGCCCGGATTACGAACGGGGACAGAATCAGAATCAGCAGGGCCCCGGCGAAACCCGACAGCAATGCCATACGGAACATCCGGGCACTTGCGTACTTGCCGTCCTCGATTCTGCCGGCCCCCAGGTATCTGCCGACGATGATTCCGCTTGCCACACCCATTGCCCAGCAGCCCGAGCATGCCAGGTTTCTCACCACAGTCAGAATCGAGTTGGCCGCCACCACATCACTGCCCAGGTGGCCGAAGATCGAGGAGTACATCGAGAACCCCAGTCCCCAACCCACTTCGTTGAGCACCGCCGGCAGAGCTATGCGTCGATAGTCGGCGGCCAGAAGCCGGTCAAACCTGAAAACCATCCCCGGCTTCATTTTGAGATTTCTGCTGCAGATCGAGACGCCGATGCAGATCAGCATCTGCACCAGTCTGGAGATGGAAGTCGCCAGTCCTATGCCGGCCAGACCGAGTTTGGGCAGACCGCACAATCCGAAGATGAAACAGGCGTTGAGAAAAACGTTCACCGCCATGGCGATGATCTCGGAAACGGTCGAGACCCGCACCCGCTCCATGCTCTTGAGACCGGCCAGGTAGATGACCGAAATGCTCCAGAACAGGAAGCACGGACCCATCATCCGAAGATACCTGACCCCCAGCCCGATCAGTTCCGGATCCCCGGTGTAGACCCGCATCATCAGTTCCGGGCAACAGCTGCAGGAAAACAGCAGGAGCAGACCGACCGGCAGGGCGTAGCGGTACGCGATCCCCTGGACATGGTCAATCGCCGCGAGGTTTTCCCTGCCCCAGTACTGGGAGCCCATCATCACCACGCCCGAACTTATGCCCAGAAAGTACATGGCCACAATCCACGGATACTGGGAGGCCAGCGACAGTGCCGACAGCGCGCTCTGACCGATGAAGCCGGTCATGACGACGTCCGCCGAATTCACTGCGGCGCTGATCAGGTTCTGGATTATTATCGGTACGGAAACCAGCCAGATTCTGCGGCTTAAGTCCCTTTTCTCACTCTGCTGCACCTGGGAATCCTACATCCCCGACAATCTTATTTCAAGTTTCCCGCCCGGATGAAGAGCACTCCGTGATGCCAGTCCAGTTCCCTGCCGGCAAGTTCCGAGACCGCTTCATCGACCAGGCAGGAGCCGGCATCGGCATCCGCCTTCAGAGCCGGTGCATAGGACTGGGTAATCCACCTCTGAATGTCTTGGGGACGCGGACTGCGCTTTTCAATCAGAGTCTGGATTGCTGATTCCTCAACTGCGGCAACACCGGATACCGCGGATACCAGTTCCTCTGCCTGCCAGTTCGATTTGCCGGAAGCGAAGATGACGGACTCGGCCGCCTCAAGCTTTTCCTTCAACTTCGGAGCAGCCACAAACTGCGAGAGCCGCGAGCCGAGGGAGGGCACCGCCTGGACGAAAACGACCTTGCCTTCGGGAGTCATCCGGGGCAGAAGTTCCTTTACAAGCGGCCCGACCTGCTCCGGCTCCCTGAACAGATTCCGCCCGACGGCCTTCTCAAACCGCAGGTCTTCATCGATATCGGAGATTCTGCTGACTATCTCGACCTTTTGCAGGTCATCCAGGGTGCGGTTGTAGTGCTCAATGGCCTCGTACTGGTCCTTTCTGTCAACCTGGGCTACGACCAGCCCCTCCGGGGTAAGCCTGTAGGCCTCCCAGACCAGGAGCCCCAGACCTGCGTTGAGGACCAGGACACGGTCGCTGCGGGCCGGTCTGAGCCAGTCAAAAGTCTTTTCGCGGATTGTCTCCAGCATCCGGCTTTTCTGGCCGGTGATCCGGCTGACCCAGCGGTCCCGCTGCCTGTCGCCCGGGCTGTAGCTGAGGTTCTCGGGAAACTCGTCCTCCGAAGCGGCCTCGAGCTGGGCCTCACGGTGCTTTTCAACCTCACCGGCAATCCTGCCCTCGTACCCCAGATGCCCCGCCTGGTAGAAGACCTTTGACTGCAGCGCTCTGGGCAGATAGTTCTGGGCAACCCAGTGCTCCGTGTAGGCGTGCGGGTACTTGTACCCTTCCCCGTGTCCGAAGCCCTTGGCATCCCTGCTGGCATCTCTGAGATGGTTCGGAACCTCCGCCTGGGCGTTTTCCTCCCGCACCGCCTTGAGCGCGTCGAAATACCCTACGGCACTGTTGCTCTTGGGAGCCGTGGACAGGTACAGGGCACTGTGGGTCAGGTGGTACTGCCCCTCCGGCAGGCCGATCCGCTCATAGGCGGCGGCATCGGCTTCGACGACAACGATTGCCATCGGGTCGGCCAGACCGATATCCTCACAGGCGCTGATCATCATCCGCCGGAAGATGAACCTCGGATCCTCACCGGCGTCGACCATCTTGGCCAGCCAGTACAGCGCCGCGTCGGGGTCGCTCCCCCTCAGGGATTTGATAAAGGCGCTGATGACGTCGAAATGATAGTCGCCCTCCTTGTCATAGAGCACGGCCTTTTGCTGGATGCTCTGCTCGGCGGCGTCCTTTGAAATGATTACCAGCGGCCTGTCACCGGGCCTTTGTTGGGCGGGCGTGGTCACAACGGCCAGTTCCAGGGCGTTGAGCAGGCTCCTGGCGTCCCCCTTGGAAACATCGATCAGATGCTCCAGAGCCCCGTCCTCGAAGCGGACCTCAAGTTTTCCGTAGCCCCGCTGCGGGTCATCCAGGGCCTGACGGGCCACTGCGTACAGGTCTTCATCGGTCAGGCTCTTGAGCTGGAAGATCCTCGATCTGCTTACGAGGGCGGCATTCACCTCGAAAAACGGATTCTCCGTCGTGGCGCCGATGAGGATAATCGTGCCGTTTTCCACCCAGGGAAGCAGGGCATCCTGCTGGCTCTTGTTCCAGCGGTGGACCTCATCGACGAACAGAATCGTCCGCTTTGAGTACAACTCCAACCGGCGCTTGGCCTCATCGATTTCGTACCGCAGTTCCTTGACCCCGGACAGAACGGCGTTGACCGAACTGAAGTGGCTCTTGGTCGTGTTGGCTATCACGCTGGCCAGTGTGGTCTTGCCCGTCCCCGGCGGCCCGTAGAAGATCACCGAGCTGAGCCTGTCAGCCTGGATTGCCCTGCGCAGGAGCTTGCCCGGGCCTATGATGTGCTGCTGTCCGATGTACTCGTCCAGAGTTCTGGGCCTCATCCGGTATGCCAGCGGCTGTGAGCCGTTCTGCTGTCTCGCCGCGCTCTCAAACAGGGTGTCCGCCACGGTTCCTCCTATACCCCGAGTCCGAAGACCTTTACAAAGGTGCTGTCCAAACTCAGATCCGGTGTTGTCCTGAGCCTGACCTCGGAAACCGACATCTGGGCAAAGAACAGTTCGGTGATAACCCCGGCGATATACGGAACCGGGTCGGCCTCAAGGGTGCTCCCCCCGCCGCCTGCGAACAGGGACTGCGAGGCGATGTAGTCGTTGTACTGAAGGATGATGCGCTCAAAGCCGGATCTGTCAAGGACTTCCCCGAGCCTGGTCTCGAGCCAGGAAAGCGCCTCCTCCTCCCTCTCCTGCTTCAGCAGGTCAGTCATGCTGTGCTCCCGGGAAACCAGTGCCGTCCAGTTCTCCGGCTCCAGGGCCAGGATTTCGTCCTTCAGATACGCGGAGAACTGGGGAATCAGCGACAGGCACATAGCTGAGGCGGCCTCGTTCCACTGTCCGATCAGGTAGTCCAGTCCCGGAATGTTCCCCGGAGACCGGAGGACCTCGAGCGTCTGCGGCGGAATGAACGACGTCTGTGCCAGGATGCCTCCCATCGACGAGGAAGCCGCATCACAGGCCATCTGCCCGGCCTCCAGAAGGGCGAATCTGGCCTCCGAAGGGGACACGTTCGCCCCGGTCGCGCAGGAGACCAGCAACACGCTCACAATCAGAATCAGGGCGATTCCCGACCGTCCCATATCAGTTCCTGTTTCCCCTTCCGTAGAGCCTAAGCAGGAAGAGGAACATATTGATGAAGTCCAGATACAGAGTCAGCGCCGCCAGGATGGACAGCTTGATGAAACTGTCCTCGTCGGATTGAGCCCCGTCACCGAGCTGGACGATCCTGCGGGTATCCCAGGCGGTCAGACCGCAGAACAGGATGACACCTGCCACGCTGATGACGTAGTCCAGCGTATCCGAGCCGAGGAACATGTTGACCAGCATGGCTATGAGGAGCCCCCACAGCCCCATGCCGAGGATGTGCTGCCAGCGGGCCAGGTTGACCTTTGTCACCAGAGCAAACAGTCCGGCGCCGGCAAACATCAGGCAGGCAGAGAAAAACGCTTTGGCAATCACCGCGCCCGTATAGACATAAAAGATACTTGCAAAGGTCAGCCCGGTGACGATCGAGTAGGAAATGAAGCAGAACACCGCCGTTCCGGTACTCATCCGCTGGATCCTGGCGCTGAGATAGACGACCAGTCCGAACTGGAGCATCACCACCAGAAACAGGACGAAGGCGTTTGAATAGATCGACCTGAGAATCTGCTCGGACGAAGCGGTGAACCAGGCCACCACGCCGGTCATTGCCAGGGCCAGGGCCATCCAGAGATATGCGTTGCGAAGCAGCGAGGTCGTCCTCACGACGCCCTTTGACCGTGCTCCGTAGTTGTCGGTATTGTAGGATTCCATCTGCAGCCCCCTCCCCGGGGCACTTGAAAAATAACCACGGAAAGGCCCGCGGTAAAGTGAAGAAACCTGTATCAGCCGTTTCCCGGCCCGTATTTCACGATTCCGTTCTTAAGCCCTTCCTTCAGTCCGGCGAAACTGATTTCAGGCACCTCAACCCTGCACGAACGTCTGCCTACTTCCCTCAGGTAATGGGCGTCGGACCCCTGGATTACCGTGTTTCCCAGCGTATCCATCACCGGCGGGAGGGTAATCACCTCCACGGCGCTGTACGGCATGTCCGGCAGAAAACCCAGACTGGCCTTGACGCTTAAAGCGTAGCGGTCGATGTGGGCGGGGATGATCAGTCCGTCCCTGGCGAGGACCTCCTCGACCAGGTCGGAAAAGCTGATTCCGCAGGTGCCGATCAGGTTCTTTTCAAAGGTCCCGCAGACCTCTTCCTCATCGTTGATTATCAGCTGCTCGCCGAAAAGCTGGGGATTGTTTTTGATGTCGGGCAGCAGGAACTCGATGAATGACGAGAAATCCATCGCGTCCTCAAGCGTCCCGAACAGCCCCAGGACATGCACTTCCTCCACAGTGTTGACCTCGATTCCCATCACCGGAACGATTCCGCAGGTCTCGCAGGCCGACTTGAACGCCGGCAGGTTGCGCCCGCAGTTGTGGTCGGAGAGCCCGAGAATCTGAATCCCCTTTTCCATCGCCTCGAAGGCGAGCATTCCGGGGGTCATGTCGTTGCTTCCGCAGGGCGAAAGGCAGGAGTGGTTGTGCAGGTCAATCCGGGCGAACATTTCAGTTCAGGGTGACTTTCCCCATCAGGGAGGCGACCTTTACGCTGGCGGTGAACTGGTCGTCTTTAGTGGCGAAGATGCTCACACCCTCCGAGGCGGCGGACTGTCTCATGTCCTCGGGCACTTCGCGGTCGTTGCAGATCACCACCGCTACCGCGCCGGCAAGTGAACAGACCGCTATGGTGTTCTTGTGCGCCTGGATTGTGATCAGCACGCTCTGATCCGGGGCGTGGCCCATGACGTCGCTTAAAAGGTCCCCGGTATAGGCGTTTGTGATTTCGGCGTCCGGATCCCCGGCAACGACGAGCTTGTACCCTTCGAGTTTTCCTATCTCACCGGCTTTCATGCTTCCTCCGTGTTCTCGCTGTCTGAGTTGATCAATATGGTCGAGATGACGACCGTCCCGTTCTTTGACGAACTGATGGTAAAGTCATCCGATACGCTTTTGGTGTTGGGCAATCCCATACCTGCCCCGAATCCGAGGGACCTTGTCCATTCATCGGCGGTGGAGAACCCCTTTCGCAGGGCGCTGGCCACATCGGGGATGCCCGGTCCGAAGTCCTTGGCGGTGATGACCACCCTGTCGGGCCTGAACTCGGCGATGATCTCCCCTCCGTCGGAATGGACGACTATGTTCATCTCGAGCTCGTAGGCCGCCACAGCCACCCTGCGGATGACGGCGGGCTTCACACCGGCCTTTCGCAGGAACTTCTTGATCTGGGTGCTGGCGTAGCCTGCCCTCTCGAAATCCCTCCTCTGGATGGAGAAACTCTGAATCTCGTCGCGCAGGGTGACCCGGTCCGGGTTCGGTCCGGACTTCTCCAGCTTGTCGATTTCCTTGTTGATTTCCACCAGAAGATGGGTCGTGATGTCACGGCTGGTGACGATTCCGACCAGTTCCTTGTCCTTGTTCAGTACCGGGAAACGGCGGTATTTGAACCGCTCGAAGTACTGGATGGCGAAACTGACCGGCATGTCCTCCTCGAGGACGATGATGTCGGCCGTCATGTGGGAGCCGGCATTCTCCCCGATATAGCCCCCGTCGAGGGCCGAGATGATGTCGCCCATGCTTACCAGGCCGATCAGATGCCTGCCGTTGACGATCGGGACTCCGGTGATTCCCATGTCCCTCATCATGTGCTGGATCTCCCTCAGCGGGACATCCTCGGCGGCGGTCACGACCCCGCGGGTCATGACATCCTTTACCTTCATCCTGAAAACCAGTTCCATGATGACAGGCGCGGAATTGTAAGTGTTCAGGGGGATGCTTGCCATATCTGGCATTATACACGTCTTGAGCAGGGTTTGATATAGCAAACGCCGAGTTTTTGGGCTATAGTTTGCCCATGTCCGAACTCTGTGAAGTGTACCGCGGCGAAGGCTTCGCGGCCTTTTACAAGCCAAAGGGAATTCCCACCGCGCCGCTTAAGTTCTCCCGCGACGGAAAGAGCCTCCTGGAGCAGGTCATCGCCCGCTATCCCGCAGTTTCCTCGGTCCGCGGCTATTCGGACTGGGAACCGGGGCTGCTCCACCGCCTGGACACCGCCACCTCGGGCCTGGTGCTCATAGCCGTTGACAATGACGCATTCGAGCGCCTGAGTTCCTTTCAGGACCGGGACCTGATGACCAAGACCTACACCGCCCGCGTCCTGCGCAAAATGCCCGACGCGAGCTTTCCCCCTCTGGATGAGGAGCTGCTCGGGGCCCTGGCCGGCGGGATTCCCGTCAGGCGGTTTGCCGTGGAGAGCGCCTTCAGGGCCTGGGGCGTGGGCCGTCAGGCCGTGCGTCCCTGCTCCCCCTCCTCCCGCAAAGGTTCCTCCAGGGTCTACCGCACAATCATCTGCCGGGGTCCGGAGGCGGACACGGCGGTGTGTACCATTACCCGGGGTTTCAGGCACCAGATCCGTTGCCATCTGGCGTGGATAGGCTTCCCGATTGCGGGCGACGGCCTCTACGGCGGTTCCGACGGCCCGCTGGAGCTGGAATGTACGAAAATCACCTTTCCCCGGACGGAAATCACCCTCAGCCCCACCTTGACTGACAACTGACGGTGGGGTATCATTGGGCATCAACCGTAAAAGGAGTTGTATCATGGCTTATAAGATCACCGATGCATGTGTTGCGTGCGGAACTTGCCAGGGCGAGTGCCCGTGCAATGCTATCGAGGAAGGCGACATCTACAAGATCAATCAGGATGTCTGCGCCGGTTGCGGAACCTGCGCTTCCGTCTGCCCGATTTCCGCCATCGTCGAAGAGTAATCCAGTGAAAACGACCGAGGCAGTCATTGACGATGGCTGCCTTTTTTATTAGCCGGGAATGGACAAATTCTATAATTACGCTACATACGGGATGGTTGTCATAGGCGTCTTCGCCATTACGGGGGGCCTGTTCTACCGCAGGACCTTTTCCGTCATCCGGAACATCATCTTTTCCCCGCTTATCGGGTTCTTCCTTTCCCTGCTGATCTTCGTTCCCTCAAGCGCCACCGTCATCCTGAAGAAGCTTTACAGCATCGTCACCGGCCTGGTCGGCGAGAGCTGCTGGAGCATCGTCAAGCAGGTTCCCGGCATTCTCAACCAACTGGGTGTCCTCGACCGGGCCACGGACTGGCTGTTTATCTGCGGAGCGGTGTTCTCCGCCACCCTGCTGGGGGTCGCGGTCTTTGCCGCCATCCGCAGCCGGATGCTTCTGCGGGCCCAGGCGATGGTAGTCTCCGCCTTTATAATCACTTTGAGCATCTGCTTCACCCTGACCGCCCTGGACAGGGAGTTCACCACAAAGGCGTTCTGCCTCACCCTCGGAGGGCTGGGGCTGGTCATGGCCCTGCTTCAGAAGTTCGACTTCGACATCATCATGATGGGCGAAACCGCCGTTCTGGGCAGTCTGATCGCCCTCTCTCCCCTGAAAATCAAGGGCAACCTCAACATGACCCTTTATCTCGGCCTGGCATTCTTCAGCGCCGTAGTCCTTTTCGTTCTGGGAATCCTTCTGTGGAGAAACAGGAGACGCAGGAATGAGCCCAAGGCCTGAGGCCGAAACCGTCTTTACAGTCAGCGCAATAAACGAACTGGTCGGGGATGTCCTCTCAAAGACCTTCGGGACTTTTTCCGTCCGCGGCGAAGTCTCGGGCCTGAAGCGCTCGGGGCATGTCTACTTCACCCTCAGGGACGAGACCTCCGCGCTTTCGTGCATAGTCTGGCGCAGCCGTGCAGCCCTCTGCCCTCCCTTCAATGAAGGGGACAGAATCATCGCCCGTGGCCAGCTGTCGGTGTATTCCCCCCGCGGGACTTACAGCCTCGTCTGCGACAGCATCGAGCCTGAGGGCGAAGGGGCAATCCTGGCCGAACTCGAGCGCCGCAAGCGGGCCTATCTGGCCGAAGGCCTGTTCGACCCCGCCCGCAAGCGCCTTCTGCCTAAGAGAATAGAAAGAATAGGAATAATCACCAGTTCCACCGGGGCCGCGGTCCACGACATAATCAGCGTTCTGCGCCGCAGAAACTGCCCCGGTGACATAATCCTCCTCCCCGCGGCGGTCCAGGGGGAAAATGCCGCCGGCGAGATAGCCCGGCGCATAGATCAGGCCAACTCTTTCGCCGTGGCCGACGTCCTCCTGGTCGGACGCGGAGGCGGATCGATCGAGGACCTGCTCCCCTTCTCCGATGACCGGGTCGTCCGGGCCGTGGCCGCCTCCGGGATTCCCGTCATCTCCTGCGTCGGCCACGAGGTGGACAATGCCCTGTGCGATTACGCGGCGGATATCAGAGCCGCCACGCCCACCGCCGCGGCTGAAATCCTGTCCAACAACGCCGACGCGCTTCTCTCGCATATAGTTGAAATCAGTTCTTCAATGAGAAACTGCGCCGAACAGGCAATCCGAAAGGCGCGGAACCTGGTGAACTCCTTCTCGCTTGAAAACGTCAAGGGCGACCTGCGTTCCCGGCTGGCACACCTGAAGCAGTCGGTAATGGAAGGTCAACGCGATCTCAGCGACAACATTAAGGACAGGACCGGTTCCTCGCGCAAACGGTTGGAGAACGGTAAGGACTTGCTCATCAATAAGATGCAGGCAAAAGCCACCGGGAACCGACACGCGTTTGAGAGGGCTTTGGCAGAACTGGGCGCCCTGTCGCCCTACGCTGTCCTGAAGCGGGGATACAGCATCAGCGTCGCCCCTGACGGGAGCATAATCAAATCAGCAGACCGACTGCCCGGGGGACAGCGTTTCTCGGTCAGATTCGCCGACGGAGCCGTAAAGGCCGTCTCGGAGGGAAAAGACAATGGATGAAAGACAAAGCGATCTTCACCAGGAGCCCGGTTTTGAGGAAAAACTCAGGCGGATCGAGGAAATCAACAGCGTCCTTGCCGACGGCAAGGCGGACCTTGAGCAGTCCGTCGCCCTGTATGAGGAGGGCATGACCCTGGCCCGCTCCCTGGAAAAGGACCTCAGCGCCCTTGAGCGGAGAATCGAAATTGTGACGAACAACCCCGAACCCGAGGGTTCCGAGGGGCTTGAAACGGCCGACTTCAACGAGAAAGCCTGAGCCGTCCGGAGAAGAAGTGAAAAAACTCGTACTTGCCGAAAAGCCGAGCGTCGGCCGCGAAATCGCGCGGGTCCTCGGCTGCAGAAACTGCCAGAAATACTTTGAGAGCGACGCCTATGTCGTCACCTGGGCGCTGGGACACCTGGTCAGCCCTGCCAAGCCGGACCACTACGGCCCCCAGTACCGCCGCTGGACCATGTCAAACCTCCCCATCCTGCCGCAGAGGCTGGACAACGAGGTCATTGACAAGACCAAAGAACAGTACGCCCTGGTCAGTTCCCTGCTGTCCAGGGAGGACGTCGGTTCGATTGTCATAGCCACCGACGCCGGGCGCGAGGGTGAGCTCGTCGCCCGCTGGATATTGCAGATGGCCGACTGTCACAAACCGATTCAGCGGCTCTGGATCAGTTCCCAGACCGATGCGGCCATCCTCGAGGGCTTTGCCGACCTCAGGCCCGGGGAGCAGTACGACAACCTGTACCACGCCGCCGAGTGCCGCAGCGCCGCCGACTGGTACGTCGGCTACAATGTCTCCAGAGCGATGAGCTGCCACTACGACACACAGCTCTCCGCCGGAAGGGTCCAGACCCCGACCCTGGCGCTGATGGTCCAGAGAGAACACCAGATAAATGATTTCACCGGCAAATTCTACTGGACGATCAAGGCTGACTTCGGGACCTTTTCCGCCTCCCTTTTCAGGGACGGTACCATCCGCATTCCGTCCGAGGATGAGGCTGCCTCGATAGCCGACTCGATCCGGGATGTCTCGGGCACCATTACCGCCGTCAGCGAAATCTCAAAGACGGAGAACCCCCCTCTTGCCTACGACCTGACCGAACTCCAGAGAGACGCCAACACCGCCTTGGGCTTCAGCGCGAAGGAAACCCTGGACACCCTTCAGAGGCTCTACGAGATCCACAAGATCGTCACCTATCCGCGTACGGACAGCAGGTACATCACCGCCGACATCGTACCCACACTGCCCCAGCGGCTGAAGGCCCTGACAGGAACTCCGTTCGAATCCCGTGCCCTGGGTCTGGCGGCCGGCTCGATCAGAAGCGACCTGGGCAATCTGGTCGATGATTCAAAGGTCAGCGACCACCACGCCCTGCTGCCCACCGAGCAGCCGGTCGACCTGTCAAAACTCAGCGAAAACGAGCGCAGGCTCTGGGAGCTTGTGATGATGCGTTTCCTGGAAACTCTTTCTCCGGACTATGTTTACCGAACAACCTCAGTCACCGCGACCGTAAGCGGCCAGACTTTCATCAGCCGCCTGAGCATCCCTCAGTCCCTCGGATGGAGGGAGGTCGGTCGCGATATCGGACGCAGTTCAACCTGTGTCCTGGCCGACGATGTGCTTGAGGGCAGGATTTCTCTGGCGGCGGAGCTCAGCGAAGGCAGCCCCGTCACGGTCAGGGAAGTCAAAGTCTCCCGCTTCGCCACACCCGCCCCCGAGCGCTACACCGAGGCCACCCTGCTCTACGCCATGGAACACGCGGGCTCATTTGTCGAGGACGCCGATCGGAAAAAACACCTGGCCAACGGGCTGGGCACCCCCGCCACCCGCGCCGACATCATCGAGAAGCTCATATCAAACCGCTGCATCGAGAGACAGGGACGCAACCTCGTCCCCACCCCCAAGGGAATGGAACTCGTCCGTCTGGTTCCCGAGCAGCTCCGTTCACCCGAGCTCACGGCCCGCTGGGAGGAGAGGCTCGGTGCCATAAGCGCCGGGGAGGAATCTCCGCGGGATTTCATCGAGGATATCAAGAAAAACGCCTCCGAACTGGTGACTCAGGTCGCCCGCTCCACCCTAAAATACGACCCGACCCTGATGGGCGAAAAGGCCTGTCCGCACTGCGGTTGGCCGATGCTCCGCGTCGCCGACGAATACGGCCAGATCCACTACATCTGCCAGCGCTTCAGCTGCGGCTATGAGGAAAAGGAAGCCAAAATCAAGGAAAAGGTCGAGACTACGGAACCCTCAGAAAGCACCGAGGCCGGAAAGCAGACTGCCGTGCTCAGGGCCCACCGGACGATAGCCAGCGCCTCGCCCTCCGAGCCCGGAGCGAAAAAGGTCGTCGTTCTCAAAAAGAGCGCGATAAAAAAGGCCGAGCCCAAATACGTGTGGAAGACGGTGATTGAAGTGGTCAAGCCGAGCCACTTCAGACCCAGGCCCGAGTTCAGCCGCCCGGATTCCAGCCATATACCCGGGCGCCCCGACAACAGGCACACGGACAACAGGCGTCCGGCCAATCGGCATCAGGCCCCGGACAGGCCCCGCCAAGGCCGCCCGGACAAAACCGACCTGGCCTACTACGCCAACCGAAACAGCTCGGGCGGCGGCACTCTGGCCGACTTCTTCAACCAGCAGAAAGAGCGCGAAAAGCGCGACCGCGAGAAGCGCAGGAAGTAGTTTTCAGAATAAAAACTCAAATTCCGGGCCCGTATTCGGAAATTTCAGAATAAACCCCGGAATTTCTGCCTCCGATTCGGAAATTTCAGAATAAAACCCGGATTTCCCGCCTCCTATTCTGAAATCGCCCAAGCCTTACCCGGCTCCGGGGATGTCGGACCAGCGCGTCGTGTAGCACGGGGAGAGGAATTCGCTCCTGCAGATCCGCCTTTTGTCCCCGAAGCTGTCCGTCAGGGTTCTCAGATCCCCTCTCTGCCCGACCAGCGCGGCCATGGTGTCCCGCTTTCTGGCCGCCTCAATCCGGCTCTCGTCATCAAAGAGCGACCACTGCCGGCACTCAAGCGGGCACAGGCCGAAGACCCCCACTCTGCTGTTCTTGTACCTGAGTCCCGGGACAAAGACTGCCTCCAGCGCCGGCTTGACTGCCGCCAGCAGATCAGGGGCGTAGTTGCTTGCCCTCGGAAGCGCGGCAGAGCACTCCAGCAGGCGGTAATCTTCGGCAAAGCGGTCCGTGCCCAGCTGCACGAATACCTCCGAGGCGGCCAGGTTGCGGCGGGCCATTTTGGACGAGAGGTTGCGGCAGTGGCATGACAGAGTCTGCATGATCTGGGCAAGAGAGGTCTTGGGCACGGAGAAACTGATTCCGCTTATGAAACTCCGGCGCACGTCGGGCAGGCTCTCTATGCAGGCAACCCCGTTGAGTTCGGCCACTGTCCTGCGGAAGGTCACCGGAAACCTCTGCAGCCTGCGCTCGTCCATACAGGCCAGATCCAGGGCCGTCTTCAGCCCCAGGGATACCAGTGTGGCCTGGTACCTCCACCCCACTCCCCAGACCTCCGAAACTGCCGTAGAGGCCAGGACGGCCCTCTCATCCTCCTCCCTTAGGACCATCCAGCCCCTGGTGTGCTTGGCCATATGGTTGGCCACCTTCGCCAGCGTCCGGGTCCGGGCGATTCCCACCGAGATTGTCAGACCGGTGCGCCTTTTGAGGGTGTTGTACAGTCGCCCGGCATAGGTTTCCGGGTCGGTGCCCCCCGGCAGGCTGAAGAATGACTCGTCTATCGAGTAGGGCTGAACATCGCAGGCCAGCGAACGCAGAATCTCGACTGTCCGGTCCGACATGTCCTGGTACAGGGTGTAGTTGGATGAAAACACCGCCACATGGCCCCGCTCAAGCTGGGTCCTGCAGCGGAAGTACGGCTCTCCGCGACGGATGCCCAGAGCCTTGGCTTCAGCGGAAAGGGCCACTATGCAGCCGTCGTTGTTTGAAAGCACGACCACCGGCCTGCCTCTGAGGTCGGGGCGGAAGAGCTTCTCGCAGGAGGCGTAAAAGCTGTTGCAATCGGCCAGCCCGATCATCCCTGCCTGCCGAACACCCGCACTACCCCGGTCACCACGCCGAAGCAGACCAGATCCGCGCCGGCCTCCGACGGTTCCCAGCCGGGGTTCTCGGCACAGAGCAGCAACCTCTGGCCGGATACGACCAGACGGCGCACGCAGAATGACCCGTCAAGCTCAACTATGACGATGTCCCCGTTTCTGGGTCTGAGCGCCCGGTCGGCCACCATGATGTCCCCCCTGCTTATCAGCGGGGCCATGGCATCACCCTCCGAGCGCAGGTAATAGGTGCTGCTCGGATGCCGGACCAGCAGGCTCCTGATATCAAGCCTGTCCTCCCTGCAGTCCTCCCCCGGAGAGGGAAAACCGTACCTGCCCGTCTGCGTCTCACTTCCCATGACACTATACTTAACACCTATTAAGCGGAAAGTCAACCTGTTTCTCAAAATCACTCGGATTCTGCCCGGATTTTTTCAGCAAAAAGGCCTCCCGCGCGGTTTACAGGGCAAAAAGGAGGGCCTATGAAACGCCTGCTTGCATTCACCGTCACGGCCTTGGGCTGCCTGATTCTGGTATCATGCGCCGCCGAAATCGCCGAAAACTACACCGACCTGCGCATCCGCGCCGTTTCCTGCGAACAGAACACGGTTCTCGGCCCGCAGGAAAGCCTCACCGAAACCGCCCGATACGTGCTGCACTCCTCCGGTCCGGAGGGGGTCAGCCCGATAGGGGACATCGTCAGCCTGGACGGCTGCTTCAGCCTCAGTTCAATCCGCTGCGGCGACTGGCAGTTCGAAATCGAACAATTCAACTCCGTCGGTACCGTGCTGGCCTCGGGCAGGGTCTCCGCGTCCCTCGTCCACGGCGCCGGACCGGTTGAAATCCCGCTTGACCGCCACCCGGGCGAGGGGATCCTCGACCTGCAGCTTTCCTGCCCGTACCGGGCCACAGGCTCAGGCGAAAGCTCCGTCTTAGTCGAAGCCCGGCAAACCGACACCGGCCTGAGTTACTGTTTCTCGCGGGATGAGGCAACGGCTTCGGTAAACACCCGGTTATCAAGCGGTACCTACCGCCTCAGTGCGTTTCTGTACACCGACGGCGCTCTGACCTCCTGCACGACGACCGTATTGAGGCTGATAGCCGACACCCCGACCGTGGTCGCCCTCAGATGGCCGGAACTTGAATCTCCGCCGCCGGAAACCGCGATTGCCGAACCTGATGATACCGATGAGGGCTGGTCCGTAACCGCCCTGGAAAACGGCAGCGGAGAGTTCGTGCTGGTGTGCAACCCCGCTGAGGATGCTGCCTCGCGGGGCCTTAGGTACGAGTGGTACTGCGACGGCGAATTGATTGCCTCCGAGGGAAGAATCTGCGCAGTCCAAATCCGGAGATGCGTCGGGATAAAGGTTCTGGCCTACACGGATGACAGCCCGGTACCCCACAGCGCGGCAATAAGTCTGAGGGTGAAAAACAGCGAAATCAGGTAATCACCGGCGCCCGGAAGGTCGGAAAGCCTCCTCCCCGCGCAACGGCTCACCGAGAAGCTTCTCCAGTGCCAGATGCGCCAGGTTCAGCCCGAAGACCCCGGTGACGGTCGGCAGGCTCCCCAGCACCCTGCGCCTGCGCCCGCGGTCGAGAATCTGCTCGTTGAAATCGCTGCACTGCTCGTCCTCGGGGTCCAGATACTCGTAATCTACCAGCTCCGGGGAAAAGACCGTCTCTATCCCCCGCCCGACTCCGCGCTTGCGGAGGTTGGTCCGGACCTGTCTGGCCAGCGGACAGCCCCAGGTATCCATCAGATCCCCCGTCCGGACCAGAGCGGGGTCCCGCCTGAGAGCGGCGCCCATAGATGATACGACACTCAGACCATGCTCCCACGCGTACCGGAGCAGGCAGCATTTCGGATTGAGCGAATCGATGGCGTCGATAATCAGATCCGGCTCCCCGCCGCAGATCTGCGAAACAGTCTCTTCCCCCGCGAAAAGCTCCAGCGCCTCGACCGACGCCGCGGGATTGATATCGAGAATCCGCTCCTTTTGCACCTCTACCTTCAGCCGGCCCAGGGTGGAAGTCAGCGCTATCAGCTGCCGGTTCACGTTGGTCAGCCCCACCGTGTCGAAGTCGACCAGCCTGAAGCGCCCGACTCCGCTCCGCGCCAAAGCTTCGGCGCAGTAACTTCCTACAGCACCGACACCTACGATTACAACAAATCGCTCTGACAGGCTCTGAACCTTCTGCTCACCGAGCAGTCTGGAAATCCGCAAAAACCTCTGAGGCTCCACGGCAAATCTCCTCCAGTCTATCCGTATCCGTTCCCAGCAGCCCGGCCAGGCGCCGGTAGTGTTCCACCAGGACCTCATTGTACAACGCCGCATCGGTCCCGGTGAAGTCGCTTTCCGCCACCCACTTTCCCGGGCAAGACCTGACCCACCCCTCCAACCGTGCAGGGAAACCCGGCCTGAGGGACACCAGAACCCCGTTTCTGACAAGTTCCCTGCCCGTCTCCTCCGAACCTGAAAAACCGTGGACCATGAACCTCACGTCCGGGAACTCCCTGATCACCGACAGCAGCTCCCCGTACATCCTGACACAGTGAAGAATTACCGGACGACCGTAGAAGCGGGCAAGGGAGCAGGACCGGCGCAGAAAATCCCTCTGAACGGCGGCCGGGACTCTGTCCGTGAACCTCCGGTCCAGACCGACCTCGCCGACCATAAGCGAAGGATCGGCCTTAAGGGCCTTTTCGATAAGAACTGCAGTAGCATCATCAAGTCCGATCCCCCCTGCCAGGGCCCCGATTCCCCTCCGCAGAGCAGGCCCTGAGGGCAAAAGGGCATCCGCGCTGCAGACCAACGCGTCAGGCGAGGCAAAGTGGGAATGGGCGTCGAACATAGACAGATTCTACACCATTGAGGAAAGAATGAGGTGTGAATTTTTTACACACCCTGCAATCCGTTCACAGGTAACTTAAGTGCTTTTCTGCCACGAATACCTTAAAACCGGCATTTCAGCCCGGAAAACAGGGCTTTGAAAAAGTTGGCACGCTGTTTGCAACACAAAAGGCAGAGCAACAGTTTTTTTCATACCTCCTTTTGTATCAAGGCACCCGGCGGTTTCCGGGTGCCTCTTTTTTTACTCTGTCTTGAGGTGGCGGCTTCGGCGCAGTCTGTAGTCCTCGATCAGCCTGTACAGGCGCCAGACCGGCCTTTTGAGGACATAATCGCACGAAGGTATCCGGTAAATCCGCCGGCCGCCGAATGAAAGCTTGAACTGTGTCAGCGAGGCCAGGTGTTCTCCCCTTCCCGCGGTGCCTTCACAGCCGTAGAAATCATAGACCTTCCTTCCGGCGGCAGCCGCGTCCCTGATGGCGAAGTCCTGAAGCGGATAGGACACGTTGAAGTCCCCGCTCCGGTTCGCCCCGCCGTACATGTATATTTCCATGTCGTCATTCATCATCACGACAATCCCGCCCTCGATCTTTCCGGCGACTCTGGCCAGAATCAGCCTGCACGAAGCCCCGCTTTGATTCTGCTGCAGAAGCCCAAAGATATAGGACTTCGAGCGTGCCGTGAATCTGTCCCGGCGGGCCGTGTCCTGATAGATCGAATACCAGCGGCTGAAATCGGAGCTGCTCCCATCCCAGAACCCCACCTCGACGACGGAGGAGTTTTTCTTCAGGATACGCTGCGCGCGGGTGCGGTATGCGAAAGAACCGGCCGGATAACTGACAACAGTGCCCTGGGGCTGGATGCTCTCATCCAGAAGCTGCAGATGCTCCCTGGCGGCAAATGCCCTAAAAGCATCCTCGGCCCGGGCAGGATCCAGGTCGTTCTGGCCTGTGGCGTTGAGAAAGTCAAAGGGGAAATCGAAACGGATTACAAAGACGGAGGGTAGCTCGCGGTTGAGTTCCCTGCCCAGTTCGGCGATGCGCCCCTCCTTTGAGATGAACTCAAGTTCAGGTCCCATAGGGACATAGGCAAAGACCAGAGCACCCTCGAGAAAGTGTCTGGTCAGAACCATGAGATAAGTGACGCAGTCCCCGTCCTCAATCCTGAAATAGTAGGGCTTCCAACCGTTTACCGCCTTTGCTTCGGCCCAGAAGACCGATTGGAACGGATGGAGAATCCGGGCGCACCCTTCCCCGGGCTTGAAGTCCTCAGGCTGAATCCGGGAAAGGGTCATGGGCCGGCTCAGCCCACCGGACCGTCGAGGTATTTGGAAGCGGTGAGATACACGCCGCCGGAACCAATCGGACGGCCGTCAATCTTGACGGTGCCACCCTCGGTGTAGATCGGCATGGCAAAGAAGGCATCGGGCTTGACGTAGCACTTGCCGTCCGGGCTCTCAAGGCCTTCGGGAACCAGGTGTGTCCCTACCGGGTACTGAGGGGCAAAGAGGACCTCGCAGGTGGTGTGCGGCTCGGCGTCCTTGTCCGAGGCGGCCAGGAGCATTCCGCAGCTCTTCACACCGCGGAAGTTCGCCGGCTTGAGGTTGTCGACCAGGACGATGTTCTTTCCCAGCAGTTCTTCCTCAGTGTAGTAAGGCACGATGCTGGAAACAATTGTCCGTTTCTCCTGCGCTCCGGTGTCCAAAGTCAGGATGTAGAGTCTGTCGCCTTCGGGATGGCGCTTGACTTCCTCTATCTTTGAAACCGTCAGGGTGACTCTCCGGGCGAACTGCTCGGCGATGGTCTCGTCCTGCGGTATCTGGTTGTTGTTCATCTTCTCCCCCGCCTCCACGGGTTTTTTCTTCGGCCCGGCCTGACCGGGGCCGGAGGCCTTCTGCTCCTGCAGATTCTGCTTTTCCTGTCTCTGCTGCTGCGAGCCGGAGAACCTCTCACGCAGGGAGGCAATCAGGCTGTCATCCAGCTTCTCGAACAGATGTGAAACCTCGCCCACATTCAGCGGCCCGCGGCTGCCCAGGGTGCTCCAGTCGGCATCCTTCTGTCCGAGGGCCTCCAGCAGCTTCAGACCGGCAGAGGGCATGTAGGGCTGAATCAGGATGCCCAGATCGCGCACCAGCAGCACCAGTGTCCTCAGAAGCCTGGCTGCCCTGTCCGGATCCTCGGTGCGTGCCTTCCACGGCTCGCCGTCCTGAAAGGCCTTGTTGCCCACGCTTGACAGGGCAAAGACGGCCCTCAGGGCGCTGCGCTCCTCCGATGAATCGAGCAGGGCGGTGATTTCGGCCTCACGCCTGACAATCTCAGCCATCAGCGGCTCGTCGAACTCCCCTTCTTCCACCGCTCCGTTGTAGAAGCGCTTTACAAAGGTCAGGGTCCGGTTGACCAGGTTGGACAGGTTGCCGATCAGCTCGCCGTTGACACTGTCCTGGAAGTCCTTCCAGGTAAAGGTCACGTCGGCGTGCTCGGGGCGGTTGTAGAACATGTAGAAACGCCAGACGTCCGCCGGAATCCCGGTGCTCTGAACATCGTTTCCGAATATGCCTATCCCCTTGCTCTTGGAGAACTTGCCGCCCTCGTAGTTGAGGTACTCGGTCGAGGACATGTGGTGAAGCATCGTCCACTTCTTGCCGGTGGCCAGCAGGGTCGAGGGGAAGATCACGGTATGGAACGGAATGTTGTCCTTTCCGATGAACTGGAACAGTTCGACCTCCCCGGGGTTCTGCCACCAGCTCTGCCAGTCGTCGGTGTGGCAGGCGGTGATGGAGACATAGCCTATGGGAGCGTCGAACCAGACATAGAAGACCTTGTCCTCATAGCCTGCCATCGGCACGGGGATGCCCCACTTCAGATCGCGGGTGATGCACCTCTCCTTGAGCCCGTCGCGGATCCACGAGTTGGTCACGGCCAGGGCGTTGTTCGCCCAGAAACCCTTCACCGACGCCTCGTCCTTCCACTCCTGGAGTTTGGGGAGAATCGCCGGCAGGTTCAGATAAAGATGCCTGGTCGGGCGGACAACCGGAGTCGTACCGCAGACGCTGCAGCGCGGCTCAAGCAGTTCGGTCGGGTCAAGCAGAGTCTGGCAGGCATCACACTGGTCTCCCCTGGCCCCCTCGGCGCCGCAGTGGGGGCATCTGCCCTCTACGAAGCGGTCCGCCAGGAACCGGCGGCAGGTCGGGCAGTAAAGCTGCTCAATCTCCTTCTCGGTGATGAAACCGTTCTTCTGCACGTCCTTGAAGATTGCCTGGACGATCTCCGTCTGCTTCGGCGTGGATGTCCTTCCGAACGAATCGAAACTGATGTTGAACCACCTGTAGATCTCTTCGTGGATGGCATGGTACCGGTCGCACAGCTCTTTGGGCGTCACCCCCTCGGTCAGCGCCCTGGTCTCGGTCGCCGTCCCGTACTCGTCCGTTCCGCAGACGTACAGGGTCTCATAGCCCTTAAGTCGGCAGAAACGTGCAAATACATCGGCGGACAGCACCTGGGTCAGGTTACCCAGATGCGGGACGTTGTTGACGTAGGGCAACGC
>JAGABZ010000003.1 GCA_017614375.1 Spirochaetales bacterium
AAATCATAGTCTAATGTAAAATTGATTTGAGCCATCTGCCATTCCTCCTTCGAATGTTTTTGTGGTTATTAACATTTTAACCGAAGGATGAGCGGTGGCTCACACTATTTACAATTTACACCAGTTTAAGGACTCAACCATGGAAAGAGTGAGCTGAAAGATTTTTTGAGAGAGTTAAGAAACAAGACAGAGAAAGACAAAGATGCAAGAGTGAAATTCTCTAAGATTGTTGCTTACATTGATCTTCTTGAAGAAAAAAGAACTATGATTGGACTACCTGTAATGCGACAGATTAATAGTGAAATATGGGAATTGCGTTCCATCTCAATCAGAGTGCTGTTCTCATGGATTGGTCAAGATAAGTATCTTCTGTTACATGCGTTCAAGAAAGAAACAAGGAGAACACCTGCACGTGAAATTAAAAAGGCTGAGAGGGAGCTCGCGGACTACAAAAGGAGAAAGAAACTACAATGAGCACTTGGAGAGAATTTAGGGACAATCTGGAGATTACTCCGGAAGAAGAGAAAGTCATAGAGTTTGAGAAGGATCTGATAAGAACACTTGTATCAATCAGGGAAGAGCAGGGACTCACGCAGGCTGAGCTGGCAAGAAAATGCAATATGAAGCAACCTGTCATAGCGAGGTTGGAGACAGCGACGCACTCTCCGCAGATTGATAGTCTGCTCAAGGTGCTTGTTCCCCTTGGTTATACGTTGAAGATTGCACCTATTAACGGCAGTGTGTGAATTGTACCTCTGCATTGACTCCTTTTTTCTTTGATGTGGTTCTCCAGTCATGCGTGTGGGAGAATTAGTTAATCTTGATAGAACTGATCTCGACTTTGAACAAAGGGAATGCGTTGTCTTCGGAAAAGGAGACAAGGAACGCAGAGTTTACTTTGATGCAAAGGCAAAAATTCATCTTTTGGATTGACAAGAACGTCACAACAGATGAAGGCCCCTGCTCTCTCAGCCGACTGGCCGCCCTACTCACACAGTCAAAATGGGGAGTAGCCGGTCGACGTTACTTCAAGTACAACGGCAAATGGCTCAATGAGATTAGGGCAGAAAAAGAAGGCCGTACTGTCCGTCGCAGGGTTGAGGATGAGTGGGTCATTCCCTGCAATCCCGACAAGTATGATGTTGTTGGAGCTTTTAAAGAACTGGATGAGATCGAATGGACCCAGTCAACAAATGTTGCCGTTGGGGATACTGTATACATCTATGTTTCCGGCAAATACCAGTCTGTAATGTTCAAGACCAGTGTCGAGTCTGCAGATAACTATGGAGCCGGAACAGATAATGACAGCAAATTCTTCAAAGACGCTTCTTTCAAATCAACAGACCACAGGTATATGGTTCTTAGACTTGTTGAAAGCTACGAGCAGGGATTCTATCCGTATAAAGAACTCAAAGAACATGGATTGGATTCAGTTCGGGGAAAGAGCCGGGTTACTACAGAGCTTTATGAGTATCTGAATTCGAAGAAAAACGAGGGTTAATCCCACTCTTCACTCGCGTACACATCTTTTTGAGAATTACCCTATCTTTTTGAGAATTCCTCCCGGCGGTAACACATGTTTTCTCAAAAAGATGGGTGGAAATGACCTTATAGCTCGGATTTTGCAGGATTGTTGCCTTTAACAGAAGAGAATAGAAAAAGAAGAATCAGTGCTTAATTCCTTTATTGTAAGAAATTAACTGACTCCTCTTTCGAAGTGTGGTTTTGTATCATTTGATACCCGCAGAGATGCCAGAAACGGGGGTCGAACCCGTACAGCTCAGAGCCGAGGGATTTTAAGTCCCTTGTGTCTACCAATTCCACCATTCTGGCCAGGTCTGAAGACCGTTATTTGTTATCCTCCTCCGCCAGGTCTATCACAGGTGCGCTGCTTTTCTGTGGGATGACCCTGCGGATGAACGGAAGGGCGCCCAGATAGGATTTTTCAAGCTCGGCCTCGGCCTCCTTGAGGCTTGTCTGCCACGCCGCCCCGAAACCCGGACTGCTGATCATCAGCCTGTCGACGGCATCCTGATAGACCTGCAGACGCTGTACCTCCTTGCGCCCCGGCTTCTGGGCCAGCGAGTTCAGCGAAATGCGCAGGTTCTCGTTTTCCTTGCGCAGCTTCTCAAGCTCAACCTTAAGCCCTGAAAGCCCGGACGACTCCAGGTCCATCCGGTCGTTGAGCATCGTCTTGAGCTTCTCGACCTTCGCGTTGGCCTCGGAGATGGCCCTGCGGCGCTTGGACACCTGCCAGAACAGGACGAAAATCGTCAGCACCAGCCCGATGGCGAAACCTATGAGAACATACTGATAACCCTGCATCACACCCTCCTTGAAGGACTTCCGGGGAATGATAGCCCGAAAGGCAGTCCGGGGACAAGGCCTGACCGTCCCGGCCCCGGGGCCTCAGCTGATTTCGATACCGCACTTTTTCACCGCGTCGACCAGAGCCTGACCGATTAAATCCGGAGTCATGGCAACCTCGACCCCGGCCTGTTTGAGTGCCGCGATCTTTCCGGAGGCGGTTCCCTTTCCGCCGGCGATGATTGCTCCCGCGTGGCCCATTCTCTTGCCCGCAGGAGCACTCTGGCCTCCGATGAAGGCTGCCACCGGCTTGGTCATTTCAGTGGCGATGAACCGGGCGGCCTCTTCCTCTCCGCTTCCGCCGATTTCACCGTTCATGACCACAGCCCAGGTATCCGGGTCGGCTTCAAAAGCCTTCAGGGCATCGATGAAACCTGTCCCGCGGATCGGGTCACCGCCGATTCCGATAACCGTTGACTGCCCGATTCCCCTGTCGGAGAGCTGCTTGACTGCCTCGTAGGTCAGGGTTCCCGAGCGGGAGATGATTCCCACATGGCCGGGACGGTGGATATAGCCGGGCATGATTCCGATCTTGCACTGGCCGGGGGTGATGATTCCCGGGCAGTTCGGGCCGATGAGCCGGGACTTCTTTGTCGCCAGATACTGCTTCACCGCCGCCATGTCGAGGACCGGAATACCCTCGGTGATACAGACGATGAGCCTGACCCCGGCGTCGGCCGCCTCGAGGATGGCGTCGGCTGCGAACTTAGGTGGGACATAGATCACCGAAGCGTCGGCCCCGGTGGCCTTGACCGCGGCATGGACGGTGTCGAATACCGGGACTCCGAAGACATCCTGGCCTTCCTTGCCCGGAGTGACGCCGGCGACGATCTTCGTGCCGTAGTCGAGCATCTGGCGGGTGTGGAAGGTCCCCTGGTTTCCGGTGATTCCCTGGACGATTACGCGGGTGTTGCTGTCTACGAAGATACTCATGCCCTGGCCTCCTTTGCCGCGCGGACCGCCTTGCGCGCACCGTCCGCCATGTCCGAGGCCTCGATTACATTCAGTCCCGATTCCGAGAGAATCCTGCGGCCCTCATCGACGTTGGTACCCTCCAGCCTGACCACCAGCGGCACGTTCAGCCCGAGCTCCGAGGCGGCCGAAACCACGCCGGCGGCAATGATGTCGCATTTCATGATTCCGCCGAAGATATTGACGAAAATTGCCTTGACCCTGGTGTCGGACAGAATAATCTCAAAGGCCGCCTTGACCTTTTCCGCAGTGGCGCTCCCCCCTACATCGAGGAAGTTCGCCGGCGCGCCGCCGAAGCCCTTGATGATATCCATGGTGGCCATCGCCAGACCGGCCCCGTTGACCAGACAGCCTATATCCCCGTCGAGGCTGACGTAGCTCAGGTCGGACTGCGAGGCGCGGTACTCCCTGGGGTCCTCCTCGTCAACGTCGCGGAGGGCGACAATCTCCGGATGTCGGAACAGGGCGTTGTCATCGAAGTTCACCTTCGCGTCCAGACAGAGCAGATGGCCCTCATCGGTCTCCACCAGGGGATTGATTTCCACCAGGCTGCAGTCCTTATCCACATACAGCCGGCTCAGAGCCGACAGAATCGATGTCAGTTCCTTTTCAAGCGGACCTGCCAGCCCCAGGGCCCGGGCGGTGCGGATTGCCTGATAGCGCTTAAAGCCCATAACCGGGGAAAGCGGAATCTGGACTATGCGCTCCGGGTGGGTCTTTGCCGTCTCCTCGATTTCGGTTCCGCCGTCCGCCGAGGCCACGATGACCAACGCCGCGTTTTCATTGTCGGCGGTGATGCTCAGGTAGAACTCCCGTCTGACGGAAACCGCGGTGGTGACCAGGACCTTGTGCACGACCCTGCCCTCAGGCCCTGTCTGATGGGTGTACAGGGTGCTGCCCAGCATGGATGTTGCAATTTCAAACGCCTGCTGAGGTGAAGCGGCCAGTTTCACCCCGCCGGCCTTTCCCCTCCCCCCGGAGTGGATCTGGGCCTTTACGACACACTTGTTGCCGCCGCCGCAGAACTCCGAAGCGGAAAGGCGGACCTCCTCGGGGGTCGTGCAAACCTTGCCCGGAGCCACCGGCACGGAATACTGGGCCAGCAGCTGCTTTGCCTGATACTCGTGGATTTTCATTTTCCGTCCCCCTTCAGGGCCCCGAGGCTCTCCGAAGCCAGCCTGACGCCTTCCTCGAAAGCCTTCAGGTTGAGGCTTTCAGTTCCCTTGGGAATGTGCATGAGCACGGCCTGTTCCATACTGGAACGGTCGGTCAGTCCGATAAGGGTGTTGATACAGGCCACCGCGACAATGTTCGCCGTCTGGAGCCTGCCCACCTTGGTCCGAGCCGTCTCGAGAATAGGCAGTTTCACCACCTGCTCCGGCCTGAGGTTCTCAGGCGGAGTGAGGGCCGAATCAATCAGCACCATGCAGTCCGGCCCGACCGATTTGCCGTAATGCGAGAGACTTTCCTGGGTCAGGCACATGAGGAACGTAGGATTCTGCACCTTTGTAAAGCCGATGGGAGTATCCGAAACCAGAGTTTCGGCCTTGCACTGCCCTCCGCGGGCCTCCGGGCCGTAGGACTGGCTCTGTGCCGTGTATTTGCCCGCAAGCACCGCGGCCTGGGCGAGAATCACCGAGGCCAGGATTATCCCCTGCCCCCCGCTGCCGGCCAGGCGAAGCTCGTTTCTCTCCCTGCCTGCCGGGCTGCTCACCGGCGCCTCTCCGGAGTTCTTGATCTGCCCGGTGACCTTTCCGATTCTGGCCATGTCGGCCTTTTCCTGCTCCTCCCGCTGCTCCTTTTCCTCATACAGCCGCTCGATAAGCTTGCCGTACTCGTAGGTGAATTCCGGGTGAAGGCTCTGGCTGACCGCGCCGAGGACGAGCTTGCCCTTAAGCTCCTCGGGCGTCATCGTCTTTGCCTTTTCCGCCTGGACGGCGTTGTCCCTCTGCCACTTGAGCATATCCACCGCGCTGCCTTTCTTGTTCTTACGCCCGTAGTAGGTCGGACAGACACTGGCGACGTCGATGATCGAGAAGCCGCGGTGACGGATACCCTCCTGGATCAGGCTGATTGTCTGCTGGACATGATAGGCGCTTCCGCGGGCGGCGTAGGAAGCTCCTGCTCCGTAGGCCAGTTTGGCGATGTCAAACGCCCTGTCGATGTTGCCGTACGGGGCGGTCGTACCGAACTCACCGGTCGGCGTCGTAGGCGAATACTGACCGCCGGTCATGCCGTAGATGTTGTTGTTCATCACGACCACGGTCAGCCCTATGTTTCTCCGGGCGGCATGGATCAGGTGGTTTCCCCCGATGGCCGAAATGTCACCGTCACCGGCGATGACGATGACCTCCAGATGGGGGTTGGCCAGCTTGATTCCAGTGGCGAACGCGATGGCCCGTCCGTGTGTCGTGTGGATTGTGTTGAAGTCGAGATAGCCGGCCGCCCTGGACGAACAGCCGATGCCCGAAACTATGACCGTGTTGCTCCGCGACAGCCCCAGGTTCTCGATTGCCTGGGCCACGTCACGCATGATGATGCCGTTTCCGCATCCCGCGCACCAGATCTGCGGCAGATGCTCCGGCCTCATGTACTTGAAAATCAGATCCGAGACCTGTCTGGTCCGGGGTTTCACATCTCCCTTGTCTACCATCACCGGTCCCTCCCGACTGTGTACGCGCACGAGGCAAGCGCCCCCGGGTCATCTTCAAAGAGCGCCGCGGTAATCTCCCTCGGAGTAATCGCGTTTCCGTTGTATTTGCCCAGGAAATCAACCCTGCAGTGGCCTCCGACGACACGCTGGACCTCGAGCAGCATCTGTCCGTAGTTGTGCTCCACGACCAGAATCCTCCCGACCTTCGGGTCCGAAGCAAGCTTTGAAAGCTCTTTTTCGGGGAAGGGCCAGATGGTAACCGGCCGGAATATGCCGCATTTCATTCCCCGGCTGCGGGCCTGTTCGACGGCGGAGATGACGGCGCGCATCGTCCCGCCGTAGCAGAAAACGACGGTTTCGGTATCTTCGGTGAAACGGCTCTCGCAACTGACGATGTCGGCGTAGTTGTCGGATACCTTGTGCATGATCCGGTCGAGAAGCTCCTTTGCGATGGCATTGGAGTTTGTCGGAAAGCCGGACTCGTCGTGGATCAGCCCGGTGATGTTGTAGCGCTGTCCGTTTCCGAACGGGGCCATGGAGGGGACCTGCTGCCCCGCTTTCATCTTGTACGGCAGACGCTTCGGATCGGGGTACTTGACCGCCGGCCTGTCTATGATTTCGATGTCGTCCGGGTCCGGAAGGCTCACACCCTCGCGCAGATGACCTACAAGCTCGTCCATCATCAGCAGAACCGGTGTCCGGTACTTCTCCGAAAGGTTGAAGGCCCTGATTGTCTGCTCATAGGTCTCCATCACGGACGAAGGCGAAATCGCGATTACCGGATGATCGCCGTGGGTCCCCCAGCGGGCCATCATCACGTCTCCCTGCGAAGGCGAGGTGGGCATTCCGGTCGAGGGCCCCATCCTCTGAACATCCACAACCACCAGGGGGATTTCCGCCAGAGCCGCGTACCCGAGGTTCTCCTGCTTGAGGGAGAATCCCGGCCCGCTGGTTGCGGTCATCGCCTTTGTCCCGGCCACCGAGGCGCCGATGGCGCAGGCAATCGAAGCGATCTCATCCTCCATCTGGATGAACTTGCCCCCTTCCTGGGGAAGCCTGACCGAGGCCAGTTCCGCAATCTCGGTCGAGGGTGTTATAGGGTAACCGGCGTACAAACGCATGCCGGCGGCCAGTGCCCCTTCGACACAGGCCTCGTTGCCCTGCATCAGTCTGCTTACCTTACCCACTGCTGTTTCTCCGTTTCAGTCTCTTCGATATAGATGGCGTAGTCCGGGCAGCGCAGTTCGCAGTTTCCGCAGAGCACGCACTCGGTGCCCTCGGTACGCCGAACCTTGCCCTCGACAACCTCAAGCGCCCCCTTGGGACAAAAGGCCGCGCAGATTCCGCAGCCTTTGCACCAGGCGCTGTTGATTACAAGTCGTTTTTTTGATTCCGGCATGGTTTCCCCCAATCGGATATTTTAACACACTTCCTCCGACGGAAGTAGCAAATTCCTCCCGCGGGGGTGAGCCTGCCTTACATTTTCTCCAGGAACGGAATCCCCACCAGGGCAAAAGCGTTTTTCATCACCTGCAGAACCATGGCGCAGAGCTGCACCCTGGCCTTTACCAGCGCGGGGGTGTCAGCCTTGAGGATCTGGTTGTCGTGGTAGTATCCGGAAAAGACCTTTGACAGCTCGTAGAGATAGGCGCAGATGACGCTGGGGTTGTACTCCTCCCCGGCCTTTGCCACGACATGGGGGAAATCCGCGACCAGCTTGATGATCGAGCGCTCCTCGGGCACGTTCAGCAGGGACGGGTCAAACCCGATGGCATCATATTCGCCCCGGACCGCCTCGAATTTGCGCATCATGCTGCTGATTCTGGCACCCATGTACTGCAGGTACGGTCCGGTGTTTCCGTTGAAGGAAATCGACTCCTTCGGGTTGAAGACCATATCCCGCTGCGGGTCCACCTGCAGCAGATAGTAGTTCATCGCCCCGAGGGCAATGCTTCTGGAGGTCTGATCCACATCGTCCACATCGTCCTGACGCTGTTTCTCGAAAATCTCACCCCTGGCCAGGGCAGACAGACCGGCGACCAGATCATCGGCGTCCACCACGGTGCCTTCGCGGCTCTTCATCTTGCCCTCGGGGAGGAAAACCATCCCGTAGGCCAGATGGTGCAGGTCCTTAGCCCACGGATACCCGAGCTTGTCCAGCACATGGAACAGAACCTGGAAATGGTAGCGCTGCTCGCTTGCCACCACGTAGATCAGGCTGTCAAACGGCCAGTCGGCGTGCCTGCTTATCGCGGTGCCGATGTCCTGGGTTATGTACAGCGAAGTCCCGTCCTTGCGCAGAAGCACCTTTTTGTCCAGCTTGATGTCGGCCAGGTCCACCCAGACCGAGCCATCCTCCTCGCGGTAGAAAATCCCGTCCTCCAGCCCCTTGAGAATCCGGTCCTTGCCCAGCTTGTAGGTGTCGCTTTCATAGTAGTACCGGTCGAAACTGATGTTCATGTTCCGGTAGGACTCCTCAAGCCCCTCAAGCGTCCAGTCGTTCATCATCTTCCAGAGCTTCAGGGTCCCGGGGTCGCCCTGCTCCCATTTTTCGAGCAAGGCCTGGGCCTGTGCCCCGGCGGTGGGGTCGGTCTTTTCCCAGTTGGCGAACTTCACGTAGTAGTCGCCGACCAGATGGTCGCCCTTGATGCCGGAGGACTGCGGAGTCTCACCGTTTCCGAACTTCATGTAGGCCAGCATCGACTTGCAGATGTGCACCCCGCGGTTGTTGATCAGGTTGACCTTCATCACCTGGGCCCCGTTGGCCTTGAGAATGGCGGAAATGCTCTCTCCGAGGCTGTCGTTGCGCATGTGCCCCAGATGCAGGGGTTTGTTGGTATTCGGGCAGCTGAACTCGACCATGATCCTCTTTCCGGCGAGCGCGTCGGTTTTGCCGTAATCATCACCGCTCTCGCGGATTCTCTTTTCGACGGCCAGGGCAAGCGCCCCGGTGTCGATTGCGATGTTCAGATAAGGTCCAGCGGTCAGAATCCGTCCGGCAGGCCGGTCCGGGGCCGCTTCCAGGCGGTCCTTCAGCTCGGCGGCGATTACCGGCGGAGCCTTTTTCAGCCCCCGGGCCAGGGTGAAAAGCGGGTAAGCCAGGTCCCCGAGTTCCGGTTTCGGCGGAACCTGGGCGCTGACGCTTACAAAGGCGGACGGGTCGATTCCCGCCTCCTGCTGCATGAGATGGAGTTCTTTATTGACAAGTTCCGACCAGTTGCTTCTGACTTCGCTGAGCATCTTGAAACCCTCCGGACTGCCCTATTCTTACCTTATTTGGCGCCTTCTCTTCAAGGGGTTTGACTGTCCTGCCCTGGCGCTGTAAAGTCAGGCCATGGACAAAGAGCCGCAAGTCGTCAGAGCCGGACGGTGGACAATCCACAAACTGGACGAAACCGATTCGACGAACCTCTATCTCAGGCGCATGGACGCGCCGCCGTTCACCGCGGCTGTGGCCCGCACCCAGAGCGCCGGACGCGGCAGGCTCGGACGCAGTTTCTTCTCCGCCGAGGGGGGCCTCTACATCAGTTTCTGCACACCGTTTGACCGTACCCTGACCCTGACGGCAAAGGCGGCCGTAATCACCGCCCGCGCCATAGAGACCGCCTTTGGAATCCGTCCGGGCATCAAGTGGCTCAACGACCTCGTTCTCAACGGCAGAAAGGTCTGCGGAATCCTCGCCGAGGGGTTCGGCGAGCGGATAATCACCGGCATCGGAGTCAACGTCCGCGTCCCCTCCTTTGCGGATGAGCTTAAGGAAACAGCCGGGTCTCTCCTGCCGCCAGAGGACCTTCGTCCCGACCCCGTCGGGGCCCTGTGCGATACCCTGATTCACCTGTTTGATACGCAAATCGAGTCAGATCTGCTTGATGCGTACCGCAGTCTTCTCACCACCGCCGGTCAGCAAGTCGATGTCATTGCCGACGGCAGAACGCTCTTTTCCGGAACCGCCGCGGGGGTGAATGAAAGTTATCAGCTGCTTGTCCGCTGCCCGGACGGCATACGTACAGTCGGAACCGGGGAAGTCTCCGTCAGACCCGCGAAACCTTGATTGTTTCCTCTTTCCCGCTCAGATGCGGGAAGCGGACCTTCACCAGATCTCCCCTGTGCATTCCCGGACCGTCATCAAGAACAACCTCGATGTAGTTGCCGCTTAAGGCCTTCCAAAGGTTGCCCTCAAGCCTGCTTTCCAGGATAACCTCGGCCTGTGTTCCCGAACACGAGGCCAGGTATTCGGCGTGCATCCTCTGTGAAAGCTGCCGAAGCTGCTCGGCCCTGGCGTCCCTTACCGACTCGGGCGGTCTGTCCTTTGCCCGGTACAGTTCCGTATCAGGCCGCGGACTGAACGGAAAGACGTGCATGTGGGCAAAGCGGCATTCTTCAACAAAGGCTTTCGTCTCCTCAAAGGCCTCGTCGTCCTCACCCGGCAGCCCGGCAATCACGTCACAGGCAAAAAACGCCTCAGGCCGGACACGGCGGAGATCCCCGATGATCCGCAGGGCCTCAGCGGCGGTGTAGTGCCGGTTGACCCTGCGCAGGACAGTGTCCGAGCCGCTCTGGATCGGGATATGGAAGTACGGCTGGATCCTTTTGTCGCTCAACAACTCCACAAGCGGCGGGTCGATGTGGTCCGGCTCCATGGACGAAAAGCGCAGGCGCATGTCCGGTCCCAGGGCAGTCAGCAAATCACCCACCAGACCGGCCAGACCCTCTCCGGGCAGACCGTACATGGTCAGGTTGCACCCCGTCAGGACTATCTCATGGTACCCGGCCGCCTGAAGGGCCAGAGCCCTTGATACCGCTTCGGTCCGGTCAAGGCTGACCGACTTTCCTCTGGCGATGCGCACCCGGCAGTAGAAGCAGTGGTTGTCGCACCCGTCCTGGACCTTCAGATAAGCCCTGCTGTGAAAAGTGAAATCGGTCGCGGCGAACGCGAACGGGTCGGATGAGGCCGGAAGCCCGGTGCAGAAACTCCTGACCCGCTCACCTGCCTCTGAATCCGATGCGCCGCTCAGGTAGGCAGGCAGTTGCAGCAGCGCAGATTTGGCCGGACCTCCGACGGGGAAAACGTTGTCCCCGATGTCGGCAAGGGCCGCTGCCGAGACGGCCGCGTAACAACCGGTCACGATGACCGCCCCCACCCCGGGAGTCCTGCTGCACTGACGGATTACCCGGCGGGCCTTCTGCTCGGCCTTTGCCGTTACGGTGCAGGTGTTGATGATACACAGCGGGCAGCCCTCAGCAGACGGGAGGACCCTGTGCCCGGCACTGACAAAGGCCTGGGCAAGTGCTTCGGACTCGCATTGGTTCAGACGGCATCCCAGTGTGTAAATCCAGACGTTCAATGTCCCCTCCTGTCCCTGCTTTGAGCCACCATTATGCCCTCAGGGGGCGTTGCAAATCAAGAAAGTCCCGGCCGCACTTTTTGAAAGTGTCCGATTGTTGGATAATCACAGGTCATGTACAATTGTTCCGTCGCGGGAGGAAACCGGATGAACATTCTCGTTTGTGTGAAACAGGTTCCCGGCTCGAACAACGTAAAGGTCGATGAGGAAACCGGCCTTCTTGTACGTCCGAAAACCGGAAACAAACTCAACCCGTACGACCTCTATGCCCTGGAGACAGCCCTCAGCCTCAAAGAGCGCTTCGGCGGAACTGTTAAGGTCATCACCATGGGACCGCCCCAGGCCCGCAGCGCGCTGGAGGAATGCATCTGGATGGGCTGCGACGAGGGAATCCTGCTCACCGACCGGGCTTTCGGAGGCGCCGACGTCCTGGCCACAAGCTACACCATCAGCCAGGGAATCGCCTGCTGCGGTGACTGGGACCTGATCCTCTGCGGAAAGCAGACCACCGACGGAGACACGGCCCAGGTAGGGGCCGAAACAGCCGAGCATCTGGGCATCCCGCACCTTTCAAACGTGGTGTCGGTCATCGATGCCGACGACTTTGGCGTGACGGTCAGGGCAAATCAGGAAAAAGTCGTCGTGACCGAGCGGATACAGCTGCCCTGTCTGCTGTGCATGGAAAGCGAGGTCAACACCCCGCGCCTGCCCTCCTACCGTCGGAAAAAGGCGATGGGCGCTGACTGCATCAGATCCCTCGGCCTGTCCGACCTGAAGGACACCGATCCGGGACGCTACGGCCTGAAAGGCTCACCGACAAAGGTCAGCAAAGTCTTTCCCCCTGAAAAGAGCTCCGGACGCACCCTGGTCAACGGGACGGCCGACGAACTGGCCGACGGAATCCTCGAATTGCTTGCACGGCGCAAGTTCATCCGGGAGGGCTCATGGGACTCGTAATCGACCAAAGCAGAATAACACCTCAGCTGGCTGAGAAACTCAAGGGCATCTGCCCGTTCGGGGCCATCTCGTTCAACCATGCCGACGGACTTCACATCGGCATGGGCTGCAAACTTTGCAGGCTCTGCGTCCGCCAAAGCGAAGGGGCCGTCACCTACGTCGAAGAGCAGTCCGCCTCGGTGGACAAGAGCCTTTGGAAAGGCGTCCTGGTCTTTTGCGAGCATTTCCGCGGAAAGATCCACGACGTCACCTTTGAGCTTCTGGGAGAGGCCCGGCAGCTGGCCGCCGTGACCGGCCAGGAAGTCATGGCGCTGATGATCGGCAGCTCTGTCAGGGACGAAGCCCGCGAACTCTACCGCTACGGCGCCGACAGGGTCTATGTCTACGACGACCCCGCTCTGAAGGATTTCCTGATTGAGCCGTACACCAACATCTTTCACTCTTTCATAGAGACCGTGCGCCCTTCTTCGATTCTCGTCGGCGCCACAAATACCGGACGCTCCCTGGCTCCGCGGGTGGCGGCCAGACTGGGAACCGGGCTCACCGCCGACTGCACCAGCCTGGAGATGAACCCCGACACCGACCTGGTCCAGATCAGGCCGGCCTTCGGCGGTAACATCATGGCCCGGATAATGACTCCGAACCACAGGCCGCAGTTCTGCACGGTCCGCTACAAGATTTTTTCCAAACCCAGGCGGACCGGATCAGACGCCGAACCGGTAATGATGCCCGTCCTGCCGTGGATGCTAAAGTCCCGGGAGACGATTCTGGAAATCGAGGACAAGCCCCAGGACATCGACATCTCCGAAGCCGAGATCATCGTCCAGTGCGGGCGCGGGGTCAAATCCAAGTCCGACCTGTCCATGATTGAGGAATTCGCCTCCCTCATCGGTGCCCGGATGGCCTGCACCAGACCGCTGGTCGAAAACAACTGGTTCGACTCAAAGCACCAGATCGGGCTCTCCGGCAGGACGGTGAAACCCAAGCTGCTGATCTGCATCGGAGTATCCGGCGCTGTCCAGACGGTGGCCGGAATGAAAGGAAGTGAGTTGATTATCGCGATAAACAGCGATTCTGAGGCACCGATCTTCGACGTGGCCCATTACGGCTATGTCGGTGACCTGTACGAAATCATCCCGCGTCTGATAAAGCGCATAAAGGAGGGAGCCTGAAATGTTCGCAACCTTTACTGCAGCTGACCTCGAAGCCCTCCGGGCACTGATTCCCGGCCGGGTCTTCGACGGCAAGGCGATAAACGAAGACTACTTCCATGACGAACTGGGCACCGCCTTCGGTGTCCCCGATGCCCTTGTCAGAGTCCTCTCCACCACCGAAGTCTCACAGGTGATGAAGTACGCATTCGGACACAACCTGCCAGTGGTCGTCAGAGGTTCGGGCACCGGTCTGGTCGGGGGCAGCGTGGCAGTCTGCGGCGGGATCATGCTGGACACTTCCCTGATGAAAAAAGTCCTCGAACTCGACGAGGACAACCTCACCGTCACCGTCCAGAGCGGAATGCTGCTGATGGAACTGGCCGAGTACTGCAACAACCACGGCTACCAGTACTGTCCCGACCCGGGTGAAAAGAGCGCCACTATCGGCGGCAACATCTCAACCAACGCCGGCGGGATGAGAGCGATGAAGTACGGAGTCACCCGGGACGCAGTTCGCTCGATTACCGTCGTCCTACCCGACGGCGATGTCCAGACCTTCGGGAGCAAGGTCGTCAAGAACTCCAGCGGATACGACCTCAAGGACCTGATCATCGGTAGCGAGGGCACCCTGGGAATAGTCACCGAGGCTGTTCTGAAGATCATCCCGAAACCGGAATACTCAGTCAGCATTCTCGTCCCCTTCTCCACGATGAACGACGCCATCTCCGCCGTGCCGAGAATCATCCGGGCACAGGTCACACCTGTTGCGACCGAATACATGAGCCAGGATGTGATCCTCTTTGCCGAAGAATACCTCGGCAGGAAATTCCCGACCCACGCCTCCGAGGCCTATCTGCTGCTGTCCTTCGACGGCAACACCGCCGAGGCGGTGCGGCACGACATGGAGGCCATAGCCGACCTCTGTCTGGAAAACGGGGCGCTTGATGTGTTTCTGATCGACACCGAGGAGCGTTCGGCCTCGGTCTGGTCCGCCCGCGGAGCCTTTCTCGAAGCCATAAAGAGTTCTACCGACCAGATGGACGAGTGCGATGTCGTGGTCCCCCGCAGCAGGGTGGCCGAATTCATCATGTACACCCATACCGTAGCCTCCGAAGTCGGTCTGAGGATTCCCAGCTTCGGTCACGCCGGAGACGGGAACCTGCACATCTACCTCTGCCGTGACGGGCTTGCCGATTCCGAATGGGAGCGGCGCAAGTCCCTGGCCTTCTCCAAAATGTACGATACCGCCCGCACCATGGGCGGCCAGGTCAGCGGAGAGCACGGAATCGGTCTGGACAAGAAAAGCTACCTCCGCTCCGCCCTGGGGGAACGCCAGATTGAGCTGATGAGGGGAATAAAGGCGGTCTTTGACCCGAAAGGGATCCTCAATCCGGGCAAGGTCATATAGGTGAAGAAATCAGGACAATCATTCTTCGGACCTTATCCCGCTTGAAAACCAAGCCCGGAGAGTGTATTTTTTCAACATACGGAGGCAACATGAAATCCAAGAAAACCATAGCCCTGATTGCCGTCTGCATCGTTCTGGTCTTCGCTGTCCAGAACCTCGGCGCCAAAACCTTCCTTCCCGCTCCCGGACAGAACCTGTTCAGCGTCGAGGAAGTCTACTACATGAACAGCGCCCTGGTTAGCTGCGACATGCTTCAGTTCCTGCAGGTCTACTTCAACGAGGAGGACCCCCTGGCCTTCTTCCTCGAAGCTGAGAACTGGACGGACGAAGAGATTGAGGAGTACGCCTACTACTACTTCAACTTCACATTCCCCGAAATCGCCGGACGGATTCCCTTCTACTACTTCTCCAACATCGAGCAGTACATCGCCGCCACCGGGCAGAGCATAGGCGAAGGACCCTTCTCCCTCAACGAGAACATCACCACCTTCAGCGACCTGGCAGACATCTATCCTTCGGGAATCATCTATTGCAACCCGTATGACATGCTCCGCACCGCCGCCCGCCAGCTGAAGTACTACGTGGCCCTCAAGTCACCGGACGGCCGCTCTCCTTCGTACGATACAGCGAAGATGTATCTCGACTACATCTTTGCCGCGTATGAGGCCGAGTTTGACCAGGCCATGGCCGAGGAAGCCGCCTACCAGCAGGAAGTGGCCGAAACCACAGCAGAAACGAATGCCGCGCAATAAGCGCAATCAGTACAACAGGAGATAACCATGAAGTTTTCGGAAATGATGAAAGCGAAGGCCGTCGCGCTGGGCAAGCGCCTGGTACTTCCCGAAGGAACCGAGCCCAGAACCATCCAGGCGGCACGCCGCATCCTGGACGAGAAGATTGCCTCCGAAGTCACCCTTCTCGGTGAGACTGCCGCGGTAAAAGCCGCCGCAAGGGCTGTGGACACATCCCTGGACGGCATAAACGTCATCGACCCCGCCCTCAGCCCCAAACGCCAGGCCTACGCCGATGAGTACTACAACCTGCGCAAGGCCAAGGGCATGACCCCCGAGGAAGCCTACGCGCAGATCGTCAAGGTTCTCAACTGGGGAGCCATGATGACCCGTCTCCACGACGCCGACGCCATGGTAGCCGGAGCTGAGAACACCACCGGCGACGTACTTCTCTCGGCATTCAGGATCATCAAGACCAGGGCCCCGTTCAAATACGCTTCGTCCTGTTTCGTGATGGCAACTCCGAAGACGGAATTCGGCGTCAACGGTTCGCTGATCTTCTCGGACTGCGCCACCATTCCCAACCCCACCGCCGAGCAGCTTGCCGAAATCGCCGGTGCCGCCGCCGACTCCTGCAGGACCTTCCTGGGCGCGGAGCCGGTCGTCGCGATGCTTTCCTTCTCCACAAAGGGCTCTGCCAAGGGTGATCTTGTCGACAAAGTGGTTCAGGCGACCGAAATCGCCAAGGCAAACTACCCTGATTTGAAGATCGACGGAGAGCTCCAGCTCGACGCCGCTCTCGTCCCCTCCGTTGCCGGAAAGAAAGCCCCTGGCTCAACCGTCGCCGGAAAGGCAAATGTTCTTGTCTTCCCCGACCTCCAGGCAGGAAACATCGGGTACAAACTGACTCAGAGACTCGCCGGCGCCGAGGCCTACGGTCCGATCCTCCAGGGTTTCGCCCGTCCGGTCTCCGACCTTTCGAGGGGATGCAGCGTAGAGGACATCGTAGTCACCGCCGCAATCACCCTGGCTCAGTCGGAACAGGTCAGATAGCCCTGCCCCACTCATAAAGCCGCAGCCCCCTGCGGCTTTTTTTGTATCCATTTACTTCCATTCTTTTTTCGTGTAGTGTTGTCCTGAAAAAGCGAAAGTGGTGGAATTGGCAGACACGCCAGATTTAGGTTCTGGTGCCACGGCGTAGGGGTTCAAATCCCCTCTTTCGCAAAAACGAGCAGGGCAGTCAATCTGCAATGTCGTTAAGTTAGCGGAGCCTCCCCACGGTTCCGCCGGCTTGACCGGAAAACCCCGTTAAGTTAAGAAGGCCCGAAAAGGCAGAAAAAGACCCGAAGTCAGAAACATGGCTTCGGGTTCTTCCTTTTTGTGCGGGTTATGGTGTTTTCGGGTGGTTCTATCCCGGAACCGGGGTCGCCGACAGCTCGTTCCGGGCCGCTGCAGAAGGTCTGTGCATACACCCATCCACCGGGGTGGTGCTCCCCGGTCGATCAGGCGACTCTGTAGATGAACGGGACGAATCCCTTCGGGTAAAGTTTCCGCTCGTCATGTCTGCCCGGTCTTACGGGCTCGACGTACATGCGGATGTTCCTGTTGAACCCGGGCGGAGCGGCGCCCTTGCGGAAGAAGTCCCTGCACAGATGGATGGCGTATGTGTAGTTGATCTGGTATACGGCGTATTTCCCGCGGCTCTTCACGACAATGACATCGATGATGATGCGCTGGGAGAAGTTGTACATGAAGAGTTTCGCGAATATCTCCTGTATGATGAAGTCCTCGCGTTTTGCGTGGAAGTTGTTGAGGCCGATGTCGTACTTCAGCTCCCTGAACGCGTTCTCGATCCCCCAGCGGAGGTGGTAAAGATCCTTCAGCGCCACCAGAGGAAACTCGGTCCTTGAAAGCGACGTGATCAGCGTCTCCCATTCTCCCGTATCCAGCTGGAAACGTACGGCTCTGAATGTGAGGTCGAACGGACTCTCGAACTCCCACTGAACATCTTTTTTCGGTTTCCCGAACTTGCTGAGACCGACCACAAACATCGCCCTGCCTGATTTGTAGTCCTCCTTGTCTTTGTTGGTCAGGGTTGTCCTGAGAGGCAGAGTCACATCGATGTCGAACTCCTTGAACGGGTAGTTTTTGAGAACGGAGAATGTACT
>JAGABZ010000004.1 GCA_017614375.1 Spirochaetales bacterium
ACGACGCGCAGAGACAGGCGACCAAGGACGCCGGAAAGATTGCCGGACTTGATGTAAAGAGAATCGTCAACGAACCGACCGCAGCGGCTCTGGCCTACGGTTTCGGAAAGGATTCGTCAAAGGACGAGAAGATCGCCGTCTACGATTTCGGCGGCGGCACGTTCGATATTTCGATTCTCGAACTGGGCGACGGAGTCTTTGAGGTCAAGTCCACCAACGGCGACACCCACCTGGGCGGCGACAACATGGACCAGAGAATCATCGAATGGCTGGTCAGCTCGTTCAAGGCCGATACCGGAATCGACCTGACCAGTGACAAGATGGCCCTGCAGAGACTGAAGGAGTCCGCTGAAAAGGCCAAGATCGAGCTTTCCAGCTCCTCCCAGGCCGAAATCAACATCCCGTTCATCACCGCCGACGCCACCGGCCCGAAGCACCTGCTGATGACCCTGACCAGGGCGAAGTTCGAGCAGTTGGTCGCCGACCTGATCGAGAGGACAAAGGTTCCCTGCCAGAACGCCCTCAGAGACGCCGGACTGAAGGCTTCCGATATCGACCAGGTCATCCTCGTCGGCGGAAGCACCCGTGTTCCCGCGGTACAGGCGATGGTCAAGGAAATCTTCCAGAAGGAACCGAACAAGGGCGTCAACCCGGATGAGTGCGTCGCGATGGGCGCCGCGATTCAGGGCGGAATCCTCGGCGGAAACGTCAAGGACGTGCTTCTGCTGGACGTCACCCCGCTTTCGCTGGGTATCGAGACCCTCGGCGGCGTGAACACCAAGCTGATCATGCGCAACACGACCATCCCGACCAGAAAGAGTCAGGTCTTCTCCACCGCCGAAGACGGACAGACCGCCGTTTCGATTCACGTCCTGCAGGGCGAGCGTGAGATGGCCAGCCAGAACAGGACCCTGGGTACCTTCGACCTGGTCGGAATCGCTCCGGCCCCGAGGGGAGTACCGCAGATCGAGGTCACCTTTGACATCGACGCCAACGGAATCGTCCACGTCAGCGCAAAGGATCTGGCCACCGGAAAGGAGCAGAGCATCGTGATCCAGTCCTCCTCCGGACTGTCCGAGGCGGAGATCAACAACATGGTCAAGGACGCCGAGGCCCATGCCGAGGAAGACGCCAAGGCCAAGGAAAAGATCGAGGCCCGCAACCAGGCCGACTCGCTCTGCTACGCTTCGGAAAAGTCGCTCAAGGAATACGGCGACAAGATTTCCCCGGAGGACAAGTCCAAGATCGAGGCTGCCCTCTCCGAGCTTAAGGCCGCCGTGGCCAACCCCAACTCGACCGCCGAGGAGCTCAAGCAAAAGACCGAGGCCCTGAACCAGGCTACCTACAAGGTGACCGAGCAGATGTACAAGGCTGCCCAGCAGAACCAGCAGGGACCTCAGGGTCCGGGACCCGAGGGACCGCAGAACGGGCCGCAGGGAGGCAGCGGAAACGATGACTACGAGGTGGTCAACTGAGCCTCTGACAAGTAAATAAGGATGCCGGCCGGAAACGGCCGGCACATTCGTATCCTAAGGACGGAAAAACCGATGGCCAAAAGGGATTATTACGAGGTGCTCGGCGTTGCGAAAAACGCCACCGCGGATGAGATAAAGAAAGCCTACAGAAAACTCGCGATCGAGAACCACCCGGACCGCAATCCGGGGGACAAGGCGGCGGAGGAGAGGTTCAAGGAAGCCACCGAGGCCTATGAGGTACTCAGCGACCAGACCAAGCGTGACGCCTATGACAACTACGGGTTCGCCGGAGTGAACAACGCCGGAGGAGCCCAGGGGTATTCGGCCGCGTACCGCGACTTCTCCGACATCTTCTCCGGCGGCGGGTTCGAGGACATCTTCAGCTCAATCTTCGGGGGCGGCGGATTCCGCAGCCAGCAGTCGTCATCCAGGGCTTCCAACCAGGGGCAGAGTTTCCGTTACAACGTCGAGGTCGAACTCAAGGACATCCTCACCGAGTGCAAGAAGGACATAACCTACAACCGCCAGGTGCCCTGCGAATCGTGCAACGGCACGGGAAGCAGCAGCGGGAAGCCTTCGCGCAAGATCTGTCCGCAGTGCAACGGGACCGGCTATGTCCGCCAGAGCAGCGCTTTTTTCTCCATGCAGAGGCCCTGTCCCCAGTGCGGAGGCGAAGGACGGATAATCGACGACCCGTGTCCGAAGTGCCACGGCTCCGGACTGATGCGCAAACAGCAGAAGATCCGTGTCAACATCCGGCCGGGCATCCAGGACGGAACCGACATCATCCTGCAGGGGATGGGAAACGCCGGAACCAACGGCGGGCCCTACGGGGACCTGTATGTCCGCGTCAACGTGCGCCAGGACAAATTCTACGTCCGCCAGAACGACGATCTGTTCGTACAGATTCCGATTTCCGTAACCCAGGCGGCCCTCGGGCTTTCGGTCAATGTTCCTCTGCTTGACGGCACAACCGAAAAGGTCGAAATCCCCGCCGGAATCCAGGACGGGAAGATGGTCCGGGTCAAGGGCAAGGGCATGCCGCACTACCGCGGTTACGGAAACGGCGATCTGTACGTCAAGTTCCGCCTGATGGTTCCCAAGCGGCTCAACGCGAAGGCAAAGGCCCTGATGACGGAACTGTCCCAGGCGCTGGGCGAGGAAGAATCACCCAGACCGATGTCGTTCGAGGAGGACTAGATGGGCGCGAAAATCACCGGATACCATGCCATAGAGGAAGCACTGAACACCGCTTCGGCAGGTTCGACCCTGTATCTGGCCCGCGGAAGGGACGAGGACAGCCGGCTTAAAAGGCTGGAGACCCTGGCGCGCGCCAACGGAAAGACCTTTGTAAAGAGGGTCAGCATGGCCGAACTGGACAGGATTTCCCCGCCGGGAGCCGACCACAGGGGTGCCATGTTCGATACGGGGGTATCCCGCGCCGGCCAGAATCAGGCGGTCAGGACGATGGGGGTCAGGGAGTACTGCGCCTCGCTCAAGCCGGGTGACGGAGCCCTGGTTCTGGTGCTGGACGGAATCACCGACCCGCACAACGTCGGTGCCATCCTGCGCAGCTGCGACCAGTTCGGTTGCTCTCTGGTCATCATGCCCCAGCGCCGCAGCGCCGGGGTGAACGAGACCGTGCTCAGGGTTTCCTCCGGCGCGGCCAGATATGTCCCCATCGCCACTGTGGTCAATCTGGTCCGGGAGATCGACACCCTAAAGGAGTACGGTTTCTGGGTCTACGGAGCCGACATGGACGGAAAGCCCGCCGCCGAAACGGAATTCGCCCCTCGTACGGCCATAGTGATGGGCAGCGAGGGGGACGGGCTGAGCCGCCTGGTTGCAAGCAAGTGCGACCAGATAGTCTCGATTCCGATGCAGGGACACATAGACTCGCTCAACGTGTCCGTGGCCGCGGGAATTCTGATGTACGAGTTCCGCAGGCCGGATTAATCAGTTTTCGAAGAATTTGTTTCCGATATCGCTTCGGTACCAGGAGCCCTCGAAGGTCACGTCCCCGATGTGGGCGTAGGCCATCGAGTTGGCCTGTATGATGTTCTGCCCGTGGCCGACGATGCTGGCGCAGCGGCCTCCGGTCGTGACCATCACCCCGTCCTGTTCCTTTACCGCGCCGAAGAATATATAGGGATTCTCACGTGATACGTTGTACTTCTTCTGGGAGGGAATCGGGTTGACCGTCTTTCCGGTGACGGGGTTCTCCGGGTAACCCTCACTGGCGATCACGACGCAGACTGTGGATTTGCCGGTGGTCTGGAGAGTGCAGGAGCCGAGGGAATCGGTCTTTATCGCCTCCATCAGTTCGGCCAGGTCGTTGCTCACTATGGGGACGAAACTCTGGGCGGCAGGGTCGTTGAACCGGACGTGGTAGTCGACCAGCACGGGGCCGTCGGCGGCCAGGACGATGCTGAAGGTCAGAACGCCTTTATAGGAAAGGCCCTCGGCGCGCATGCCGTCCAAAGTCGGCCGGACAATCTTCGACACGATTGTCGAGCGGACCTCCTCCGAGAGGGGGATGGGGCAGATGCTGCCCATTCCGCCGGTGGCCGAACTGGCGTCGCCGTGTTCGCTCTTGGTGTATTCGGAGCAGTAAGGCAGGGCCAGATAGCCGTTGTTGTCCAGAAGGATGGTGACGGTGATCGGCATGCCCTCAACGGCCTCTTCGATAAAGACCGGGCCGGAGGCCAGAAGGGTTTTCGCAAAGGCGGAGAGTTTCTCAGTATCGGAGGAACGCAGGATCTCGCGGCTGGTCGACAGGGCCTTTTTCTTGATCACCAGTTTCCTGCCCTCGTTGCGCTTTAGATACGGGCCCAGATAGCGGGCGCTTTTGATCAGATGCCAGGCCGGGAACGGTATGCCGTGACGGGCCATGAATTCGCGGGCGAAGACTCTGTCGTCCTCGAGCTTCAGAGCGTATCCCGGGGCGCCGAATGTATCGATTCCCCGTTTGTTGAGATAGTCGATGACTCCGGTCAGGAGGGGGGCCTCGGTGCCGACGAACACAAAGTCGATTCCATGGGCCGTGCAGGCTGCATAGACCGCCTCGGGGTCTGCCGGATCGACGTCGGGGAGGTTGACGGCTACGGAGCGGGTGCCCACGTTTCCGGGAGCTGCGTACAGGCCGTCAATCAGTCTGCTGCGGGAGAACCACCAGGTGACCGCGTGGTCCTTTGCGCCGGAACCCAGTACCATTACCTTCATGCCTCTTTCCTCCGTTGAGAAAGTAGCATTTACGGTGTAAATGGTCAACAAGCCGCCCTCAGAGGGAGCCAAGCGCCTGTTTGTACGATTCGATTGTTTCGGCCACGGAGCAGGCCTGTCTGACGCGGGCGGAGCCGGGTATGCCCTTCAGAAGAAACGGTACATGCTTCCGCATCTCCCTGCAGGCGGTCAGTTCGCCCCGGTCGGCGGCCATCAGCTCAAGCTGGCGGAGAAACAGGCCCGTCTTATGCTTAAGAGCCGGTTCGGTGAATGCACCTGTCTGAAGGAGGCTGATTGTCTGGGAAAAGACATAGGGCCTGCCTATGGCCCCGCGGGCGATCATAGCTCCGTCGCAGCGGGTCTGCATAAGGACGTTTTTCACGTCCGCCGGGGTGAAAAGGTCGCCGCTGACTATGACGGGGATGTCAAGAGCCGCCTTAAGCTTTGCCGCGGCGGCGTAGTCCGGCCGTCCGGTGTAGAACTGCGAGCGGGTCCGGCAGTGGAGGCACACGGCAGCGGCTCCCGCGTCCTGTGCAAGCTCTCCGGTCTGCAGGTAGGTCAGGCTCCGGTCGTCCCATCCGGTGCGGATCTTGATTGTGACGGGGAGGTCGGTTTCGGACCTGACGGCACGGATTATCTGAGCGATTTTCAGCGGTTCGGTCATCAGGGCGGCCCCGGCGCCGGTTTTGACGACCTTGGGTACGGGGCAGCCGCAGTTGATGTCGACGGCTGCAAAGCGCCCGGAGGGAATCCTGCGCACCGCCTGGGCGAAGGTCCCCGGCTCGGAGCCGAAAAGCTGGATGGCCGGGGCCCGTTCCAGGGGAGAGACCAGAAGCAGATTGAAGGTGTTGCGACTGTCGCGGACCAGGCCCTCGGTGCTGACCATCTCGGTGCAGGTCATGGAGGCTCCGGCGTCGGAGCAGAGGGCCCTGAATGCCCTGTCGGTGTATCCTGCCATCGGGCCCAGGACGAGGTTGCCCTCCAGGGTCAGGGGACCGAGTTTCAGATTATGGTAAAGACTGTGGTTTTCTGCCGGCGCGGACATTGCAGGGAAACGATAGCGTATACGTTTGTTGCCGTCAATTGTCCGCGACGGGTTTGACAATCGCCCACGCAAATGCTAGTGTTCGGTCAGGTCTTGCCCAATGAGAAATTACGAGTCATCAACATACAGAAAGGGAAGGGGTTATCCCCAGCCGCACCTGAGGTCCGATCAGCCGGACGGTCATGAGACCGAGGCTTTCCCGTATTTTGTGAAGAACCCGGCGTCCAACGAGGTTTCGGTGTGCATCAGCGACGATGTGATTTACCCCGGGACGTATGTGGTGGCCCCGACCAGATTCGGTCTGGATATGGGAATAGTCATCGGAAACGTACCGGCCTCCGACGGGGTGTATACTCCGGGATGCGACCGCGTGCGCGGCGCCTGCTGTCTGAACTGCTCCTCAGGAACCGATGCCGGGGAGGAAACGGATGCCGATCTGGCTGCCTGGGGAGACTGTGAGAGCGAGGGCTTTGAGCCTGCGCAGTGGCAGATTGTGAGTGTTACCGAGCTGCCGCCGCTTCCGAAGACGGACGAGGTGGACGACTCGGGATGCTGGGAGACGCGGTACAGCGCCCCGGTGAAGATGCACGTTTCGGACGACCTGGACAGAATTGACAGGGTTGCGACACCCGAGGACATGAAGCGCTACCACGCCAACCTCCGCAGCGAGGAAGAGGCGATGGAGATCTGCCGTGAAAAGGTCGCCAGGCACCATCTGAACATGAAGCTTGTCACCGCGCATTTCCTGCTGGGCGAGCCTAAGGCGCTGTTTTTCTTCACCGCCGATGACAGGGTTGACTTCAGGGAGCTGGTAAAGGACCTGGTGTCGGTGTTCCGTCTGAGAATCGAGCTGCGGCAGATCGGGGTCCGTGACGAGTCGAGGGTCCTGGGCGGTCTGGCGGTCTGCGGAAGGGATTTCTGCTGCCACTGCGTGACCGACAAGCTCAACCCCGTGACAATCAGGATGGCAAAGGAGCAGAATCTCTCGCTCAACTCGATGAAGATTTCCGGCCCGTGCGGCAGGCTGCTGTGCTGTCTGTCCTATGAGAACGATTTCTACCTGGAGGAGAAGCGGGACTACCCGCCGGAAGGGAGCAAGCTCAAGGCCGGCAGCGAGATCTGCAAGGTCACCGAAGTCAACATCCTGTCCAAGAAGATCAGCATGACCACCGTCGACGGACGGGTGATCATCATTCCGCGCCAGGCGGTGTTCTTCTGCGGTCAGAACAACCGCTGGGAAATCACCCCGGAGTATCAGGCGGAATATTTCAGCCTTTAGGACAGATTTGAGTAAAGCATTGTATTGACCAGTTTTAAGGTCTGTGATATTTTGATATACCGTCGACAGCGACATACATAGAAAGGAACAGTTATCTTATTGCTATATGGAGGTTAAACGTGAAACGTTCCGCTAAGAAGAGAAATACCCAGAGCAAGCAGAGAAGGCTGCGCAACCGCTCCGCCAAGAGCGAAGTCCGCACCGCCGTGAAGAAGTTCGACGCCGCCTGCGCCGCCGGAGACAAGGCCGCCGCCGAGGTCGAACTGCACAAGAGTCTGAAGCTTCTGGATACCATCGCCGGAAAGGGCATCATGCACCGCAACGCCACCGGCAGAAAGAAGTCGAGAATGCAGCTCAAGTTCAACAAGCTGGCGTAACCGGCAGACCATATACTTAATATCCCAGGAGAATACAACAATGGCAAAGCAGAAACTTACAAAGGCCACAATCATAGAGAATCTTCACGAGCAGCTCGGCTTCAACCGCAACGAGATCCACCGCGTCATCGACAGCTTCTTTGAGGAAGTCAAGAAGGGCCTGAACGATGACCAGATCATCGAGCTCCGCGGCTTCGGCACCTTTGAGATCAGAACCCGCAAGGGCCGCGAGAAGGCCAGAAATCCCAAAACCGGAAACATGGTCTCCGTAAAGACCCACGGCGTCGCCGTGTTCCGCCCCGGAAAGAACATCAAGGAAATGGCTTGGGACATCAGACAGGGCAAGTAATGAAGGCTTCAGTCCGGTCTGTTGAAATCAGTCAAAGAAAGCGCAACCTCGGGACCATCGGCCTCGAGGTTGTTGTATTGACGCTTTCCGCGCTGATTCTCTCCGCCGCATTCCCCGGTTTCATCTCGGCCAAAGGTCTGGGCTTTCTGGCTTTGCTGGCCCTGATTCCGGTGTTCGCGGTGATAAAGAACGCCCCGCTCGGGGCCTGCGCCGGTTACGGGTTTTTCTTCGGATTTGTCTTTTATCTTTTCTTCAACTACTGGCTGGCCACTTTCCATGCCCTGGCCATCATCCTGGTGCCGTTTATCAAGGCCTCGGAGATGGTCCTGCTGTTTCTGGCCCTGAAGCTCTGCTCCAGATATCTGGGCAGGGCGGATTATCTGGGGCAGGCGGTCTGCTGGGTGGCCTATGCCTATCTCAGCCAGAGCTGGTTCGCCGGTTACCCCTACGGCACCATCGCCTATGCGCTGTACAACTACAGGGTGCTGGTCCAGATCGCCGACTTCAGCGGAATCTGGCTGATTATCTTTTTGATGGTCCTGCCCCAGGCACTGGTCGGCTCATGGCTGAGAGACGCCTACAACGACCGCTTCACCCTGAGCATCCTGCCGTATCTGAAGGCCCGCCTTGTTCCGGTTGCCCTGTGGGGGGCTGCCGTGCTGTTTGCGGTCGTCTACGGAATCATCCGCCTTTCGCAGTGGAGCGCCGCCGAACCCGACATCATCTGGCGTGTGGCTGTGGTCCAGCACAACGCGGATTCGTGGAAGGGCGGATACACCACATACAAGAGAAACTTCAACAACCTGAGGAAGATGACCTACGAGGCGCTCCTGGAGAATCCCGATATCGTCATCTGGTCCGAGACCGCCTTTGTACCGTCGGTGGCCTGGCACACCAACTATCCCAGCGCCGATGACTACTATGATACCGCCGGGCTGGTCGAGGAGTTCGTCGAGTTCGGAAAGAGCCTGCCGGTTCCCCTGCTTACCGGCAACCCGGAAGGGGTTCTCAAGGAAGGCGAAGACCCGTACAACGAGGACGGCAGCTGGAACCGGGTGGACTACAACACCGTCATTTTCTTTGAGGACGGACAGATAAAGCAGACCTACCGGAAGCAGCATCTGGTGCCGTTCACCGAGCACTTCCCGTATGAGAAGCAACTGCCGTGGCTGTACAACCTGTTGCTGGCCAACGACTACAACTGGTGGGAAACCGGCACGGAGAGCGTAGTGTTCGAGTCGGAGCAGGGGGTGAAGTTCTCCACGCCGATCTGCTTTGAGGATGTCTTCGGCGATGTGAACGCAAACTTCGTAAAGGCCGGGGCGGATCTGATTCTCAACATGACCAACGACAGCTGGTCCGGGTCGGTCGCCGCCGAGATGCAGCACGCCGCAATCGCCACGTTCCGCTCGATTGAAAACCGGCGCACCACGGTGCGCTCGACCAACTCGGGAATCAGCTGCATGATCACCCCGACCGGCGAAATCATGGACATGATGACTCCGTTCAAGATGTACTGGCACATCTACGATGTTCCGGTCTACACCTCGGATGAGCACACCTTCTACACTGAGCACGGGGACATCCTCGCGAAAGTCTTCACCTGGATGGCCTGGGTCGTCCTGGCCCTGTGCGTCGGGCTGGGAGTCCGGCAGGCCTTTATCCGCCGCAGGAAGAAAAACGATGGCGAAGACTGAAGCCTCGGTTTTAATCATAGGCACCGAGCTGACCCGCGGCATCATCCAGGACAGCCATACGCAGCGCATCGCCTCGGCCCTGACGCAACTGGGGATGGACGTGAGGCGCTCGGTGATTGTCCCCGACGACGGAAGCATCGCAAAGATGCTCGATGTGTGCCTGCTCGACAGCGACGTCGTCGTGATCACCGGAGGTCTGGGGCCGACGAGCGATGACATGACACGCAGGGTCATCGCCGACGCCGCCGGAGTGCCTCTGGTGCTGGATCAGGACGCATGGGACGAGCTCTACAGACGGGTGGGAGAGAGAATCCACGGAGCCAACGAAATCCAGGCCTACTTCCCCCGGGGCTTCAGAATCCTTGCAAACCCCTTCGGGACCGCGCCGGGATTCATGGGCACCGTTTGCCGCAGCGGAAGGACGACGACGGTATGCTGCCTGCCCGGACCGCCTGCCGAAATGCAGCCGATGTTCTTCGACCGCGCCCTGCCCGAACTGGCCCGGCTGTACGCGCCGGGCGATACCGGTCGGGACGAATACTCCGTTTTCCTGGTGGCCGAGGCCAAGCTTGAGGAGCTCTGCGCTTCATGCCGCAGGGAGGGCGTCATCTGGGGAACCCGGTTTCAGAGGTACAAGGTGGCCCTTTATCTTGCCGGCGGGAGCGTCAGCGCCCGCAGGGAAATGGCTGAGGACCTCAGGAGACTCATCGGTGAGGACCTGTTCCTGGACGGGGATGTGGATGCCGCCGATCTGCTTTGCGACCTGCTGAAAAAAGAAAAATACACAATCTCCACCGCCGAGAGCTGCACCTCCGGCTGGGTGGCAAAGCTTCTGACCGACCGCAGCGGCGCCTCGGAATGGTTCCGCGGCGGGGCCTGTGTCTACAGCCAGGAGGCAAAAATCAGGCTTGCCGGCGTACCTGAGGACATCCTGGAAACGGACGGGGTGTACAGCCTGAAATGTGCCGCTTCGATGGCAGAGGGAATCAGAAAAAGCCTGGGAAGCACCCTGGGAGCGGGAATCACCGGAATCGCCGGCCCGGACGGCGGAAGCCCGGAGAATCCCGTCGGAACCGTGTATTTCGGCTTCAGCGCCGAGGGAATGCAGACACAGGCTGTCAGATTGGTTTTCTCCAGTCCGCGGAGGGATTTCATCCGTCTGCGTTCCAGCGTGGCGTGCTGCATCCTGGCCCGGATGTACCTGGAGGGCCGCTGTCTTCTTGACAGAACATCCTGCTGGTCATATATTTAAGTCGGACCGATGACCTGAACGCGTCTCGGTTTCTTCCATATAAATCCTTACAATCCTACGTTTTTTGAAATGGAGAATTATCAATGGCTGACGAATCCTTGTTGGAGCAGTCTTCCCCGGAAAAACCGAAAAGAGTAATCGTTAGAAAAAAGCCGGTCGTGGTTGCAAAGACCGCTCCGGTTGAGAAAACGGAAACAGCATCCGAACAGCCCGCTGCCTCAGTTGCAGCTCCGGCCGAAAGCCTTCCGGCTCCGGTTGTCATCGACAAGCCGCGCCGCGGACGGGGACGTCCGAGAAAAAATCCTCTGCCCGCGATGCCGGAGCAGGAGGTGAAACAGGAGGCTCCCGAGGCTGCGAAACAGCCCGGGCCCGCCTCATCCGCACCTGAGCAGGCCGCCGCGTCCGTACCGGCTGCACAGATTCCCGCCGCTCAGGCTCAGGCTGCAGCCCCGGCTCCCCAGACGGACAACCCGCCCGCCCAGAATCAGGAGGCCCGGGACGACCAGAACAGACGTAAGGGCGGCAAGCCGGGAATGAACCACGGAAACAAAAACGGCTTCCAGCGGAACAACAACCAGCCCAAGGGCTACAACAACGGGTACCAGAACCAGAAAAAGAGCATTTCCCTCGAGGATGTCTGCATAGGCATGGAGGAGTACTATTCCCACAAGGACAGACGGATGATGGTCGGTGACCTGGCCCAGGCCGGAATGTCCGAACTCAAGTCCGTCCTCTGTTCCATGACCGGCGAAAGCCCCGACGCCTATTTCGACTACAAGAAGCAGGACCTGGTATACGGAATCATCCACACCCACATCGTCGGCGGCGGGGTGGTCTATGCCGTCGGAACCCTCGAGGTCCTGCCCGAGGGATACGGATTCCTCCGCTCCCCGCAGAACAGTTACCTCGCCGGACCGGAGGATGTCTACGTGTCCTCCATGCATATCCGCTACCTCAACCTGAAGACCGGCGACACGATTGAGGGAATCATCCGCGCACCGAAGGAAAACGAGAAGTACTTCGCCCTGAGCAAAATCGCCTACGTCAACAACGACGACCCGATCAAGGCCAAGACCCGCGTTTCCTTTGACAGCCTGACCCCGCTGTATCCCGAGGAGAGAATCAACCTCGAGGTACTGGACCCGACCCTGCTTCCCAAACTGACGGGGATGTCGAACGAGTCGGCCGGACAGGATGTCTCGATGAGAATCATCAACATGTTCTGCCCGATCGGAAAGGGCCAGAGGGCGCTTATCACCGCTCCCCCGAGAACGGGGAAAACGATAATCCTCCAGCAGATTGCCAACGCCATCACGGCCAACCATCCGGAAATAACCCTGATGGTCCTGCTGGTCGACGAGCGTCCCGAGGAAGTCACCGACATGAGGCGCAACGTCCGAGGCGAGGTCATTGCCTCGACCTTTGACGAGCAGGCCTCCCGCCACGTCCAGGTCGCGGAAATGGTCATCGAAAAGGCCAAGAGACTGGTCGAGCACAAGCAGGACGTCGTAATCCTCCTCGACTCGATCACCAGACTTGCCCGCGCCTACAACCAGACCGTCCCGGCCAGCGGAAAGATTCTCTCCGGCGGCGTCGACTCCAACGCCCTGCACAAGCCCAAGAGATTCTTCGGAGCTGCCAGAAAGGTGGAGGAGGGCGGAAGCCTGACAATCATAGCCTCGGCACTGATTGAAACCGGATCGAGGATGGACGAGGTCATCTTCGAGGAATTCAAGGGTACCGGCAACTGCGAACTGGTCCTGGACAGAAGGATGTCCGAGAGGAGAATCTTCCCCGCCATCAACATCAAGAAGTCCGGCACGCGCCGTGAGGAGCTGCTTCTGGGTAAGGACGAGGCGGCCCGCATCTGGATCCTGCGCAATGCCATCAACAACTTCGAGGATCTGGAAATGACCGAGTTCCTCATTGACAAAATACGCAAGACCAAGAATAATGAACTGTTCTTACGTTCCATGAATCCGGGTGCCACACCCTCATGACGGAAACGGAGACGGCTAACGATTACCGTCCGCTGTAAAGGCCCGACCGAACCAGCGGATTACATAACGGAGGAAATCGATGAAAAAGGGAATCCACCCGAATTATCAGCTTGCTGAAATCCGCTGCGCCTGCGGCAACGTGATCAAGACAAAGACCACGTCCAAGAATCTCCAGGTTGAAATCTGCTCCGCCTGCCACCCGTTCTTTACCGGTACGCAGAAGGTTGTGGACACCACCGGACGTGTCGACCGCTTCAACAAGCGCTACGGCATCAAGAACAACTGAGCAAACTGCTGCTTAAAATGAAAGCACCGTCGAAAGGCGGTGCTTTTTCTTTGCACTTCAGGTTTCTTCGGGGCCGGCACCGGCAGTTTTCAGAACCGGACACCCTTTTTTGCCCTCCAGTTCGGAAATTTCAGAATAAAACCTGATTTTTTGTGCTCCAGTTCGGAAATTTCAGAATAAAACCTGATTTTCAGCCCTCCGGTTCGGAAAGTTCAGAACCAGAGCCCTCTTTTTCAATTTATTCTCTGTTCCCCGGACTTTCCGTGAAGAGGCTTTTCTTTGTTATCGGGTGTAGTACGCGCAGACCAGCTGGAGCACGCCCCCGGCTATGGTGCGGGCCTTGTCGCTGATGGAATAGCAGTATCCGCTGTCGTCGCGGGGGTCGATGTCCGCGATCTTCATGCCTGTGCGCACCGCCAGCCCGCCGTGGAGAAGGCCGCGCAGACAGCCGTCGATCGAGGCCTTTACGTTCACAGCACCGCCTCTGTCCAGACCGACCTGGGCTATCGTCTGTCCGGCCCTGACGCTGTCTCCGATTTTGCTGACCGGCACAAAGACCCCGTCGGCCGGGCTGTGGATGACGCGTTCCTTTCCGACTCCGGCAATCACACCGGGGATGCCGGTATTCGGGGCCGCCGGGCCGGATTCTATGATTCTGCCGAGGTTGTGGCCCCGCTGGGTTTCAATTACGTAGTGGCAGTCCTCTCCGGCACAGAAACCCGGTCCGAGGGCAATCACAAGCGGAGCCATGTCCATGGTCGTCCCGCAGTTGCGCTTGGCAATGATGGCATCTACTACGATTTCAGGCTTGATTTCGGCTATAAGACTGCCATCAGGGTCTATCACTACAGGAACATAATCATCCCTGACGGCCTGAAGGGCCGCTTCACGGTCCGGGGCATAGATTGCGGTGATTCCCTCGACCTCGGTCTGCTCGTCAAACAGGGCCTGGGCGAAACTCACCGTCCGGCGGATGCAGGTCGGCTCGTCCGATTCCAGGGCGATGACACCGAAACCGGATCTGAAAAGCACGGCGATGACTCCGGTGGCCAGATCCCCGGCCCCGCGCACGATTATTATCCTGTCACTTCTCAATTCTGTTCTCCCTGACGCTGCCGCAGACCATCCCCGGAAAGAGACTTCCCGGGCTGTCCTTTCCGAAGTCCGCCGCGTCCGACTGGTTGAGCAGTATCATTGTCCGTCCGGCTGAGTTTTTTAGCAAGCCCATAGGATGCGAAACCAACCGGGAAATCAGTTCTGTGTCGATGACCCGGTCCTTCCAGTCCCCGGGAAGGTTGAAGAAGTTCTCGTCAGTGGCGCGCTTTCCGAAGTCCCTGATTCCCGCGACGGCGATGGTGTCGGTGGTAAAAGCCGGAACGACTGGCTCGAAAGCGCGGTGGAGTTTCAGCGGCAGGCCGCGGGCTCCGTCGGCCTCGATCAGCACAAGGTCGTACGAAGGGGTCAGTTGTTCAATAATCCGTACATCCGGGGCGCATACCTTCGTCTGCGAAAAGGGCAGGGCGTAGAAGTCGATGCTTCCGCTGCGCGGCGGCGGGGTCGGTCTGGTTCCGTCGGCGAAGAGCCGGTCTGAGCCGTAGTCGAAAACGGCGGGGGATGAGAGCTTCGTTGTAGTGGTAATCAGGACGGATTTGCCCGCTTTTAAGGCGGCGCGGGCCAGGAGCAGGATCAGCGAGGTCTTGCCCCCGCTGCCGGTTACGCTGACGACGGGGCCTGACAGGTTTGCAAGAATGAAGGAATCCAGGCGGCTTTCCAAGGCGCACTCAGACGGAGAACAGAAGGTCTTCGTAGGTCGGCAGTCCCCAGCATTCGCGGCTGCAGTGGGACTCGAGCCAGTCGCAGTCGCGGCGTGCCTGGGCCATGGCGCCGAGCAGGACGTCGCGGCAGTAGACTGCCTTTTCCTTGCTGCTGTCCATGGCGGCGGCGTTGCGGTTCGCCTCGCAGAGGGTCTCCATCGTCCGGTCGAGCGACTCCAGATGCTCGGAGAAACCGCGGATCAGCTTCAGTTGGGATTCGCAGGCAGCGCCCTTAAGTCCCGCTCTGAGCGCCGAAACGGTGTCGCAAAGCTGTTTCAGGTATCTGTTCGAGAAGGGAATGACGCTCTTGGCGACCATGTCGAACATCGTGGAGGCCTCGATCATGACCGTCTTGCAGTAGCTGTCGAGGATGACCTCGCGGCGGGCAATCAACTCGGTCTTGCCCAGAACGCCGAAGTGCTCCAGGAGCCTGATGTTCTTCGGGTCGATCAGGGAATCGACGGCGTCGACGGTTGTGGCCAGATTATGCAGTCCGCGCCTGGCCGCCTCCTTTTGCCACTCGGCCCCGTAGTTGTTCCCGTTGAACAGGATCTTGCGGTGCTTGAGATAGGTCTTGCGGACCAGGTCGTTGAGCGCCTTGTCGAAGTCGGGGGCCTGTTCCAGGGTGTTGGCGAAATCCTCGAGGACTTCGGCGACGGCGGTGTTCAGGACGATGTTCGGACCGGCGGCGTTGAAGCTGGAGCCGAGCATTCTGAACTCGAACTTGTTTCCGGTGAAGGCCATCGGGCTGGTGCGGTTGCGGTCGGTGCTGTCCTTGGGGATGTTGGGCAGGACGTGGACGTTGATCACCATCTTCTGGGCGCCCTTGCCCTTGGCCTTAACCCCGCGGGAGATTGAATCGAGGATGGAAATCAGCTCGTCGCCGAGGAAGATGGTCACTGTTGCCGGCGGCGCCTCGTCTCCGCCCAGACGGCAGTCGTTGCTGGCGCTGGCGGCCGAGAGTCTGAGCAGCCGCTGGTACTTGTCCACGGCGCGGATGACGGCGGTCAGAAAGAGGATGAACTGAGCGTTTTCAGAGGGGGAGACTCCCGGGTCGAGGAGGTTGATTCCGGTGTCGGTCTGGATTGACCAGTTGTTGTGTTTTCCCGAGCCGTTGACACCGCCGAACGGCTTTTCGTGGAGCAGGCAGGCCAGCCCGAGGGAATCGGCGATCTTTTTCATCTCCTCCATCATCAGCTGGTTCTGGTCCACCCCGAGGTTGACCGTGGTGAAAAGCGGGGCGAGTTCGTGCTGGGCGGGAGCCACTTCGTTGTGCCTGGTCCGGGCGGAGACACCGAGTTTCCACAGTTCACTGTCCAATGTACGCATGAACTCCGAGACGCGGGGCTTGATCGTGCCGAAGTAGTGGTCGTCAAGTTCCTGTCCCTTAGGCGACGGTGCTCCGAAAAGGGTCCTGCCGCAGAGCTTGAGGTCGAGACGTTTCTCGAAGAGTTTCTTGTCAATCAGGAAGTATTCCTGCTCGAGGCCGACGGTGGGGACGACCCGCTTGACGGTGTGGTTTCCGAAAAGCCTGAGGATGCGCACGGCCTGTTCGCTGAGGGCCTCCATCGACTTAAGAAGCGGTGTTTTCTTGTCCAGGGCCTCGCCGCTGTAGGAGTAGAAGGCCGTCGGGATGCAGAGGGTGCCTTCCTTTATAAAGGCGTAACTGGTCGGGTCCCAGGCGGTGTAGCCGCGGGCCTCGAACGTAGCCCTCAGGCCGCCCGAGGGGAAACTGGAGGCATCCGGCTCGCCTTTGATCAGTTCCTTTCCGCTGAATTCCATGATGGCGGTGCCGTCCTTCTGCGGGGTGAGGAAGCTTTCGTGCTTTTCCGCCGTGGCGCCGGTCAGCGGCTGGAACCAGTGTGAGAAGTGGGTCGCTCCGTTCTTGACCGCCCAGTCCTTCATGCAGTTCGCCACTATATTGGCAATCCGCAGGTCGATGTCCTTTCCTTCCCTTATGGTCGCCTTCAGCGTGTTGTACGCTTCGGAGGGGAGACATTCGCGCATTGTCGCGTCGTTGAACACCAGTTTGCCGTAGGTTTCAGCCGGGTTTTCCATGGTCTGCCTCCAATATTTGGGTTTTTTTATATCAAAAGCAAAATATATGTCAATAAGTCGGCCGCCTGTGATAGGCTTGGTTGGAGGCGAATATGGAGATTCAGGAGATTCAGGCCGCCGTTCAGGCCCAGAACAGTTTTTTCTTTTCGGGCAAGACCAGACCGTACCCGTTCAGGGCAAAGGCCCTGGACGACCTGCTTGAGGCTGTCCGAAGCGGTCAGGACAGGCTGCTCCAGGCCCTTGAGTCCGATTTGAACAAGCCGCGCTCCGAGGGCTACATGACCGAAGTCGGCCTGGCCCTGGCCGAAATCAAATACGCCCGCAGCCACCTCAGGCGCTGGATGAAGACCCGCCGGGTTCCCTCGCCGCTTGCCCAGATTCCCTCCCGCAGCTACATCTGTCCCGAGCCCTTCGGCACCGTGCTGATCATGGCGCCGTGGAACTACCCGGTGCTGCTGTGCCTCCAGCCGCTTGCCGCGGCAATCGCGGCGGGCAATACGGTCGTTCTCAAGCCCTCGGCCTACGCCCCGGCAACCTCGGCTGCCCTGGCGCAAATCATCTCGACTGTTTTTCCTCCGGAGTACGTGACTGTCATCCAGGGGGGCAGGGCGGAGAACACCGGACTGCTGGAGCAGAAATTCGACTTCATCTTTTTCACCGGCAGCCCCTCCGTGGGACACCTTGTCATGTCAAAGGCCTCGGAGCACCTGACCCCGGTATGTCTCGAGCTCGGAGGCAAAAGTCCCGTCATCGTCGATGAAACGACCGACCTTCAGGTCGCCGCCCGCCGCATTGCCTTCGGCAAGACGGTCAACGCGGGCCAGACCTGCGTCGCCCCGGATTATCTGCTGATTGCCGCCCCGGTCAAGGAGCGCTTTATCAGCTTTTACGAGCAGGCGCTCAGGGAGTTCTTCCCCGACGGTGATTACAGTACTTTCCCCTGCATAATCAACGACAAACACTTCGGGCGGGTGACTTCACTTATCGATCCGGCTAAGGTCGTCATAGGCGGCAGAACCGAGTTGCAGCGCCGCTTCATCGAGCCGACGGTGATGGACAACGTATCCTGGGACGACCCGGTGATGGGACAGGAAATCTTCGGCCCGGTGCTTCCGGTAATCACATACGACAACCTCGACGAGGCCCTGAACATCGTCGCTTCCCGCCCCAAGCCGCTGGCGCTGTACCTGTTCACGGCCGATGCACGGACCCGGGAAAAGGTCCTCAGCCGCTGCTCCTTCGGCGGGGGCTGCATCAACGACACCCTGGTTCACCTGTCCTCCGAACACCTCCCGTTCGGCGGGGTGGGCAACAGCGGTATGGGAAGTTACCACGGAAAGCAGAGCTTCATGACCTTTACCCACTACCGGAGCATTCTGGAGCGGGGCACCTGGCTTGACATCCGGATGCGCTACAGGCCGTACACCAGGAGCAAGGAAAAACTGCTTAGGAAATTCCTCGGATAAACGACAAGGAGAGCATATGAGCACACACATCGCAGCCGCACCCGGCGACATCGCAAAGACAGTACTTCTTCCCGGCGACCCGCTGAGGGCCAGGTTCATCGCCGAGACGTTCCTAGAGAACCCTGTCTGTTACTCCGAAATCAGGGGCATGTACGGGTTTACGGGAACGTACAAAGGCCACAGGGTCTCGGTCCAGGGAACCGGGATGGGCTGTCCCTCGATCGGAATCTACGCGAGCGAACTGATTAAGTTCTACGGGGCGCAGAATCTGGTCCGCATCGGAACGGCGGGCTCGACCGACCCGCGGTACGGACTGGGGCATGTGGTGCTCGCCCAATGCGCCTGCACCGACTGCGGAATCAATCACCAACGCTTCGGCTCAATCCAGTACGCCCCCGTTCCCTCATTTGAACTGCTGAAAAAGGCCGATTCCGTGGCCGGGGAACTGGGCATAACTCACTCGGTCGCCCCGGTCTTCACCTCCGACCAGTTCTATGATGACCGGGGAGAGGAGAAGTACGCCCTGCTCAAGCGCTACGGGGTGTGCGCCGTAGAGATGGAAACGGCCGAACTCTACACCCTGGCCGCGGGAAACGGGGTCAATGCCCTGGCCATCCTGACAGTCAGCGACCTGATGTACGGGGACTTCGCCTCGGCTTCGGCCGAGACCCGCAGAACCGCCTACGGGGACATGATTACCATCGCCCTGTCCCTGGCCTGAGGCGTCGCGGATGAAATCCTGTCCTCTCTCCGACCGGTGCGGCGGCTGCTTCACCCGGGATTATTCGTACGAACGGGATCTGGCGTACAAACAGGAGTTGCTTGAGCACTATCTGTACAAGTTCGCCGAAGTTGCCCCGATTCTCGGGATGGACAATCCGCTGCATTACCGGAACAAAGTCCAGGCTGTCTTCGGCACCGACCGCAGCGGCCGGGTCATTTCGGGTATCTACCGCCCCGGAACCCACATCATCGTCCCTGTGCGGGACTGTCTGCTTGAGGACAGGGTCTGCGACGCTATCCTGGGCACGATCCGCAGGTTGATAGGCGGGCTGGGAATCAGCGTCTATGACGAGGACAGACAGACGGGCTTTCTGCGTCATGTCCTGCTCCGGCGCTCTCCGTCCACCGGTCAGATTATGGTCGTGCTGGTGGCGGGAACCGCCCGTTTCCCCCAGAGGAAGGGTTTTGTCGGAAACCTGCTTTGTGCGCATCCGGACATCACCACAATCCTGTTGAACGTCAACAATGAAAAGACCAGCATGGTCCTCTCCGACAGGCCGGAGATTCTGCTCCACGGGCCGGGGTACATCGAGGACGAGATGCTGGGACTGCGCTTTTGCATCTCTGCCAAAAGCTTCTATCAGGTCAATCCCGTCCAGGCTGCACGTCTGTACACGATAGCCATGAGGATGGCCCGCCTGGACGGTACGCAGAGTGTTTTCGATGTCTATTGCGGCACGGGGACCATCGGTCTGATTGCAGCCACACACGGGGCAAAACGGGTGCTGGGAATAGAACTCAGCCCCGATGCGGTCCGGGACGCAGAGCAGAACGCCCGCCAGAACGGCATAGCCAACGCCGCTTTTGTCTGCGCCGATGCTTCTGTGTTTATCAAATCCGCTGTGAGAGACCTCAATTCAGGAACGGCAACCGACGAGGTATTCAGGCCGGACGTGGTATTTCTCGACCCTCCCAGAAGCGGCAGCACCGAGCAGTTCCTCTCCGCCCTGATCAGACTCAACCCGCAGAAGGTGGTCTACATATCCTGCAATCCCCGGACGCTGGAGCGTGACCTGCGCTACATCCTGGACCACAGCAGCTACCGCGTCGGAGGCATCCAGGGGGTGGATATGTTCCCGTTTACGGACCATGTGGAGACTGTCTGCCTGCTGACACATACCGGCTGAAAAGAGTCGCAGTAATAAGACATTTTGCAGGTCGACGGATGAGCCAGGTTACGACGTGAAGCTGACATATCAGAAGAACCGGTCAAATGAGACTATGGTATTATTGGGATTTATGAGGACCACATATATGAAAAAAATACAGACGACTCATTCACCTGAAGAAAAACTCCCGGATAGCGTTGGAAAACCCTCAATCGATAAAAAAAAGAGAATCAGAGAGATCCGTCCCCTTAACTTTCTTTTTCTCACTTTAGCCGGAATTATCAACGCATTCGGTGTGACGCTGTTTCTGTTCCCTGTAAAGCTATATGACAGCGGGATGTCTGGGACGTCTATGCTTTTGGATCAGGTCACGCCTTCTTTCCTGACGCTGCCGATGTTTCTCGTTCTTCTCAACGTCCCCATCTTTGTTTTCGGATATCGGAAGCAGGGGTTGCCGTTTACTGTTTATTCAATCTTTACGGTAGGGATTTACTCGCTTATGTCGTTTTTGATCATGGATGTGCTCCCGATTGATGTCTCAATCGTTTCACCGCTCGCAGGATCAGACCTTCTGCTATGTGCCATTTTCGGCGGGATTATCTCAGGAGTCGGCAGCGGCCTTACAATCAGGTTCGGTGGCGCCATTGACGGAGTGGACGTTCTTTCAGTGGTGTTTGCAAAGAAAATCGGCATTTCACTTGGTACATTTGTGATGATCTTCAACACGCTTTTGTATATTGTTTGCGGGATTGCAATTCAAAGCTGGATTCTGCCACTGTATTCGATCGTTACATACTTTGTCGGTTCAAAGACCGTGGATTTCATCGTTGAGGGCCTCAACCGATCAAAATGCGCGATGATTGTGACAACGAAAGCCGCCGAGATCTCCGAGGCGATCACCGAACAGTTCTGTACAGGCGGAACTATTGTGAACGCTGTAGGAGGCTTTTCGAAGGAAGACAAGAACATCATCTATTTTATCGTCAATCACTTTCAGATCAACAAACTGAAAACAATCGTCCAGAGTATAGACGAAAAGGCGTTTATTTCGCTTCAGGACGTTTCTGATATAATAAAATATCAAGGCAATTAGCAAAAACAAATTACAGCAACACGGCTTCTCAACAGTTCGTTCTTTATGTGATTGATTGTGTTAACGTATTCAACGCATCCTCGAAGTTGTGGAACTCGTTTCCCTAGACTTTTATCCCCAGGACCCTGCTGCTTGTCAACGGAGATTCAAAATGAAATTCAGTCAGACACTGCGGAAACATATGACTGCTACCTTGTCTGGTGCCTGGCAGCCGTAGACGTACAAACTAGGCACAACAATGAGAGCGGAAAGACTTATAGAGGTGATGATAAATGGCGTTCGGGTAACCAATCCGACAACAATGAAGAGGATACCTGATATAATATTGACGGAGAATGTCGATGACCAAAGACAAGATTGAGAGATTCATCAAGGAGAACGAGCCCCATCCGCTGCATGACAGCGCCAGGAGCAACAGCCTCAAGGATTTCATCGACATCCAGACGAACGAGAGCTTCTCGGACATCCTACTGAGGTTCATACGCGAGAGCGGAATGACTGAGGTCGAATGCTACAAGGCCGCAGGAATCACCGCCCAGCATTTCTCCAAGATCCGCAGCAACAGGGACTACCAGCCCACAAAAGAGACTGTGCTTGCACTTGCTGTGGCTCTGAAGCTCGACCTCCCGAAGACGAAGGACCTGCTCCGCGCCGGAGGGCTGGCGTTCACCCATGCCAGCAAGACCGACATGATAGTCGAGTACTACATAATCAACAGGAACTGGAACCTGTTCGAGATCAACGAGGTTCTGGACTCCTATGGTCTGAAGCCGCTCGGATGCTGAAAAAATAGCCTGACAAGCTAACAAACGCCTCATTGAAACGGTCATCATTGAATCATGATGATTTACACGAAACTGACAAAGAAGGCATTGAGGATCTCATTCGAGGCGCACCGGAATCAGATTGACCGTTCGGGTGTGCCGTATGTCTATCATCCATATGAGGTTGCAAGTCACATGGATGATGAATTCTCGATCTGTGTCGCACTGTTGCATGATGTGATGGAGGATGCAGACATCACTCCGGATTATCTGAGGGAAGAAGGCTTCCCCGATGAGGTCATCCAGGCGGTGATGTGCATGACACACAAGGAAGGGGTCCCGTACATGGACTACATCAAGGGCATCAAACGGAATCCGCTGGCGACCAAGGTCAAGCTTGCGGATCTGGACCACAACAGCGACCTCTCCAGGTTGGATGAACCCACCCCTTCGGATTATTTCCGCTCGGTGAAGTACAAAGTCGCAAAGGGCTATCTCCTGGCAGATGCCGGAACGAAGAAATAGCCTGGCAGGCTAACCCGGACATGCATGGAACGGATAACCTGAATCCGTGATTCAAGGAGGAATGTTATGGTAAGGCGTTTCATGACGATGCATTATTCACATGTCACAGGCGGTGGGTTCCATTACTACTGGGTGTTCTACAGCAAGCAGGACACCCCGGTCATCAGAGGAGGATGCCCGCTCAACAGACCTTTGACCCGGTCGGTGATGACAAGGGTTGTTCCGGATTCCCAGATGAACGAGATCAATCCGGAGGAGTTCTTCAGCTATTGCTGCAGGGATGGAGGAACGCTGGGAAAGGTGCTGGTTGTCCCAGGAGATGCCAAGGTCATACTCCCTGAAAAGGGATGGAGACTGATTGAGCAGGAAAGAGACCTGTCTTGGGACTATGCCTTGCAGGCCGAGCTGCTGGACAGGAGCGCGGCCCCGGATTTCCCCAATCTGGTGATTGTGTCGAAGGGCAGGAATCATAGGGTTGAATATGGATCCAAGGAAGAACTAGAGAGGAAAAGGAAGGATGACGTCGCTAGTGAACGGTATGACGATTACCGGTATGAACCGGATGAAGAGGGCAACCTCTGGTGCAACGGAATCTCGATGAAGGAGGATATGGGCAGCTGCTACGATTATCAGGAGTCTCACCTTGATGAATGCAGGAACTGCACAAGCCTTTGCAGGGTCCATCTCTGAGCGAAACTTAGATTGACTGTAATCGCTCTAGTCAGATTGGCTGCAGCACGGACCTTAATACAACAATCCGAACATCCAAAGGGGAATTCTGTTTTTTCTTCCGGTTTCTGTATCGTCAATGGCAAGGAAACTGTTCGGAATGTCTTTGATCTGATCGAAAGTCTTGTTTTTCCCGCCGATTTCAAACAGGAATGAGTCGTCTACAAGAAAATCACCATGGTGCGGATATGTGATTTTGTATCCTGCGGATTTGAGTTGGTTGAAGAAAAAGGTTTCTCTCGCGGTTCCGATGTCCGGTTTTTCCGTTAATGAGAACATAAGATTTGTATTGTCGCAGTAGATTTTATCGGGTTTGGACATATTCTTCAGGCTCGCCTTTTCAGACGAAAGAAGATTCAGCAGGTTTGCCTTGTCCAGCAGATATAGCATTTTCATTCCCAGATTCCTGTCTGTTTCCAACTGGACGAACAGCTCTGACATATTCGGTGTTTGCGGACAGCTTTGTGCAAGGATGTAGAGCATCTTCTTTATCTTCTGAACTGTTGAATAATTGATCTTTTCAACGGCGGGGTAATCTGTTTCGAGAATCTGGTTTGTTATCTGTGACAGTTTGATACTGTAACTTCCCGTTGATTCCTTATAGAACGGATAGTATCCGGACTGAAGATAGGTGTTGAAGTCCCTCAGTATCT
>JAGABZ010000005.1 GCA_017614375.1 Spirochaetales bacterium
CAACTGCACCGGTTCCAAGACCTACACCAACTGCTGGGACTTCGTCATGCCGGGTGAGCACGGACTGTTCATGGACATCGATTCCGAAATCGTCGGAAAGAACTTCCTGTACATGCTGACCGCTCCGAAGTACGCCAAGTGGCTGGCCGATGCCTATCAGGCCCTGAGTGCCGACAAGAAGGCCGCCCTGCAGCCGACAGTCGACGCCCTGGCTGCCGATGCCAAGGACCTGGCTCTGGACGAGAACGGCAAGTACGCTCTGGCCTGGATCAAGCTCTGGGTTGAAAGCTACAACGCCCAGACCGATGACGGACCGATCTGCAACATCCTCGTAGACGCCTCCGCCACCGACCAGTTCGGTCTGCTCGTTTACTCCAAGCTCCGCTCGGTAACCGAGTCCGCCACCGTTTCCAAGAACAACATCAAGATTGCCGCCTATGAGGACGGATACACCGGAATCGGCGGATACGGCTACTGCCACTACATGTTCGTCCCCGACAACAGCCCGCTCCCCTGGACCGCATGTGCCTTCATCGCGTACATCACCGAGTTCGTCGACGGATTCTCCGCCTGGGGAAAGGACATCGGCGGATACTCCTCCAACCCGCAGCTTGCTGCTGACAACGAGGCCAAGTACAACCACTCCACCGGCGGTAACACCGCAGCCGGCGGACCGTTCCCCGCTCTCAACGACCGCGGACTGGATTGGTGGACTGCGGAGGGCAAGGGTGAACTCGTAATCGAGGATCCCGAGTACTGCGCTTCCGTCGCCTTCACCGTCGGCTCCTGGATTGAGATGCTGACCAAGTGGTCCGGCAAGTAACCAGACCTTTGAAAAACCGAAGAGTTTCCGGAGTCCGCTCCGGAAACTCTTTTTGAATCCACGCCGCCTCAGCGCGGCTTTCTGCCTCTCATCAGGGAGACTCTTATGAAAGACAATAATCAGGTGGGCAGGGGCACCCTGGCTCTGAACAAGGTCAAAACCTACTTCGCGAAGCCATACCATGTGATCCTTGTCCTGATGGGAATCGTGGTGACGTTCTCGACGATTGCGCCGATTGTCGCAATCATGCAGGACACACTCAAGATTCACGCAGGCACCATTGATGCCTATCTAGCCAAGAAAGCAAGCGGATATACATTCGTCAACTACGTGGACCTGTTTACCAGCAAGCTGGCGAAGATCAACCTCTGGAATCCGCTTCTCAATACAGTTCTGCTGGCCATAGGAACCTGCATTGTCGCCATCCTTTTCGGCGGCATCGTGGCGTTCCTGGTGACCAGGACCAACCTGGCGTTCAGGAAGTACATCAGTTCGATCTTCATCTTCCCGTACATCATGCCCCAGTGGACCCTGGCGGTCGTCTGGCAGAACCTCTTCAACTCGAACGCGGTCACGGGGACCTCGAACGGCCTGCTTGCCTCGCTGTTCGGCATCAACATGCCGCTTTGGTGGTGCAAGGGCCTGTTCCCCTCGCTGATGGTGCTGGGCATGCACTACGCCCCGTTCGCGTACATCCTCATCGGAGGCATCTTCAAGAACATGGATGCCAACCTCGAGGAGGCGGCGACGATTCTCGACACCCCCAAGGCGAAGATCATGACCCGCATCACCCTTCCGATGGTCAAGCCGGCCATTCTCTCGACGGTCCTGCTCGTCTTCGGAAGCGCCATGGGATCCTATCCGGTACCGCACTACCTCGGGCTGAGCACCCTGTCGACCAAGTACTTCGAGATGAACGCCAAGTACACCGGTGAAGCCAGTATCCTGGCCATCATCATGATGGTCTTCGGAGTGGCGATCATGCTGCTCAACCAGATCTCGCTCACCAGCCGTAAGAACTACACCACCGTAACCGGTAAAAGCGGCCAGATTTCGAAGATCAACCTGGGACATGCCGGAAAGTACGTCATCGCGGTAATCCTTGTTATCCTGACGTTCTTCACCAGTATTTTCCCGATCATCTCGTTCGCCTTCGAGACATTCCTTCCCAATCCGGGAGACTATTCGTTCCTCTACACCGGTGATCTGTCCAACCTGACGACCAAGTGGTGGACGACCAGCGAGAACGTCACCGAAAACGGAATGTACGGCCAGATGGGAATGCTCTACAACCCGACGATCTGGAGGGCATACGGCGGCACGCTGCTGGTATCGGTGATGTGCGCCCTCTTCGCTGGATCGATCGGAACCCTGATCGGATACGCCGTATCCAAGGAGAGAAGGGGCAAACTGGCCAGCTACGTCAACTCGATGGCGTTCCTGCCGTACCTGATGCCGTCTGTAGCCGTCGGCGTCGCGTTCTTCGTGCTGTTCTCCGGTGAGAAGTTCAACCTGTACAACACCTACACCCTGCTAATCATCACAGGTACGGTCAAGTACATACCGTTCGCCTCCCGCAGCGCGCTGAACTCAATGCTTCAGCTCTCCGGCGAAATCGAGGAAGCCGCGATCATCCAGGACATCCCGTGGATCAAGCGGATGACCCGGATCATCATACCGATTCAGAAGACCTCGATCATCAGCGGATTCCTTCTGCCCTTCATGACCTGTCTCAGGGAACTGAGCTTGTTCATGCTTCTCTGCGTCCAGGGGTTCATCCTCTCCACGACGCTGGACTACTTCGATGAGATGGGACTGTACGCCTTCTCCAGCGGCATCAACCTGATTCTCATCATCACGATTCTCATCTTCAACGCGCTGGTCAACAAAGCCACCGGCGCCAGCCTGGACAGCGGAATAGGAGGTTGACAATGCCCAGAATCACTCTCGAACACATAAACAAAAGATGGAAGAACTTCTACGCGGTCGACGACCTGAATCTGGTCATCGAGGACAATGCCTTTGTCACCCTGCTCGGACCCTCCGGCTGCGGAAAGACAACCACCCTGAGGATGATTGCCGGTCTCGAGACCCCGACCACCGGGAAAATCACCATCGGTGACCGTGTCGTCTTTGACAGCGAGCGGGGAATCAACGTCCCGGCCAACAAGAGAAAGGTCGGCTTCCTCTTTCAGAACTACGCCCTGTGGCCCAACATGACGGTGTACCAGAACATCTCGTTCGGTCTGTCGAACATCCACGAGAGCATGCCGAAGTACGATTTCGATGCCAAGAACGATGCCCGCCTGGCGCAGATCCTGGCAGCCCCCGCCGAAGTGGTCAAGGTCCTCAACGACTGCAAGGACAAGAACGGCAAACTGGACAACACCCGTGCCGTTCTCAAGCTGATCGACACCTTCACCATCTCGCAGTTCACAGCCAGGAAGCTTCTGGCCTACGACTTCTCAAAGACCGACTTCTCTGCCGAAATCGAGGCTCTCAATGCCAAAGTCAAGGCGGCCAAAGAAGCCAACCAGCTGGATGACGAGTTCCGTTTCACCGAAAACGGTGCCCCTGTCATGGCTGTGCGCAAACTGACAAAGGAAGAAATCGACCTGGCCGTCCGCCGCGTTTCCAGAATCGTAAAGATCGGAATGTTCATGGACCGCTATCCGGCCGAGCTTTCCGGCGGACAGCAGCAGCGCGTGGCCATCGCCAGAACCCTGGCACCGGAGCCGAGCGTTCTGTTCATGGACGAGCCTCTTTCCAACCTCGATGCCAAGCTCAGACTTGAGATGCGCTACGAACTGCAGAGACTTCACGTCGAAACCGGTTCGACCTTTGTCTACGTCACCCACGACCAGATGGAGGCCATGACCCTGGCCACCCAGATCTGTCTGATCAACAACGGCGTGCTCCAGCAGTACGACGCCCCGCTGACCGTGTACAACCAGCCGAACAACCTCTTTGTCGCCGACTTCGTCGGTAACCCCTCGGTCAACTTCATCGAGGGCAAGGGCCATCAGGTATCCGACGGCTCGATTGAGCTTAACGTCCTCGGCGGTGCACAGGTCCGGTTCATCCCCAACATCAGGCTGGACATGGACGACTGGTTCGCCCAGCGCGACTCCGAACAGACCCAGGCTGCAGAAGAGCTGAAGAAAAAGGCCGCCATCAAGGGTTACGTGGAGAAGGGCAACAAGGACGAGACATTCCGTTACCACATCGCCAAGGTTGATGAGGAAGACGATTCGCTCAAGGAAGACCCGGTTCTGACCAACGAGGATTTCGTCCTCGGTGTCCGCCCCGAGTTCATCCAGATTGTCGAATCCGGACGGATCCACGGTGAGATCTACGGAGCCATGCCCACAGGAATGGAATCGACGATCAAAATCCGCGTGAACGAGTTCCTCCTGACCGGAGTAGTGTTCGGCAGCACCCTGTTCCAGATCGGAAGCCAGGTTGCCCTCGACTTCGGAGGAAACAACGTGATGCTCTTCGACCGCCGCAGCGGCAGATGCATCGCCCTCGGCAGCCTGCGCTGCAGAAACAAGGATCTCGACTGATCTTCAATAAGATCCCGGACTTCCGACCCTGCCTGAGACACGGCAGGGTCTTTTTTGTCCTCGCTCCGTCGCTTTTTGTCAAAGCGAGGTCAGGACGGGGCTGCGGGATTAAAGCAGGTCTGCTGCGAGTTTGATGATCAGTAGGGTGATGACGACGAGCATCATCGGTTTGACTATCTTCACATCCTTTTTGATGGCGAGCCTTGAGCCGATTACGTTTCCAAGGATTGAAAAGGCCGCGCAGGGAACCGCGAAAAGGTATACCACCCGCTGATTGATGATGAAAGTCACCAGTGCCGCGAGGTTGGAGGAGAGGTTGACGATTCTGGAGTTGCCGCAGGCCTTTTTGATCTCCAGACCGGCCAGCATTACGAAACCCAGCTGGAAAAAGGTTCCGGCCCCCGGTCCGTAGAACCCGTCGTAGAAACCGATGACAAGACCGATTGCAAAGGCTATGGCCACAGCCGGGGCCGGTTTCATGTCCCGCCTGAACCTGTCGTAGTCCTTCTCGACCAACGTGAGGATTCCGATCAGCGGGGTGGCTATGAGCAAAAGGATTCTGAAGACGTTGTCACTGATGAGAAGGGCACAATGGCTTCCCAAGGCGGAGCCTGCCAGCGCGGCGATGACGGCGGGAATCAGGGTGGTCAGGTCGTAGTTCTTCGTGCGGATGTAGTTGGCCGATGCGGCGGTGCAGCCGATGACCGAGCTGAACTTGTTCGTTCCCAGGGCGTAGGCGCCGGGAAGTCCGAAGGCGGTGTACGAGGTCAGGCTGATAAGCCCTCCGCCTCCGGCAATGGAATCGACGAAGCCCGCCAGAAAGATTAGCGGGCAGAGGGCAAAAAGGGTATAGGGATTCGGGGTGAATTCCATCAGCGGGTTTTCATTCCCAGGATGATCTCCTGGCGGCCCTCGTAGCGGCGGTACTCAACTCCGCTGGTGTCGAGCATCCGCTTTGAGGCCAGCACCGAATCGGAGTCCGGGTACTTGTCCTCGAGGTAGATGATCGAACTGATGCCGCTCTGGATGATTGCCTTGGCGCATTCGTTGCAGGGAAAGAGGGCGACATAGAGCCTGCAGCCGGTCAGATCGCGGCTGATGCTGTTGAGAATCGCGTTGAGTTCGGCGTGACAGACAAACGGGTATTTGGTCTCCAGGGTCCTGCCGGTGCGGGCCCAGGGCAGGTCGTCATCGCTGCATCCGCGGGGAAAGCCGTTGTAGCCGACTCCCACGACCTTGTTCTCAGGGTTGACGATGCACGCTCCGACCTGGGTGTTGGGGTCCTTGCTCCTGAGGGAGGAAAGAACGGCGATGCCCATGAAGTATTCGTCCCAGGTGATGTAGTCGCTTCTTTTGTCCATATGCTTCTCCGCTTCTGAAAATCAGACCCAAGATACCATACAATTCAGAGGTTTTCCATACCTGTGCGGCATCTGAGGGCCAGGGAAAGCTCGTCGCAGCGGTCCAGAAGGGCCGAGACCGCCGAGGTGATCCAGCCTGCGCAAATCGCGCGTTCCCCGCGGGATTTACGGGCCAGGCGCGTTTCCTCCATCGTCTCCAGACAGAGCGGAACCATCGTCAGCGTCAGCGCGACAATCAGCGAGAAACGCCTGCCCAGGACCGGTTGAAGCGACCGGGCCAGGTCTTCCGGGGCGGTAGTATCGGCGAACACCAGCCCCAGAAGGACCACCGCCAGAAATCCCAGTATCGCCTCCGGGCCGTTTGAGAGCAGAATCAGCAGTCCGATTACGATGAAGAAAACCAGTTGTTTCAGAAAGGACCGGACGGGCAGGGCGGTGATGATTGCCAGCACGGCGGCAATCGGCAGGGTGACCCACCACGGGCAGAAGGACAGCCCCAGCAGAAAGACGATCTTGAGGACGGGGTTTGCCCGGTGGAGAAAGGTGTGCCCCTCACGGTAGGCGAAAATCAGTCCCACAGCATAGCCTCTCTCGGACCTGATATCCTGATTCCATACTTTCCCCAGTCTGCCGTGGTGAAAACTTCATCCGCAGGCCCTTGTTCCGCAATCCGGCCGTTGTCGAGAATGATGATGTAATCGGCCAGCGCCAGGACCTTGTCCACCTCGTGGGACACGAGGATTATCGTCCTTCCGCGGGCGTGAAGCTCCTTAAGCAGCGCGATGACCGAGCGGATTCCCGGATAGTCGAGGTTGGCAAACGGCTCGTCCAGCAGAAGGATGTCCGCTCCGGTCAGACAGACGTCGGCGATGGCCAGCCTCCGGCGCTCGCCTCCGCTGAGGGTCGACGGGCGGCGGTCCAGCAGTTGCTCCAGTCCGAAAGTCCGGGCTGCGTCCATGACCTTGTGCTCACGCTGCGGGTCCCCGCGGTCCAGGCCGAACTCCAGATCCCGGCGGACAGTCTGTCCTATGATCTGGGTCGATGTGTCCTGAAATACCAGGGCGCAGCTGCCCGAGGCGGTAACTTCGCCCTGATGGCGGTACAGGCCCTTTATGCAGCGCAGCAGGCAGCTCTTGCCGCTTCCGTTGCGGCCGGCGATGACGGTGAAACTGCCGTCGGGGACGGTGAAGTCTATCGAATGGAGGATGTCTCTGTAACTGAGGTCCCTGACGCGGAGCATGAGAAAATCCTAACAGGAAGGTCCGGCGGATTCAAGCGCTTGAAGAATACCGCAACGGGGGGCTAAGATGGGGCAGTGAGAAAGCCCTCTGTTACATCATCGGTCCTGACGGCGCTGTTTTGCGCCCTGATAATCGCCGGGACCTTTATCCGGATTCCCATCCCGCCGGTTCCGGTAACGCTTCAGACCCTTTTCGTATATCTGGCCGTGCTGATCCTCGGCCCTCTGGAGGGTACGCTGTGTTTGTCCGTGTACCTGTTCCTGGGTCTGGCGGGACTGCCGGTGTTTACCGCGGGCGGCGGTCCTGCCGCGCTGTTCGGACCGACCGGCGGCTTTCTCTTCGCGATGCTCCTCGGCGCCCCGCTTGCCGGACTTATTGCCTTCATCAGCGGGAACAGGCCCAGATGGTGGCTTGATGCCCTTGCCCTGCTGCTGTATACCTTTCTGATTTACCTCGGCGGGACGCTGTGGTTCATGTTCCGCCTGCCCGGGTACACCCTGACCCAGACCCTGGCGGTCACCTGCCTGCCGTTTCTGCCCGGAGACGCGTTGAAGATTGTCCTGGCCGTGATTCTCTCAGGCCGCCTGCGTCCCTCGGTGGCCCAGTCTCTGGCCGACAGGGATTGCTGATTTGCTGATTACGGTCAAGTCCTGACCGTCCCGGCTTACAGTCAGGTCCCTGAGCCCAGGATGTTGAAGTAAAGCCCGCCGTATTTGATGTTGTAGCAGAGGTTGTACCTGACCCCGGCGTGCTCCCACCAGTTGTCGATCTGCTCGACGGTCACCCCGTCGGTCTCATAGGAAATCACCGGGTGATTCTCCGTCTGGGTCGTGCCGCAGAGGGCCTCGATGCAGGCCTTCATCGAGTTGTAGGCCGCCTCCGTCACACCTACATCCAGATCGAAAGTCACGCTGTTTGCGGTCCAGAAACCGAGGGAATCGACTCCCGCGGTCGAGTCCAGCCCCTCGAGCATCGGCAGGGCCAGATATCCGTAGTCGATGATCTTCTGCCTGCCGGAGCGGTAGTAGTCGGTCATGTTGACCTCCGGTTCGGGTTCGGGCTGTTTACAGCTGACGACGAGCGCCAGACAGAGCAGAACGGTGAGGATGATCGAGAGTTTCTTCATGGTTGTCTCCTTGGTTTCCGATGACAATAATCGGGCATCTCGGACAGCAAGTCAATCTTAACTTTTCCTTGTATTCAGAGGTACTTTCGGGCTAATATCATAATAGCGGAAACCGGTTTTTTCCCGGCCCGCCTCGTATCCATCAAAGGAGATCCCAATGGGTGAAATTGCTCAACTGTCGGCGGAAACGCTGCAGGCCCAGCTGGCAAACGGACTTGTCCTGCTTGCACTGGGCATGGGTGTCGTATTCGTCTTTCTGACGTTGCTTGTCTTCACGACAAAAGGCGTGAGCAGCGTGGTCAGGAAGATTGAGAAAGGTCGGAATTCCGTCTCGGCTTCGCAGCCTCAGCTGCAGGGCGCGGCGGTCTGTGATAGTGATGTGGAAGTGGCCATCGCAATAGCGGCCTCTGTCCGCGAGTCGGGCAGAAGCCTGTAGGGAGTTGGGGAAGATGAAAAAAGTCAGATTCATGTGCACGGCGTTCCGCGACGGATTCCAGTCCGTCTACGGGGCCAGAGTATTCACCAGGGATTTCATGCCCGCGGTCCAGGCGGCCAGAGAGGCGGGAATCACCCATTTCGAGGCCGGCGGAGGTGCCCGTTTCCAGGCCCTGTACTTCTACACCAACGATGACGCGTTCCAGATGATGGACGAGTTCAGACAGGTCGCCGGACCCGACGCCGACCTTCAGACCCTGGCCCGTGGCGTCAACGTCGTCGGTCTGGATTCCCAGCCGAGGGATATGATCCGGCTCCACGCCCAGATGTTCAAGAAGCACGGAATCTCCACCATCAGGAACTTCGATGCCCTCAACGACGTCAACAACCTCATTGACAGCGGCATGGCAATCCACGAAGCGGGACTGCGGCATGAGGTCACCGTCACGATGATGGCCCTGCCCCCCAACGCGAAGGGAGCCCACGACCCCGATTTCTACGAGATGGTCCTCAGAAGGATTCTCGACGCCGACATCCCGTTCGATTCGCTCTGTTTCAAGGACGCCAGCGGAACCTCGACCCCGGCGGTCGTCTATGAGACGATCAAAAGGGCACGCAAGCTCCTCGGCGCTGAAAAGAACATTGCCTTCCACTCCCACGAGACGGCGGGAGTATCCATCCAGCAGTACATGTGCGCCCTACAGGCCGGAGCCAGCCAGCTGGATCTGTCGATGAGCCCCGTCTCCGGCGGCACCTGCCAGCCGGACATCATCACCATGTGGCACGCCCTGCGCGGCACTGAGTGGGACCTGGACATCGACATCGACAAAATCCGCAAGGCCGAGTCGGTATTCGAGGACTGCATGAAGGACTACTTCATGCCTCCCGAGGCCCAGAAGGTCAACCCGGAGATCCCGTTCTTCCCGCTTCCCGGCGGAGCGCTCACGGCAAACACCCAGATGCTGCGTGACAACAAGCTGATGGACAAGTATCCCGCCATCGTCGAGGCGATGGGCGATTGCGTGGCCAAGGGCGGTTTCGGCACCTCCGTTACCCCCGTCTCACAGTTCTACTTCCAGCAGGCGTTCAACAACGTCATGTTCGGACCGTGGAAAAAGATTGCCGAGGGCTACGGAAAGATGGTCCTTGGATACTTCGGCCGCACCCCGGTCGAGCCCGACCCCGAGGTTGTAAAGGCCGCCTCCGAGCAGCTCAAGCTCGAGCCGACCACCGAAAAGGTCGTCGACATCAACGACCGCGACCCCAAGAAGGGTATCGCCGCCGCGACAAAGGCCCTGGAGGAAGCCGGACTGCCGGTGACCGACGAGAACATCTTCATCGCCGGAGCCTGCAAGGAAAAGGGTATCCTCTATCTTTCGGGCAAGTCCAAACCCAACGGAGTCAGAAAGAATGTCCCCGAAACCGCGCCCCAGGCCGCAAAGCCGGCCTCGGACGCCTATACCGTCACCGTGAACGGAAAGCAGTACGCGGTGCAGTTCTCAGGTACACAGGCCGTGGTCAACGGAGTTGCCTATCCGCTTGATATAAAGGCCGGAATCTCCGCTCCCGCCGCATCTGCGCCCGCGCAGGTTGCCGGCCCGGCTGAGGACGTAAGCGTAAAGGCCCCGATGCCCGGACTGATTCTGAGGCTTGAGGTCAAGAAGGGCGACGCCGTGAAAAAGAACCAGTGCCTGCTGGTGATGGAGGCGATGAAGATGGAGAACCAGGTGTTCTCACCCTGCGACGGAATCGTCAAGGACATCGTGGTAACCCAGGGACAGCAGATGAACCCGGATGATGTGCTGGTCGTAATCTCCGGCACGGGTTCCGGCGCCCCGGCTCCCGCTCCGGCAGCCCCCGCGCCCGCACCGGCCGGTGCCGCACCTGCCGCGGCCCCCGCTCCGGCCCCCGCTCCCGCCGGCGGAACAC
>JAGABZ010000006.1 GCA_017614375.1 Spirochaetales bacterium
CGGTCTCCATCTGGGCAATTGAATTGGACAACTCCATCTCGCTGATTACCGAAGGATCGATCTTTTTGTTTTCGGATCCAACCCTTATACGGTATTCTCCGGCAGCCGAATATGGCTTATTGAAACCCTCGGCTTCAAGCACAACCACTACCTGATCTCCATAGACATCCATGTGGATAGATGGGATGATTGCCGGCCTGATCTGCTCCGCAACCCTTGTGCCGATTTTCTTTATCGTTTCCTGACCGAGCATTCCCTCAAGACCCAGAACTGTTCCGTCATTTGCCACTCCGAAATAGATTCTTCCCTTCCCGCTTTTGTTGAGCATTGCCGCAAGACTAAGAATTCCCTTGTCCAATTCCGACAATGAAGTCTTGAATTCCTGGGTTTCAGATTCATAACAGTTCTCAAGTTTCATGGATTCACCTCACAGTCCCAATTCTATCCTTGTAGCAAACGAACTGTCAATTATTATTCCACTTTTATTCCACTTTTTCTTGTTTATTATTCCACTTTTATTCCACTTTTTCTTCCGATTATTACACCACACCCAGCCTGATGCCGCCGGGCGCAGGCTTAAAACCCCCAGATAATCTCAAAAGTGTAGTTTGAATCACTTCAAAAATCTCAAAAGGTGTTGAATTATGCTCATAGAAAAAGTTAATTTGTGCAAAGAGGCGCCCATGGCTACTCGTTGGGCATGAAGATAAGGTATACTGATTAAAAAGCCTGCATTCTTACATTGTCGGGGAGTCTGTTTTGACGGGAGGGCCGGATGATAGTCTTCATAATACTTTCTGAAGTTTTTGTTGCTTTCATGGTTGCAAGAGCCATAATCAGGAAAAAGGGAAAAAACGATGCTCCCGTACGGTCTGATGATTCCGCGCATGAGCGCAAGGCCCCCGAACTGACAGGATATGCCAAACTCTATAGAGACGCTGAATCCGGTAATCCTAAGTCTCAGTATGAACTGGCGAGATACCTGAAAGCATATGATGACAATGATTATCTTATGTGGCTTGAAAAGGCCGCAGATAACGGATACGGAAAGGCTCAGTACTTTCTGGCCTTGACACTTTTGCCGGAAGCAGACTCTGAGAAGAGGGAAAAGATCGAGAAATGCATCAGGCTGTTGTCTGCGGCATCAGAGTCAGGAATTCCCGAGGCTTCAGTTAAACTCGGCTCATTCTATGAACGCGGTGTGTTTGTGGATAAAGACGAGAGGAAGGCACTTGAACTGTATGAAAAGGGGAAAAGCACACCTGACGGAGCCTGTGCTCTGGGCAACTATTACAAGAAGGACCATGAAACCGTTCCCCGTGATTTCAAAAAAGCTTTTGAATGCTTTTCTCGTGCGGCAGAACTCGGAAGCATTGAAGCGTATTATTCGCTTGGGATGATGTACTGCAACGGCGATGGTGTCCCTAAGGACAACTTCAAGGCAATGAAAGCATTCAAGGTTGCTGCAGATCATCACTATGCCAACTCCGATGTCGTTCTGTGGGCTTTACAGGCCGGTAACTCCGTCAGGTTTCCCGAAGATGGAGGAATGGAGATAGGTCCCGGAAACGGTGAAGACGATCCCGGTTCACTACGATGGATATTGGACAAGTATAAAAAAGAATTCAGTCAGTCCGGTCAATCCGGCCAATCCGATCAATAAGCGAGGGGGTAAGCTTTGCGTATTTTTCCTATCCTAGCCTTCACAATTGTCTTTTATGTCCTGTATAAAATCCTGACATCCCAGAGTTTCAGGGAGTTGAGGAACAGGGTCGCAAATAACAGGGAAGCATCTGATTCGGAAAAACGTCAGGACCAGATAGCGCGCAAGTACGGAATAGATGTTGCTGAGCTGTACCATAAGGCGGCAGAGGATTTCGATAAGTTCGCGCAATGCGACTATGGGGATCTTTTCTATTATGGTGAAAAAGTACCGCAGGACTACGCCGAAGCATTGAAGTGGTACCGCAAATCATCCGTGCAGGGTTGCAGCAGGGCTGATTTCAGACTCGGGAATATGTATCTGATCGGAAAAGGAGTCGGGCAAAGCTATGAAATGGCGTTTGACAAGCTGAACGATGCCTATTCGAGCGAATCGGACCCGGAGCTGCAAGAACAGTACTCAAAGAAACTGCTGATCTGCAAGAACGAGCTGAAAGAAAAGTATCACAAGGCAGCAGAAAACGGAGATGCCGCGGCCCAATACTGGATGGCAAGGAGCCTGGAGCGACTGGCAGATGCGGAAACTATTTTCTATTTCTTGTCAAGTGCGGCAAAGCAAAACCATCCCCTGGCTTGCTATTGTATGGGCGATGTTTACCTTGACGGCTTACTGGATCAGAAGAAAGATTGTGCGGAAGCTTTCAAATGGTATGAGAAGAGTTCTGATTTAGGTTATGATCAGGCAACGTTCAGAACAGCAGATATGCTTTTTTGCGGAATCGGTGTCAACGAATCAAAGAAGTCTGCAATACAAAGACTTCAAAGACTTGCCGACAAGGGCTTTACCAACGCTGAGCTTTATCTGGGTCGTTTTTATTACCTTGGGAATGGCGTAAAGGTGGATTATCCCAAAGCTGTCGAGCTGGCCAGAAGGGCCGCGGATAAGGGCAATACTGAAGCGATGGCTCTCCTGGCCAATGCTTACTATACAGGACGGGGTGTCCATGAAAATGAGGCAAAGGCAGTCAGTCTGGCAATGAAAGCTGCAAATAACGGTGCGAGGGAGGCCTTGGATCTTCTGGGCCACGCATATCTGAACGGATTCGGTGTATGCAAAGACATCACCAGGAGCGTTGAGTTCACAAAGAAAGCCGCGGACAAAGGACACGCCGGATCCATCTACAGACTCGGGCAATTCTATGAGCAGGGAGTATACTTCAGCAAAAACTATTCAAAGGCTGCCGAAATGTATGAAAAGGCTGCGTCACTGGGAAATAAAGATGCAGCCGCAAGTCTTAAGAGAATCGGAAAAACAATTGAGATAGACAACCTCAAGAAAGCTGCGGAAAAAGGAGATGCCGTGGCAATGTACAAAGTCGGTGTCTGTTATGAAACCGGTAATGGCGTGAACCGCAGCGATTCGGAGGCCGAGAAATGGTTCCAGATGGCCTATGAATCCGGTGACCGTGAGGTCTCGTCCGCCGCCTGTGACAAAATACTCGAAATCCACAGGTACAGGAGAGAAAGAGAAGAAAGAATCAGAAAGGAAAACGCCAGAATAGCCGAGAGCATCAGGGAAGAAGAGGAGGAAGAAGAGGAAAGGCTCAGACAGCTTAATCAGTTCTACGACGATCAGCGCAGATGGGAAGAAGAGGAGGAAAGGATACGCCAGTCAGAGGAAAACAACTGGTAGCCCGGCGTTTCGAGGGGTGAAGTGACCCCGGCGCAGTCCCACATCCGGCCCAAAGCGGGGCTTATTTCAGGTTCCGTTCAATCAGCAGGTCTATGTAGTCCGTGTCCAATGGCTGATCCCCGGTCTCGAAAGACACCAGCAGATTTCTGCCGAGAATCAGGTTGTTTTCCGCATAAAGACAGAGCTTCCTGAATGAAGCCATGCAGTATTTCGGATTATCCAGCCTCCCGAAGTGCTCCCATCTGAAGACTTGCCTGGTTCTTTTGTTCAGAACCATGAAATCCGGATAACAGAAGCCATGGCCTCTGACCTCGAACGGCGCCTCGTAGTGATAAGGAATCCCTGCCAGATACAGCCGGTCCGCGATTATGGCTTCGCTTTTTGATCTGACCTTGTCCCCGCGCAATGTCTTGCTGATCTTGTCGGAGTCCATCTTTTTCTGTCCGAACCGGGTTTCCTGCCACTTTCGGGCGTACGCCTCATCCGTCCCGTTGTACGGCTCGACAAACGGCTTCAGCATCGGAGAAAGCTCCCCGTATGCGTTCTCGCAGGGTTTTACCTTCTCCAGTAGCTCCAGAGCCGCTTTCAGCCTGCGCCTCTCCATTTCTGCGGCCGCCCTGAGCATGAGCTCATACTTTTTCTGGGCCAGCAGGCAGATTTCCCTGCGGCGGGCTTGCCCGAGGTAGTGCTCTTTCCCATCTTTTGTGCGCAGACAGAACCTGGCCTTTCCCTTGCTTTTCCTGTACACGAGGTATCCCTCCGCGGCAGTGGGCTCCCTTCTGAGGATTGAGTCAATCTCCTTGAGCCTGTCTTGAATCCGGTGTTTCGCTTCCAGCATAGCTTTCTCCTTTCCCCTCTATCTGCGCGAAACCCCGAATCGCTGAGAAAAACTTTCTTTTTTTGCAGGGCAGGGTATGGGTATCCGAAAACCGGCTTGAGACAGTTCTTTTCGGATACCGGGTGTCCGAAAAAAACGCTTGTCCGGCGGATTTCGGATACAGGAGTATCCCAAAATACGGAAATGAGGCGGAATTTCGGATACTGCGGATTAAGGGTGGATGGGCAAGTCCCGGGCCACCGCGGATAAAAAAAGAGCACCGCCTAAGCGATGCTCCCTGATTCCGGAGGGGAATCTTAGAGGTGATAGACCAGGCCGAGGGCCAGGCAGGGGCTGATGCCGCCGGTGAAATTGCCGGAGAGGGCTACAGCGTATCCGATGCCGCCGCGGAGGTAGATTGTGAAGTCGCCTACGTCCTTCCAGGTCCAGTCATGAGAGGCGGAAACGGTGCCGCGGAAGGCCAGTCCGAGTCCGTTGTTGTCGCCGAGCCAGAGGTTGATTCCGACCTGGAGACCGGCGTTGAGGTCCCACTGCATCTTGTCAATCTTGAAATCGGAGAACTTGTACTGTCCGCCGATTACAGCGTCGATGTAGGAAACGTTGCCGAATCCGAAGGCGACTGTGGTGTATCCGTCCCACTTGTTGTCAAGCTTGTAGTCAAAGGTGATACCGGTGGGCAGACCGAGTTCGAGACCGATGGCGGCAACATTCTTTGCTGCGGCTACGGGAACCAGGACAAGAGCGACGAGCGCGAGCACAATTACGAGTTTCTTCATTTTTTTCTCCTGTAAACCCGGACGAATCCGGTTTATTCTTCGATTGACATTATACGTCCCGATGCCGGGTCTTTTCAAGCAACTTTCACGGATTCCCGATGTTGTACCATCCGCCTCATCGGCGTTAGAATCAGGCTATGGGCAGTCTCTACGGAATCGACCCCCGGGCCATCAGAGAGCGTCTGGGGCTGGAAAAAGATTATCAGGCACGCCAGATCTGGCGGTGGCTGGCAAAGGGCGTGTACGACCCGCTGAAGATGACCGACCTCAGCCTGGCCCTCAGGCAGTCCCTGGCCGGAGGCGGGAGTTTCATCTCCTCGGAAGTCGTGGCCAGAAGTACCGATGAGACGGGGGCTATGAAGCTCGGGGTGAGGATGGAGGACGGCCAGGTCATCGAGTGCGTCCTGCTGAGGTCCGAGTCGGGTCATACGGCGGCGTGCCTGTCCAGTCAGAGCGGCTGCGCGATGGGTTGCAGATTCTGTCGCACCGGGACGATGAAACTGCTCAGGAACCTGCGCCCGTATGAGATCATCGAGCAGTACATTCACCTGATGAACCTGGGTGAGGAGATTGACAGCATTGTATTCATGGGGATGGGCGAGCCTCTGGCGAACCTGCCCAACGTGCTTGAGGCCATAGCCTACCTGCACAACCCCGACGGAATCAATCTCAGTCACAGGAAGATGACAGTCTCAACCTGCGGCATAGTTCCGGGAATCAGGCAGTTCTGCCGGGCTGATGTGCCGGTGAAACTGGCTGTGTCCCTGGTCACGGCGATCCAGTCCAAGAGGGAGAGCCTGATGCCGGTGGCCAGGACTTTCAGTCTGGGGGCGCTTCACGATGCCCTGGTGCAGTACCAGAAGCACTTCGGGCGGAGAATCACATTCGAGTGCTGCCTTATAAGCGGAATAAACACCACCGACGCCGACGCCAGGAGGCTGGCCGAGTACTGTGCCGGGCTGGATGTGATTGTGAACCTTATTCCATACAACCCGGGGGCGGAGCTGGATTTCAGCACACCGACGGACGAGGAGCTGGAGCGTTTCTGCTCGGCTCTGGACAGGCTGGGGGTCCAGTACACCCGCAGGTTCTCGCGCGGGCGTGGGATCAGCGGGGCCTGTGGCCAGCTGGCCGTCAGCTACAGGGACTGAAGGCAGGGGCCCTGTTCCGATTCGGACAGCGGGCTGCGGATTACCTGTGAGATACAGTTGCGGAGGGCTTTGAGGCCGAAGCCGGTCAGGACGCTTATCTTCTGAACAGGGACCGGAGTGATTTGTGAGGCGCGGGCCTCGAGAATTCCGAGGCGGCCCTCGCGTTCGGGGGTGAGGGCGTCCATCTTGTTTATTACCACTATTGTTTTCCGGTCCTTGCAGCCGAGTTCCTCAAGGACGCCGATTGCCGTCTCGAAGCACAGCAGCACATCGGGGTGGGTGGCGTCGCAGATCAGCAGAAGCACGTCGGCGAGGGCGGCCTCCTCGAGGGTGGAGCGGAAAGAGTCGATCAGCTGGTGGGGCAGGTCGCGGACAAAGCCGACGGTGTCGGTAAGCAGGGCAACGCTTGAGTCAGGCAGGCCCAGGCGCCGGGTCACCGGGTCGAGGGTGGCGAACAGCTTGTCCTGGGCCAGGACATCGCTGCCGCAGAGGGCGTTGAGCAGGGAGGACTTGCCGCTGTTGGTGTAGCCGACAAGGGCAATCTTGGGGATGTCGCCGCCCATCCTGCTGCCCCGCTGGACGGAGCGCTGGCGTTTGACCTTGTCCAGTTCGCGCTGCAGTGAGCGGATGCGGGATTCGACGTAGCGGCGGTCGAGCTCGAGCTGCTTTTCGCCGGCGCCCTTGCCTCCGCGCACTCCGCCCCTGGTCTGGGAGAGGGAGGTCCACTTGCGGCTGAGGCGGGGCAGGGAGTATTTGAGCCGGGCCAGATCTACCTGGATTCTGGCCTCGCGGGTGCGGGCCCGGTCGGCGAAGATCTGGATTATCACTTCCTGGCGGTCGATTATGCACAGCCCGGTGGCCTGCTCCAGATTCAGCTGCATCGTCGGGCTGAGGTCGCAGTCAAAGACGGCGATGGCGCAGCCGGTTTCATCGGCCAGGGCGGCGAGCTGCTCTACCTTTCCCGAGCCTATGTAGGTGGCGGCTTTGGGGACTTTGAGGGGGGCGTCGAGGACGGCGATGACGTCCAGGCCCATGGTGCGGCACAAAGCGGCGGTCTCCTCCTGGCGGATGGGGTCGGCCGAGGGGGTGAAGCGGGGGCAGACAAGGACCGCCTTTGCGTTGAAGACGGCCTCCTCTTTCAATTCAATCATGTTTCAAGTATAATTTCGGCCGTGCAGGGCGTCAATCAAGGGCGTCCGGAGGGAGGTTCAAATGGCCCTGAACTGCGGTATAGTCGGTCTGCCGAATGTGGGAAAATCTACTCTTTTCTCGGCTCTGACCTCGGCTCCGGCTGAGGTGGCCAACTATCCGTTCTGCACGATCAGCCCGAACATAGGAACCGTCAATGTGCCGGACAGGAGGCTGGACGAGATCGTCCGCCTGATTCCTCCGGCCAGGGTTGTTCCGGCGGTGTTCCAGTTCGTCGATATTGCCGGCCTGGTGGCCGGGGCTTCCAAGGGCGAGGGACTGGGCAACCAGTTTCTGGCCAACATCAGGGAGGTCGGCGTCATAGCCCATGTGGTGCGCTGCTTCGAGGACCCGGACATTATCCATGTCAGCAACCGCATCGACCCGGCCGACGACATCGCCACCATCAACATCGAGCTGGCTCTGGCGGATCTGGAGACTGTGGAAAAGCGTCTGGCAAAGGCCAAAAAGCTGTCCAGAATCTCAAAGGACGAGGAAAAGACGGCCGCCGTGCTGATTCCGCTGCTGGAGCGCCTGCAGGGAGCCCTGTCCGACGGGGTGCAGGTGCGCGCCCTGGGGCTGACCGAGGACGAGACGGCGCTTGTGTCCGATCTGCATCTGATTACCCTCAAGCCTGTCATCTACGTGTGCAACATCGACGAGAACTCAATAGGGGACGACTCCAATCCCTATGTGGCCAAGGTCCGCGCAATCGCCGCGGCCGAGGGGGCCGAGGTGGTGGTCGTTTGCGGAAAAATCGAGGCTGAAATCGCCGCACTGGAGAGCCGGGAGGAACGTCAGGAGTTCCTGGAGTCGGTCGGGCTGGAGGAGAGCGCCCTGGGGCAGCTGATCCGCAGCGCATACAGGACTTTGGGGCTGAGGACCTTCTTCACCGCCGGTAGCGACGAGGACAGGGCCTGGACGTTCCGGGACGGGATGAAGGCTCCGCAGACGGCGGGAATCATCCACACCGACTTTGAAAAGGGCTTTATCCGCGCCGATGTCTACAACTGCGACGATCTGTTTGCCTACGGTTCGGAGCAGAAGGTCCGCGAAGCGGGAAAGATGCGCCTGGAGGGCCGCGACTACACGGTCCGGGACGGCGACATCATGCATTTCAGGTTCAACGTATAGGCGGGGACGGTCAGGCCTTGGCCGGAAATAAAGGAAATCACTCCCAGGACAGATGAAGCTCGATGTCCTCGTTGAGCAGCAGGAGCCGGATCAGCGGGATGGCAAAGGCCACGGTGTCCGCCGATTCGGGGGTCCCGTTGGTGTCCGTGATGCGGCCGGGCGCGGTGATGCGGAGGATTATCCGGGAGCCGAGGATCTGGGCTGAGGTTTCGTCGCCGAGGATGAAGTCCATCATCTCAAGGTACTCCTCCTCGTCCTGACCGTGGTTGTACACGGGGCCGTAGGTTTCGAAGTTCTCCTCGGTCAGGAAGGGCACGAGTTCGGTAAGCACGTGCCAGTTCTCCATGGCTATGCGGATCGTCAGGGATTTGTCTTCGAGTCTGAACAGCGAGTCGATGTCGGACCGGTTGGCTTTGGCCCCGAGGTCGGCAATCAGCGCCGGGAGGTTGCTGAAGCTGATCTCACCCATGTAGACCCGCTCCGGGGTGCGCCAGAAGTACGAGGATGTCGAGGCGGAGCTCTTTTGGATGTTGGCCCAGAGAGTGCCGATGGAGCGATCCAGAAGGACCGTGTCGGGGGTGCGGCCGTCGTCCTCTCCGAGGTCTGTGAAGCTTGTCAGGTCGACAATCAGATCCTTGAAGAAGTCGGTTGTCTCGAGAGTGACGCCGGTGCTTCCGCCGCCTTTCTGGCCGAGGGACACGGTCTGTGTGACGGTGCAGCCGCAGAGTATGAGAACCGCGGCGATGACGGCAAGAAGGGCTGTTTTCCTCATACCACTTAATATGACCCAGAAGGGCGTGAATTGCAACTTGCAGTTGACAAAAGATTTTGAATGTAATCAATATTATCTGCACTGCCCACCCGTTCACGGAGGTTCCAATGGCGGAAAACACAACGAACAAACTGATCATCGTCGAGTCGCCCACCAAGGCCAGGACCATCTCGAAGTTCCTGCCTTCGGACTGCACGGTACTGGCCAGCAACGGCCATATCAGGGCGCTCCCTGAGGACAGCCTGTCGATAGATGTGGAGCACGGTTACAAGCCGCGCTTTGAGATAATAGAAGGTAAGCAGAAGGTCATCGCCCAGATTCAGAGCGCGCTGAAAAAGGCCGACGAGCTGATTCTGGCAACTGATGAAGACCGCGAGGGGGAGAGCATCTCGTGGCATCTGGTCGAGGTGCTCAAGCCCAAGGTGCCGTACCGCAGGATGGTCTTTCACGAGATTACCCGTTCTGCCATCCTCCAGGCCTTTGCCGGCGGCCGGGACATCGACATGAATCTGGTCAACGCCCAGGAGGCCCGCCGCATTCTGGACAGGCTGTTCGGCTATTCGATCAGCCCGATTCTGTGGAAGAAACTGTCCAACAAGAAGCTCTCCGCCGGGCGGGTCCAGTCTCCGGGACTGAGGCTGATCGTCGAGCGCGAAAAGGCCAGGATGGCTTTCCGCCCGGGCTGCTGGTGGGGACTGAGGGCCCGCTTCTCAAGCGGCCGCTCCGCCTTTGAGGCTAGACTGGTCCAGGTAGGTGAGCGCAGGGTCGCCGACGGCAAGTCCTTTGACGCCGAGACGGGTGAGTACAAGGGTAAGAAGAACACCCTCCTGTTGGACGAGGCCTCCGCTTCCGAGCTGGCCTCAAGGCTCCGCGACGGTGTCTGGACGGTGAGTTCCACGCTCCAGCGTCCTCTTTTGCTGCACCCGGCCGCTCCGTTTACAACCTCGACCCTTCAGCAGGAAGGCAACCGCAAGCTCCGCCTCAGCGCAAAGGACACGATGAGAATCGCCCAGACGCTGTACGAGCGCGGATTCATCACATACATGAGAACCGACAGCCCGGCACTCTCATCCGAGGGCACCAAGGCGGCCAGGGCTGAGGTCGCCTCCGTTTTCGGCGAGGAGTACCTCTCCGCTTCGGTCCGCCGCTACTCGGCCAGAAGCGCCAATGCCCAGGAGGCGCACGAGGCAATCCGCCCCGCCACCGTAGACGGGCATTTCACCAGACCGGAGGACACCGGCCTGAGCGGCCGCGAGCTGGGTCTGTATTCGATGATTTACAAGCGCACGGTGGCCTGCCAGATGGCCGACGCCAGGAAAACGGCGGTGACCATGGCCATCGCCGTGGACGACTGTCTGTTTGAGTGCACCGGAACCAGGACCGACTTCCCCGGATTCATCCGGGTCTATGTCGAGGGCAGGGACGAGGACGAGACCGAGGAAAACGGCGCCATCCCCGAACTGGCCGACGGCACTGTGCTGGCTGCCCAGTCACTCGAGCCGGTTTCGCACGAGACCAAGATGCCGGTGCGCTACACCGAGGCCACGCTGGTCCAGGCCCTTGAGAAGATGGGCATCGGCCGGCCTTCGACCTACGCGGCAATCATCGACCGGATCATGGAGAAGCAGTACGTGGTCAAGGAGTCCAACTCCCTGGTTCCGACTTTCTCCGGATTCGGCGTAATCCAGCTTCTGCAGGCCAACTTCCCCGGGCTGATCGACTATGACTTCACAAAGGACATGGAGAACAGCCTGGACCTGCTGGCCCGCGGCGAGATGGACGAGCTGAGTTATCTCAAGCAGTTCTACGAGGGCGAGAACGGCCTGCGCCACCGCTGCGCCGTGGCACTCAAGGCAATTGACGCTGCCAGCGCCAAGCAGATTGTTCTGCCGCAGCTTTCGCCGGAAAACCAGGTCTTCATCGGGCCCTATGGCGCCTACGTAAAGAGCGGCTCGAAGAATATCTCCATACCCCCGGGAACCTTCCCGTCTTCGGTGACCGATGAGGCGATCGAGGCCCTGCGCAGCGGCGAAAGCCAGTCATCCGACACCGGGCCCAGAAGCGTATGCACCTTGCCCACCGGAGAGGAGGTCTATCTCATGGAGGGCCGCTACGGCAAATACTGGCAGATCGGCCTGGGCCAGAACGGCCAGAGACCCCGCCGCGTCTCCGTTCCCCCGCGCCTCAGGCCCGAGTCGGTCACCCCGGAGATGATCAGCAACTTCTTTGAGCTCCCGAAGGTTCTTGGACAGAACCCCGAGGGCACCGACGTGAGCATCGGAATCAGCAAATACGGCCCGTACGTGGCCTGCGGCAAGGAATTCCGCAGCGTCGCGAACTACGATATCCTCTTCAGCCTCTCGCTGGAGACCGCCCTTCAGACCCTGTCCGCACCGAAGCCGGAACGCCGCTCTTCTTCGTCAAAAAAGGGCAAGACCTCATCGTCTGCCCCGGCGGGCGGCAAAAAGCAGCCTGTGGTCGATTTCGGTGACCACGAGGGACAGAATCTGGCCATCCTCTTCGGCAGGTACGGCTACTACCTCAGGCACGGGGACAAGAACTACCGCCTGCCGGCCGACTGCCGGAGCGATGAGGCAGCCTGCCGCGCCCTGACAAAGGAACAGGCCGTCGCCTGCCTGAGTCAAAACTGAGCATGGCCGATTTCGGTTCCATCCTTGAGCAGTGGGAAAAGGACAACCGCGCCTCTGTTTCCCGCCTTATCCGTGAAAAAGGCGACGACAGGTCACAGAACAGGCCGACGGCGCCCACCGTCACCCAGTTGCGGGCTATGGAACCGCAGGACAGCATCGACCTCCACGGGCTTAAGCGCGACGCGGCGCTGGCCAGCCTGGAGGCGTTCATTTCCAACTGCGTTTCAAAGGGCCTGAGAAAGGTCGCCGTCGTCACCGGCAAGGGGATTCACTCGGAGCAGGGGGCGCCGGTGCTCAGACAGGCGGCGGCGGACTATCTCGCCGGCTGCGGCAAGGTCAGCCGGATTCTGACCCCGCCGGCCCAAAGCGGCGGCAGCGGCGTGCTCTGGGTCATTCTCAAGGGCCCGGTTTCCCACTGATTGCGGACCCGGCGGTCAGCCTTTATTTGTAATTATTCCTTTTATGATTCTGTTCTGCAGGCGCAGCGGCAGGAGGTTCAGAAGCAGCAGGCCGGGGTTGCGGTTTACCTTGTAGACGTAGGCCGGCCGGGAGGACTCAAGGGCCCTGAGGACCAGTTTTCCGATTCTTTGCGGCGGGATTGTCCTGCTTTCGACCCGGTCGACGACCCGTTTGAAGTTGGCGGCGTTGACCTTGTACAGCTTCGTTTCATTTACAAAGCGCTCCAGACACTGTTGCGACCGGGACACCATCCCCGTGTCAACCGCGCCGGGCCGGATCACCGAGACAAAGCAGCCTTTGGTCTGGACCTCCTGCCTGAGGGCCTGGGCGTATTTCTCGATTGCCGACTTGGTCACAGCGTACAGTCCTGTGAACGGAAGCGGGTCCAATGGGGCGAGTTCGCTCGATACGATGACGATCGACCCGGAATCGCCCTGATTTGCCAGAAGGGGGAAGAGGGCCTTGTTGACCCGGTAGATGCCGAAAAGATTGACGTTCCAGATCCGGATGAAGTCCTCCTCGCTGATTTCAAGCAGCGAATTGAGGTCGTAGATGCCGGCGGTGTGGACGATTGCCCTCAGCGGACCTATGGCTGAAACCGCGAGGGCGGCCTTTTCGACTGAGGATGGGTCGGTGATGTCGGTGGGAATGAAACGCCCGGGGAAGTCAACAGGCTCCCTGATGTCCAGGCCTATGACCTGATAGCCGGCCTGGTTGAGCACCCGGGCGACGGCTGTCCCCATGCCTCCGGCCGCGCCGGTGAGAACCACGTTTGCTTTGGATTCCTGCATACCTGAATCCTAGCCCCGAGTGCCTGGCCGGTCAATCCGGCACGGTGAAAGGGCACAAAAAAAGGACCCTCATCAGGTCCTTTTCGAGAGAGACGGGGCTCGAACCCGCGATCTCCGGCGTGACAGGCCAGCGCGATAACCAGCTTCGCTACTCCCTCAAGCAAGACAGATACTAGCATTTAGCTCCGAATCTTGTCAACATCATGTGGATTCGGGGTGCCTTCATGGATTAAAATATGGAAAAACCTTGAGTCAGGGGGATTCTATGAGAGTTGTCATCCAGAAAGATTATGAGAAGATGTGCGCCTGGACCGCACAGTACATTGCCGATGCGATCAATGCCAGGGGCGGGGAGAAATTCGTCCTCGGACTTCCCACCGGTTCGACTCCGCTCGGAGTGTACCGCGAGCTGATCCGCCTCAACAAAGAGGGCAAGGTCAGCTTCAGGAACGTCGTCACCTTCAACATGGACGAGTACGTCGGCCTGCCGCGTGACCACGAGCAGAGCTACTGGTACTTCATGTGGAGCAACTTCTTCAACCATATCGACATAAAGAAGGAAAACGTCAACATCCTCAACGGAATGGCGACGGACCTGCAGGCCGAGTGCGACGGCTATGAGAAGCGCATCGCCCAGGCCGGCGGAATCGACCTCTTCATGGGCGGAATCGGAGTCGACGGACACATCGCCTTCAACGAGCCGTTCTCCAGCCTCACCAGCCGCACCAGGGTAAAGACCCTGACCGAGGACACCCGCATCGTCAATTCCCGCTTCTTCGACCATGACGTGTCAAAGGTCCCGACCACCGCGCTGACAGTAGGCGTCGGAACCGTCACAGCCTCAAAGGAAGTGATCATCCTCATCAACGGCCACGCAAAGGCCCGCGCCCTGGCCGCCGTCGTCGAGGGCGGAGTCAGCCAGAGCTGGACCTGCAGCGCCCTGCAGATGCATCCCAAGGCCATCATCGCCTGTGACGACGCCGCCTGCGACGAACTGAAGGTCGGAACCTACCGCTACTTCCTCGACATAGAGAGAGAGGCCAGAATCTGATGCAGCAGAACATCCTCCTTTTTTTCCAGCGCATCGGAAACGGGACTTTGGACAAGGCCGCGTCGCTCATCACCTGGATGGGGCAGGATGTTGCCGCCATGGCCATCATCGCCCTGGTCCTGTGGTGTATAAACAAGCGCAAAGGTCTGGTGATGGGTCTCATCCTGATTTCGGCAAACACGGTGATGAACATCGTAAAGGCCATCGTCCGCTACCCCAGACCCTTTACGGTAATCGAGGGCCTGACCGGAAAGGAGCTCGAGGGCGCTACCGGTTACAGCTTTCCCAGCGGCCACAGCACAAACGCCGCCTCGCTGTACTCCTCCGTGGCGGTCAACTTCCGCAAAAAGGGCCTGTCCTTCATCTGCGCCGCGATGATTGTCCTGGTCGGCCTGTCGCGCCTGTATCTGGGCGTCCACTGGCCGACTGATGTCCTGTGCGGAATCATCCTGGGAATCTGCATGACCTTCGGCCTCAACGAGTTCCTGACCAGACTGATGAGCGACACCGAAAAAGCGGTCCGCATCGGCTGGTTCGTGGGAGGATTCCTCTTCGCCGCCGGTCTGTTTTTCGGCATCCTTGTCGACTTCGCCGGCGCGGACAAGACGGCCTTCAGGGACCTGGTGACCGTGCTTGCCATGTTCGGAGGAGCCCTGCTCGGATTCGGGCTTGAGGAAAAGACGGTGCCGTTCTCCGTCGAGGGCAACGTCCGCGCGAAGTTCTTCAGATACATCATCGGGCTGATTACCCTGATTCTTCTGCGCGCCGGGCTGAAGGCAATCCTTCCGACGGCTGTCACCAGCGACGGGTTCAGATACGGGATTCTCGGATTCTGGATTTACGGCGGCTATCCGGTGCTCGGGGTCAAGGTCAGACTGTTCCAGGCCGAGGAGAAGCAGGCCGAGCAGCCTCAGGCCGAGTGATGGCCTCGAAATTGAAAAAATGAAAAAAAGAGGCCAGTCGATTGGCCTCGAAATTGCGAAATTGAAAAAAAGAGGCCAGTTTTTTGGCCTCTTTTTACAAATTCTCTCCAAACCAGGCCAAAAGGCCCGGCGCCTGGCCTACTTGCCGGCTTCCTCCTGGTTCTTGCAGCTGATGCACAGCACGGCATAGGGGATGGCGCGGAGCCTCTCCTCAGGGATGCGGCAACCGCACTTGGGGCAGATTCCGTAGCGGCCTTCGCGGATGCGGATTATCGCGTAGTCGACCGATCTGAGAACCGAAGCTTCGTGCTGGTTCATCGCCTCCATCTTTTTGAAGACGAGTGATTCGACGGACATGTCGATTGAGTCCTTGGCACCCATCTGAGAGGCCAGGGCCTGGAAATCCTCATTGCTCTTGGCCAGTTTTTCCAGGATGTCCTGCCTCTTTTTCAGCAGGATTTCCTGCATTTCCTCCTCAAACGGGGTAAGTTCCTTCTGCATTCAGCACCCTCCGGTCCGGCGCCGTCGTCGACGTCGGTCTAGGTAATATGCAGGCAGTTTATCTTTTTGTCAAGTCTGCCGGTCGCTTTTTGATTCGGGCAGTACGATGCTGTCTATGAAATCCTGCTGGGGGTTGTCTTTTTTGTGCCTGTGCTCCCTGCGCCTGACGCTGCCGGCGAGGAACTTCGCCAGGGGTTTGGTCTGTTCGAAGTTGGCGAAGCAGATCTGGGACATGCTCATCATCGGGACGGCGAGGAACATCCCCAGCACTCCCCAGATGTAGCCCCAGACCGTCAGGGAAAACAGGATGATGACCGGGCTGAGGTTGAGCTGGTTCCCCTGGACCCGCGGGTCGAGGATGTTGCCCAGGACCATCTGGGCCACTATGGCGGACACTGTGATGAAGAGAATCGGGTTCCAGAGGGGGAAGAACTGCAGCACCGCCATCAGAATGGTCAGCAAAGTGACGACGATGCTTCCGATGGTCGGGATGAAGTTCATAACAAAGGCCAGAACACCGATGAGTACGGCGAATTCAAGTCCCGGTACCCTGCATATTACGTAAAAGGCCACGCCGGTTACGGCGCTTATCAGGGTCTTGAGGGCCAGGTACTTGGAAATCTGTCTGTTGACCCTGGCAAAAATCTGGGCGACGGTCTCCGGGTCCTTTGAGCGCACCAGCAGGGTCAGCTTCGGAACGACCGCCTCGCGCTCGATCAGCAGGAACACGACAAAGAGAATCACCAACGCCCCGCGGCTGACGATTGTCACCGCCATCGATGAGACCTGTCTCAGGGCCGTGACCGCCACTCCGATCCAGTCGATGTTCAGATCGCTGCTCAGGGAGAAGTTCTCCGGCAGGTCGACTATGCTGCCGAGCCACACAGTGGCGATATGCTCGATCTCTGCCAGCCTGCCGCTGTACTTGGGCAATGTCCTCAGCAGCTGGTTGACCGCGTTGAAAAAGAACATCACGGCCGCGGCAATCACGATGAAGAAGATAATCACCGACAGCAGGGTGGAAAGCCAGCGGGGAAACCTGGCCCCGTCCATCTTGCGCGTCAGCGGGGACAGGAGCAGAAACAGGAAGACCGACAGGACTATCTCAAGCGTCACCTCCCGCGCCACCTTCAACACGCAGAGCACCAGAATCGCCGCGATGACGATCAGCGCGGTTCGTATGTGCTTCAGATTCCTTGCGTTGCCTTCTTCCATGGCAGCCCCCTATGTATGATGGACCCTGATCCGGGACAGTTTGGAAAACACCTTTTCGATTCTGGCCAGTTCACTGTCCGCCGGACCGCTGCGGGCTATCATGTCCCGGATGAAGACCGTCGTCAGCCGGCGTTCGTCGTCCGTCTTGAAATAGCCCGTCTGAGCGATTTCCTCAATTATCCGCCCGACCGCCTGCTCCTGCTTTTCGCGGGAGGCGACGACCATACCCGACGGCCACTGCCGCAGCCCGGTGTACAGTTCGTAGCAGATGATCTGCACAGCCTGGGCCAGGTTGAGCGAGGGGAAAAGGTCGCTCGTCGGTATGGTGACCACGGCGTCGCAGAGGTTTACCTCTTCATCGGTCAGCCCGTCCGACTCCCTGCCGAACACAATCGAGACCGTTCCCTCGCCGAGGTCGGAAACCTTTTGTGTCAGCTGTTTCGGCGACAGGGCGGCGGCCTTTCTGAACTTGCCCTTGCGTCTGGTTGAGGCCACGCTGAGGATGCTGTCCTTCAGCGCCTCTTGCAGTGTCGGAAACTCGACCCGGTTCTCCCACAGATCTGACGCGTGCAGAGCCAGCGTCCGGACCCTGTCCTCGGAGTACTCCCGGCCCGTGACCAGCACCAGCTGCGTCAGGCCCATGGTCTTCATGGCCCTGCACACGCTGCCGATGTTCGCCCCGTCCTGGGTGTCGACGAGCACGATTCTTATTCTCCGGGCGGGAAGTTCTTCATTCATGGGCAAATAATAGCACTATAAAAGTCCGGCTCCAAGCCGGGATTTGATCCGGTTTCCGGGCAAGACCCGACCGTCAGCACATCGCAAGCGAGGACTCCAGCGCGAAGGAAGCCTTTCCCTCCGCCCCGTGACCGGGAAGGATCCGGGTGTCCGGCCGGATGATGGTCTGAAGCTTCAGAAGAGATTTCCGCATCTGTGCCGGCGAGCTGCCTTTCAGGTCGGTCCGCCCGCAGCAGTCGGCAAACAGGGTGTCGCCGGAGAACAGAACGTTCTCATCCCTCAGGTAATAGCAGACGCATCCGGGTTCGTGGCCCGGGGTGTGGATCACTTCAAACGGCCCGACCGTCTCACCGTCGCGCGGCCTGACGTCGGCAGGAGGGAGGTTCCCGACCTTGGAGGCGCAGTGCCGGGCCAGGGCAGGGTCGATGGCCTGCATCAGGCCCACAATATCGTCGGTGTTGTACATCGCTGCAGGATGAACGCAGATTGCGGCCTGCGGGAAACGTTTGTGAAGCTCCTCCAGAGCCAGCAGATGATCCCAGTGGGCGTGGGTGAGCAAAAAGAAATCCGGGTTCGGCGCCGCATCTTCGATTCTCTGCGCGGCGTCACCCGGATCTATTACGTATGTCTTTCCGTCATCAGGGCGTATGATGTAGCAGTTGGTGCCTATCAGTCCGACCTGCAGACGGGTGATTGTCATTCCTGCGTATCCGCCGGTGCCTCTTCGGCCGGTTCGGGCGCGGGCTCGGGTTCCTGTACGGGCTCCGGTGTGCTTTCAGGCGCCACGACGGGTTCGGAAACCGGCTCGGCAACTGTGGGAGCTGCATCTTCCGCAGCAGGGGCCTCGGCGCGGTCCTTCTTGGGGCCGTTGGCGTAGTTGACCTTGATCTGTTTGTATCCGGTGGACTTGCCCTCCAGCGAGGGGATGATCCTGTCGGCAAGTTCCTCAGCGACGCTGAAGAACGAGTAGGAACCCTTCATCGAGATGGCGCAGACCTGGTCGGGGCTGATTCCCGCTGCCTGGGCGATGAACGAGGCCAGCTTGGCGGGGTTCATCCTGTCCTGGCCGCCGAGGTTGATGTAGAAGTTTTTGGCGTTTTCGGGAGCCTTGCGTACGGCGGGGCGCTCGCGCTGGGGACGGTCGGCCTTGCGGGCTGGCTCATCAGTCCGGGCCTTGGTTTTTGCTGCAGGCGCGGGTCTGTCGGCGCGGTCGTTTCTCTGGCGGGGCTGGTTGTCGCGGGGCTTGCGCTCCTGACGGGGTGCCGGGGTGCCGGCGGCCCTCAGCAGGAGATAGGCGGCGAAGTAGGTTCTGCGTCCGAACGGGACGTTCTTTCGGATCATCTGCTTGATCTGCTCGAGTTCCTCCGGCTCGGGGTAGGCAAGCGTCTGTTCCAGAGTCTGCCGTATCCTCTCCGGCATCGAGGTCAGATCGACCTTTTCGGGTTTTCTGTTCTGCATTTTGGGGTACTCCTTGCGGGGCGCTTGCTGGCCGGGCTTTGATTCCGGTCTGCGCCCTTCGGCGGGCTGCTTCCGCTCGGGCCGGGCCGCCTGGGGCTGCCATGCCTTTTTCTCGGCGGAAGAGAAAATCACAGGGAGTTCTTCACGGTCGGTGAAAAGATGAACCTCAATCGTCCGGTTGCTCACCTTGCTGATGATGAAGCTCAGGTCGTTGAGGAAAATGCCGTTTGACTCTTCGTCCAGACCGATGCCGAAAACGATAATCCGTCCGAAGGTGTTGAGATCGAGATCCTCCCGGTGCAGGTGGTCGATGATTCTCTGCGCGGGGGCGGCTATGCTGGAGGCCGGGTCCTGGATGGCAATCAGGTCATCCTGATTCCACGCCTCGGGATCCAGACAGGAAAGGTTCCCGGTTTTCTTTGCGGTTTTGATGGCCGCAGAAAGGATATACAGGCTTCTTTTCTGGACGGGAACCTGAATGAAGCCATTGTTTATCAGACTGCTGACGCTGTCCAGCTTGGCGGCGGAATCCGGGGAAATGGTGAACACCCAGGGTCTTTCGACGGTCGCCTTAGGGGCTTCTGTTCTGTTTCCGTATCTTTCCATAGACTTTGTATTTGTCCTCGTGATTGTTCTGACCGTAGGATATTGATACCTCCTTTGTTTGTCAAGGAACGCTCCGGTATGTTAGTATTAACCGATGGCCCCGATTTTCACCGAAATCCAAAGCCCTGAAAAGGACGCCGCGAACCTCCGCGCGGAGCTCGATTCCCTGTACCGCGACCTCTGCCGGCTGTTTCTGTCGCACCCTGAACCGACCGTCGTTTCGGACGACCGGACCCTGCTCGAGGGGGTGCTCGCGGCACGTCGGGGTGAGCAGGCGGTTCGGACCCGTCTGGAGGGGATGCAACTTGCCCTGAACGACATTTCCGAGGCCACTCCCGCCATCTCCAAAGCCCATTCGACCATCCGCTCCCTGGAAGAGAAGCGGACCCGCCTGTTTGCCATGCTGGGTGCGGTCTGCAGCGAAATCTACGACAGCGGGACCTTTCCCGGCGAACTGGAGCCGGCCCTGGAGCCGCTTCTGGTCCATCGCTCCGAAATCTCCGCCCTGGAGGAACGTCTCGAACAGGCCGGCACACCGGTGGCGGCGATGGTCGCAAACGGACGTCTGAAGGCTGCCAGAAAGAGGCAGGAACAGGCCTTTGTCGATACCGGCAGGCTGGTGGAGGGCTGCGGCGAGGCCGAACTCCTGCCCGGCCCGAAGGCCGCCTCAATTGTCTCCGACCTGGCCGAAAGCAGCCGGCAGCTTCTGGCTCTCAGGCAGGAAATCAGCGAAAAAAACGAGACGATCAGCCGGGCCCGCCTGTCGCTGGGCTCCGGGGCGCGCAACACCAGACTCAAGAACCTCGAACTGGAACTCAAGCAAAAGGAGGACCAGACCCGCCTGGCCGAGGAACAGTACGGAAAGTTCCTCTACCGAAACCGCGAACGCTGGCAGGACGCCCCGGAGAACGCAGATCTGGTCCGTTGCGTCTCCGCCATAGCCGCTGCCCGGCACAACCTCTACATCGAGCAGCTCCGCTCCCGGATCGACGCCCTTGAGCAGGCACGCAGAATCTGCTCGGAGCGCATCGGTCATTTCACCCAGAGGATGGACTACCTCGACGGGGAGATTTCCAAACTCAACCGCCAGAAGGAGGACCTTCAGGCAAAGGTCGAGTCGGAAAAGTTCAACATCGAGTCGATCCGCACCCAGCAGCAGGCCCTGAGGGCACGCTTTGACGAGGAGGGTGACGGCCTTGACGAGTGAGAACCCCGCCCCGAAGCCCAAGGCTCCTCCCAAAGCCCCTTCCAAAAAGGCTCCGGCCAAAAAGCCTGCGCCGGCTTCACCGGCAAAAAAACCCTCGGCATCCGCCAAAAAGCCGGCCGCGCCGGGGGCAAAAAAGCCCCGGGCCCCGAAGACCGACAGGACTTCGGGGAAACCGGCCCCGGAACCGGCAGCCAAAGTTGCCGCCGCAACGGTTACCGTCCCTGCAAAGCCTGAGCGTACTCTCTGGGGGACAATCAAGGCCTTTTTCGTACCGTTCTCACTTTTGCACGCGGTAATCGTCTGCCTCGGGGTGTTGCTTCTCGCCCTGGTTGTGCTCCTGATGGTGCTCAACAGGGACACCGCCGCCCGACCCGCGGCCTCACAGACCCCGGTCATCCAGAGTGCTGTCCAGCCGGAAACCGTCTCGCAGAATGTCGTGCAGTCCAACAGCGGGGCAACCCTGTCAATCAAGATGTTCAACGGCTGGACGATTGCCGACATCGACAACGCCCTGGCGACCCGCAACCTGGCCGCCGCGGGAGCTTTCATAGAGGCGGCGGGGGCCGTGGCGGAGGAAAAGGGGCTGCCCTTCGCCGAGGGCTTCTTCCTGGCAGGGGACTACACGGTTCAGAGGGGCAGGAACTTTGCCTACGACCTGGCTTCGCAGATGGCTCAGGCGTGGATGGACGCAGCCCGGGCGCTGTTCGACGATGTTTCACAGGGGGCGTACAGCCTGGCCCAGTACGCGGTGATTGCGAGCATGATCTCGGCCGAGACGAAGAATCCTGACGAGTTCGCCCTGATCAGCTCGGTGATCCACAACCGCCTGGAGGCGGGTATGCCGTTGGGAATCGACGCCACTACCAGATACGAGACCGGTGACTGGACAAACCCGCTGACGCCTGAAATCCTCGAGAACCTCACCCCGTACAATACCAGACGCAAGGTCGGGCTGCCCCCGACAGGCATCTGCTGTCCGTCGGAGGAGACTCTGCGTGCCGCTGTCCTGCCTGCCCGGACCGACTATTTCTACTACAGGCACGACAAAAGCGGCACAATCCACCTGTCGCGCACATACGAGGAACACCTCCTCTCCCAGACAGAGAACCCCTGAGCCAAGATGATGTCACCGGCCTTTCCTGTCGAAAAGGTGGGGCCTTCTGAGGCCCCCATGCCTTCAGTCCTCGGACTCCAGGGCATTGGTTCCTGTGAAAACTCTTTCCTCAACTGTCTTGAGCGTTCCGGACAGATAGTCGAAGGATTGCCTTTTCACTGTAATCGGAGAGTCTTCTCCACAACCTTCCCACATGTCTTCCAAAGAGAAAACCATTTCCGATGTGGCGTTCCTGAACTCTGCATCCAGCCATGTTCCATTAATCATGTCTCTGCAGATGCCGATGGAACGAAGAGGCGTCCTTATGAAAAGCGCAACGGGGAAGACGCAGGTTTCAGATTTGTCTTCAGGGGAGATTTCGTCGAAAAAGACCTCAATCGATTGGGGTTTTTCTCCGACAAGTACAGTAGCCATCTCCAGGCCATCCAGATTGCTTTTTGCAATATGGTTTCGACACTCGCGAATTGAGAAAACGGCATCCTCATCAATTCCGAAAAATGTCTCAACATCTTCAAATCCTGAAGTAACGACAAGTTGCATGCCGTCCTCAAAGTTCAGCACGACCTCATCGCTTACATGATTGACTCCAGTAGCCCACTGAGGTACCGCCTGAATTGAAGAAAGCCGCCTTTTCCCATAGTCTTTCAGAAATTCGAATCTGGAAAACATCGACTTCATAATTTCGCCTCCTTGTGGTAGAAGTGGATCTTCTGTGATTTCAAGCCACTTCTTCTGCTGCTGATATTGATATCAACCACAGTACTGTTGTCGGACGAACGCCTGGGGCGGTATGTAATTACATCGCCGCCAAGCATTGTCCTTGTCCAACCCTTCACTCCGCCATTATTATCACGGATTACCCTTTGTACTCCACCCCGTCCAAGACTTCTGAATAGTTTTTGGGCATCTTCAACTGGGTTGTCTGATGCATATCTACGGTAGAAACGATTCCCGTTTGATTTGTACTTCGTGGCTAGAAATCCGTTTTTGAATTGAAAGCTTGATTTGACGGATTTCAGGTTCCCCTTCAAAGAATGGGATGGTATTCCCTGCCTGCTGGTATTTCTCAACCCCGGAAAACCAAAACTACGTTTACCCATGAAGCACCTCCCTCGTGATGAAGGATCCATCCCATACGGGAGTGAAAACATGAAGAATAGTTCCGTACTCTTCACATAAACCTCGAGCATCTTCGGAGTCTGTACCAAAAAGAATCAGATCGGACGGAGCCAGTTTTCCGAGTATTACTCCTAACCCTCTGAGGAATAGTTCACGTTCTTCAGGGTTCTTCATAGTCCCAAGGCTTCCTGTGGCAATGACACTTCCTCTAGGAATACCCTCGGTACAGAAATCGAAAGTTCTGGCATCACCGAATGAGGCATTCATCACCACAGGAATCCCATTCGAAGACATTATAAAACCGAGAACCCGGTTCCTGTAGCAGTTGTACAACTGGAGCGGATACGGGAAATCATAGCAGAGGCTGAAGTCCGGCATTATGCAACCGGCAAACTTCTTCAGTTGGGGAATGTACTTCCCTGGATTACGCCAAAAGCGCTCAAAGCAAACATCCTGCAAGAAGAAATGGACAAAAGCACCATAATCATCCTTCTTTGCTCGGAAAATCTTATCAAAAGGGATAAGCTTTTCAGGAATCAGTTTTGAAGCTTTGAAGAGTGGAAAATTGTAAGGGAAGGAAAAACTTGCTCCCAACAATTCTGAGGCTTTGAACAAATCCGTATACTTCGGATTCATTCCCGACTGAGTAATTACGTGCTCGCAGTTCATAGGCGGCACCTCCTTAAAAAAACTTGCAACCCGCAAGTCGGTGCCGCTATAATGAATTTTGCAGTATCAATAGACGGCAAAGTCTTGCGATTTTGACGCGTTGCTCAGGCAATGCGTCATTTTTATATCTTGCTCAACTGTAGTTTTGCTGCCTCCTCTGAAACGCCACATTTTCTTGCGACTTCAGCACTTGTCATCCCAGCAATGTAGCGGGAATCCATCATCAGTTCGCCCGCAAGGCATTTGGCTTGCCATTCAGGGTCGGAATAAGCTTTGACCTTATCCCTGAAAGAACGGGTCAGTCTGAAACCAAGACCACGCAACATAATCAAGTGCGCGATTTCGTGTACAACTGTCATCCGGTCACGACCATTTCCTGCGCAAGCCCGGTCGTAGATGTCTTCTCGGATGCGTATGATGGATTTTGTGATTTCAGTTTCTGCATGAGCGCCCTTGCCCAATTCATCCTCTTCCACAATCTCAAAAAAAGCATCTGGAACCCAAATATCTAGCAGTTCAAGCATTTCCACAGCAGGAAAGGCATCAGACGGTTTTAACCTCAGTCGGTCTCTGATATGATGTGCAAGCAGTCTTAAATCCTTACGGCTTTTTGCCTCGACAGAGTATTTCATGTTGATTTCCGACCTCCCTTACTCAGAAGATTCCTGATTCTACGAGCAGTCTCATCGTCAATGGAGTCAAAGGTTCTCGCAAACTTCAGGACTAATTCATGCTTCTCATGGGATAGACCATCCACCTGCAATTCGATTGTCTTCAACGATTCCTGACGTGCAATTTCCAATGCGGCCTCTTCTTTATCTGACAGTTTGTAAACCTCTTTCAGGTCTCCAATCAGTGATGGCGGAATGTTCCTTTTCCCGCATTCGATTGCCGAAAGATAAGAAGATGTCATTCCCAAATGATCCGCCATATTCTTCAGTATTTCACCCTTGTTAATCCGGAGTTTCCTCAACTCCTTTCCGAAAGCGGTCAGCATAGTTTCCTCCTGTACTGTGTAGTCCTCGCATGGGAGTGTACAACAATCAGAATGATAAATCAACATGTTTTGTTGATTATATTAACAACAGTAGTTTTGCCTGTGTGTCCCCAAATGCCCCTTCGGAAGCATTTTTCGGATACAGGCGTATCCGAAAACCAGCGTCAGTGCCTTCTTTTCGGATACAGGTGTATCCCAGAAAGCTCAACGCATACAATTCACGTATACAAGGGATACAAGGGATACAAGGGGCAGGCAGGGGTCTGAGAATCAGATTGAAATCAGGGGGATTTACCGGCGATCGGGCTCGAACCGATACGGCATCGCTGCCGACAGATTTTGAGTCTGTTGTGTCTGCCAATTTCACCACGCCGGCAAAAAAGCATGGGAAGTCTAGACTATTTCATTGAAAAAAGCAACCGAAGCGATGTCGCGGTGTCCTGCTTCATGTATAATGGATTCGATATGCTCAGACGCGCTTTTGTGTTTTTCCTGCTTGCTGTTTTCTGTGTAACACCGCTGCTCGCGGCGGACAATCTCCTATTGCTGGACACCCCGTTTGTCTACGGCGGGGAGGAGTTTGTGAAGAAGATCGAAGAGCGCACCGGAGGACAGCGTGAACCGGTGGGTCTGGTCCTCTCCGGCGGCTCGGCGCGGGCCTGGGCACACATCGGGGTTCTGAAGTATCTGGAAGAGAAGGGAATGGTTCCGGATTTCATCATCAGCAACTCGATGGGCAGCATCATTGCCATGCTCTACAGCGCAGGCTTCTCCCCTGACCAGATTCTCAGACTTACCACGGAGATCAACATATCTGAGCTGTTCGCCCTGGCCTTGCCCGTAAACCGGGGGCTGCTGGACGTCGAGCAGTTCAAGGCGATGATCAACGTGTTTCTCCCGGACGACCTGAAGGTCGAGGACCTGTACATTCCGGTGATGATCATCTGCGAAGACCTGACCACCAAGCGTCAGGTCAGGATAACCGAGGGGGATTTCACCACTGTCATGGCGGCCAGCTTCGCCCTGCCGGTGTACTTCGACTCGGTCAGCTACAACGGGCACCTGCTGACCGACGGCGGGCAGGTCAACCTGGCTCCGCTGGAGGTGGCCTACAACTACGCGCCGTTCAATATCCTCTCTACGACATTCAACAGCAATTCCGATGTCAATCTTAAGAATCCGATTACCGCGCTGAACGTGAGCATCGACATCGGCAAGAGCCGCAACGGCATCGAGGAGATTTTCAGCCACAGCGATGATTCGATCTGGATCCGCTGCGACGTCGAGGGCTTTTCCTTCATGGACTTCGACAACACCGCCGAAATCGCCGGACGCGGCTACGACAGCGCCAAGGCAACCCTAGAGGCAGAGGAGACCGCCGCGAAACTTGCGGGAATCAGCTTCGGGACTCTGCCTGAGGCCTTTGCCGAAACCAGGAGTGAAATCGGGGAAAGGATCGACCGATTCGAGCGTTCATATTCGTATTATCACCACACCGGCTCGATCGGCCTGAGCGCCTCGGTCGGACTCGGCGGCCGGAGCTATGCCTACCCCGGCGACTCCTACGCCCTGCGTAACGATGTGCTGACGGGTCTGCGGTACGATGTGCGGTACAAAGACCTGGAGTTGTCGGCTGTCGGCGGGCTTTCGGCCCGGACATACAACTTCGCCTACATCGCCCCGGCGGCTGAGGTGTTTGCCCGCCTTTATCTGTTCGATGCGGTCAGGATCGAGGCCGATGCGGGGCTGATTCTGGACACTGATCTCAGCATCCCGGCGCTTAGGCCGCAGTTGTATGTGACCCTCCGCGGAACTTATGTCCTTCCGGTTTTCGATCCCTGCCGCATCAGTCTGGACGGGAGTTGGGAGATGGCCTGGGACTTCGGGAAGGGAAACAGGGTCACACCGTGGACAGGCTACAGCCAGTTGTTCACCTATGCCACCGCCTTTTCATTCAGCGGCCCGGAGCTGAGTACGCAGGCGCAGGCGGGAATCAACGCCACCCTGGTTGACAGCATCACCCGCGTTTTCGGGTTTGTCAGATTCAGGGCCGACTACTCCCGTGGCAGCCTCAGGCTCGGGAGCAGGGTAAGCGGCCGTTTCGCCTTTGACAGTCAGGGCGATGTCCCGTATCTCGTCGGGGACGGTTTCTACACAAACAGCGATGAAATCCTCAGACAGGGCAGTCCCTCCGGTCAGGCCCACAATCAGCGCAACAGCCTGGTCGGGGCCGGGGTGAGCGTGGGGCTGAACCTCAACGGCGGCCGTCCTGTCTCCATGGGCGAAATCCTCCTGATGGAGGGCTCATCGGTCAGCCTCTACTGCGACCTGCTGTGGTACAGGCAGGCTGAGGGCTGGCAGGCGTTTGTGCCGGCGGTTTCAAGCGGAGTTCAGTTCGAGACGGACCTTTCGCTTATCGGGCTGAGAAAGGTCTCTCTGGCCCTGTACGCAGGCTACGACGGACCCATGCGGGGCTTCATCTGCGGCCTCTGGTTCAAATCAGAGTATTGAGCATGACCCCTGTTCTTCTGCATTGCTGCTGCGGACCTTGTTCCACCGCCTCGATCGAGCGTCTGCTCTCGGAGGGGTACGAGCCTGTGCTGTACTTCTGCAACAGCAATATCTTCCCCAGAGAGGAAAACGAAAAGCGTTGGGGCGAACTGCTCAAAGTGGCGGCCCTGCACAACCTGAAGACAATCCGCGGCGAGTATGACCATCAGGCCTGGTTGGATTTCATCCATGGCCTGGAGGACTGTCCGGAGCACGGGGATCGTTGCCTGAAGTGCTTTGAGTTCAACCTCTCCCAGGCGGCAGAGGAGGCTCAGCGCCTCGGGATCGGCCTGTTTACGACGACGCTCACAGTCAGCCGCTTCAAAAAGTCCCAGTCCATATTCGCCGTCGGGGAGGCCTGGCCGGGCTTTCTGAAAATCGACTTCAAGAAAAAGAACGGCTTCGCCCGCTCGGTGCAGCTCAGCAAGGAAATGGGGCTCTACCGCCAGGAGTACTGCGGCTGCGAGTTCTCGATGTAAAGCCGACTGCAGAATCTGATTCCCAAGATACCCCCCTTTTGTCCCTTGTATCCGAAAAACGTGCGGTTCGCATTGATTTTGGATACACCTGTATCCGAAATGAGGGCACTGACGCCGGTTTAGGGATACGCGTGTATCCGAAAAACCTCAATAAGCGTCATTTTAGGGATACTCTGGGGATACTCAGGAGGGATACTCAGGAGGGAGTGTCAGATCATCTGCTCAGGGCGGACTGTTCGGTCGAAGGTCTCGCCGTCGAGGAAGCCGAGCTTCAGGCAGGCCTCGCGCAGGGTGATGCCCTCTTTGAGGGCGGTCTGGGCGACGACGGCGCTCTTTTCGTAGCCGATGACCGGGCTGAGGGCGGTGACGAGCATCAGCGAGGAGTTGAGGTTCTGCCTCATCCTGTCGGCCACCGGCCTGATTCCGTCGGCGCAGTGATCGGCGAAACTGAGCATTGCCTGGGACAGCAGGCGGGCCGACTGGAGGAAGTTGTACGCCATCACAGGCAGATAGACGTTCAGCTCGAAGTTGCCCTGGCTGGAGGCGATACCGATTGCGGTGTCGTTTCCCATCACCTGGACGGCGACCATCGTCAGCGCCTCGCACTGGGTCGGGTTGACCTTTCCGGGCATGATGCTGGAGCCCGGCTCGTTGGCCGGCAGTTCCAGTTCGCCCAGGCCGGTGCGCGGACCGCTTCCCATCAGACGGATGTCGTTGGCGATTTTCATCAGGTCGCCGGCGAGGGCTTTAAGCGCGCCGTGGGCAAAGACCACCTCGTCATGGCTGGTCAGGGCGTGGAATTTGTTTCCGGCCGGAGTAAAGACGATGTCCTCTGCCTTTGAAATCAGATCGCAGACCGCGCTGTCAAAGCCTGCCGGGGCATTGAGCCCGGTACCGACGGCGGTGCCGCCGATTGCCAGGGCGCAGAGCGGGGGCAGGGAGGAGACGATCATCTCCCTGTCGCGTTCTAGGGAGGCGCGCCATCCGCTGACCTCCTGTGAAAAGGCAATCGGGGTGGCATCCATCAGGTGGGTCCTGCCGCTTTTTATGATTCCCGCGCTGCGTTTCTCCAGAGAGGAGAATGATGCGCACAGCCTGTCGATTGCCGGGAGCACTTCCCGGACCAGGGCGGCAGCCGCGGCCATGTGAAGGGCAGTGGGAAAGGTATCGTTGGACGACTGGCCCATGTTCACATCGTCGTTCGGATGAAGGGGAGTTGAGGGGTCCAGAATCCGGGCGCGGTTGGCGATGACCTCGTTTACGTTCATGTTGGTCTGAGTACCGCTGCCGGTCTGCCAGACCACCAGAGGGAAATGTCCGTCCAGTTCCCCGGTTAGGATTTCGTCGCAGACGCGGACAATCAGGGCGGCCTTTTCGGAAGTCATCTTCGGATTGAGAGCCAGATTGGCTTGGGCGCAGGCGCGCTTGAGGACGGCAAAGGCCCGGATGATCCGGATGGGCATGATCTCCTCAGGCCTGCCGATGGGGAAGTTCTCCACGCTGCGCTGGGTCTGCGCACCCCAGAGGGCAGCGGCCGGGACCTTGACCTGTCCCATGCTGTCGTGTTCGATCCGGTAATCCATGTTTCCTCCTTGCGGGAAGCTCTCAGAGAAGCGGGGCGAGCTGGTTGATGATGCTTCTCCAGGCGCGCTTGTACCAGGGAACCCTCATGATGTCGTCATGGGTCACCTGGCGGCTGATTTCCAGCGTCTGCTCATAGTCCCTGCGGATGTCCGGGATGCAGGAACTGCCCATCAGAATCGTTCCGCACTCGAAGTGAAGGTAGAACGAGCGGTAGTCCATGTTGGTCGTGCCCACGACGGCGATTTCGTCGTCGGAGACGAAGACCTTTGAGTGGATGAAGCCCGGAGTGTACTCGTAGATCTTCACACCCTGCCGGACGAGAGGCTTGTAGTTGGCCCTGGTGAGGGCGAAGACCAGTTTCTTGTCCGGATAGTGCGGGGTGATGATCCGCACGTCCACTCCGCTCTGGGCTGCGGTGGTCAGGGCGGTGATCATCTCGTTGTCCAGGATCAGATACGGGGTGGTGATCCACACATAGCGCCTGGCCGAGGAGATTATGTTGAGATAGACGTTCTCGCTGACGTTGTGTTCGTCCAGCGGGCTGTCCCCGAAGGCCAGCACCGTTCCGTCATCCGGCACGGTCCAGGTCGGGACGAACTTCTGGATTTCAAAGGCGTTCTCGTCTTCTTTGGCGAACGACCAGAGCTGGATGAACATCAGGGTGTAGTTCCAGACCGCCCGGCCTTCGAGCATGATGACGGTGTCCTTCCAGTGGCCGAAGCGGATGATGCGGTTGAAGTATTCGTCGGCGAAATTCAGACCGCCGTTGAAACCGATGTTGCCGTCGATGACGCAGATTTTGCGGTGGTCGCGGAAGTTGAGCTTCGGGTTGAGGCGGAAGTGGATCGGGTTGAACTTCACCGCGTGGATTCCGTAGCCTTCGAGCAGCCTGTCGTAGTGCAGCGGCAGGGTGTTGATGCTGCCCATGTCGTCGTAGATGAGATAGACTTCGACGCCCTCGGCGACCTTGCGCCTGAGCAGGGTCAGAAGTTCATTCCAGACAGTGCTTTGGGCATCGTAGATGAACGACTCGAGGAAAATGAACTTCCTGGCCGCTGAAAGCTTTTCCATCATCACGGGCAGAATCCTGTCGCCCAGATCGAAATATGTGGCTTGCGTCCCGGCGAAGGGCTCGTATTCGGAAATGTTGCGAACATAGGAGGACAGGCGGCGGAAGCGCTCATCCTTCAGGGTTTCGGGCTTGAGTCCCTCGGGAAGGGCCCTGCGGCGGACGCTCTTGCGGATTTCGCTGTACGGGCGGATTTTTCTCCGGCCCCAGGCGCCGAGGTTCTTGTTGCCGAAGAACAGATAGAACAGGGTGCCGGCCAGGGGCATGGCGATGATGAAGATCAGCCAGGCCTGGCGGTAGGAGGGGTTGGTTCCGTTTACCGAGATGATTATGGCCAGAACGACTCCGACGGCGGTGCTGGTGATGAAGTAGGCTTCGCTGCTCCAGGTGTAGTACGCGCTCACCGAGACCACGAGCAGAATCTGGAGCAACGCCAGGATGGCGAAGACAAACAGTCTGCTTGTGATGAATTTGAACAGCTTTTTGAGCAAAGCCGGCCTCAGTTCACGTCGGTGTTGGGTTCGCGGTCGTCATCATCGCCGACGCTGGTGTCCATGGCCCTCAGATCGTCGTCGGTAATCACGGTCTCCGTGGCAACGGCGGTGTCATCCTCGAACGGGGTCAGGTCGTCCTCGTTGAGGTCGGTGTTGGGCTCGCGGTCGTCGTCCAGGTCGTCGTAGACCTTCTTTTTATCGCGGGCCTCGGCCTGTTTTTTGGCCTTGAGCGCCTTTTGGGCGACACCCTCGTCGACGACCTTGAAGTTCTTGCCTCCGTTCTCGTCGACGTCAAAGGCCCTGCCCGAGGCAACCGCGACGGGGTTGTCGTCGATGGCCTGGGCCCAGGCGAGCCTGCGCTGCGGGTCGGAAAGGGCGTCGATGAGGTCGTTCAGGTACTTCTGGTCCATCGAGCCGTTGTTGGTGAACTTCTGTTCCGCCCCGCTGCGGAGGTAGGTCACAGCCTGGTCGAGTCTGCCCTGGTGGACCATCACCTGGGCGCAGTGGAGATAGGCCTCGGGGAAGCGGGGCTTGCGCTCGTCCATCAGCTCGGTGACCAGAGGCTGGCACTCGTCCCATTTGTTGCGGACAATCAGGGCCCAGAGCTTGTTGTCAAGCATGCCGTGGTTGAGCATGCCGTTTTCCTCTGCCTTTCGGATGACCTTCAGGGCTTCGTCGACATCCCCGTGCTCGAGCAGATAGGTCGAGAGGTTGATCTCCAGCGTCCGGTTGGTGTAGCCGCCCGCCTGGAGGTCCTTGAGGATTTTAATCGCCTGCTCCAGGTCGTTCTTAACCCACAGGCCCATCGAGAGGGTGACGGCGGCCATGTGCCCGTCGTCGGTGTCAGGCTGTTTGGCGACGATGTCCCGGACAATCGAGATTCCGTAGTCGACGTCGTTCTGCTTGATGAACGCGGTGGCAATGTACAGCGCCTGATTGGACGGGATTCTGGCGTCGATGGCCTTTTTGAACAGGGCCCAGCAGCGGTCGTCGTTCTTCTCGAACTTGCGCGCGCCGCGGACGAAGTAGATGAAGGCCCGGCGGATGAAGAAGTAGAGCAGGACTATCAGGAGCGCCACGCCGGTTCTCACCCAGGGTGATTCGAACGGGATGAAAAAGGTTCCCGCGATGGCCGCCAGGAAGATGTAAAGCGTCAGTTTGTTCTTTGTTGTCTGTTTCATCTGTTTCAAAGTCCGGCCTCCGGGTGTGTATCGATGTCTTGTCCGTTCAAATATATACAGAATCAGCGGAAACTACAAGTTGAACAGGGCGTCGAAACGGGCCTTGTCGGCGGCCCTGCGGTCGGCCCCGGCGGCGGTTTCCAGGTGCCTGTCGGTCAGGGCGAAGCTGTCGCAGAAGTTCGGTCGGGACTTGTCCGCAACCGGCTCGTCGACGTCCTCGGAGCAGTCGTAGTGGGCACCGGGACTGTAGAATCGGCAGGCGGCGCAGGTGTGCAGTTCTTTCGAGCAGGCGGGGCAGATGGTCGTGCGACCGATGGTGAAGTCGATGGGCTTTCCGCAGTAAGGGCAGGTTTTCACAGCGTGAAGCGGAGCCTTTCGCCGTAGGAGGCCATCTCGCCGTCGGAGTAGGAGGTGTGGGGCAGGGCGGTTCTGATGCCGTCGCCGTTGTAGCGCGGGATGACGTGGATGTGAAGCTGCGGCACCTCCTGTCCCGATGCCGGCCCGTTGTTGATCATCAGGTTGGTCGCGTCGCAGCCGAGGACGGAGCGCATCACCGAGTCGAGTTTCTTGGCCACCAGAATCATGTGGGTCAGCACGGCGTCGTCGGTTTCGGCGGTGGTGGCGGTGACGGCCTTGGAGATGACCAGCGCGTGTCCCTTTGCCACCGGGTTGATGTCGAGGATGACGATGCAGATATCGTCCTCGTAGAGTTTTGTCGAGGGGATTTCCCCCTTGATGATCTTTGTGAAAACGGTTTCCATGGTTTCTCCGTCCTTTTTATTTTCGGGCAAGACTTTACCGTCTCCCCCCGTTCTCTTTGCCCCGAGACCGGCCGCGGTCAGCCCGCAGAGGATGACCAGATAGAGGCTGATCATCCTCCAGATGAGCATCGCGACGTTTAGGTCGGTGCCGTAGATACTGCTCATTATACGCGTATAGGCCGCGTCCACTATGCCGATTCCGCCGGGAATCGGTGAAATCTGCTGGATTATCTGGCAGATGGCGTTTCCGGTGATTACAAACCGAACCGGCAGTCCGCCCCCGCAGAAGCCGAGATAGATGAACCACGAGATGAAGTACAGGCTCAGGAAAGCCGCGGCGCAGCAGACAAACAGCAGGGCCGCCCGCCAGGGAGCCAGCCTCACGGCGGAAAGCCTGGCCTTGAGGCTGCGGATTTCCTCCCGGGCCTTTTCCCCGGTTCCGTCGGGGTTCCTGATGAACCTGAGCTTTCCGCCGAAGCGGATCAGGCCGCAGGCTACGGCGGTAATGGTCTTTTCAAAGCGGGCGACCAGCATGAGAAAGACCATGTACAGACCCGCCAGCGCAATTCCCGCCGCGGCCAGGACCGAAATCACCGGCGGCAGTTCGAAAAGTCGGGCGTTGAAGACCAGCAGGAGTATGTTGGTGACGATGGCGGCGCCGGTGTAGTAGATCTGCTTTTTCAGGGTGACGGCGCTGGCCTCGGAGGCCCTGAGCCCGTCGGAGGTCAGGCAGGTTATTGCCCCGGCGAGGTAGCCCGTCTGAAACGGGGTGACATAGCCCAGGGCTGTCGCAATCAAACTGCACCTGACCGAGTTCAGGGTGCGGGCGCCGGGTTGGAACACTGTCCGCACGATATGGATGGCCAGACCGTCGGCGATGACCGAGGTGACCATGCAGAGCACACCCAGGGCTATGAAGCGGTAGTCCGCGGCGGCGAGTTTGTCCTCAAGCCCGGCTATGCCCTCGGTGATGAATACATAGGCAAACAGGGCCACAAGCCCGGCAATGACAACGATGGCCCTGATTGCTTTGCGTTTCATCAGACGTGATACTGGTCGTCGAAGAGTTCCCTCAGGATGCGCAGGAACTCGGAGTTGTCCTGCTTCAGAATTTTCGAGCCCCTGGTGATTTTGCAGAGGGAAATCTCCATCTCGCTGGCGATTTTGCGCTGGGGCTTGCCCTTGTAGAGTTCCTTCATCAGGTACCACCTCTTACAGAGGTCCTCAAGCTCGGCCTTTGTCAGCAGCTCCTCAAACAGTTTGCGGATAACCCTCTTGTCCGTTTCCTTTGCGAAGATTTCCGCGAGTTCCTCAAGATTGTCCATGGAACATACTCTACCACAAGGCCCGCGGCATTTCCAGTCAGTTCACCGGCCAGCTGATTGTCACCCGGACAACCCCCGGGCTCTCCTGGACAATCCGGGCCTCTCCCCTGTGCAGGGTGCGGATGATCCGCGCGACCACCGCCAGTCCCAGACCCGGGCCGCCCTCGTGGCGTGACCAGTCGCCCCTGGCCCACGGCTCGAAAAAGTCCGTGTCCGAAGGCAGTGTTCCCGCGTTTGTCAGGCTGATGTCAAAGGTCGGGCCAGAGCAGCCGATGCTCAGAGTGATGTCGGATGCGTCCGGGTCGCTGGAGCCGGCATTCCTGATCAGTTCGGTCAGGGCTTCCTTAAGCAGGTCATAGTCGGCGTTGATGGTCTGAACGTTGATTTCGCGCTTGATTTTCGATGTGAATGCGGCAGGGAAGGGACTGAGGACGTCCTCGACAAACTCCCCGGCGCTGAAGTCGGCGCGGTTGATTTCCTGGATTGCCTCGAGCTTGGCATAGGCGGTGACGGCCTGTACCCGGCTTTCGAGGGCGGCAGTCCCGAGTATGAGATTCTGAAGCACCTGGGCATCGGAGGGGGAGAACACCCCGTCACGGATGCCTTCGATTGTAATCTTGAGCGAGGTCAGTGGTGTGTTCAAATCGTGGGAAATCGTCCTGAGCCATTCGTTGCGGCTCTTCTGGTTTTCCCTGAGTGTCCGGTCGAGTTCTCCGATTGCGGTGTAGATTTCGCGGACGAAGGGGATGGACTCCCGGGGTGCCGAGGGACTTTCGTGTCCCGGCTCCGTCAGGCTGAGCAGCGCCGAGCGTATCGACGCGATCCTCTGTGTGTTGCGGTACGAATATACCCAGGCGATGATCAGCGAGATCAGAAGGGCTACCGGGACGATCAGCAGCAGGTACCTCAAAAGGTCCTCGAGAATTTCCCCGGATACCGTGTAGGTCCTCGGCGAGTGAACCAGAACGTAGACGGTGCCTTTTCTCGTGCCGTTTACGATGAAACTGACCGAGCCGGCGATGTCGGAGCCCCTGACCCCGCGGGGAAGGTCGACCGTGACGGTCTTTTTCTCCGTCTCGGTGGTGACATCCATCTGGCCGTAGGCAGTGTAGGTGATGAGAAAGCGGGTTTCGGTGAGCTTTATCCGCGCCTCTCTTGAGCCCTCCTGCGTGCCGGAATCGGGGAGGGTGAGGCCTATCGGGGTGGCACCGACGGCGAACGAGGCTCCGGTGGACTCGTCTGTGTACATAAGCCCGGTGACCTTGTCGGTCGGAAGAATCTGCAGTTTCACCCGGGCACCGGCCGGGCCTCCGAGGACGTTGAAGCTCCCGTCCTCGAGCATGGAGCCGATGTATGAGACGTACTCATCATAGGCTTCGGATTTCCACTGCCTCTCCTCGGCCGCGTAGCCCGCGGATATGGCGATTCCGGCGAGCAGGAACGTAATCAGCGTCACCGAGAGCACCGTAATCAGGGATGTGAAGAAGAGCCGCTTCATTTCAGTCCTTTGTGTACCCTATGAAGCGGTACCCGAATCCCCGGATCGTCTCGATCCAACGGTTCTCCGACCCGAGTTTGGCCCGGATGTTCTTTATGTGGGTATCGACGATCCGCTCGTACGACTCAAACGAGTAGTCGAAACATTTGTCCAGGATGTAGGCCCGTGTCACCTGCTCCGGCGCGAACTCCAGCAGTGTCTCCAGGATTCTCCACTCGGCGGCGGTCAGATACACCTCGCTGCCGTTGAGGGCGACCTTATGCTGCTTTCTGTCCCATGTCAGCCTGGCCTCCCCGGTATAGAAATCGATGACCGGCCGGTCGGACTTCGGGGATTCGACCCTGCGCAGCACCGCCTGGACCCTGAGAACCAGCTCCCGCGGGGAGAACGGCTTTGTGATGTAGTCGTCCGCGCCGAGCTCGAATCCGGCAATCCGGTCGCTCTCGGCAACCCGTGCCGTCATGAAAATCACCGGGATGTCCTTTGTCTGTCTGAGATTCCTGATGAACTCGAAACCGTCCCCGTCGGGAAGCATCACGTCCTGGATTATCAGGTCCGGGGTGGTTTCCTCCAGAGCCCTGCCTGCGGCGGAGAGTGTGGGGAAAGTGTGGGCCTCATAGCCTGAAATCCGCAGGTACTGGGCCACGCCCTCGGCAATGGCGGTATGGTCTTCGACGATGAAGATGGTTTTCATGCTGTCAATCCTATGCCCCCTCGGCCGTTTCTTCAACAGGAATCCCCTCCGGGCCCCCGAACTTCACACAAATACATATTCGACACCCGGCTTTTGCAATGCTACAATCGGCTATGCTCAAAAAGGCCGACATCATTATCGCCCTGGTCTGCGTCCTGACCGTCGCGGGCCTGAGTCTGCTGATCCTGCCCTCCCGCGCCCCAGCGCAAAATGTCATCATCACCTGTGACGGTGGCCGCTACATCTATCAGCTCGGGCAAGACCTGACCGTCTCCGTCCCCGGGCCGCTCGGACTGACGGTCATACAGATTTCCGGCTCATCGGTGAGGGTCCTGAGCTCACCCTGCCCGGGAGGGGACTGCATGCGCATGAGCGCCTCGAAAAGCGGAGACTTCATCGCCTGCCTGCCCAACAGGGTGATGATTACCATCGGCGGGGACGGGGAGGTTGACGATGTCGCCTACTAGGCCGGCCCAGGGCCTGCGTGCGACCGGCAGGCATCTGTCATTTCTGACGGCGACGGTAATGCTCTTTTCCCTGGCGGAGGCCTCGCTTCCCAGGATTGTGCCGTTCTTCAGAATCGGCCTGTCAAACCTCAGTCTGATGCTCGCCCTGCAGACAGGGTTCTGTTTCCCGTCCTTCATGGTCCTCGCCGGGCTCAAAGTGCTGGTTCAGGGCATCGTCGGAGGCACTCTGCTGTCCTATGTGACGGTCCTGTCGGCGGCCTCGACCCTCGGATCATCGCTGACGATGTTTCTCATAAGCCGGCTTCGCGCCGGGGACAAGGGGCCCGGATGGGTCGGAATCAGCATGGCCGGTGCTCTGGTCGGAAACATATCCCAGACCCTGGCCGGAACGCTTTTTCTGGGCAGGCAGGCTCTGTATCTTTTCCCGCTGATCGGCGGGCTCGGGCTGGTGTCATCCGCCGCCCTCGGGCTGTGGGCGGAGCGCTTTTTTGCCGTTTCGGATTTTCCCGCCGTGCTGAGGGAAACCTGCCCGGCCCCGGCCATGTCCCCGGCTGCGGAAAACAACGGGCACCGGATACCCGCGCCCCGGCTGGCCGCCGCTGTCATCCTGGTCGCCGCCGAGCTGGCGATGCTGGTTCTGAGAAACATCTGGCTCAGCCTGGGACTGCTGCTGGCCTCGGCGGTATTCAGACTGGCCGTCGGGCTGAAAGTCAGGCCGCTTCGGAGCATCATCCTCCTGACAGCCCTGGCTCTGCTTTCGCTGTTCACGCCATCCGGAAAGGTTCTGCTTGATCTCGGAGCACTTTCGTTTACGTCCGGAGCCCTCCTTGGCGCCCTGACCCGGGGGCTGACACTGTGTGCGTCGGTCGGAATCAGCCGGCTCGTCCTGTTCTGCCTGGACGCCCGTAACCTGGGCGCGCTGGGAGGGGTAATGTCATATCTGGGGGCGATGACCGGGGCATTTTCCCCTGCCCGGGACGGAGGATTCACAGAGGCCGCGGACAAAGCCCTGCGCGCTGCCTGGCGCGGTGATGTATGATAGACTTGTTACGGAGAAGCATATGCAACATGAAGTGACATTGGGCCAGCCGTTGCTGGATTCAAAGGGAATGATCGCCGAGGAAGGCTGGGCCCGCCACCCGGTCTGGCACTACGAACGCAAGGCCGTCAGAGCCTCTGCTCTGAGGATCAAGGAGTGGGACTACTACGCCCTGACCTCGATGTCCGGGGAATGGACGCTGGCCCTGACAATCAGCGACCTGGGTTACAGCGCCCTGTACAGCATCGCCTTTGTCGATTACAGGCGGGGGGCCTTCGCCCAGACCGACGCGATGCGGTTTTTCACCATGCACCGCACCGGACTGGCGCCCTCGAGCACCGAAGACAACCAGGTCAGCGTCTCTGACAGCAAACTCCGCATCGCCTTTATCAAGCGCGGCGGGCAGAGAATCCTCGTTTTCGGCGCCCCGGCCCTGGTTCTGCCCGACGGGGGTGTCGGAATCGAGGGACAGATTACCCTGCATCAGGAAAAAGGCGCCGAGTCGATGAACATTGCCACCTCATGGAAGGAAAACCGCCGGGCTTTCTACCTCAACGAGAAGGTCAACTGCATGCCGGCCTCCGGAACACTCCGCCTGGGAGGTGATGAGCAGACTCTGGCCGAAAACGACGTCTGGGGCGTGCTGGACTGGGGTAGGGGCAGGTGGACCTACACCAACCGCTGGTTCTGGGGCAGCGCGAGCGGCATCATCGACGGGGTTCCGTTCGGCTTCAACATCGGATACGGTTTCTCGGACCGCACTCCGGCCTCGGAGAACGTCGTTTTCTACGACGGCAAGATCCACAAGCTTGAGGATGTCGATTTCGGCATCCCCGCTTCGGGCTACACCGACACATGGCACATGACCAGCTCCGACGGACGCTTCATGATGGACTTCACACCGGCTGTGGACAGGCACACCTGCACCGACTTCAGAATTATAAAAAGCGACCAGCACCAGGTCTTCGGTTATTACGACGGCAAGGTGGTTTTGGACGACGGGCGTGTAATCACCGTTTCCCGTTTGCCCGCGTTTGCCGAGGACGTGTTCAACCGCTGGTAAAGGGGCAGGGCGAAAAAGGCGTCTGCACTCTTGCTCCCGCGTTTGATGCGGGTTTTCACCATGCTCGTGGTGCAGTGGAACTTCCTGGCCAGCTGGTTGACGCTGGCGCCTGAGCACCAGAGGCGGAAAAGCTCACCGATGTCGATGTCGTCCCTGTGCAAGCGGTAGTTCCTGGATTCCAGGCGCTCGGTGAACGTCTTTCCGCAGAAGCGGCATCTGTAGCGCCTTACTCTGCCGCAGGCTGCCGATTCGTAGGTCCCGTGAAGGGCCTTCCAATCGTTTTTCCGGGCAATCAGATAATCGTGACAGGGACATTCCGGGTTCGGGCATGTCTGGGGCGTCTTCATGGGATTCCTCCTTGGAGTTTTTTGCCTCAAGATACCACCGTTTTTCCCCTCTTGTGGGAAAATAGCCCCAAATAGGGAACAAAATTGCTCTTCATGTTTCCTCCCGGGGATGGACTTGCCCGGAGCATTGCGCCGGCCTGCCCCCAGAGCCTGCCACATCGTTTTCAGAATAAAACCTGAAAATCCGGGCTCCGATTCTGAAATTTCAGAATAAAACCCCGAAAATCTGCCTCCAATTCGGAAATTTCAGAATAAACCCCGAGAATCCGGCTTCCAATTCTGAAAACCCTGCCACGGATGAGCCGGTCAGCCAGTCCGGAGTTGTTCTATCCCCCGGGAAACATGAAGAGCCCAAAAAAAGGGAGTCCCGGAGGACTCCCGTGTGTCTGCAAGCCTGAAACTCAGTTGCCCATGTAGAGCGACAGGAATGTCGAGAGGAAGTTGTTCTCGTGTTTGTCGCTGTAAAGGACGCTGTAGAAGAAGTCGGAGACCAGGTTCTGTCCGCCGTAGTAGGCGTAGAACAGAGCCACGGTCTGGGCCGCGGAGGCATCCTCGTCCTCGCCGGTGATCTTGATGACCATGTAGCTTCCGTCGCTGTTCTGGATGGCGTTGGTCACGAAGCCGACTTCCTCGGTGTAGAGGGTCTTCATCAGGTCTTCGTTGATGTAGTTGGCCAGAACTCCGTCGCTGTCGGTGTAGCTGAAGCTGCTCATGTACTGGCTGCCGCCGATGTTGGCCGGGGTGGCGCCGACGGTGGAAACGGTGAGGTTGTAGTCGGCTGCCGCCTTGTCGAAATCGGTCTGAGCGATGTTGGCGACGTTGACTGCCGCGTCTCCGATGATGGCGGACACGGCGTCGGCCTCGTAGCTGGCCATGTAGTACTTGATGTTCATCCGGGTGTTCTCATCGGTGATGTCGGCATCCTGGGCGGCGCCGTCAACCTTGAAGATCCTGTAGCCGGCGGAGGTGTCCATCACTTCGGTGAATGAGCCCTCGGCGGTGGCGTAGAGGGCCTGGACCTGCTCGTCGGAAAGAATCGAGGACATGCCGTAGTAGTAGACCACTCCGACTGCACCTCCGTTTTCGGCATAGCTGTCCTCGGAGTACTGGGCGACTACGTCTGCCCATGCGGTTCCGTCGGAAAGGGCCTGATAGGCAAGCTTGGCCTTATCCTCGGTGCTGGTGGTCAGAATAGAGATGTCGATTGACTTGAACTTGGCCGGATCGGCGTTCAGGTAAGCCTCTGCCGCAGTGTCGGGGATGCTCCTGTAGTCGACGGTGATGTAGGAAAAGGTTCTGGTCCTGGCAGCCTGGGCTCCGACGAAATCAAGCTCGCCCTGAGGAGTGAAGGTGGTTGCCTGGTCGTTGTACACGATGTCGAACGGGAGCATCCGCTTGTAGTAGTTGCTGACACTCGTTCTGACGTCGTTGCCCGCGTTGTTGTAGACGTCGGCGGAAAAGGTGTTGCCCTCTTCGTCCGCGAAGTAACCGGACTTGATGATGGCCTGATCGATCAGTTCCTGGGGAACCTTGACTCCGGAGCGGTTGGCCATCTGGGTGGCGGCGGTGATGATTACGGCGTTGGAGTAGGCCTGGTTCCAGAGCTGGTACTGGCTGGAAAGGTCGGCGGAGTTGGCCAGGTCGGTGTTGGAATTGGCCAGCTGGGTGTACTGCTCGTAAATGATGCTGTTTTGCTCGAGGACGATGTCCTCGCCGTCGTAGGAACCGAATACTATCTGGTTCTTCTTTTCGATTCTGGGGAGAATCACGTAGAAGATGCTCGTGCCCAGGAGGGCCACGACGATGATTACGATGATTACGGTCGCGAAGATTTTGCTGGCGCTGACGGGCTCGCGGTTGGCCTTTGCCTTTGTGCCGCCCTTGACTTCCGGCTGCTTCTTCTTTTCGTTACTTTCTGACATTACAGACCCCTGTATAAATAAGGATGTGCCATTGGCGCAAACTACAAGATACCATCACACAAATCGAGTGTCAATGCGAACAAAAAGCCCCGCGTGAGCGGGGCAGCGGGGTGGGTCAGGTCTTGCCCGGGAATACCAAGAGTACCTAGAGCGAGACTTCCTTGTTTCCCGTCACCTTCATGTAGATGAGCAGGGAGATGATGGTGGTGACGGTCAGGATTGTGGCGTAGGCTGCGGCGATTCCGTAGTTTCCGCGGCTGACGTAGGTGTACACCGCCAGAGTGAGGGTGATTGTGTTGAGGTTGTAGAGGATGATCGCCGTCGACAGCTCGGTGATGATCGTCACCCAGGAGAGGATCGCTCCGGACATGATGCCGTTTCCCATCATCGGGACGGTTATGCGGAAGAACGTCTTCATCTTGCTCGCGCCGAGGCTTATCGAGGCCTCCTCAATCGACATCGGAATCTGCTGCAGCGTGGCCACCGATGAGCGGATCGTGTACGGGATACGCCGGATTATCAGGGCCAGGATCATGATTGTCGCCGTACCGGTGAGCATCAGCGGCTTGGTGTTGAAGGCCAGGACCAGGGCGATGCCGACTACCGAGCCGGGGATGATGTACGGAATCATCGAAATCGTGTCGATGGCCTTGTTCGCGGTGCTGCTCCTGCGGACGACCAGATACGCGATCAGGATGGCCAGCACCACGACCAGCACAAGTGCCGCCGCGCCAATGAGGAAGGTATTGGGAATGGCTTTCTTCAGATGGCTGAAGGCGAACCTGTAGCTGTCCAATGAGTAGCCTTCGACGAACAGCTTGCCGCTTGTCTTCTGGAACGAAGAGTAGATGACGTAAATCTGCGGCATGAACGAAAGCAGGACGACGAACCAGCAGTAGAAGTTGATCAGCACCGCCTTCAGTCCGTGGATCTGCTTGCGCTCGATGGTGTGCATCGCGTTCATGGTGAAGCGGTGGCGGTTGTTTATGTACCTCTGCACCAGGAAGATGATTGCCGTGATGACGATGGCTATGACCGAGACGGCGGCGCCGAATGTGTGGTCGCTTCCGGTCTCGTTGAAGTAGGCATCATAGATGACCACCGGGAAGGTCTGGTAGCCCTCGCCGATCAGCAGCGGAGTACCGAAGTCCGCGAAGGCCCTCATGAACACCAGCAGCGTCGCGGCGATGATCGTCGGCATGCAGAGGGGTATGACCACCTTGAAGAACCGCTTCACGCCGCTGCAGCCCATGTTCTCCGAGGCCTCGAGCAGGGAGTTGTCGATGTTCTTCAACGCTCCGCAGAGGTAGAGGAATACCAGGGGGAACAGCTGCAGGGACAGAACCAGCACGATGCCTTTGAAGCCGTAGATGTTCCCGACCTGGATGCCGAAGACATTGTGCAGGAAGTTCGAGATGATTCCGTTCCGGCCCAGCAGGACTATCCAGGAATAGGCTCCGATGAAGGGGGCTGACATGCTGCAGAGGATGACGAGAATCTGCAGAAGCGATTTCCCCTTTATCTCGTACATCTGGTAGAAATAGGCCAGCGGAATCCCGATGATCAGCGTGATGATTGTCGTCGTGACGGTTACCTTCAGGCTGTTGAAAATCGTTTCGATGTAGTAGGGGCGGCTGAAGAAGGTCCTGAATGCCTCCAGCGTGAAGCGCCTGGTTTCGCCCTCACCGACGAACACCGACTGCCGAAGCAGGATGAACAGCGGATAGATCAGGATCAGGCCGTACATGGCTATCACGCCGAGGGATACCAGGCTCCAGACATCTCCCTTCTTTTTCTTGAGACTCTTCTCTCCGGCCATCACTACTCTCCGTCGGCTTCGGCCGCTTTGTCTTCACCGTCCTCCTGGGGTTGACGGTATATGTCCAGGTCGTTCTTCACTCCCTCGACGAGGTTCTTTTCTCCCTCCTCGTCAAAGATGTTGATCTTCTCCTTCTTGACGGCCAGCCGGATTTCGGTGCCCTTCTCGATGATGCTGTCGATCTGGGACTCCTGAACGATCTCGACCTTGGTTCCGTCCTCGAGATGGACGAAGTAGTGGGTGTTCAGACCGAGGAAGACCGCGTCGTCCACCGTCGCCTTCATCCCCTGCGAAGAAGCCGGGCTCACGACCAGCTCCTCAGGGCGGATCGAGGCGATGACCCGGCGTTCCCGGATTTCCTCCGGAATGATATTCGGCATCCTGACCGAGTAACCGCTGGGCAGCAGCAGCTCGGCCTGCCCGTTGCTTTCATCCAGGGTGGCGCTGATTACGTTCGTGTGCCCGATAAAGGTGGCTACGAACAGGTTCGCCGGCCTCTGGTAGAGGATCTTCGGGGTGCCGATCTGCTGTATGTCACCGCCGTTCATGACCGCGATGCGGTCAGAGACAGCCATGGCCTCTTCCTGATCGTGGGTGACATACACCGTGGTGATTCCGATGCTGTTCTGGATTTCCTTGATGACGGTCCGCATCTCGATTCTGAGTTTGGCGTCGAGATTGGACAGCGGTTCGTCCATCAGAAGGACATCCGGGGTGATTGCCAGGGCGCGTGCCAGGGCTACGCGCTGTTGCTGCCCTCCGGAGAGGCGTTCAGGCATACGATCGCGGTATTCCTCAATCTTCATCAGCCTGAGGAACTGGTCCGTCTTTGATTTGATTTCCTCTTTCGGCAGCTTCCTGTTCTTCAGGCCGAACGCGACGTTCTTCTCGACAGTCATGTTCGGGAAGATGGCGTAGTTCTGGAAAACCATTCCGATTTTCCGCTTCACCGGGTCCATGTCGTTGATCCGGGTGTCGTTGAAGAAGAAATCTCCCCCCTCGATTGAGTTGAATCCCGCAATCATGCGCAAGAGCGTGGTCTTGCCGCAGCCGGATGGACCAAGGAGGGTGAAGAACTCACCCTCCTTGATGTCCAGTGATAAGTCAGAAATGATTGTGTTGTCGCCGTACTTCTTTACGGCGTCCCTGATTTTGATTCTTACACTCACGGCTTCTGACCTCTCGGTTTAAGTCTTATTTGGTCTTCTGGACGATTTCGTCGAACCTGGCCTGCCATGCGGCCTTGTTGGCTCCGCAGAGCTCGAGGTCCTCATACACCACGTGTATGGTGGAGAAGGCCGGCATGTTGGCTGACTCGTTCGGGATGTCGGGGTTGACCGGTCTGGCGGTCGACTTTCCGATTTCCCTCTGTCCTTCGTCCGAAATCAGCCAGTCCATGAACAGTTTGGCGTTGTCCATGTTCTTGGCGCCCTTGAGGATGGCGGCTCCGGCTGCGAGCCATACGGCTCCTTCCTCGGGGTAGACCAGTTTGACGTTGGTGGCGCCGTCATCGAGCAGGCCCACGCAGGGGTCCTCGTAGGACACGCCGACGGCGTACTCACCGCTGACGGTTCCCTTGTAGATTGCCGAAGAAGAGGAGAGGATGATTCCGTTGAGCTGAGCGCAGAACTTCTCGACCCATTCCCAGGCCTTCTCGTCGTACGGCTGGTCGCCCATCACCAGGAGCATGTTGGTCAGTTCGGCCCACGCGGAAGACGAAGTGGCGGCGTTGCCCATCGCGATCTTGCCCTTCAGTTCCGGCCAAAGCAGATCCTTGTAGCCCTTGAAGTCGTCCGGGTTGCGGCCGAGGGACTTGATGACGTCGACATTGATCAACAGCGCGGCCGAACCGTCAAGGCAGTAACGGGTGACGCATCCGTTCTGGTTCTGATAGGCCTCGGGGAGCTTTTCATTTCCCTTGGCCACATACGGCTCAAAGTAGTCCTTGTAGGTGTTGCCGTTGGCGAAGTTTACGCCGCCGTACCAGACATCGGCCTGCGGATTGCCGGCTTCGGACTTGACTCTCTCGATGACCTGTCCGGTTCCCATCGAAAGGACTTCGACCTCGATGCCGTACTTTTCGCCGAAGGTGTAGGCCGCATCGACCAGCTTGTCCGAGTTCGGTGAATAAATCACCAGCTTCCCGCCGCCATTGGCGGCTTCAGTTCTGCCCTGGGCGAACACGCCGGTCATGGCAATTGCCAGAACGAGCAGTACAACCGAAAGTTTCTTCATGTTTCCTCCTTTTGACAAAGTCAAACAAAACACAACAGTTCCTCCCCGTGACGGGGAGAATCAATTGAGATTATCAAACGGTTTTACCCTGTGGTCAATGAAAAACTGCTGTCCGTGCTTTCATCGGACCTCTGTTTCCGCTCTGCCGACTGACGCGGCGATTGCTCTCAGTTCCGCTTCGGTGTAAGCTGAGGCCCGGCCGAACTCCGGATCGAGGGTTTTCCTGGGATTGAAGGTCTGAAGATACCATTTGGCATTGTTTCCGATTAGTTTTGCCATCTTCGGGAAATCATCCGGCTCGAGCAGACCCTTGGGACAGGTGGTCCGGTACTCATGCCCGATTCCGGACCGTTCCAGAATTCCGATCGATTTCCCGATCGCCGCGGTATCGGCAAAGCCGAAGAGGCCGTACTTCTCAAACGGGGCCTTGATGTCCATAGCCACGTAGTCGACCAGGCCGGAGCAAATCAGGGACTTCAGCACGGCCGGCCTGCTTCCGTTGGTGTCGAGCTTGATTTTCAGTCCCAGCGGCCGGACCCGGCGCAGAAAAGCCGGCAGGTCCGGGTGCAGCGTGGGCTCACCGCCGGAGACCACCAGGGCGTCGAGCATGGCAGAGCGCCTGGTCAGATAGGCGAGTATTTCTTCTTCGGTGTAGGTCTCGTCCGAGTAGGCCGGGTCCGAGCCGGGAACGACGAACTCCGGATTGTGGCAGTAGGGGCAACGGAAATTGCAGCCGCCGGTGAACACGGCGGCTGCCACGAGACCCGGATAGTTTACCAGGTCGGTCTTGATGAAGCCTGAAAAGGTCATGCCCTGCGGCCGTTGGCCTGTGCCCAGGCCGCTATCGCCGGAGCGCCGCTGATTGCCGATGCCGGGTCGGACGGGTCGGGAATCAGGGTCGGTACGGACTTCACGCCGTACTTTTCCGTCATCTCACGGTTTTCCATGGCGTCGACGACCTTGTAGGCGATTCCCTTGCGCTCAAGGTTGGCCTTGGCTCCCGGGCAGTTCGGACAGGTCTTTGACGTGAACAGCAGGGGCAGTCCGGCGCGGATCTCGGTGCTGTAGGTCTTTCTTTCCTTGAACTCCTGGGTCTTTCCGGTGTTCCAGTTCTGGACGGGGCGGTAGTAGCCGGTGATGCGGGAATAGACCTCGGTCCTCTTGTGGCAAATCGGGCACTCCCACTGCTCGCCGACGAGGTACCCGTGGTCCTGGCAGACGGAGTAGGTCGGGGAGATGGTGTAGTAGGGCAGCTTGTGGTTCTCGGCGATCTTGCGCACCAGGGTCCTGGTGGCGGTCCAATCGGCGATCTTCTGTCCGAGGAAGACGTGGAATACAGTTCCGGAGGTGTACTTGACCTGCAGCGGGTCCTGGATGTCCATCGCCTCGAAGATGTCGTCGGTGAATCCGACCGGCAGGTTGGATGAGTTGGTGTAGTACGGCGCAGCCGGGGTTCCGGAAGTGATGATGTCCGGATAGCGCTTCTTGTCGTGCTTGGCCAGGCGGTAGGCGGTGGACTCGGCAGGAGTGGCCTCGAGGTTGTACAGGTCGCCGTACTTGACCTGGTAGTCGGACAGGCGGTCGCGCATGTGGTCCAGGACCTCGGCGGCAAACTTCTGCGATTCGGGATGGGTCAGGTCTTGCCCAATCCACTTCGCGTTGAGGCAGACCTCGTTCATGCCGACCAGACCGATGGTGGAGAAGTGGTTGTTGAACGTCCCCAGATAGCGCTTGGTGTACGGATACAGGCCGTTCTCCAGATAGGCGGTGACGACCTCGCGCTTGGTCTTCAGGCTGCGGGCGGCGACGTCCATCAGGTGGTCGAGGCGGGCGTAGAAGTCCTTTTCGTCCTGGGCGAGGTAGGCAATCCTCGGGAGGTTGAGCGTCACGACGCCGATCGAGCCGGTCGACTCGCCGCTGCCGAAGAATCCGCCGCTCTTCTTGCGCAGTTCACGCAAATCGAGTCTGAGGCGGCAGCACATGGAGCGCACGTCGGAGGGCTGCATCTCGGTGTTTCCGATGTAGTTGGAGAAATACGGGGTGCCGTACTTGCCGGTCATTTCGAACAGGAGCCTGTTGTTCTCCGTGTCGGACCAGTCGAAGTCCTTGGTCAGCGAGTAGGTCGGAATCGGGTACTGGAATCCTCTGCCGTTGGCATCGCCCTCGATCATGATCTGGAGAAATGCCTTGTTGACCATGTCCATCTCGGCCTTGCAGTCGCCGTAGGTGAAGTCCTGGTCCTTTCCGCCGACGATTGCCGGCAGGTCCTTAAGGTCATCGGGCACGGTCCAGTCGAGGGTGATGTTGGAGAACGGAGCCTGGGTGCCCCACCGGGAGGGGGTGTTTACTCCGAAGACGAACGACTCGATGCACTGCTTGACTTCCTTGAACTCGAGGTGGTCGGCCTTTACGAACGCCGAGAGGTAGGTGTCGAAGCTGGAAAAGGCCTGGGCGCCTGCCCATTCGTTCTGCATGATTCCGATGAAGTTGACCATCTGGTTGCACAGGGTGGACAGGTGCTTGGCCGGGGCGGAGGAAATCTTTCCGTCCACTCCGCCGAGTCCCTCGCGGATCAACTGCTTGAGGCTCCAGCCGGCACAGTATCCGGAGAGCATCGACAAATCGTGCAGGTGCAGATCGCAGTTGCGGTGGGCGTCGCCGATTTCCTGGTCGTAGATTTCCGAGAGCCAGTAGTTGGCGGTGACGGCGCCGCTGTTGGACAGGATCAGGCCGCCGATCGAGTAGTTGACGGTGCTGTTCTCCTTGACGCGCCAGTCGTTGGCACCGAGGTAGTTGTCGATGATCGCCTTGTAGTCGACGAGGGTCCGGCCGGCCTGGCGGACGTTCTCATGCTGCTTGCGGTAGAGGATGTAGGCCTTTGCCACGTCCTCGTAGCCGGCCTGGGCCAGGGTGCTCTCGACGGCGTCCTGAATGTCTTCGATCGACACGGCGCCTTCCTTGACCTTGTCGGAGAATCTGGCGCTGGCCCTGAGGGCGAGCATCTGGATCACGTCGTCGTTGTAATTCTTGTTGGTTGATACGAAGGCGCGTACAATCGCGTTCTCGATCTTCTTTATGTCGAAGCCGACTTTCTCTCCGGTCCTCTTTACTACCTGATACATTGGAACCTCCCGGTATCTCGAGGGCAAGGTGCGAAACAATCCCGCATTCACCGCACAGGAACGGAGGAACCGCGAGAGCCCCCTGTTTCTCCCCATACGGAATGCATTTGTGTTGCTTTACGTTAATTTACGCCAAACACAAAATGTAGCGTACCGATGCGCTCTGTGACGCTATATTAAGGGGCCGCCGGAGCGTTGTCAATACGCTTTTTCAGAAAAAATCAGCCGATTTCCAGCGCCCCTCCGTCACGCCCGCCACAACCGTCCGTCATCGGAAGAATTGCCCCCGCCGCCCGCTCCTTTCCCCGGGCAAGGCCTGACCGTCTCCACCCCGCGCCCCTTGCACCTCCCTTCACTGTCCTCGGTCTGCCGAGAACGCGCGGAGGTAGTCCGTTTTCGGCCTCGATTGGTGAAAAATTTACGGAGCGAGGACGAAAATGGCCTCGCTGCACGCAAAAACGGCGAAGCGAGGCCGTTTCAGTATGCCTTCTGCTGAAAAGGGTCGCCTCCGTTCAGAGCAGGTATTCGTCGATCAGCCTATCGGCTTCGGTGGTGTCGAACACATGTTCCGGGCTTTCGAATGTCATCAGGAAGTTTTTTCCGAGTTCATACCCGTGCTTTTTGTAAATCCGGATCTTCCTGAACGACTTGTAGGCGTAGTCGGAGTCACCCAGCCGCCCGAAATGTTCCCATATGAACACCTGCCGGGTGCGCTTGTTGAGCACCAGAAAGTCCGGATAGTACACCCCGTCATCTTTGAGATCGAGTTCGGCCTCATAGTGGTAGGGGATGCCGGCTTTGAGCAGCCTGTCGGCAATCAGGGCCTCGCTTTTGGACCGCACCTTTTCCCCGCGCGCGGTTACAATGCTGTCTTTCTTTTCCTTTTTGTTTGTGCGGTATCTGACTTTCTGCCAGCGCGCGGCGTAGTCCTCATCTTTTCCGCCCCAGGGCACGACGAACCGCATTATGTCGCCGGGGACAGCCGAGGCGGCAGTTTCAAAGGGCAAGGCCTTGGCCAGAACCCGGATTGCCCTCAGAATCGCCGCTTTTTCCCTCAGCGCGAACTTGCGCAGCGTCTGCTCGTACCTCTTCTGGGCAAGCAGCCTGATCTGTGCTTCCTGCCGGCTGCTGAGGGGCACTGCGTGGTCTCCTGCTTTTTTGTAGTACTTTACTTGAGCGCCCTTGCGGTGGTAGAGCAGATTGCCTTCAGTTCCGGGGATTTCCCTTAATAGGACGCTCTCAATCGTTGCCAGCCTGGCTTCAGCCCGGCTCAGGATTTCTTTGCTCATAGCAACTCCTCCTGCATCACATATCCGCGCGCAGGGGCTTTTCGCTGAGAACAATTCGGAGTTTTTTGCTCTTTTTTCCGGTGGCCTGTGTCCTCGCCCGGACAAAAACGCGCGGAGGTAGTCCGTTTTTGGCCTCGAATGGTGTAAAATTTACGGAGCGAGGACGAAAATGGCCTCGCTGCACGCAAAAACGGCGAAGCGAGGCCGCAATCTCAGTCAAGCTGAGTCAGGGATTTGAAGGGGAAGGGGAATCAGTCTCCCTGCCTTTTCAGGACTTTGTCCATCTTTTCGTTGATGGCGATAATCTGGGCCATCAGGCCGAAGACGATTATCACAAACACGAAAGAGACAACGAATCCGGCAAGCCCGCCGAGAATTATGCATGCCACATCGCTGCGGATGCCCGTCATCCAATAGAGCTCCTCTCCTCCGAAATACCCTCCGCCGATTGTCCCGGCCAGGATAATAAGGATGGAAAGGAAACCGAGCATCTTGGAAAACGCCTTTGCGATAAACTTCATCATCTGAATGCCTCCTAGAAACATTATTCAGCAGTATGTTAATGCAAGTGTTTTGGGCGCACAACTATAAAAACACAGAAATTGAAGCGGGGGCGGGGGCAGAGTGGATTTGCCTTCGCCTCCCGGAGGTCCGGCTCAGGCCGCCTCCGCTTCGGGCGCTCATCGAATCGCGTCCGAGTACGCTCCGGTTCAAATCCCCGTTCTCGCCTATAAACGCCAAGAGGACCAGCTGATGCTGATCCTCTCGTCGTTTCGGGCAGAGTGGATTTGAACCACCGACCCCTTGGTCCCGAAGGCACACCGTCCGTCAAGCCACTTGTTATGTCAAAGGCAGTATGTTACATGACAAAAGGATAGTCAAGCGAGATGTTAAGAGAAAGGAGGGAAAGAAAGCCTACACACTGTGTTTTTTATACACAGTTTTGACACACAGTGTGTCGAGAAAAAATCACCACGTCCAGCGGAAGCCTGCGGATACGGTCCACTTGCCGTCAAGATTGAGCCCCGCCCCGGCTATGACCTGCCACTGGCCTTTGCCCAGGCCCATCTGCAACTCGATGCCCGGAGTGAACCGGGCTTCGATAGGGTGGGTGATCAGGCTCGCAACAGAGAAGTGCAGTTGCTCTCCTTTTTCGTCTTTGAGGGCTTCGTACTTTGCCTTCCAGTCGGTCATCAGCGACAGCGTCTGCTGTAGGTCGGCGATCTGGGCCTGTAGCGCGAGGTTTGCCTCTTGGACGATGTCAAGGTCGTCCCGGGCCTGTGCGACGAAAATCTCGGCCTCCTGCGCTGTCTGACGGGCTTCTGCGGTTTCCGCCGTAAGCGAGGCGAGCCGGTGGTCCTTCTCGGTGACTACACCCTCGAGCTCGGATACCTGCGCCTCCAGCTCACTGATGCGCCCCTCGATTTCTACGGCGTACTCTCCGCCCTTTGCCCATATGACAAGGCTCTCCGGGTAGGAGACGAAGAAAAACTTTACCGCGGCGATCAGGGCGCAGATCACAAGCATGAGGGTGATGACTACTATATGGGAGTGACATGCTCTATCAGAACGACATCACCCCCGAAGATAACGCCGTAGCAGAGGCCAAGACATTCTCCTCGTGGGAGGACTGGCACGGCTACGCCACATTCATGCTTGAACTGGACGAGAACGAAACCGCCAGGGCATGGGACGAGGCTCACGCCGTACCCAAGGAAAATATTGATTTGGATACAATCGGGCTTGCTGTAATGTCAATATCCGATCCGCTGGCTGTATTTGACTCTGTGGATTCTAAAGGCGATATCCGTAAAAACCAGCTTGTAGTTGTTACTGAAGTTGAAAACGACAAAGGAGAAAAGGTTGTTGTTCCTCTTCATATGCAGGAAACGGCAGACAGAATTGAAGTTGATATCATAGCAAGTGCATACTTCAAGGGGTCTTCTGGGGTATATGATAAGTGGGCTTCGCTTGGAGCATTAAAGTATCTTAAAAACAATGAGGTCGGTTCTCAGCTTATGCCGCTCCAATTGCGGGGAAGGGAGAACCAACCTCTACTTCAGAAAGTACTTCAAAGAACTGATGTTGTCAACAAGTATTCATGGATGCCCATACCGCCATCTGTGGAATTGTAAGGAGAAGTAAATGACAAAAACTTTCTGTAACATTTGTGGAAAAGAAATCAAGCCATCACATGAGGGAGAACCGCACAAACTCACATTCAAATTCAAGGACTTGGACGAGCATTTCTGCTCTCTTGATTGCCTTCGAGTTGGTCTTGGAAAATGGTTTGACCCGAGAAGTCCGCAGAAGGTAACGATTGATTATGAGTGGAGTCGGGTTGAGTCTAATAAATGAGAATAAAAATATGGAAGAAGTAACTGGCAAACAAAGACTTGAAAGGCTTTACGAGAGACTGAAGAAGAACTATCCAAATGAGGATATCCGCTTTGAGGATGAGACGCTGATTATCGGCAAGTACAAGCTTGTAAAATTCAAGGTGGCGTACTATATCAACGGTAGGCAGATGTGTGATGCCGTGTGGGGTGATGGCTCGTATGGCTTTAAGGAAAATTTGCTTGAGTTTTATAATTGGGATGAACCCATCGGCAATATAACAGAACACAAAGCGTACAAATTTTTCGAGGCGTGCATTGAGACGGAAAGGAGAGTGGAAGCAAACAAATGACAAGGCGGGAGATCATGGCAAAGTACGGCATCGAGCGCTATGCGGTACCCAACCTCGACCAGGAATTGACCGAGGCCGAGGCTCAGGAGTTTGAGCACTTCTGTATGCTGATCAGATGGCATCTGGCTAAACTAAAGTCATCGCCGGAAGCGCCCGCAGAGCATCCTCGTAGGTGATGTGAGTATAGCGCTCCGTCATCTCCTGCGTAGCGTGCCCGGTAATCTCCTGTGTAAGGACGTCAGGTAGCCCCGCAAGACGTAACCGACTATTGAGATAGTGCCGCCAGGAATGAAACGTAATCCGGCGGCTCTTTCTTTCTGCCGGCCCTATGCCTATCTTGTCCATGGCCGCATAGAGGCTCCCGAGGATGTAGCTGCGGGTAATCGGAGTTTCCTTGTAGGGCGAGCAGAAGATAAACTCCTCCGGCTCTCGCGGAAGCTCCATGAGCAGGTCGTACAAGCCGTCGGATATGGGGATCTCCCGGACCACACCTGTCTTTGTTTCCTTGAGGATGTGGAGGTCTTCGCACCATGAGCAGGCGCAGGTAATCTTGCCGGGCTGGATGTCACAGGGGCGCAGGGCCTGTATCTCTCCCATGCGCATCGCGGTCGAGGCCGACAGGATGTTGGCAAGGTAGGCCTCCGGGCTCTTCCAGTTGTAGATGTCCGAAAACAGCCGTTGCACCTCTTCCGGTGTCATTATCCCCCGAGGTGTGCTCTTCTTGATGTGGTACCGCTTTACCTTCTTGCAGGGGTTTTCCGGTATCAGGTCCCGCCGCCACCAGTAGTCGAACATCACATTGAGGGCAGAGAGGTAGGTATTGGCCGACTTCGGGGAGAGGTGCTGTTTCTCTACAAGCCAATACTTCCAATCATCGACCATGTAGGGCTTGATGTCCGTGATGTCCAGCGCCGCAAAGCAATCACAGTATCGGTCGAGCATAGAGCGGTTGTGCCCGATAGTGCACGCCGAGATGACGCGTCCGTTCCGGTAGGCTTCCTTGCAATAAGGGCACTCTTGTGTCCACCAAAACTTCGTCGCCTCAATCCACGAAGTACGTCTCTCCGGTGGTTTCTGCAACTCCAAAAATTTTCTCTTTGCCCAGGCCCTCGCGGCCTTTTCGTCGGTCTGTTTTGTTGAGATTCTGTACGGCGGAGTCTTCGGACCCGTGTAAAAAGCCGCCTGCCAAACGTTGCCGCGCTTGTATAAGTTCATTTGTTGATGCAACTTACGCCCCCTTTTCAACACAAAAATCATACACACCTGTGCATGACAAAGGCGGACGGCATAAGCAATAAGTTGTTACACAACAACGCTTTGTGTATTCGGGCAGAGTGGATTTGAACCACCGACCCCTTGGTCCCGAACCAAGTGCGCTAGCCCCTGCGCTACTACCCGATGCAAGCAAGAATATACTTTCAATCACAGAATAAAGTCAACACACAACTCCGGCCCGGGCGGCGCATCAAAGTATTCGGGGAGTTCCGTTGACTCTGAGGCAAAGGGCTTTTTATAATCGCTGCAAGAGGTGAAAACATGAAGAACTACTTTGATCTTTCCGGCCGCGTTGCCGTCGTTACGGGTTGTTCCTCCGGGCTCGGAGTGCAGATGGCCAGGGCATTGGCCAGCCAGGGGTGCAGGATTGTCGCTCTGGCGCGGAGAAAGGAAAAGGTAGACGAGGTTGCCGCCGCCGTCACCGCCGATTTCGGGGTGGAGGCTGTGGGAATCCGCTGTGACATCACCGACACCGCCAGCGTCGAGGCCGCGGTGGATGAGGTCCTCGCCAGATTCGGCAGGATTGACATCCTGGTCAACAATGCCGGCACCGGCGGGGTTGTTCCGGCCGAGAAGATGCCTGACGAGGTGTTCCTCAATGAGGTCAACGTGGATCTCACCGGGACTTTCAAAATGGCCCGCACCGTGGCGGCAAAGGCAATGCTTCCCGCCGGCTACGGACGCATCATCAACATCGCATCGATGTACGGCCTGGTCGGCAACAAGATTGCTCCGGCGGCGGCCTACCATGCAGCCAAGGGCGGAGTGGTCAACCTGACCAGGGCTCTGGCAGCCGAGTGGGGAGAGCGCGGGATCACCGTGAACGGAATCTGCCCGGGTTACTTCTATACCCCGCTTACGACCGAGACGCTCAACAGCGACTTCTTCAAGGAGTATGCCAAGACCATGATTCCGCTGTCGCGCTACGGAAAGGAAGGGGAGTTGGACACCTGTGTTCTCTTCCTGGCTTCGCCGTTCTCGACCTATGTCAACGGGCAGAACATATCCGTTGACGGCGGATACACCTGTATGTAATCCGGCCCGGGAGGGTCCGGACTTGCCCGAAAACTAAAACATAGAAAACCTATTGACATAGTAGGCAAACTGTTTTACCCTATCGTAAACACAGGAGGCACGCTATGGCGAGAATCTACAAGGGAACGCTGGATCTGGTGGGGAACACCCCGCTGGTGGAGGTTGTCAACATCGAGAAGGAGCTCGGGCTGGAGGCGACGATTCTCGTCAAGCTTGAGTATTTCAATCCGGCCGGGAGCGTGAAGGACCGCATCGCAAAGGCGATGATTGAGGACGCGGAGGCCAGTGGTGAGCTCAGGCCGGGTTCGGTCATAATCGAGCCGACCAGCGGAAATACCGGCATCGGACTGGCTGCGATTGCCGCCTCGAAGGGCTACAAGGTGATTCTGACGATGCCGGAAACCATGAGCGTGGAGCGCAGAAGCATTCTCAAAAGCTACGGAGCGGAGATTGTTCTGACCGAGGGCTCGCGCGGCATGAAGGGTGCCATAGAAAAGGCCGAGGCTCTGGCCAGGGAGATTCTGGGCGGCTTCATCCCGGGACAGTTCGTCAATCCCGCCAATCCTGCGATTCACAAGGCCACCACCGGCCCCGAGATCTGGAATGACACCGACGGGAAGGTGGATATCTTCATCGCGGGCGTCGGAACGGGCGGTACGATCACGGGCACGGGCGAGTATCTGAAGGAGCAGAACCCTGCGGTAAAGGTTGTCGCCCTCGAGCCGGAGGACTCGCCGGTGCTCTCGGAGGGACGCTCCGGCGCCCACAAGATCCAGGGCATCGGGGCCGGCTTTGTCCCGAAGGTACTGAACACCGCGGTCTATGACGAGGTCTTCAAGGCCCCGGCAAAGGAGGCGTTCGAGACGGCGAAACTGCTGGCCAGAAAGGAGGGAATCTCCGTGGGAATTTCTTCCGGGGCCGCGCTTTACGGGGCAATTGTGCTGGCCCGCCGGCCGGAGAACAAGGGCAAGGTGATTGTCGCCCTCCTCCCGGACAGCGGCGACCGGTATTATTCGACTCCGCTGTTTGCCGACTGAAACAATCTGCCCCGGGCAACATTGCGTCCGGGGCTTTTTTTGTGTAGATTGGCAATACGAGGCAGAAATGAAAGTATCCACCAGGGTTGAGTACGGGGTGTTGGCGCTGGCCGACATCGCGATCTACGGAGGGGCCGGTATCAGCGTCACGGCGCTGGAGATTTCCGGACGGCAGGGCATATCCAAGAAGTACCTTGAGCAGATTCTGCCGCTTCTCAGGCAGGCCGGCCTGATTCGGGCGCTCAAGGGGCAGCGGGGTGGATATCTGCTGGCCCGCTCACCTCAGCAGATTCTTATGTCCGATGTTCTCAACGCGTTGGACCCCTCGGTTCTCGAGCCGATGGAGATTCCGGGAGGGGACAGCCCCCGCGACCTGCGCCTGGCAGTCGTTGATTGCCTGTGGAGGCCGCTCAATGCTCTGCTTTCCGATTTCGCCGCGGGCAAGACTTTGGCCTCCTTCCTCATCGAGTGCCAGGCCCTGATGCCGGATGGCTCGGATATGTACGTGATCTGAGTCCGGGGCGGGGACGGTCAGGACTTGCCCGGAAAGAAAAAACGGACGGAAACCTCCGATTGTGTGTTATGCTTGAAAAAAGCGAGGTAACGTCATGTTCGTATTCTGGGGCGATGGTTCGCAGACGGCAAAGGACCTGGTCGACAGCATCCGGGTCCGGAGTACCGAAAACTTCAACTGGACTTTTATTTTCATTCTGGCCGTAGTTTTCTATGTCTACTGGTCGGAGATTCACAAGAAGAACACCGAGGTGGTCTGCGCCGGGGTCGCCCTGTACGGGGTCCACTGGCTGTATGAGATTGCCAACGCGGTGATCGGGCGGGTCTTCGGATATCCGCTGTGGTCGGTGTCCAACGCCTCGACAACGTTCATTCTGCTGATCGGCGTCTGCTGGGAGCTTTCGATGATGTTCTCGCTGGCCGGAATCATTTCATTCAAGATGCTTCCGAAGGACCGCAATACCCGCTATTTTGCCAAAAACGGGCGCAAGGGCATCAGCTGCAAGCTGGTCGGGGCTATTGAGATGGCCCTGCTGTTCGCCCTGTTCGAGTCCTTTCTTGCCGGCACGAGCAACCACTCGTTCATCTGGGTCTACAAATGGTGGGGCGTGGTGCCGGTGTTCATCACAACCTATGTGCCGTTCTTTCTGGCGAGCAACTACGTCCCGGACATGGAGCCCGCCAAACGCCGCAGATTCCTCATCATCGAGTGGTCGCTGGTGGCCCTGCTGCTGGTAATCCTGATTCCGGCCGGAGTCATCTGACGGAGCCGGGGAGGGCGATATGGGCACAATTCATGTGGTTCAGGGCAGCGTCGTCGACATGCCCACCGATGCCATTGTAAACGCCGCGAACAGTTCGCTGCTCGGCGGCGGGGGTGTGGACGGCGCGATTCACAGCGCGGCGGGGCCGGAGCTTTACAAAGAGTGCCTGACCCTGGGCGGCTGTGAAACCGGGCAGGCGAAGATCACCAAGGGCTACAGGCTCAAGGCCAAGTACGTCATCCACACGGTCGGGCCGGTTTACTGCGGCCGGGAGAAGGACGCGCTCCTGCTGGCTTCATGCTACAAAAACAGCATGGACCTGGCCCTGGAACACGACCTCAAGAGCATTTCGTTCTGCTGCATCTCGACCGGGGTGTACGGCTACCCGCTGAGGGATGCCTCGGAAATCGCTTTATCTACGGTCAAGGCTTGGTTGAACTCCCATCCTGAGGCCGGAATCGACGTGTACTTCTGCTGCTTCAGCCCCCGTGAGTACGCTGTTTACACCGAGCTCATGGAAAAGGCAGGGTTCTCAAGTTAGTCAGGTTTGCCCTCCGGGCCGGCCCCGCTTCGGACGCTCGACGTCTCGCGTCCTCCTACCGCGGGGCTTCAAACCCAAATTTCGTCGCAATAAACACCAAAGGACCGGAAAGACCCGGTCCTTTGCTGTTTTGGGCGCGATTGGGTTTGCCCTCCGGCGCTTAAAGGGTGGGGCGCGCCTCCGGGCCGTCCCCGCTTCGGATGCTCGACGTCTCGCATCCTCCTACCGCGGGGCTTCAAACCCAAATTTCGTCGCAATAAACACCAAAGGACCGGAAAGACCCGGTCCTTTGCTGTTTTGGGCGCGATTGGGTTTGAACCAACGACTTCCACCGTGTGAAGGTGACACTCTCCCGCTGAGTTACGCGCCCGAGTGTGGACATCATACATTGCCTGCGGGGGGTGTGTCCAGTACGGTTTCCCGGCGTGGCGGGCTTGATAAACCACTTTCGGTGGGTCATAATTTCCCGTGTTTACAGGGGGCTGAAATGGACGACGGACTGGTATTGGCATTCGATCTGGGTACAAGCGGAGTTAAGGCCGTCCTGGTCGATTTCAAAGGCAGGGTGGTTGACCATGCGTCCGAGTCATACTGCCTGATAATGCCCCATCCCGGCTGGGCCGAACAGGTGCCTGAGGATTATTGGGTCGCCTGTTGCAGGGCAAGCCGCGCAGTCTGCGCAGCCGGGGCCGGGGAAAGAGTACGCGCAGTGGTTTTCGCCACTCAGTGGAAAGGTATGATTCCCCTGGACGCCGAGGGGAACGTGCTTCACAACAGCCTGATCTGGATGGACGCCAGGACAGGCGAAGAGGCAGCGGAGCTTGCCCGATCTTACGGGAAGCCGATAACCCACCTGCACTACTGGCCGAGGGTGATGTGGTTCCGCAAGCACTTCCCCGAACTGTTTTCAAAGACACGCGCGATTCTAGAGGCCAACAGCTTTCTCAAGTACAGGTGCTGCGGTGTCATGGCCACCGACGTCAGCAACAATTTCATTCATTCGCCGCTCCCTCAGACCGATGAATTCTTCAGAGGGGCCATGGAGGCTGCCGAATTGGACAGGGATTTGTTCCCTCCGCTGTGCATGCCTTCGGATTGTCTGGGACCGGTGACACCGCAGGCCGCTGCGGAACTGGGAATCACGACCGGGGCGAAGGTATTCGGCGGGCTTTGTGACATACCGGCTGTGGCCATCGGCTCGGGGGCGATTTCGCCGGGGGACTGCCACATGTATCTCGGGACTTCGGGATGGGTGGCTGTGACCGAGTCGGTGAAGGACTGCCCGCCGCCTCTGATGCCGTCGTTGATGAGCGCAGAACGATGGGTGTGCCACGGGGATCTCAGGGCCTGCTGCTTTGCCTTTGAGTGGGGGATAAGGACCTTCTATGCCGAGGAAAAGAGCAGGTTGGGGGAGGACATCTATGCCTTTGTCGAAAAGGAGATGGACGCTGTGCCTGCCGGTTCGGACGGCTTGGTGTGCATCCCGACTTTGGACGGGGTTACGAAGATGTTCGGAACCTCGATGAACGCTTCGTTTGTCAACCTCCGCCCGGACCACGGCAGGGCGCACATGCTCAACTCCCTGCTTGAGGGCATATGCATGATATACCGTAGCCGCAAGGAAACCCTCGAGCAGCGGTTCGACAGGAAGTTTGAGGCCATCAACGCCGTAGGCGGCGGGGCCCTGAGCCGGCATTGGATGCAGATCATGGCTGACAGTCTGGGCTGTGAAATCAGGGTTCCCGAAGGTACACGGTTCGCCGGCGCCCTCGGCGCGGCCTGCGCCGCCCTGATCGGGCTGGGTGTGTACCGTGACGAGGATGAATGCAAAAAGGCAATCTCAGGATTGCATGCCGATGTCTTTACCCCTGATCCGGAGAAAAAGGCCGTGTACGATGCCCTCTATGAGCGGATGCGCAGGCTGTACGGTTTCAAGGCGGCAGAGCAGAACCCTCAGGGTGCGTCTTCGGCCTCAGCACCGGCCAACTGAGGTTTGCAACTCCCTGATACGGGGGTATAATGGTTCACATGAAAACAAACCGTATCTTCCGGACGGCAGCCGTGTTCCTGTGCGCGCTGCTTGTCACCCTGTGTCTGCTGACAGGTTGTGCCACGGCGGCGCAGCCCTCGCTGGTTTCCGAGGCACCGGTCACGATCAAACTGGCCGGGTACACCGAGCCGTTTGAAATCCACACCCAGCTTCAGAAAAACTTCCTGGAGGCTTCAAACGTGGCTTTCATTTCCAAGTACGCCGCGGGCGCCTATGAAAAGAGTTACCCCCAGGCGGTGACGCTGGGATGGGAACCTGAGAAGGACGCGCCTTCGTACCGGATCCTGGTCAGCGAGAACGAAGACCTTTCCGGGTACTGGGTGTTCACTTCTACCGGAACCGAGGCTGAGATCTACAACCTCAAGATCGGTACGAAGTACTACTGGAGGGTCTACAGCCTCTCGGCAAGCGGTGCAGTGACCGGTATGTCGGAAACGGGGAGTTTTACCACCGACCCGACGCCCCCGCGCAACCTTTATGTGGACGGAATCACCAACGTCCGCGACCTGGGCGGCTGGCCTACCGAGGACGGCGGTGTGATCAGGCAGGGGCTGGCCTACCGCACCGGCAGGCTCAACCAGAACAAGACCGACACAATCGAGCCGATCATCACCGATGAAGGCATTGCCGTCATGGTCGGACAGCTCGGCGTCAGGACCGAAATCGATCTGCGCGAGCTGGAGAACAACGAGGTCGGCTCGCTGACCAAAAAGAGCGTGCTGGGCAACAGCGTCAATTATGTCCAATGCCCGATGATCGGCACGGCGAATTTCATCCAGCCGCGCAGTTACGAGAGCATTGGCCGGGCCCTGTCGCTTTTCGCCGACGAGAAGAACTACCCGATATTCTTCCACTGCTCGATCGGCACCGACAGAACGGGGGTGATCGCCTTTCTGATTCTCGGCCTCTGCGGGGTTTCCGAGGACACTCTGTACAGGGACTACCTGTTCTCAAACTACGGGCTTATCAACGCGGTGCGCATCCCGGCGAACCTCAGGCCGTACTTCGACGTGATCAACATGTATGAGGGTGCCACCCTGTCCGAGAGAATCAGGACATTCCTCAGAACGGAGTGCGCCGTGACCGACAGGCAGATGGACAGCATCGTGAGGATCATGCGCGCCGACGCGCAGTTGTAAGAAGACGGAACATCAACTGTGGGGTCGGTCAGGCCTTGCCCCGCAACAGAATGCAACAAATTGTGGACAAACGACAGGGGCAATGCTAAAGTCTCGATGGATAGAACCGGAGGCGAAACAATGGATTTTGATGCCGTAAAAAGGGCCGCGCAGGCGTATCAGGGAGCGATGACCGCGTTTCTGAGGGACATGATTGCAATCCCCTCTGAAAGTTGCGGGGAAAAGGATGTTGTTGCCAGAATCCGTCTGGAGATGGAGAAACTCGGGTTCGACAGTGTTGAAATCGACGGGCTCGGAAACGTAATCGGATGGATGGGCAGCGGGGAAAAGATCATCGCCATCGACTCGCACATCGATACCGTGGGCATCGGAAACATCGCCAACTGGACGGCTGATCCGTACAAGGGCTGGGAGGACGAAAAGGTCATCTACGGCCGCGGCGGTTCGGACCAGGAGGGCGGCATGGCCTCGGCGGTCTACGGGGCCAAGATAATGAAGGACCTCGGCCTGATTCCCGAGGGATACCGGATCATGGTCGTCGGCTCGGTCCAGGAAGAGGACTGCGACGGGATGTGCTGGCAGTACATCTACAACGTCGACAAAATCGTTCCGGAGTTCGTGATTTCAACCGAACCGACGGACGGCGGAATCTACCGCGGGCATCGGGGCAGGATGGAGATCCGGGTGGACGTGAAGGGCGTCTCCTGCCACGGCAGCGCTCCGGAGCGGGGTGACAACGCCATCTACAAGATGGCCGACATCCTTCAGGACGTCAGGGCGCTCAATGAGAACCCGGCGGACGACAGCGTTCAGATCAAGGGTCTGGTGAAGATGCTCGACCCGAAGTACAACCCGGAGCACTGGGAGGACGCCAGATTCCTCGGCAGGGGAACCTGCACCACGTCTGAGATCTTCTTTACCTCGCCCTCGCGCTGCGCCGTGGCGGACAGCTGCTCCGTTTCAATCGACCGGAGGATGACGGCGGGCGAGACTTACCAGTCCTGCCTGAAGGAAATCGAGGACCTGCCTGCGGTGCGCAGGTACGCCAAGGACGTGAAGGTCTCGATGTACTGGTACGACAGGCCCTCCTGGACGGGCGAGCAGTATAAAACCGAGTGCTTCTTCCCGACGTGGATAAACAAGGAGACAGCCCCGCACGTGCAGGCTCTGGTCGACGCCTACCACGCCCTTTGGGGAAAAGAGAGAATCTGGGCGGACGACACGGCCCGCGCAAAGAGGGAAGGCCGGCCGCTTACCGACAAGTGGACCTTCTCGACCAACGGCGTCTCGATCCAGGGCCGCTACGGAATCCCCTGCGTGGGTTTCGGGCCGGGTGCCGAGTCACAGGCCCATGCCCCGAACGAGATAACCTGGAAGCAGGACCTGGTCGTATGTGCCGCGCTGTACGCCGTGGTTCCGATGCTCTACAGGCCCGGCGAAAAGCAGGAGAGCGCCACCTCGTTCCGCCAGGAACTTACCGGAAACGATATCCGCTGATTTGATGATGTAAACAATACAGGAGCAGAAACCATGGCAAAGACCACCGAACTGGCAGCACATCTTAAGAGTCTCAACATCGCCTCGATGTATAAGAACGACTTTTTCTGGACCTGGGACAAGACGGACGACGAAATCGACGCCGTGTTCACCGTCGCCGACGCACTGAGGGACCTCAGGGAGAGAAACAAGAGCATCCGCGTCTTTGACTCGGGGCTGGGCATCTCGATTTTCCGCGACAACTCGACCCGTACCCGCTTCTCCTTCGCCTCGGCGTGCAACCTCCTGGGGCTTGAGGAACAGGTGCTGGATGAAAAGGTCAGCCAGATCGCCCACGGCGAGACGGTCCGCGAGACGGCCAACATGGTCAGCTTCATGGCCGACGTGGTCGGAATCCGCGACGACATGTTCATCGGCGAGGGACACAAGTACCAGAAGACCTTCATCGACGCATGCGACTACGGCTACCGTCACGGCATCCTCGAGCAGCGTCCGACCCTGGTCAACCTCCAGTGCGACGTCGACCATCCGACCCAGTGCATGGCCGATTTGCTCCATGTGATCCACACCTTCGGCGGTGTGGAAAACCTCAAGGGCAAAAAAGTCGCGATGACCTGGGCCTACAGCCCCTCCTACGGCAAGCCCTTGTCCGTCCCCCAGGGGGTGATCGGGCTTTTCACCCGCTTCGGCATGGACGTGACGCTGGCCCATCCCCAGGGCTACGAGGTGATGCCCGAGTGCATCGAGGTGGCAAAAAAGAACGCTGAGCACAGCGGCGGCAGTTTCAGGCAGTGTAACAGCATGGACGAGGCCTTCAGGGACGCCGACATCGTCTATCCGAAATCCTGGGCGCCGTTCGCCGCGATGGAGGAGCGTACCAGACTCTATCAGAAGGGGGACAAGGCCGGAATCGACGCCCTCGAGAAACGGCTGCTTGCCCAGAACGCCGAGCACAAGGACTGGACCTGCAGCGAGGAAAAGATGAAGCTCACGCGCGACGGAAAGGCTCTGTATCTCCACTGCCTGCCGGCCGACATCTCGGGCCTGAGCTGCCCCGAGGGCGAGGTCGATTCCTCCGTCTTTGACCGCTACCTCGACCCGCTGTACAAGCAGGCGAGCTTCAAGCCCTACATAATCGCCGCCATGATCTTCCTCGCCCAGATCAAGGACCCCGCCCGGGCCCTGCTTGCCCTGGACAGCGCCCCGGAGCGCAAGAGGTTCTAGATTCACCCGGGACGTGTTGAACAACACGGACCTTTCGGCTATAGTTGGCTCACCATTAAGAGTGTGCGAGAGACAAGCTCTGTGACCACACAGCAACCTGCCCGGGGCAAGGTGCTAATGCTTGACGGCGATGGGAAGATTCAACTGTTGCTCGACCCATCCGCCCGATGGGTTTCTTTTTGGGCTCGGGGGCCTGAGGCCCGCAACCTGGGAGGGAAAAGTGAGCAAAATCATTTCAAGTGAATCCGTAAACATCGGACATCCGGACAAGACCTGCGACACCATCGCCGACGCGTTTCTCGACGAAGCGCTGAGGCAGGATCCCGACAGCCAGATGGCAGTCGAGTGCGCAATCAAGAGCGACAGGCTCTTTATCTACGGCGAAGCCACGACCAAGGCCAGCATCGACTACGAGGCCATAGCCCGCTCCGTGCTGAAGGACATCGGCTACAAGAACGAGTTCATAATCGACAAATACATAACGGAGCAGAGCCCCGACATCCATCAGGCAGTGGTCAAGACCGAGCTGATGGCCAACGACCAGGGCATGGTCTACGGCTATGCCACCGACGAGACCCCGCAGTTCATGCCGCTTCCGATCATGGTCGCCCACAGGCTGATGAGGCAGTACGATTCCTACCGCCGCACCACGGACGACCTGTTTCTGGCCGACGCCAAGTGCCAGATCTCGGTGGACTACGACAACGGCATCGACCCGAAGCACATCGAGACGGTGCTGATTTCCGTATCCCACGACCCGTCGCTGGACAATGGGGAAATCCACCGCCTGATTACCGAAAACGTGATAAACCCGGTGCTCAGTGAGTACTCACAGTACGCCGATGAGAACACCATGCTGAAGATCAACCCCTCGGGCAAGTTCACCATCTGGGGAAGCTTCAGCGACTCGGGCTGCACCGGACGCAAGATCGTCGTCGACACCTACGGCGGCATCGGCCGGGTGGGCGGGGGTTGCTTCAGCTCCAAAAACGCCACCAAAATCGACCGCAGCGCCGCCTATTACGCCCGCTACGTTGCGCGGAACATCGTCAGCCACCATCTGGCCCGCCGCTGCGAGATCCAGGTGGCCTATGCAATCGGCGAGGCGGACCCGGTGAGCATCTACTACGAGACCTTCGGCACCGAGTTGGTCCCGATTGCGCAGATAAAGAGCTATGTCGCGCAGAACTTCAGCTTCAGGCCTTCGGACATCATCCGGGAGCTGGGCCTGACCCGGCCGATCTTCAAGCCGACGGCGTGCTTCGGTCACTTCGGTCGTCCGGAGTTCCCCTGGGAGCAGGACAAGTCCTGACCGCCCTCACCGCCGCCAGGAGCAGAACCCCGGCTACCGATGCCAGACACATCCAGGCAAACCAGTCACCCAGGAGGGTGTACAGTGTCTTGCCCTGATATACCGCGACCTCATAGACAGCCCAACCCTCGGTGAACGGCTCGATGGTCCCGACCCGTTCGCCCCAGGGGGTTATCATGCAGCTCATGCCGCTGTTGGTGCTGCGCACGGTCGTTTTCTTGTTTTCCACCGACCGGAACAGCCCCAGAAGCATGTGCTGCATCTGCGCCGAAACCGCTCCGGACCAGCTGTCGTTGGAGAGGTTCAGAAGCAGGTCGGAGCCGGCGTGGACGAAGTTGCGGGAGATATAGCCGAATGTATCCTCAAAGCAGATTGAGGTCGAGAACGTGTACCCGTCGTATTCGAAGACCTTGGACTCATGCCCTTCGAGCCACCACTGGAAGTCGTGGGAGCGCAGGAACTGAGTGAAGGCCGGCATCAGTTCCTGATAGGGGAAAAACTCGGTGAACGGCACAAGATGCTGCTTGCGGTAGGTCCCCAGAATCTGCCCGTCGGCAAAGAGGATGACGCTGTTGTAGTCGATGCGGTTCCAGTCGCCGTTCTGATCGTAGGGGCCCTGTTGCGGGTCGGCTATGACCCCTTCGGGATTGCCCGTTACCAGCGGGACACCCAGCTCCAGACCGAAGCGGACGAACTCGTCGACCATTTTGGCGGTGGCCTTGTGGCTGGGGTAGGCGGTGTGCCAGGCCACCGAGGGGACAAAAGCTGTCTCCGACCAGATCACCATGTCCGGCTCCTCCTGCATCGCCTCTTCCGTCAGCTTTTTAAGCAGTTCGAAGTTGTGCAGGTATTGGTCGTAACCGCCCTTCCATGTGTCGCTGTTGTGCTGTATCGCCGCCACCCGGATTACGGTCTGCGGCTCTCTGGATTTCCACACGGCGATGTCGATTGCGCCGTAGCCCAGACTCAGCAGCCAGATGCCGAGGATGCAGACCAGGTCAATCCAGCGCCTCCCCGGCGGTGTGCCTTGCGGGTCTTCGCACTCGGCAATCCTGCCGGCAACGAAGGTCTGGGGTAGCACGACCAGGAAGTTCAGCCCCCAGATTCCGGTGATGTCGGTAATCTGTATGGCAGGCAGTACGCTGTACAGGGCCGAGCCTGCCTGTCCGTAGGGGTAGGCCAGAAAGCCCACCTGGCAGAGGTAGGTCGCCGCCCCGTAGGCCAGTGCCTGGAAAAAGTAGCCCCAGCGCCCCGAACAGCGGTACACGGCTTTAAGCGCGTTGAAGATTATCGCGACCTCGATGCCCTTGCCGACGGCGCAGATGTAGATGGCCAGCTGGTGAAAGGTGCTGAGCCAGTAGTTGTAGATGCTGTAAAAACCGGCGCCGAAGGCCAGCCCGTACAGCCAGACGAGGGACCAAGGGGCGCGGTCGATGACGTAGAACACCGGCACGAGGGCCAGCAGGGCCAGTGCGGCGTTTCCCGAGTCGTCGTACATGCCGGGGAAGGCCCTGGCGTAAACCACCGCCGAGATTCCCAGCAAAACCAGTTCGTACACGAATGTCAGCAGAGTCCTGCGGTTCCTCATGGGGATACTATGACCCCAAATTCTCCGCCTTTCAACACCTCTTGTCCGCCAGAGCTGGCCTCGTTTTGCAAGAATTGCAAAAAAGTGGCCAAATCATTGGCCTCTCTGTGACCAAAACGCAAAAACGAGGCCAGAAATTTGGCCTCGTTTTGTAAAAAGTGCTGAAAGTAGGCCAAACCCGGCCTTCGGATGCTATAATCCAAAGAGCAAGCGGCGGGAAGCCGCGTGGAGGGAAACATGGAACTCAAGGGATCAAAGACCGAACAGAATCTGAAAACAGCTTTCGCCGGTGAATCGCAGGCGAGAAACAAGTACACCTACTACGCTTCAAAGGCCAAGAAGGACGGCTACGAGCAGATTGCCCGGATTTTCACCGAGACTGCCGACAACGAGAAGGAGCACGCCAAGATCTGGTTCAAACTGCTCAACGGAGGCAGCGTTCCATCTACCGAGGAGAATCTGCTTGAGGCGGCGGACGGCGAGAACTATGAGTGGACGGACATGTACGCCACATTCGCCAAGGAGGCCAGGGAAGAGGGCTTTGACGACATCGCCGCCCTGTTTGAGGGTGTGGCGGCAATCGAAAAGCACCACGAGGAGCGCTACCGCAGACTGCTGCAGAATGTGAAGGAGGGTCTGGTCTTCTCCAAGGACGGGGACAGAGCCTGGATCTGCGCCAACTGCGGACACATCCACTTCGGAAAGGAAGCCCCGGAATCCTGCCCGGTCTGCAACCATCCCAGATCGTACTTCAGCCTGCTGAACGAGGAGTACTGAACCGCCTTTACAAAAGGGCCGGAAACGGGTATCCTCTGAATGATTCTATGCAAAAGAACATCTCAGAGGTTTTTTCCGTATGATTGAAGGAATATTCGTTGACGGCCTGATTTTCTCCATCATGGTGCTCGGGGTGCTGATCAGCTTCCGCCTGATGGACCTGGCCGACCTGACCTGCGACGGCTCGTACGCCACCGGTGCCGCGGCCGCCGCCATGTGTCTCAAGTCCGGCTGGGGAATCGGGCTTTCGCTTTTGGCGGCATTCGCCGTGGGCATCCTCGCCGGAATCGTCACCGCCCTGATCCACACCCGCCTCAAGGTCCCAGGGCTGCTGGCCGGCATCATCACGATGACGATGCTCTACTCGGTCAACATCCGCATCCTCGGCGGCGCCAACGTCCCGCTTCTGAACATCAACAAGTTCTACACGGTCGTCCCATCCTGGTTCCCGTTCCTGGGCAAGGTCTGGGCGTCTCTGGCGGGCACGGCCATTGTTGTCCTGGGAATCAAGGTCCTCTATGATCTGTTCTTCAAGACCGACCTCGGTGTGGCGATCGGGGCCATGGGCGCCAACGAGCAGGTTGTCATCAGCCAGGGGATGAACCCCGAGATTCTCAAGGTAATCGGTCTGGGCCTGTCTAACGGCCTGATTGCCCTTTCCGGCGGCCTGCTGGCACACTACCAGGGATTTGCCGACGCCAACCTGGGCACCGGCATGGTCGTCCAGGGCCTGGCGGCGATAATGCTCGGCGAGTTCCTTTTCTCGACCAACAAACTGCCCCTGCAGAGCCTGCGGGTCATGCTCGGAGCCCTGATTTACAAGGCCCTGATGTACTTCGGCCGCAAGTACGGATATCTGATCGGCATCACCCCGAACGACTTCAAGCTGCTGACCGGTGTGCTGGTCATCATTTCGCTGATAATCGCCAAGTCCCGCACCAGCGCCTCCGACGCGGGAGCCCGGAAAAAGGCGATGACTGCCCTCTCCGGGGCAGGGCGGCCCTCCGGCACCGGAGCGGGGGAGGCGGACAATGCTTGAAATCTCCCATCTGACCAAAGTCTTCCACCCCGGAACGGTAAATGAAAAGGTCGCCCTGAATGACGTGAACCTCCATGTCGGAGCGGGCGAGGTGGTCTGCATCATCGGCTCCAACGGAAGCGGAAAGAGCACCCTGTTCAACATGATCAGCGGTACCTATCCGGTCACCGGCGGAACCATCGTCCTCGACGGAAAGGACGTGACTTCCTCCGCGGAGTACAGACGAGCCTTTACCATCGGCCGGATATTCCAGGACCCGACAAAGGGCACCGCGGGCAAGATGAGCATTGAGGACAACCTGATTACCGCCAGCCGAAAGGGAATGAGGGGCCTGAGAATCAGCCTGAATGACAGAAAGAGGGCTGAATTCAGGGCGCTGCTCGAGCCGATCGGGCTTCAGGACCGGCTGGGCGACAACGTAGGCCTGCTCTCCGGCGGCCAGCGCCAGGCTCTGACATTGCTGATGACCGTAATCTCAAATCCCAAACTGATTCTTCTGGACGAGCATACCGCCGCCCTCGACCCGGGCAACGCAGACACTGTGATGGCCCTGACGCAGAAGTACATCAGCCAGTATAACCTGACAGCCCTGATGGTGACGCACAACATGCAGCTGGCTATCGACTACGGTACCCGCCTGATCATGATGGACTCGGGCAGGATCATCCTCGATGTGCAGGGGGACGAGAAGCGCCGCCTGACGGTCGGGAGCCTGGTCGAGGTCTTCAGGAGCATCAAGAGCAGGGATTACGCCTCGGACAGGGGACTGCTGACAATCTGAGCTGATTTCGTAATTTGTTTAGATGGCAGGAGTTCTGATGATTGTTGCAACAGAAATGTATATTTTTTGTATTCTCATGCAGAAAAATGTAAATACCTGTTGAAAAACTCCGGCCTGCGGATTAGAATCACAACATACTCACCATCAGGGGGATTATTATGAAAAAACTGCTCGGAATCGTACTAGTACTGGCACTGGTTATCGCGCCGGTGTTCGCCAAGGGTGACAAGGAAGCCCAGAATTCCGGAGCAAAGTATAAGGTCGGAGTCGTCCAGCTGGTGCAGCATCCTGCCCTGGATGCCGCCACCGAAGGCTTCAAGGAGGCCCTGAAGGCCGAATTCGGAGATGATGTGGCCTTTGCCGAAGGCAACGCCTCCGGCGACGTCAGCACCTGTTCGACCATCGTCAACGGTTTCATCGCCTCGGGTGTGGACCTGATCATGGCAAACGCCACTCCGGCCCTGCAGGCCGCAGCCGCGGCGACGGCGACTATCCCGGTTCTGGGAACCTCGATCACCCACTACGCTCCGGCACTGGAACTGGACAGCTGGAACGGCACCGTCGGGACAAACGTCTCCGGGACCAGTGACCTGGCTCCGCTCGATGCCCAGGCGGCGATGGTAAAGGAGTGGTTCCCCGATGCCAAGACCGTCGGACTGATCTACTGCTCCGCCGAGGCGAACAGCATCTTCCAGATCGAGGAGGTGGAGAAGTACTTCAAGGAACTCGGGCTGGAGACCAGGCGCTTTGCCTTTACCGACACCAACGACATCGCCTCGGTGACCCAGAAGGCCGCCGACGCCTCGGACGTAATCTACATCCCGACTGACAACACCGCCGCCTCGAACACCGAAGCCATCGCCAACATCCTGGTGGCCTCGAAGACTCCGGCAATCTGCGGCGAGGAGGGCATCTGCGCCGGCTGCGGTGTGGCGACTCTCTCAATCAGCTACCATGACCTGGGAATCCTCACCGGACAGATGGCGGCGGCGATTCTCAAGGGCGAGCAGAAGGTCTCCGAGATGCCGATCGGCTATGCCTCTGCGACGAAGAAGTACAACCCGAAGATGTGTGAAGCCCTCGGAATCACTCCGCTTGCGGGTTATGAGCCTATTGTATAAGATAACGGACTGTGGAATTCCTGACTTCGCTTCTTAAAGCAACCCCCGGGGCGATAGCCCAGGGGACCCTCTGGGGTATCATGGCTATCGGCGTGTTCATTACCTACAAGGTGATGGACATCGCCGATCTGACCGTCGACGGTTCTTTTGCCACCGGAGGGGCGGTCTGTGTCGTGCTTATCCGCGCAGGAGTGGGTGCCGTGCCCGCTGTTCTGGCGGCGATGCTCGCCGGTGCCCTGGCCGGATGCGTCACGGCCCTGCTTCACACCCGCTGCGGAATCCCCGCCATCCTTTCGGGGATTCTTACCCAACTGGCTCTTTACTCGGTCAACCTGAGAATCATGGGCAGCAGGGCAAACACTCCGGTCAGCGTGGACAAGTACAGCCTCATCGTCTCCCAGCGCTACGTGCTGGAGGGCTCGTTCAGGAATCCCATCCCCATCGTGTTTCTCATCACCGCAGTGTTCATCATGTTCCTCTACTGGTTCTTCGGAACCGAAAGAGGCTGCGGGATGAGAGCCTCCGGAGCCAATCCCCACATGGCCCGCGCCCAGGGAATCAACGTCAAGAACGACATAGTCCTGGCGCTGATGTTCTCAAACGCCCTGGTGGCCCTCTCCGGTGCCCTGCTGGCCCAGTATCAGGGCTCGGCGGACGTGAACATGGGACGCGGAGCCATCGTCATCGGACTGGCCGCAGTCATCATCGGGACCAGTTTGTTCGGCAAGGTTTTCCGCAACTTCGCCCTCAGGCTCCTCGGTGTCTCCCTCGGGGCGATAATCTACTACATGGTCCTCCAGGTGACCCTCCAGCTGGGACTGGACACCAACGACCTCAAGCTGGTTTCGGCGGCCATCGTCGCAGTGTTCCTGTCGGTGCCGTATATTCAGAAGCACGTCAGACAGAGGGGAGGGCGCAGGCATGCTTGAGATCCGCAACCTCTCCAAGACCTTCCATCCCGGCACGGTCAACGAAAGGCTGGCCATCGACAATGTCTCGCTTACCCTCAACGACGGAGATTTCGTCACCGTCATCGGCGGGAACGGGGCGGGCAAGTCGACTCTGCTGAATCTGATTGCCGGTGTTTTCTTTCCGGATTCGGGGTCGATTGTCATCAACGGCCGCGACGTGACGGCTCTGCCCGAGTACAAGAGGGCGCCGTTTCTCGGCAGGGTATTCCAGGATCCGATGATGGGAACCAGCCCCACCATGCTCATCGAGGAGAATCTGGCCATAGCAAACCGACGCGGGCTTAGGCGCACTCTGAAGTGGGGAATAACCGAAAAGGAGAGGGAAGACTTCAAAAAGGCCCTAAAGGGGTTTGACCTGGGGCTTGAGGACCGCCTCACCTCAAAGGTCGGCCTGCTTTCCGGCGGCCAGCGTCAGGCCCTGACATTGCTGATGGCGGTGATGCGCCGTCCCGAGTTGCTGCTTTTGGACGAGCATACCGCGGCCCTTGATCCGAAAACGGCGCAGAAGGTGCTCGGCATGACTGAAAAGATAGTCGGAAACGATACTCTGACGACGATAATGATCACCCACAACATGAAGGACGCCATCGAGCACGGCAACAGGCTGATCATGATGGACGCCGGCCGGATTGTCGCCGACATCAGCGGTGAGCAGAAGCGCAACCTCACAGTGCCCTATCTGATGGAGCTGTTCTCCTCCGTAAGCGGAAACGCCGAGGCGAACGACTCGCTGCTTTTGTCCAAGTAAAGGGGACGGAATCAGGATTCTATCTGAGTTTTGCTTCGAACTGCTTCCTGTCCAGAAGCTCGAAGAACAGTGTACGCCCGTCTTTGAGTCTGACCAGGGTGACCAGGCGGCGCAGGATTCTCTCCGCGGTCCCGGCGGGTTTCAGACACTCGGGGTCTCCGGTGCGGAAAAACGATACTGCCCTGACTTTTGAGACTTCGGTGACCGATTCGACGTCGGCCGGGGTGAATGAGCCCTGAAGCTTCTCGTACTCAGGCTCGTTCTTTCTTTTGGGAAGTTTGTAGCCCAGCAGGGTCGGGCGGTGCTCGAAGTCCTCGTACCACAGGACAGAGTCGATTTCATAGAGGAAAACGCCGTACTCGCGGAGGTTCCTGCCGTCGCAGAACCATGTGCTGTAGGTTCTCCAGCCGACCTTGCCGCCGCGTCTGCTTTCGATTTCCGAGAGGAAGTCCGCGGGGTTGCTGTTGTCTGTCATCTTCTTCTCCAAGTCCTTTGCTTTGTGTATAATACCACAGATGCCGCCGTCGGCGGAACAACGCAGTTCACTATCAGGACCGAAGCGGTGGAATTCTTCGAAAAGGATTTCGGAAAGATACTCAAGCACAACGCGCTTCAGATGCGCCGGCTCTTTATCGCCACGGACACCGACTGCGGTCGTGTTTATGACCGGAATCTGGAGCAGTATCCCGTGACGGTCGACCTATACGGTCCTTTTGTCCGCATCACCGACTACAGCGATTCCGGTCTGGACGATGAAAAGGCCGCCGAGGTCATCGATATCTGCCGGCGGATGCTTTATGTCGAAAAGGACCGGGTAATTCTCCAGCGCCGCCCGAAAAGGGAGGGCAGGGAGCAGCACGAACTGCAGGACGAACAGGCATTGACCGTGGACGTGAAGGAAAACGGCCTGACTTTCCGGGTGGACCTGACGAGCCATATCGACACCGGGCTTTTCCTGGACCAGGTGAAAAACCGGATGATGGTCCGCTCAAGAAGCGCCGGCGCTGACGTGCTGAATCTGTTCTCCTACACGGGAAGTTTCTCCGTCTATGCCGCTGCGGGGGGGGCCAGGTCGGTCACCTCTGTCGACTTGTCGAACACCTACACCGCCCAGGCGCGGGCTAATCTCGGCGCAAACGGTTACAGCGGAGACAATTACGCCTGTATCTGCGCCGACGCCCTTTCTTTCGTGACCGAGGCGGCGGCAGAGCACAGGAAATACGACATCATAGTCTTTGACCCGCCCTGCTTTTCAAACAGCAGGAAAATGGATTATGACTTTGATGTCCAAAGGGACTACGGGCGCTGGCTGGGAAAACTGTACGGGATCCTGCGAAAGGGGGGCTTCATCCTCTTTTGCACGAACCTGACAGGGTTCCGGATGAACGCCGCGCTGAAGAAAAAAGCCGGGCTGAGGGAAATCACCGTCAGTTCCCGGGCTGAGGGATTCACGCACCGCCAGGCTGCGGTGAGGAGTTGGATTTTGGAAAAGGATGATGATTATCTGACGCTGGACTGGGATGATGCAGAGCCGGCGGACGGTGCCGGCAGAGGCACATCGAAGGGAGGCCGGGTCAAGTCTTCACCGGACTACGGAAAGAACGAATGGAAACCGGATCGTCCCCGCCGTGACAATGACAGGCGGCCTGCTTACCGCGACCGCGATGACGGATACCGTGGCGACAGGCCCCGGCGCGACTACAGGCGTGAGGGCTCCGAGAGGGATTCATACCGCCGTGACGACAGGTACCGCCGCGATGACCGCTCCAGGCGTGATGAAGGGGGACGTGATTCCTACCGGCGTGACGACGGCTACCGCAGGGATGAGCGCCGCCGGGACTATGACGCCCGTCCCCGCCGCGAAGGCTCTTCGTACAGGGACGATTACAAGAGAGACGGTTACAGGAGGGACGACTATAAGAGGGACGATTCCCGCCGCCGTGAGGATTCCGGTGAATACAGAAACTCCGAGCGCCCCCGCAGGGACTACCGCCGCGATGACCGGGAACGCGACTTCCGGGAGCGCCCCTACAGCGACCGCCCGCGCCGCGAATACAGAGATTCCGACAGGCCTGCCCGCCGCGCCCAAGGCGGGGATGACAGAAAACCGGCGAAGCAGTCCAGACCGTACGGCTATGATTCGTTCAAGCCGGCCCGCGACCGGAAGGACTCCAAGATGTTCTTCTGGCTGGACGAGGAAGACGACAAGAAAGACAAGTAAGACGGAAACACAGAGGCGCTGAAATATGGAAGAAGCTGGCAATTTCATCGAGAGAATCATTGAGGACGATCTGGCCTCGGGAAGGGTACCCGGCAACACCATCGTTACCCGCTTTCCCCCCGAACCGAACGGATATCTGCACATCGGTCACATCAAGTCGATCTGCCTGAACTTCGGACTTGCCCAGAAGTACAACGGCGTCTGCCACCTGCGTCTGGATGACACCAACCCGGCCAAGGAGGAGACCGAGTATATCGACTCGATCAAGTCCGACATACGCTGGCTCGGTTTCGACTGGGGAGAGCACGAGTACTACGCCTCGGATTACTACGACACCCTCTATGAAATCGCCGTCCGCCTGATAAAGGAGGGCAAGGCCTACGTCGACAGCCTCAGTCCGGAAGAGGTCAAGCTCTACCGCGGCACCCTGACCCAGCCGGGCAAGAACAGCCCCGACCGGGACCGCAGCGTCGAGGAGAACCTCCGTCTGTTCGAGGAGATGCGCCAGGGAAAGCATCCCGAGGGCAAATACGTGCTGCGCGCCAAACTCGACATGGCCAGTCCGAACATCAACATGCGCGACCCGGCCCTGTACCGGATCAAGTTCGAGAGCCATCCCCGCACCGGGGATAAGTGGTGCGTCTATCCGATGTACGACTTCACCCATCCGATAAGCGACGCCATCGAGGGCATCACCCACAGCATCTGCACCCTGGAGTTCGAGGACCACAGGCCGGCGTACGACTGGGCCACCTCGATCGACGGCATCGAGCACACACCGCACCAGTACGAGTTTGCCCGCCTGAACATCAACCACATGGTCCTGAGCAAGCGCAAGCTCCTGCAGATGGTCAACATGGGGCTGGTCGACGGTTGGGACGACCCGAGAATGCCCACCGTCAGCGGAATCCGCCGCCGCGGATATTCTCCCGAGTCGATGCGCGACTTCGTCCGCCGCGTCGGGGTCGCCAAGGTCGAAAGCGTCGTCGACTACTCCCTGATGGAGTTCTGCGTCCGCGAGGACCTCAACAAGCGCGCCCGCCGCGTCATGGTCGTCCTTGACCCGATCAAGCTGGTCATCGACAACTATCCCGCCGGTCAGACCGAAATGATCGAGGCTGACAACAACCCGGAGGACCCGTCCGCCGGAAAGCGCCTGATTCCCTTCTCCGGCGAGCTCTACATCGAGCGCGAGGACTTCGCCGTCGACCCGCCCAAGGGCTATCACCGCCTGTACGTCGGAAACGAGATCCGCCTGAAGCACGCCTACTACGTCACCGCCACCGGTTATGAAACCGACGCGGACGGAAACGTGACGGTCGTCCACTGCACCTATGACCCCGAGTCCCGCGGCGGCACCACACCCGACAACCGCAAGGTCCGGGGTACCAGCCACTGGGTCAGCGCAGATGCGGCCATCTCAGCCGAGATCCGCCAGTACGACAAGCTTTTTTCCGCCGAGGACCCGGGGGCGCGCACTGGAAACTACCTGGATGACCTCAACCCGGATTCGCTTAAGGTCCTGACAGGCGCCAAGCTCGAGCCTTCGCTCGCCGATGCGGTACCCGGACAGTACCTGCAGTTCATGCGCAGCGGCTACTACATGGCCGACTCCAAAGACAGCAGGCCTGACCACCTGGTCTTCAACCGCACGGTGACCCTGAAGGACTCCTGGGAAAAGCTCAAGCAGAAGCTCAACTCACCCGCGTAAGAATTCTTCCTTAACTTCCCCGATCTTGCTGAACGGTTTTGTTTCCTGCGCCCGACAGGTGACGCTTGGTTTCGGTCAAACCTGGGCCGGAGTATCCGAGAAACGTCCTCGTACCCCTGAAAACGGATACTCGAGTATCCGAAAAACGCCCTGAGGCCCCCAAAAATGGATACTCCTGTATCCGGAAAACAGCCATGACACCGGTTTTTCGGATACAGCGACCACGCTTCGGTGCTCTCTTCAAAAACATGCAAGGGTACGGATGCTTCTACCTGAATTGATTTGAATGGTTAATCAAGTATGACAAACCGGGGTAGTGCCCCCGGTTTGTATGGGTTTCCGCTCAGTCGATCTGCCGGATGCCTGCGAGGATTTTCTCCTGGGGGCGTCGGCGCGGGTCGATGCGGATCTCGACGCGGGAGACGACCCTGGTCAGGATGGCGGCGATGATGAAGTACATGATTGCCGTCAGGATCAGGGGGAAGAACGCCTCGTAGGTGCGGCTGCGGACCAGGTCGCTTATGCGGGTCAGGTCCAGTACGGAGATGTATCCGACGACGGCCGTTTCCTTGATCAGGGTGACGATTTCGTTACGGTACAGCGGCAGGAAGTGTCCGGCGGCCTGGGGGAGGATGATTCTGAAGAAGCTCTGGTTGTCGGAGTAGCCCAGGGCGGTGGAGGCCTCGTACTGGCCGCGGCCGACCGCGTTGGTTCCGACGCGAAGCATCTCGAACACCGAGCAGGCGAAAATCAGGGAGAATCCGATGATCGAGATCCACATGCCGTCCAGACGGGAGCTGCCGAAGATGATGTAGTAGAGAATCATCAGCAGCAGGACTGTCGGCATGCCGTGTACCAGCCAGAGGAAAAATCCGGTGATCTTGTTGGGGATTACCCTGCCGTGACGGCAGAGCATGAAGGCCCCGAAGCCGACCGCCGTGCCGATGATGATCGAAAGGATTGTAATGACCAGGGTCACGCCGATGCCCTGCAGGAAGAGCTTCCAGCGGTCCTCGCGGATGAACGTCTTGAAGAAGCTGTTTGCGATGCGCTGGAAGAAGTTCAGTTCGCTGGTGTCCTCGCCGAGGATGATGACCAGGACCGGGCAGGTGTAGTAGATGTCGGACAGGGTTCCCGTCTCGTTTCTTTCCTCACTGATGACGATGTTCATGCCGATGTCGAACTTGCCCGTCTCAACCCCCGGAGCGATGGCGTCGAAGGGGATTTCGGAGAAGTTCGGGGTGTAGCCGTACGCCCGGCAGAAACGGCAGACGAAGTCGACGTCGAATCCGGCCAGACGGCCGTTGCTGACAAAGGAGAACGGCTCATAGCCGCCCTCGACGGCTACGTTGATGATTCCGTTCTCGCCGGTGAAGTTGCCGATGTCACAGGTGTCGTTGACCGGGTCGAAGTCGGCAATCCAGTAGTCGTACAGCCAGTCGAGCAGGCCGTTGGCGCGGCTGTCCCGGATGAACTCGTTGAGCTGGGCCAGGAGGGTTGCCTGCTTGTCGTTGTTTCCGATGATGCAGCTGGCGTCGATGTATCCGGCCACTTCCTCAAGCCTGTCCAGCTCGGGGTGGTTCGCCTTCTGAACGCCGAAGCCGACCTCCTCGACGAGGTACGCCGAGACCTTGCCCGAGCGAAGCGCCTGAATCATGTCGTTGGGCATGGTGAAGTACTTGAACTCGGTGTCCGGGATGCGGTCCTTGATCAGCTCCTCATAGAGGACGCCGGTCTGGACCGCGATTTTCTTTCCGTTGAGGTCCTCAATGGTTTTGAACTCGGGAGTGTACTCCTCAGCTGTTTCTGCATCCGGGCTGTCCGCGGCGAAGAGGCAGACCGGCAGTAGGAGGATCAGGACTGCCAGAAGGGCTTTCTTTGCGATGTTGGAAATGCGTCTCATTCCGGGCCTCCTTATTCCTCAACCCAGCCGAAGCTGATCTTGATTCTGCGCGAGAACCCGTCCGGGTCGTTCTCAAGTTCGGATTCGGTGTATGTGGTCGTCGGCTCCTGCAGGAGCAGCTGGAAGAGCTTGCTTTCCGACTCGGCAGCCTTGAACGGCTCGCCGTTGTAGCGTATGTCCATTGTCAGGGTGTCGAGTTTCTCGGAGTACTCGACCTTTACGAAGATGTCCGGGGTGTCGGAGTAGGCGGCGATGTTGTTGATGCAGATTTCCTCCAGCGCCATGCTCAGCTTGCTCAGACGCTCGGCCTCGATCAACAGCTTTTCGCCGTAGGCCTGGAGCTCCTCGTTGGTCGCCTCGACGTCGAAGTCGGTAGAGGTGATGCGGTAGGTCAGGCTCGAAAGGCGCTGGATGAAGCGGCGGGTCTCCTCCTTTTGCGGATGCTCGAAGATCTGCTTCGGGGCGCCCTCCTCGTAGATGACTCCGTCGTGCATGAAGAGGATGCGGTTGGAGATCTTGCGGGCGAAATCCATCTCGTGGGTGACGATCATCATGGTGCGGCCCGTCTTGGCCAGGAGCTTGATGACCGACTGGACTTCGCCGATCATGCTCGGGTCCAGGGCAGAGGTGGGCTCGTCAAAGAGGATGATGTCCGGATCCATCGCCAGGGTGCGGGCGATGGCGATTCTCTGCTGCTGGCCGCCGGACAGTTCGTCGGGGTAGGAGAAGACCTTTGTCACCAGTCCGACCTGCTGGAGCAGGTACATGGCCTTGTCGTAGGCCTCCTGCCTGCTGCGGCCGAGGAGGGTAATCTGGGGATTCATGATGTTCTCGATGACGGTCAGGTGCCCGAAGAGGTTGAACGACTGGAATACCATGCCGACCTTCTTGCGGATTTCGTTCAGGTCACAGCCGGGCTCGGTGATGTCCTGTCCGTCGACGATAATCTGGCCGGAGGTGGGCTCGATGAGCATGTTGATGCACCGAAGCAGGGTCGACTTGCCGGTGCCCGAGGGGCCGATAATCGAGATTACGTCCCCGTCGTTGATTGTGACATTGATGTCCTGAAGCGGAACGACGTCACCGAATTCCTTTCGCACATGTCTGAGTTCAATCATTTCGATTGCGTACCACGGCAACACGCGGGAAATCCGGCAACATGCAATCACGGCGCCTGCGCGCCGCAACCGTCAGTTGAACGTCATTCTCCACGGGATTTTCTGCATGTCACCAAACCCTTTTGTAAATTTGTAAGACCCTTATAACGGCAAATCCCCACAGGGTCAATACAATTGTTGACAATTGTCGGAAAAAGATTCAATCAGCCTGCCGGTTCCTTTTCAGCGGGACATAGAACAGGGCAATCAGCCCGAAGGCCAGGGCGACGAGTATGCCCGTGTAGAGGAACCAGTGCCACTTCTGTGTCAGGGCGATCCCGATCGGGGTGCGGTAGCTGAAGAAGAAGTTGGTCACATAGTCGACGCTGACCAGGTTTCCGTTTTCATAGGTCGGGCTGGCGAGCACCGAGTTGACGTAGAACGAGCAGAAGAACACCGCCCCCAGCAGGAGCATCGTCTGCCGGTAGGTCCTGCGGGAAAAAGCCACTTCGCCGCTTATGGGGATGTACAGGCCGAGCACGATGAGCATGCTGTGGTAGATGAAGGTCTGGTAGGCCACGGGGTGGGTGAACGCCTGATTCACGTTGATGGTCGTCTGGAAGATCGAGGGCAAGGCCAGGGCGAACGCCGCCCCGATGACGCAGGTCGGATACATAAAGGCCAGGATCGCCTGTTTGCGCGGGCTGTCGCTTATGGCCTGTTTGGAGAACGTGCAGTAGAAAATCAGCAGAAGCTGGATCGAGCAGAGGTGCAGCGGCAGGTGCTGGTTCTCCAGGTAGGGAAACAGCAGCGAGCCGTCGGAGGACGGAACGATCTCGATGCAGCTGAGGACCTTGACCAGTTCCGAGGCTATGCACACTGCGGTGCAGACCCGGAGCACCTCGAGCAGGGAGGGGTGCTTTCTGATGAGGCAAATCATCGAGACGACGATCAAGGTGATGCTGATTATCAGCCAGATGATGTGCTGAATTGAGAACATTGGTTCCTCCTGCTCAGGTTTCTGCCGGGTTTTCCGTGCTCTTTCTCGGTTTGAGGGTATCTTCTGTCCGTCTGAAGACGATGAATTTGTAGACGCAGAACTCGGTTATGAGGTTGATGAACATGGTCAGGATCAGAATCACATAGGGATTCCATCCGATTCCTTCGAGGGCATCTCCCCACCAGGTGGAAAGCGGGGTAAAGACGCAGTAGTAGGCCAGGATCTTCATCATCGCCACCGGTACGTTCGCCGCACTGCGGAAGGTGAAGTTGCGGTTCAGCGTGAAATTCCAGACGACCGAACAGATCAGGGCTATGAGGTAGCAGGGCCAGTACCGCCGGCCGAATGCCTTGATGACGTCCATAAGGAGGGCAAAGACCCCGGCCTGGATCAGACCGGCGCTCGCGCTGAAGAGGACGAACTTGATTGCCTGGATTACGGTCTTGCGCTTGTTGTTTTCCATGAGTCAGAGATTAACGCTTTCTTTATTATGGCACAAGGCATATAATACCGACGACATCCGGAGGCTTACATGGTTCTTTTCGGCGGCGCGGTCAGCGTCAAGGGCATAGCGTTTCTCACATTCACGGTTTTCAGCATAGCGGCGGCGGGTTACCTTCTGGGCAAGGTGACGATAAAGGGGGTCAACCTCGGGACCGCCGGGGTGTTCATCATAGCCCTGGTATTCGGCTGCTTCCTGTACTCCAACCTCGGCAGCCAGCTGATGCTGGGCGAGGCAACCTACGTTTCAAACGCCCTCAAGATAGTCGAGAACCTGGGACTGGTGCTGTTCGTCACCGCCGTCGGTTTCATAGCCGGACCGAACTTCTTCCGCAACCTGAAAAAGAACTTCAAGTCCTATGTGCTGATGGGCCTGCTTATAATCGGCGCGGCGACAGTCGTGACAATCGCCGTCATCTATCTGGGACAGGAGAGCTCCGGGCTGACGATGGAGGAATTCAAGGCTATGGCCGTCGGCATCCTCTCCGGTGCCCTGACCAGCACCCCGGCCTTTTCCGCCACTAAAGAGGCCGTCGGGGACGCTGCCCTGGAGGATCTGGTGGCGGTCGGGCACGGGATTGCCTATCTTTTCGGCGTAATCGGAGTGGTTCTGTTCGTTCAGCTGATGCCCAAGTTCGAAAAGGTCGATATGCAGGAGGAGAGGGCAAAGCTCACCGCCGGTGCCGAGACCGAGAGAAAACTCCCGGACAATCTGATCGAGCTGGACGGCTTCGGGTTCTGCGCCTTTTCGATTGCCACTCTGCTCGGAATCCTGGTGGGCTCGGTCAATTTCAAGGGCTTTTCGCTGACGACCACCGGAGGTTGTCTGCTTGCAGCCCTGGTTTTCGGGCATTACGGCAGGATAGGACGGATCAGAATCGTACCCGGACCGGGAACGCTCAGGGTGTTCAGGGAACTGGGTCTGATGCTCTTTCTCACCGGAGCCGGAGTCGCCGGCGGGGCGAGCTTTGTCAGATACTTCAAGCCGGTGTACTTCGTCTACGGTTTCGTGATGACAATCGTCCCGATGGTAATAGGTTTCGTATTTGCCAAATACGTGCTGAAACTGCCGCTTCTGAACAACCTCGGTTCGATTACCGGCGGCATGACCAGCACCCCGGCCCTCGGGACGCTGATCGGCACCGCGGGGACCGAGGATGTGGCTTCGGCCTATGCCGCGACCTATCCGATCGCCCTGATTTCCATAGTGATTGCCTCGAAGCTTATGATTCAGCTCTGCTGAATGGCATAACCGGGCAAAAAGTTGTACAATACGAAAAACACGTAAAAACAATCCAACGGAGGTTTTTGTTTATGAAAAAGTTCATCGTAATCATGCTGGCCGTTCTCATGGTCTTCGCTCTGGTTGCCTGTAAGGGCGATGTCCCCGATGAAGGTGAGCAGGATACACAGGTCTCCAAGAGCCAGGGAAAGGACAACCTGATCGCCCAGGGTTCGGCCGCGGGTTCAAAGGCCATTGACCACAAGGGATTCAGAGTCGTCTGCAACTTCACCGTAAGCGGAGAAAAGACCACCATCGAGCTCGGCGGAAAGGACAGCCTGTTCTGGCTGGGAACCAGTGAGGGCGGCGCCGCCATCACTGCCGATGCCATGAGCTTCTGGTATGAGAAGAAGGAATCCAACGATACCTATACCCTCAAAATCTATGATGATTCGGAGAACCAGTGGACTGCCCTGGAAGGTCTGAATTTCTCGATCAAGACTTTGGTGTTTGACGCGCTTGTCGACAACATCCTCTACATCTGGGATTCGATGACCACTTACTTCGCCGGAGCCACCCCGGTAAAGGCTGCCGTGGAGACCTACGGCGGCAGGACCTGCACCAAGTACACCGCCCAGTGGACCCTCGCCAGCCAGAAGCTGGCCGACATCACCCTCTGGGTTGACAATGAGTTCGGTGTCACGATGGGCATGACCTTTACTCCGACCGCAGCCCTGCAGGCCATGGCCGCTGCCGCCGGTGACGAGATGGTCGATTTCATCAACTATACCGCCACCCTTGACCTGGACCTCAGCGCCGCTGATCTCGCCGCGGTTCCCGGCTACGCCGCCGCCGCTGCCGCCCAGCACTGAGAGTGACAGTCATTTGATTTACCACACTGACGCGGCTGCCTGATGACAGCCGCGTTTTTTTCGGAGGAGAAATGCTTAACAAAAGTCTGATAAACGAGGTGCTGGGAGCCGCGCTGGCCACCGGTGCCGATTTTGCCGAAGTGTTCCTCGAAACCACCGAGAACCGCGGAATCGGGTTGACGGACAACTCCGTCCACCGGATTTCCGGGGACGTGGTCAGCGGAATGGGTCTGAGGATCTACAAGGGACTGCGGGCTGTCTACGGTTCGACCGGAGACCTGAGCCGGAGCGGAGTGCTGAGCCTGGCCGCCAACGTGGCCGGAGTGTTTGCCGAGGCTCCCACCGTCGCCGCCGTTGAGCTCGTCGAGAGAATCCCTGCGAACATCAACCCTGTGAAGATCGTTCCCTCGTCCATCCCCAACAAGGTCAAAATCGACCTGGTCAAAAAGGCCAACGACGCCGCCAGGAGCTACAACAGCGAGATTTCCCAGGTCATGGTCAATTTCATGGACACCGACCGCAGGATCTGGATTGCCAACAGCGAGGGCCTGTACACCTTTGACCGGCAGGTAAGAACCAGGATGGCGGTCTCAGCCACCGCGACCCGCGGGACCGAGAACCAGAGCGGTTTCCATGGCCCGGGAATGCAGGCGGGACTTGAGGTCTTCACCGAGACTTATGACCCGGCCGAAATCGGCCGTGAGGCCGCCCGCATGGCGATGGTAAACCTCAACGCCGGTTACTGCCAGGCCGGTTCCTACCCGGTGGCAATCGAGAACGCGTTCGGCGGGGTCATCTTCCACGAGGCCACCGGACACAGCCTCGAGGCGACCCAGGTGGCCTACGGGGTTTCCGAGTTCTGCGGAAAGGTCGGACAGCAGGTGGCCAACCCGAAGGTCACCGCCATCGACGACGGAACCATTCCCAACGCCTGGGGCAGCATCAACATCGACGACGAGGGCCGCCCGGGTCAGAGAAACGTCCTGATCGAGAACGGAATCCTCAAAGGATACATGATCGACACGTTCAATGCCCGCAGGATGGAAGGCTTCAAGCCCACCGGAAACGCCCGGCGCCAGAACTTCCAGTTCGCCCCGACCTCGAGGATGACCAATACCTTCATCGCCCCCGGAAACGACGAGGACGAGGACATCATCGGTTCGATCGAGTACGGCCTGTACGCCCGCAAGATGGGCGGCGGCAGCGTCAACCCGGCCAACGGCGCCTTTAACTTCTCCGTTGCCGAGTGCTACATTGTCCGCAACGGCAAGATCTTCGAGGCGGTCAGGGGGGCCACCCTCATCGGAAAGGGCTCCGAGATCATCAAGGACATCGACATGGTCGGAAAGCATCTGGCACACGGTACCGGTATGTGCGGAAGCGTCAGCGGAAGCATTCCGGTCAACGTCGGCCAGCCGCTGATCCGTGTCGCGAAAATCACCGTGGGAGGCAGATAATGGAATTCAAACAGATAAAGCAAGCCATCGACGAAATCTGCGCCGACCGCGGATTGAAGGATTACAAGCTGGTGTTCAGCCGTGGAAGCGAACTGAGCGCCTCCGCCTGCGGCAGGGAAATCACCGAGACAGCCATCGGAGTGTCGTCGGTCCTGACCCTGACCGCCGTAATCAACGAGCACGGCGGTTCGGCCAGCACCAACCTCTTTGACAGGGAGAACCTGGAGAGGATGGTCGATATGGCGATCGACAACGCTTCGCACCTGGAAGGCACCAACAAGTGCCGGATCTTCGCCGGCAGCCCCTCCTACGGCAAGACCTCCAACCCGGCTTACACCGAGCCGGCGATGAAGGACATCATTGCAAAGACGCTGGAGATCCAGAACCAGATGCTCGATGCCGACGCGAGGGTCCAAAGCGGCTCGGAGACCCAGGTCGGCTGCGAGAGCAGCGTGCTCTTTCTGGCAAACAGCAAGGGCCTCTGCCTGGAGAACCGGACCGGTTATACCATGTACTACCAGTCCGCCGTCGTGAAGGACGGCGATGATGTCAAGCTGGCGTACGACTACAAGGTTCAGGACCTGGACAAGATCAAGCTCGACAAGTGCGTAAGCGAGGCCATCTCCAAACTGGGAGCCCTTCCCACACAGACCAGACAGGCCCCTGCGGTGTTCTCCTCGGACTGCATGAGGCAGATGCTCGGGGCGTTCATCCAGGTGTTCTTCGGCCGTAACGCCTATCTCGGACTGTCGCTTCTCAAGGACAGGGAAGGCCAGAAGATCGCCTCGGAATGCGTCAACCTGATTGACGACCCGTTTGAGCCGTCCGGTGTCGCACAGATCCAGTTTGACGCCGACGGAGTGGCAACCTACCGCAAGGAAATCGTCAAAGCCGGCGAGCTGAAGACCCTGCTTTACAACCTCTCCTCGGCCGAGGAGTGCGGAAAGCAGACCACCGGAAACAGTGGACCGTTCCTCGGTTCGGCGGGCACGATGGTGTTCTCGCTGTATCTGGACAAGGGCGACTGCTCAAAGGACGAGCTGTACGCCCGGGCCGGGGACGGCGTCTACATCCAGGAGATGAAGGGCCTCCACGCCGGAGCCAACCCCAACAGCGGGGATTTCTCCATCGAGTGCGCCGGATTTGAGATTGTCGGCGGCAAGCTTGACCATCCGATCAAGAGCTTCACCATCTCGGGCAACTTCTACGACCTGCTTAACAAGGTCAAGGCCCTGTCCGACGAGGTCGAGTTCTCCCCGCCGCACGGGTTCTCCCGCTTCGGCGCGCCGGAGGTTCTGGTCGAGTCGATCAGCATCGGCGCCTGAAAAGGCACAGGACACCAACGGGGACTGCTCAGGCGGTCCCCGTTTCATATTGTCACAACGCCCGGCGGAGTCTAGAATGACGGCATGATTCTTCAGGTGCGAAATCTGGTTTTCTCATACCGGAACTACCAGAAGACCGGCGGGCCGTTTCTGCCCCCGACGCTGGACGGACTGAATCTGGACGTCCGGGAGGGTGAGCACGTCCTGATTCTCGGGGAGTGCGGTTCGGGCAAGACTACACTGACCCGCATTCTGACCGGCACCGTCCCCAAATACATCAACGGCAATCTCACCGGTTCAATAACTGTAAACACAAAGAACGTCCTGGAAACCCCTCCCTGGGAAATGACCGGCGACATCGGCCTGGTAGCCCAGAACTCCGACGAGCAGATCATCTGCCCCGTGGTGGCCGATGAGGTGGCCTTTGCCCTGCAGACGGCAGGCATAAAGCGTCCCGTCATGCTCAGGACGGTGGAAGATGCCCTGAGGAAAAACGGCCTGTCGGCAAAGGCAGAAGCCCCGACCGGCGTGCTTTCCGGAGGAGAGAAGAAGCGTCTGCTGCTGGCCTCACTTGATGCCGTCAACCCCGCTCTGAGAATTCTCGATGAGACCTTTGACGAACTGGACGGACAGGGAAAGGCTGACCTGGCACAAAGAATCCTCTCCGATGGCGGGGCCATCATCCTTCTGGCCTGCCGGCCTCAGGATGTGTACCGCGGAGTGTTCGACTCCTTCTACTTCCTGAAGGACGGAAGGCTTCAGAAGACGGACGAGGAGACCGCCCTCGCCGCGGGCGGCGGGGACTGGCCTGCCTTTGAGGACACAGGCGGGGAACAGTGTGTCGAGGCCTCGGGCGTGACCGTGGTCCGGGACGGCGGGTTCAGGGTAATTGTGCCGCGTTTTGTGTTCAGACAGGGCGAAGTCATCGCCCTCTGCGGCCCGAACGGGAGCGGCAAGACGAGTTTCGCCCGCGCATTGGTCGGACTGGATGATGTCCCCGAAGGCCGATTCTCCCTGGAAAAAGACCGGCGAACAGTAACAATAGGCTATCTTTTTCAGAATCCGGATTACCAGCTGTTCCTGCCGACTGTCCGGGAGGAACTCTCCTGGCCGGACGGCAGGGGGGATGTTGACGGAGTCTGCGCTCAGCTGGGCCTGGACCCCTCGTCGGTGGCGGCGGTTCTCAGCTATCCGGAGCGCAAGCTGGTCCAGGTCGGGACCTACTGTCTGCTGAACAGGCCTTTCTACGTCCTTGACGAAGTTGAGGGCTCGCTCGGCTATGAAGACTGCCGCAGGATTATCTCGCTGCTTCGGAGAAACGGCGCGGGAATTCTTCTGATCACCCATGACCCGGTAGTCGCCTCCTGGGCCGGCCGGCGGTATGTCATCACCGGCTCCGTGATGGAGGAGGCGCGATGAACGGTTCCTCGAAAAACGGAGTTCTTTTCAGGGCCGACCCGAGATTGAAGATCATCTGCGTGATCATCCTGACGGTGATGACCTTTTTGCCGCTTCGAATCGCGGCCCCGCTGGGAATCATGGTCCTGCTTTTTGTCGTTTCATGGTCGGCAGCAGGGCTGAAGGCCACACTGCGTACCATCCGATCCGTCCTGCCGGTGTTGATCGTCATGGCGCTGCTGTCTCCGCTGTCCGAGCGGGACGGGGAAGCGGCGGTGACAATAGGGGACTTCGTACTGCTGACCCGTCAGGCTCTGGACGGCCTGCTGACGATATCGGTGCGCTTCGTGATTCTGACTCTGGCCTTTTCCCTGCTTGTGAGGACGACCGACCAGAGTTCGCTGATTCTGGCCCTGCGCAGTTTCGGTCTGGGGTTCAGGGCAAGTCTGGCGGTGAGCCTGGCGCTGGGGTGGATTCCCGCCGTCTCGGAGACCTTCAGACGGATCGGGGAGAGCCACGCCCTGCGTCTGGACAGACCTCAGAGCAGGCGGCGCCCGGGACAGTGGATTCCGACTCTGGTCTCGGCCCTGGTGTTCGCCATCAGGCGCATCCCGCTGACTGCGTCCGTTCTGGAGCAGAGGGGGCTGGGCAGGGACGTCAGGCCCACTGACTTCCGCGCGCTCAGGCCGTTTTGCGCGTCGGTGATCCCGCTCCTGGCGGTGGGGGTCGGTGCGGCCTTGACCGGAATCATTTTCTGGGCAGGCTGATAAAGCCGGACAATAATTGGAAAATGCGCGCGGGGTGTGGATAAAAGCCCGCGTTTTCTGTATATTTGCTAGAGGATAAAAACCACGAGAGGAAACAATAATGGAAAATTACGAGAAGACGTTCGAAAAGCTTGAGAAATCGGCTGTGAAGATGACCCTGACCTTTCCCGCCGCCGCCGTGCAGGAGGCCTACGGAGCCGACCTGGCCAAGTACGCCAGGCAGCTGACCATCCCGGGCTTCAGAAAGGGCAAGGCTCCGGTTTCAATCATCGAAAGCAAGTTCGGCGATACCATCATCAACGAGACCTTCACCAACATGCTGGACAAGGCCGTCGAGGCCATCTTCTCCCCCAAGGAAGGGGAGAGCGAGGTCGAGGAGCAGTACAGGCCGCTCGACAACAGAGCCATGAATCTGGCCAACGAGGACGAAATCTTCCCGATCAAGAAGGGACAGGACATCGTCTGCCAGATCAAGTACGATGTCTATCCGCAGTTCGAGCTGGGAACCTACAAGGGGCTGACCGTCGAGTACCCGTTCACCGAGTATGACCCGAAATCCGAGGACGCCGAGATCGAGTCGATCCGCACCCGCAACGCCGTGATTCAGGAAAAGTCCGGTTCGGACGCCGCCGTCGGGGATATCGCCACCATCGACCTGGCCGAGCTGGCCGCCGACGGGACCGAGATTGCCGACAGCAAAAAGGACGCCTATGTCTTTACCCTGTCCGACCCCGGGTCGGCTCCGTACGACTTCGACTCCGACATCGTCGGGATGAAGGTCGGCGAGACGAAGCAGTTTGAAAAGACCTATGCCGAGCAGTCGGCCTGGCCCGGACAGACCAAGACCTGGAAGGTCACCCTGACCAAACTCAAGGTCCGCGTCCTGCCCGAACTGGACGACGATTTCGCCCAGGATGTCAGCGAGGATTACAAGACGATGGCCGACATGCGCGAGGCTGTCCACAAGAAGTGCTTCGAGCAGTACGAGGAGCAGGCCAAGGCCGCGAAGGTCGACGCAATCCTGACCGCCGTCGAGAAAGCCACCGCGATCGAGGTTCCCGAGCTGATGATTGCCAACTCCCTCGAGGAGAAGTGGTACGGATTCGTTCAGAACTTCACCGGAAACGGCCAGAGGAGCTTCGCCGACGCGGAGAAGTACCTCGAGGGCATGGGTATGACCCGCGAGAGCTATGTCTCGATGATGGGCGAGCGCTTCGGCGAGGAGAATGTCTCGGAGATCAAGAAGAGCCTGATTCTGGAAAAAATCCAGCAGGTCGAGAAGACCGCCGAGGAGGACGAATCCAAGATCGACGCCTTCATCGCGGAGAACAAGATCGACGTCAAGCAGTACGGCGAAGCCTATGAGCCGATGGTCCGCGCCCAGATCAAGGAGCAGCTCGGCCGCGACAACGCCATCAAGCTGTTGACCGACAGCAACACCTTTGTCAGGGTCGATCCGAAGCCGATGGGCACCACGCCTGAGAATGAGACCCAACCCGAATCCGCCGGAGAAGAGAACTGATGGACGAACGGATGATCAGCCTGATTCCCAACGTGATTGAGAATTCGGGCAACGGTGAGAAGATTTTCGACATATACAGCAGACTCCTGCGGGAGAGGATCGTCTTCCTCGACGGGGAAATCAACGACGCCTCGGCCGACCTGGTCGTGGCCCAGTTGCTTTTCCTGGAGGCGGAGAACCCCCAGAAGGAAATCAGCCTGTATATCAACTCACCCGGAGGAAGCGTCACCGCCGGTCTGGCCATCTACGACACGATGAACTACATCCGCAGCGACGTGTCGACCATCTGCATCGGCCAGGCCGCCTCGATGGCTTCGTTGATTCTAGCCGGGGGCAGGAAGGGCAGGCGCTTCGCGCTTCCCTCGTCGAGGGTGATGATCCACCAGCCTTCCGGCGGGGTCGAGGGGCAGACGAGCGACATAGCCATCCACGCCCGTGAGATTGCCCGGCTCAAGGACATGTTCATCACCTACCTCTCGGACTGCACGGGAAAGACCCCCGATGAAATCCGCTCGGATATGGAGCGCGACTATTTCATGTCCGCCTCCGACGCCGTCGGATACGGAATCGTCGACAGGGTGATGGGGAGACAGTAATGGCCAGACGTTCAGCCTGTTCTTTTTGCGGAAGCACCACAAACACCCTGGTCACCGGTCCCGGCGGGATTGCCATCTGCGACGAGTGCGTCGAGCAGTGCAGGAAAATCCTCGGCGGCCTGACCCCGCATCAGGGCAGCACCGGCTCCTCAGGCTCCGACCTCGGAACCATCCCCACCCCCAAGGAGCTGTACGACTACATGAACCAGTACGTCGTCGGACAGCAGGACGCAAAGCGCGTCCTCTCCGTGGCCGTGTACAACCACTACAAGCGGGTGAAGTACTATCAGGAGCATCCGGACAGTGAGATCGAGATGGACAAGTCCAACATCCTCATCGTCGGACCGACGGGAACGGGCAAGACCTTGCTGGCCCGCACCCTGGCAAAGCGCCTCTCCGTGCCGTTCGCAATCGCTGACGCCACCACGCTGACCGAGGCCGGCTATGTGGGCGAGGATGTGGAGAACATCCTGCTCAAGCTGATTCAGGCGGCGGACGACGATGTCTCAAAGGCCGAGCACGGCATCATCTTCATCGATGAAATCGACAAGATCGCCAAAAAAGGCGAGAACGTCTCCATCACCAGGGATGTCTCCGGCGAAGGTGTCCAGCAGGCCCTGCTGAAAATCATCGAGGGCACCGTTGCCAGCGTTCCTCCCCAGGGCGGCCGCAAACACCCCAACCAGGAGATGCTGAGAATCGACACGAGTAACATCCTCTTCATCTGCGGCGGGGCGTTCGTCGGACTGGACAAGCTGATTGAAAAGCGTCTGTCCACCTCCTCGATGGGCTTCGGCGCCGACGTGGTGCACAACACCGAGAAGAACCTCTCCGAGCTGTATGCCTCGATGCTTCCCGACGATCTGATCAAGTTCGGACTGATCCCCGAGTTCATCGGCCGTCTGCCGGTCCATGTGGGTCTGAACAACCTGACCCGGGAAGATCTCAAGAGAATCATCACCGAGCCCAAAAACTCGATTATCCGCCAGTACGAGCAGTCGATGGAAATCGACGGGGTAAAACTCGACTTTCTCCCCGAGGCGGTCGAGGCCGTCGCCGACACCGCCTTCAGGCAGCAGACCGGCGCCCGCGGAATCCGCAGCATCGTCGAAACCGTGATGCTCGACATCATGTTTGACGTTCCTTCGCGCAAGGAAGCCGCCCGTGTCGTGGTCGACGCCCCCTGCATCCTCGAGGGCAAGCGCCCCGCCATGTACGACGCGGCTGGCAACCTCCTTTCGGCCTGACTATGTTCCCGTCCTGTCCCCCCGAAGTCCTGGACCTCCTGCGCGCCGCCGGGGAAGTCATCATCATCGGCCACAAGGACCCCGACGGGGACTGCCTGTATTCAACCCTGGCCCTGGCCGAGTTGCTCCGCGGTATGGGAAAATCCTGCCTGACGGTCAACTCCGGCCCGTTCGACAAGCCGGAGACTGCCTCAGCCGCGCCGTCCTTCGTCACCTCTGTCGGCGATGAGGTTTACAGCCGCGACCCGCTTCTGGTTGTGCTGGACTGCTCATCGATGGACCGCACAGGAGACGCCCTGGACGCAGCAAAGGCCGGGAAACTGAGGACTGTGATAATCGACCATCACGCCAGCTTCGAGCAGTCCTCCGCGGCGTCGTACCGGGTGCCGCAGTCGATCTCGACAACCTTGCTGATTCTGCAGATCGCCAGACAGCTGGGCGCGGAGCTTACCAAAGGATTCGCCCGGTATGTTCTCCGCGGCTTCCTGACCGACTCAGGCTGTTTCCGGTTCCTGGGAAAGGACCAGGGTGACCAGCTGATGATGGTCGCCGATCTTATCGGCCGGTTCGGCCTGAGCATCAACTTCGAATGTGAGAGCCTGTTTTCACATGATGACCGGCGCTCCTGTATCTGGCTGTCGCGCCTGCTGGGCCGCACCGCCTGGTGCTGCGGCGGCTCTGTCGCGCTGTCATATGTCACCGAAGAGGACATCAGGGAGTTCGACGGGATTGCATCCCCATCGTCGGACTACTACGCGCGGGTCATGAAGGTCGAAGGGATCAAGGTGGCGGTGCTTTTGAGATTTGAGGACGAGAACAGCACCAGCATCGGGCTTCGCTCGACCCACATGAGCAACTTCGACGTAGGCAGTCTGGCCCAGAACTTCCCCCGCCGGATTTCCGGCGGAGGGCACTTCCACGCAGCCGGCGGTCTGATGGGAGTGGGTCTGGAGCAGGCCGTCCCGGTGATTATCGGTGCCCTTGAGGCGGCCCTCGGCTGAGGTGGGTATGGACAGGACTTCAAAGATTGTCCGCACAAGCCTATTGGGAATAGCCGCCAACATCCTGCTGGCCGGTTTCAAGGCAGCCGCCGGTCTGGTTTCCGGCTCGATTGCCATCGTCATGGACGCGGTTAACAACCTCAGCGATGCCCTGAGCTCTCTGATTACCCTGATCGGGGCCAGAATCGCTGCCCGCAAGCCGGACAAAAAGCATCCGTTCGGCCACGGGAGGGTGGAGTACCTTACCGCCACGGTCATCGCCATCATCGTCCTTTACGCCGGTGTGACCTCGATGGTCGAGTCGGTGCGCAAGATAATCAACCCCATGGATCCGGAGTACCAGAGTTGGAACCTGATAGTCATCGCCGCGGCGGTGGTGGTCAAGGTCTTGCTCGGACGCCACGTGAAAAAGACCGGCGAGATGCTGGATTCGGCTTCGCTTCAGGCTTCGGGAAAGGACGCGCTGATGGACGCTGTGATTTCGGCGTCGACCCTGCTGGCGGCGTTCATCTTCATTCACTTCGGAGTCAGTCTGGAGGCCTGGCTGGCTGCGGTGATTTCGCTGTTCATCCTGCGCACCGGCTGGGAGATTCTGACCGGGGCGCTGAGCGATATTCTCGGATCGAGGGTCGACCCGGAGCTGTCGCGGGCAATCAAGCAGACGATTCTGGGCTTTGACGGGGTGCACGGGGTGTATGACCTGGTTGTCACCAGTTACGGGCCGGAAAAGATGATTGCCTCTGTCCATATCGCGGTGGACGACACGATGACGGCCGATGTTCTGGACAAACTGCAGCGGGATATCGCAGTGGCTGTGCTTCAGAACCACGGTGTGATTGTCACGGGCGTTTCGGTCTACTCGGTCAGCACGAAGAACCCGGAGTACACGCAGATGCTCGACACCGTGATGAAGATTGTCAGCGCCCATCCCGACATCCTCCAACTCCACGGCTTCTACGTGGACCCTGAAACAAAGCAGATGGGCTTTGATTTGGTTGTCAGCTTCGATGCCCCCTCGGCGGAAAAACTTCTGGGCTCCATTAAATCCGAAGTCGAGTCGACCTATCCCGGCTACACGGTAAACATCACCCAGGACTACGATGTCTCCGACTGAGGTCCTGCTTGAAGACCAGCCCGGAAGGCACATCCTGTTTTCAGGGCTTTTCCGAATAAGAGGCCGAAAAACGGGGTTTGATTCTGAAATTTCCGAACTGGAGGGCCAATTTCAAGGTTTTATTCTGAAATTTCAGAATAAGAGTGCCAATTTCGAGGTTTTATTCTGAAACCGGCGTTGCAGGCTCTGTAGGAGGAAAGGCAGCGAATTGTCAAACTTGCCGCGGCCGGGAGTGTGGAGTAAAATGCCCTTATGGGACGTAACGGGAGAGGGCATTTCCCTTGGCTTATCAGGATAGTTCGGGCGGTCTATGCCAGGCCGAAGATGAAGAAAAGAGGCGTCGAGGTTTTCGGGATGGAGAAGCTTGACAGCCTGGACGGGGGCTTTCTTGTTCTGTCAAACCATGTGCAGACCCTCGATCCGATTCTGATAAGCGCAGCGATGCCGTTTCACGTGCGCTGGGTGGCCGGGGCGTACCTTTTCAGGTTCAAAGGCCTGGGCTTCGTGCTCAGCAAGCTTGCCACCGCCATCCCCAAGCAGCAGGGTAAACAGGAATACGCAGTTCTGAAGACGATGCGCTCGGCGCTGCAGAACAACGATGTTGTAGGCATCTTCCCCGAGGGAACCCGTACATGGGACGGGGACACGCTGGATCTTGATTACCGGACATTGGCCAAGATGGTCAGGCTTTTCAAGGCCCCCGTCTGCATAATCAACCTTGAGGGCGGCTATGCCCAGAAGCCCCGCTGGGCCGATGAGGAGCGCTCCTGCCCGATGAGAATCCATATCAAGGACCTCATCATGCCCTCGGATTACGCCGAAGCCGGGGCGGGGGAACTGGAGCGAAGGCTCAGAGACGGTCTGGCCTTCTCCAGTGATATCTGGCAGGAGGAAAACGGCATCGAGGTGCAGTCGGACTGCAGGGCTGAGTACCTGGAGCGGCTGTTGTACCTCTGCCCGCAGTGCAACGCCGTGGCCTCGATAATGACCGACGGGAACCTCGTCCACTGCATGAAATGCGGCAGCCGGAGCTCAATCGACGGGAAGTACCGCCTCAGCGGGGACTTCAGGTTCAGCCGGATCGCCGACTGGGCCGGGTGGCAGCGCGGGGCAATCGGGGATATCGACTGTCTGCCGCCGGAGCCGGGTGTCCAGTTCAGGACGCTGCTTCACGGGCGGCGGATGAAGACCCTAAGCAAAAAGATTTCGGTGAGCGCCGACCCGGATTCGATGGTTGTGGTCGACGAGACCCGCAAGAGGACCTATTTCTTTCCGTGGGAGAACGTTTCCAGCCTGATAATCAACGCAAAGCAGACGATGGAGCTGATCTACAACGGGCAGGTCTGGCGGGTCAGGCTGGAAAAGTGTGCCAGCTCGCTTAAATACATGGAGTATTACAAGGCCATCCGGGCCCGGGTTGATTCCGGGACGGCCGGCTGATTCCGGGACTCAGCCCTTTCTGAAGCGATCGAGGAAGGCCCTTGTGGAATCCATTTCGGGAGCGCCGAAGATTTTTGCCGGGGCTCCTTCTTCGCAGATCAGTCCGTTTTCCATGAAAATCACATGGTTCGAGACGTCCCGGGCAAAGGCCATTTCGTGGGTCACAATCAGCATCGTCCGGCCTTCGGAGGCCAGATCTCCGATGACCTGAAGCACTTCGCCGACCATCTGGGGGTCCAGAGCACTGGTCGGCTCGTCGAAAAGAAGGACTTCCGGCTGGATGGTCAGGGCGCGGGCGATTGCGGCCCTCTGCTTCTGGCCTCCGGAGAGCTGGCGCGGGCGGGCGTTGATGAAGTCCGCCATTCCGACCCTGCGAAGAAAGCCCATGGCCCGTTCGGTCGCCTCGGCCCGGGGAACCTTGAGGACCTTTACGGGGGCGATGATGCAGTTTTCCAGCACGTTCATGTTCTCAAAGAGGTTGAAGTTCTGAAAAACCATGCCGACCTTGGAGCGGTAGGCCGGGATATCTGTGCCTTTGGCCAGAATCGACCGGTCATGAAACAATATGTCTCCGCCGGTGGGGGTCTCGAGGAGGTTGATGCACCTTAGCAGGGTGGATTTGCCGGAGCCGGAGGCACCGATGATGGCCGTCACGTCGCCGGAGTTCACCGAAAAGCTTATGTCGCGCAGCACGCTGTGGTTGCCGAAGTCCTTTTTGAGGTGTTCGATTCTGAGGATGTCCGCCATTACCTGCTCCTCTGCCTGTCTGGCGTGGTCAGCATTCCGCTGGTGTAGGCCAACGTGTCCGTAGTGGCCAGGTCGTAGTTCGCCGGTCCGTCCATGTGCTTCTCCCACAGCCGAAGCAGCCTGGATGCGGCGACCGTCATGGTCAGGTACAGAGCCATGGCGATTGTCATCGACTCGAAATAGGTGTAGTAGGTCCCCGCCACAGATTTTGAGGCGAAGAACAGTTCTACGGTGCCGATTACGGACAGGACGCATGTGTCCTTGATGTTGATTATCAGGTTGTTGCCGATCTGGGGCATGATGTTGCGCAGGGCCTGGGGAATCAGGACATGGTTCATTGCCTTTACCGGGGTCATGCCGACGGCCAGGGCGCCCTCGGTCTGTCCGATGTCGATCGAGATGATTCCGCCGCGGACCGTTTCGGCCATGTACGCCCCGGTGTTGATCGAGACGATGAAAAATGCGGCGAACCACATGCTCATCCTGAGGTTCAGCACCTGCGAGGCTCCGTAGTAGATGAACATCGCCTGAACCATCATTGGTGTGCCGCGGAAAACTTCGACGTAGATGTTCATCACGGCTTTGGCGATGCGGAGCAGGATCTTCTTATAGAGCCTGTCGCCCTTTTCGATGGGGATGTACTGGACCACCCCGACCCCGAATCCGATGATGCATCCGATCAGGGTGGCTACCAGAGAAATCACCAGCGTCGTACCGGCTCCCTTGAGGTAGCTCAGTCCGTAACGCTGGATGATGAAAACTATTCTTCCCCAGAAGTCGGCTGGCAGGCTTGTCTTCATTTCAGATACGCCTCATCAGTTGGACAGGGGCTGGACTTCGATGGCCTGGTTCATCATGGACGTGAAGTCATCGACGGTCAGCTTTGCCAGGGCGGCGTTGATTCCGTCAAGCAGGGTGCCGTTGTTCTTGCGCACGGCGATTCCGATGTTGATCTCCTCCTCGGAGACGGTGAAGTTGTCGGCGCTGTTGGTGAAGTCGAGCATCACCATGTTGGGATAGGCCATGCAGGCGGCCAGAGCGGTGGGCTGGTCGGTGACGACCAGGTCGCAGACGCCTGAGTTGAGGGCGACGAGCATTGCCGGTGCGGACTCCTGTGCTGTGAGAATCTTGGCGTTGGAAATCTGCGGGAGGCAGACGTCGTACCAGACTGTGTTCAGCTGCGAGGTGCACACCGCGCCGGAGAGGGCGCTCAGTCCTGTGGCCTGGGCATAGGGGGAGTCGGAGCGGGTCAGGGCGACAATCGAGGCGTAGTAGTACGGGGTGGAGAAGTCGATGGTCTGCTGCCTTTCGGCGGTTATGGACATGCCGCAGATTGCGCAGTCGATTGTTCCGGCCTGAACCGCGACGGGAATCGAATCCCAGTCAAGCTTGACAATCTCCAGTTCCATTCCGAGCTCTTCGGCGATGAACTTGGCCATCATGACGTCGTAGCCGTAGGCGTAGTCGTTGCTCCCGCTGATGGGGACGGCTCCGTTTGAGGCATCGCTCTGGGCCCAGTTGTACGGGGCATAGGCGCATTCCATTCCGACGCGCAGGGTGTTGGAGGACTCCTTCTTTCCCTGGGCGAAAAGGCTGCAGGCGAGCATCAGGATGAGAATTGTAGTGAACAGGATTCTTTTCATAGCGGGTCTCCTTGATTGTCAATTGCGCTGAACATACCGCGAAGTGGCGTTATTGTTCAAGGGTTTTTGTGAAAATAGTACGAAAAACTTTAAAATATCAACAAAAATGTTAAAATCATAACAAAAACACCGGCGGCGGAGAGTGGTTCCGGTGGACAGCGGGTAAACTTTCAACTATAGTGGGGTCGGTCGGGCCTTGCCCGTCAACAATCAATAGAGAGTGTGAATATGAGCGAATGCAACCATGACTGTTCCAGCTGCGCCGAAAACTGCGCTTCCCGTACCGCCCCGCAGAATCTGAAGGTTCCGACAAACGAGTACTCCGCTATCAACAAGGTAATCGGGGTTGTCAGCGGAAAGGGGGGCGTGGGCAAGTCCCTGGTGACCTCCCTGCTTGCAATCCAGGCCCACAGAAAGGGGCTTCGCTCGGCCATTCTCGACGCGGACATCACCGGGCCGTCGATTCCGAAGGCTTTCGGGCTGACGGAGCGCGCCCAGACCAACGGCAAGATGCTGTTCCCCTCCGAGTCCTTAGGCGGGGTCAAGATCATGTCGATCAACCTCCTGTTGGAGGATCCCTCACAGCCGGTGATCTGGCGCGGGCCGATTCTCGCGGGTACTGTGAAGCAGTTCTGGACCGATGTGGCCTGGGACGCGGTGGACTGGATGTTCGTCGATATGCCTCCGGGAACGGGCGATGTGCCGCTGACTGTGTTCCAGTCCCTGCCTGTGGACGGGATTGTCATAGTCACCTCCCCGCAGGACCTGGTTTCGATGATTGTCTCAAAGGCGGTCAACATGGCCCGGGCGATGGATATCCCCATCCTGGGCATCGTGGAGAACTACTCTTATTTCGAGTGCCCCTCATGCGGGCAGCGGCACAACATCTTCGGTGAGAGCCGGCTGGAGAAAACGGCGACGGAGTTCGCCATCCCCCGCATCGCCCGCCTCCCCATCGATCCGGAGCTGGCCGCGCTGTGCGACAGCGGCCGCATCGAGGACGTCAAAAAGGACTACCTCTCCGGCTTCCTCTTCTGATTTTTTCAACTTTTTCGCGTTTTATCTCAGCGATTACGCCCCCCGCTCCGTTTGTGTACATGAGTGATTCCGATTCGGACACAAACGGAGGATTATCATGCATTCAGAAGCTATCCGTCTTTTGGAAGAGAAACTTGCGGAAACCGAGGCGATTCTGTCCCGGCGGGTGCCGGCAGTCGATGGTGAGCTGGAGGTTACCCGGGATGGCAAGAAACTCAGATTCTTCAGGTGCCTTCCCTCAGGCAGGGAGTACCTGGGCAGAAAGCAGGAAAAGGAAATCGCCCTGCTTGCCCAGAAAAAGTACGAGCTTGCCCTGGGGAGAGCTGCTTTCAGGGACTGCAAAAGGCTCCGTTGCGCGCTCTCAATACTGTCGGAGATCGGGTCCCCGCGGCAGGTGTTTGATTGCATGCCTGAGGCCGTCAAGCCCTTGCTCACCCCTTACGGAGGCAGGGACGAGGACTATGTGAAAGCGTGGCTCAAGGCCAATGGCAAACAGACCCCGGAAGACAAGTACCACGTATTTGAGACTCTCAAAGGAGACTTTGTACGGTCAAAGAGCGAGGTGATAATCGCTGACCGGTTATGGCAGTCCGCAATACCCTATGTCTATGAGTTTGAACTGGACTTCGGGGAGGACGGCCGGTACTACCCGGACTTCCTCGCTCTCAACAAGAGGACCCGGAGCATCTTCTGGTGGGAGCATTTAGGCTGGCTGGATGATGACCGGTACGGCCTCAAGACAATCCGCAAACTCTGCACATATGCCGAACACGGCATCACCCTGTCCGGGAATCTCCTGCTTACATACGAAACCGAGGAGTGCAGATTCGACACCGGCTCGATTGACCGGTTGATAAACCGGTTCCTGCTTTAGTGCGTTGGGTGCAAAATCGCGTTTTTTGCAAATCGCTACCCACTATTTTGGGTATGAAAAATGAATTTTGCCCAAAAAAGTCCAACGGATTGGGTAGAAAAATGAAAAACAAGGGAAAAAAGTCCAATTTTCAGACTCCTGCCCGGTCGTGAGGTTCGGGCAAGGCCTTGTCAGCCCGCGTATTCGATGATCCCTCCGCAGAGGATGGAGTCGTTGTCGTAGATTACGAGGCTCTGCCCGCAGGCGGGGGAGAGGACCGGCTCGTCAAAGCGGAAGCTGAGCAGAGCGCCCTCCATGCAGACTGTGCCCGGGGCGGGCGAACCGGTGGAGCGGACCTTTGCCGAGGCGCGCAGCGGCGTGGCCAGGGCCTCAGGGCCGGGGAGGCTCACCCAGTTGATCTGTGAGGCCTTTACCAGGGTGCAGCGGGCCAGGTTGGCTTCGCCGACTATGACCCTGTTGGCCTTGATGTCGAGCCCGATGACGTACAGGGGGTTCGGGGCGGCTATGCCCAGTCCCCGGCGCTGGCCGATTGTGTAGTTCCAGGCGCCGTTGTGGTGGCCCAGGACCCGGCCCGAGGTGTCGACTATGTCGCCGGGCGCCGGCTCGACATCCAAAAGGTCGGAGTAGGGCCCGCTGTAGAAATCCTGGCTCTCATCCTGGTCCGCGGAGTGCAGGCCGAGGCGGACATCTATGGCGCGGACAGCCTTTTTGGTCATGTTGCCCAGGGGAAACAGGGTCCGGGAGAGCTGCGCCTGGGACAGCCGGTACAGAAAGTAGCTCTGGTCCTTGAGCGGGTCGGCGCCGCGCATCAGGCACAGGCGGCCGCCGCGGTTTTCGATGCGGGCGTAGTGGCCTGTGGCGAAGAAGTCGAACTTAAGTCCGGCCGTCCGGGCGTAGTCGACCATGGCGCCGAACTTGATTATGGGGTTGCACCAGATGCAGGGGTTCGGGGTGCGGCCGCTGAGGTATTCATCGCGGAAGTTTCTGAGGACCGTCGATTCGTAGAGGTCGGAAATGTCGAGGACGGTGTGCTGAATACCCAGCGCGGCGCAGACGGCGGCAGCTTTGCGGATTTCCTCTTCTTTGTTGGGGGAAAAGCAGGCGTCTTTTGTCATGTCGCCGTGAAAGGCCCGCCCCTCTTTCCACAGAGACATCGTCACGCCGCGGACGGTGTGGCCTTGCCCAAGAAGAATGGAAGCGGCGACGGAGGAGTCGATTCCGCCGCTCATACCGACAAGCACATCTGACATGGCCCGATGATACCATAAGGCGGTGTTTTGTGCTATTATCCTTATCCGGAGGCACAAGATGAAGAAAACACGCATCAGAAGTTACGCGCGCCTGATCGCCAGGTGCGGAGTCAATATCCACAAGGGACAGGATGTGGTCATCAGGGCTGAACTCGACCAGCCTGAGTTCATTACGATGCTCGTCGACGAGTGCTACAAGGCCGGCGCCCGCTCGGTCCGGGTCGAATGGGAGCACCAGCCGCTGGCAAAGCTTCATGTCCGCCACATGAGCGTCAAGACCCTCGGAACCGTCGACAAGTGGCAGGAGGCCAAGCTCCAGCACTATGTCGATACTCTTCCGTGCAGAATCATCATCGAGTCGGAGGACCCGGACGGGCTTAAGGGCATCAACCAGAAGAAGATGGTCCAGGGCAACCGGATGATATTCCCGGTTATCAAGAAGTACCGCGACCAGATGTCGAACAAGTATCAGTGGTGCATCGCCGCCGTTCCCGGAGAGAAGTGGGCGCAGAAGCTTTTCCCCGAGCTGTCGAAGCATCAGGCGGTCGAGAAACTCTGGGAGGCGATTCTGGCCACCAGCAGGGTCGATGATGACCCGGTAAAGGCGTGGGAAGAGCACAATGCCGACATCCAGAAGCACTGTGACTATCTGACCTCCCTGGGCATCGACAGCCTCCACTACAAGTCTTCCAACGGAACCGATTTCACTGTGGGACTGATTGAGAATTCCCGGTTCTGCGGAGGCGGGGAGACAAGCCTCAAGGGTATATTCTTCAATCCCAACATCCCTACCGAGGAGTGCTTCACCTCTCCGATGCGCGGCAGGGCCGATGGCATCGTCTATGCCACAAAGCCCCTTTCCCGTCAGGGACAGCTGATCGAGAACTTCTGGATCCGCTTCAAGGACGGAAAGGCCGTCGAGTGGGACGCGCAGAAGAACAAGGACCTGCTGACCGAGACGCTGACGATGGACGAAGGCGCCGCGTATCTGGGTGAGTGCGCCCTGGTACCGTGGGATTCGCCGATAAACAACAGCGGAATCCTCTTCTACAATACCCTGTTCGACGAGAACGCCTGCTGCCACCTGGCCATCGGGCACGGATTCCCCGACACGATAAAGGACTTTGAGAAGTACACCCTCGAGCAGACCCACGAGATGGGAATCAACGATTCGATGATCCACGTCGACTTCATGATCGGCAGCCCCGATCTGGAAATCACCGCCCACTGCCGCGACGGCAGACAGGTGACGATCTTCCGCAACGGAAACTGGGCATAAGGAAACTCTGATGGCCGGCAAGCATCTGGTTGTTGTCTCGTTCGACGCGATGGTCGGGGAGGATCTGGACCTGCTCAGGGAGGACCCGGTCTTTGCCGAACTTCTTGAGAAGGGCGCACGGGTCAACAGGATCCGTACGGTCTATCCCTCGCTGACCTATCCGGCCCACACCAGCATGCTCACCGGAGCCCGCTGCGGGAAGCACGGGGTGGTCAACAACGAGCCTGCCGACCCGGGAAACCTCAAGTGCCCGTGGTACTGGTTCCATGACCCGGTGAGGATTCCCGACATCCACGATGCCGCCAAGCAGGCCGGACTGGTTACCGCGTCGGTCTTCTGGCCTGTGACCGGCGGCCACCGGAGTATCGATCATCTGGTGGCGGAGTACTGGGCCCAGGGTCCGGACGATACCCTGGAGAGGGCATACAAGAGGGCAGGGACAAGTAATGAGCTGTATCAGGACATCATCCGCCCGCTTGAAAGCACCCTTTCCTCCTGGGATTCCACAGTCACCGATGACGCGAAAGTCCAGATCGCCTGCGAGATGATCCGCCGCTACAGGCCCAACCTGCTTACAGTCCACCTCGGCCAGATCGACAGCCTGAGGCACAAGTACGGAATCTTCAACGACAAAGTCGCAGCCGGAGTCCTCAAATCGGGTGCTTTCATGGGACGCATCATGCAGGCCGCCCGGGACGCCGGGACCTTTGCTGACACCGATTTTGTGGTTTGCAGCGACCACGGTCAGATCAACTACACCCGCAGGATGAACCTCAACGCTCTCTTTGTCGGCCAGGGCCTGACCGACACCTCCTGGCGGGTCTGGGCCAAGACGGCAAACTTCAGTGCCCAGGTTTACCTGTCCGACCCGAAGGACAAGGCCTTGGAAGAGCAGGTGTCCCGATTCCTGCACCGCTGCTGCGAAGAGGGCGACAAGGGTATAGGGCGCGTGCTTGACGCAAAACAGGCGCGGGATGATTACGGCCTGTACGGGGATTTCTCGTTCGTGATCGAGAGCGATGGCTCGACGCTGTTCCTCTCCGACTGGAAGGAGCCGCTTTTCTCCCCGGCCAAGTGCGAGCCGGGATATCAGAGGGCCAGCCACGGTCATGACCCGTCAACCGGCCCCCAGCCGGTGTTTGTCGGCTGCGGTCCGCACTTCAGACGGGGCGTCCTCCTGAGCCGGGCAGACATCATCGACGAGGCTCCGACCTACGCCCGGATCCTGGGGGTGAAACTGCCCCAGGCGGAGGGCCGGCCGATGACCGCTCTTCTGGAAAAAACTTGACACCGGATAGGCCCCGTGCTAGCCTTCTTTTGAATTCCGGAGACTCGAAAAGAGGTGTTTTGTGAATGATTTGACAGCACAGGTTCTTGGGATTCTCGCACTGGTTGCGATGGTGCTGTCCTATCAGCAGAAGGACCGCAAGAGACTGCTTTGGTTCCAGTTGGCTTCCAACGCCCTCTTTGTGGCTCACTACTACCTGATTGATGCCCCGACAATGTCGGTGATGTGCATCGTCAATGTGGCCAGGTCCTTTGTGTTTTCACAGAACGACACGCGCTGGGGAACGAGCCGGCTCTGGCTGTACCTTTTCCTGGCCCTTACGCTGGCTGGCGGAATATGGATGTGGGAGGGTCCTTTGAGTCTGCTGGTAATAGTGGCGACGCTGCTGCTTACCGTGACTCTCTATTCCGACAACCTTGCCTTCATGCGGAAGATGTTCCTTGTGGTTCCGCTTCTTTACATCGCCTACAACATCGCCAGCGGTTCGGTGGGCGGAATCGGGAACGACGTTTTCTGCATTATTTCCGCATTGATTGCAATCTGGCGCTTTGACATCAGAAAAAAAGCTTCGGAGGAGGCCTCCGGCACCGAGCCGGACAAATCCGAAGAGGCGTAAGTAAACCGATTGTATGACCCTGGAGCGTCCCCGTAGGGGATGGCGAGAGGAAAGCCCTGATCGTTTCGCTGAGAACCGACGGGGCTTTTTTGCTAAAGAGAATGCTTTTTTGGAGGAAAATATGGCTGAGAAGATGAAGGTGTTGGCAATCACCGGAGCAAAGCAGACCGAAATCGTAGAAGTGAACCGCCCTGTTCCCGGACCGGAGCAGGTCCTGGTCAGAATCGACGGGACGGCCATCTGCACCTGGGAGCAGCGGGTTTACATGACGGGCAAGTTCAAGATGCCCTTCCTCGGAGGCCACGAAGTCGTCGGCCACGTGGTTGAACTCGGCTCCAAGGTAAGAACCAGGGAATTCAAGCCCGGCGACAGGGTCGCCCTGAGCGTAATCAACACCTGCGGAACCTGCTACTACTGCAGAAGGGGCGAGGAGAACCTCTGCGTGGACTCCTACGCCAACCTCAGCGAGGACCTCGGAATGAACGGCCCAGGAGGGTTCGCCCAGTACAAGGTCCTGCCGCCATCGAAGATCTGGAAACTCAGGGATGATCTTCCGTGGGTTTACGGCACCTTTGCCGAACCTCTGGCCTGTGTCTGCAACAGTGTGAAAAAGGCCGGCATCCGCCTCGGAGACGACGTGGTCGTCATCGGCGGCGGAATCATGGGCATGTTCCACATGATGGTCGCCAAGCTTTCCGGTGCCCGGGTGATAATGAGCGAAATCGACGAATCCCGCCGCAAACTGGCCGAGGAACTCGGTTGCGACATCACCTTTTCCCCGAAGGAGCATGACGCAGTTGCCTACGTCAGGGAACTGACCGACGGACGCGGAGCCGATGTCGTATTCGACACGACCGTGCTCCCCGCCGTGGCCGCCCAGGCAATCGATATGGCCGGCAAGATGGGCAGGGTGGTGATGTATTCATCCGTCATCCCCGCCGACCCGATTCCGCTGGACGCCAACGCCCTCCACGGAAACGAAAAGGTCATCACCGGTTCGGTCAGCCCGTCGATCCAGTCGTTCGACACCGCCGTGCGCCTGCTCAACAAGGGGCTGATCAACCCGGAGAAACTGCTTTACGGTATTTATCCGATGGAAAAGGCAGTCGAGGCATTTGAGGCTTCGATCCGCCCGGACACCTACAGGGTGGTGATCAGTTTCGGGGAAGACCGGTGAAGGATTTCTCGTTCTGCATTCCGACGCGCTTCATAGTAGGCAGAGACAGCCCGGCCCGGGTGGGTGAGGCAATAGCTTCCTGCGGCGGAACCAGGGTGCTGATCGTCGAGGACGGCGGGGCATATCTGGAAAAACTGCTGGAAACCGTGCGCCTGTCCATAGCCGATGCCGGACTGGTCCCGCTTCAGATGGAGCGCAAGGCCGTCAGCCCGACTCTGTCCTATGTGACCGAGGGGGTGCGGTTCTGCCGTGAGAACGGTGTGGACTTCGTCCTGGCCGTCGGAGGCGGGACCGTGATGGACAGCGCCAAGGCCATAGCCTTTTTCTGCGAGAACGAGGGTGACCTGACCGAGTACGTCCTGTACAGGAAGGCCTCCCCGAAATGCATGAAGACAGGCTCGGTGGTGACCCTCAGCGGCACGGGAAGCGAGGTTTCCGCCACGGCGATGATCATCGACGACCGCACCGGGCCGGGGATAAAGTATCCTCTGTTCCAGGACTCAATCCGCTTCCGTTTTTCCGTGATGGACCCGTCGCTGACGGTCAGCCTGCCGCTTCGCATCACCATGGCCGGCGCCTTTGACGCGGTGACCCATATCATGGAGCACTATTTCAACGGCGAGAGCGGCTATGACATGCAGGACCGCCTGTGCGAAGCGGTGATGACCTCAATCATGGTCAACATGCGCGCTGTGATGGAGAATCCCGGGGATTACGGGACCAGGGCCCAGTTGCAGATGGGTTCCACTTTGGCCAACAGCACCCTTCTGGGGCTGGGATGCGACAGCGACTGGGCGGTGCATTACATGGAGAACCCGGTCACGACGATGACCCACAACCCCCACGGAAGCACTTTGGCGATTATCGCACCCGCCTGGATGAGATACTGCTATAATAGGGACATCGCCAAGGCGGTCAACTTCGCCGTGCGGGTCATGGGTGTGACACCCGCCGCTTCCGATGAGGAAACTGCCGTCAGAGGGATTGATGCCCTGGAGGCTTTTCTGGCCGGGGTCGGGCTGCCGGTCCGGCTTTCGCAGATCGGGGTGGGGCCGGAGAGTTTCGCCGACCTGGCCGACAGGGCTCTGCAGACTGCCGGAAGCGATGCGGTCGGCGGGGTTTCCCGTCTGACCCGGGATGATGTGATAAGGATTTATGAACTTGCCCGATAACCGGAGGTATGGACAATGCTGGTAAGTATCAATGAAATGCTCGGCCGCGCAAAGGCCGAGGGGTACGGGGTTCCCGCCGTTTCGGCAGGAAACGAGGTGACGCTTCGCGCGAGCATCGAAGAGGCGGAGAAGGCGAACTCCCCGCTGATCGTCCTGGTCGGCTACTACATGACCGACGCGGTCAACTACTATGCCAGGTTGATCGAGGATTTCTCAAAGGCCGCCAGCGTTCCGGTGACTGCCATGTGGGACCACTCGTCCAACTTCAAGCAGTCGGTGCGCGGAATCCGCGCCGGATTCCCGTCGATCATGGTGGACCGCTCTTCGCTTCCCTATGAGGAAAACGCCGCCCAGGTCGCCGAGATGGTGCGCTTCGCCCACGCAGTGGACATCGGGGTCGAGGCTGAAATAGGTCACGTAGGCGGAGCCGACGAGAACATGGGCGAAAACAGCGATTCCGCCCTGACTGTTCCCGAGGAGGCCGTACGCTTCGTCAAGGACACCGACTGTGACTGTCTGGCTGTGGCAATCGGAACCGCCCACGGGGTGTACAAGGGCGAGCCGAAGCTTCGGTTCGACCTGCTCAAGGAGCTTGCACAGAAGGTTCCCGTTCCCCTGGTACTTCACGGGGGCAGCGGCACAGGCGACGAGAACATCTCCAAAGCCTGCCGTATGGGTATCTGCAAGGTCAACGTCGCCAACGAGCTGATGAAGGCCAGTTACGACGCCCTGATCGAGTCCGGGATGGAGGGCAACAAACTCTACCAGTTCTGGCCGGTCCTGGAGAAGGGCTACAGAAAGCATGTGGCCCATCTGTTCGAAGTCTGCGGGTGCGCCGGAAAGGCCTGGAAGGCCGACCAGCATCTGACGGCGAAACTGATGAAATAGGATTCGGCGGTCCGCGGACCGTTGATATAGACAGAAAATCTTTACAAAGGAGAAAAAGATGAAAAAACTGCTTACCGTTCTGCTGATTCTCGCAATCGCGGTATCGTCCGGTTTTGCAAAGGGTGCGCCTGAAGCCCAGCAGACCGACGCGGTCACCTACAAGGACCAGGTTGTCATCGGCTTCCAGTCGAAGACCTCCAGCACCAATCCGACCGCCCAGACGAGCGTCGCCCACAGGATTTTCTTCAACCTGACCCATGACACCCTGGTGGATTACAATGAATCCTCCCAGGAAATCGTTCCGGGTCTGGCCACCGAATGGAAATCCAGCGCAGACTTCAAGGTCTGGACATTCACCCTCAGGGACAACGTGTTTTTCCACAACGGTGAGAAGTTCACCGCCGACGATGTGGTATTCACCTGGGAATGGGCAAAGGAGAATGCATCCAACTCGAACGTCAAGAACTTCTATGCAAAGACAATCGCCGAAGTGAAGGCCCTTGACGACACCCACGTGGAAATCACTCTGGCCAGCGGCAACATCGACTTCCTCTACTTGTATTCCAACGAGTACTACTCGGTACTCAACCGGGAGGCTGTCACCGCCGACGCCGCCAACGGCCCGTCCATCGGAACCGGCCCGTACAAGAACGTCGAGTTCGTAGTCAGCGACCACACCCTCCTGGAGAGGTTCGACCAGTACTGGGGACAGCTGCCGACCACCAAGTCCCTCCTGTTCAGGTATATCTCCGACGGTTCGACCAGACTTGCCGCCCTTGAGGCCGGTGAGATTGACGTCTGCCAGGCTCCGAACAACACCGAACTGTCCATCATCCGCGCAAACGAAGACCTCGGACTGACCACCTATCAGGCCCAGGCTCTGACCTTCCTGGCGTTCAACCAGGAGATTCCGGCCCTCCAGGACCAGAACCTGCGCCTGGCAATCGCCTACGCTGTAAACAGCCAGGAAATCATCGACGGCGCAGCCAGCGGACAGGGCGGAGTCGCCAACGGAATGTGGGGCTATTTCGAGTACGGATACTTCGATGACTGGGCTTCAGTCGGACAGACTCCGTACAACCCGGTGAACCTGGAGAAGGCAAAGGAGTATATGGCCAAGTCCGCCTATCCGAACGGCCTGACCATCAAGTTCACCGCCGCAAGCGCGTGGACGGTCAACGCCCTTCAGATCATTCAGGCCCAGCTCAAGCCGCTGAACATCAACGTCGAAATCGAGCAGCTTGACGCCGCCGGATTCGGCAACCTGACCAAGGAAAAGAAGCACGAGGTCGTCATCTACTCGGTGACCTTCACCGCCGCCGGAAGCGATGCCGCCAGGATCTACACCCCGGGCAACAGCGTCAACTACGCTTCGTACAACAACGCCAGAGTCAATGAACTGTTCACCCTGGCCGCTGCCGAAACCAACGATGCCACCAGAAAGGCCTACTACAAGGAAATCCAGGAAATCGTGCACGCCGAGTGCCCGTACATCCCCCTGTACTACGCCAACTCCGGTGCCGCCTACACCAAGAAACTCTCCGGTGCTGTGTTCAACAACTCCGGAAAGTTCGACTACTCGCAGGTCAAGGTCGAGAACTGACCTCTCCCGCAGGCTCTGCCGGGTGCCCCGCGCGCCCGGCGGGCTTTTTATTCGGAGGTATGAAAGATGCTGAGGTACGCCATCAAGCGTCTGCTTCTGATGATTCCGGTCATCATAGGAGTGTCATTCCTGATTTTCTTCATCATGGACCTCGCTCCGGGAAACATCATCGATTCCCAGATAGCCGAAGAGGGCATGACTGCCGAGCAGGCCGAAGCCCTGCGCGAGCAGTACAACCTCAACGGTAGCCTGATGAGCCGGTACTTCAAATACATGGCAGGTCTTCTGCGGGGTGATCTGGGCACGTCCTACATCACGCACAAACCGGTTCTTGCGACCTATCTGGAAAAGATGCCGGCTACCATAGTCCTGGCCGCCGCCTCTATTCTGGTATCCGTCATCATCTCAATACCTCTGGGAATCTACTCCGCCATCAAGCGGGGTACATTCACCGACAACACCTGCATGGTCCTGAGCTTTCTCGGACTCTCGATTCCGAACTTCTGGCTGGGACTGGTGCTCATCATAGTAATCGCCCTCAACGTAAAATGGATTCCGACCAGCGGTTTCAAGGGCATTGCCAGCGTGATTCTTCCGGCAATCACCGTCGGAACGGGACTGACCGCCACGTTGGCCCGGACGACCCGCTCATCCATGCTCGATGTTCTCAATCAGGATTATCTGAGGACCGAGAGGGCAAAGGGAAACAGCGAGTTCAAGGTCGTCATGCGCTACGCCCTGGTCAACGCCCTGATCCCCATCATCACGATAGCCGGAGGACAGTTCGCGGCCTGTCTGGGGGGCTCGGTACTCACCGAGACGATTTTCGCCTGGCCCGGAGTCGGACGACTGATTATTGACAGCGTCAACTCCCGAGACGTGCCGATGGTCGTCGGCTGCATAATCCTCAAATCGTTCAGCATCGGTCTGGTCGTCCTGATAGTCGATTTGCTGTACGCCGTCATCGACCCCAGAATCAAAGCGATGTACGCCAGAGGCAGAAGGAGGAGCAAATGAAGAAAGCAGAAACCTCCCCGGTGCTTCTCACCTCGAAAAAGTACGTCAAGCAAAGCCAGATCCGCATCATCCTCCACAACCTGCGAAAGAACACCGGCGCGATGATAGGTCTGGGTATAATCCTTTCTCTGATAATAGTTTCCTGCCTTTCCGACATCATATTCGACTATGATACCGAGATTGCGGGAATCAACATAGCAGACAAACTGATCCGTCCGTGCAGGGAGCACATCTTCGGAACCGATGACCTGGGACGCGACATTTTCAAGCGGGTTCTCTACGGGGCCAAGTATTCCCTCGGAGTCGGATTCGCCGCCACGATGATCGGCATGTTCATCGGGGTGATCTTCGGTTCCATCGCCGGCTACTACTGCGGACTGGCCGAAGACATCATCATGAGGTGCAACGACGTCCTCTCCGCCGTCCCCTCGATTCTCATGGGAATCGTCATTGTTTCCGCCCTCGGAGCCTCGACCTTCAACCTGATGCTGGCCATCGGGATTACCAGCGTGCCGCAGTTCGTCCGCATCACACGCGCCGCCGTTCTGTCGGTACGCAACCAGGAGTACGTCGAGGCCCTCAAGGCCACCGGGATGTCCGAAGCGCGGATCATAGCCTTTCACATCATTCCCAACTGCATGTCCCCGATAATCGTCCAGATCACTCTCAGAATCGCGTCTGCCATCATCGCCGCCTCTTCACTGAGCTTTCTAGGACTGGGTGTTCCCGTACCGGCACCGGAGTGGGGCAGCATGCTCAACCTGGGCCGCCAGTATGTCCGCACCGCGTCCTACCTGACGATTTTCCCGGGCCTGGCAATTCTCATCACAGTCCTGGCGTTCAACCTCCTCGGAGACGGCCTGCGCGACGCCCTTGACCCGAAGCTGAGGAAGTAGGAGGCCCGTATGGAAGAAACCGTGAAAACCACAAACGACGATATCGTACTCGAACTTGAAAACCTCAGGGTGAAATTCGTCCTTGAAACGGAAACGGTCGAGGCGGTCAACGGAATCAGCATCTCGCTCAGACGCGGACGGACCCTCGGTCTGGCAGGTGAGACAGGCGCGGGCAAGACCACGACGGCTCTCTCCCTGCTGCGGCTCGTGCCCTATCCGGGCAGGGTTGAATGCGACAAGCTGGTTGTTGAGGGGCATGATGTACTGAAAATGTCCCAGAAGGAACTTGAGAAGTACCGCGGAGCGGACCTGGCGATGATCTTCCAGGACCCGATGACCTCGCTCAACCCGGTCTTTACCGTGGGGCAGCAGATTGCCGACACGATAATGCTCCACGACCCGACCACCCGCGAAGACGCGATGAAAAAGGCCGAAGCGATGCTCGAACTGGTAGGCATACCCGCCGCCAGGGCGGTGGAGTACCCCCACCAGTTCTCCGGCGGAATGAAGCAGCGGGTCGTCATAGCCATAGCTCTGGCCTGCAACCCCGGGGTTCTGATTGCAGACGAGCCGACCACCGCATTGGATGTGACGATCCAGGCCCAGGTTCTGGCATTGATGAAGAAACTCAGGGATGAACGCGGTATGTCGATGATCATGATCACCCACGATCTGGGAATCATCGCCGACGTCTGCGACGAGGTGGCCATCATGTACGCCGGACGGATAATCGAATACGGCACCCTGCGCGATGTGTTCAACCACACCAGACATCCTTACACCGAGGGGCTGTTCAACTCGCTGCCCAACATCCGCAGCCGCCGGGAAAAGCTCAAGCCCATCCCCGGGCTGATGCCGGACCCGTCCAATCTGCCCAAGGGCTGCGCCTTCGCTCCGCGGTGCCGGTACGCCACCGATGCCTGCCGTGCGGAAAGGCCGGCCGACCGGATGCTTTCGGATACCCATATGGTCGCCTGCACCCGCTATGACGAGCCGGGTTTCAGAATCGACCGCCCGGACAGGGACTGAGAGGAAAGCCATGGCTGAAACGATACTGGAAGTAAGAAATCTCAAGAAATACTTCAAGACCGCCAGGGGCATGCTCCACGCCGTCGATGACGTGAGCTTCTCAATCGAGAAGGGGCATACCCTGGGCATAGTGGGCGAATCGGGATGCGGAAAGACCACAACCGGCAGATGCATCCTCAGACTGGTGGAGCCGACAAGCGGTGAGATTTATTTTGAGGGCAAGGACATACTCTCTCTTAACCGCTCGGAGATGAAGAGCATCCGAAAGGATATGCAGATCATCTTCCAGGACCCGTTCTCCTCGCTGGACCCCCGCTACACGATCAACCAGGCCCTGTCCGAGACGCTCAGGGTCAACCGGATCCGCACGGGGAAAAAGGCCATCGAGGACCGCGTTCTGGAACTGATGGAGACAGTCGGACTGGCCGAGAGGCTGATCAACACCTATCCCCACGAACTGGACGGCGGCCGGCGCCAGAGAATCGGAATCGCCCGCGCCCTGGCGATGGAGCCGAAGTTCATAGTCTGCGACGAGCCGGTCTCTGCGCTTGATGTTTCCATCCAGGCCCAGATTCTGAACCTGCTGGAGGACCTGCAGGAAAAGCTCGGGCTGTCCTACATCTTCATCACCCACGACCTGGCGGTGGTGAACCACTTCGCCGACGAGATCGCGGTCATGTACCTCGGTCAGATTGTAGAGAAGGCTCCCACCGAGGAGCTCTTTGACAATCCCGTGCACCCGTACACCAGGGCCCTGCTGTCTGCCATCCCGATTCCGGAGGTCATGGAGAACCGGCCGCAGACCTTGCTTACAGGCGAGATCTCGTCCCCGATCAATCCGGGCAACGAGTGCCGTTTCGCCAAACGCTGCCGTTTCGCCTGCGAGGGTTGCCGTCAGCACTGTCCCGAGCTTGTCCAGATCAAGCCGGGACACTTCGTCGCATGCAGCCGCACAGGTGAGGTCTGAGGACAACAGTGAAGCAGTCAGTATACGAACAGTACATCAAAGACCTGCGGTATCTGGTCAACATCGACAGCTGTCAGGACAGTCCTGAGGGTCTGCGGCGGATCATAGCTTTTTTCGAGAAGGAATTCTCCTCCATGGGCTGGTATACCGAAAAGGTCGACGTCGGTGCCGTGACTCCTTGCCTGACAGCGTACAACCGCCCCTGTGAGCACTATGACTTTTTCATAACCGGGCACATGGACACGGTCTTTCCCAAGGGAACAGCGGCGGAGCGCCCGTTCTCGATCGACGGCAACGTGGCCCGGGGCCCGGGAGTGTGCGACATGAAGCACGGGCTGCTGAGTACGCTCTATGCTGTGCGCTCAATCGCGCCGGAGGTGCTTGAAAAGCGCGGCGTGATTGTCGTCTTCCAGCCGGACGAGGAAATCGGCTCACCGCATTCGAGGGCCTATCTCCAGCAAATCGCCCAGAAAAGCGGGGTGTGTCTGGTTACCGAGGCAGCCGAAAACGATGACAAGCCCATTCACTGCATCCAGCGCAAGGGGATGATCAAGTTCTGCTTTGAGTTCACCGGACGGGCGGGACACGCCGGGGCGATGTTCACCAACGGCTCGGTTTCGGCAATCACCGAGATGGCTTACTGGATCAACAGCATCATGTCCCTGGCCGACCGGGAGCGTGAAACGACGGCCAACATAGGCCTGGTCAGCGGCGGAACGGCATCAAACGTCGTGGCACAGGATGCTAAGATGACCGGCGAGGTCAGGTTCGAGCACCCTGATGAGGCCGACAAGGCCCGGGCTTTGATTGCCTCACTGTATGAGCACGCAGCCGCATCCGGGGTTCAGGTCAGAAGGACATTGGACCGGTTCGAGCCGCCGATGAAACCCACAGCACAGACCGAGGCCTTCGTCGCCCGGCTGAGGGAGATGGCATCCGAGGAGGGCAGGGAGTTCGAGGTCCGGAAGCGCGGGGGGCTGTCGGCGGCGAACTTCATCAGTCCGTTCATCCCTGTCTGCGTCGACGGTATGGGGCCGGCGGGCAACGGCGCCCACTCGGACAGGGAGTACCTCAATCTGGATTCCATAGGCCCCGATACCGATTTTCTGGCCCGGATCATCAGCGAGTGCTGATTCCCTATACAGCTATCAGGGCGCAGAATCCTTCGCAGAGGCGGTCGACTTCCCAGGCAAACTCGTCCCAGCGCTCGCCGCTGGCCTGACGCATCAGAAAGCGGCTGATGGAGTTCTCGATTCCATCGCAGAAAAACACCGCGGCGGTGCGGGTGTCTTCGACTTTCACCTTGCCTTTGTTCGACAGGCGGTCCAGCAGGACCTCGACTCTGGCTGTGAGCATGTTCGTGATGCGCTGTGCTGTCCCGGCGGCCTTGAGGTTTCTCAGCTTTTCGGACTGAATCAGGCGGTAGCAGGTTCCGCAGTCGCTCTGGCTGAAGATGTCGTAGAGGAAGTATGCAGTATCCCCGAGTCCCGTCAGGGCGTCGTTTCCCTCCGGACGGAGGGTGTCGATTTCCCCGGTCAGCGTCTTCGCGCAGTATTCCAGAACCGAATCGATGATGTCCTGCTTTGAGGAAAAGTGGCTGTAGAGGGATGATTTGCGCAGGTTACAGCCGGCAGCCAGGGTGGATATGCTCATTTCGTCCAGGCCGATCGAACAGGCCAGAGAGCAGGCCTTGCGGATGATTTCAGACTTTGTCATGTGGACATTATTACGAACGAACGTTCGTTTGTCAAACGGAGTTTCGGTCTTTTTTCAGGCGCAGGCTGTTGAAAGAGTTGCACCCGAAGTGTTAGAAACGGGTATCCTATTTCAAAAGGAAGAAGAAACAATGTACGCACTGGTTGAAATTCTTGGCAAGCAGTACAAGGCCGAGGTCGGCGGAACCCTTCAGGTTGACCGCATCCGCAAAGAAGCGGGCGAGACCGTCGAGTTCGAGACTGTGCTTGCCGTCGTCGACGGAGAGAACGTCAGATTCGGAACACCCTATGTCGAGGGTGCAAAGGTCGTGGCTTCTGTTGAAGAGGAGACCAAGGGTGAAAAGATCCGGGTCTACAAGTTCAAGAGAAGAAAGGGCTACCGCAGGACCCAGGGACACCGCGAGAAGTACTCGATCATAAAGGTCAGCGCGATCAACGCGTAAGAGAGGGGGCAGAATATGGCACATAAGAAAGGTGGCGGAAGCTCCAGAAACGGAAGAGACTCCAATGCCCAGAGACTGGGCGTCAAGCGGTTCGGCGGTCAGGCTGTAAAGGCCGGCGAAATCATCGTCCGCCAGCACGGAACCCGGATCCATCCGGGTGTCAACGTGGGACTGGGACGTGACTACACCCTCTTTGCCCTTACGGCCGGGAAGGTCCGCTTCTACAGCAGAAACAACCGCAACTACGTCGGAATCGACGTCGAGTAAAACCCTCGGGGCACGACCGCTATGATCGGCTTTTCCGACGAAACCTACATTGACGTCGCCTCCGGACACGGGGGAGCCGGCTGTGTTTCTTTCAGAAGGGAAAAGTTCGTGCCCAAAGGCGGACCGGACGGCGGTGACGGAGGCAAGGGCGGCGATGTCGTCTTTGTGGTCAACCCCAGCCTGAGAACCCTGGACTATCTGAAGATGAAGCGATCCTTCATCGCCGAAAACGGTCAGAACGGTCAGGGTGCCCGCTGCTACGGCAGGGCAGGCAGGGATGTTGAGATTCCCGTACCGCCGGGAACGGTCATCAAAGACGCACAGACCGGAGAGATCCTGGCGGACCTTTCCGGTTTGTCACGTTATGTGTTCTTAAAGGGCGGCGAAGGCGGGCTGGGAAACTGGCATTTCCGAACCGCAACCCGGCAGACCCCCCGTTTTGCCCAGCCGGGCGGCGAGGGGGTGAGCATGAGAATCGGCGTCGAGCTGCTGATAATAGCCGATATCGGCTTCGTCGGTTTCCCCAACGCCGGAAAAAGCTCGCTTCTGAACATGCTGACCAACGCCAGGAGCAAGGTCGCCGACTATCCGTTCACCACGAAGATCCCCCAGCTGGGGATGATGCGCTACGGTGACCAGGATCTGGTTCTGGCCGACATTCCCGGCATCATCGAGGGCGCCAGCCAGGGTCTGGGGATGGGAATCAAGTTCCTCAAACACATCTCACGGACCAGCGGTCTGGCATTTCTCATCGACCTGACCGGAGACAACTATCTGGACGCGTTCGGAATCCTGCGCGGAGAGCTGGAGGCGTTTGCTCCGGAGCTTTTGGACAAGCCCTTTGTGATCATCGGCACAAAGACCGATGAACCCGACACGGCCGGCCGCCTGGCCAATCTTAAGGCCAAGTACCCCGATTACAAGGTTCTGGGTCTTTCCGTCTACATCGACGAGGCTGTGGAAAAGGTCAAGCAGGCCTTCATTGAGCTGGTTTCCAAGCAGCCGGAGCGGGGCTTTTCCAGCGTTATGGATACCGATGCCGTCTACAGCGACGTCCACTGGTCGGAGGAGAGCTGATGTCGGTGGCCATCCTCGGCGGGAGCTTCGACCCCGTTCACAACGGACACCTGCACCTGCTTTCCTGCCTGCTCAGATACACTTCCTGCGGGACTGTGCTGATTGTCCCGGCCAACGAGAGCAATTTCAAGCGTGACTGCCCGGCAGTGGCCACGGCGGCTCAGCGGCTGGAGATGCTCTCCCTGGCGCTGAAGGATTTCGTCAAATCCGATCCGAAGCTGGTCCGCGGCCGGAATCTGGTCATAGACGATTTCGAACTGCGCCGCGGCGGGGTGTCCTACACTTCGGAGACGGTGCGCGATATACGGGAGCGCTTCGGACCGGACGAGGAGCTGTACCTGGCCATAGGAGACGACCACCTGCCCAGGCTGGGGCAGTGGCACGACTTTGATTATCTGCGGCAGAACGTTGTTTTCGTCGTTTTCCGACGCCTGGGCTCGGACCTGAATGGGCCTGAGGGCGCAAAATGCGTCTTTATCAACAACCCGGTCTACGACGGGTCGGCCAGCGAGATCCGCAGGGGGGAGCGTTTTGAGCAGCTGCTTCCGCCCTCGGTTGCCGCATACGCGAGGAAGCATGGGCTGTACTGTAGAGCAGATTGACGCTTTCGTCGCTTCACATGTCAGTCCGGGGCGGCTGGAGCATTGCCGCGGGGTGGCTTCGACGATGAGGGCCCTGTTCGAACGTTTCGGGTGGCCCGGTGCAGGGGAGAAATCCTTTGAAGGTCTGGATGTGTGCACCGTCGTCGGTCTGATGCACGACTGTGCCAGGGAGGAGTCCGATGAGCGCCTCCTGCAGCTGGCCGGGGAAAGCGGGATGGAGATCATCCCCCGGATGAGGGATTGCCCGATGCTTGCCCACGGAATCGCCGCGGGCGTGATGACACGCTCCCTGGTCGGCGATGTTCCCCGGGGATGGCTCGAGGCCATGGCCTGGCACACCCTGGGCAGCATGAGGATGGGGTACACGGGCCTGTGCCTGTTCTGCGCTGACTTCACCGAACCGGGGCGCAGGTACCTGACGGACACGCAGCGCCGGGGGTATTGGGACAGGGACAGCCTTGAGGCGGTCTGCAGTGCCGTCCTGGACGACAGGATCGCCCATTGGCGCTCCAAGGGATTCGTCCCGGACACATGTTCGCTTCAGTTGCAGGATTTCCTGCACAGCGGCGGCAAAATGAAAAGGAATTGAACGGAGGATATATGGAAACCGAAGCTGAAGTCATAGAAGAACTCAGGGCAAAGGCACAACACATAGCTGACTTTCTGACCGAGCGCAAGGGCATGGATACGGCGGTTGTGGATGTCACCGGACGCTGCAACTGGGCGGATTTCTTCGTAATCACCACCGTAAACAGCGTCGGACATCTGCGCGGTCTGGTCCACGACCTGTGGGAGGAAATCGACAGCCTGGAGCTGACGGTCCGCAACCGGCACAAGGCCCTCGGCATCGACGGATGGGAGCTGATCGACTGCGGCCAGATCATCATCCACCTGATGAGCGCCGAACTGAGGGGATTCTACAGTCTGGAAAAGCTCTGGTCCGGTCCCGTTCCTGCAGATGCTGAAATCATCCCCGATGCTCCGGACGGGACGGATCCGGAATAAGGCAATGAAGAAAGCCGGAAGGGTCCTCTTTGCCCTGATTGCGGTCCTCTGCGTCATTTTCGCGGTTTCGTGCAGGTCTTTGCCCGTTTCCGGCGGGGAAGTGGTGATCCGTTTCATGGATTCATCCGTCCGCGCCTGGGGGGATTGCACCCTGATCGAGTTTCCCGACGGTCAGCGGATGCTGATCGACGCGGGACTGCAAAAGGCGGGCGCGGAGATTCTTCAGGACCTCAAAGCGATGGGTATCAGCAGGATCGACTATCTGGTGATTACCCATTACCACAACGACCACGTCGCCGGACTGAAGGAGATTCTCCCGCAGATTCACTTCGACCGGGCATGGGTCACGGGCTATTTCCCGACGGATTTCGCGTGGGTGGAGTCCACTCTGGCCTATTACGGGACTGAGATAGTGTACGTGAAGGCGGGCGACAGCTTCGAAATCGGCGGAGCGCGGATCGATGTGCTCTGGCCGACGGCGGATGCCGTAGCGGTCCGTCCGGAAGGAACGAGCAAGGCAACTTCCGGCCCGGGAAGCACATACGACATGAACTGTCATTCGATGGTGCTGAAGCTTACCTACGGGAACAACACAGCCCTGTTTACCGGCGACATCTACGTAGAGGCGGAAAAGAACCTGATCGGTCTCTTGTCCGAAGACCTGTCGGTCCTGGACTGCGACATCCTTAAAATCATGCACCACGGCTACAATACTTCATCTTCAGAGGACTTCATCAACGCGGTCTCTCCGAAGTATGCCTTCTCGATGGGAACACAGGTGATGGACAACAACATCTACCTGTTTTACTACAAGGTCGGCGCCGAGGTCTTCATGAGCTGGCAGAACGGCAGATCCACAGTCAGGATGAACCGCACCGGCATCACCGTGGAAAACGAAAAGCCGGGGGTGAACTCCGCCTATACCAAATACGTCGAGGCCTGGGAAACGGTTCAGGGCATACGACAGGGGCAGTAGTCTCAGTTTTCCTTGGCTTTGATTAGAAGGTTTATCAGCAGAGAGACGAGGTTCTGGTAGTTTCCCCGGGTTCCGGTGGCCGCCAGGGCAGCTTTGAGTTCGTCCAGGTTCTCAGGCGGGAAGTCGACCATCGGATAGCCTTCGCACCTGAGCATGGCCTGCATGGCACAGACGGCGGTGGCCCCGTTTGCTTTGACAAAAGGCCTGATCCTGAGCATTTCACCCAGCAGAAAGGCCGAGCGGGCTATCGGGTGGAGTGAGCCCCAGTCCCTGCGGCACTGAAGCATCAGCGTCGTAAAGAGGTTCTGCTGTCCTTCCGCCCTGAAGACCCCGCGTTTTGAATTGTCCACCGAGCGCAGAATCAGGCTGTTGGTCTGGCGGACCGAATAATCGTTTATCGCCTCTGCATCGTCGTTGAGGATGGTGGCGATGTTTCTGATCAGGATGTGTGAGGACAAATCCAGGTCGGGAACCACCGAGCCGGAGAGGACGGCGTTGACCTGGGCGGCCGTGACCGGAGTTTCATCAAAGTCCATGGCGGCGACGATGCTGTCGGCCACGGCAATGACGCTGGAAGGTGTACCTTTTACAAAGTCGGCCCTGTCGTAGTGCTGGACTCCGGCGCGGAAACTGGTGTTCTTGATGAACCTCAGCGAGCGTCCGTCGGCGGGGCGCTGGGTGTTGGCCGGGATGCTCCAGGCCCAGTCGCCGTGTCTGGCGGCGCCTTCGATTCTTCCCTCCGCGCACAGTGTGCGTACCCTTCTTTCGGTTATCCCCCAGGCCTTTGCGGCCTCTTTGACGCTGATGTAATCCATGCTTTGAGTGTATTCCGAACTCGGAACCCAATCAAGGGCCGCCGGAAGATTCTCTGATTGTTTATCAACAAAAACTGTCCAAAGTTGGACGGTTTTTCTTGATTATTCCTGACATTTGATGTATTTTCTTCCCCGGAGGACGCAAATGACGAAGACGCAGGTTCTGGTCCGCGAGGCGATGGGCAAATCCCCCCTTTTCTGCCGCCTGAATCCTGAATCCCGGGAGCTGAAGACAATCACTGCTACCCGCAACCGGGAAATCGATGCGCTTGCCTGCTGCAACGTGATTTTAGTGTGCAGCGGAGAGTTTGAGGTCTTCAATTCCGGCAACGGGGGACGGGTGCTGATTTCGGTCCTGCGCGAGGGTGACTGCTTCGGAATCAACAGCCTCTATCTGAGGCGGGAGGATACCGGTTCGGTTATCCGCTGCCGAAAGGGCGGAGTGCTTCTCTGCATGGACGCCGGAGCATACAGAAAACACCTGGCCTCAGTCCCTGAGGCGATGGAGGCCTATGCCCGCTTCTGCAATGAGAAGATCCACTTCCTGCTGGGCAGAATCGCCGATCTGAGCGTGCCCAACTCCAAAGACAGGCTGCTCTGCTACCTGAGAACCGTTGCCGCTCCGGACGGCACCGTGGTGCTGCCCGGTTCGAAGGAAGGCCTGGCTAGGAAACTCAACATGAGCAGGGCGGCGCTGTTTGCCCAGCTGGCCAGACTGCAGGAAGACGGCGTTCTCAGCTGTGAGGACGGCAGGTACTGTCTGAAAAAAGAATTTGTCACGGAGGAATGATATGAAAAGGTTTTTCGCTGTAATTACGGTATCCGCGCTGGTGCTGGCGGCACTTTTTGCCCGGCCCGCGTCGGAGGTCCAGAACACGGTAAACGTAATGGCCCTCAAAGGGCCGACAGGCATGGGACTGTCCAAACTGATGGCCGACAGCGCCGCAGGTGAGACGGGCAGCAACATCTACAACTTCACCCTCACAGGTGCGGTTGACGAGGTCACGGCCAAACTTGTCAAGGGCGAGGCGGACATCGCCGCGGTTCCGGCCAACCTGGCCAGTGTCCTTTACAACAAGACCGGCGGAGAGATCCAGGTCCTGGCGGTAAACACCCTCGGGGTAATCTACATCCTCGAAAAAGGCGATACGATCCACAGTGTCGAAGACCTCCGGGGCAGGACGATTTACGCCAGCGGAAAGGGGGCAACCCCCGAGTACAGCCTGAACTACATCCTGCTGGCACACGGGATCGACCCTGTGAAGGATGTGGACATCCAGTACAAGAGCGAGCATGCCGAATGTGCAGCCGCCCTGGCTGCCAACGACGGGGCTGTGGCGATGCTGCCCGAGCCCTTTGTCACCACCTCCAGGATGAACAACCCCGAGGTCCGCATCGCTTTGGACCTGACAAAGGAGTGGAACGACCTGCAGACCACGGAGGGAAGCGCCCTGCTGACCGGGGTAATCGTCGCCCGGAAGGCGTGGGTTGAGGACAACCCCTACGCGGTAAGCCTGTTTATGAACCAGTACAAAGCTTCGGTTGAATTCGTGAACTCCGACATCGACCGGGCCGCCGGAATCATCGGAAGCTTCGGAATAGTCGCCGAAGCCGTGGCCAGACAGGCTATCCCGCGGTGCAACATAGTCTTTATCGAAGGCGACCGGATGAAGGCGGCTCTGGGCGGCTACCTCGGCGAGTTGTTTGCCCAGAACCCGGCCTCGGTCGGAGGGAAACTCCCCGAAGATGACTTCTATTTCAAACGGTAGGAAAAAATCCGGACTGGCCTGGTGGTCGGTGGCGGTCTGGCTCTGCATCTGGCAGCTGGCCGCCATGGCAATCGGCAGGAACGTGCTTCTGGCCTCTCCGGTTCTTGTGGCCAGGACCCTCTTTGCCCTGGCCGGGACAAGGACGTTCTACAGCGCGGTCCTCTTTTCGCTGACGAGGATTGCCCTGGGGTTCTTCATCGCCTGCGTCCTGGGACTGGCCCTGGCGATCGGATCCTACCGCCACCGTTTTTTCGAACAACTCACCGAGCCTGCCATAAGGGTGATCAAAAGCATCCCGGTAGCCTCATTCATCATTCTTGTACTGGTCTGGGTCTCTTCAAAGAACCTTTCGGTCATCATTTCGCTTCTGATAGTCCTGCCTGTCATCTACTCGAACACCCTCGAAGGCCTGCGCCGGACCGATGAAAAACTGCTGGAGATGGCCAGGGTCTTCCGGGTCCGCCCGCTTCAGAAGGTCCGGTACATCTATGTCCCGCAGACCTTCGGATACTTCAAAAGCGGCTGCAGCATCGCTCTCGGACTGGCCTGGAAAAGCGGAATAGCCGCCGAGGTCATAGGGATGCCGCTGGGGTCGATGGGCGAGCAGCTCTACCAGTCAAAGGTTTTCCTCGACACTCCGCAGCTGATGGCCTGGACCGTCGCGCTTGTGGCCCTGAGCTTCGCCTTTGAAAAACTCGTCATGGCCCTGCTGGACCTGGCCCAGGGGAGGGTCGAACGATGAACGACATCATCATCCGGAACCTGTCGCTGAGCTTCGGCGAAAAGAATGTCCTTAAGGATTTCTCCGCCGTCATTCCTGCGGGTAAGACCACATGCGTCACCGGTCCCTCAGGTTCGGGCAAGACCTCTTTGACCCGGATTCTGTGCGGCCTTGCCCGGCCGGACTCGGGTACCGTGGAAGGGATGCAGGGCGTCAGGACGGCCGTAGTGTTCCAGGAGGACCGCCTGTGTCCGAACATCTCCGCCCTGACCAACGTCTGCTTCGTCGCTTCGGTGACAAAAGCCGAGGCCTCCGAGGCCCTTTCCAGACTGGGGCTCGGGCAGGAGACGCTTCAGATTGCCGGCACGCTTTCCGGCGGACAGCTTAGGAGGGTGGCAATCGCCCGCGCCCTGGTCTCGGACTGGGACGTGCTTGTCATGGACGAGCCTTTCAAGGGGCTGGACGAGCGGACAAAATTCTCGGTGATGGAATGGGTGAGGGAGAAAAGCCGCGGAAAGACGGTGATTCTGATTTCCCACGACAACTCGGAGTGCGCTTTCTTCGAACCGGAAAAAACAATCAGCCTAGGTTCAGTTGACCAGTGACGTAAACTGCGCCTGGGCGGCCCGGGCCAGGTCCTGTGGCCTCAGCCTCAGCGACAGGCCCCTCTGACCGCCGCTTACGCAGATCGTGTCCTCAAGCAGGGCCAGTTCCTCTATGAAGGTCGGAAAGTGCCTCTTCATCCCCAGCGGGGAACAGCCGCCCCGGATGTAGCCGGTCAGACCCAGCAGCTGGTCCTGCTTTATCAGGTCAATCTGGCTGCACCCCGCCGCTTGTTTCGCCTTTTTCAGGCTGACTTCGAACAGGGCCGGAACGCAGAATACGAAGTAGTTCTTCGCCTCGCTGACCATGACGAGGGTCTTGTAGGTCTGCTCCTCCGGGATGCCCAGGATCCGGGCGCTGTGCAGGGCGATGTCGGTGTTCATCTCAGGGGATATTTCGTAGTAGAGGCTCTCGTACTCAATGCCCATCGAGTCGAGGATGCGCATCGCGTTTGTTTTCATCTGACTTCCTTTCTGCCTGACCACAGAATCCGCATGGCATTGAGAACCGCCAGGAGCATAACACCGACGTCGGCGAAGACGGCCGGCCACATTCCGGCAACTCCGAACATTCCCAGCAGCAGGATCAGCATCTTCACCCCGATAGCAAAGACTATGTTCTGTTTTACGATTTTCATCGTCCTGCGCGACAGCCTGATGGCCTCGGGCAGTTTTGAGAGCCTGTCATCCATCAGCACGACGTCGGCGGACTCGATGGCGCTGTCGCTGCCGAGGGCTCCCATCGCGATTCCGATATCCGCCCGGGCCAGAACCGGCGCGTCGTTGATTCCGTCCCCGACAAAGGCCACGGTGCTCCCCGGGCCGAGGAGGGACTCGACCTGGGCGACCTTGTCATCCGGAAGCAGTCCGGCCCGGAATCCGTCCAGACCGGCCTGGGCGGCAACCTGCGCCGCCGCACCTTCGTTGTCCCCGGTCAGCATCATGGTCTGTTTCACGCCCAGGGCCCTGAGCTGTTCCATTGCCTGAGGGGCTTCGGCCTTGAGACTGTCCTCAATCAATATACATCCCAGGTACAGCCCCTCGCGGGCGAGGTGAATCGCCGTCTTGCCCGGCACGGTTTCGGGGTGGGGAACCGAGAAGCGTTCCATCAGTTTTGTGTTTCCGGCCAGACAGCTTTGGCCGTCGACTGTGGCGCTGATGCCCATGCCGGGGATTTCCTGGACCCCGGACAGACGACCCGGATCGATGGTTTTTGCCCAAGCCTGCCTGACGCAAACCGCCACAGGGTGGGAGGAGTGGCTTTCGATGGCGGCGCAGAGTTCAAGCAGGGAGTCTTTTCCGATTTCCCCGGCGTTGATGACATCGGAGACTTTCAGACGGCCTTCGGTCAGCGTCCCGGTCTTGTCAAACACGACGGTGTCCATCTTTGCCAGACGCTCGAGGTAAACCGAGCCCTTGATGAGGATGCCGCGGGAAGAGGCTTTCCCGATTCCGCCGAAGAACGACATCGGGATGGAGATGACCAAAGCGCAGGGGCAGGACACGACCAGAAACACCAGGGCCCTGCGGATCCACTCTGCCCAGTTTCCTCCGGTCACAAGCGGCGGGATTATTGCCAGAACCAGGGCGCTGATGACGACACAGGGTGTGTAGACCTTTGAAAACCGGGTGATGAAGCGCTCCGATTGAGCCTTTCTGCTTCCTGAGCTGTGCACCAGTTCCAGAATCCTCGAGACGGTGCTGGACTCATAATCCGAGGTCGAGCGGACCGTGATGACTCCGGTGAGGTTGACCGTTCCGCTGATTACAGCGTCACCCGGCCCCCTGTCCTCGGGGAGGCTTTCACCGGTGAGGGCAGAGGCGTCGATGCTCGAACTGCCTTCGGTGATTATTCCGTCCAGCGGGATGCGCTCTCCGGGGCGGACCAGAAGCAGTTCGCCTTTGTGCACTTCCTGCGGGGTGGTTTGTATGTTCTCCCCGTCACGGATAACCGTGGCCCGGTCAGGGCGTATGTCCATCAGATCCTCGATTGAGTCGCGGGCGCGGTCCGAGGCCAGGTCCTCTATCAGTTCCCCGAGCTGGAAGAAGAGCATCACTGCCACGGCCTCGGGATACTCTCCGATTGCGAAGGCCCCGATTGTGGCTATGACCATAAGAAAGGCCTCCCCGAACACTTCGCCGTGGATTATGTTCTCAAAAGATTCAATCAGGACATCGTATCCGATGATCAGGTACGGGATGAGAAAGGCCGCCAAAGCAAACCAGCCGTCAAGCTTGAGAAGTACGGCAGTGCCCAGAAGCAGGGCGCTGAGAATCAGGCGGATGATGATCAGGGTGTTTTCGCCATGTCCGTCATGCTCATGGTGTTCATGAACATCGCAATGTCCGTGTTTTTCGGTGGCGCAGGAGCAGCTCATCTTGTCTCCTCCATCAGGTGCTCGGAACCCTGGCCTATGATTGTCCGCACATGGTCGTCGGCGAGGAAGTAGTAAATCGTCTTGCCCTCCCGGCGGTTGCCGACGAGGTTTCCTGCCTTGAGGACCTTCAGCTGGTGGGAGATGGCGGACTGGGTCATGCCCAGAAGTTCTGCTATCGCGCAGACGCAGAGCTCCGATTCAAACAGCGAGTAGAGGATTCTCAGTCGGGTGTTGTCCCCGAAAAGCTTGAACAGGTCGGACAGATCGGCGAGGAACTCTTCTTTGGGAAGCTGGCTGCGGACTGAATTGAGAAGTGAATCATGATTGTGCGGCATGTCTGAACATCCTTTCATATGAATTGACGCTCATATGATTGCCTGTTCATGTGTTTTTTGTCAAGCGGTTAGGAAAAGGGATTTCAGCGGACGATGTTGATCGATACGATTTGCAGGCTTTCGCCGTCCAGCAGAAAGGTCAGTATCCTTCCCGGTCCGGGGAAATAGACTCCCACCGAGCAAAGCCCGTTGCTCAGTGTCAACTCTGAGAAAACCGCGTCGCGGCAGGGGAGGAGGTCGGCGAGGATCTCGGTGTAGAGATAGGCCAGGACCTTCCGGTTGTCTGGGGCGAAGTGCTCATCGGTCCACTTTGCTCCGAAATCCTCGGCGAGGGCCCTTTTCAGGGCGGCAACAGCCCCGGCGCCGGTGGATGGATTGGCCGTAAAGGTTCCGCAGACGCTCGGCATCAGCGGCGTCCTGAAAAGCGAAGCGAGGCCGGCCTCGGTGTCCCCGGCCCAGAGGGGGCAGAGGAGGAGCATGAGAACCAGAATCACCGCGGCTTTTTTCATAGTTAAAATATCCGCCTTCCCGGGGATTTTGTAAAGTGCGATGTGGTCAGTGAGGGTGCGATGTTCTATAATGTATGAAGGAGAAAACGATGAAACTGGCCTCATGGAATGTCAACGGACTGCGCGCCTGCCTGGCAAAGGGTGATTTCGACGCTTATCTGGAACGGGAGCGGCCCGACGTGCTCTGCCTGCAGGAGATCAAGCTTTCCGAAGGGCAGTTGGACAGGACCTTTGACGGTTGGCACTCCTTTTGGAACTACGCTCAGAAAAAAGGTTACTCCGGTACCGCTCTTATGAGCCGGACCGAGCCCCTGTCGGTCGGTTTCGGACCGGACAGCGAGGGGCGGGTGATCGAGGCCGAGTACCCCGATTTCTACGTCGTCAATGTCTATACTCCCAACTCCCAGGAGGGACTTGCCCGGTTGGACTTCAGGATGGAGTGGGACAGCGCCTTCAGGGCCCGGATGAAGGAACTCGACAGCAAAAAGCCCGTCCTGATCTGCGGTGACATGAACGTGGCCCGGGGGCCGGAAGAACTTGCCAACCCAAAGAGCAACGAACACAACGCCGGGTACACCATCCAGGAGCGGGAGGGCATGAAGGCCTTGCTCGAAGCCGGATTCGTTGATACTTTCAGACACTTCCATCCTGATGCCCGGGGGGCGTACTCGTGGTGGTCGTACCGCTTCCGGGCCCGCGAACGGAACGCGGGGTGGAGAATCGACTACTGGCTCTGCTCCGAGCGTCTGACAGGACGCCTGCACGACAGCCTGATCCGAAGCGATGTGTTCGGCTCGGACCACTGCCCGGTGGTGCTGCTTGCGGACTGATTGTGTGGAAAAATGAAGAAAAACCGGCCGTATTGCACAACGGCGTTTTGATATAGTAGGTTTCAGTCATGACAGGGTTCTTTTTCAAGAAAGCGTTCTTCGACGGGTGGGACAACTTCTTCCCGCTCATGCTGATGAACCTCGGCTATGTTCTTCTGGTCCTGGCCGTGCTGGGCGTCATCAGCCTCGTACTCCCCGCCTGGGCATACCTGCTGGCCTTCGCCGCCCTCGGACTGGTTTTCTCCGTGTACACCGGCGGCGTTTCCGGCATGGCCAACCGCATTTCCAGGTACTCAAAGGAGAACTTCAAGTACTTCCGCCAGTGCGTCCGGCGAAATCTGGGCCACAGCGTGCTTCACTTCTTATGCATCGCCGTAATCGTGCTGGGTGTCAGCGAAATCATGCCGTACTACCTGCAGATTCTGCCCAACACTTTCGGAGTAATCCTGGCCGGTCTGGTGTTCTGGGTCGTCTTTTTTCTGGCCGTCGCCCTTCAGTACTACTTCCCCCTGGCCAACCTGATGCCTGACGACAGCCCCCGCAAGACTCTGAAAAAGTGCTTCATCGTGATGTTCGGCAACCCCGGATTCTCGATTTTCCTCTTCTTCTACGGAGTAATCGATTTCGCCCTTTCAGTGGTTCTGGCCTTTATGATTCCCGGTCTGGCCGGAGTCAACCTGGCCTATGATGTGGCGCTTAAGTTGCTGATGTTCAAGATCGATTACCTCGACGCCAACCCTGACCTCGACGTCCGTCAGCGCCGTCACATCCCCTGGGACGATCTGCTGTTCGACGAAAAGGAAAAGGTCGGACACCGCAGCCTGCGCAACATGATCTTCCCCTGGAAGGAATAGCTTTCCCTTTGTTTTCCGGGCCAATCCTTACAGAACCACCACCGGATGCTCCGAACCCGGCGCGCTGATGATCCGCGCGTCCGAAGAAAAGACGGTTTTCAGCAGATCCTGAGTCACGACATCAGCCGGTTTCCCCGAGCAGATCAGCTTTCCTCCGCTTAATACGTGGCAGTAATCGGCGTAGCCGAGGGCCAGGTTCAGATCATGCAGGGCGCAGAGGACGGTCCTGCCTTCGCCGACAAGACCGGAGGCGATTCCCAACAGCTGGCTCTGGCGGTTTATGTCGAGGTTGTTCGTCGGCTCGTCCATCAGTATCACAGGGGCATCGCAGCAGATGGCCCGGCAGAGCATGACCAGCTGGGCCTCTCCGCCGGAGAGCCCGGAGGCGCGGCGGTCGGCCAGGTCGGGGATTCCGACCTTTTCAAGCGCCCTGTCGATGTCGGCATCGGAACACCGCCTGCCGGCAAAATCGGTCATCGAAATAACCCCGCGGACGGTAAAGCCGTCGGGGATCAGGTAGGACTGCGGCACATAGGCTATCAGGCCGGCCAATTCCCGCTGGCTGAGCGTACCGATGTCCCTTGAGCAGATGCTGATTGTCCCGCCTGAGGGCTTGAGAGTCCTGAGAAGGAAGTGCAGAAGTGTGGATTTGCCCGAACCGTTCGGTCCGAGGAGGGCGGTGAAACGTCCGGCGGGCACCTCCAGGCTCAGGTCCCTGAAGACCTCCCGGCCCCTGTAGCCGCCGCGAAGCGAATTGACGGAAACGGCATTCACCACAGTCCGTTCTCCTTTTTCAGGGCGAGCATCACAAACAGCGGGGTGCCGAGGATGGCCGTAATCACCCCGACCGGCAGCTCGGTAGGAGCCATGATCGTACGGGCGATGGTGTCCGCTGCGAGCATGATTATCGCCCCGGTCAGGGCAGAGGAGGGGACCAGCCTGCGGTGTTCCGGTCCGACGGCCAGCCTGGCGATGTGCGGGGCAAGCAGGCCTGAAAAGCCGATTATCCCGCAGAAACAAACGGCGCTGGCGGTACACACAGTACCGACGACGAGGAAAACCAGTCTGGAGCGCCTGATATCCAGACCCAGCGAAGCGGCGCTCTGGCTGTCCAGAAGCATCAGATCCAGCGAACGGGACCTGAAACAGACGAAGATGAAGCTGAGACAAAAGACGGCGGCCATAATCGAGACCTTTGTCATCGTCATCGAGGCGAAGCTTCCCATGTTCCAGAAGATTATGTTGGCCAGTTCGGTCCGCCTGAGGTAGATGACAAGCGTCGTCAGAGCTGAAAACAGCCCGGACAGGGCTATGCCTGAGAGAATAAGCGTTCTCCGGTTGTTCCGGGAAATGGCCAGGACTATCGAGGTTGCGAGCAAGCCCCCGAGGAAGGCCAGCAGGGGAATGCTCGGCAGAAAGCCCATCGTGATTCCCGCCAGCGAGCCCAGGGCCACCGCCAGCGATGAACCGCCGGAGACTCCGAGCAGATAGGGATCGGCCATCGGGTTTCTGAAAACCGCCTGAAAAATGACGCCGCACAGGCCGAGCATGGCACCGCAGAGGGCAGCTCCCAGCACCCTGGGAATCCTGATTGCGCGGATTATCAGGCTGTTTCCGGTCTCCCTCCCGCTGAACAGGCTTTCCATTACTTCGGAAAACCCGGTCGGGACGCCGCCTACGCACGCCGAAGCCAGTCCCAGCAGAACCAGGACGGCCAGAAAAAGCGTCAGAATAAGCGCAAGCGGTGGTTTTTTCATCCGCCCCCTTGTCAATTGAAGAGTTCAGGGTGAAGAAGGGCGGCGACCTGCTCTATGGCGTCGGCGGTACGCGGTCCCTGTCTGTCCATGATGTCGCCGTTGATCCGGTACATCCTGTTTTCCCTGACGGCGGTCAGGTAGCTGTAAGGAACGGTGCTCCGGAAATACGCGGTGTCGTTGTCGAAGTTGTCGTACGAGTACTCGGGAAAGAGGATGACCTGCGGGTCTTTGGCGACCAGCTGTTCGCGGCTGTAGGACCAGTAGACCCCGTCGGAGGCTATGTTGTTTCCCCCGGCGATTGTCAGCACTCCCTGGATGAAGGTATCCCCGGTGGCGGTGAAATCACCGTAGTCCCCGTAGCCTGCGCAGTAGTAGACGGAAACCGGTTCCGCTCCGGCCACTTTTGCCTCGACGGAGGCGATGCGGGCCTTCATGTCGGCAACCACCGCTGCGGCCTGCTCGGGGCAGTTGACGATGGCCCCGACGTCCTCAATCATGTCGTAGGTGCCCTCGAGGGACTCCTGCATGTTGAGGATGATTACATTGACTCCGAGGTTTCTCAGGGCGGTGATTGTATCCAGACTTATCAGCGAGGAGAGCAGAACCACATCGGGGGCAAGCGAGACGACCTTTTCGATGTTGATGTTGTACAGATCCCCAACCGATTCGGCAGCCGATGCCTCGGCCTGGTAGTTGCAGTAGTCGGTCCGTCCGACGAGTTTTCCGCCGGCACCGATGGCCCAGAGAGTCTCGGTGATGTTCGGGTTGAGTGAGACTATCCTCTGCGGTTCCGCTGTCAGGACGGTGGTCACACCGGTCGTGTCGGTGTAGGTCAGCCAGGACCGCTCAGGAAGTTCCGTCGCGGGCTGCGCAAAGGCGGAAAACGCGGAAAAAACGATAATCAGAGCTATAATCGCAGTCTTTTTCATGTTCATAACCAACTCCGCGGAAAGTCTAGGTTTGTTCAGCCTTGATGTCAAGAATGGTTGTCGGTACACTGGTGCCATGGACAAAGTGACTTTCTACACCGACGGCGGGTGCAGCGGCAATCCCGGTCCGGGCGGATGGGCTTTCGTCGGACTTGACGGGGGCGACCGGATGATTATCTCCTCCAGCGGAGGCGAGGAGCAGACCACCAATAACCGGATGGAACTGCGGGCGGTGATCAGCGCCCTCGAGGCCCTGAAGACCCTCGGTGCCCCGGGCGCCGTCCTGTACACCGACAGCCAGTACGTCAAAAACGGAATCACCGTCTGGATTTCCAACTGGAAACGCAACGGCTGGAGAAACGCCCAGAAGCAGCCGGTCAAGAACCGTGAACTGTGGGAGGAACTCGACTGTCTGGCCTCCGCGCTGAAGGTCGACTTCGTCTGGGTCAAGGGCCACGCCGGAATCAAGTACAACGAAATCTGCGACTCAATGGTCCGCGCGGAGATGGAGAAGTTCCTCCGATGACTCCGCTTTGGCAACTGTTCGTCTCCTTTGCCAAGGTCGGCGTGATGACCTTCGGCGGGGGGATGGCGATGCTTCCGCTGCTGGAGGACGAACTGGTCCGCCGCCGCGGCTGGATTACTTCCGAGGAACTGCTGGACATCTACGCGATAGGGCAGTGCACTCCCGGGGTAATAGCAGTCAACACTGCCACCTTTGTCGGCTACCGCCGCCGGGGGGACATCGGCGGCATCGTCGCCACGGCGGGTATGGTCTTTCCGTCCCTGGTCATTATCCTCGCCCTCGCCTCAGTAATCAGGGCCTTCGCCGGAAACCCCTGGGTGGAAAAGGCGTTCAGCGGAATCCGCATAGCGGTCTGCGCCCTGATTCTGAAATCGGTTGTCTCCATGGGCCGAAAGTCGGTCATCGATGTCCTGACAGCCCTGCTTCTGGTCATTTCAATAGGGCTGAACCTGTTTCTCGGGATATCGACTGTCTGGATAGTTCTGGGTACGGTGGTGTTCGCCGTGGCCTGTCACTTCATCAAAGCCGGACGCTCCCGCGGTCCGGACGGCAATCGGTCCGGGGACGGGGAGGGGACGAAGTGATTTTTCTCCAACTGTTCTGGGAGTTTTTCCGGTCCGGGCTTCTGGCGGTGGGCGGAGGACTGGCAACCCTGCCTTTCCTCTATCAGATGTGCACGACCCATCCGGACTGGTTCACATCGGCCACCCTGGCCGACATGATCGCAATCAGCGAGTCGACCCCCGGGCCGATCGGAATCAACATGGCAACCTACGCCGGATTCTCCGTCGCCGGACTGGCAGGGGGTCTGCTGGCGACATTCGCGTTGGTTCTTCCGTCGCTGATCATCATTCTGATTGTCGCCAGGGTCTACACGAAGTTCAGGCAAAGCGCCCTGGTGAATGACGTGTTCACCTGCCTGCGACCGGTTGTCACCGGCGTCATCGCCTGCGTGCTTGTGAATCTGTCCCTGAGTTCGATGTACCCCGGCGGGGCGGTTCAATGGTACGGTATCGGAGTGTTTGCCTTCTGTACGGCCCTGGCCTTCACATTCAAAAGGCTCCACCCCATATTCATCATTCTCATCGGGGCTGCGGCCGGGGTTTTCCTGTTGTAGCTCAGAGTTCTCCCGTAAGCAGGACCTTTCGGGCTGATTCCAGACAGATATCACGGCCTATGAGCGTTCTTGCCAGGGCCTTTGCCTGGTCGGCCATCCCCAGCATGAGGTACGCCTCCAGAGCGCTTTGGCCGAAACTTTCACACCACGGGTCCGCCTCAAGCCCCTCCAGACTTACCGCCAGGACTTCGGAATACATCTCCCGCATAGTGAAAAAGCGGATTCTGAGCTTTATGAAGGACAGCGTATCCGGCCAGTCCCGCTGGCCCTGAAGGGCGGCCTCCTCGGCCGCATCCCAGTCCTCTGCCATCGCCAGGCATACGGCCAGGTTGTACTGAAGTCTGCTGCTGGAAATCCGCGTCAGGGCATCGGCGCAGACATCGGCGGCCGCCCTGTAATCTCCGGCGTCGACATAGGTCGAGCACAAAAGCAGGGCGGCGTTCTCGATTTCCCCCTGAGGGTCGGCGGCTGTGGCACAGGAGACCGTCAGGAGAATCGAGAGACAGAGGATGCAGAGAACCGGGGCGCGCTTCATCACCTGCCCAGAACGGTTTCCTCGATTTTCTTCACCTGGGCACGGTAGAGGTTGTTGATGTTCGTGCCGTAGTCGGCAATCAGCTGGATCATGTTGCGCGGATTGTCGGGCAGGTCGACTCCGTTGAGTCTGTCGCCGGCGTCCCCCAGTCCGGGGAGGATGTATGCCGCTTCGTTGAGAATCGGGTCCATCCACAGGGTGTGGACTTCGCAGTTCGGTATGGCGCGGACGATTCTCAGGGCTCCCTTGAGGGCGCTTATGACGTTGATGAACTTCACCGAGCGGGCCTTGATGCCGATGCTTTCCAGATGCTTGACGATGGTGACCAGCGAGCCGCCGGTGGCGTTCATCGGGTCGGCGAAGATCCAGTTCTTGTCCTGAAGGTCCTCGACCTTGAAGAATGAGCGGTCCAGATCGAGCACGTAGTCCATGTTCTTTTCCTTCTTGGACTCGTCCCTCTTGATCTTGAACAGGGCGAACGGCGGGACTTCACCGGAGGAGCTGTACTCCTGGATTTCCTTGCTGATGATCATCGAGGGAAGCAGGGCTCCGCGGAGCATGACGCAGAGCACGCTGTCCTGGACGATCGAGTCGACTTCCGGAATCTTGTGTACGGCATAGTTGCGGCAGGGGTTGGTAACCGGGGTCGGGGTGATTATGCTCCGCTTGCGGGGCATGTCCAGGGCCGCGTCGGTAAAGACATGGGCGAACAGCAGTTCGTACGCCCTCTGCACATAGTAGAGGAACTCCTCGTGTCCGGTTTTCGGGTCACGGAGCTTGGCAATCAGCCTGGAAGCCTGACCGTGGAGTTCACGCGGGGTCTCGAAGGAGTAGACGTGGATGGCGTTTTCCCGTTCGACCACGCTCTGAAGGTAATCGCCGATGTCACCGGCGCTCCTGACCAGTTCGTCCTGGGCCTCTTTCAGCTCGGCTGTGTTTTTTGCCTCTTCGATCCTCCGGCAGGCATCAAGCGAAGTATCATAAAGCCTGTCTGCTTTTTCGATGGCGATGCGGTCCCTGTCGAGCAGGTATCCGTCCAGGTCCTGTGCGTGAAGAGTGATTTTGTTGCCCATGTTTCCTCCGGAAACCTGCGGTTGCAGGCCCGCGGAACATGATAATGCATCCAAACCCGATTTACAATCAGGTCTTGCCCCGGATGACGGGCGCCTTGCCGGCAACAACATGCCGTCCGAAGGAGGTTTTGCTTTGCAATACCGGCGGGTTTGTGCTAGAAATAGAGTGTTGAATCTGCAACCGGGGGAGATTGCTGCCGATGACTTTCGATGTACAGAGGGCGGGCATTTGGAAACGCATCAGTGCGTGGATGTTCGACCGCATTCTTCTGTCGATTCTTGCTGTCGGCATGATGTGGCTTCTGAGCCTGGTCACCGGTTATGACAGCATAGGCAACAGATACTCCGATGGGCTGGTTTCCTACGAGAAGGCCTACAACATGAGTTTCGCCGTCACCAACGATGAATACCAGCAGATGTCCGACGCCGACAGGCAGAACTGGGACGCGGCGTATCAGGCCTTGATTTCCGATACCGAGGTGATGGCAGCCTATTCGACATACTTCCGCCTGACAATCATGAACATCTCCCTGAGCATCTTCATCGCCTATCTGGCCCTGGAGTTCCTCGTCCCCGTTCTGGCCTTCGGACACGGACGGACACTGGGAAAGAGGGTCTTCGGCCTGGCAGTGATGCGCACCGAGGGTGTCAGGATAAGCGGACCGGTGTTCTTCGTCAGGACGATTCTGGGCAAGTACACCCTCGAAACGATGGTTCCGGTCTTCATCATCCTGATGATCTACTTCAACCAGCTCGGAATCATCGGTCTGGTGGTTCTGGGGGCATACGCCGTATTGCAGATCATCCTGCTGTTCGCCACCGCCAACCACACCCCGGTGCATGACCTGCTGTCCGACACCATCGTAGTCGACTACGCCAGCCAGAAGATTTACAACAGCCGTGAGGAGATGATCGCGGACATCAACGCGGATGCAAAGGAGAGCGCGGCACGCGACCCGTATTGAGCAAACAGCGCCTTGAGCGTAACACCGATAAAAGGAAGAGCAAATGATTGTTGATCTACAGAATCTGACAAAGGTTTTCCCCAGCAGGAACAAGAAGGAAAAGGAAATGGTCACCGCCGTTTCCGACTTCACCTTTACCATCCCGGACGGCAAACTCGTAGGCCTCCTCGGGCCCTCCGGCTGCGGAAAGAGCACCACACTGTACATGATCTGCGGCCTGCAGAAGCCCTCCTCGGGAAAAATCTTCTTCGGGGACAACGACGTGACACAGCTTCCGCCGGAGAGCAGGGGAGTAGGACTCGTATTCCAGAACTACGCCCTGTATCCCCATATGACGGTCAAGCAGAACATCATGTTCCCCCTGCAGAACCTCAAGGGCGCCGACAAGCTGGACAAGGACGAGATGCTCAAGCGCACCGTCGAAGTTGCCAGAATCGTCCAGATCGACGACCTGCTGGAGCGCAAGCCCAATGAGCTTTCCGGCGGTCAGCAGCAGCGGGTCGCCATCGCCCGGGCCCTGGTCAAGATGCCGCGGGTTCTGCTTCTGGACGAGCCCCTGTCGAACCTCGACGCCAGGCTCAGACTCCAGACCCGTGAGGAAATCCGCCGCATCCAGCGCGAGACCGGAATCACCACCGTTTTCGTCACCCACGACCAGGAAGAGGCGATGAGCATCTCCGACATGATCGTCGTGATGAAGAAGGGTGTCGTACAGCAGACCGGACACCCGCAGGACGTGTACAACAGCCCGGAAAACCTCTTCGTCGCCAAGTTCCTCGGCACGCCGCCGATCAACGTCTTTGACGCCACGGTCCGCTCCGGAAAGGTTTACATCGGTGACGAGGCCGTCATCGACGTCCCGGACGTACCCGACCAGGAAGTCATAGTCGGTATCAGGCCCGAGGGCTTCATCGTCCGCCCCGAGGGCAGGTTCCACTGCGCCCTCAACGGGGTGGAGGTCATGGGCAGGGACGTGAGTCTGGTCATGAATCATCCGGCGATGAACGTCCCGGTAATCCGCGCCATCATAGACGCCGACGTCACCGTCGACCCGGAGGCAACCGAGGTCGGATTCGACATCAAGCGCAACAAGATCTTCCTCTTTGAGAAGGAGACCGAGGCGCGCATATTCTTTGAGGTATAGCATGGGCGGCAAGAACACAATGGTGGAAAGCAGACGCCCGTGGATGGCATGGGTCTATCTGGCCCCGGCCATCCTGCTTCTGCTCGTATTTACGGTCTGGCCGATCATCAACACCTTCAGGATGGCCTTTCTCGTAGGCTACCGCGGACTTGAGGCTGTCCAGGGCAAGACCTTCCCGTTCGGCTTCGGCAACTTCACCAAGGTCATCCAGTTCCAGGACTTCCTCAACTGCCTGCGCAACACGACTCTGCTTTGCGTGATCACCGTTCCGCTGTCGACCTTTCTGGCTCTGCTGATTTCGGTTTGCCTCAATTCGATCAAAACGCTCCAGAAAGGCCTACAGACGATCTTCTTCCTTCCGTACGTGACCAACTCCATCGCCATCGGCATGGTTTTCGCGGCGATGTTCAACATCGTCGGCAGCGCCCACGGAACTTCAAACCAGATCATCATCACCGCCGGAATCGTAAACAACATCATCACCTTTTTCGGCGGTGAGCCGGTCAATTGGATCAACTCAGGCTCGACCTATCTGGCCAACATGACGGTCATGGTGATCTACATCGTGTGGAACGCCCTTCCGTTCAAAATCCTGATCCTGTTGGGCGGACTGCAGAGCGTGAACAAGCAGTACTACGACGCGGCCAGGGTTGACGGGACTTCCAGAAGGAGAATCTTCACCCGCATCACAGTGCCCCTGCTTTCCCCGATGATCGCCTACGTCGTCATCACCGGATTCATCGGAGGTTTCAAGGAATACACCAGCATAGTAGGTGTGTTCGGTGAAAAGATGGGACCGGCGAACGACCAGGGCAGACTGAATACCATGGTCGGATTCATCTACGATGCGCTGGAGAACAACCATCAGGGCAGGGCAAGCGCCGCCGCTCTGATCCTGTTCGGCATCATCCTCGTCGTGACCTTGATCAACCTCCAGGTCAGCAAGAGACGGGTCCATTACTAGGAGGCGGTCATGGCTGAAACATTCAACACGATGCAGGAAAAAGACATGGGTTCCGTCGTCTCCAGACAGAAGGTCATAGCCGTCCTGGCAAAGGTCCTCGTCTACGCCTTTCTCATCCTGATGGCGGTGATAGTGCTCTTCCCGTTCTACTGGATGATCAACTCCTCACTCAAGCCGCTTGAGGAGTACAGGCTCCCCATCCCGACCTTCTGGCCGCACAAGCTTCTGCTGAGCAACTACGTCAATGCCTTCAACACGGCCAAACTGGGCAGACTGTTCCTGAACACTCTGTATGTCGGCGTGGTCTCGACCCTTCTGTCGCTGGTGATCACCATCCTCTCCGCATTCGCCTTTGCCAGACTGGAGTTCAAGGGCAAGAACGTCCTGTTCGCCGGGCTGCTGGCCACGATGATGATTCCCGGAGAGTTGTTCACCATCACCAACTACATGACGGTCACCAGACTGAACTGGCTCAATACCTACACGGTACTCATCGTGCCGTTCCTGGTAAGTGTGTTCTACATCTACCTGCTGCGTCAGAACTTCCTGCAGATTCCCGATGAACTGTACCTGGCTGCGAAGGTCGACGGGACCAGCGATTTCAAATACCTTTGCAAGGTAATGATCCCGCTCTCGCTCCCGACGCTGATCTCCATCACGATTCTCAAGATGATGGGAGCGTGGAACTCGTACATCTGGCCCAGACTGGTTGCAAACAAGGACCCGCTGAACAACGGAGGCCACAGGCTGATCACCAACGGACTGCGCAATGCCTTCACCCAGACTACCGGAGAAGTCAACTACCCCGAGCAGATGGCTGCCGTAGCCCTGGTCAGCGCCCCGCTGTTCCTGGTATTCGTGTTCCTCAGGAAGTACATCATGAAGGGAGTGAGCCGGAGCGGAATAAAAGGCTGAGAACCGGCCCTCAGAACATAGGATTGAAAAGGTGATTTATGATAGAATCATCCACAAGGAGAACAATATGAAAAAAGCTTTGCTTCTGGTGTCAGTGCTCTTTCTCATCGCGCTGACTTCAGCCTTCTGCGGCGGAACCGCCGAGAGCGCAGCCGCGAGTGCGTTCGAGGTTCCCGAGGGCGGCTATGACGGCAGCGAGGTCACCCTGACCTTCTACCACACCATGGGCGCCAACCTCAACACCGTCCTGGACGAGTACATCGCCGAGTTCAACCAGCTGTTTCCGAACATCCACATCAAGTGGGAGCAGGTCGGCGGCTATGACGATGTAAAGAACCAGATCAGTACCGAGATTCCCGCCGGAAACCAGCCGAACCTGGCCTACTGCTATCCCGACCATGTCGCCATGTACAACCTGGCCGGAGCCGTGGCAACCCTGGACAACCTGATTGCCAGCCAGATTCCCGTCACCCATGCCGACGGAACCACCGAGATTCTCGGACTGACCGAGGAGCAGAAGGCCGACTTCATCGAAGGCTACTACAACGAAGGCTGCCAGTTCGGCGACGGACTGATGTACACCATGCCCTTCTCGAAGTCCACCGAAGTCCTCTATTACAACAAGACCTTCTTCGACGAGCACAACCTCAAGGTTCCCACCACCTGGGACGAGATGGAGGAAGTCTGCGCCAAGATCAAGGAAATCGCTCCGAACAGCATCCCGCTCGGATATGACTCCGAGGCCAACTGGTTCATCACCATGTGCGAGCAGTACAACAGCCCGTACACCAGTGCCACCGGTGACCACTACCTGTTCGACAACGCCACCAACCGCGAGTTCATCAAGCGCTTCCGCCAGTGGTACCAGAACGGCTGGATGACCACCCAGACCCTCCTGGGTTCCTACACCTCAGGCCTGTTCACCTCCACCAACGAGACGGTCAGCTACATGTCAATCGGCTCCTCGGCAGGCGCAACCTACCAGAGACCGGCAGCCGGTGCCGACGGAAAGTATCCGTTCGAAGTCGGAATCGCCACCATCCCGCAGGTCTCCGATGCCAACAGAAAGGTCATCTCCCAGGGCCCGAGCATCTGTATCTTCAACAAGGACAACCCGCAGGAAGTCGTTGCATCCTGGCTTTTCGTCAAGTACCTGACCACCTCGGTTGAGTTCCAGGCCGCCTTCTCGATGGCTTCCGGTTACGTACCGGTTCTCAAGTCCGTCACCGACAACGAAATCTACGCTGATTTCATCGCCCAGGCCGACTACGGCAAGTACATCACCGCCCTGTCGACCAAGGTCTGTCTTGAGCAGCAGGATGCCTACTACACCTCCCCGGCGTTCAACGGATCCTCCACTGCCCGTGATGAGGTCGGTGCCCTTCTGACCAAGTGTCTGACCATCCCCGAGGGAAGCGATGTGGATGCCCAGATTGCCGCTGCCTTCAAGCTGGCAATCCAGAAGTGCGAGTACAATGACTGAGGAATGAGATGAAGAGGTTCTGCGCTGTTCTTCTGATTCTGATCGGCGCCTTCGCCGCCCTCTGGGCAGCGACCGACTATGCATCGTCCGTGCGGCTTGACATGCGGTCCAGCACCGCCAAGCAGGCCGTTACGGTCAAGATGTTCATCGACGGTGATACGACGCATTTCTTCGTCCCCGAGTCCGTCTCGGCCACCGGAGTGCTCAAAGCCAGATATCTGGCCGTAAACACTCCGGAGTCGACGGGCAGGGTGGAGGAGTACGGCAAGAAAGCTTCAGCGTTCACCCGCGAAAAGCTTACCAACGCCCAGTCGATCATCATCGAATCGGATGACTCGAACTGGAACCTCGACTCTACCGGGGGCAGATACCTGGTATGGGTCTGGTACCGCAACAGCGAAAACGAAGAATACCGCAACCTCAACATCGAACTTCTTCAGAACGGTCTGGCCATTGCCTCATCCTCGGCCAACAACCGCTACGGAACCGTCTGCATGGCAGCCATCAACCAGGCGCGTGAACAGAAGCTCAATGTCTATTCAGGACAGAAGGACCCGGATTTCTACTACGGGGACGCGATTGAGCTGACGCTCCACGGGCTGAGGACCGACATTTCCCTATATGAGGGAAAGAAGGTCGCCTTTGAGGGTGTTGTGACGATGAACGACGGTTCGAGCGTCTACGTCGAGGAGTTCGATCCCGAATCGGGAATGTACAACGGGATTTCGGTCTACTACGGATACAACCTCTCCGCCACCGGACTGGACATCATCTCGGTCGGGAACCGCTGCAGGATTGTCGGCACGCTTCAGTATTACGAGGCGGGCGGCGTCTGGCAGATTTCCGGTCTGAACTACAAGATGATGAAACCCAAGGATCCGGGAAATATCCAGAAGATCAGTTCGGGTCATCAGGGAGCCTTTGTCGACACGGAACCCTCCGTGTTCTTCTCAAAGGTCACCCTGACCGACGAGGACGGGCAGTCGAAGCAGTTCGACTACGCCTATCTCGCCATGGACACGACGATCACCATGGACGGTCTGTACGTCAAAAGCGTAAGCACCACCTCGGATCCCGACAGTTCCAACTACGGGGCGATGACGCTGCACTGCGTTGCCGGCGGATACGAAATCCAGGTACGCACCGCCGTCCTGACCGAAAACAGGCAGCTGGTGACCTCGTATGCCTATCTGGGGCATACGATCACGGTGCGCGGTCTGGTCGGACTGTATAACGGCTCTTATCAGATCAAGGTCCTTACCCAAAAGGACATAACAATTGAAAAATAAGCAAACAACAGGAGCTTGAAATGAAAAAAATCGTAATCTTAGGGCTTGTACTCCTGCTGGCAGCCTTCGCCGTTTCGGCCCAGGCCCTGGCAGAGTCCCCGCTGAAGAGCAGAGTGGTCGTGGCCAAGGAAGCCCCGAAGGCCGCCCCGGTCGTAAAAGAAGATCCCGAAGCCGACCTTGAAGCAGCTCTTGAGTATGTCAAGGTTCTGTACAACAAGGCCACCCTGGACAATCCGGCCCCGAAGACCTCGTCCGACTACGAAGTCCTGGACGTCGTCAGAATCAAGGATGTCGTCTTCGACGTCGCCTGGGCCAGTGACTCCGAGTTCGTCCAGGTTGTACCGGGCGCAGACCACAAGGTCGTAATCGACATCGATGAAGCCTGCCCGGCCGAGACTGCCTACACCCTGACTGCCACCGTCACCCACCCGACTACGGGCAAGTCCGGGACGGTCGTCATCCCGCACACCCTTCCCGAAGGCAAGGTCCTGAGTGATCCGACCTACGAGGAAATCGTTGATGTCCTCTATGCCCTCGAGGCCGACGAGGCCACCAAGCAGACCTACCGCCTCTACGGACAGGTCGTCTCCATCCCGAGCGCCTACAACGAGAAGTACGGCAACATCACCGTCAACATCGTGGTCGCCGGACTGGCTGAAAAGCCGATCCAGTGCTACCGCCTCGCCGGTGAGGGCGTGGACAAGATTGCCGAGGGCGACTGGATCACCGTCGAGGGAATCGTGAAGAACTACAAGGGCAACACCATCGAGTTCGACGCCGGTTCCAAGCTTATCGGCTTCGGTGAGATTCCCGACCAGAGCGCGCTGCTGGAAAAGGCCTTTGCCCTCGAGGCTGACGAGGCCATGAAGTTCCCCTGCGTCATCGTCGGAGAAATCGTGGAAATCCCGACCCCCTTCAACGAGAAGTACGGCAACGTCACCGTCAACATCGCCCCGGTCGGAACTCCTGAAAAGGTCGTCCAGTGCTACCGCCTGGCCGGACCGATGGCCGCCACCCTCGAAGTCGGACAGAAGATCGCCGTTGTCGGAACCATCAAGAACTACAAGGGCAAGACAATCGAGTTCGACGCCGGATGTATCGCCGTTCCCGCCGAGCACTACAACCAGACAAAGGTTCTGCTCAAGGCATACGAGCTTGAGGCTGACAAGGGCTACGACACCCAGTTCACCATCACCGGTACCGTCAGCTCCATCCCGAGCGCCTACAACGAGAAGTACGGCAACATCACCGTCAACCTCCTCGTCGACGGTCTCGAAGCCTATCCGATCCAGTGCTACCGCCTCGCCGGCGAAGGCGCTGCCGAGATCAAGGAAGGCGACGTGATCACCGTCACCGGAAAGATCAAGAACTACAAGGGCAACACCATTGAGTTCGACGCCGGCTGCCAGCTGGTGAAGTAACCTTCGGGGATCCTCCCCGACTTATCAGAAAGGGAGACATGCGACGAAGATTTTCCATCTTCGGAACATGTTTCCCTTTTCTTATATCGACTCGAGAAATCTGTCCAGCAGGGGCAGGGCGGCGCCGGTAAGTACAGGATTAGCGTCGCATTCTCCGCGGGTGATGCTGAAACCGACCTGCTTGAAGGTCGTCATCCCGATGACCTTGGACTTGAGGTTGATGATGTCCTGATCCTGAATGAATTTCAGAAGATATCCGTCAATTATGATGTCGCAGGGTATCACCATCCTGGCGCTGTCGATGGCCAGGGCCAGGTCATCCAGATACCTGTCCCAGACCCCTGCGGCCTTAGGATCTCCCGAACGTACCGCCGCGAAGAACTCCTCAAGGGTGCTCATTGCGCTCATCTTCAGGAGACTGGCGGCGGAGCAGTACGCGTCGACACAACCGCGCTTGGAGCAGTAGCATTCCCTGCCGTTCTCATGGATGACCAGATGCTCTATGGTGCCGCTGCTCAGATTCCCGCTGACATGAACCTTTCCCCCGATGACAAACGCCGTGCAGATGTGATTGTTCAGAAAGATAATCAGCGTATCGGCGGACAGTTTGCGGTCCCTGAGTTCCGCGCTGGCTCCGCATTCGGCATCGTGTCTGCATTCACAGGAATACCCTATGAACTGTGTCAGTTCCCGTACGTTGAACTCAGCCGTCCTGAGCAGTTCCGAGTATACGATTTCCCCGCTTTCGCTGTTGATGATCGCCGGCAGTGAAATACCCACTCCCAGAACTTCGCCGTACTTCGCCGAACAATTTCCGGCAAAAGAGTTGACCAGGGCACCGAACCGGCGGTAATAGTCCTCATCCGCCGCAAAGCACAGTTCAGCCGACATGGAATCGACAGTCTTTCCGTACAGATTCACCGCGGCGGCGTTTACCCTGTCCGGAAGCACTTCCACCCCTATGCCGAGCTTGGCGTTCTCGTTGAATCTGTGGACAAAGGCCGGCCTTCCTCCGGTTGACAGGAACGAGCCTTCACGGACAATAAGGTTTCTGCCCTGAAGCTCCCTGAGGGCGTTGGTCACCGTGGGAATGCTCAGTCCCAGACTCATCGTCAGCGTGTTTTTTGAAGCGCTTCCCCTCGCGTAGATTTCCCGGAAGACCTGACTGAGGTTCATCTTTTTGAGTTCGGTGGAGGTTTTGTTCACTTTCGGACTCCTGTTTTATAAAAGTACATCTATCATTTTTTCACAAAGAAAGGCAAGGCGACCCCGGCTGCAGCGGAATCTTCAGCATAAACTTCGTCTCCGGCGAACCCGTGGCCGATGTCCTTGAGGGCCTGCCCCTGCTTCTGACCGGGACGGGAAACCCGGCGTTTCATCAAAACAGGTGCATTAATTGTTGAATTGATGAAAAGTTTCATCAAAACCGGGCTATCAATTGTTAAACTGATGAAAGAGCCTCACTCAACTCGGGGGAAGGCCTGGGCGGTCTTGCCCAGCCTTGAACAAGAGCGGGGATTGACGGCATAATCGACGGTATTGGAGGTAAAAATGAGAAAAATCCTCATGTTCGCGGCAGTTGCGCTTTTTGCTGTCGCTTCGCTTTTCGCCCAGGCGGTGATTGAGGTCGCCCCGGAGCGCGTTGTCACCACTGCCCCCCAGCAGGAGCCTGTCCTTGAAGTGGGCCGGTCTGTCAACGGTTTCGTACTGACCGAGGTGACTGATTTCGACCTGATCGGAGCGAAAGTCTATCAGTTTGAGCATCAGAAGACCGGTGCGGTCGTCCTCTACATCGCAAACGAGGACACCAACAGGGTGTTTGAGATTACCTTCCGCACTCCTACGTTGGCCGATACGGGTATTCCCCACGTCTTTGAGCACTCGACCCTGGATGGTTCGGAGAAATATCCTTCAAAGACTCTGTTCTTCAACCTCAGCTACCAGACCTACAACACCTACATGAACGCCAGCACCTATCCGTTCATGACGACCTATCCGGTAGCGTCTCTCTCCGAGGACCAGCTTCTGGCCCTGGCGGACTACTACACCGACAGCGTGTTCAACCCGATGGTTCTTCAGGACAAGTCGATTTTCGACGAGGAAGCCTGGAGATATGTCATGGACAGCGAGGACGCTGACCTGACCATCGCCGGAACCGTGTACAGCGAGATGCTCGGTGCCACCACCCGCACGAGAAAGGCCTCAAAAAACTACCAGCAGGTGATTTATCCCGGTTCGTGGATCGGAAACGACAGCGGCGGAAACCCCGACGTGATTCCCGAGATGACCTGGGATGATTTGAAGAACTACCACGCCGACTACTATGTACCGTCCAACTCCGTGACCTGCATCTACGGAAAGCTGGACAACTGGGCAGACTTCCTGCAGCTGCTCGACGGCTATTTCAGCGCCTACACCGCCGACCCCGTCGTCATCGACGACCCCCAGTACAAGAGAATCGACGGACCGCAGACAGCGGCCTTTGAGTTCCCCGTCGAAAGCGGAAGCAACACGGAAAAGGCCACCACGATTTACTACGGTTTTCTCTGTCCCGACATTGACAGCGAGACTCTGAACAAGATCGACCTGATGACTTCCCTGGCCGACTATGACAGTTCGGTGCTGATTGAGAACCTCAAGAACGCCATCCCGTACGGCTCGTTCTCCTGCTCAATCGACATCTCCGGCCCGGATTACGCCATTGTCTTCGTGGCTGACAACGTCAACCCCGAGGATGCCGAGACCTTCAAAAAGGTCGTCGACGAGTCGATGGCTCAGATTGCGGCGGAAGGTTTTGAGGATGAGGCGGTCGATTCGTTCGTCGCATCCTACAGCTTGAGCATGATGCTCACCAGCGAGAGTTCCGAAACCGGTCTGTCGGTGATTCCCAACATGATGTACTACTGGGCGGCAACCGGAGACCTGTACGGCTATCTGGAATTCATCGACAGTATCGACTTCTTCCGCGCCTGGGCCGATGACGGTTCCTTCCAGGATGTCATCACCCGCTTTGTGGTAAACAACGACCTCAACGCCCTGGTGACCACCACTGCCGTGGCCGGACTCAAGGAGCAGAAGGACGCTGCCCTGGCCGCCAGGCTGGCCGAGAAAAAGGCCTCGATGAGTGCCGATGAGATCAAGGAAATCGTCAGCATGACCAATGAGCCGGAAGAGGAGACGGTCGACCCGACTCCGATGATCCGCGCCCTGCAGGTCGTCGACGTTCAGACCCTCCCGGAAGAGGCCAGATTCTACGAAGTCACCGAAACCGCCGGTGAGGACGGAATCAACTACTACTGGGCAAAGGCCGACATCACCGGCGTAGGGTTCGCAGGCATGTATTTCGACATGTCCGGCCTGAGCCAGGACCAGATTCACTACTTCAAGCTGTTCTCCAGCCTCATCGGAGAACTGGACACTACTGAGCACACCAGAACCCAGCTGGCCAACCTGATGGCCCGCTATCTGTATGACGGAACCATCCGCCCGGCCTACAGCAAGGATGACGTGTCCAAGGTCTTTACCCCGAAACTGCGCGTAAGCTTCGTCGCCCTCGACGAGGATGTCTCTCCGGCGATGGATCTCTGCCGCGAACTGCTGTTCGACAACGTGTTCGACGCGTCGAGGATTTCCGACCAGGTATCCAACATGCTGACCTCCCTCAAGCAGAGCTTCACCAACAGCAGCTACTCGGTGCTCCTCTACAGGGCAATGGCGGCGGACAGCGAACTGTACGCCTACTACAACTACGCCAACATGCTGGACTACTACTACTTCCTCCAGCAGACCGCGCAGTTGCTCGAGACCGAGCCCGAGACGGTCATCGCCGGCCTGCAGGGAATCGTCGACTACATCAACAACGCCCAGGCCATGACCTTTGTCTTTGCCGGAAACGGGGAGAGCTGGGAAAACTTCAAGCCCCTGGCCGCCGCGTTTGCCGCCGGGCTTGACCGCAGACCCGTGGAGAGACAGACCTACAGCTTCGATGAGATTATGCCGGCTGAGGCCCTGATCGTCGACACTTCGGTCAACTTCAACATCATCTGGGTTCCGTCCTCCGATCTGGGTTACGAGGAAGCCACGGCAGACCTCGCCGTTGTTTCCTCCGTCATCGAAGACATGTTCCTCCTCCCCGAGCTGAGGGACAAGAGGGGAGCCTACGGTGCCTATCTGAGCTTCAGCGATGACGGTGCCTATGCCTTTACCTACCGCGACCCGAACATCGCCGAGACATTCGATGTCTACGACGTCATGGCCGACTTCGTTGACCAGATCGTCCTCGACCAGGAGAACCTTGACGGCTACATCCTTGCCAACTATTCGAGTCTGGCACTCAGTTCCGGAGAGCTTACCGGAGCCACCAACGCCGTTCTGGGAGCCGTCCTCCACGAGGATCAGACCGAAGTTTTGGAATTCATGCAGCAGCTCAAGGGTATGAAGGCAGAGAACTTCGCCGCCGACTACGCCCCGCTGATCCGCGCCCTGGTCGACAATTACAGCTACTACACCTCCGGAAGCGCCTCGGCGATTGACAAGGTCTCCGACTACTTCCTCGTAATCCACAATCCGTTCGGAGTGGAGAGCAGGGAAGACGTGGTCCTCAGCGACATCAACGAGGAGAGCCCGTACTACGATGCCCTGAACTTCGTGTTCCAGGAAGGAATCATGGCCAATGTCTCCGACACGGAGTTCGGTGCCGAACTTCCCGCCACCCTGGGCGAGGTCGCACAGACCTTCTGCCTGCTGATCGGCTACGAGCTCGACCAGGCGCAGAGCATCGGACTGCTTTCCCAGTACGGAATCCTTCCCAACGCCGATCCGGCCACCGGGCTTTCCCTGGACGACCTCAACGGAATCCAGAACAACTTCCGCGGAGCCGTCGGACTCGGAACCTCCTCCGCGATGCTCCAGACCGTAACAGGTCTCGGCGTCGACCCGGCGACGACAGCGACCCGCGCCCAGCTGGCGCTGACCGTCATGTACATGGTCTACGGAATGTAGTTGCCGTACAAATCTGTTTTTTGCGGACCGGCCTTTCGCGGCCGGTCCGTTTTGTATATACTCACACCCGTAAATATTTGCCAAAGAGGTTGAAGATGAAAAAACGGACTGTAGCAGCCGTTGTTGCCGCATTGATTCTGGTCTGCCTGCTTGTGACGGTCTCATGCTCAAAAAAGCCGGCCGAAGCAAAGGAGCCGTCGTGGCGTATGGAAAGGATGACACGTACCGACGAGGCGGGAGCGGAGCAGCCCGACGGGTTCCGCTACACATTCAGCAGCCTCAGCGGTGTCTGGAAGCCGGCGGCAGAGGAGCCTGAAGAAGGAGAGCAACAGACGGAGCCGAAGGGAATCCCGTTTGTCTTCGATATCGTCTTTGACTCGACAGCGGTGTACGAGAACATGGGATTCTGGTTCGTAATTAGCGGGGTCGGGGATACTGTCATGCCTGCGGAGGGGGATTTCCTCCTGCTGTATCTGTCCGACGGCATGGGCTCGGAGTTCTTCTTCCCGGTCAACGTTCAACTGGTGACGAATGACGGATTCGCGGTGTTCGTCTACGCCAGCGATATAGACTACTCCAGCATGTACTGGTATTTCGCCGAAGTCATCGAGGGAACCGTTACGTACCGCCTGTACGATGAGGACAACAACTATTACGAACTGGGGACCATCACGACGGTCGCCGACGGCCAGACCGAGGTAATCTCCGGTACAGGTCTGCTGGGGTTCTTTGACCTGATCATGAACGATGTGCTCGGACCGTACACAAAGCTTATGGACCAGGGCAGATACCAGGAGGCCCTGGATGCGTTCAGACAGGACTTCGAACCTCTGCTGACCGACACCCTTGAATATGAAGCCGGACTCCAGTGTATCGTGGACCCCTGCGAGGAAGCCCTTAAGACCGAGTGATGCAGATGACGGAAAACCTCAAATACCGGGCGGCTTTGGACGCCATCCGGGAATCAGAGACGATTATCATCCACCGGCACAGCCGGCCGGACGGGGATGCCATAGGCAGCCAGGTCGGACTGCGTGCCCTGATCAGGGCGAACTTCCCGAAGAAAAAGGTCCTGATAACCGGAGACAGCGCGGGGCGGTACTCTTTCCTGGTTCCGGAAGGGATGGACAACGTTGCGGATGATGCTTTCGCAGGGGCCCTGTGCATAATACTCGACACCTCATCGCAGGCCATGATCAGCGACGGGCGTTGGCGCACGGCGGGGCGGACCCTGAGATTCGACCATCACCTCTACTGCGGGCAGATTGCCGGTCAGGAGGTCATAGATTCAACCTTTGAAAGCTGCTGCGGTCTGATTGCCGATTTCGCGGAGACCTGCGCCCTCTCGGTGGACCGTGAATGCGCCCAGGCCCTGTTTTGCGGGATGGTCACCGACTCGGGACGCTTCAGATATGAGAACACCAACGCCAGAACCCTGGCTCTGGCCGGCAGACTGCTCGAAACCGGGGTGGATGCGCAATCTTTGTACCACAGGCTGTACACGGACAGCATCGAGCACCTCCGGCTGAAGGCCGAATTCTGTCTGGCCGTTCAGAGGCGGGGAAACGTGGGTTTCATCTACACCGACCGCCGGAGGCTGGCCGAGTTGGGAACCGACGCCTATACCGCCGCCCGGGGCATGGTCGGTGTCATGGGCGATCTCAAGGGGATTGATGTGTGGGTGAGTTTTGCCGAGGATGAGGACGGGGTGCTCTGTGAACTTCGCTCAAGCGGACCGTCGGTCAACCCGATAGCGGTCAAGTACGGCGGGGGCGGACATGCCAAGGCAAGCGGAGCCATGGTAAAGGACCGCTCTGAAGCGATGGCGATGCTGGACGATCTGACCGAACTGGCCGGCTCCTGGGCAGAAGGGGAAAAGGAATGAACAACATGCAGATCAAGCAGGCCGTTCTGGACCTGATCAGGGAATACGACAGCATCATAATCTCCCGGCACATCAGACCGGACGGGGACGCCTGCGGTTCGGCTCTCGGACTGAAGAGAATCATAGAACTGTCGTTTCCGGACAAGACGGTACGTTACATCGCCGACGATGAATCCGAGCTCTACAGCTTTCTCGGAAGCGGCGATCAGCAGGTGAGTGAGGAGGTCTACAGACGGTCGCTGTTGATTGTCGTCGACACGGCCACCGATGACCGGATTTCCAATTCTATGGCTAGATTTGCCGGGAAAATTCTCAAAATAGACCATCATATCGATAATGAGCCCTACGGAGACCTCTGCTGGATCGAGGACGGACGCTCGTCCAACTGCGAGCTTCTGGCCGACTTTCTGACGAGTTTTCCCGGGGTTCTGAAGACCGACACCTACGGGGCAACCTGCCTCTATGCGGGGATGGTCACCGACTCGGGCCGTTTCATGTTCGAGGGGACCTGCGGTGACACCCTGCGCCTGGCCGGAGCGCTGCTGGATTACGGGGTGGATATCCAGACCCTGTACGCGCAGCTGTACATGGACGATTATGCCTTTCACAAGTTCAAGGCCCATGTTCTGCAGACGATGAACATCACCCCTTCGGGAGTCGCTTGGACTTATGTCGACAACGATACAATCAAGCAGTTCGGCCTGAGCCTGAAACAGGCCAGCGAGTGTGCCTCCTTTATGGAGAAGATCCGCGGATCGCTGATCTGGCTGGCCTTCATCGACAACCCCGACGGAACCATCCGGGTCCGCCTGCGCTCCCGGTTCGTGACGGTCAATTCCCTGGCAAACAAGTACGGCGGCGGCGGACACGCCAACGCAAGCGGGGCCACGGTTGCAGACCGGGCGCAGATGCAGGCTCTGATTGACGACGCTGACGCGCTGCTGGCTGACTACAAGGCCAACCACAGGGGGTGGCTGTGAAGATACTCATTACCAACGACGATGGAATCCGGGCCGAAGGGCTTGAGATTCTCGCGCGCTGGGCCCGCAAAATAGGGGAGGTGACCATCGCTGCCCCGATGGTGGAGCAGAGCGGAAAGAGCCACAGCATCAACATCCACAGTCCGTTTTCAGCTAATCCCGTTTCATATCCGGTGGATGGAGTCCGGGCCTGGGCTGTCGATTCCACTCCGGCAGACTGTGTCAGGTTCTACCTGGCCACGATTGAGGATGCCGACATCGTCTTTTCCGGGATCAACCGCGGGGTGAACCTCGGCGGCGACATCGCTTACTCGGGGACGGTCGGAGCGGTTTTCGAGGCCTCATATTTCGGGAAGAAGGCCGTGGCCTTTTCCACATTTCCCGACAGCCTGATGGCGGCGGGCAGTGACCTGGACAGAATCTGGGACTACGTCACCGGAAACGGGCTGCTGGAAAAGCACAGTCTGTTCAATATCAACATTCCCTCTGCCCCCGGGGCGGAGATACGGATTACACGTCAGGGCGGAGCGTACTTCAAGGACAGATACGAGGAAATCTCGCCCGGGATGTACATCGCCCGGGGATACTGCGTCCACGACGGCGGGGCGGACATGAGTCTGGACACCGACGCGCTGATGAGCGGTTGCGTCTCGATCAGCCCCCTCAGTCCGGCCCGGACCGATGAGACGGTTTTCAGACATTTGGCCGGCATGGAGTGCTGAACTATGGCAGAACAGGTCTATTTCCACACGGTACAGTACTATGAGACGGACAGGATGGGGGTGACCCACCATTCGAACTACATCCGCTGGATGGAGGAGGCCCGCGTAGCCCTGCTGGGGGCAACGGGGGCGGACTATCGCGAGATGGAAGAGCAGGGGGTGCTCTCACCGGTGGTCAAGGTGGAGTGCGGTTTCAAAAAGCCGACAACCTTCGGAGACCGGGTGGGTATCCGTCTGAAAATCGCCGCCTTTACCGGAATCCGGCTGACCCTGGGCTATGAGATGTTCCGCGAGTCGGACGGTGAGACGGTATGCACCGCCACAAGCGAGCACTGTTTCATGGATCCGTCGGGAAAGCTGCTCAACCTCCGCCGCAGCCATCCTGAGCTTTTCGAGGTCCTGAAGGCCGTTGAAAGTGTGTAGTTGCGGGTAATCCGCACAAAAGTTCGCGCCCGCATTTACAAGACGGGACGTTCGTGCTATATTGTATTCTGTATCCGTGCATGCGGGGAAATTGCGGGTGCGCTGTGATGAAGAAAGTACTGATTATTCTGCTTTTCTTTGTATCCCTTCCCCTTCTGGCCGTCGACACGAGTACGACGAATTTCAGCGTGCACCTTTCCGTCACGACAGTCAAACACTTCACCATGTCGATCAAGCCGTTTGACGTGAACTACAACACGATTCTCGACGGTGAGACTGTTGAGGTGGACGGAGTGAACAATACCCACCGTTCCCAGATCTGCAGGGTTGACATCGCGACAAACGAGAAGAATTACTACATCACCTTTTCCGGCGTGGCTCTCAACTGCACCGAGGGGTATTCCCAGGGGCAGAAGTTCCCGTACCGGCTGGTTCTCACCAAGGGAACCCGAGAGTTGACCCTGGACATCCTGGCAACCGATCTCGTTCTGGGGACAAAGGCTATCGATTTCCCGGTTGAGGTTGCCTCGCCGGGTATCGTCACATCGAGGATTTTCGTGTATGCCGTGCTGACGGACTTCAATGATATGCTTCCGGGCACCTATCAGGCCACGATTCAGGTGGAGGAGAAGACGCTGTGAAAAGAACCGTATTTATCGCGCTGCTCCTCCTGACGGCCCTGTCGTTTGCCCTGGCCGATACTTCAGAACTTACAATCAAGGGCTACTATGCCCCGGCGGCGGAGAAAACCTGCAGCCTGAAAGTCTGGCAGCCGACCCAGGGCGCCCCGACCGATTCGGACCGCATCTACCACTCCGGTTCGGTGACCCTCGACGGTTCGGGGCTCGACATCTCACAGTCCAACACGACCACCACCCTGAACAACGAAACGGTGAAATATGTGGAGTTCCCTCTGTTTACGTGGGAGGTTACCAGCAACTTCAACACGACCTATACCCTGTCCTTTAAGATGTCTCCGTTCCAGGCCTTCAAGGGAGGCAGTTACTACATCCCGAGCCACAGAATCCTGATGACAGTCGGCAACGCGACCGTTTCGGAGGATTTCTACAACCCCAGCTCCGAGGACGGAACCACCCAGGGGACCTACCCCTATGTGGGATTCTATGTCAGCGGCAGCACCGTCAGGACCACGAATTTCAGCTATGACAACACGACCAATCCTCTCAACGGTTCGGAGAACAACCCTGCCAGCGTGACCGGAACGTGCAAACTCTGGATGTTCGCCATAGACGAGGAAAGCGGCACGACCTTTGACTATTCGAGCAACGTGACAGTGGAGTTGACCGTACAATGAAGAGAATCCTGATTGTTTCCATCCTGCTTCTGTCCTGTCTGTTTTCCCTCGTTGCCGAAGACCTCAAGGAAAACTACAACATTTCCCAGACAATCCAGGGCTTTGTCGAGCTGAACAACGTGGCCAGCTTTGAGCTTTACGTCGGATCCTTCCAGTATAATTCCGGAAACGGAATCAACCTCGACATCAACGACTCGAACAACAACCTCAGGTATCTCATTGCCCCGACCCAGACCCCGATGAGCGAGGCGGGACTGCTTGTCTCAACCGTCACGTTGGCGGCGTCCCAGCCCGTATACAGGCTGAGAATCACCCACAACAGGCTCAGCTGGAAAAACCCCATGACAAATGTCTGGTCATATCTGGATTACGAACTTGCATTCAGCTACAAGGTCACATCCCTGGTCAACGGTTCCAGTGTCACCAACACAGTCACCAAATTCTGTAAGAGCCGCGAACTTGACCCCAACACAACCTACGACAGCACGACAACGAGTACGGATTATGCCATCATTGTTTCCCTGACCGAGGGCGGTAACGGCGGCAACGTGACTATCAACGATGCCGGTCTGCACTTCCGCCTGAGAACCGCCCCGACTGTCTCCACTCAGTATGTCAACAACAACAACCAGACGAAGACAGGGCATTACGATTCGACCATATATATCGATGTGGAGAGCCTGTGATGAAAAAATCCGCAGTCCTGATTCTGATACTTCTTGTTCTGTCCCCTCTGTTCGCGATAACCGACGCGGAAAAAACAGAGCGCGTCTGGTTCATGGATAACGCACAGGACAAGTTCAAGAGTGTCGACCTTGAGAAGGCCATATACCTGCCCAAGTACAACTCCAGGGACTGGTCAGGCACTGCTGATGACTATGGTGATCCGGAGAACGGAACCTATGGCACGGTCAATGTTCTGGGGCATATCGGCTGTGCATTCCTCGATCACCATCTGCGGTTTACCGTCACCACCGACGGACGGTTCGTCTCCCAGTCCGATCCGACAAAGTACCGTGAGTTCTATATCGCCCTGATGCCGAGAATCCGTTACGGCGAGAAGGACTACAACTGCATCATGGACTATTCGACCACACCCGCCCAACAGGTGACGGTCTCCGACCGAGTCCCCAATACGAAGTTCACAGGTTCGGCCACTGTCGTCACTCCGAGCTGGACCAACAGCAGTCCGTCCGTGGTTATCGACGGAAACGGCACGACAAAGAACCCGACACGTTTCTACTGTGACGTGCTTATCATCATGGATGAGCTGACCGCCGCCGACCAGCAGCACCTGGCCCAGAAGGACGACTACATCGCCACTGTAACTATCAGCTGGACCTGCACCGATCCGGACTGCGACTACTCGGACGCCAACGTCTCCGGTTTCCAGGGGCACCATGCCTGCCACCAGGGCTCGTACACCTTCGTCGTACGTGGATACATCAACAAGCAACCTACTGCAACCAAAATCAGCGCCTTCGTCGTCCCGACGTTTTCGGCCACCAACCTCAACATCATGGACATAGTGGCCAACAAAAACGGGGAGGAGAAAATCGCGGATTTCGACCTGTATGCATCTTCAAACAAGACGGACTGGGTAAGCCTGTTGTATGTATTTCCCTCCTCAAGCAACAGTTACTCAACCAACGGCTCTCATTTCTTCCTGACCAAGAAAACCGACGCCAATGTGAAGATTCCGTATCAGATAGTAATAAAGAATCTGGATACAGGTCAGGTGAACCAGACATTTGACGGCACGATGAAGTACGTCCAGAGCAACACGACGTCACGCCTGCAGTTGGCGGACTATCGAAGTATGATCAACGACCGAAGCGCTGTTCTCTGGTACTCAATCCTGTACAAGGGCGAGGTATATATCAACATCCAGATGGAGGATCCGGAGCATGCCGGACAGTACATCCCGATGACCGAGGCCGAACTGAACAGCGACCCGAACTACGCCGGTCTGTATACTTCAACGATTTACTACCACGTCGTCTCGTCCAATTAACCGTCTTGCGGAGGCAGTCAGCCTCCGCTATTATTTTATCCGACCGGGAATCGCCCGGGTAATCCAACAGCAGGAGACCTGAATGAAAATCACCGACGACATCATCTACATCGGCGTGAACGACCATGAAATCGACCTCTTTGAAGGCCAGTACATCGTCCCCAACGGGATGGCTTACAACTCATACCTGATAACGGACAAGAAGATTGCCGTCATGGACACGGTTGACCGCCGGTTTACCCACCAGTGGCTGGACAACATCCAAAAGGCCCTCGGCAGCCGCAAGCCCGATTATCTGGTCGTACAGCACATGGAGCCGGACCACTCGGCCAACATCCTGAATTTCATGAAGGCCTATCCGCAGACCACCGTCGTTTCCTCGGCAAAAGCCTTTCCGATGATGAAGAACTTCCTCGGTGAGGATTTCGAGGGCAGGCGCATCGAGGTCGGCGAAGGTGACAGCCTGAATCTGGGCAGGCACACGCTGAACTTCATCACCGCCCCGATGGTCCACTGGCCCGAGGTAATCATGACCTACGACAGTACCGACAGAGTTCTCTTTTCCGCCGACGGTTTCGGCAAGTTCGGAGCCCTGGATACCGAGGAGGACTGGGCATGTGAGGCCCGCCGCTATTACTTCGGCATCGTCGGCAAGTACGGGGCGCAGGTACAGGCCGTTTTGCGCAAGGCCTCGTCGCTCGATATTGCGGTAATCTGTCCCCTCCACGGGCCGGTCCTCTCCGAGAATCTGGGTTACTACCTCAACCTCTACAATATCTGGTCTTCTTACGGTGTGGAGAGCGAGGGCGTGATGATTGCCTACACCTCCGTCTACGGAAACACCAGAAAAGCGGTCGAACTGCTTGAGCAGAAGCTCCGGGACAAGGGCTGCCCTAAGGTGGTTGTCACCGACCTGGCCCGGGATGACATGGCAGAGGCTGTCGAGGACGCTTTCCGCTACGGCAGGCTGGTCCTGGCATCCACGACGTACAACGCGGATGTATTCCCCTTCATGAGGACATTCATCGAGCACCTGACCGAGCGCAACTACCAGAACCGCACAGTGGCCATCATCGAAAACGGTTCCTGGGCGCCGCAGGCGGCAAAGGTCATGACGAACCTCCTCTCCGGTTCAAAGAACCTCACCTTTGCACAGACCTCCGTCCGGATAAAGTCCGCCCTGAATGACGAGTCAAAGGCCCAGATCGAGGCCCTGGCGGACGAGCTGTGCAAGGACTACCTGGCCCGTCAGGACGAGACCGCCAACAAAAATGACATGACGGCCCTGTTCAAGATCGGCTACGGATTGTACGTCGTCACCTCCACCGACGGCCGCATGGACAACGGGATGATAGTCAACACCGTTTCCCAGGTGACCAGTTCCCCGAACCGTGTTGCAGTGTGCATCAACAAGCAGAACTACACCCACCATGTAGTCCAGCAGACCGGAATCATGAACCTCAACTGCCTCAGCATAGAGGCTCCCTTCTCCGTCTTTGAACGCTTCGGCTTCCAGAGCGGCAGGACCGTGGACAAGTTCGAGGGTTCGGATTACGAGGTGCTGAGGTCTGACAATGGCCTTCGTTTCCTTTCAAAGTATATCAACGCGATGATGAGCCTTAAGGTCGAGAGCTACGTCGATCTGGATACCCACGGGATGTTCATCTGCACGGTGAGCGAGGCCAGGGTGCTCAGCGACAAGGAAACGATGACCTACACCTATTACCAGTCCAACGTCAAACCCAGGCCGAAGACCGAGGGAAAGAAGGGCTGGGTCTGCAAGATCTGCGGCTATGTGTATGAGGGCGAGGAGCTTCCCGATGACTTCATCTGCCCGCTGTGCAAGCACCCGGCTTCGGATTTCGAGCGGATCAGCTGATGGAACTCACCGAAAAGAAACTGAGCGGGGTTTCCGTCTATGACGGGAACCTGCTCCATGTGCGCCGCGACGAAGTGGTTCTCCCCAACGGAAGAACCGCCTCCCGGGAGTTCATACGCCATCCCGGCGCCGTGGCGGTCGTGCCTGTGACCGACGATTCAAAGGTGGTTGTAGAGCGTCAGTTCCGCTATCCGCTCGGTCAGGTGATTCTGGAGATTCCGGCCGGAAAGATCGACCCGGGCGAGGATACCCTGGCGGCCGCCAAGAGGGAGCTGGAGGAGGAGACGGGGTATACGGCCTCAGAGTGGGAATGCATCGGCACCTTCAATCCGTCCCCGGCCTACACGGACGAGCTTATTACCCTCTATCTGGCCCGCGGGCTTAAGGCAGGACACGACCGGATGGACGAGGATGAGTTTCTCAACGTAGAGCTGATGGACCTGCAGGAGCTGGTTTCCCTGATTGTCCGCGGGGAAGTCCCAGACGGGAAAACCCAGACGGCCGTCCTTCTGGCCCGTGAAAGGCTCTCGTCATTGTAGCAGGTCATATCTTCTGATAAGATATTGGTATGAAATCACCTAAAGAACTGACCCTCGAGCGCAGGCTGCTGAGGATTCTTGAAGAAGGTTCGCATTCCCATGCCCTGGCGCAGACCCTGATTGCCGATGAGGAAATCCAGAACATCCAGGACTACGGAAACAACGTCTCGATAAAGAGGCTCGGGTTCAACGACCACGGGCCGGTACATATGCGCCAGGTGGCGATCAACGCCCTGACCATGCTCAGGCTGCTCCATCAGGCGGGTATTCCGATGAGCCTGGAAAAGGAACAGGTCGGCACCTATGACGACAGCGCCTGTGCGGTGCTGCTGGCTTCGTTTCTCCACGACCTGGGGATGTCGATCGGGCGGCAGGACCACGAACTGATGAGCGCGATTATCGCTCGGCCGATTATCCGCCGCCTGCTTGAGAGCCTTGAGGGGCTTGATGCCCGCAGAAGGACGATGATCGAGTGCATGGCGCTGGAGGGCATAGTGGGACACATGGCCACACGCCGGATTCATTCGCTCGAGGCCGGGTTGATTCTGATTGCCGACGGTTGCGACATGGAAAAGGGCAGGGCCCGGATTCCCCTGGCAATCAGCCTCGGCGGACAGGAGGCCCACTACGGAGACATCCACAAGTATTCCGCAAACTCCATCGAGCATGTGGAGATTGACAAGGGACAGACCAAGCCGATCCGGATCACGGTGCACATGTCCAGCGAGGTCGGCTGCTTCCAGATTGAGGAAGTGCTGATTCCCAAGATCAACATGAGCCCTTCAAAGCCGTTTGTCGAACTGGTCGCCCTGGTCGGAGGGGAAAGCGAGAGGCACTACCTGTGATCATCTGCATCGGCGAATCGTTGGTTGATATTGTCGGCCCCAGAGTTCAGAGCGGCGGCTGTCCCTACAACACCGCCCTGGCAGCCGCCCGTGCCGGAGCCGGGGCGGTCATGTACCTGGGGCGCATTTCCTCGGATGAATACGGAGCGCTGTTGCTTGAAACCCTGGTCGAAAGCCTGGTCATGTTCGACCCGTCGCTTTGCTGTACACAGCTGCCGACGGCCATAGCCCGGGCTCAGATGGCTGAGGACGCAAGCGTGTCCTACGATTTCAGCCTTGAGGGAACCGCTGCCCTGGCGGCGGATAAGGATGACTACGTCAGGGGCCTCGACCTGGCTCCCGATGCCGACTATCTGTTCTGCGGCTCAATCGCCCTCTCCGATGAGCGGCACAGACAGGTTGTTGTTGACGCGCTGACTGCCGACGGCAGGCCTTTCATCCGTTTCACCGATGCCAACGTCAGACCCCAATTGATAGCCGATATGAAGGGATATCTCGAGTTTTTTGAGAACTATATCCGCAATTCGGACATCGTAAGGCTCAGTACCGAAGATGCTGCGGCCCTGTATCCCGGACTGGATGAATCCGCCCTGGCCCGCAGGTTCTCCGATCTGGGAGTCAGGCATTTCATCTATACCAAAGGAGCCGGCGGAGCGTCCTGGCACCGCAACGGCGGCGGCACAGTATCCGTGCCGGCAATAAAAGCCGGAATTGCCGATACCATCGGGTGCGGGGATACTTTCAACGGAGCCGTCCTCTGCTGTCTGGATCAGATCGGCTATGCCAAAAGCCGTTCTCTGGATGACGCTCAGATCAGAAGGATCCTGGAGTTTGCCTCCAGGGCGGCCGCCGTCAACGCCACCCGTCCCGGCTGCAATCCTCCGACAGCTGAGGAGATCGAGAGCCTTGTACCGTAAGAACGGCCTGACGGCCCTGGTCGTCCTCTGCGTCGTCTGTCTGCTTTTGTCCTCATGCCGGAACGGGGAGTTGGTCAGGACGGACCGGTTCGTTCTGGGGACGGTCTGCTTTGTGTCCCTTCCCTCGGGAACCGACGACGCCGGAATCTGGCAGACCCTTCAGCAACTTGACCGCACTTTATCGGCACACGATCCCGACAGTGAGCTCGGGTACCTGAACGCAAACGCGGGAGCAGGCTGGGTCACCGTCTCGGAGGAACTCTACGATGCGATTGTCTTCAGCATAAAAATGGCGGAGATTACCCGCGGGGCCTTCAATCCGGCAATAGGAGCGCTGACGGCGCTTTGGGATATCGAGGGTGAAAACCCCGCGGTCCCCACAGCGGACAGTATTTCCGAGGCGCTGGAGCACATCGATTGGAGACAGATTGAAACCGGAGAGGGAAACACGGTCCGGATCAACGACCTGGGGCTGAGGCTCGATCTGGGAGGAATGGGAAAAGGTCTGGCGGCGGACATTGTTGCCGGCCTGTTGCGGGAAAACGGCATAAAAAGCGCCCTTCTCAACTTCGGCGGAAACATCATGTGCGTCGGTTCCCGTCCGGACGGAAAGGATTTCCAGATCGGAATCCAGATTCCTTTCGCGCAGCGAAACTCTTACAGACAGGTGGTGCAGGCCTCTGACCTCAGCGTTGTTACCAGCGGCAAATATGAAAAGTACTTCACCGATGAAACAGGGAAGCAGTGGCACCACATCATCGACCCGCAAACCGGCTATCCCGTTGAGACCCCGCTGGCTTCGGTGACTGTCACGGGACCTTCAAGCGCGGTCTGCGATGCTCTGTCCACCGCACTTTTCGTCCTGGGCGAGGCCGACGCGGACAGAATACTTCAGGGTTTTACCGGATACGGGGCTTTGTTCATCTACCCGGACGGAAGCTGCAATTCGTACGGAAACTGACAGGCGGGACCCCGACATGATCAGCGGGTTTGTGTTATAATGACCGGGGCCGGAAAGAGAATGACCGCAGAAAAGAAGAGTAAAGTCAGAAGAATCGTACTTTGGGTGGCAGCGGCAGTCGTCTGCCTCCTGCTGGTTTTCGTGCTGATCCGCTGGACCGGCTCGATCAGAACGCGTCAGAAGCGGGATGAACTGTCCCGGGCAATCAAGATGCTGGTTGAACAGGAGGGGCAGCTCGGGTTGTTCGAACTGGCCGGAATACCGGTTGATTACATCTACGGCGACAACGACGGTTATCTGGTATTCGAAAACGGCCTGACGGACGGCATGTACTCAGGCTTTGAGCTGCAGAATATGTACGTCTATGACCAGTGCGCCTCTTCGGTGGTGTACGTACGGGTCTACGAGAGTTCGTCCGATAAACTGACCTACGGGAAACAGCTCAACTCCGGAAGCGGTATGATTTATTCATCCGACGGATACATCCTCACCTGCGCCCACGTCATAGAGGGCGGAGCGGTGTTTGTCGTGACCTTTGCCGACGACACGACCGAGGAGGCGACCCTAGTCGGATTTGACCGGGAAAACGATATAGCCGTCCTCAAGGCAGGAGACCTCAGAGGGTTCCCGCCTGTGGTCCTGGACACAAAGTCCGATCTTAAGGTAGGCCAGCGGGTCTTTGCCCTGGGCAATCCTCTGGGGTTCACCAGAACACTCTCAGGCGGCTACATTAGCGGCCTGTCCAGACCGCTTCGCAACAGTTCCGGACGTATTGTGACGGGTATGATCCAGACCGATCTGTCCATCACCGCCGGAAACTCCGGTTGTCCGCTTATCAGCACCGACGCTGCAGTTGTCGGCATGGTTTTCTCCACCTATTCCGAATCGGGCAGCTTCGAGTCGATGAGTTTCGCGGTTCCTGCGTCCACGGTCAAAAACATAGCAGACTCAATCATCAGCACCGGAAGCGTCAGCCGCGGCTGGCTTGATCTGGTTGCCCTGAGCCTGACCGACCCGATAGTGGAATATCTGGGACTGGGTATCAGAAACGGGCTGATGGTCACTCAGGTTGTCCCCAACGGCTATGCAGCAAAGGCCGGTCTGAGGGCCGGAACCCAGTTGGTCAAGTACGGAAACGGCAGCATATATCTGGGAGGGGACATCATCACCGCAATTGACGGTTACCGGATCCTGGACGCCAGCGATGTCTACACGGCTCTGATGAACACCTCTGCCGGGGACAGAGTCACGCTGACGGTGTACCGCAACGGCGAACTGTTCAACGTTCAGGTGCAGCTCGTGGCCCGCACCGACGAGAACCAGCTCTGGCTGCTCCGCTGACAAAGAATGAAAGAAGAACAATACACCGGTAACGTTGATTCCAGCTGGGGCTCGGTCATGGTCGACAGCGTCCACGGCGCGGTCCAATACCGCAAAAAGCCCTTTGTCCTCCACGCCGACTACGACTGCAGCGGAGACCAGCAGCAGGCTGTGGACAGCCTTTCAAAGGGGATTGAGGAAGGGCAGAAATACCAGACGCTCAAGGGAGTCACCGGTTCGGGAAAGACCTTTACGATGGCCAAAATCATCGAAAAGGTCCAGAGACCGGCGTTGGTCCTGTCCCACAACAAGACCCTTGCAGCCCAGCTTTACAGGGAGTTCAAATCCTTCTTTCCCGAAAACGCCGTCGAGTATTTCGTCTCCACATACGACTACTACCAGCCCGAGGCCTACGTTCCCGGAAAGGACCTGTACATAGAAAAGGACGCCGACGTAAACGAGGAAATCGACCGGATGAGGATGAGCGCCGCCTTTTCCCTGATGGAACGGACCGATGTCATCGTCGTGGCAACCGTGTCGTGCATCTTCTCCCTGGCCAACCCGGTGTCTCTGCGCGATATGACCCATGTGTTCCGCGTCGGAATGGATTTCGACTACAAGACCGAGCTCGGACAGCTGGTCCGGATGCAGTACGAACGCAACGATTTCACCCTGGAAAGGGGAACGTTCAGGATGCGCGGTGACCGGCTGGAAATCTATCCGGCCTATCTTACGAACGCCGTCCGGCTCACCCTGGACTGGGAGACGGTGACCGACATCACCTGGTTCGACCCGGTAAGCGGCGAGAAGCAGGACAGCGTCGATAACTTCACCCTATATCCTGCCAAGCAGTTTGTCCTGCCCCCGGAGCAGATCAAGGCCGGAATCAGGCGGATCGAGGAGGAAAAGGACCAGCAGTACGAGCACTTTCTTGCAAGCGGAAAGATTCTGGAAGCCGAACGGATCAAGACCCGGGTCGAATACGACATGGAGATGCTCAGTGAGATAGGGTACTGCTCCGGAATCGAGAATTACAGCAGGCCGCTCTCCGACCGCAAGCCCGGTGAACGCCCCGCCGTGCTTCTTGACTACTTCCCCCAGGGCTTCGTGACTTTCATCGACGAATCCCACGTGACTCTGCCCCAGGTCGGGGCGATGTACGAGGGGGACCACAACCGGAAGGTGACTCTGGTCGAGTACGGCTTCAGGCTTCCGTCGGCACTGGACAACAGGCCGCTGCGTTTCGATGAGTTCACACAGATGATCGGCCAGAGGATCTTCGTCTCCGCCACACCGGGAAAGATGGAAAAACAGCTCTCCACCAACACCGCGCTGCAGGTTATCCGTCCGACCGGGCTTCTCGATCCGCTGGTGGAGGTCCGCCCCACCGAGGGGCAGATTGAGGACCTGTTCGGCGAGATCAGCAAGTGCATCGCAAAGGGCCAGAGGGTTCTTGCCACGACTCTGACCAAAAGGATGGCCGAGGAACTGGCCGGTTTCTTTGCCGCGAAGGGCATCAAGGCCAGGTACCTGCACTCGGATATCGAGACAATCGAGAGGGTGGAGATTCTGCGGGACCTCAGGCAGGGAAAGTTCGACGTACTGATCGGAATCAACCTCCTGCGTGAAGGTCTGGATCTGCCGGAGGTTGCCCTGATTGCGATTCTAGATGCGGACAAAATCGGCTTTCTGCGCTCGGCCACCAGCCTGATTCAGACCATCGGAAGGGCTGCCAGAAACGTCGACGGGCACGTAATCATGTATGCCGACTCGATGAGCGACGCCATGCGTGAGGCCATCGGTGAAACCGAAATGCGGCGTGAGATTCAGATGAAGTACAACCGGGAACACGGAATCACCCCGACCAGCATCAAAAAGGCGGTTGAGGACATCCTGCGTACCGAACGCCGGCAGACCGTCGAAGACCAGAAGCAGGATCTGAAGATCCGCTCATCCGGCTACAACCTCCTCAATCCCGCGCAGCGGAAGGCTTACATCAAGGAACTGGAAAAAGAGATGATGAAGGCCGCCGAGGCTCTGGAGTTCGAACGGGCCGCCGTCATCCGCGACCAGATCGACGCCCTCAAACAGGGCAGGACCGATGTTGTGGAGTCTTCGGTTCCCGTCTTTGTCATGCCTTAGGCTCGATTCTCCTGTCACCGGCAAACACAATCGTATTGTCCAGCCGTACTTCCAGATCCAGCGTCTGCGAGGTCGGGGCCCGGCGCACACGGGCTTTGAGCAGGGCCGTCTTGTATGAGCAGGTCAGATCCCAGCAGTCCCCGCGGTACTCGGATTTGATAATCGTGCAGCCGGGGAAGAGCAGTCTGCTGTACAGGGGACCGGGGAGGGCAGGTGAAACGTCTTCGGGTCTGAAGAAAACGGTGTTCTGGCCCGAGCCCGGGATCTCGGGCAGCCGGGTCCGGTCGAACGCCGAAGTACTCAGGCAGGAGAGGGCCAGTTCGCAGGGAATCGTGCAGCCCGGTCCCATGAATGAGGCGACGAAGCGGTTGGCCGGTTCACGGTATACCTGCTGCGGTGTGCCGATCTGCTCGATTCTTCCGTTTCTCATCACGCAGATCCGGTCGCTGATAGCCAGCGCTTCCTCGCGGTCGTGGGTGACATAGACCATCGTCTGTCCCAGGGTCTGCTGGATACTGTGGATTTCACTGCGGAGCCTGAGCCTGAGTTGAGCGTCAAGGGCGGAAAGAGGCTCGTCCAGAAGCAGGACAGCCGGGGAGGCTGCCAGGGCGCGGGCCAGGGCAACCCTCTGCTTTTCACCGCCGGAGAGGCTGCCTATCTGGCGTTTGGCGAAGTTGCCGAGATTGACCAGTTCCAGCAGCTCTCCTACCCGCTGACGGGTGTATGAGCGGTTTCTGCGGCGTACCGAGAGAGGGTAGGCCACGTTGTGATACACATCCATAGTCGGAAACAGCGCGTAATCCTGGAAAACCACAGCGCATTCACGCTTTTCCGGGGGCAGATCCGTCACATCCCCATCCCCGATGAAAACCCTGCCGTCATCCGGCTCCAGCAGGCCGGAAATGATGTTGAGCGTGGTGCTCTTCCCGCAACCGGACGGGCCGATCAGCGAAAGGAGCTCACCCCTTTCGACGCTGAGATTCATCTCAAGCGCCAGCTCCCCGATGGTTTTCCTTATATTCTCAAGCCTGAGTGCGATGCTCATTTCTTCTCCTCGGATGCCCGCGCGGTACTCTCCCGACGCGACGCCTGTCCCAGGGCAAAGACCCCGAAGCACACGAGCATCAGTACCGAACCCAGGGCACAGGCCCCCTGGTAGTTGTATGAATCCGTCAATCTGTAAATCAGCACGGGCAGGGTCTGGACGGTCCCGGTGCTGAGCATCATCGTCGCGTTCATTTCCCCGAATGAGATTGCGAACGCAAAGGCCCCCGCCGTGAGCAGTATCGGTCTAAGCAGGGGAAGTTCGACCCTGAAAAAAGTTCCAGCCGGAGTGCATCCCAGGGTCCGGGAAGAGTTGATAAGGCTCTGCGGAAGTGCCCGGTAGACCGGCAGGATCGTCCTGATTGCGAACGGAATCACCAGTACGGTGTGTGCCAGCACGATCAGGACATGGGCGCTTATGTTGCCCAATAGCCGCGAAACGGTGTAGTAGCCCAGTCCGACTATGATTGAACTGACGGCCATAGGGAACATCGCCACGGTTTCCAGGAAACCCGATTTCCTGCGCCGCAGGTATACACAGAGGCTCAACGAGCAAAACAGTGCCACAATGCAAACCGAGGCAGCAATAATCAGGCTTCCGGCCAAGGCCTGACCGACCGAACCGGAAAACAGCCCTCTGTACTGTTCAATGCTGAAGTGCTTCTCCCCGGCGCGGGTGGCTGAGCCGACGAACGAGCGCACGACAACCGACACAAGCGGGGCCAGGACGAAGAACCCGAGCAGCAAGGCGTAAACCAACGCCCATGCCTTTCCTTTTCCGGCTGACCTGCGATCCCCTGCGGGACGCAGACCTTCGACCGGCTTCTGAAGCATGATGTCGGTGATTACCACGACGATGCAGACAAACAGTGAAACCAGGGCGAGGGCAGCGGCCTGGTCGGTGTTCATCAGCCGTCTGGCCTGGTTGTAAATCTCGACCTCGATTGTCGTAAACCTGGGCCCGCCTCCCAGGACCAGCACGACGGCGAAGCTGGTGAAGCAGAACAGAAAGACCAGAAGCGCCGAAGAGAGGACGGCAGGCAGGAGCCGAGGCAGGGTGACGCTGACAAAAGTTCTGAACCTGCCTGCCCCGAGGGTTCTCGAGGCCATCTCACAGGAGCGGTCCATCTGCTCCCACGCAGAGCCTGTCAGACTCATCACCACCGGAAAGTTGTAAAAGGTATGGGCGGCAATGATGGCCCAATATGAGTAAAGTATCCTCAGCGGAGGCTGTGAAAGCCCGAACAGGGCCATCAGAGCCCGGTTCAGGTAGCCGTTGTTTCCGTAGAAGATGACAAAACCGAGAACCAGCAGAATCGGGGGCAGGACAAAGGGAATCATGCAGACGGATTTCAGAATCCGGCGCCCCGGAAAGTCGCAGTTGCCGATCAGCCATGCCCCAGGCAGACCTGCCGCGACAGAGAAAAGAGTGCTGACCAGAGCCTGCCTGAACGTAAATCCGATGACGCTCAGACTGTACGGATCGCTGAGGATGAGCGCAATCCGCTTCAGGCTGAACCTGCCGTCAACTATGAACGCTCCGCCCGTGGTGTAAAGGAGCGGGACGAAGAAAAGGACAATCAGAAGCACCCCCGCCGGAAGCGGAGTGAGCAGCAGAAGTCCTTTGCCGGTGCGTCCTTTTGTCGGGGACATCCCTTACCTGACCATCCTCAGCGCCCAGGCGGAGAGATACTCCTCCATCTTTGCCAGAACTTTGTCGCGGTCGGTGCTCAGGATCTTTTCCGGAACCGGAGCGTATTCAAAGGCGGCCGGCATCTGCTCGAGGGTGTTTGCCGGATACATCGAATTGTCCACGGCTATTTCCTTCTGGCCATGGGTGAGCAGATAGTCCATAAAGAGCTTCGCTCCCTCAGGGTTGGAGGCGTTTGCCGTGATTCCGGCGAATTCCACGCACTGGTGGTGCCCGTCGGTGAACAGGAGGGCCCTGATCGAGGTGGTGTTCTCATACATTACGTGATAGACGGGGCTGGTGGTGTAGCTGATGACCATCGGAGCCTCGCCCTCGGTGAAAAGGCCGTAGGCTGATGACCAGGAATCGGCGATTGTCAGGGCATTCTGAGCGGCCCGTTCCCACCAGTCAAGATAACCCTCCTCGCCGTAGACATCGATTGTCCACAGCAGCAGGCCCATGCCGACCGAACTGGTTCTGGGGTCGGCGAGGATAAAGGCGTTCTTGTACTCCGGCTTGAGCAGATCGTCCAGACAGGTCGGGCAGTCACTGAGTTTCTCAGTGTTGACGACGAAGGCGAACACGCCGTAATCGTAGGGCACAAGCCTTCCGTCCTGGACATCGAGCGAGGCAGCCAGATTGACCGACCCGGGCAGAGTGTAGCCGGCGTAGGAGGAGAAGTCCACGGCATCGGAATCCTGGATGCCGACCACAACGTCGGCAATCGAGGAGGAGCCCTCGTAGGCCAGACGCTGAAGCATGTCCACGGATGTGCCGCAGCTTATCAGATTCAGTTTCAGACCGGTTTCGGCCTCGAAACCTTCTTTAATCGCGTTTCCCGGACCCCAGTCGCCGGTGAAAGAGTCGTAGCAGTAGACCGTCACTGTGCCGGAATCGGGTGTTTTCTGTTCGGCAATGCCCTGCGCGAACAGCGGGGCAATCAGAAAGAGGGCAAGAAACGCCGCAACAAAGCCTTTCCTCATTGAAAAGCCTCCTTTGAAATCGTTCTGCCGAGGGGGAAAAGTGTCGCTCCCTACGCCGGTATTATCCGGATCAGGTCAACGGGTTTGATCTCAGGCCAGCGGCCACCCCAGGACAAGCAATACTGTACTTTCGCCCATGACTCCTGTCAAGTCTCGGAAAAAGTTGCTATAATGGGCGGACGAGGTCCGCGGATGCTTCAGATTTACATTCTCAGTGTGGTCTATCTGCTTATCGGGTCGGGAATCCTGCTCGTGGGGCGCTACACCGTGCGCCTGCTTTTCTTCGTGGACCTCAGGAAATCAATCCAGGACAGCCCGTTCTGGCAGATGGCGCTGCTGTTCTCCGGGGTTCTAATCGCCCTGGCTCTGCTGTTCTTTCCCATTGAGCCCGGTCCGCGTTTCCTGGGGGACCTGCTTCCGGCGCTGACCGTTCTGGGGCTGGTCGTGTACTACGCCTTTGCACTTCCGGGAAAGACCCTTTCCGACATGGCCGGACGCATAGGAGGGCAGGAGCCCCAGGATGCAGGCCGGGATCCCGGCTCTGACGGCTTTGACCCTGCCGGGGCTCCCGGTTCCCTCAGACGCGTGCTCGGAATCATCTGTCTGGTCGTTGCCGCGGTTCACACGGTTCTGCCGTCGGTGGTGATTCTCTAGGGGTCCGGATGCAGAGCAGGCTGACGACGAGCGGAATCTGGGTCAGGGACGGCAAGGTCCTGATTGCCCGCCGCAGCGCCGGAGGCGAAATCGGTTCACTCTGGGAGTTCCCCGGGGGCAAGAACCGACCGGGCGAAACCCTTCAGCAGACATTGAACCGTGAATTCACCGAGGAACTCGGGGTGAGTGTGGACGTAGGCAGGGAAGTCTTTGTCCACCACTTCACAAACCGCGGGATTCTCTACGAACTGCATGTATTTCTCGTCGGGTCGGACCAGCAGGCCCTGGTTCACCCCGGCATAAACTCACAGCTACGCTGGGTCAGGCCGGACGAACTGTCCGGCTATGATCTGGTCCCCAGCGACAGGGCCTGTCTGGATGCGGTAATTTCAGCTTTGGGAACTACATGACCGTTCCATCGGGAATCGTCGCACCCTTGTGGATGACTATGATTCCGTCGTGGATGCTGTAGCCGTCAAAGTCACCTTCCGAACGGGGGATGTCATCCACGCCGATGCGGCAGTTCCGGCCGATGCGGGCGTTCTGGTCGATGATCGCCCTGCGGATCTTGGTTCCCTCACCGATTCCTACATCGGGGATGCCAGCTTCGCGGTTCTTGGCCAGCTGCTCCTCCGTCTCGTAGAACCCGGCCCCCATGCAGTAAACACCGTCAAGCTCGGTACCCGCCTCGATTCTCGAGCGGACGCCGATGATGGAGTTGTTCAGTTTCGAGTCGGTGATGATCGAACCCTCCGAAGTGAGTGAATGACGGATCTCGCAGTGGCTGATCTTGGTGGCGGGCAGGTGGCGGCGGTGGGTGTAAATCGGCATCGTCTCGTCGTAGAAGTTGAACTGCGGTTTGTCGCTTCCCAGATCAAGGTTGGTATCGTAGAACGCCTTGATTGTCCCGATGTCCTCCCAGAAACCGTCGAAGAGGAATGTCGTCATCTTCCGCTGGCCGAGGGCGGAGGGAATGATTTCCTTTCCGAAATCGCTCTTGTCGTTGTCCAGCATCTCGCACATGCTCTTGTAGTTGAAAACGTAGATTCCCATCGAGGCGAGGTATTCGTTGCCGCTGTCCGGTTCGACACCCAGGGAGTCGCGCAGGTAATCCGGATTGACCTTGAGGTCGGTGATGTCGGCGTCGGGGGCGGGCTTTTCACAGAAGCGTGTGATGTTGCCCTCCGCGTCGGTTCCGATGACCCCCAGCCCGGTGCACTGGGCCCGCGAGATCGGCTTGGCGGCGATGGTCAGCTCGGCACCGGTGGCGACATGGCGCTGGAGCATCTTTTCCAGATCCATCCTGTACAGCTGGTCGCCGCTGAGGATTACGCAGTAGTCGGGCTCCATGTCGGAGAAGTGCTTGAGGTTCTTTCTGACGGCGTCGGCCGTTCCCTGGTACCATGAGGTGCTGCTGAATGTCTGTTCAGCGGCGAGGATTTCGACAAAGCCCTTGTTGAAGGCGTCGAATACATAGGTGCTGGCTATGTGGTTGTGCAAAGAGGCGGAGTTGAACTGTGTCAGGACGTAGATCTGTCTGAGATGGTTGTTGATGCAGTTCGAGATGGGAATGTCGACAAGTCGGTACTTGCCCCCGAACGGAACCGCGGGCTTGGACCGTTCCTTGGTAAGCGGATAAAGACGGGTTCCCTTTCCCCCTCCCAGAATGATGGCGATTGCGTTAGCGTGTCTTGGCATTGAGGCTTCTCCTTTTGCTGGTGTTCTTCTTTTTTTCCTTTATCATTTTTTCATACAGGGCGATGTACTCATGCGCCGAGCCGGCCCACGAGCAGTCCTGTTTCATGCCGTTTTCCTGTGCCCTGTCATACTGCTTTGTACCGTAGAGAGAGACGGCCTTTGCGACGGCTACACGGACCTGCCCGGCCTCGGGGGCCCTGACGAACAGTCCGGTACCCCTGACGGGGTCCTGCTCGAGGTCGATGACGCTGTCGGCAAGCCCGCCGGTCCGCCCGACGATGGGGACGGCACCGTAGCGGAGGGAGTACAGCTGGTTCAGTCCGCAGGGCTCATATCTGCTCGGCATGAGGAAATAGTCCGCCCCGGCCTCGGCCAAGTGGGCGGCTTCGTCGCTGAAGACCATGTTGGCCGACAGATTCGGATACCGCGCGTCCAGATCGCGCAGGGCCTGTTCGTAACGGGCGTCTCCCGTGCCGATGATCAGGAACTGGCAGTTGCCCTCCTTAAGGATATCCTCAAGGACGGAGAGGACCTCTTCGATTCCCTTCTGCCAGGCCAGACGGGTGACCATCGAGAACAGCGGCAGATCCGGCCGGACTTCCAGACCGAAACGTTTCTGAACCGCGGCCTTGACCTGGGCCTTGGGGGCGCGGTCGGTGCTGCTGTAGTGAAACGGCAGATGTCTGTCGGTGGCCGGATTCCACACTTCGGCATCGATTCCGTTGAGGATTCCGCTCAGACGGTCCGCCTTTTCATTGAGTACGCCCTCAAGCCCGAATCCCTGCTCGGCTGTCCTGATTTCCTTTGCGTAGTTCGGCGAGACGGTGCTCACGTAATCGGCCATGATGATTCCGGCCCGGAGCATGTTGATCCGCCCGTCAGGGGTGAATACCTCAGGGCGGGGAAGCGTCATCGAGTTGAGCAGTTCGTAGCGGGGGAAGTTCCCCTGAAAGGCTATGTTGTGGATTGTCACCAGGGTCGAGACCCGATTGAACTGTCCGCTGCGGTCCTCCTCCAGAAGGTAGGGAACCAGACCTGTCGTCCAGTCGTGGCAGTGCATCACGTCCGGAATCCACCCGGTGACGCGGCAGACCAGAAGGGCGGCCTTCTGCAGAATCAGAAAACGCAGGAAGTTGTCGGGGTAGGGGGTGAAACTGGTGTTTCCGTAGACACCGCTGCGCTTTGTGAAAAGCGGGTCGCATACGAACCAGTAGATGACCCCGTCGACGGTGCGGCGGCGGATCTCGACCTCGCGCTGTCCGCCGATCAGGTTCATCGTCAGGGTGCAGACAAACGTGCCCGCTTCATCGCCCTCTTTTCCGAAGGAGGGAACCAGGATGCGCGCGTCGTGCCCGCTTTTGACCAGGGCGTTTGAAAGCGCGCCGACGACATCGGCCAGGCCGCCGGTTTTCGAGAACGGCACCGACTCACTTGAAACCATCAGAATCCGCATGGGTTAATTCTAGACCCTGCGGTTGATGTAGGCAAGTGCAAAACCTCAGTAAACCGGGCCCTCGATACCGGGAACCCTGACGTAGAGCCGCCTGTATCCCCCCGGTGAACTCATATCCTCGAACGGGAGCCTGTCCAGACAGAACTTCAGGTTGGGCTCATCACTGTCCTTCACCACGACCCAGCGCATCCCCCGCCGTCTGAGGCGGTCGAGCATCTCGCCGAAGGCCTGGGCCGCCATCGCCCTGACCGTAATCTCCGGGGCAATCCAGAAGCCCTCGATCAGCCCGTGGTCCGCCGGCAGGCGCGGATCACCGACTCTGCCGATGACGATACCGCCCGGGGTGTCCATCAGATACGGCACGATTGCCAGGTCCTCCTGTTTTCTGAGCAAGTCCTGACTGATCCCGTCTGCCGGGATCCCTTCCTGGGAGGCCAGGCCTTCTACCATTCTCCTGAGAATCTGCGGCTCGGTCCGCACCGCGTCAAAGTAGTGGAAGTTCCCCTCGATTCCCCGGCCGGTATAGCCGGAGCGCCTGAGCTGAGGGGGCAGGTGGGAGATGTCGGAGATGTACGGCACGTTCATGGACCCGTCCTCCGAGATTTCTATCAGCGTCACGGCGGTGTTTTCGCCCCCGTTTATGTTGGGATACCAGGTGATGTCCCTGCCCAGGACCGCCGTCAGGGTGCTGATGATCGTAGTCACGTGAGACACGGCAATCATCGTCCCGCCGGGATGCTCGGCGACCATCTGACGTATGGCCTCCATCCCCCTCTGGGCGACCGATGTGAATTTTTCCGCTCCCGGGATGTTGTGGTTCCACGGCTCGCGGATCCACGACTTCCACTGCTCCGGGTAATTGTACGCCGTCCAGCCGATGGAGGTGCCCTCCCAGATTCCGATGGTGTATTCCCTCCAGAGCCTGCGCAACTGAACCTCCAGATTGTGGCTCCGGGCCACCGGTACGGCGGTTGTCACAGCCCTGAAGGCGTCACTGGAGTACACACCGTCAATCTTCTCGTCCTTGAACCGCTCACAGAGGGCCTGGGCCTGAAGCAGTCCTTTATTGGTGACGATCCCGTCGAACTGGGCGTGATTGCGCCGGCAGAGGTTTCCCTCCGATTCACAGTGCCTGACCAGATAAATCCTCGTTTTCATGATTCGGAATTCTAACACAAACCACGACGCGCTCAAAGTCCGCTTGAGGGACATCCCGGTTTGGTGTACTGTTTCTGCTGTGAGAAAAACAGTTGCCGCATTTGTGCTGTCCGTCCTTGTCCTGGGAACGGTGTGGTCCGTCGATTTCACGACCGTAGAGGAATTACGGGAGAAAAACGGCGACTTTCAGGGCTACTACGACGCGCTGACCGGGATGCTTGACGAAACCGCTGACACTCAGGACGAGGTCGAGGTTCTCTGGAGGCTCTCGCTGGCCAGCCTGCTTATCGGGGACACGAAGGACTCCAAAGAGGAACGGCGAGAGTGGTTTGCCCGTGGGCTTGAGTACGCCGAGCGGGGTATGGAGATCGACCCGCTATGTGCCCAGCTGTACATGTGGCACAGCGGGAATGTCGGAAAGGACGCCCTGACCCGGAGTTTGACCAGCCAGCTTTCCGCCGTGGGAAAGATCGATGACGATCTGGACATGATTCTCAACAGGCTGGGGCGGGTGGATTACTCCGAGGCCTGGGACGCACTGGCCGAGGTCTGTTTCAACCATCCGTTCCGCTCGAATACCGCCGCGGTGAACTACATGAGGGTCTGTATCGACACGATTCCCGACGGCGAGCTCAGGCTGGATGCGTACGCCACATTTGCCGGGATTCTGTACAAGACGAACCGCAGCGCCTCAAAGCGCAGGTCCGATATTTCCAAAGGCCTGGGCACCTGGCAGAATCCCGGGGGAAGTTTCACCGACAGGTATGCATGCTATGAAAGCGCCCTGGGTGCCGACTATGTGCCGCAGTGGACACAGGGACAGGCTCTGTCGGGCATTTCGGACCGGCAGGAGGCTGTGATGGTGCTCAACTACGCCGCGTCGCTCTATCAGGCTGCAAAGGAGCATCTTCCGGCTGATGAGGCCGCCATGGAGAGAATCGCCGGGTTGCTCAAGGAATACTCAAAATAGGGGGCTGGTATGAAACGCATTCTCTGCTACGGGGACTCAAATACCTGGGGTTACGAAGCCGGCACCGGTCGGCGCCTTGCCGAGGATGTGCGCTGGACCGGGGTGATGCAATCCGACCTGGGACCGGGATACACGGTCATCGAGGACGGGCTCAACGGGCGCACCACGGCATATGACCTGGGTTGGAAGTCCGTGGCCAACGGAATGGATGCCCTTGGCTTCACCCTTGTTTCCCAGGCTCCGATCGACCTTGCAATCGTGATGCTCGGAACAAACGACCTCAATGTACAGGGGGCGCTCGGGTTCTACAAAGGATTGACCGCTCTGGTTCGTACAATCAAGAACGCCCAGACAGTCTACAACCCCAGCGACCGGATATTCAGCGACCCGGAACATCCGGAAATCCTGCTGATTTCGCCTGTTGCCCTCGGAAAAGGGATTTCCGAAATGGAATCGATGGTCCGGGACAAGTATGAGGATTCGCTGCAGTTCCCGTACTGGACCGAACGGGTTGCCTCGGAACTCGGAGTCGGGGTGATGCACGCCGGACAGTTCGCGTCCGTCTCTCAGACCGACTGTGTCCACATCGATCCGGAGGGGCACCGCCGGCTGGGTCATGCCGTAGCCGACAGGGTGCGGCAGATACTCGGTTGACGGACCGGCGACCGGTTTGATTTCTTTTTTATTATCAACTTTATTTTCAATTTTTTGAATTATTATTCTCAACTTTTCCCGAATCTGTGATACAATGTCATGTGGACAAGGAGGCTGCTCGTGAGCGTCAGTGAAAACCTTATTTCCGATTTGCTTAAAAGGTCATTCGAAGACACATGGTTCGAATTCAAGGCAAACTGGTTTGACCCGGATGGAATCGGTGAGTACATCTCTGCTCTGTCAAACGCGGCAGTAATCGCGGGGGCGGATTTCGGTTATCTGATCTGGGGGGTCGATGACGTGACCCATGAAGCAACAGGTACCGACATGGACTTCACCCGGAATGTCAGAAACGAACCTCTGGAGCATTATCTTACCCGGAACCTTTATCCCGCCTTGAATTTCCGCTTTGAGAGTGTTGACTACAGGGGAAAGAGGCTTGTGGTCCTTACCGTCCCCGCTGCCCGTAGCCTGCCGACTTCGTACAAAAACATCAGGTACACCAGAATAGGGGCCAGCAAGGAAAGCCTGCTTCGGTATCCCGAGCGGGAGGCGGAGCTCTGGAACGCGCTCAATCATGTCAATGATACGATTGAGAATACGGAATCGGCCTATCAGGACCTGACATTCGGCAGCCTGGTCAACTACTATTCCACAAAAGGGATAACTCTTGATCCGGGTACATTCAGGGAGAATCTGGGATTGCTGACCAGAAACGGCAGGTATAATATCCTGGCACAGTTGCTGTCGGATAATTCCCGCGTATGTGTGCGGATTGCCGTGTTTGCCGGAAAAGAGAAATCTGACCCGTTATTCGCCGTCAAGGAATGCGGTTTCATGTCTCTGCTTCTGAGTCTGGACAAGGTCCTGGACTACGGCGACACGTTCAATATCCCTCAGGCCGACGAGCGCAACAGAAAAGCCGAGAGAAAAGAGGTCATGCTGTTTGATTCTGCTTCCTACCGGGAGGCAATCATCAACGCCTTTGTCCATAACGACTGGATGGGGCAGAATGCCCCCATGATTACCTTCTTTTCCGACCGTATCGAAATCATATCAAACGGCGCACTGTCGCCGAAGCTGACGATGGACGACTTCTACAGAGGAAAGAGCAAACCGGTGAACAAGGCCCTCTCTGATATATTCCTCCAGCTGCATCTCAGTGAGCGTTCCGGCAGGGGAGTGCCGACCATTGTCAAACGGTACGGGAAAAGAGCCTTCTCCTTCCTTGAAAACTACATTATGGTCACGATTCCGTTCAACTTCCTCCATGCGGTGGACTATCGGCCGGGGGCAGACCAGGTCGGGGAGGAATCCCCGGAGTATTGCAGGAGGAGGATTACTCCGAACCAAAACGAAATCATGAGACAGATCCGAAGTAATCCGGGTATTACCATCGGAGAGATAGCCTCAGCTGTCGGACTGAGCCCGACTGCAGTTTTCAACAATCTGAATCGGCTTCAGGAATTCGGGCTGCTCGAGAGGGTCGGTTCCAGAAAGACAGGTTACTGGCGCCTGTCAAAAGCTTGAAATATGGGGTGCAGACTGTGAGGGGCCTCGTGTTAACTCTTTATCCGTTGGGACAACAAGATTTGTGGCACCATTTTGCAGAGAGCATAAACTTGCTCCTGTTGCTTGCATTTTTGACAGCAGCCATTTATGCTTTTGCTGATGTTTCGCGGCATTCCGCATTGTGAGGTTTGACAATGAAAATGGTATTTCTCGGCCCTCCGGGAGCAGGAAAGGGCACGATTGCGGCAAGGGCCAAGGAGGCCTACGGAATAGTCCATATCTCGACCGGTGATCTGTTCAGGGCGGCCATCAAGAACGAGACCGAACTGGGCAAGAAGGTCAAGGCCATCCTGGCCGCCGGCGATCTGGTTCCGGACAGCGTTACCATCGAGATGGTCCGGCAGAGAATCGCCCAGCCTGATTGTGAGAAAGGCTTCATACTTGACGGGTTCCCCCGGACCGTGGCCCAGGCCGATGCCTTGACCGGGATGACCGGACTGGATGCCGTCGTGAACTTCGTGGTTCCCAAGGAGGTCGTCGTCCGCAGGCTCTCCGGCAGAAGGATGTGCCCCTCCACCGGCCGGATTTACCACATCGAGTTCGGACCGCCCAAGGTTGAGGGAATCGACGATGAGACGGGTGAGCCTCTGATTCAGAGACCGGATGACAGGGAAGAGACCATCGTCAACCGCCTGGAAGTCTACGACAGGTCCACCGCTCCGCTGATTGACTACTATCGGCAAAAGGGCCTGATTGTCGACATAGACGGTTCCGGCAGTCCCCAGCACGTATTTGAGCTGATGGACGCGGCTCTAAAGGCGCTTTGAAAAAAAAGAGGCCTTCGGGCCTCTGTTTTGCGTTGGATGACGACGAACGGATTTGAACCATTGACCAGTAGTGTGTAAGACTACCGCTCTCCCACTGAGCTACGTCGCCGGGTGCTTTGCGCCTATGCAAAATAGCATTTTGGGTAGCGGTTGTCAACAAGAGGGGCAGAGACGCATTTGATCGCGGATGTCATAGAATCGCTGAAAAAACAACTCGGGGCGGTCAGCCTGATGGCCGTCTCGAAGACCCGCACACTTGATGAGGTGCGTCGGGCAGTTGAGTGCGGCCAGAGGCTTTTCGGCGAGAACCACGTCCAGGAAATCGAGGCCAAGTTCGCCCCCGGTACCGCTCTGCCGTCCTCAGTGCGCTGCGAGATGATCGGTCACCTGCAGTCCAACAAGGTCCGCAAGGCTGTCATGTACGCCTCCCGCATAGATTCGGTCGATTCCGTCGGACTTGCCCTGAAAATCTCCGATGAGGCTCTGCGTCAGGGAAAGGTCATGCCCGTGCTGCTGGAGGTCAACTGCAGCGGCGAGGACGCAAAGACCGGGTTTTCACCTGACACAATCCTCTCTGCCGTTGCGCAAATCAGGGAACTGCCCGGAATCAGGATTGAGGGTTTCATGACTGTGGGACCTGTCCTGTGCACTGTCGGTACGGAAATCTGGAGACAGAAGACCCGCTCGGCATTCAGACAGCTCAGAAGCATCCGCGACGAAGCCGTGAGGAAATGGCCCGAAGACAACATGAGCGAACTGTCGATGGGAATGAGCCACGACTGGGAAATCGCGGTTGAAGAAGGTTCGACGATGGTACGTATCGGAACGATGATCTTCGGCGAGAGGAACTACGGATGAAAAAGGTCCTCCTGCTTGTCTGTGTTCTGTTTCTTCTGTGTATCCTGCCGCTGTCTGCCGTAGACGGTGAGCAGCAGGAGGCGCAGCCTGAGCAGAAGACGAGCATTCCGATCGACCCGGCTCCCTACAACATCAAGGCGGCCGCCGAGGCTGCCAGAGGAAAGACCCCGTCCGGCTTTGAATACGAGCTTTATTCACCGGAGGAGTTCTCTCCGGGGCTTCTGAAGCTCCGCAGGGCTGAAACTCTGTTCTTCGGCGGAATCCCGCTGACCTTTGCCATGACCGGGGTCGTCAATGCCCTGGTCGGAATGGTCACCGGAAACAGGCTGGAGTTCTGGCCGGTGCTGGGAATCAGCGCCGCCGCTTCGGCGGTCATCAGTCTGATCGACTACATCCTCGGGGAGAGGGGCACCTGATGGTCCTGTCCCGAACCGTTGAACTGACAGTACCCCCGGATGCGCCGAAGGTCCGTCTTGATGTCTGGATTGTCTCGGCCACCGGTCTTTCCCGCACCCTGCTTTGTCGGGACGATACCGTCATTACTGTGAACGGAGAACTGGCAAAGAGAAGTTCGGTGGCCCGTGCGGGCAGTTTCGTTCGCATTTCATATACACAAGAGGTGTTTGAGGACATCGAACCGGAGGATATAGCGCTCGATGTGATCTACGAGGACTCCGACATCCTGGTAATCAACAAGCCTCAGGGGATGGTGGTCCATCCCGCAGCGGGAAACCACAGCGGCACTTTGGTCAATGCCCTGGCCGCCCGTTACGGACGGGAGTTCGTTGAGTCGATGAGCCCGGACGAGGAGGAGGATTTCACCCGTCCCGGCATCGTCCACCGTCTGGACAAGGACACCAGCGGGGTGATGGTTGTCGCCCTCAACCCCAAAAGCCACAGTGCCCTGGCATCGCAGTTCGCCGCCCACACCGTTTCAAAGACCTACATCGCAATCTGCCGGGGACAGTTCATGCCCCGAAGCGGAACGGTTTCGACCAACATCGCCCGCGACGGCAGGGACAGAAAGCGCTTTTGCGCGGTTCAAAGCGGTGGCCGCAGCGCCCTGACGGAGTACAACGTGATCGAGCAGTACGCCCGCCACGCCTACTGTTCGGTGTCGATTCTCACCGGGCGGACCCACCAGATCAGGGTCCACATGAGTTCAATCGGTCACCCGGTCCTGGGTGACGCCGTTTACGCCCGGCGCGACCCGGAATTCCCCGATGCCACGCTGATGCTCCATGCCCGCAGGCTGGAGATCGACCACCCGTCCACCGGGGAAAGAATGACCTTCTCCAGCCCTGTTCCGGAGCGTTTCACCTCGGTCCTGAGACGGCTCGAGAGCGCGGAGGGCAGGGCATGAGGGGTGTCGTCGAGAGGGGGGTGAACAATATCTTTACCGTCCGCTGCGAAGAGGGGCGTTACCTCTGCCGGATAAAGGGCAAGGTCCTGGCCGACAGCAACAGTGAGTACAATCCCCTGGCCGTCGGGGACCTGGTCGACTTCATGCCCGTATCGGACACCGAGGGCCTGATAACCGCCCGCGCTCCGCGCAGAAACTGCTTTCAGAGATGGAATCCAAAGGGGGACGCGAACCAGACGATAGTGGCCAACACCGACCTAGTCGTCTGCGTCTGCAGTACACAGTCTCCGCCGTTCAGACCGAATTTCGTCGATCGGGTGATAGCCTGCAGTCGCAACGTTCCGGTGCTGATTCTGCTGAACAAGTGCGATCAGGCTATCGATGAGCAATCCCTGAGGCGGTTGGAACTGTACCGCGGACTGGGCTTTCAGGTTCTGAGCGTGTCCGCCCTGACCGGCGAGGGGCTTGAGGTGCTTCGCGGCGTCCTCAGGGGGAAAACCGCCGCGTTCGTGGGCCAGAGCGGGGTGGGCAAGTCTTCGCTGGTCAACGCCCTGACCGGCACGGTCCGCCAGAAGACCGGCGATGTCTCGGAGAAGTACAACCGGGGCAAACACACCACCACCGCCTCCGCGATGATTGACGCCGGGGAATTCACGATAATCGACACTCCGGGGGTGCGTGAGTTCTCCGTCTGGCATGACGACCCCCTGCTTTTGCAGTCGGCCTTTCCCGAGTTCGCCGCCTACTCCCCGGGATGCCTCTATCCGGGGTGCCTGCACGACAGCGAGCCGGATTGCGCCGTGAAAAAAGCCGTGGACGGGGGCCTGATCGACCCGGACAGGTACGGCAGCTATCTGCGGATTCTGGACAGCCTGAAGGACGAAAAGGTCCCCCTCTGGCAGCGCCGCACGAAAAAGGAGCACAGCAATGCTGGAAAGAACAGCCAGAGATCTTGAGATACCCCAGGTCCTTGCCCAGATCCGGGCCTGCTGTCTGAGCAGCGAGGGGCGTTCACGCCTGGAAAACCCCGTCCTGATGAAGGATGCGCAGAGCATTGCCGAACGCCAGGACCTGGTTGAGTCGATAATGGCAATCCTCTCCGAGCACAGCCGGACCGGTCTGGAGCAGTTCCCCGACATCGGCCCGGTTCTGGCGAAACTGCAGGACACTCCGTACGGAACTCTGGATGCCGCCGAGGTTTTCCTGGTGGGCCAATACCTGCAGAGCGCCGTTGCCATGAGCGATTTCCTGGCCCTGGAGTGCACCGACCCGAAGGTTGCCCTTCATCCGGTGAACACCCTCATCGGGGACATATCCGACGGACTTGTCGGACTGAAGAACGAAATCTCGAACGTCCTGGAATACCCCGGTCAGGTGAAACGCACTCATCCCGCGGTGGCCGCCGCGATGGCCGAAATCGAGCGCCAGCGGGCAAAAAGGACCGCCTTCGGCAATTCACTCATGCGCTCAAACGCCCAGCTGATGCAGAGCGATGTGGCCTCGTACAGGAACGACAGGGTGGTAGTGCCGCTCAAGGCAGAGCACAGGGCGGCCCTTCCGGGGCTGGTCCACGGTGCCAGTTCCTCCGGCCAGACGCTGTACGTCGAGCCGCTGGCCATGGTCGAATACAACAACAACGTCGTGATGGCGCAGCAGGAACTTGAACTGGTCATTGCCCGGCTGGTGGGGGAGCTGTCCGCCCGGGTTGCCCAAAACGAGATGGAGCTCAGGGCCCTGGTCCATGCCGTCTCACAGGCGGACGAGCTGTGCGCCATCGCATTCTGGGCGCGGGGGCACAACTGCTGCCGGACCGCGTTGTCGGAGGATTTCTCGGTCCACCTGCTCAAGTGCAGGCATCCCCTGTTGAAAAAGGCCGTTCCCATAACGCTGGACCTGCAGAGCCCGGTAAACGCCCTGGTAATCAGCGGCCCGAACGCCGGAGGAAAGACCGTCACCGTCAAGACCGTCGGAGTGATGGCCTGTCTGAATCAGATCTGCGGCTTCATCCCCGCCTCCGAGGGCTCGGCACTGCCGGTCTATGACGGGGTGTTCACGGATATAGGAGACGACCAGAGCATCGACGCGGACCTCTCGACTTTTTCCGGGCACATGAAGCAGGTCGGCTTCGTCCTGCGCACCATGACGTCCCGTTCGCTTGTGATTCTGGACGAACTGGGCTCCGGGACCGACGAGGTTGAGGGCTCCGCCATAGCCAAGGCCGTGCTGGAGTACTGCGTGAAAAAGGCCGGAACGACCCTGGTCACCAGCCACCACAACGCCCTCAAGCAGTTCGCCTACGCCGCCGACAGCGTGATGAACGCCGCCATGGAGTTCGACGAGACTTCGGCCAAACCTACGTTCCGTGTCGTACCCGGCTTGAGCGGCGAAAGCCACGCGCTGGACACCGCCCGCCGGATGCACCTGCCGAGGGAGGTCCTGCATTCGGCCCGGGAATACCTTGGAAAGGACCAGATAAACGTCAGCAGCCTGATCCGCGACCTGGAGCAGAAGCGCCTGGAGGCTGACCGCCTGACGGAGGAGCTTGAGAAGAAGCGTGACGAAATCGCGCTCAAGGCCAGACAGAACGAACTTCGCTCGCTGACTCTTGACCAGAAGGAGTACCAGCTGAAAAAGGGCAGGATGAACGAACTGGACAGCTACCTGGCCAACAGCCGCAGGGAACTTGAGGCTCTGGTCCGTGAACTGCGTGAAGGTGAAATCACAGCCGAAAAGACCCGCAGGGCCAAGGCCTTCATGGAGAAATCCCGTCAGGAAGCCCAAGAGCTTGAGCAGAAACTCGAGCAGAAGCGCCGGTCGATTGAAAGCCGCCAGGCCACCGACCAGCCTGGGACAATCAGCCCCGGCCAGGCCGTCCACTGCGGTCCGTCCAGAAGGGAAGGTACTGTCATCCGTTACGAGGGTGACGACAAATGGCAGGTAGCCGTGGGGGCGATGCGCTTTACGATGAAGACAGCCGACCTCAAGCCCGTCGCGGCCCGTCCGGTGCCCAAGCCGCAGATTCAGTATTCCACTTCGGGGATGCAGCCGAAACTCGTAATCGACGTCCGCGGCCTGACTCTGGAGGAGGCGCTGGAGAAGCTTTCCAGGCAGATTGAGTCCTGCACCGTCCACGGACTGAAGTCATTCGCGGTGATTCACGGACTGGGAGACGGAATCCTCGGCAGGGGAATCCACAGATATCTGGGTTCGGAGCGCCTGGTCGGCTCGTTCAACTTTGCCCTTCCCGACGACGGGGGACACGGCAAGACCTACGTCAATCTGGTTTAGTCCGTGGTCCGGGTCACGGAAAAGAGGGTGCAAAAACCAGGTTTTTCAAAATTCATACCCACTTTGGTGGGTGGAAAAATGGAATTCCGCCCGAAAAAGTCCACCGAGGTGGACCTGAAAGGCGGGTTCGTTCAAAAATTACCCACTTTTGCCCTTTCAATCCCGGTCGGAGAGGATGAGGTTGCGCACGGCCTCCACTGCGGCGCGGATGGCCAGGTCGGTGTCGTGGGTCTTGGGATTGTCAAGCCCGAGGGCCTCGCGCTCCTGGTTCCCCACTACGTGAAAGACCGAGCCGCATCTGGCGCCGAGGGCCGCGCTGACAACGAACATCGCCGCGCTTTCCATCTCGCTGGCCAGAACTCCCAGACGCTTCCACGCTTCCCATTTCTGCTTGAGTTCGTATGAGACCGGCATCCGGTCAGGGTCGTGCTGGCCGTAGAAAGAATCCTTGCACTGAACCACGCCAATATGGCTCTTTGCCCCCAGCGTGTCGGCGGCCTGTTTCAGCGCGGTGACTACACCGTAGTCGGCCACCGCGGGGAAGGCGAGCGGGGCATATTCCTGACTGGTTCCTTCGGCCCGTACGGCGCCGGTGGCGATGACCAGGTCGCCGCCCATCACATCAAGGGCGATTCCGCCGCAGGTGCCGATGCGGATGAAGGTGTCCGCTCCGCAGGCGTGCAGTTCCTCAAGCGCGATTGATGCCGAAGGGCCGCCGATGCCTGTCGAGGTGACGCTTACTCTCACCCCCTCAAGCGAGCCGGTATATGTGATAAACTCCCTGAAGTCGGCGACCTGGACGGCGTCGTCCAGATAGGAGGCAATCAGCGGGACGCGCTTGGGGTCACCGGGGAGGATAACATACCTGCCGACGTCCCCCTTTTTGATTCTGAGGTGATACTGAATCCCTGTTCCGCCCATGTAGTCGCTCATTGTTCTCTCCTAAAAAGTACGCGTTGCTCACTCATACAGCAATCCGCAGCTTTTCAGATGCTTCTCCAGCGCCGCCTGAAGTTCCTCCTCGGATGCCCGCGGCAGGTACTCCGCCTCCCTGATTTCAAAGACCTCCAGGCCGGTATTGGTATAGTCCTCCTGAAGCGAGGCCAGAGGATAGGTGCCCAGATCTAGACTGAAACGGATTGAAGCGCAGTCGGAGAAGGTGTCCTCCGAGGCCAGACAGAGGCATCTGTCTGTGAGAAGATTGCGGATTTCGATGATTCCGGAACGCTTTTCCATCAACGCAATTCTAATGCCGCCACAGCATTATTGCAAGTCCGGGGCGGGCAGCGGAGGAGACAGTCCGGTCTTGTGCTAGGCCCTTTTAGATAGTATTATTGGATGCATTAAGGTGGTACCCGATGGAAATGCAGATTCAGGATCTGGTCAGCGCGATCAGAAAGGACGGAATCGAGGAAGCCGAAAAGCAGAAGGCTCAGATTCTTGAGCAGGCACGTGCCGAAGCGGCGCGGATTGTCGGGGACGCCCGTGCCCAGGCAAAGAAGATCGAGGAGGAGACCGAAGCGAAGCTTGAGAGGGAAAAGGCCGGAACACTTTCCGCAGTCCGCCAGGCTTCGAGGGACATCGTCCTTTCGCTCAAGAACGAACTCAACGGAATCTTCACATCGATTCTCGCGTCAAAGGCCGGCTCTTCCCTCGGCCCGCAGGAAATCGCCGAAATCGTGATTGCCGCAATCGGAAACCAGGATCCCGCGAAATACGAGCTGCAGATCAGCACGCTCCGCGCAGAGCTCAAGGCCTCCCTGGCCCGGCAGATAAAGGACGGACTGCAGCTTCGCTCCGTAGGAGGAGTGGACGGATTCAGACTGGCCTCAAAGGACGGCTCGGGATTCTACGGTTTTTCCGATGAGGAAGTCGCCGCCATCCTCAAGCCCTACGTGGGCAATCTGGAAATCTGACGGGGCAGCAGGTGTCGGAGTATTACTACCTCATCCCCAGTCTCCCGTCGCTTGACTTTTCCGAGCCCTGCCCGCTGAGCGCGGAGGCCTTTCTGGCCATGTGCAAGGGCAATGTCAGCGACCGGGATTACGCCAACCTCAGCACGCTGGATATAAGCGGGGGAGAGGGGTGCACATTTGCCCGCCGCTGGAGTGAGTTCTACGCCGCCTTCAGGACAGCCCTGTCCGATGCCAGGTTGCGCAGGTCTTCCGCGGCATCTTCCTCAAAGGAGCAGGCAGACCCTCAGATTCAGCAGTGCATCGCACAGGCTCTGGCGGAGGAGAATCCGCTGGAAGCCGAGCTTATCATGCTGAAGTTCCTCTATGCCAAGGCAGGTGAGATGGCGGGACTGGCCTGGTTCGATACCGACGCCCTTTTCTGCTACGCGGTGAAACTGCGCATCCTCCAGAGAAAGGACCTCTTTTCCGCCCGTGAGGGCAAGGCCGAGTTCAACCGCCTCTTTGCCGGGCTTCAGAGCGTGATTTTCGAAACGAATACCTAACCGGAGAACAGTATGGACAATAAAACAGGTCGTGTGGTCGGAGTCAACGGAAACATGGTGACAGTCCGCTTCGAGGGAGCCATCTCCAAGAACGAAGTCGGATACATCTCCGTCGACAACACCAGACTCAAAGGCGAGGTCATCAAGATCCGCGGGCAGTTCGCCGACATGCAGATCTTCGAAATGACAAACAAAATCGCTGTCGGTGACAGCGTGACCTTCACTTCGGAGATGCTCAGCGTCGAACTCGGACCCGGACTGCTGACCCAGGTCTACGACGGACTGCAGAACCCGCTTCCCGACCTGGCCGAGAAGTGCGGATTCTTTCTCCAGCGGGGCGTTTACCTCGACCCGATTCCAAACCGGGACTGGGATTTCACCCCGGTTGCCGTACAGGGGCAGAAGGTCCGCCCCGGTGATACGCTCGGGACCGTTCCCGAAGGTGTCTTTACCCACCGGATCATGGTTCCCTTCTCCTTTGCCGATACGGACTGGACGGTCAAATCGATAGTCCCCGCCGGCACATACAACGTCCGCTCCAAAGTAGCCGTCCTGACCGACCCCAGGGGCAACGAAAAAGAGTGCACCATGGTCTTTTCCTGGCCGGTCAAGCGCCCGATAAAGCTTTACAAAGAGCGCCTGCGCCCCGACGAGCCGCTGGTGACGAAAATCCGGATCATCGACACTTTCCTTCCGATAGCCAAGGGCGGGACCTACTGCATCCCCGGACCGTTCGGAGCGGGCAAGACCGTCCTCCAGCACATGACGAGCAAGAACGCCGATGTCGACATAGTAATCATCGCCGCCTGCGGAGAGCGTGCCGGCGAAGTAGTCGAAACGCTCAAGGAATTCCCCGAACTGATTGACCCGAAGACGGGCAGGACCCTGATGGAGAGAACGATCATCATCTGCAACACCTCGTCCATGCCCGTCGCCGCCCGCGAATCTTCCGTATACACCGCCGTGACGATGGGCGAGTACTACCGGCAGATGGGTCTGAACGTCCTGCTTCTGGCAGACTCGACCAGCCGCTGGGCCCAGGCGATGAGGGAAATGAGCGGCCGTCTCGAGGAAATCCCGGGCGAGGAAGCATTTCCCGCATACCTGGAAAGCGTCATCGCCGCCTTTTATGAGAGGGCGGGCAAGGTCCGGCTGAACGACGGCACCGTGGCCTCCGTCACGATAGGCGGAACAGTCAGCCCGGCCGGAGGAAACTTCGAGGAGCCGGTGACCCAGGCGACGCTGAAGGTCGTCGGAGCCTTTCACGGACTGTCCCGCGAGCGCAGCGACGCCCGCAAGTATCCCGCGATCCACCCGCTCGACTCGTGGTCGAAATACAGCGGAATCATCGACCAGAAAAAGGTCGACCGTGCCCGCTCGATTCTGTTCAGGGGCAACGAAGTCTCCCAGATGATGAAGGTCGTCGGCGAGGAGGGAACCTCGGTGGAGGACTACACCATCTACCAGAAGGGTGAACTGCTCGATGCCGCATACCTTCAGCAGAACTCGTTCGACCCGGTAGACGCGGCGGTCCTGCCCGAGAGGCAGAGCCACGTCTTCGACCTGCTGTACAGGGTGCTGACGACGGAGTACAACCTGGAAGACAAACGGGCCGTCCGCGGTTTCTTCAACCAGCTCAGGCAGAAGTTCCTCGACTGGAACGGGGTCAGGACGGACGACCCGCGCTACGCCTCTTTCGAGGAAGAAATCAACGCCTTGGTTGATTCAAAGGCCGTCAACAAGGGAGGCCGCTGATGCAGAAGGTCTACACCAAAATCGAATCGATAATCGGAAACGTCATCACCGTCCGCGCCGAAGGGGTCAGATACCAGGACCTGGCGATGGTCGGAAACAGTTACGCCAACGTCATCAAGCTTGACGGGGACCTGGTCTCTCTTCAGGTCTACGCCGGCGCCCAGGGCGTTTCCACCGATGACCCGGTGCGCTTTCTCGGCGAACCGATGAGGGTTTCCTACTCGGAAAACCTGCTCGGCCGGGTCTTTTCCGGAAGCGGCAGACCGATGGACGGCGGCCCGGTGCTGGATGAGAACATGATTGAAATCGGCGGACCGTCGGTCAATCCAGCCAGGCGTATCGTCCCGCGGAACATGATCCGGACCGGAATCCCGATGATCGACGTGTTCAACACCCTGGTCGAATCGCAGAAGCTTCCGATCTTCTCCGTATCCGGCGAGCCTTACAACCAGCTGCTGGCCCGGATTGCCATGCAGGCCGAAGTCGACCTGATCGTCCTCGGCGGCATGGGTCTGAAGTACGATGACTACCTGTTCTTCCGCGACACGCTGGAGCAGAGCGGGGCTATGGGCCGCACGATAATGTTCATCCACACCGCCAGCGACCCGACGGTCGAGTGTACCCTGGTGCCCGACATGGCACTGGCTGTGGCCGAGCGCTTCGCGCTTGACGGGCGCAAGGTCCTGGTCCTCCTGACCGACATGACGAACTTCGCCGACGCCCAAAAGGAACTGGCGATCACGATGGACCAGGTTCCCTCGAACCGCGGATACCCGGGTGATCTGTACAGCCAGCTGGCCTCCCGCTACGAGAAGGCCGTCGACTTCGAGGGTGCAGGCTCGCTGACGATCCTCGGAGTCACCACGATGCCCGGCGACGACGTGACCCACCCGGTCCCGGACAACACCGGATACATCACCGAGGGACAGTATTACCTGAAAAACGGGAGAATCGAGCCGTTCGGATCGCTTTCCCGTCTGAAACAGAACGTCAACAAGGACACCCGCGATGACCACCGGCAGCTGATGGACGGCATGATCAAGCTCTACGCCGCCTACAAGGACTCGCTGGAAAAGAAGTCTATGGGCTTCAACATGAACGACTGGGACAACAAGCTGCTCAAGTACGGAGCCCTGTTTGAAACGAAGCTGATGGATCTTTCGGTCAACATCCCGCTCGAGGATGCCCTCGACCTGGGTTGGGAAATCCTGGCGGAATGCTTCGAACCCAACGAGACCGGACTGAAGACCTCGCTGATCGAAGAGCGCTGGCCGCGCAGGACGGAGGGCTGAGCATGGCGGTCAAACTGACCAAGAACGAGCAGAAGAAGCAGAAGGACGCGCTCAAGCAGTACGAACGCTACCTTCCCACGCTTCAGCTGAAAAAACAGCAGCTCCAGATGGTCATCAGACAAATCCAGGCACGCCGTGCGGAACTGGACGCCGAGAAGAACCGGCGTGAGGAGGCCCTCAGCCGGTGGATCGCGGTGTTCAACGAGAACACCGTCTTTGCCGGCGGAACCGGACTGGAGGAACTGGTCCAGATCGACCTGATAAAGAGGGGAGTGGGCAACATCGCCGGGGTGAGCATCCCGGTGTTTGAGGATTTGCGCTTCAAGGACATCTCCTATGACTTTGCCGACTACCCGCTGTGGGTTGACGCCGCGGTCTACGAGCTGAAGGAACTGGCCAGGCTCGACGCGATGAACGCCACCCTGAGCCGTCAGATCTTCCTGCTGGAAAAGGAACTGCGTTCGACCAGCCAGAGGGTGAACCTCTTTGAGAAAGTCAAGATTCCCGAGGCGAAGGAGAACATCCGGAGAATCGGAATCTACCTCGGAGACCAGCAGACCTCCGCAGTCGTCCGGGGAAAGATCGCCAAAAAGAAACTGGAGAAGGCCCAATGATTGAAAAGATGTACAAAGCCGCTCTGGTTTCACGCTCGGCGGACAGAAGGAAGATGGTCAGCGACCTGAGGGATATCGGGCTGATGCACATCAGTTTCGAGCGTTCAAAGGCCGTCTCGACAGCCGCTCTGGAGACGTTCAGAGCCGAGCTGGCCGACCTGCAGCGCATAGTTCTCGCCCTGGAGGAGAACTCCCCGAAAACCCGCCCGGCGCAGAAGCCCGTCGCCGACGGGGAATTCGACCGGATCCGCAGCGATTATCTCTACGCCCTGGACAGGGTACGGGCCCTGACCGAGGAGACCGCCAGACTCAGACTGCGCCTTTCGGATATCGAGGGCTGGGGCGACTACGATGCCTCAGACCTGGTCCGTCTCCATTCACTGGGGGTAGGGCTTCACTTCTACACAATCGGAAAGAAGGAACTTGAAAAACTCCCCGGCGATGTGTCGTGGATCAGGCTCTCACCGGTTTCCGGACGGCAGGCTATAGCCGTTGTCGGGGCCAAGCTCCCGCCCGAGACCGGAGCTGTTGCGTTCCACGCATGGAGATTCTCGCCGGTGGCAATCCGCAGGACGATCGCTGAAAACGAGGCGGAGACACAGAAGCACAAGGCGAGAATTGCCGACGGCGCTTCGCTGATCGATGCCTTCAAGAGGAGAATAGATTCGATAGGAGAGGCAATCAAGCTCGAGATGGCCACCTGCGAGGTGGATGAGGGCGACAGCCTCTGCTGGATCACCGGCTTCATTCCCGAGGGCGGACTGGAGACTTTCCGCCGCAGGGTTTCGCAGCTCGGCTACGGTTGCATGGTCGATGAAGTCAACCCGGAGGACGAACCTCCGACCAAAGTCATCTACAACAAGGTCACCCGGCTGATGAAACCGGTGTTCGACATGCTCGGCACTGTCCCGGGATACTACGAGTACGACATCAGCATGTGGTTCCTGGCGTTCTTCGCCCTGTTCTTTGCCATGATCATAGGCGACGCCGCCTACGGGGTGATATTCCTGATTGCCGGGGCGCTTATCCACATGAAGACGAAAAAGGCCAGCAACGCGGTGCTTCTGATCTATGTCCTGGGGGCGGCCACGGTAATCTGGGGCGCCATGACGGGGACCTGGTTCGGAAGCCGCGCCATCCTCGAAGCCTGCCCGCTTCTGCAGGTTTTCGTCGTCAAGGAGATATCCAACTTCCACGAACTGTTCGGGGTGACGGCAAAAACCGCCCAGGACACCGTTATGCAGCTGTGCTTCATAGTCGGAACGCTCCAGCTGTCCCTGGCCTGCGTGATGAACGTCATCCGAAAGGCCGGGGCCAAAGATCTGAGCCTGGTGGCCGACATCGGCTGGCTGGTGATGATCGACGCCCTGTACTTTCTCGTGCTGCTGCTGGTCCTCAACCGGACCGATGTCAACGCCGGGGCGATATTCACCTGCGTGGGAGCCGGCTTCGTGCTGGTTGTCGTCTTCGGCTTCCAGGGACCCGGGATCAAGTTCGCCCGGGGCCTGTCCTCAGGCGCCGGCGGGCTTTTCACCACTTTCCTGAACACAATCAGCGCCTTCGGCAACATCATGAGTTACATCCGTCTGTTCGCGGTCGGCATGGCATCTCTGGCGATTGCCGAGAGCTTCAACGAAATGGCATCACCGATGCTCGGCGGCCTGGCCCTCCCGGCGGGAGTGCTGGTTCTGGTCATCGGACACGGCCTGAACCTGGTAATGGGCCTGCTTTCCGTGGTCGTCCACGGGGTCAGACTCAATCTCTTGGAGTTTTCCGGACAGCTCGGCATGGGCTGGACCGGAATAGCATACGAACCTTTCCGCAAAACAACGCAAGGAGAATAAGAATGAACATCGTCTACATCGGAATGGCCTGCGCACTGTGCATCTCAGCCCTCGGTTCCGGACTCGGGGCCGGAGTGGCCGGAAGAGCTGCAATCGGCGGCTGGAAGAAATGCTACGCCAACGGCAAGCCGGCCCCCTTCATCATGATCGCCTTCGGCGGAGCTCCGCTGACCCAGACAATCTACGGATTCCTGCTGATGAACTTCATCGGAAACCACCTCAGGGAAACCGGATTCGACCCTCTGCTGGGTATGTTCACCGGTGTGTTCGGCGGTTTCGCCATCGGACTGTCGGCGTGGATGCAGGGAAAGGCCGCGGCCTGTGCCTGTGACGCCCTGGCGGACACCGGAAAGGGAACGGCGAACTACTTCATCATCGTCGGTGTAATCGAGACAGTCGCCCTGTTCTCGCTGGTCTTCAGCATGTTGCTTTTGAGCAAGTAACACACTATACTGTTATCAAAACTTTGCGCCCGTGTTTCGGCGCAAAACGGAGGAGAAAATGAAAAAACTTATCGTGATCCTGCTGGTTCTCACGGTTGCTTTCTCGGCCTTTGCACAGGCACAGAAAGAAGCCGCCGCTTCCACCAAGCCGACCGTACGCCTTCTGACCGATGCCACCGGTATCGATGACAAGTCGTTCAACGCAGCCGCATGGCGCGGAATCGTCGATTTCTACGGCGAGACCGTCGAGAATCCCGCTTCCAAGGGCACTCTTTATGATGTAATCACCGCGGCTTCCGCCGACATGTACATCCCGAACCTGAAGAACGCCGCTGACCAGGGCTATGACCTGATCATCGTCACCGGATTCACCTGGGCCGACGCACTCGGAGAAGTTGCTCCGCTGTATCCGAATCAGAAGTTCATGATCGTCGATGTCGACTGGCTCTCCGGCGCCAACATCAGACAGTACATCTACGGTGAGGAGCAGGGCTCCTACCTCGTCGGTGTCGCGGCTGCCATGCAGGCAAAGGCCGACGGCATTGAGAATCCGAAGTTCGGATTCATCGGCGGAGTTCCCAGCGCCACCATCACCAAGTTCGAAGTCGGTTATGTCATGGGCGTCCTCTCCGTGTTCCCGAACGCCGAGATCGTCGACTACTATGCCAACGACTGGGGCAAGCCGGAGCTGGCAAAGGCTCAGGCCAAGGCCTGGTATGACAACGGCGTATACTGCATCTTCTCCGCAGCCGGCGGAACCGGAAACGGAACCATCGCCCAGGCCAAGGAGTACAGGATGGCCGGAAAGAACGTCTGGGCCATCGGCGTAGACTCCGACCAGTATTCCGACGGTATCTACGAGGGAACCAAGTCCTCCGTTCTTACCTCGATGCTCAAGCTCGTCGAGAACTCCACCCTCGATGCCCTTCAGAAGATTGAAGCCGGCGCCTTCGAAGGTGTTGTCGTCCAGATGGACATGGTTGACGGCGGTGTCGGATACTCCGCAGCCAACCCCGAGCTTTCCGATGCTGCCAAGGCTGCCTGTGAGCAGGCCAAGGCCGACATCATCTCCGGAAAGATCAAGGTCTACAAGACTTACAAAGAGGCTCTCGCAGCCGGCGCCGTTCCTGCCGGACTGTCCGCCCTCGACGACTGACAACAACGGATGTTTCAGGGGACTGCCGGTTCCGGCAGTCCCTCTTTTCGTATTCCGAGCCGGTTTGAGCCGGCCGGTATTACTCCAAAAGGGAGGTTGCCGTGGATTCTGAATACGCAATCGAGATGCTGGGGATAACCAAGACCTTCCCCGGTATCATCGCAAACGACAACATCACGCTCCGTGTCAAACGGAACGAGATCCACGCGCTGTTGGGAGAGAACGGGGCAGGGAAGTCCACCCTGATGTCGGTGCTTTTCGGCGCCTATGCCCCTGACGGCGGTGAAATCCGCATCAACGGAAACCCGGTGCGGATCAAGGACCCCAACGTGGCCACCGAACTCGGTATCGGAATGGTCCACCAGCACTTCAAACTGGTTCACAACTACACAGTAACAGAGAACATCGTACTCGGCCGCGAGCCGAGAAGATCATATCTGACCTTTTTCGGCAAGGCCCGCGGGGACGAGACCAAGGTCAACCCGGCCAGGGGCCGGTTCTCCCTGCTGAGCATGGCTGCCGCCGAAAAGAAGGTCAGGGAACTGTCCGACCGCTACGGCCTGAGCGTCGACCCCAGGGCCAGGATCGAGGACATCACCGTCGGAATGCAGCAGCGCGTCGAGATTCTCAAGACCCTGTACTCCGACAGCGACATCATCATCTTTGACGAGCCGACCGCCGTACTGACCCCGCAGGAAATCGACGAGTTGATGGACATCATCCGCCGCCTGAAATCCGAGGGAAAGACAATCATCCTGATTACCCACAAGCTCAAGGAAATCAAGGCTGTCGCGGAGAAGTGCAGCGTCCTGCGCCGCGGCAAATACATCGGCACCGTCGATGTGGCCGACGTCTCGGAGCAGGAACTGGCCACGATGATGGTCGGACGCCCCGTCGTCTTTGAAATCGAGAAAAAGCCCGCCGAGCCCGGCGACACGGTTCTGGAGGTAAAGGACCTGACCGTCTGCGACAGCCAGGGAACCCAGAAGGTCAAGGACTGCTCGTTCTTTGTCCGCAAGGGTGAAATCCTCGGAATCGCCGGAATCGACGGAAACGGACAGACTGAGCTGCTCCACGCCCTGTGGGGTCTCTGTCCGGTCCATTCCGGCAGCGTGCTTTTCAACGGAAAGGACATTACCAGGATGGGAATCCGCGAACGTGTCGAGGCCGGGATCGGATATATCACCGAGGACCGCCAGAAGTACGGCATCGTCCAGGGAATGTCGATTTCCGAGAACTTCGCGCTGAAGAACTACTACACCCCGGTGTACTCCTCGAAACTGGGCATAATCGACTTCACTAAGATGACCAGGGACGCCGAGACCGCAATCGACGAGTTCGATATCCGCTGCGGCCAAGGCGCACAGACCCCGGGAGGATCGCTTTCCGGAGGAAACCAGCAGAAACTGGCGGTGGCCCGCGAGATGAGCATGGTCCACGACCTCCTGATAGTCGCCCAGCCGACCCGCGGTCTGGATGTCGGCGCCATCGAGTACATCCGCCGCCGCATCCTCTCCGAGCGTGATGCCGGAAAAGCCGTCCTCCTGGTCAGTTTCGAACTTGATGAGATCATGAACCTCTGCGACAGAATCGCCACGATAAGCAAGGGCACCATCGTCGGGGTCTCCAACGCCGGTGAAATCACCGCCGAGGAAATCGGACTCATGATGGCCGGCGTAAAGTCGGCGAAGGAGGAATCCGATGAGCAGTAATGAAAAGACCCTGAAGCCCAGACGCAGCTTCATTGACTGGTTCCTCAACAGCAACGGCGCCACTTCGGTTGCCGTGGTTCTGCTGGGATTCCTCGTGGCCATCATCCTGGTGGCCCTGGTCGGCAAAAAGCCCGGCAACCTCCTGCGTTCCCTGCTGATCTCGATGGTCGGCCAGAAGAACAACAGGGGAGTGTGGAACTTCCGCTACGTCGGCGAGACTCTGGCGTACTCGGTTCCCTTCGTCCTTACGGGACTGACGATGGCCTTTGCCTGCCGCGTCGGCCTGTTCAACATCGGAGGTGAAGGCCAGTACGTCGTCGGCATGACCGTGGCCCAGGCCTTTGCCCTGCTGGTCAAGCCGTTCCCCGGCATGTGGATCGCCTGTCTTCTGCTGGCCACCCTCTGCGGAGCCCTCTGGGGCGGACTTGTCGGAGTTCTCAAAGCCAAATACCAGGTCAGCGAGGTTGTCGCCACGATCATGCTCAACTATGTGGCCCTGTACGGTTCCAGACTGATCAGTCTGAACCTCCCCGGTGCCAATACGTACAAGACGGGCCCGCTTCCCTCCCAGGCCCTGCTTCAGAAGTTCCTCATCCCGACGTCGAACCTCAACATTGCCTTTTTCATCATGATCTTTGCCTGCGTGGTGTACTGGTTCATCATGGAAAAGACCCGGCTCGGCTTCGGATTCCGCGCCACCGGACTTAACAAGGAAGCAGCCCGCTGCAGCGGAATCAACGTGGTGAAGAACATCGGACTGGCGATGGCGATCTCCGGAGCTTTCTCCGGTCTGGCCGGAGCCTGCGTCCTGCTGGGCGGAGCGTTCACAAGCGGCCGTGTTCTCTCGGCCCAGGACGGCTACGGATTCATGGGAATCGCCGTCGCCCTGGTCGGAAACAACACCGCGGTGGGGACCTTCATCGCCGGCATCCTCTTCGGAATCCTCAAGGAAGCCCAGTCGATCATGCAGACGATGGATATCCCCAAGGAAATCACCTATATCATCCAGGGCCTGATAGTCGTATTCATCGCTCTGAGAAGCGGCCTCGAACTGATAAAACAGCAGCGCGCAAAGGCCAGAGTCAGAAAGGAGGCGAGCAAATGAACCTGATCATAAGCAGCATTCCGACCATTCTGATGATTGTCTCCCCGATTCTGATCACCGCCATAGGCGGAATGATCTGCGAACGCTCGGGAGTCGTGAACATCGCCCTCGAAGGTCTGATGGGAATCGGAGCCTGTGCCTGCGCCAGCACCCATTACCTGATGGAGGCCGGCGGCAGCGGCCGATACTCCCTGGTCGTCGCCCTGCTCATCGGTATGGTCATCTCGGCCCTGTTCTCACTGATACACGCCGTGGCGGCAATCAACTTCAATGCCGACCAGACGATTTCCGGTACCGGAATCAACCTCCTGGCCGACGGCGTGACGATCTTCGCCTCGCAGATTCTGTTCCACGCGGACCGGACCAAAGAGTTCAGAATAGGCATGACCACCGATGCCCTCGGGCTGTATCCGACGGCCTATATCGCGCTTGCAGTCGTTCTTATTGCCTGGTTTGTGCTTTATAAGACACCGTTCGGGCTTCACCTGCGCGCCTGCGGTGAGCATCCTGCCGCCGCTGAATCGGTAGGAATCAACGTACGCCGCATCCGGTATGTCGGAGTCATCACTTCAGGTGTCCTCTCCGGTCTGGCCGGAGGCTGCATCGTCCTGACCCAGACGATCCAGTACACCTCCAACACGATCAACGGACGGGGATTCATCGCCATCGCCGCCGTGGCCTTCGGACGCTGGACCCCGCTCGGGGTGACCGGAGCGGCCTTCCTTTTCGGTACGGCCCAGGCCCTGTCGGTAATCGCCACGAACTTCCCCGCCCTCAAGTCGATTCCGAGCGAGGTGTTCAACATCATCCCGTACGCCATCACGCTGATTACGCTGATTATCTTCAGCGGAAAGGACTACGCGCCGCGGGCAAGCGGACAGCCGTTTACGGAGGCACGTTCATAGCATCTGCCGCCGAAATCCGGGACCGGTCGCTGGCCGGTCCTTTTTGTTTTTCGTCAGATGGCGCAGGCTGATGTTGTTTTTGTTTTGCTATTAAGTTAATCTTCTCAAGAAAGAGGGACGTATGGAACGGATTATTCTGGATGTCGATACCGGACATGACGACGCTGTGGCCATCGAGATGGCGGCCTCCCATCCCGGAATCAGGATTGAGGCTCTGATTGCCGTCAACGGCAACTCACCGCTTCACAACACGCTGGAGAACACACTCAATCTGGCCGATGCGCTAAGAATCGAGGCCCCCGTGTTCGCCGGCAGTCCCGCTCCGCTTCTGCGCAGCAGGGCCAACGCCCCTGCAATCCACGGAGAGAACGGTTTTGCCGGTCCGGTTTTCGGTCCGAGAAAAAAGCAGGTACAAAGCGGCAATGCCGTGGAGTTCATCATCAGGACGGTGATGGACAATCCGGGGCAGATCACGTTCGTCTCGGTCGGGCCGTATACCGACCTGGCCCTGGCGCTGCGGGTCGAACCCCGCCTGGCCGGAGCTCTGAAGCAGATTGTCGTCATGGGCGGCACCTCGGGGCAGGGAAACGTCACTCCCAACGCGGAGTTCAACATCTTCGCAGACCCCGAGGCGGCGCAGATTGTTCTGAGTTGCGGCGCCCCGATTGTGATGATGGGGCTGGACTGCACGTTGCAGACGATCATCAACCCTCAGCTGATTGAGGACATCAGGAAAACCGGTGGGAGGGCCTCCGAGATTTTCTGCGCCAGCATGGGCTTTTACGCCGAGAGCTGTCTGAAGTACATCCACGACTATCCGGCGATGCACGACCCGTGCTGCATCGCCTATCTCATCAAGCCGCAGTTGTTCAGTTTCACCGAGGAGACAATCGAGGTGGACACGAAATCCGAGCTGAACTACGGCCGGACCAGCCTGATGTGGAAAGACCCCGGTCACATCGTCCGCTTCGCCCGCAGGGTTGACCGCGAGGGCTTCTTTGAGCTGATGAGAGACTGCTTCAGACGTCTGAAGGAGGCCGGAATATGAGCACCCGGGCCAACGCCGGCGGACTGGTATTCGAGAACGGAAAAAACGTCAGCGTCCAGTCGATGTACGACCACAGGGTCGAAAGCGACCCGGATTACGTCGTCGGCCGCCTGCATGAACTGCACGCCATGGGTTGCGACCTGTTCAGGTTCTCGTACAACAGCACACAGGACAGGGAAGTTTTCAGGGAAATCTGTTCCCGTTCACCGATGCCCCTGGTTGCCGACATACATTTCGACTACCGTCTGGCCCTGGACGCCCTGGACACGGGATTCTCGAAAATCCGGATCAACCCGGGAAACATAGGGCCGAAATGGAAGACGATGGAGGTCGTCAGGAAGGCCCGCGATCTGGACCGCTGCATCCGAATCGGTCTGAACAGCGGCAGCCTGCCCAGGACCGGAGGCAACAGGGTCTCGGTCATGGTCGATACCGCCCTGGAATACCTGTCCTGGTTTGAGAGTGCAGGTTTCCGGAACACAGTGGTTTCGCTCAAGTCTTCCGACCCTGAGGAGACATTCGCAGCCTGTCTGGAGTTCGCCGGCAAGAGTTCCTGTCCCCAGCATCTGGGTGTGACCGAGGGCGGGGGAGTGATTTCCTCCTGCGTCCGCGGAACCTGGACACTGGGCAGACTCCTCTCCCGGGGAATCGGGGCCACGATCCGCTACTCGATCAACGGGCCGATTGAAAAGGAAGTCCAGGCCGGAGTCGAACTTCTCAGGACCCTGGGGCTGCGCAGAGGCGGGGTCAGAATCGTCGCCTGCCCCAGATGCGGCAGATACAGCTTCGACAGCGAGGGCTTTCTCGCCTCGGTCGAGGCTCGTCTCCTGCAGAGTCAGAAGGACGTCACCGTGGCGTTCATGGGCTGTCAGGTCAACGGGCCCGGAGAGGCGAAAAACGCCGATCTGGCAGTGACCGGAATCGGAAACGCCGTCTTCATCTACAAAAAGGGCGAGTTGTACCGGAAAATCGACCGCTGTGACGCGCAAAAGGCCTTCTGGGAGGCCTTTGAGGAAATCTGATGGACAACAGGCTGATTATCAGGGGAGCCCGTGAGCACAACCTGAAGAGCATTAACCTCGAGCTTGAGAAAAACAAGCTGATAGTCATCTCGGGCCTCTCCGGCAGCGGCAAATCCTCTCTGGCTTTCGATACGATTTTCGCCGAGGGCCAGAGGCGGTACATGGAATCGCTGTCCTCCTACGCCCGCCAGTTCCTGGGCGTGATGGACAAGCCCGACGTGGACAGCATCGAAGGCCTCAGCCCCGCCATCTCCATCGAACAGAAATCGACCAACCGCAACCCCCGTTCCACGGTGGGAACCATAACCGAGATCTTTGACTATTACCGCCTGCTTTACGCCCGCATCGGCCGGCCTCACTGCCCGGTCTGCGGCAGGGAAATCTCCGAGATGTCGGTCGACCAGATTGTCTCAAAGGTCACCCAAAGCCCCGAAGGCTCCCGCCTGATCGTCGTGGCTCCGGTGGTCATAGGCAAGAAAGGCGAATACAGGAAACTCCTCTCCGACGCCAGAAGCAGCGGTTTCTCCAGGGCCCGGATCGACGGGAAACTCGTATCCCTGGACGAACCCCTGACGCTGGACAAGAACGTAAAGCACTCGATCGGGATAGTGACCGACAGGCTGATTCTGCGCTCCGACACCCGGCAGCGCCTGGCCGAATCGATCGAAACTGCCTCTGAGATGGCAGGCGGACTTGTAGAAATAGGCCTCGTGTCCGAGGGCGGGGAACCCTCGTACACAATCTACTCCGAAAAGAACAGCTGTCCCTACTGCGGAATCAGCGTCGGCGAACTCCAGCCGAGGATGTTCAGTTTCAACAGCCCCTTCGGAGCCTGTCCCGACTGCAAGGGCCTGGGATTCAAGACCGAGTTCGACCCGGACAAGATCATCCCGGACCGCACCCTGAGTTTCAACCAGGGAGCGGTGAAGACGATCAATCCGTCCGCCTATTTCGGAAACGCCACCTTCGAGGCTCTGGGCAAGAGGCTGGGCTTCACCCTGGACACACCTTTCTGCGACCTGACCGACGAGCAGATCAACATCATCCTCTACGGGTTGCCCGAACGCCTGCCGGTCCATGTCAACCAGAAGGAAGGCTTCAGTTACAACGGCATGAAACGCTGGTACGGGGTGGTCAACGACCTCAAACGCAGGATGGCCGAGACCAACTCGATGATGATCCGCTCCTGGCTGGCCCAGTTCCAGAGCATCTCCGACTGCCCGACCTGTCACGGCCGGAGGCTCAAACCAGAATCTCTGGCCGTCACCGTGGGCGGAAAGAATATCATCTCCCTGTCTGACCTGAGCGTCTCGGAATCGGTTGCCTTCTTCGAAGGCCTGAAGCTGACCGGGCAGGAACAGTCGATTTCCGCCCAGATCATCCGCGAGATCCTCTCCCGCCTGAGGTTCCTGACCAACGTGGGAATCGAATATCTGACCCTCAGCCGGAGCGCCGTGACCCTGTCCGGAGGCGAGGCTCAGAGGATCCGTCTGGCTTCCCAGCTCGGTTCAGCCCTCAGCGGGGTGCTGTATGTACTGGACGAACCGTCAATCGGACTGCACCAGCGGGACAACCAGAAACTCATCGACACCCTGAAGAACCTGAGGGACATCGGAAACACCGTGATGGTCGTCGAGCATGACGAGGATACGATCCGCCAGGCCGACTATGTCGTCGACCTCGGACCGGGGGCGGGGGAGAACGGCGGCCGAATAACCGCCCAGGGGACACCCGAGCAGGTCCGGGCCAACCCCGACAGCCTGACCGGAAGGTTCCTCTCCGGCGAACTGAGCATCCCGGTACCGCTTCTCAGACGTCCCGGAAACGGGCATGAACTGATTCTCTGCGGAGCCGCAAAAAACAACCTCAGGGGGTTGGACGTGTCGTTCCCCCTGGGCAAGATGATCGTCATCACCGGCGTTTCAGGTAGCGGAAAGAGCACCCTGCTCAACCAGATCCTGGTGCCGGCCCTGCGCCGGCATTTCAACCGTCAGACGGAGAACCGGGACGGATACACATCCATCGAAGGTCTGGAGTATCTGGACAAAATCATCAACATCGACCAGAGCCCGATCGGCCGCACACCCCGAAGCAACCCGGCCACATATGTCGGGATTTTCAACCATATCCGGAGCCTCTTTGCCTCTCTGCCTGAGAGCAAGGCCCGGGGCTTCGGCCCGGGAAGGTTCTCCTTCAACGTTCCCGGAGGCCGCTGCGAGTCCTGCAAGGGTGACGGAACCGTAAAGATCGAGATGCAGTTCCTCTCCGATGTGTACGTAAAGTGCGACGTCTGCCACGGGAAGCGCTACAACCAGGAAACCCTGGCCGTCCGGTACAAGGGCAAGAGCATCAGCGATGTGTTGGACATGAGCGTGGCCGAGGCGTATGAGTTCTTCAGCGCCGTTCCTGCCCTGAAAAAGAAAATCGGAATGCTCAAGAGGGTCGGACTGGACTATATCAAGCTCGGCCAGAGCGCCCTGACGTTGTCCGGAGGAGAGGCACAGAGGGTCAAGCTGAGTCTGGAACTGTCAAAGGTCAGCACCGGAAAGACGTTATACGTCCTGGACGAGCCGACGACCGGACTTCATTTTGCCGATGTCAAGAAACTGATGGAAGTACTGGACATCCTGGCCGACGAGGGAAACACCGTGGTGCTGATCGAGCACAACCTCGACGTGATCAAACTTGCCGACCATGTAATCGACCTCGGACCCGAAGGCGGATCCGGCGGCGGCAGAATAGTCTGCACCGGCACTCCGGAGGAGGTCACCCTCTGCCCGCAGTCCTACACCGGACACTATCTGAAGAGATTGCTGGATGAGAAAGCCTGAGCCCTTTAGGATAGCAATCGCAGCCCTTGTGGTGTTCCTGTTCGCCGTTTTCAGCGTTCAGGCGGGACTGCTTAATCTGTCGCTGGACAGGCTCACCCTCCAGGAACTGAGGACGATGGCTACAGCATACGGCCTGTCGTCCGCCGGTTCGGCCGAATCGCTCAGGGAGCGCATCACGGACTTCCTCACCGCCGGCTACGGAGGGGATATCGACGCCCCGGTCGGAACCCGGGACACCGACAGCGGGGAGGGCAGTTACACTCTCGAGATTGAAAACGCCCTATCAATCACGTCATCCGGTAGCCTCGTGATCCTCGAGGGAGAGGTGCAGCTGAGGTTCTCCGTTTCCGATGACGGCTGGGAACTGACGGCCGACAGGGTGATAATCGACTCCTCCGCCGGGATTCTGACCGCGATGGGGACGGTGAAGTTCACCGACAGTGCAGGCAGCCGCGAAATCGACGGGGACGTCGTCTGCTATGACTGGAACGCCTCCGATATCAGGCTTTCAGGCGGCACGATAGTCGCCCAGCGCACCAACAGCGAAAACGAGACCGTCCAGTTCTACGCCACCGGCGAGACGATCACCTACCTCGGCGGGGCCGACATAGTCGCCCTGGACGGCGGAAGCATAGCCACCAGCCCGACCGACCCGTACTGGAGCATCCGCACCGAAAAGACAGTCCTGCTCGACGACGGAGACATGTTCCTCGTCGGAGCCCGGCTGAACCTGGGGCGCGTCCCGGTACTCTGGCTGCCGGCGTTCTTCTACTCGGGGGCCAGACTGTCCTTCAACCCGGCCATCGGTCTGGCATCCGACAGGGGCATGTTCCTCAACACGACAACCGAAATCTACGGTGTGTATCCGCTGTCCGGGCTCAGCGCCGGCGCCTCTTCGTTCGCCACCCTCCTGCGCAGTTCGGAAACCGGCGAATTCATCCGGGACGGAATCCTCTACCGCAGCGTCGATCCCGGGGAAGACCTGGGCGAAACCGAAACCTGGGCCCGCTCGACCGGCAGTTACATGGCCGTCCTGGCCGATGTGTATCAGTACGGAGGGCTGCATCTGGGACTGGTCACGGTCAACAGTTTCAACAAGGGTGCCGAGAAACTTGACCTGCAGGCCTCCCTCGGCAGGGACTGGACCGACACGACCTATGGCCTGAGATTCTTTGAGGAACTGCAGGCCTCGGTGTCCACCGACCGGCTCAGTGTCAGCCTGAAACTGCCGTTCTACACCGACCCGTACGTCCGGCAGCTTTATTCCAACCGTCTGGACACCTTCTCGCTGGACGCCCTGTTCGGCTCCGAGCAGGAGTTCCCCGATACATTCAAGACCGTCAATTCCTACATCTGGGACCTGAATCTAAAGGCCGACCTGACGCCCAAGAAGCTCAAGCCCTGGATAAACTCGCTTAAGATCAACTCACTCGAGGCCAAGGTCAACTGGAAGTACTCCTCCTCGGAAAAAAGGTTCACCATCGATTCGGCCACCCTCCCGTCGATGTCGGTAGCCGTCAGCGGAAAGCTTCTGAACCTCTCGGTAAAGCACAGCACCTCCAAAGTCGACCGCACCGATTACACTGACCCCTACGCCCGCTCGCTTTTAGAAAGGCGCGACGCCCTTTCTGCCGAGGGTGAGGCAGACAAATTGCCGGACGGATTGAAGCTTTACAGCGGGACCGAACCTCAGACCGTCTCATCCCGTTCGTACAACAACACCCTCAACCTGGGTTATTCATGGACCCAGACCCTCTCCGACACCGCCGATGACGGCGATTTCTCAAAGGCGGTGCTCAACTACGGAAGCGACGGAACCCTGACCCTGTCCTCGAACCTCGGAGACCGGCTGTTCACCCTGTCCGAGAGTCTGGCTCCCAGCTTCAGGCTTACCAAGACGGCGGGGGAGGAGCCGACGGACAACGGAAAGCTGGTCAGCAAGCTCCAGGTTTCGGTTCCCATCATAGGTCTGACCTACAACCTGAACTGGAAAATCCTGTCCTTCAACCGCACCGGAGGGGAACTTTCCTCCGAATCGTTCAAATGGGACAGCGCCAACGTCAGCTCGCACCGCCTCTCGCTGAGCCTGCCGGCGGGACGCTTCACTTTCTCCGCCGTCCAGACCCTCAAGCCGACCCGGCAGACCCTGACCCCTCAGATCAGGTACTCGGACCAGGCGCTGACCGCCTCCGTATCCCAGGTGTTTGCCGAAAACCCCGACGGTGGGCTTCAGGCGACAAAACTGTCCGCCCAGGCCAGCCTGAAACTCGGGGCCTTCAATGCAGGGGCTTCAGGCACCTATGACTTCTCCAAATCCGCCCTGGGCTGGGACTCGTTCGTGTTCAGCCAGAACGCCTCCTACCGCTTCGGCACCGACGGGCCGGTCCTCTCGCAGAACCTCAGCATGAAAAAACAGTTCGAACTGGGGGACCTGGGGCTCAAGCTCGGCTGGAAGCAGAGCTATCTTTCCTTCAACTGGGAGGGCTACGACGTGGGCTCGGGCAGAGCGGTGAGACTGGCGACGATGAAAGCCGTCGCCTCGGTTCCCTCGCTGGAGTTCTCCTTATGGAAGGGCAGGATCGCCGCCCGGGCCGAACTCAACCTCAGCCTCGACTACGATTTCCGCAACCGCTACGCCTCCAGCCTCAGCGCTTCGGTGAACCTGGTATTCTGCATAGCCGAATTCCTGGATTTCAGCCTGAAGGTCAGCACTTCAAACAGCAGTTTCTACCGTTATTTCGATGACGGCGGCAGTTTCAGCCCGACCCTGGCCGTCCAGGATCTGCTGAGATCCTTCGACTTCGTCGGAGGCGGCAGATACGACACCGGATTCAACCTTTCCGGCCTGTCGGCGGAGCTGACCCACTACATGAAAGATTGGGATTTCCATTGCCAATACAATGCCGGCGTAGTATTATCGGAGGGAAGTTGGGTCTGGAAACAGACAGCTTCTTTCTACATAAAGTGGAACGCGATTCCCGACCTGCTGGTCGAGAGGACAGAGGAGTGGAGTGATTGAGTCGTACGGTAACGTTTGACAACAGGGATACCCTGGGAGCTGTCTGCGGAGCTAACGACGCGAACATCCCGTATCTGGAGAACCTCCTGGATGCCCTGGTGTATCTGCGCGGGGACACGATGACTCTCGACTCGGACGACGCGGCCCTCTGTGACCTTTTTTCCGCGTTGATCGACAAACTCAGAATCCTGGCCGGCACGGGCAGCCCGGTAACCGAATCGGAAATCTTCATGGAGTATCAGGATCTGGTTTCATCCAAAGGTCTGCCGGAGGGCCTTAGCGCCGGCACCGCGGGGGATTCCAAAAACCTTGTTCTGAATCTCGGAAACCGGAGCGTGTACCCCAAAAGCCCCGCCCAGAGGCGCTATCTCAGGGCTTTGGACAATTCCCAGGTTACCTTCGGAATCGGACCCGCCGGAACGGGGAAAACCTTTCTGGCGGTGGCCTGGTGCCTGTCCCAGATCATCAGCGGACGCAGGCAGAAACTGATTCTGACCAGACCGGTTGTGGAAGCGGGGGAGTCCCTGGGCTTCCTGCCCGGTGATCTGTCGCAGAAACTCAACCCCTACCTCAAACCGCTTTATGATGCAATGGAGTTCATGATATCCCCCCAGATGGTCCGCCGTCTGGAGGAGAGCAACCTGATCGAAATCGCCCCGCTTGCCTACATGAGGGGCCGGAGTCTTCACCACGCCTGCGTAATCCTGGATGAGGCGCAGAATACGACGGTGGAGCAGATGAAGATGTTCCTCACCCGCCTGGGGGAGGATACTTCTGCAATCGTAACCGGGGATATAACCCAGACCGACCTGCCCAGAGGCACCGTGTCGGGCCTGGTAAACGCCATGTCGATTCTGCAGGGAATCGAGGGAATCAGCTTTGTCAATTTCCATTCCCGCGACGTGGTCCGCTCCCGGATAGTCCAGAGGATAGTTGACGCCTATGATAAAAATCAGTGACGAAAACAGCCGCTTCCTGGGAAAGGCGAACTGGAACGTCTTTAGCTTGCTCAAACGGTTCGACATCATAACCGTCCTCTCCGTATGGTTGGTTATGTGCATCGTCTGCTCCCTGCTTTTCTTCTCGCTGAACAAGAGCAGGAGCGAAATCTACGCCGGTTATTATGAAAAGATGAAGCCGGGCTATATCGCCTCGGAGACCGTCCATTCGGACTCGGCCTACTATCTGATCGACGAGGAGGCCTCGGAGGAAGCCTACCTCAGGGCCCAGCTGGCGGTCCCGCCGGTGTTCTGTCTCGATCTGGTCAGCGCCTATCAGTCAATCGGAAACGCCTCCGCCCTGGCTGCGGACCTGCAGAAGGACCGGGACAGCTTCCTCTCCGAGGCCACAGACCTGGGGCTGTCCTATGAAACGGCATCTCAGGCGTGGAACGAATTAAGCGGCGGCGCCGGATTTTTCGGGACGCTAATCACCCAGCTGGCCCAGAGCATCTCCGAACTCGGGCTGATGGACGACCGGACCGTGCTTGAGTATCAGGATGACTACAACGTCATCTACATCGCCCGCAGCTCGCAGACGGACGCCTCCGACATGACCCTGACCGGTCTGTCGTCGATTCTCACCGTATCCGGGGTGGATGACTACATCAGATCCCGTCTGGATTACGCCAGCGACATGGCCTCGGATACCCAGATTTCACTGATCTGCGAACTGGTCAGAGCTGTCTGCGTTCCCGACCTGAGTTACAGCGAAATCCTCACAGAGAAGGTCCGGGACGCCCTGGACCCGGCCTCCAGTCAGGTGGCATATTCGTTGGTGCCCAATGAAATAATCGTCCAGGAAAACACGATTATCACCCACGAGGCCAGCAGGATTCTCTTTTTGCTGTCAAAACTGGAGACTTCCGTTCCCGCGCTGAAGGCCGTCGGCTCGATTCTGATGCTGCTGCTTGTCTCCGGCGGGGCGCTGCTGATGCTGGATTACTTCTGCCGCAACAGCCTGCACAAGTTCATCTTCATGATGGTTTTCCTCTGCGGGAGCATAGTAAGCGACGTTCTTGCCTGGCTGGTGATCAGGCTTACCGAACGTCTGGACATAGCCTTCAGCGGAGTGCTGCTGCCGGTGCTGGTGCTTCCTCTTCTGATTTCCCAGCTGACCTCGGATCGCAAGGTCGGAGTCGTCACTGCAGTTTCCCTGACCGCTTCGTTCTGCCTGATCCCCGGCACCGGGGTCTCCACGGTCCTCTTCTGCCTGCTTTCATCGGTTTCCTGCATCATGCTGATCCGCTACATGGTCAGACGCACCGACGCGGTCAAGCACTGGCTGTTTACCATGGCTTTGAGTCTGGTATCGCTGTTTGTGTCGATGATGCTGGCAAACGCCTCGCTGAGAGGCTTTTTCGTCTGTGCGGAAATCGAGCTGATAGCGATTCTGATTGCCTTCATCGCCGATTCGGCCCTCCTGCCGGTGCTTGAGACGGGGTTCAACATCCCGACCCAGTTCAAGCTCAGGGAGCTGGCCCAGCAGAAAAGCCCGGTGCTCGAGAGACTGTCCCAGGAGGCTCCGGGGACCTACAGCCACAGCATGGCCGTCGCCGACATAGCCGAGCCTGCCGCCAGGGCGGTGGGAGCAGACGCCGCGCTGGTCAGGGTAGGGGCAATGTATCACGATATAGGCAAAATCGACCACGCCGAATATTTCACCGAGAACAGTTCCCTGGTTCCGTCTTCCCCGGAGAAGAGCCATGAGAACATCAACCGCAACCTCTCCGTGGCGATTATCAAGAGCCATGTGAAGCTGGGAGTTGAAAAGGGCCGCCAGCTCGGATTGCCCCAGGAGGTGCTCGACATCATCGGAAACCACCACGGAAACGATGTCGTCACGTACTTCTACAACGAGGCGCTGAAGCTTCATCAGGAGAACCCCGAGCAGTACGGGGAGCCCAAGATTGAGGAATACGCCTACCTCGGCGAACCTCCGCAGACTCCGGAGCAGGCAATCGTCATGCTCTCGGACTGCAGCGAGGCGGCGTGCAGAAGCATAGCCAAGCCGACCCCCAACAAAATCGAAAAGATGATCAGGATGATTCTGGTCAAAAAGATAGTGAACAACCAGCTGAATTTGTGCGGCATGACGATCACCGACCTCAACAAGGTGGTCAAGAGCCTGTCCGAGTCCCTGACCGGACGCTATCACAGCAGGATTTCCTATCCCGACGAGGTGAACAAGAAATGAACAGATTCCCGTTAAGCTACGAAGACCCGTCGTTGCGCGCCTCCTGCCCGGCGGAACTGGTACGCAAGGTCCTGCGCGGCACCTGCAGAATTCTGGGGCTCAGGAACGTCGAGATTTCCGTCTCGTTCGTAGGCGAGCAGAGGATGAGGGAAATCAACAAATCCTACCGCGGAATCGACGAGAGCACCGACGTCCTGAGTTTCGCCTCGGGTGATTCCGACGCTGTTGTGCCCTGGCCGGAAACCGAAGACGGATACAGGGTCATGGGTGACCTCGTGATTGCCCCCGGTACCTTGAACAACAACGCGGAATATTTTAGTATTCCATTCACTGAAGAACTTTGCAGGGTTCTGATTCACGGCTGTCTCCATTTAAACGGAGAGGACCATGCCACCAACGGACCGGACGAGCCCATGCTGAAGCATCAGGAGGAGTTGATGAACCAGCTCAAGGGCGGTTTGTTTTGAGTATTTTCAAGGCCATCTTCGGCGGCCGTAAGAACGAAGACCCAATCTCAGAAAAACAGCGGGAAGAGGAAATCGAGGAACGCAAGGACATGATCGAGGGAGTGTCCGAACTTGACGAGAAAACCGTCAGGGAGGTCATGGTTCCCCGTGTCGACGTGCAGTGCGTCTCGGTCGATTCGACCTATGCGGAAATCATCGAAATCATCGGAAAAGAGGGCTTTTCCCGCTATCCGGTATTCGAGGACAACATTGACAACATAGTCGGCGTCATCTACGCCAAGGACCTGATCCGCAAGAACATCAGCGAGAAGTTCTCGGTGAAAAAGATCATGCGCCCGGCGTTCTTCGTCCCGGACAGCAAGCACCTGGACGATCTGCTGCGCGACTTCAAGAAGCAGAAGATCCACATCGCCGTCGCGGTCGACGAGTACGGCGGGGTTTCCGGAATAGTGTGCATGGAGGACATCATCGAGGTCATCGTAGGTGAAATCCAGGACGAGTTCGACGAGGACGAGGAGGAGCCGATCCGCCAGATCGACCCGCAGACCTACATCTGCGATGCCCGCACCCCGGTCGATCAGTTCAACGAGGAACTTAAGCTACACATCCCGGAGGACGACTGCGAGACCATAGGCGGTTACGTGTTCGAGAAGTTCGGCTGCATCCCCGAAAAGGGTGATGTGATCGAGACGGAGGAGGCCGACTTCATAGTCGAGTCGATCGACGGTCACAAGATCAATTCCATACGCGTACAACTGAAGAACTGAAAGATTCCCGGGCGCATTGACGGGGTCTTTTCAAATCACTATTATTGTGTCGAATGCTATAAATGGAGGAATTTCCTGATGAAAATAGGCATCAACGGATTCGGAAGAATCGGACGTTTCGTTTTCCGCGCCGCCATGGCGAGGAAGGATGTTGAAGTCGTAGGTATCAATGACCTCTGCCCGGTCGATTACCTCGCCTACATGCTCAAGTATGACACCATGCACGGCCAGTTCGAGGGCACCATCGAGGCTGATGTGGAGAACTCCCAGCTGATCGTGAACGGAAAGAAGATCCGCGTCACCGCCTGCAAGGATCCCAAGGAACTCGCATGGGACGCTGTCGGAGCCGAGTATATCGTGGAGTCCACCGGTCTGTTCCTGACCAAGGAAAAGGCCCAGGCCCATATCGACGCCGGCGCCAAGTATGTCGTGATGTCCGCCCCCTCGAAGGACGACACCCCGATGTTCGTCTGCGGAGTCAACGAAAAGACCTATGTCAAGGGAACCCAGTTCGTTTCCAACGCCTCCTGCACCACCAACTGCCTGGCCCCGATTGCCAAGGTCCTGAACGACAAGTTCGGTATCGTCGAAGGCCTGATGACCACCGTCCACTCCGTCACCGCCACCCAGAAGACAGTTGACGGACCCTCGATGAAGGACTGGAGAGGCGGAAGAGCCGCCACCGGAAACATCATCCCGTCTTCCACCGGCGCCGCAAAAGCCGTAGGAAAGGTCATCCCCTCCCTCAACGGCAAGCTCACCGGTATGTCGATGAGAGTTCCCACCCTGGACGTCTCCGTCGTCGACCTGACCGTCAACCTGGCCCGCCCGGCCAAGTATGAGGAAATCTGCGCCGCGATGAAGGAAGCTTCCGAAGGCGAGCTGAAGGGCATCCTCGGATATACCGAAGACGCCGTCGTCTCCTCCGACTTCCTCGGCGACACGAGAACCTCGATTTTCGACGCCAAGGCCGGAATCGCCCTGACCGACACCTTCGTCAAGGTCGTTTCCTGGTATGACAACGAGATCGGATACTCCAACAAGGTCCTCGACCTCATCGCCCACATGAAGAAGGTCAACGGCTGATTCAAGCGCCGATGATTACGGCCTGCCGAAAGGCGGGCCTTTTTTAGGGCCCGGCAACCGCTTCGGGCCCTGTCTGCCAAGGAGAACCACTATGCAGCTCAACACCGTAAAGGAAGCTGATCTCAGGAACAAGAAAGTCCTGATGAGAGTCGATTTCAATGTTCCGGTAAAGAACGGAACCGTCACCGACGCCACCAGAATCACCGCGGCCCTGCCGACAATCAAGTATGTCCTCTCCCAGCCGGGAGCCAGCCTGATCATCATGTCCCACTTCGGCCGTCCGAAGGGGCAGAAGAACCCCGAGTTCTCGATGAAGCCGGTCGCCGAAAAGTTCGAGCAGCTGCTCGGGCACAAGGTTATCCTCGCCCCGGACGTGATCGGACCGGAGGTCAAGGCTCTGGCCGATTCGCTGAAGGCCGGCGACGTGCTCCTGCTTGAGAACGTCCGCTTCTATCCGGGGGAGGAAAAGAACGACCCCGAATTCGCCCGCAGTCTGGCCCAGCTCGGTGATGTATACGTCAACGACGCTTTCGGAACCGCCCACAGGGCCCATGCCTCGACCGAGGGAGTAGCCCACTACCTGAAGGCCTACGCCGGTTTCCTCATCGAGAAGGAAGTCAAGTTCATGGCTCCGCTTCTTGAGAATCCCGAGCATCCCTTCGTGGCTATCATCGGCGGTTCCAAGGTCTCCTCAAAGATCACCGTCCTGGAGAGCCTGGCCCGCGGCTGCGACACGATCGTCATCGGCGGCGGAATGGCCTATACCTTCCTCAAAGCCCAGGGACATGAAATCGGAAAGAGCCTGCTTGAGGAGGATTTCATCCCGACAGCCCTGAGTTTCCTCGACCAGGCCGCAAAGAGGGGAGTGAAGGTCATCCTTCCGGTGGACCACGTCTGCGCCGCCTCGTTTGCCGAGGACGCCGAGCCGGTTGCCGTCGACGGTGTCGACATCCCTGAGGACCTCACCGGTATGGATATCGGACCGAAGACCGTCAAGCTGGTCTGTGATGCGCTCAAGCCGGCCCGCAGCATCGTCTGGAACGGACCGGTCGGAGTGTTTGAGTTCGCCTCCTTCGCCGAGGGTACCCTGGCCATCGCAAAGGCCGTTGCCGAGTGTGAGGGAACCACCGTCGTGGGCGGAGGGGACTCTGTCGCCGCGGTGAACAAGTTCAACCTCGCCTCCAAGATCGACCACGTCTCCACCGGTGGTGGAGCATCACTTGAATTCCTTGAGGGAAAAGAACTTCCCGGCATCAAGGCATTGGAGAAATAAGATGAGAAAACCCTATATTGCAGGTAACTGGAAGATGAACCTGACTCCCACCCAGGGAGCCGCTCTGGTAAAGGAACTGGCCGCCGCCCTCCAGGGCAAGGACGTAAAGGTCATGGTGGCTCCGTCCTTCGTCTCGATTCCCGCGGTTCTTCAGGCCGCCAAGGGAAGCAACATCATCGTCGCCGCCCAGAATGTCAGTGACAAGGCCAACGGAGCCTACACCGGCGAGGTGTCCTGCGAGCAGCTGCTCGACCTGGGCATCAGGGACGTCATCATCGGACACAGCGAGAGACGCTCCTACTACGGCGAGGACGATGAGTGGATCAACAAAAAGGTCCTCTTTGCCCTTTCGCAGGGTATGAACATCGTGCTTTGCATCGGCGAGACCCTTCAGGAGAGACAGAGCGGCAAGCTCGAGGAAGTCCTTTCCAGACAGGTCAAGGTTGCACTGACCGGAGTCAGCGCCGCCGATATGAAGCGGATCACCCTGGCTTATGAGCCGGTGTGGGCCATCGGAACCGGAGTGACCGCCACCGCCGACGACGCCGACAGCGCCCATGCTTTCGTGCGCGGCCTGGTGGAGTCGTTGTACGGCAAAGAGGTTGCAGAAAACCTGATTATACAGTATGGTGGTTCAGTGAAGCCGTCGAATGCGAAGGAGCTCCTTGGGCGCGAGAACATCGACGGCGCACTTGTCGGAGGAGCTTCGCTTACGGCGGACAAGTTCCTTCCGATTGTTGAAAGTGCTTTGGAGTGATTCAATGGGTATTTTGTCTACGGTTTTGCTGATTCTGTTTGTGATTGTCGCGCTGGCTCTGATTTTCTTCGTCGCCATCCAGAGCGAGGAAAACACCGGTCTCTCCGGCGTTTTCGGAGGAGACAGCAGCTCCGCCTTCGGTGGACGTTCGAGTAAGGCGCTCAATAAAATGACCACCTTCCTCGGCATCGCGTTTGTGATTCTGGCCATCGTGATTGCGATTCTCAAGCAGTCTCCCGAGAGTACTCTCGGAACTCAGAACGTCGCGTCCGACACCCAGGTTGTCCAGACCGAGACGGCACAGAACTGAATCAGGTATTTCCTGACGGCCTACCCCGCCCGCGTGGGGTAGGCTGTTGTTGTATCAGGAGGTGGCTTTTTTGAGGGTTTGCGTTCTTTACGGCGGCTCCGACAAGGAGAGCTACAGACTCAGAAAACTGGCTGAGCAGCTCGCCCGCGGCATTCAGGAGCAGGATTGCGCTCCGACGGTCGAGGTGTTCAACATCTACAACGAGATGGGCCGGAAGGTCTCCTATTACGACTACTATGCCTTCGGTTCCGAAGCTGTCGGAACCTGGGGCGGAAAGATTCCGGGTATCGTCGGCGAGTTCCTGAAAAACTGCGGCACTGTATCCGGAAAGCGTTTCTTCTGTTTTACCGATAAGAAGGGTCTGAGACGGAACCTTACGCTTCTGACCCTGATGAGGGCCCTGGAGAAGGAGGGAGCCTTCATCACCAACAGCGAGATTCTCGAGAACGAATCGATGGCCTATGCCGTCGGACGCCGCCTGAAGCTCGCCAAAAACTGAAACCGGAGGTTCATACCTTGAAAAACAAAATCCTGACAGCGGTTCTGATAATCTTCCTCTGTGCCGGCACCCTTTATGCCGCCACCGGCGTGGCAACACCGGCCGCGACGGTGAATCTGATAAAGACCACCATCATCTCCACCTCCGAACTCGAGGAGAAAACCGCATACTACACCAACCTCGGCTACACCGTCACGGCGCTTGAAGTCCTGCAGACGATGATCAACGAGGAGCTGCTCAAGCAGGGTATGGAGCGTGACGGATACCTCCTGACCGAGGAGCAGAAGGACCAGCTCCTGGCAGCCGAGAGAAGCAGCCTGGATTCCCAGGTCGGCAGGGCCCTGACCGACGAGGAGTTCGAATCGGTCGTCTATTCCCAGACCGGTATGAGCTCGGCACAGTACAGGGAGTACGCCGCGCTCTCGTATTCGATGCAGTGGTACGTCACCGACACAAAGGGCTCGATGTTCTCCGAGGAGGCCCTGACCCCGACCGACAAGGAGGTTGAAACCTACTACAGGCGCAACCAGGGTTCGTTCGCCAACTCCGAGGCGGTCAAGGTTGCCATGGTTGTCAAGGAAAAGACCGGAGACAGCTCCGTCGACGCCGGCAAGCTCTCCGAACTGCGCACCGCCCTCTCGAGAATCAAGGCGGGAACCCTTACCTTTGAAAAGGCCGTAAACACCTATTCCGAGGACAGCCTGAGCAAGGCCCAGAACGGAGTGGTCGGCTGGCTGCCCATCGACAACGAGTCCTACCTGGCTCTGTTCGGCGAGGATCTGTACGACGCTGCCTTTTCACTTGAGGACGGCGAGATTTACGACACGGTTCTGGACTCCAACATCGGCTACGTTATCCTGAAGGTTGTCCAGCACACGTACTTCAACATCCCCGGTCTGGATGACACCCTCAGCCCGGCACAGACCAAAACCGTCCGGGAGTCGATTGTCGAGACCCTGATGCAGAACAAGGCCAACGAGATTTATTCCCAGGCTCTGGAGCAGATTGCCGCCGAGCTTTACGCCCAGGCCAAGGTCAACATCCTGTACAAGGGAACCAACTGATGAAATCCAGACATCTGGCCAGGTCCCTGGCGATGCAGACACTCTACGCGCTGGATTTCTCCGGACGTTTCTACGATTCCGAGGGAAAGGCGGTGTATGCGACCCTGCTTGAAGGCGATATTCCCCTTCAGGGGGTCTCCGATTCGGAGCTGGGGCAGCTCGAGCAGGATGTGCTCAGCTACAGCGCCTTTCTGTTAAGGGGCGTGATTGAAAACATGGAGCAGATCGACGCTCTGATCTCCTCCTATTCGGTCAACAGACCGCTCAAGAGAATCGACATCACCGACCGGAACATCCTCAGGCTGAGTTTCTTCACCCTCCTGTACTGTCCCGATGTCCATCCGCACATCGTCATCGATGAGGCGGTCAAGCTTTCCCAGGAGTTCAGCACCGAGCGCAGCTACAAGTTCGTCAACGGAATCCTCGACTCCTATGTACGCGGGGAAATGAAGAAATGATCGAACTCAAGTCCCGCTCCGACATGGACGCCATCCATGAAAACGGCCGGATAATCTGCTCACTGTTCGATATCCTGGAGAACTGGCTGGAGGAGGGGATGTCCACCTGGGACATCAACAGCTTCTGCGAGGACTACATCATCCGGCACGGCGGCAACCCCAGCTGCAAGGGATTCGAAGGTTACCCGGCCGGAACCTGCATCTCGGTAAACGAGCAGGTGATCCACGGCATCCCGAGCAAATCCAAGATCATACGCCACGGCGACATAGTCAGCATCGACATAGTTGTCGACCGCAAGGGCAACCACTTCGCCGACAGCACCCGGACCTTTGTAATCGGAACCATCCCCCCGAGGACGGCCGAGCTGGTCGAAACGACCCGCCGGTGCCTGGATGCGGGAATCGAGGCGGCTTCACAGAAGGGTGCCAGGCTCAGGGACATCGGAAAGGCCGTCTTTGACCTGGCAAACGCCCACGGATTCGGTGTGGTGCGCGACTACTGCGGCCACGGGGTGGGTTTTTCCCTCCATGAGGATCCTTCGGTTCCCAATTATGTTTCCCATTACACCCAGAACATCCTCCTCAGGCCGGGGCTGGTTCTGGCAATCGAGCCGATGATCAACATGGGAACACACAGAATCAACGTCATGCGTGACGGCTGGACCGTCGTGACCGCTGACCGCAAGCCCGCCGCGCACTTCGAGCACACCATCGGAGTGACGGAAAACGGAGTTGAAATTCTCACCGTTCTGTAATACCCTTGCGGCATAAAACAGGGGAGGGCGCATGAAAGAATTCATCACACCCGAGACCATCCGTGACGAGGCGCTCAAGCTTGCCCACCGGATGTACAGTCAGGACCATTTCGTACCCGACGTGATCTACGTTTCGCTCCGCGGCGGTGTCTACATGGGCAACGTCATGAGCGAGTATTACAAGATTGTCAGGGCCAAGGAAGGCAAGCGCCCGGTGTTCTACGCCGCCGTCGTTGCCCGCAGCTACTCCGACATCCGCTGCCAGACCAGAGTCATGGTCGACGGCTGGACCTATTCGCCGGATTATCTGCGCTCAGGTGACCGTGTGCTGATCGTCGACGACATCTTCGACACCGGAAAGACGGTCAACGCCCTTACCGATGTGATTCTGAACAAGGGTATTCCCCGTGATGACATAAAGATCGCGGTCTTTGACTACAAGGTCCCCCTGTACAAGAAGCAGCCGCCCCTGCCGATTCAGCCGGACTACTGGTGCCGCAAGCACGTCATGGAAAGCCCCGACCAGGACAACTGGATCCATTACCTCTGCCACGAGTTTGTCGGCCTGACTGCCGAGGAAATCGACACGGCCTATACCGATCCCGAGGTCAGGGCTATTCTCCACGAAATCCGTTCGGACAACTAGGAGGCCTGTATGGGCGTTGTAGGAACCGGTCAGGCAAGAAGCGACGCCTTTGACAAGGTCACAGGCCGGGCCCTGTACACGGACGACTACAGTATGGCCGGCCAGCTGTATGCGGTCCTCGTCCGTTCTCCCTATCCCCATGCGCTGATCGAGTCGATCACGGTCCCTCCCCTGGGGCCGGATTGTTTCGTATTCACAGCGGCGGACCTGAAGAACAACTACATCCCGTGCATCTTCAACGACCAGCCGGTCTTCGCTTCGGACAAGGTCAGACACCACGGTGAGCCGGTGGCGGTTGCCGCCGCTCCTACACTGGAGGGGGCCCACGCCCTGGCGGAATCGGTACAGGTCGTCTACAGGCCGCTGGGAATAGTCGACGACATGCTCCATGCCCTGGATGACGATGCCCCGAAGCTCTTTGAAAAGGGCAACCTCTGCACCGAGTTCCACAGCCTGAAAGGGGATCCTGAGGCGGAGTTCGGGGCCTGTGCGCTGGTTCTGGAGCATTCGTACGACATGCCGGTACAGGCACACGGCTTTCTCGAGCCGGAGGCGGCGTTTTCCTACATTGGGGATGACGGCAGGCTGGTCCTGATCTCTTCGACACAGAACTCCTTCGGAGACCGCTTTACCGTATGCAACGCCCTCGGTCTGGATCTTCAGAGCGTAGTCTCGACGGCAGCGACCGTCGGCGGGGCCTTCGGGGGCAAGGACGGAAACACCACCCAGATTTACGCGGCGATTGTCACCCATTTCACCCGTCGCCCGGTCAGGTGCGTATTCACCCGGCAGGAGAACATCCGCTGGGGAATGAAACGCCATGCCGCCCGGGTCGATGCCAGGGCGGGTTTCTCATCCGACGGGCATCTGATTGCCTTCAGCGGCCATATACGCTTTGATACCGGAGCCTACGCCATGCTCGGACCTTCGGTCCTCAGGCTGGGTATGGAGCATATGTGCGGCCCGTACTTTGTCCCGAACGTTAAGCTGGACGGGGAGCTGGTCTACACAAACCACGCCCCGGCCTCGGCGATGAGGGGCTTCGGAGCTCCCCAGGGGGCCATAGCGATTGAAAGCTTCATGAACGAGGCCGCCGGGAAACTGGGGCTCTCCGTTCTTGAAATCAGAAAAATCAACGCCATCCGCACCGGCTGCGCCGGCCCGATGGGCGGGGAATTCGAGCACTCGATCGGGTTCGCCCAGGCCCTCTCCGCATTTGAAAAGACGGCGTTCTGGGACGAGATGAAAAACCGTCCCCTCAAGGGCGTCGGGTACGGCGTGGCCGCGGGAATGATGAGCAGCGGACTGGGAAAACACGTGCCGGACAGTTGCCATGTCTCAATCGACCGCCAAAGCGACGGCTCGTTCGTCGTCAGCACTTCGCTGATCGACATGGGACAGGGGAGCGCCACGGCCCTGGCTCAGATCGCGGCGGACTGCCTGGGTGTAGGATTCGGACAGATCAGGATGCGGATGGGCTGCACCGAGGGCACGGGCGACAGCGGTTCGACGGCTGCCAGCCGGAGCACATTCGTCTGCGGAAATGCCATCGCCCTGGCGGCAAAGAAGATTCTGGGCGGGGAAAACCACGCCGAGGCCCGGTTCGATTTCCCCGAGGCCGGCGGAGAGGCGGTGCACACTATGTTCGCCTTCATCGTCCAGGGGGTGAAACTCTCGGTTGACCGGGCCGACGGTTCGGTCAGACTTCTGGATATGGTCAGCATCACCGACACCGGCCGTGTCATCAACCCGACGCTGCTGGACGGGCAGGTATTCGGCGGGGTGGTAATGTCCTGCGGATACACCCTGAGCGAGAGTATCAGATACAGAGACGGAAAGAGCAGGGAAACCGACTTCGGAAACTACACTATCCCCACGTCGCTGGACGCCCCGGCCCTGGAGAACCATATCGTGGAGGTCCCGGAGGCCTGCGGGCCGTTCGGAGCCCGCGGCATGGCCGAGTGCCCCACCGTGGCGGTCGCCCCGGCGATCGTAACGGCGGTCAGAAGCCTCTGCCCGGATGCCGATATATCTTCCCTGCCGATAGACAGATACCAGTTGATGGAGAAAAAGCATGGCGTTTGTTCTTCACACACCTGAGACGATAAAGCAGGCCGTAAGGCTGCAGCGGGAGACCGGCGGGGAATACCTGGCCGGAGGTACCGTGCTTCTGGTCAGACACGCCGCCAAGCCGATTGACGGCCATGTGATAAGCCTTCAGGGTATTCCCGAACTTAAGGGAATCGGATACCGGGGCCCGGTCCTGCGCATCGGCGCCCTGACAACCTTTACCGAGATGCACAAAAGCGGGCTCCTGGGCGGACATTTCAAAGCCCTGGACGAAGTGTCCCGGATCATGGGCGGGCCGCAGGTCCGCAACCGCGGTACCCTGGGCGGCAACATCGGAAGCAATTCCTCTGCGGCCGACGCGGTTACCGCCCTGGTTGCCCTGGATGCCGTAATCCGGCGTGAAGGCAATCTGATAACCTGCATCGAACTGTCCGATGAGAAAGTGGCTGCCTCGGCATTTGCCAAGGTCGGCAGGAGAAACGCCATGGCCGTCTCCGTGGCCAACATGGCCGTGGCCAGAATGACGGACGGCAGCTACAGGGTCGCCGTAGGTGCCTGCGCCCCGACCGTCCTGTTTTGCCAAAAGACATCCGCCGTCCTCAGTTCGGGGGGCACGTTTGACGAAGCGGCCCAGGCGCTTCAGAGTGAGATTCAGCCCAGGACGGACAGGTGGGGGACGGAGGAGTACCGCAGGGCGGTCTGCCCGAACCTGCTGGAAAGACTGCTGGCGGAGGTTGCCCCATGAGAAAGATCAACTGCATCGTAAATTCAAAGCCTGTAAGCCTCGAGGTTGAGGACGGCAGGACCCTGGTCGACATGCTCAGACAAGACCTGGGCCTCACCGGCACGAAGAAGGGCTGCGGCACCGGCGATTGCGGGGCCTGCACCGTGCTTCTGGACGGAGTGTCGGTGAACAGCTGCATCTGTCTGGCAGCCCTGGCCGACGGCCATGAGATAACGACCATCGAGGGACTGCAGAAGGACGGAAAACTCTCCGACATCCAGCAGGCCTTCATCGACCACGGGGCTGTGCAGTGCGGTTTCTGCTCACCCGGAATGATTATGAGCGCCGAGTATCTGCTCGAAAACAACCCCGACCCCTCAGACGAGGAGATCCGCCGGGCCCTGAGTGGGAACCTCTGCCGCTGCACCGGATATCAGCAGATTGTCGATGCTGTCAGGGATGTCGCCGCGTCAAGAAGGCAGGCAGACTGAGCCCCGCAGGCGGAAACGCCAAGGACTTGCCCGAAAACAGCTTAAATGGCCTCGCTCCGATAAAAACGCGCGAAGGTAGTCCGTTTTTGGCCTCGATTTGATAAAAACCGATGGAGCGAGGACCGAAAATGGCCTCGCTCCGATAAAAACAGACAAAGCGAGGCCAAAATTGCCCCGCTTGCTTCAGATTCGGCTGTCTCAGAACGCGGAGTTCTGGCCGTTTAATGTGTCGATTGTGAACAGACCGCCTTCAGCGGTGTATACCAGGGCGGAATCCTGGGCAATCCTTATGGCCCCGACGGTGGTCACTATCAGGCCGTTTGCAAAGCCGGATGTGGTGGTCGTACTGGAGAAAGACCCGCCGGCGATGTCCCACGACAGGGTGGTGTAGGCCTTGTAACCCTTGAGGATGTAAACGTTTGCTCCGTCTACCGCTCCGTAGAAGTACATCACCGATGCCGTGGCCGGAAAGGTGTCGGAGAGCCTGGTCTGGGAGTTTACCGCCGCGGTCGAGGCGTTGATGTCGGAAATGTAGTACACATAACCCTTGTTGCGGTCGACGAGGACCAGCGAGTCCCCGCTTCTGGAGAATCCGGCGATGTTGTAGCTGTCCGGACTGGTCAGGTTGTAAAGCTGCAGGGTGCCGCCGGTGTATGAGACGAGGGCCATCCTGTTTTCCGAAGCGGCGTTCCAGTAGGTGATCAGCAGGTGGGCTTCACCCGGGTCGGACCGGAGGTCGAGGGTTCCGATTATCTGTCTGACCGCGGAAACGTCATTGATGGCCACCGAACCTGCCGAGCCGAGGTAGGAGACGGTCAGCGAGTTTTTCGAGTTGTCCGTCCATGAGGTCAGAAAGCCGTAACTGAGGTCGATTGCCAGAGTCGATGTCTCGACAGGGGCCTGGGAACCGAATTCGTAGGTATAGTACACGGCGGGGGAGTCGATCGTGTCCCCGCTCTGGGCGATGATCGCGGCTTTGGTGACGGCGGCCTCGGTATAGACGAAGGCCTGCTTGATCTGTATGGCTGCGGTATCGGCCAGAATCATCTGCGGATCCTCCGATGCCCGCTTGGACTGCAGACCCTCGTCCGAGACGTAGTAGGCGGTTGAGGTGGCACTGTCAAAGCCCGCCGCGCCTATGATGCTGATTCCCACGCTCTGAACCGAGACGGAGACCTCGCGGAAGATTCCCTGTCCGGCGTCGAGGTTGCAGGAAACTGCCAGGAGGCAGGCCAGAAGAACCGATGCGACTGTCAGTAAGGTGTTTCTCTTCATGACGCCCTCCTACCGCCTGTAGTGAACGGACAGCCTGACCGGCGAGAACGCCGCCAGGGCAGTGTCCGAAGTCTTGTCCGCGAAGTAAAGCTCGGCCATCGCGGTGAACCCGGCCCCCAGACCGAAGCCCCAGTGCTCGCTGAAGTAGACAACCGGCTCGACGGTCAGGTTCAGGGTAGGGGCCAGATAGAGGTTCCCGTCATATTTGGCAAAGGTAATCCCGGCCCCGATTCCGCCGATGATATCAAGCCTGGTCGACTGCTTGAAGAACCACGACAGGTTGGCCGTGATGGGGATGGCGGTCTGGATCATGTCCGAGCGGGAATAGCAGAACTGGTAGGCCACTTCGCCGCCCAGGGCAAGCGACGGGCTGATGAATACCTGGTAACTGATGGCGGCGTTGAGTCCGGTCCTCAGGTGGGTGTCGGAAAAGGCGAGGAAGTTCGTGTCGCCCGAGTTGTCCGCGGGGAACCAGATGAAGTCGGGAACCGCGGCCCCGAGGTAGATGCAAAAGAGGCTGTCGCCCACGTCGTACAACTGAAGTCCGGAGCACCACAGGACCGATGCGGCCAGGAGCGCGACCAGAAGCAGGACGGGTATCTTTTTGGTCATAAACACCTCACAACTTTTTCGCCGGGATACTGTAAACTGACCCCGGAGATAGAGTATATTATATTCATCAAAAGAAGAAGCGCAAGGTTACACCCTTTTTGTGGTTTTTTCGGGAGAAGCCGATGGTATTGATGTCCGGCGTACAGCCTGCCTCCGTTATTAGACAATCCTGCACAAAGCGTAGCGGGGAGTATGAAAAGAGCTACGGCCGCAGACCGGCCCTGGCCGTCGTGCTCGTCGGGGACAATCCTTCCAGCCGCAGCTATGTCCGGACCAAGCGCAGAGCCTGCGAACAGGTCGGCATCGACCACAGGGATTTCTTTCTGGACAGTTCAATCTCCCAGGAGGCGCTTCTTGAACTGGTCGCCGGTCTCAACGCCGATGATTCGGTCGACGGGATTCTGGTCCAGCTGCCTCTGCCCCCGGGAATCGACGAACGTCTGGTCATCGACTCGATCGACCCGGCCAAGGACGTGGACGGCTTTACCCCGGTCAACATGGGAAACCTGCTGATCGGAAACCCCTGCCTGGCTCCATGCACCCCCGCCGGAATCCTCGAGATGATAGACTATTACTCGATCCGCACCGAGGGGAAAAGCATCTGCATAATCGGCCGCAGCAACATTGTGGGCAAGCCGCTGGCAGCCATGCTCATGCAGAGAAACCGCAACGCCACCGTCACCGTCTGCCACTCCCAGACACCGGACCTCAGGCGCCATACCCTGAACGCCGACATCATCATCAGCGCCGTCGGACATCCCTCCCTGGTCGATGCCGACATGGTCAGTCCCGGTGCCGTGGTAATCGACGTGGGAATCACCAGGGTCGAGGATCCTGCCGCCGAGAAGGGGTTCAGGTGGGTCGGTGACTGCGATTTCGATGCCCTGAGCCTGAAGTGCAGCGCCATTACTCCGGTGCCCGGCGGTGTCGGACCGATGACGATAGCCATGCTGATGTCAAACACTGTAAAGGCGGCGTTCGCCCGCAGAGCGGAATGAGAAAGTACTGGATGGAGGCCTACGGCTGCCAGATGAACCTGGCCGAGTCGGACGCCGTTGAGAAGATGCTCCTGAGGCGCGGCTGGGAGAGGGCGCAAAGCCCCGAACAGGCCCAGGCGGTGATCATGAACACCTGCAGCGTACGTCAGACCGCCGAGAACCGGATCTGGGGCAGGCTGGGGTTCTTCCAGTATCTGAAAACCAGACAGCCCATGGTGCTGGTGCTCACCGGCTGCATGGCTCAGAGGATTCCGCAGGAACTCTCCGAGCGCGCTCCGTACATCGATTTCATCATAGGGACCAACGGAAAACTCGACCTGGCCCGGATACTGGACTGCTGCGTCAGCCCCGACGGGACGGTGGGCAACACCCGCGACGTCCGGCTGGATGGCGCGGACTGCTATCATTTCGCCCCGCTTCACTACAAAGAGGGGGACCTGACAGCCTACGTCCCGATAATGAACGGCTGCAATAACTTCTGCGCCTACTGCATAGTGCCGTATGTCCGCGGCAGGGAAGTCTCCCGGCCGGCGCCGGAGGTTCTGCAGGAACTGCGCGCCCTCGATGTCTCAGGCCCCGCGGAAATCCAGCTTCTCGGACAGAACGTCAACTCCTATCACTGGGAGGACTGGAACTTTGCACGTCTGCTTCAAACTTGCGCCGAAACCCTGGACAGGGTCCTGTGGCTGCGTTTCGACAGCCCCCACCCGAAGGATTTCAGCGACGAAACAATCCGCGCCCTGGCATCCTCGCCGAAGATCGCCCGGCATTTCCACATCCCGCTTCAAAGCGGTTCGGACAGGATCCTCGCTCTGATGAACAGGCGCTACACCGTCAAACGGTACATGGAAATCATCGATTCGATCCGCGAAACAGTCCCCGGAGCGACCTTTTCCACCGACGTGATGGTCGGCTTCCCGACTGAAACGGAGGATGATGTGAAGGCCACGCGCAGGGTGATGGAGGAGGTCGGATTCATCGAGGCCTTCATGTACTACTTCAACCCGCGGGAGGGCACGGCGGCGGTGAAGATGGACGGCCAGATTCCCGAGGACGAGAAAATCAGGCGCCTGCAGGGAATCATCGACTTCCAGCTGGCCAACTGCGCCCGCATCAAAGCCCGCAGGACCGGGCAGGTCCAGACCGTCCTGGTCACAGGCAGACCGCGCACCGGAGAAACGAGGGCCCTGGGAAAGAATGAGCACGGGGAGATGATTGATTTCCTGCCCAGGCAGGAATTGAAGGTTGGGGACATTGTTCAGGTCCTCTTTGAGGCGCTCAACGGCAACACATTCACCGGGAGGCAGGTATGAAGATCGACTACAGCGAACAGCAGCAGCTGTTTTCGGAGAAGTTCGGCAGATTCACGCAGATGCTTCAGAGCAAGTCCAGCGTCGCGGTGCTGACCGGGGCCGGAGTCTCGACTTTGAGCAACATCCCGGATTTCAGAGGAACCGGCGGGGTGTACACGAAGAAGTACGGAAACCCCAGCGTGGAGGACATCCTTCACATCGACTTTTTTCACAGGCATCCCGAGATCTTCTACCAGTGGGCAGGCGAGGTCTGGTTCAGGCTGGAACAGTATGAACCGAACGTCGTCCACCGGATGGTCGCCATGATGGAGCAAAAGGGCCTGATTGACGGTGTTTTCACCCAGAACATCGACATGCTTCATCAGAGGGCGGGAAGCGTGAATGTCTGGGAGGTCCACGGCAGCCCCATGCACAACCACTGCACGGTCTGCGGCCGTGAGTACTCCTACCGTGACATAGTCGCGACCGCATCACAGGGAAAGGTTCCCCGTTGCGAATGCGGCGGAGTGATAAAACCGGACATCATCCTGTACGGAGAATCGCTGGATCAGAAGCTGTTGGCCAGGGCAGAGGAGGTTTTCGGGTACAAATGTGATCTGTGCATAGTGCTCGGCTCCAGCCTCAACGTCAGCCCGGTCAACCTCCTGCCGAGGATGGCAGTCTCACACGGCAGCAGCCTCGTCATAGTCAACGCCCAGGATACATCGCTGGACGGGTACTGTGACGTCCGCTTCAGAGATCTGAAACAGTTCTCCGAAGCAGTAATCGAATATCTCGGAAAAAGATGATCAGAAGAAACGACAATATCCGCAATATCGCCATAATCGCCCACGTCGACCACGGAAAGACGACCCTGGTCGACGCCATGATCCGCCAGAGCGGGCTCCAGACAAAGGGTGACCAGACCCGGATCATGGACAGCGGGGCCCTGGAGAGGGAGAGGGGAATCACAATCACCTCGAAAAACTGCGCCATCCGCTGGGCGGGACGCAAGATCAACATCATCGACACCCCGGGTCACTCCGATTTCGGCGGAGAGGTCGAAAGGGGCCTGTCGATGGTGGACGGTGTGGTCCTGCTCGTCGACGCCGCCGAGGGACCTCTGCCCCAGACGAGGTTCGTCCTGTCAAAGGCCCTGGCCCGCAGACTTCCGGTCATAGTCGTGATCAACAAGATCGACAGGCAGGATGCCCGCCCACAGGAGGTGCTTGACGAGGTGTACGACCTGCTGTTGGAGCTGAGTTCGGACGAGAACATGCTCGATGTGCCGGTACTGTACGCGGTCGGCAGGGATGGAGTGGTCCTGCCGTCTCCCAACGCCAAGGGCGAGAATGTGCATCTCCTTCTGGATACGATAATAAAGGAGATTCCCGCCCCGGAGTACGATGACTCCGAGCCGTTCCAGCTGCTTGTTTCGGACCTGGGTTATTCGGACTTCCTCGGGAGGCTGGCCATCGGCAAGGTGGCCAACGGCAGCGTCTCCACCAACGACAGTCTGGTGTGTCTGGACGCCTCGGGCCGGCATATCCCGCTGAGGGTGACCAGGCTTCAGACCTACAACGGTCCGACCTATTCCGAGACCGAGCGGGCCGAGAGCGGGGACATCATCGTCCTCTCCGGAATCGACGATGTCTCGATAGGGGACACCATCTGCAACCGGACAAGCCCCAAGGCCTTGCCCAGAATCACCGTGGACGAGCCGACCGTCTCGATGCTCTTTTCAAAGAACATCTCGCCGCTTGCAGGCAGGGAAGGGCGGTTCCTGACTTCGGCAAAGATAGGGGAGCGGCTGTACAAGGAGTCGCTGCGCAACGTGTCGATCCAGGTGGAGAAGAACAGCGACGACAGCTATACGGTCAAGGGCCGCGGCGAATTCCAGATGGCCATCATCATCGAGCAGATGAGACGCGAGGGCTTCGAGCTTTGCGTCGGCAGGCCGAAGATCATCTTCAGGCATGATGCCGACGGTCAGCTGCTGGAGCCGGTGGAAAACGTCGAGGTCGACTGTCCCGAGGAGTACAGCGGGGTGGTGATGCAGAAACTGTCCCAGCGCAGGGGCAGCATGGGCGATATCACCTACACCCCCAACGGCCGGGTCAAGATGCGTTTCCGCGTTCCCTCCAGGGGAATGATCGGCTACAGGGACGAGTTCCTGACAGACACCAGGGGCTACGGAATCATGTCCGGTTCGCTTGAGGGCTTCGAGCCGTACAAGGGCGATTTCCCCGAGCGCAACAACGGCTCGCTGGTCTGCGACAGGGACGGAAACGCCGTTGCCTACGGAATCTGGGAACTCGAGGACCGGGGCAGGTTCTTCATCGTGCCCGGAGACCCCGTTTACGAGGGGATGATCGTAGGTGAGAGGAACAAGGAGGGCGACCTCCTGCTCAACCCGACCAGGACAAAGAAACTGACGAACCTGCGCGCCTCTGGGCATGACGAGGCGGTGGCCCTGACTCCGGTTACGAAGATGAGTCTGGAACAGTGCATCCGCTTCATAAAGGACGACGAGCTGGTCGAGGTGACTCCCTCGGCGGTGAGGATGTGCAAGAAAATCCTCAACTCCCAGCAGCGCAAGATCTTCAACCTCCGCGGCGAGATTCCGTCGTATCTGCATTGATATGTTTTTTTGAATCTTTTGTATCCGACAGGATATAGCAGAAAAACGGCAACTGGCTGTCTTTTGCATTTCTTTGGCTTTAAAAATCGATTAAGATTATGTGCGGGAGGCGATAGAGATGAGTCGGATTTGTGCAATGTGTGGAAATGAAATGACAGGGGATGAATATAGAAACTCCCTTGACGTAGGAACCGACCATATTTGTCCGGCGTGCAAGAAGTTTGTTGACGTTTATGACGATTCGGTTCCCAAGATTCAGAAACTAGCAAGAATGGGTGAGGCTACACAATTCATGAAGGACGGATTTCTGAAACTGTACCTCACCAAAAGAATGAAACTGATTATTGACTCAATACCGGAAGAAGAGAAGAAACAAGCACTTGAATTGCAGAGTACTGCTCAAAAAAAGGAGATTGATTTGAAGCGTGCAGAATCTGCAAGCCAATTTGAAGACAAGTTGAATTCAGGTATTGTTCTTGTGACGACGGATTTTATTCCTGGCCACAATATTAAGCATATGTTGGGTCCGGTGTCTGGATGTGTAGCGTTTGGAGCAGGAGTTCTTAAGACCTATGCAGCATCCTTGTCTGCGACTTTTGGAACGAAGAGTAGTTCCTTCAGTAAGCAAATCGCCCATACGAGACGTGAAGCCGAAATGGCAATGCTGGAAGAGGCAAGAAGCCTTTGTGCTAATGCGGTAATTGATGTTCATTACACTGTTTCCAATTTTGCTGCGGACCTGACTGGTGTACTTGTGACAGGTACTGCTGTAGTCATTGAGTGATTCGCTACTCTCTTTGCCAAGAATCGCAGGCTTTTGCTTGCGTGCCGCCGTATCATGGGGTAGAATTAACTTTGGTGCGTTTCCCGCTGGGGAGCGCATCCTGAAACAGAAATGTCTTATCAAAAGGAGAAGAAGACAATGAAAAAACTTATTGCTGTTCTGCTTGTTGCGATGATCGCTTTCAGCGCATTCGCAGGCGGAAGCTCCGAGGACGCTCCGGCAGCCGAGACCGCTCAGAAGTCCGCTGTCCAGCAGGTCATCGAGCAGGCCCAGACCATGACCTTCGCCGATCTGGCCAAGAAGGCCATCGAGGAGTCCAACGGAAAGACCTTCTACGGAGTCGGAAACTCGTCCCGCGGAAAGAGCGCCCTGCCGCTGTTCATCTCGTATCTGCAGACCATTGACGCCAGCTACAACATGACCTTCGAGTGGCAGCAGCCGAAGAACAACAAAATCTTCGATCAGCTGACCGCCAACTCCCTCAAGGGCACAGGCACCTTTGCAGTGACCCTGATCCAGGACGGAAACCAGATCGAGTCCAAGATGGTCCAGACCGGAATCCTCGACACCTTCATCCCGCTCGAGTGGGCACAGGCCAACGGCACCACCGCCGCCGAGTACAAGGGCTATCTGCCCCTGCAGACCCTCAACAAGGTTTTCGAGTACAACTGCACCGGTTCCAAGACCTACACCAACTGCTGGGACTTCGTCGTGCCGGGTGAGCACGGACTGTTCATGGACATCGATTCCGAAATCGTCGGCAAGAACTTCCTGTACATGCTGACCCGTGACGACTACGCCGCCTGGCTGCGCGAGGCCTTCGAGGCCCTGTCCGCCGAGGAGCAGGCCTACTTCCAGCCCACCATCGACGAGATGGCCACC
>JAGABZ010000007.1 GCA_017614375.1 Spirochaetales bacterium
CGACCCACGCGGTCGGGTTTTTGTTTGTTTCACGCAATTATTCTGGACTTGAAGCGGAGCGTGAGTCAAAACCCGAGCCGGCGCAGGGTTTTGCAGCGGAGCCGGCCTGAGCCGGACTTCCGGGAGGCGAAGGCAAGTCCACTCTGCCCGCAAGACGCAATTATAGTCAGCATTGCAATATTGCATTATCCGGCTTATTCTGAAACCGGATGAAGTGACAGAGGAAAGGACAGCCGCCACGTCTCTGTTTGAATCGGTTCCGGCCTTCGTCGGAAAGTGAGGTTTCGGTTATGAATAAACCCAAATGCGTGAAAGTGATTATTGTCCTGGTTTTCTGCGTGTCTACCCTTCTGTGCGGTTGCTCGACTACAAAGTTCGGGAGGAACCACGAGTTCGATCCCGCGCACATCGTGTTCAGGGCAGGAGCGCTGAGCGACATACACCAGAACCTCAACAACGCGGACAACAACTCCTTCAAGATGGTCTACGCCCTCATGTATCTTGAGAAGCTCAGCGGCGGTGAACTCGATGCCGTCCTTGTCGCGGGGGACCTCACCGATACGGCCACAAAGGATCAGGTAGGCCAGTTCAAGAACAACTATCTCAGATGCTTTCAGCCGGAGGATGTCCCGCTGATCTACAGCATGGGAAACCATGATGCCAAGAACGAAACCTATGAAACCCTGAAGACATACCCCGAATGGTTCGGGCCAAGGTTCTTCCAGACCGACCAGGAAGATTCCCGCATCGAAGAAGGAAACCGGCACTGTGTTGTAAATGGAATCCATATCCTGACAATCATGCCTGAGAACTACGCCGTATACGGTGAGGTCGTGATGGGAGAGAAAACGCTGTCCTGGCTTGACGCCACCCTGGCAAAGATAACGACGGAGGAGCCGGGAAAGCCCGTCTTCGTCCTCACTCACGCGATGCCGTATGACACCTGCTACGGAAGCGACCTCAAGCTCGGGGACACCAAGGGAAAACTCGGATGGTATTCAAGGGACATTGTCGATGTCCTGTCGAAATACAATCAGGTCATCACCCTCAGCGGCCATCTTCATTTCCCGCTGAATGACGAACGCAGCATCATGCAGACCGATTTCACCGCCCTGGGCTGCGGCTCCGTCCGGTTCATGGCGATTGAGAACGGGAATTTCGAGGACATGAGATCGGCGACTGTCATGAATGACTGCGCCGCCTACTCCCAGGGACTGTACATCGAAGTGGACATTTATGGAAACACGAGAATCGTACGTGTGGATTTCTACAATGATGGCCCCATCAAGGAGGATTGGATAATCCCCGCGCCAAAGGCGGATGGATCACACCTGAAGGTCTATGGGAAGAACAGAGCTGAAAACCCGGCTCCCGTCTTCAACCAAGGCGGCTCTGCATACGTAAACACGGACGGAACAATTACAGTCGGGTTCGCCGCTGCCACAGATGACGACCTGATCCACGATTATTCCGTTTTCATCTATGACAAAGAAGGGAATGAGCTTCGGAGATTCAACATTCTGGCTGATTTCTACAAGTACACCGACCCGGCGAAGATGAAGGATTCATACTCAATCAACATCGGAACGTTCAATCCGGCTGCCATCTTAATCAAGGTGGTTGCCAGGGACTCCTGGGGAAACGAGTGTGAACAACTAATCGCTTTCTGAGACTTGATACAGTGCTCAAATCCGGTCGGGACAAACCGGCCGTAGGCGCGCTTTCTACGTCAGGTACCTTTCGATTATTGCGTCGATGCTCTCGGTCCTGAGAGGGTTTTGCGAATCTTCGTGGGTAACGATCAGGTCTTGGCCGATAATATAGCCTGAGTCAAGGATTCTCATGAATCTGTTGAAATTCTTCCGGCAATACTCAGGGTCATCCATCCTTCCCAGATGTTCCCAGAAATACGCCTTTCTGGTCCTTTTGTTCAGAACATAGAAATCCGGGTGAAGTGTATCACTGTCAAAGGGGCTGAATCCCGTCACTTCGTAACCTTCCACCATTCCGAACTCATTGAAAACCGGTCTGGCCTTTTCCAATCCGGCTTCGGGAGGGAGCGCCACCTCATAGTGATATGGAATCCCTCTCACATACAGCCTGTCAGCGATAATCAGCTCACTCTTGGAGCCCACATAGTCGCCCCTGAGAGTCTTGTGCTTATGGTAGTCATCCTCTTTCCTGATGCTGTATTTCTTGACCACAACGTTGCAATCCTGCCACTTTCGTGCATAACCCTCACCGGTCAGTTCCGAAAGCCGGGCATTGTTTCTGATTGCCTGCGCAAGCTTTCCGGCCACCTTGTCCACATCCGAAGCCTCAGGGTTCTTCCCCAAAACTTCCAGACATCGGTCTATCTGTCTTTTCTCCTTCACCGCGGCGGCCCGGAGTTTCCCCTCATAGTACTCCGTGGAAAGCCTCTCAATGCGTTTCCTGTCCGAGGTCCTGACATAAACGAGCCTTCCGTCCTTTCCCCGGCAATAATAGGCCGGCCGCCCCTTGATGAACTTCACATACAGCCTTTCCCCATCCGCAACCGGAGGCCGCGCGTTTGAACGGGCAATCTGCTCCAACTCTTCGGATGTTTCCCGCAGTATTCTCAGAATCTCGTCCTTGTTCATGGCTGCATCATATAACTTTTTTCGCGGTTTTTGGCAAAAAAGTTGTGTTGATATAACTTTTTTCCTGAAAATCGGTGAAAAAGTTATACTCCCCCGCCCGATTGATGCCTCCATCACGCTGCATGGGCGGTCACCCGGCATTTCGGGCAAGGCCTGACCCAACCCGATACCGGTTCCCGGTTTGACGGCTTTCCGCTTCGCTGTTTGTGTGTTACCCTCAAGTAACAAGGGAATGGAGGCAGATATGGTTCTTCTCGTTGTTGATATGCAAAAGGCCCTGACCGGTGATGCCGCCCTGTATGACCGCGACAGGCTGATGAACAGAATCGCCAGGCTGATTGAAGCGGCGCGCAAAAACAACGTCGAAGTGATCTATTTCCAGCATGACGCCGGCTCGGGAAGCGGGTTCTCGGCCGGGGACGAGGCCTTTGAGATTGCCGACCAGGTGGCTCCGGGCGGGGACGACAAAGTCTTCGCCAAAAGCATAAACAGCTGCTTCGGGAACAGGGAATTCACCACCTATATGAACAGCCTGGAGGACAAACGCCTGATGGTCGTCGGGCTGCAGACGAACTGGTGCATCGACGCGACTGTGAAATCGGCGTTTGAGCGGGGCTTTAGCGTCATTGTGCCCGACGGGACGAACTCGACGTTTGACAACGACTACATGAGCGCGGAAACGACCTGCCGGTATTACAACGACGAAATCTGGCCGGACTGCTTCGCCGACTGCGTCACATTTGACGAAGCCCTGGCAATGATCGGCAGATAAAACTGAAAACCTTTAGAACGAGACCTTTGCCGAGAGGGTGAATCCGCCCTCTCCTGAGCGTGTGACCAGCGGGAGGAATCCGACGGTCACCGAGCCCATCCCGAGCGCGTCGGAGAGCTTTGAATTGAATGAGCGGGCGTAGGTGTACGGCCGTATGCACTGCCAGATTCTGACAGCCACCAGACCGGCCAGACCGGCCACGGCCAGCTCTCCGCCGTGGCTTTCCCTGTCGTCGTGGTACAGTTCGTTATGGGCATTCGTGGCGGATTCGGAAATAAAGGCCGCGATAAGCAGGCTCGTGCTGACTACGTCGCACCCTGCAAAGACGATGTGAAGCGGGTCCCCCTGGCTTTTGGAACCGGATCCGAAACCCAGAACGAGGTTCCACAGGAAACCTTCGGTCGCGGACACCTGGTAACGGGTCCAGACGGAGTTCTTTTCCGAGTCGGTCAGCTGGCCGGACAGGGCCTTTATCTTTTCCGCATTCGCGTCGGAAAGCCGCCCGAAAGCCATAATCCTACTGACTTCCTTGTACGAGTCCGGGTCGGCGTAGAGCATCGAGCATGAAACAAGCAAAACTGCCAGAATAATGAAGACCTTCCGGGTCATGGTCATGTCCTCCGTTGCGTAAACAATGATAGCACACTTTCATGGGGATTGTACCGGGCAAAAAGCGCTGCGATGATGTCTGTCACGGGTAAATATTATCTATATTCGTGTTCCCTGGAATAGGCGGAATACCCAGGCTGCCACCCGCCATAAGCCTTTACAACTATGCCACTACAATGGTATAGTTCAGATGATATGAATAGTCCGGATGTCATTACAATCTTCCATGGTTCCGAAGAAATAATCCGAAAGCCCCTGTACGGTATCGGAAACCCCAGAAACGACTACGGTAGGGGGTTCTACGGCACCCTTGTCCTTGATCTGGCAAAGGAATGGGCCTGTACCGAAACCCACGGAGGATACGCGAACAAATACAACCTGGACCTCGGCGGGTTGCACATCCTGAACCTTTCCGACGGGCAATACAACATCCTCCATTGGCTGTCGCTTCTGCTGAAAAACCGAATCTTTGATACAAGGAATGCGGTTTCCGAGGCCGGCAGGCAGTACCTCATTGAGCATTTCGACATCGACACTTCCAACTTTGACATCATCCGCGGATACAGGGCCGATGACTCGTACTTTTCCTTTGCCCAGGCTTTTCTGGACAACACAATTACAGTCCGCAAACTCGCCGAGGCCATGCATCTGGGCAAACTGGGTGAACAGATAGTACTGGTCTCCCCTAATGCCTTTGCACAGATTGAGTTCATCGGCTTCGAACCTGCTGAGCGGGACATCTTCTACCCGCTGCGAAAAAGCCGCGATGAGTTTGCCCGGAGCCGGTTCTTCAGCCTCCGCGATGCGCCGGGACTGAAACCGGACGATCTTTTCCTGGCCGACATAATCAGAGGAGGAATCACAGCCGATGATCCACGCCTACAGTGAGCTGTATCTGACCGGTGCATGCCGGATTATGGCAGCGTTGTTCGATTCTGCTCTCGGGACTATGACACCTTCGGAGTTCACCGGCCTGTTTTTGGATTCAACTGTTGCCGTTTCCTGGGAAGCAGGGAATCCGAAGTACATCGCGGGGAAATCCGGAGAAGAAATCCTCGAGGAGATTACCGGCAGAAATCCGGTTGTGTCGGCGCAACCACAGGACCGTTCAGCGGCGTACTGGTGCGGTCATGTCTATGCATATGCCCAGTGGTACTTCGGGTGCCGGTTCGCGGAACTGTTTTCCGCAATCCCCATTGAGGAGCTTCTGTCACTGTACACTCCCCTGCATGAGGCTGACATCTCAAAAACCATGGCTTTGTTCCGACGCCGGCTGTTCCCCCAACCTGCCCTCAAAACCTGGCGGGAAAAACGCAATCTGAGCCAGTCCCAGCTGGCCAGAATCAGTTCCGTCAGCCTACGTTCAATCAAGGCATATGAACAGGGTGATCTGGATATTTCAAAGGCCGGTTATGAAACCCTCTGGAATCTGTCGCGCAGCCTCTGCTGCGAGGTCAGGGAACTGATTTCCTAGGCAAGCTGTTCCTTAAAACCGCCCTTCCTCGTGTTTCATTCATAGGAAGTGACAAGGAAGTGACATTTTCGATGTCACCATGTCACCACCTGATAACTTCCGGTCTCACAAGAAATAACAATCCGACTATCAGAGATGGTGACAGAGGAGGTGACAAGGAGGTGACATTTTTACCCGACATGGTGACAAGGAGGTGACAAGGAGGTGACATTTCCTGTTCTCGTGAGTAAGAATGTTTGAGTTCCTCGCCCGGAAAGAGGAAGAGTTGCGTCGTGCGGGATAATCCTGCATAATCCTCCCGAGGCGTATATGAAAACAGAGACTTTGGATAGAATCCGCCGGTTCACCGAGGACCGCGACTGGGACCAGTTCCATACCCCGGCCAATCTGGCCAAATCAATCGCAATCGAGGCTGCCGAGCTGCTTGAGTGCTTTCAGTGGTCGGATGACCGATATGACCTGAATGCCGTCCGGGAGGAACTGGCAGACGTGATGGTTTACTGCGTCGATTTGCTGGACAAGCTGGGACTGGACGCCGATGAGATCATCAACGCAAAGATGGACAAGAACGAGGCCAAGTACCCCGTCGAGCGGGCCAGGGGCAACGCCACCAAGTACGATAAGTTCTAGGTCCTGCCGTTAAGCGAACGAAATCCTGAGGCCCTTCTTGACGCAGTCGTCAAGGCACAGGTTGATGAGGGTCTGGTAAGGGACCCCGGAATCCGGGGCCATGTCCTTGAAGCAAGTGACGGTTGAAGTGTTCAAATTGATTGTCACCTGCTTAAAGCACGATTTGATCAGTCTATACAGGAATCCAGGATTTCGGCCATCGCGTCGATGTGCTGCTTTTCAAGTACCAGCGGCGGGACGAAGCGGATGATTTCCGCTCCGGCGTTGATCAGAACCAGCCCCTTCTCAAGCGCCCTGTCGATAATCGGCCCGACCGGTCTGTCGAAGACCAGCCCCTGCATCAATCCCGCGCCGCGGCGCTCGATGATGCAACTGTGCCCGGCCTTGATTTCATCCAGCTTCTTTTCCAGATAGGGGGCGACCTGCCGGACATGACCGGCGATATCGTCGCGGACGAAGATCTCCAGAACCTTCGCGGCGGCGCGGCAGGCCAGCGGGTTTCCGCCGTATGTGGTGCCGTGGTCGCCGGAGGTCAGGGAGTGCTGCGCCACTTCTTCGGTCAGCAGGAAAGCTCCGATCGGCACTCCGCAGCCCAGGGCCTTGGCACAGGTCATGATGTCAGGACGCACACCGTACTTCTGCCAGGCAAACGGGTAACCGGTGCGACCCATTCCGCACTGGATTTCATCCAGAATCAGCAAAATGCCCTTCTCGTCGCAGAGGGCCCTGACGCCCCGCAGGAATTCCTCTGTGGCGGGGGTAAGCCCGCCCTCGCCCTGGACGGTCTCCATGATGATGGCGCAGGTGTGTTCGTTGATGCATGCCTTTACGGAATCCAGGTCGTTGTAATCGGCGAAGCGGATGTTCCCGATTCCCGGCTCGAAGGCCTCACGGTAGTGGGGATTGCCCGTCACCGACAGAGCGCCCATCGTGCGGCCGTGGAACGATTTGTTCATCGCGATTATCTCGTGGTCGGTCCTGCCGTCCTTGAGCCAGGCGTATTTACGGGCAGCCTTGATGGCGCCTTCGACGGCCTCGGCTCCTGAGTTGCAGAAAAATACCCTGTCCATTCCCGAGTAGGCCTTCAGGGCCCGGGCGGCCTCGATGGCGGGGATGTTGTAGTAGTAGTTGGAGGTGTGCAGAATCTTGTCGACCTGGTCTTTGATGGCCGCATTATACTCTTTGTTGGCATATCCCAGGGCAAACACGGCGATTCCGGCCACGAAATCCAGGTACTTCTTTCCTTCGATGTCGTAGAGGTACATGCCCTCCCCGCGGTCGAAGACAATCTGGTACCTGTTGTAGGTGTGAAGAAGGTCGGCCTCTGCCCGGTCAATCCACTGCTTCATGTTCTGCATCTTACGCTCCTTCATCCGGCACGATTGCCGTTCCGATTCCTTCTTTGGTGAAGATCTCCAAAAGCAGACAGTGGGGAACACGCCCGTCGAGGATATGGACCTGGTTCACACCGCTGCGGATGGCGTCGGTGCAGTTGCCCAGCTTGGGAAGCATGCCCCCGCCTATCATCCCGCTGGAGATCAGCGCGTCCGCTTCGGACGCCGTCAGGCGGCTGATGAACGAGGACTTGTCGCTGAAGTCACGGTACAACCCCTCGACGTCGGTCAGGAACACCAGCTTGTCCGCGCCCAGGGCCTTGGCAATGGCGCAGGCCGCGTCATCGGCGTTGATGTTGTACGTCTGGAAGCTGTCGTCCGTACCTATCGGGGCGATAATCGGCAGGAAGTCGTCGTTGAGCAGGTTCATAATCACCTTCGGGTCGACTGAGGTGATGCTGCCGACAAAGCCGATGTCCTGGCCGCCGGGTGTGTTCCGCCTGACTTTGAGCAGTCCGCCGTCCTTTCCGCTGATTCCCACGGCGCGGACGCCGAGCTCCTGGACCATGGTGACCAGCTTCTTGTTGACCCTGCCGAGAACCATCTCGGCCAGTTCCATCGTCTCGGCGTCGGTAACTCTCAGGCCGTTGACGAACTGCGGCTCCTTACCGACCTTTGCCACCCAGCGGCTGATTTCCTTGCCCCCGCCGTGGACGATTACCGGCTTGAATCCGACCAGTTTAAGGAGCGTAACGTCCTGAATCACATTGTGCTGGAGGGTTTCGTCCGCCATCGCGCTGCCGCCGTACTTGACGACGCAGATCCGGCGGTTGAACCGCTGTATGTAGGGAAGCGCCTCGATCAGCACCTCCGTTTTTTTCATGATTTCATCCATGTCCTTGGACATCGGGACCTCCTCAGCTCCTGTAGTCGGCATTGATTTTGACATAGTCGAAGCTCAAATCGCAACCCCATGCCTCGGCGCCGCAACAGCCCATGTGCATGTCGACCACAGCGGTGACCTCGGGCTGGGACAGCACAGCGGTCGCCTCCTCTTCAGAGTAGGCCAGGGCCTGACCGCCCCCGTAAATGTGGATGGTCTTTCCCCCGCCCTCGAAGTACAGGTCCACGTTGTCCGGGTCGAAGGAGACCGAACTGTAGCCCAGGGCGCAGAGAATCCGGCCGAAGTTGCAGTCATGGCCGAAAATCATCGCCTTTGTCAGCGACGAGCAGATTACCGATTTGGCCAGAGTCCGGGCGTTTTCCTTGGTATCGGCCCCGGTGACCCGGCAGGCAAACAGGGCCGTGGCCCCCTCCCCGTCCTCGGCGATGCGCTTGGACAGAAACACGGTGACGGCGTGAAGCGCCTTTGCAAAGGTCTCGTAGTCCGCTCCGGGGCTGTCAATCAGAGGGTTGCCGGCCTGCCCGTTTGCCAGGACCAGGGCGGTATCGTTGGTCGAGGTATCTCCGTCTATGGAGATCATGTTGAACGAATCCGGCACGTCTTCCCTGAGGGCCTTTGTCAGCATCTGCTTGCTGATAGCAGCGTCGGTGGTGATGAAGGCGAGCATCGTGCACATGTTAGGGTGAATCATCCCGGAACCCTTGCACATCCCGCCGATGCGGACCGTCTTTCCGCCGATTTCAAAACTGAAGGCAACTTCCTTGGGCCGGGTGTCGGTGGTCATGATTGCCCTCTCGGCGGCGGTGCCCGCCTCGAGGCTGTCGGAGAGTTTCGGGCAGAGGGCCTTGATTCCGTTTTGCAGTTTATCCTGAGGCATACCGGCTCCGATGACCCCGGTCGAACAGACAAGCACCGCCGACGGTTCGATTCCCAGTCCGGCAGCGACCTCCCGGGCCTCCAGGGCGCAGGTGTCCAGCCCCTGCTTTCCGGTACAGGCGTTCGCGATGCCCGAGTTGATCACTATGGCATTGACCGTATTTCCGCTTTCGACGATGTTTCTGTCCCAGATCACCGGCGCGGCCTTTACCACGTTTGTGGTGAAGGTCCCGGCGCAGACGCAGGGATTGTCGCTGTAAATCAGCGCCATGTCGTCACGGTTTTTGTATTTCAATCCCGCCGCGGTACTCGATGCTTTAAAGCCCCTGGCCGCGGTCACGCCGCCGTCGATTCTCTTCATACCAGCCTCCTATTTGTTGAACGCCGTTATGTTCTTTTCGTTGAGAGTAAAATCGTAGTAGTTCAGATCGCACCGCTTCGTCCAGCCGATGCGGTTCCAGAACGCGTTTCCTATGTCGTTGCGGGTAAAGGCGATGAGGCTGACCTTGTTTATCTGTTCCGAGCGCAGCGCCCTCATGCAGAAGACGACCATCTCGGTCCCGATTCCCATCCTGCGGAAATCCTCCCGCACGCAGACGTGGTACAGACAGCCGCGCCGTCCGTCATGTCCGCAGAGGATACCTCCGACAATCTGTCCGTCGTATTCGGCCACCGCAGAGAGCCCCGGGTTCCTGGCCAGGAAGCGTCCGACCCCTTCACGGGAATCGTCGATGCTCCGGATTCCGAATCCCCTGATGCTCATCCACAGGCTCCGCAGCCCGTCGTAATCCCCGGGAACCATGGCGCGGACCGAAACCCCGACATTCTGCTTCATTACCGTCACCTCAGGGGAACAGGGGCACGATTTCCAGCCCCGTGCTCTCCGGCAGCCCGAAGATCAGATTCATGTTCTGCACCGCCTGTCCGGCCGCGCCCTTGACCAGGTTGTCCAGCGCGCCCATCATCACGATTCTGCCGGTACGCGGGTCGGTGACGAAGTTGATGTCGGTGTAGTTGCTCCCCTCCACCCACTTGGTCTCAGGCAGGACGCCTGCGGGCAAGACTCTGACGAACCGCTCCTTTGAATAGAACTCCTCATAACAGGCGCGGATCTCGTCATCGGTAGGCAGATTTCCGTCGGCTTTGGGAACCAGTGAGGCATACTCGGTGGCCAGGATTCCGCGGTTCATCGGCACCAGGTGGGGTGTGAAGTTGATGACGACTTCCTTTCCTGCGGCGTATCCGAGCTGCTCCTCGATTTCCGGTGTGTGCCGGTGGGTAGCAACGGCATAGGCCTTTATGTTCTCGTTGACCTCGCAGAACAGATTGGGAAGCTTGGCTCCCCTTCCGGCCCCGGATGTTCCGGACTTGGCATCGACAATCAGGGTTGACGGGTCGATCAGCCCCGCCTTTACCAGAGGATAGGCCGTCAGAATCGAGCAGGTCGTGTAACAACCCGGATTGGCCACCAGCCTGGTTTCCGGCGTCGTTATGGCCCTGTTGATTTCACACAGGCCGTAAACCGCCTCGGCTATGAACTGCGGGGCCTTGTGCTCGATTCCGTACCACTTCTCATAGACCTTGACGTCCTTCATTCTGAAGTCGGCGGACAGGTCTATGACCTTGGCGTTTCTAAGGATTTCCTCGGTGATCACTCCGGCCAGGTAGCCCTGGGGTGTGGCGGTAAAGATCACATCGACCTGCCTGGCCAGTTCGGGGAGGTTGTCGTCCAGACACTTCTGGTCGACTATCTCAAAGAAGTTGCCGTAAACCGAGGCATAGGGGGTTCCGGTATAGGACCGCGAACCGTACCAGACAATCTCTGCCTGGGGATGGGCCGTCAGGAGCCTGACGAGCTCGGCTCCGGCGTATCCGGTAGACCCTATGATTCCCACCTTAATCATCCAGTTTTCCTCCAGATGCGGACATCTTAATCCTTTGAGGGGACACTGTCCATACGAAACGCGCCAATATTCAGAAAACGCAGACATTTCTGCATTTTTATTCAAATGCACAGGGGTTTGTCAGGCTTTCAGTATTTTTATGCCGATTTACCTACAACAGCGTCCGTTTGAGGTCAATCCTGGACTCGTCGATCTTGTAGTAGATCGTCCCGTAGTGGCTCACCCCGTTTCCTATGTAGATGTCGGAGCTGTACATCCTCAGCCAGCGGTCGTATGTGTAGGACCCCAGATAACGGTAGATTCCGCCGTCAATGGTGCATTTGCAAAGGTACAGGCAGATGACCGGCCGGTTGGTCGTGCAGGTCGACGGCTGGATGAAAGAGCAGCGTTCGATTCTGACCGTGCAGGCGTTGATGTTCACACCTCCGTTGGGGATGCTCACTCCCTGCAGGAGAACAGGTTTTGAGGCCGGATACTCAGCGGTTTCCGTGGAGTTGATTCTGAATGCATAGCCGCCGGCGTTTCCCGTCAGCCGGAACGTACCGTTCTTGATTGTGAACCCGGCTCCGTTGAGAATCAGATTGGAATCAATCAGCAGAATCGTGCTCGAGCCCTGGCCGCCCGGAACAGTACCTGTGCAGCCGGAAACGGTGTGCCCGTTGAGGTCAAGAACCTTTGAGTTCATGTTCAGTACCAGGGGGTTCTCGATGGTGTATGCGCTGATATCGATGTCGGCATCTAGTCTGATTTTCGCCTTTCCTGATGAAACTGCGGAAATCAGGGCATCAACCGAGGATACTCCGTAGTAGCCGGTGCTGTCGCCGTCCGGGACGTACGAGGGCACCGTCGTGCTCTTTCCGTCAAACCGGTTGTAGAAGTCCGTCTCTCTTTCCCGGGAGGTTTCGGCATCAATCTTTGTCCCGTCGGTCGCGATGAAAATGTAGCCCATCGTATAGTCGTCGAGGAACTTCGCCCCGGCGGACGTCCACATCTGGTAAACGGCTATGCTCACCGGAGCTCCCGAGGATGCCACCGCGTATTTCGGACTGACCTTTGAGGCAAATTCCTGGAGGACGGAGGTCTCACTGTGCCCGTGGTGCGGCATCTTGACTACGTCCGCCTTAAGCGCGGTCCCGTAGGTGTCGGTCAGGGTCTGGAGTCCGGCCTTGTACATGTCGCCTAGAAACAGGACCTTTACCGAGCCGTAGGTAAACCGCATGCAGAGCGAGGCGTTGTTCTGGTCCGCCTCGGCGGTCACCGATGTTCCCTGGATTTCCTCCGGCGGGTTGAGGATGTCGATACTGACCGCGCCTATGTTCAGGCTGTCGCCTTCCTTGAGGGACGAGTACCCTATCCCCTTCGCCTTGCATTTGTTGATAATCGCCGTGTTTCCGGAGCAGGTGGTGCCGTTGTACCACACATGGTCGATGGTGAAGTGCTCGGCAATCCCGTCGGAGGCGGTGAACCCCTGGTAGTGGTCGGAATGCCCGTGGGTGAACACGAGGTAGTCGATCTTCTTGATGCCCAGCCTGTTGAGGTTCGCAATCAGCGTCTGGGTGTAGGCGGAGCTGCAGGCGTCGATCAGCATGACCTTTCCGTTGGGGAAGACGACCAGGTTGCTGTCCCCGATCTTCTGGGCCACTCCGCTGACCTCCGTTCCTTCGCCGGCCATGAAGTAGAAATAGAGTCTGCCGTCCTCGGTCGCTATCGACTTGCTGTCACCCACCCAGGGAAAGACGGCCGAACCGCTTACAGGCTGCCAGACCAAATCCTGGCCGGCAGGTGTCGGGGTCGGTGTAGGTGTAGGTGTCGGTGTCGGGTCGACAGGAGTAGGATCGATGGGATCCTGCCCGGGAATGGGACAGGAAACGAGGCAGAGAACTGCGGCGATTGCCAGCAAACAGCGCAGAAAGGCTCTAAATGTTTTCATGACATGGCCATTATCAGCCCAAAACCGCGTCAGGTCAACCGAGAGTCTGTCAGAAAAGCAACTGTTTCAGGGCCAGCAGAATCAGAAGAATACCGCCGATTACCGAGGAGGCACCCTCCAGTTTGGAGCCGAAGCGGTGGCTAGCCGCTCCCCCTGCCAGGCACAGGACGAAGGTTGTCAGCCCGATGCAGGCACAGGCCGGCAGGAGACGCACATCCTCGACCAGGGACAGTCCGAATCCGGCGGCCAGGGCGTCGATCGAGGTCGACACGGCCAGCAGAAGCAGTTCCCAGATTCCGACGGCCTTTGATGTCTGTTCCTCACTCTCCCCGGAGTCCTTTTTAAATACGTCGGCAATCGTCTTGATACCCAGCAGGAGAAAGATTCCGAAGACGAGGTACTTCGAGTATGCGGAGACGAAACCGGATACCGCCTCACCGGCAAAGAACCCGATTACGGGCATCAGGAACTGAAAGAACCCGAAAGCTGCGGCGCACGAGAGAATCGTCCGCCCGCCGTGCTCCCCTGCCTTGAGCGTCTTTGCCACGGTGACTACAAAGGCATCCACGCTCAGTCCGATGCCTACAATCAGCACTTCCCAGAAAGTCATGACTGTCTGTCCGACGGCGCGTAGTGGTCGAAACTCATCGAGAAGGTTCCCCTCCCCTGGGTCGAGCTTCTGAGAGCGGTGGAATATCCGAAAAGTTTTGCCAGCGGTGCCTGGGCGTGGATGATATCGCCGTTGCTGCGGCTCTCCATGCTGGAAACCAGACCGCCGCGCATGGTGAGCGAGCTGATGACTTCCCCGACATACTGCGAGGGAACCGAGACGATCACATCCATCACCGGCTCCATGATTACCGCTCCGGCACCGTTGCAGGCCTTGTCGAAGCACTGTGCCCCGGCAGCCTCAAAGGCGAATTCGGATGAAAGCAGCTCGGAGTACTTCACCCCGGTCAGTTCGACCTTCATGTCGCAGACCTCATAGCCGAAACGGATTCCGCCCTGCATGGCGCTGCGCACCCCGCGCTCGACTGCGTCGAACATCTCCCTCGGCATGGCCTTAAGGGAGACCTTGTTCTCGTACACGAGCCCGCCCTTGGGTCCGAGCGGAGTGACTTTCAGCGTAACTGTGGCGGTGTTTTCCTTCTGCGCTATGACTTTGGAGAAGACGAACGTCTCCTCGTTCTCGCTGAGGATGCTCTCACGGTACGAGACCTGCGGGTTGCCGACACGCACGTCGACCTTCATATCCTCGATCAGTCTGGTCGTCAGGACATCCAGATGCAGTTCGCCCATTCCGCTGATGACTATCTGGCCGGTTTCCTCGTTCTCCTTCCAGGTGAAGGTCGGGTCTTCCCAGGACAGAATCTGCAGGGCCCCGGCGAGCTTGTCGTGGTCGCTCATAGTCTTGGGCTCGATGGCCACGGTGATGACCGGATTCGGGAAACTCATCTCCTCCAGAGCAACCTGAAAGCCCTCCAGGGCTATCGTGTCGCCGGTCTGTCCGAGTTTGAAACCGACAATCACGCCGATGTCACCGGCCTCCAGAACACTCAGGTCCTCGGAGCGGTCGGCGTGCATCCTCAGGATGCGGTTGACCCTCTCCCGCTTTTTCTTTCCGACGTTCATCACCGCCTCGCCCTTTTTAAGGGTGCCGCTGTAGATGCGCACGAAGCACAGGGGGCCGGTTTCCTTTTCGTAGGTAACCTTGAAAATCAGCCCGGCAAGGGGGCCTTTTTTGTCGTTGGGAAGAGTTGTGGTGCCATCTTTCTTGACCAGGGCCGCGGTAATCGGCGGAACCTCGTCCGGAGAGGGCAGGTAGTCGACCACTCCGTCCAGGACGCACTGGACGCCTATGTTGCGAAGCGAAGAACCGACGAACACCGGCAGCAGGTTTCCGGAAAGGGTGCCCTTTCTCAGGGCGCTGCGTACCAGGGCCGGGTCGATGCTCTCGCCGGCGAAGTAGAGCTCCATGATGGAGTCGTCCATCGTAGATACCTGGTCGATGAGTTTGTCATACCACTGGCGGGCGGTGTCCTCCATATCGGCGGGGACCGGGCCGGTTATGATGTCCTGACCCTGATTCGAAGGGTCGAAGGTGAGCATTTTGTTTTCAAGCAGGTCAATCACACCGCAAAAGTTGCTCTCGCTGCCGACCGGAATGAACAGCGGGACCGGATTGACCGCCAGCTTTGTCCGGATTTCGTCCAGGACGCGGTAAAAATCGGCACCCAGGCGGTCCATCTTGTTGATGTAGGCTATGCGGGGGACATGGTACTCGTCGGCCTGTTTCCACACCGTCTCGCTCTGCGGCTCCACTCCGCCTACGGCGCAGAAGATTCCCACTGCCCCGTCCAGGACCCGCAGCGACCTCTCGACCTCGGCGGTGAAATCCACGTGGCCCGGAGTGTCGATGATGTTGATCTGATGGCCCCTCCAGAAACAGGTCGTCGCGGCGCTCTGGATGGTGATTCCCCTGTCCTGCTCCTGCTTCAGAAAGTCCATCGTCGCCTGGCCGCTGTCGACCTCTCCTATGCGGTGGTTCTCACCGGTGTAGTAGAGAATGCGCTCGGTGGTGGTCGTCTTGCCGGCGTCGATATGGGCGATGATTCCAATGTTTCTCGTGACTTTCGGGTCCATCTTCTGCTCCGGAAGGGCTTTGCCTTTCCACGCAACAGTATCACAACCCTGTGGGCTTTTCAACAACATCGCCCCGAACGTCTCATGAAGTGTTTTCACGCAAAGGCAATTCATGATAGAATCTCTATCGCGTGTTTTTATCCGCGCGCGTGTAGAAGCACGCAGACAGCACACTTTACGGCTGAAAGCCAGCCACTTTGGAGGATATATGGGCATTTCGAGCGCTGATTTGAGAAACTTCGCCATAGCGGGACACAACGGAACCGGAAAGACGGCATTCCTTGACCAGCTTCTTTACTACGCCGGCGTCATTCAGAAGCCGGAGATGGTCGAGTCCGGAAAGACGACCAGTGACTACACCGAGGAGGAGATCGCCAGAAAGATCTCCGTCCACGCCGCCCTGGCATCGATGACCTGGAACGGAAAGACAATCAACGCCATCGACACTCCGGGTACCTCGGACTTCACCGGTGAGGTCGTCTGCGGCTTCCGCTCATGCGAAAGCGCCCTGATGCTCGTCGACGCACGCGAAGGTGCACAAATCGAGACCATCAAGCTGTGGCGCAGACTCAACCAGCAGGGCAGACCCAGAGCGATTTTCCTCAACAAGATGGAAAAGGAAAGAGTCGACTACGAAGCGACCATGGAGCACCTGAAAAAGGAACTGAAGATGACCCTCGTTCCGGTGACCATCCCGATGGGACAGGCCCAGAACTTCAAGGGCGTCATCGACCTCCTCAACGGAAAGGCCTATGAGTTCCAGGCCGGCGGAAAGGAAAAGGAAACCGCCATCCCGGCCGAATACGCCGACCAGGTCGAAGAGGCCAAGATGACCCTCTGCGAGTGCGCCTCCGAGGGTGACGACGAGCTGATGGAGAAGTACCTCGAGGAGATGACCCTCTCCGACGAGGAAATCATCCGCGGACTTAAAGACGGGCTTGAAAAGAACCTCCTGGTTCCCGTCTTCGTCGGTTCCACCGTCAAGGGTTCCGGAATCACCAGTTTCCTCAACTTCGTCGCCTCGACCTTCCCCTGCCCGCTCGGGATGAAGGACTTCATCTACGACGCCAACGACGAATCCAAGACGATCAAGGAAATCGAGATTGCCGAAGGCGACCAGGTTGCCGCCTATGTGTTCAAGACCTCGATCGACCAGTTCTCCGGAAAGCTCTCCTTCGTAAAGGTCATCCAGGGAACCCTCACCCCGGACACCGACCTGGTCAACCCCGAGTTCGGAAAGAAGGAAAAGCCGGGCAAGCTGTTCAGGGCCGTTGGAAAGAAGCTCATCGAAACCTCTTCCCTGGCTGCCGGTGACATCGGAATCATCACCAAGAGCAACAGCGCCGCCACCAACTCGACCCTGTTCGGCGGTGCCGATCTGGGATACCGCTTCCAGCCCCTGCAGTTCCCCGCTCCGATCTATGCCCTGGCCATCAGCGCCAACGACAAGAACAGCGAGGTCAAGATGAACGACGCCATCCACAGGGTGACTGAGGAAGACCTGACCTTCCAGAGCACATACAACGAGGAAACCAAGGAATCGGTAATCTCCGGAATGGGAGAGCTCCATCTGAACATGATCCTCGACAAGATCAAGGACAAGCAGAAGATCGAGATCAACACCAAGATTCCCAAGATCGCCTACCGTGAGACCATCACCAAAAAGAGCGGAATCGCCGAGTACGCCCACAAGAAGCAGTCCGGCGGCCACGGCCAGTACGGAAAGGTCCTCATCGAGATCGAGCCGTCCGAGCGCGGTGCCTACTACACCTTCACCAACGCCATCAAGGGCGGAAGCGTCTCCAAGGGCTACATCCCCGGAATCGAAAAGGGTCTGCACGAGGCCATGACCGAGGGATTCCTCGCCGGATACCCGCTGGTTGACATCGCCATCACCCTGATCGACGGAAAGGAGCACCCGGTTGACTCCTCCGAAATGGCCTTCAAGCTTGCCGCAAAGGGAGCCATCAGACTGGCCCTCGAAAAGGCCGGCGCGGTTCTGCTCGAGCCGTTCATGAAGCTGACCGTGTACGTCGACAACCAGTACCTCGGGGACATCCTCTCCGACCTGTCCTCCAAGCGCGGACGCGTTCTGGGCCAGGAAGACCTCGGCGGAAACATGATCGCCGTCAATGCCGAAGTCCCCGACGCCGAGATGCTCACCTACGCCATCGACCTCAAGGCGATGACCTCCGGAACCGGAAGCTTCGAACTGGAGTTCGACCACTACGAGACCCTCCAGGGCAAGCTGGCCGAGGACGTGATCAAGGCCGCCAAGGCAGCCGCCGAAGAGAACAAGTAAACAGCTTGTATCCGCTTACAGTCCGGGCCGTCAGGTCCGGACTTTTTCTATAGAGGTTCCATGGAGGAGAAAACTACGCTGGAGCAGGTCATCGCCCTGCACCCCGAAATCAACCACATCGAGGTCCGCCCTGAGGACAACCGCCGTCAGGTCAAGTCCTTTGTGCTGCGCGGCCAGAAACTCGGAACCCGCCAGCTAGAGGCCCTGCGGGACAGTTTTGATGAATACGCGATCAAGTGGACCGGGACACGGACAGACATCGGATCGCTGTTCCCGGTGCGACGCCCGGTTGTCATCGAAATCGGATTCGGCATGGGTGAATCGACCATCCGGATTGCAAAAGAGCATCCGGATCTGAACTTTCTGGGCATCGAGGTTTTTCTCTTCGGCTTTTCAAAACTCCTGTACCGCATAGCCGATGCGGATCTGGACAACCTCAGGATTATGCGATTCGACGCCAAGGATGTGCTTCAGGTGATGGTTCCGGACGGCAGCGTGCGCGGGTTCCACATCTTCTTCCCCGACCCATGGCCGAAAAAGCGCCACCACAACCGCAGGCTGATCCAGCCTCAGTTCGCCTCCCTGCTTGCCTCAAAGCTGGAAAAAGGCGGCTACATCTACACGGTAACCGACTGGGAGGAGTACGCCCAACAGATGCTCGACGTCCTGTCCGCCACCCCGGGTCTGACCAACCGCTTCGACGGCTACGCGGACCACGTGCCCTGGAGGCCTGAAACCGGCTTTGAGCGCAAGGGTCTGGAACAGAACCACGAAATCAGGGAGCTCTGGTTCGAGAAGCGGTAGTTCCGGTTTTATTGCTTCATTTATTGCTTCTTTTATTGATTCATTTATTGCTTCTTTTATTGATTCATTTATTGCTTCTTTTATTGATTCATTTATTGCTTCTTTTGACACATTCAGCAGCTTGACTGACACAACAGGGGACATCAGGTCACAAGCCTCTGGAACTTCTCCAACAGGAACAGCGACTTGTCCTTCAGGCTTATGGCCTGGGTTGTCATCGTCATTATGTTCGGACGGTTCGGATTGAGCTTTACCGCGCCGTTGCTCGTCCTGACCAGATCAATCAGGCGGTCAATCGGAACATCCGCCATCCGTGAAAACTCTGCGGTGATTGTTCCCCGGGTCTCCTTGAGGTGGTAAATGCCCAGTTTGCGGCAGATGATCTTCAGCTCTGCAATGTACAGCAGGTTACTCACCTCCTCGGGCATCGGACCGAAGCGGTTCTGAAGCTCCGCAGTCAGCGCCGAGAGGGCCTCTTCTTCCTTTACCGAAGCGATCTTCTTGTAAATCTCGAACTTGACCGACGGTGCGCTGATGTAGGAATCGGGGATGAATCCGGAGTAGTCCAGCTCGAAGTAGACCTCCCGCTCGACCTTGTCCGGGCTCTGGCGGAGGGTTGTGATTGCCTCGTCCAAAAGGCGCATGTACATGTCCAGACCCACCGAGGCCATCTGGCCGCTCTGCTCGCGCCCCAGGATGTTGCCCGCCCCGCGGATCTCCATGTCCTTCATCGCCACCTTGAAACCCGACCCGAGTTCGGTGTTCTCCCCTATCACCTTCAGGCGCTTGAGCGCATCCTCGCTGATTACCCGGTCCCCGGGATAGAAGAGATAAGCCCAGGCCTGTCTGTCGCTCCTGCCGACCCGGCCGCGGAGCTGGTACAGCTGGCTCAGCCCGTATAGGTCTGCCCGGTCGATGATGATCGTGTTCACGTTGGGGATGTCGATACCGTTCTCGATGATCGTCGTGGAAACCAGGACCTGAATGCCCTCATAGATAAAGCGCCGCATGATGTCATCGACTTCCGAGGCCTCCATCTGCCCGTGGACGCTCTCGATGAGGATGTCCGGCATCTCCCTGCGGAGCATCAGGACAACCTCTTCCAGAGTCTCGATCCGGTTGTGAAGGTAAAACACCTGTCCCTGCCTGGAAACCTCTTCGCGGATGGCCCCGACCACCTGTCCCAGGTCGAACTGCCCTATCCGGGTGTGGATCGGGCGGCGGCTGATCGGAGCGGTGGTCAGCAGCGACATGTCGCGGATCTTCAGCAGCGACATGTACAGAGTCCTCGGAATCGGAGTGGCACTCAGGCTGAGACAGTCGACGTTTGTCTTAAGCTGCTTGATGCGTTCCTTGTCCTTTACTCCGAAGCGCTGCTCCTCGTCGACGACCAGCAGTCCCAGGTCGTTGAAGACGACATCCTTCTGCAGGATACGGTGGGTTCCGAAGATTATATCCAGAGAACCGTCCTTTAGCTGGGCTATCGCCTTTTTGATCTGCTTCGGGCTGACCATTCTGGACATCAGGGCGCTGCGAACCGGGAAACTCCCGCAGCGGTTCTGGAAATTGCGGAAGTGCTGTTCGGCCAGAATCGTAGTCGGAGCCAGGAAAGCCACCTGCTTGGAGCACATCACCGCCTTGAACGCTGCGCGAAAGGCAATCTCGGTCTTTCCGTATCCCACGTCCCCGCAGATCAGGCGGTCCATCACCACCGGGCTCTCCATATCCTTTTTAATATCGTCGATGCAGGCCAGCTGGTCCTCGGTCTCGTCGAACGGGAACTGTGCCTCGAACTGAAGCTGCCAGTCGGTGTCCTTTCCGAACGGGAATCCGGTGGTCTGCTTGCGCCGGGCGTACAGGTCAATCAGGCTCTTTGCCAGTTTCTCGGCGTTTTCCCGGGCCCGGGCCTTTTTATTCTCCCAGCCCGAGGTCCCCAGCCGGTCGATATGCGGCACCGCACCGGCGCTTCCTATGTACCTCTGGACCAGGTTTGCCTGCTCGATCGGCACATACAGGACATCATCGCCGGAGTACTGGATTTTGATATAGTCGCGCTCGTTGACCCGGTCGATCTTTAGAAACCGCCCCACCCCGTAGTTGACGTGGACAATGTAATCGCCCTCATTGAGTTCCACGAAGCTGTCCAGCGGCGAGCTCTGGGTCTTTGAAATCGTACGGGTCACCTGTCTGCGGCGGCCGAAGATCTCGAAATCCCCCATTACTATGTATTTCTTCTGCGGGATTCCGAACCCTCCGGAAATCACCCCGGTATGGTATCCGATTCCGTCGAAGGTACTGAGCATCTGCTTCAGGCGCTCCGACTGAATCGCGCTCGAGGCCCAGATGTCCACAGTCCAGCCGTTGCCCAGCAGCCCCTCCAGTTCGGACCTCAGGAAAGTGAAGTTTCCGAAGTACGACCTGGGCCCGTCGATCTGGAAGCGGTGCACGTCATCGGCAGAGGTGTCAAGGTCGAGCACCGTAAGCTTGCCCGCCAGCCCCCGGCAGAACACCGGGAAGTCCAGAAGCATCTCCTCGGGCCTCTTTACGAGGCGGTCCTCCATGTACGCCTTGCGGTACAGACTGCGCGCCTCGTTGGTCAGCGACTTGTAACTGTTCTCCAGCCTGCTTTGGCCGCAGAACACAAAGAAATCCCCGCGCCCGGTGTACTGCGTGATGAACCCCTGTCCCTGATCGGTCCCCACCGCCAGCGGAATCGAAACCGACTCCAGTTCGCGCACAGTCTGCTGACTGATCGGGTCAAAGACCGCAATCCGGCCTATCCGGTCCCAGTCGCAAAAGACGCGCACCGGTTCCTCGGCTCCTTTGGGGAAGACATCGGCGACCTCGCCGCGGATTGAGAATTCCCCGGCCATCGAGGTGGTCGGAACCCTTATGTAGCCGGATTCGGAGAGCCTCGTCGCCAGAGTTGAGCTGTCAAAAGCCCCGCCGTTTTGCAGGCGCACCGTGTTGCGTTTCAGGCTCTCCGGCGTCGGCACCGGCGAAACAAAGGCCCTGAGGGGGACGATTACCAGTTGCCCCCGGGTTCCCTGAATCTGCTCAAGCGCCTTTGCCCTGGCCAGGTCCTGGGCCCCCGTTTCCGAAGATGAATAATAGACCCGCGAATCGGACGGAAGGAAAACAGCCCGGTTGGAAAAGAGCGCCACCTTGCAGTCGGAGTACATCTGCCGGGCCGTTTCCTCCGTAGGACAGACCAGATACAGGTTTCCGTCTATCCTGCGGCTTTCAAGCAGGCAGGCACACAGGCGCAACAATGGCAGACCGTCGATACCGAAGGCCTTTCTGGGAAAACCCGGCTGTCGGAGAAAGTCGCGGTAAAGCGTGCTTTCCCTCAGAAACGAATCAAGGATCTTCACTTTATCTGTTTTCTTCGGCGCTCTCGAACGGCGGATAACTGCCGTCGACCGTCTTGGCTATCTGCTCGATCTCCTGGATGAACTGCTGGAGGTCGCTGAATGACTTGTAGACCGATGCGAAGCGGACATATGCGACCTTGTCCACCCGGTAGATTTCCTTGAGCGCCTCCTCACCTATGGCCGATGAGGTGATGATCCGCTTCGAGCCGGCCTTTTTTACGATTGCGTCCTCGATGTTGTGGACAAGCCGGTCGATCACATCCGGCTCAAGGTGACGCTTGTCGGTGCAGATCCTTATGCCTCTCTCCAGCTTGCTCAGGTCAAACGGCTCATAAGACTTGTCCTTCTTCTGGACCATCAGGGTCTTTTCCTCGACCTTTTCATAGCTGGTGAAGCGTGCCCCGCAGTCCAGACACTCACGGCGGCGGCGGATGGAGGAACCGTCCGAACTGGGACGGGACTCAATAACTTTGTCGTTCAGGCTTCCGCATTCGGGGCATTTCATCCGGGCTCCTCCTTGGCTGTACCGCTTCGGTACCTGTTTGCAATATAACACCGTTCATGTGAAAAATCTATATATAGCGTGTTTTCGCCCTTAATCCGGGGTAAAACCACACAAGAGAACCGCAAGACCTTGATTATTTCACAGTTTTGTTAATAAAATAACAACACTTCGGAGGCCCGCTATGAAAGGTTCAATCAGTGAGACGGTCAGGAAAACAGTCGACGCATCGCCGCAGATCAGACGGATGCTGGAGGCCGACCTTTTGAACTGCTCCTCGTACGCGGCCTCGATCAAGCAGGAAATCGAACAGGCCGTCGGGCACGGCATCGGGAGCAACTCCATCGTCATGGCCCTGCGCCGCTACGCCGCCGAACTCAGGCAGTCCGCCGCCGCTGACGCCCCTGCCCCCGTCGGCTACCAGATTGTGATGCATACCAATATCTTTGACTTCAATCTGGAAAAGACCGACACCCTGCTGGGCAAGATCGCCGAGCTTTACAGAAACATCGAAGTCAACCAGAGGGAGTTCATAAACTCCGTCGTCGGAACAAACGAAATCGGAATCGTCGGGAGCGAGAAGTACCGCTCTTTGGTATCCGAGGCGATTCTCGGGGAAAAGGTGCTCCTGCACGAAGAGGACCTGGTGGCCGTAACCCTGGTTTTCGACGGCTCGTTTGCCCAGACTCCGGGGATAATCAGCGAGGCGACCGGCCGCCTGGCCGACGCCAGAATCAACCTTCTGGAGGTCGTGTCCACAATCAACGAACTGACTTTCGTGGTGCGGAGTCAGGACTCGATCCGGGCCTATCAGATTCTCCGCGGTTTCCAGAACATCTAGTTCAGACCGTATCGAACCACTTTCCGGCGGCCATCTTTTCCATCGACTCGTTGATGTGCTCCGGGGTCAGTATCTCCCCCGCGCAGTCCAGACAGAAGTTGTCGGTCATCCCGGCGGTGTAGTCGAAGACCAGCCGTTCGAAGTTTCCGTCGTTGTCCAGGTAGCGCTGCCTGTCCTCGTTGATGTGGCGGCAGAACCCGGTGGCCAGCATGTTCTTTTCTTCGCGGTACGGTCTCTCGTCAAAGCCGAAACGACCGAACAGGTCATCAAGGTAGCCGACAATCAGCCTGATCAGGCGCGAGAAGTACCTCTCGTAGCCCTCCATCAGCGATGAACGGTATATCTTCTGGTAGTTGAACTCCTTCATCTGCCTGACCGCGGCATAGACCGGCTCGGAAAAGCACAGCCCGTCGTTCTCATTCGTGTTTGCAATCAGGTCGTTGACCAGCGAGTTGATGATTTCTCCGTTTGTCCTGCCCAGAACCCCGGAGACTTCGGCAGGCAGGTCTTCCCGTCTGAGAACCCCCATCCTGCAGGCATCCTCGAAGTCACGCCCGAGGTATGCGATCTGGTCGGAGAAGCGGACCACGCAGCCCTCCCAGGTGGCGGGAATCAGGCCGTGAATCGTCTTTATGGCATCCAGATCCTTCTCTTTTCCCTCCGGCATCAGACTCCGCACAAAATGCTCGCCGCAGTGGCATACGATTCCGTCCCTGACGGCATAGGTCAGATCCAGAGGATAGAGCTTGTCCACGACCCTCAGGGAGAACACCTCATGCTGGAATGCGCCCAGACCCTTTTCCTGCATCATCTGGCTGATGATCTTCTCGCCGGTGTGGCCGAACGGAGCGTGTCCCAGATCATGTCCCATTCCGATTGCCCAGGCCAGCTCCCCGTCCAGTCCCAGTCCGCGGCAGATTGCCGAGGCTATGCTGGCTACATGCAGCGAATGCTCGATGCGGGTACAGATATGGTCATTGCTCGGGGCGAAGAAAACCTGGGTCTTGTGCTTCAGGCGCCTGAACGGAGAACTGTGCATTATCGCAGTGGTATCGCGGAAATACGCGCCGCGGACATCCTCGCTTCTGGGTCTGACCCTGTGCATCATTACCGAGCTGTCCAGCGTGTTGTGCAGTTCCATAACTTCCCCCTTTTGGCTCTTTTACGTTTCTGTGCTGATATGTTATCATCAATCCGTCGCTGTGTGGAGATGTAGATGAGTCCGTATTATTTGCCCGTACTGAGTTTGGCCCTGCTGGTTGTTGCGCTGGTCCTCTGCGTCCGCAGCCTGCTGACCCGCCTCTTCTACCTCTGGATCATCCCGACCCTGCTCACTCTGGGACTGATCGTCTTCACCCTGCTTGTCCTGCTTCCGATGGTGAGCAACGCCACCGTAAACTTCGGCCTGTCAGGCAATCCGCTGGTCCTCTACATTGCCGACCTCCTGTGGCTGGTCATGCTGATTCTGTTCAGGGTCCGTCTCTTCTCAGACAGCAGGACCCGGAGCCGGATCAACCGCAGCGAATACGCCTACATCCGCCCGCGCAAGTCCCGAAAGGACAACCAGAACGGCCCCGGCTCCCTCAACCGCACCGACCCGCCGTTCGAGCAACTCTGACAGCCGCCTGACAATCATTTCTTCCCCCGAGGCGTGCTTTTTGTCGGAAAACCTGTCGTCCATGGCCTCGCTTTGTCAAAAACAGGCAAAGGTAGTCCGTTTTCGGCCTCGCTTTGTAAAAAAACTGCATAGCGAGGACGAAAAGAACCTCACCGCACCCCAAGACCTCAGGCCCGGATTGCAGTTAATTCCGGGCAACCTGTGTTTTTTCCCGGATTATGTGCTACAATGACAAGATGCGGAAAATGGAAGACAGACCTCTCATCATCCAGACTGACAAGAGCCTCCTGCTGGAAGTCGACTCTCCGGCCTTTGAGGCGTGCCGTGACCAAATCTCACCCTTTGCCGAGCTGATAAGGTCCCCCGAGCACATCCATACCTATCAGATTTCAGGAATCTCGATTTGGAACGCCCTCGGGGCCGGGCTGACTTTGGAGAACATCCTCGACACCCTCCGGCGCTGGACCAAGTTCCCCATTCCGCAGATTGTCGTCTCCTACATCACCGAGACAGCCCGCCGCTTCGGCAGGCTGGTCCTGACAAAGGAGGACGAGAACACCCTCTGTCTCACCGCCGCCGACGAAGCCCTGTTCAGGGAGATCAGGGCCAACAAACATCTCTGCGGCCTGTTCTCCGGTTCGGACAGCGCCAGGCGCGCCCTGTTTCTAAGCCCCTTGCAGAGAGGAAACATCAAAGCCCAGCTGATTCGCCTGGACTACCCCGTGGAAGACCTGATTCCGTTTGAAGTGCAACAGGACTTCCCCGTCAGCCTCAAGCCGGAACTGAAACTGCGCGACTACCAGGTTTCCGCGGTCCGTTCGGTTCTGGGAAACGGGGAACCGGGTACCGGTTACGGAGTGGTCGTCCTGCCCTGCGGCTCGGGAAAGACAATCGTCGGCATGGCGATCATGGCCGCCCTGTGCACCCCCACCCTGATTATCTGCCCCAACGTTATAGCGGTACGTCAGTGGATTGCCGAGCTCAAGGACAAAACTCAGATTCCTCCTGAAGAAATCGGTGAATACAGCGGGGAAAAGAAGCAGATCCGGAACATCACAGTCTGCACGTACCAGGTTCTGATTTACCAATCCGAGAACCCCGATCAGGAGCAGCAGGCGCAGATGAACCACCTGAGCATCCTCGGCGCCAGGCCATGGGGTCTGGTGATCTTCGATGAGGTTCACCTGCTGCCCGCCCCGATGTTCAGGTTCACCGCCAGCATCCAGACAGCCCACCGGGTAGGAATGACCGCCACCCTGATCCGCGAGGACGGACTTGAACGGGACGTGTTCAGTCTGATCGGCCCCAAACGCTGCGATGTGCCGTGGAGCGTACTGGAGCAGAAGGGCTGGATTGCCCAGGCCCTCTGTACCGAAGTCCGCGTCCCCCTCTCCGAGCAGGACACTCTGGCCTATGCCATAGGAAGCCGCTACGAAAAGAACCGTATCGCCGCGGTCAATCCCCTCAAAATCGATGTCGTATTGGAGTTGATCAAGCGGCATAAAGATGAGTTTATCCTGATTATAGGCCATTATATCAGCCAACTCAGGCAGATCGGCCAGTACGTGGACTGTCCGGTCATCACCGGAAGCATGCCGAACCGGGAACGTGAGAAATACTTCGAAGATTTCAGACAGGGCCGGACACACATCCTGATAGTCTCCAGGGTGGCGAACTTTGCCGTCGACCTTCCCGACGCCTCGGTTGCCATCCAGGTTTCCGGAATCTTCGGCTCCAGGCAGGAGGAGGCCCAGAGACTGGGGCGGATTCTGCGCCCCAAGGAGAGACACAGCAGCTTCTACTCCGTAATCACCCGCTTCTCGGTCGAGGAGGAGTTTGCCGCCAACAGGCAGAAGTTCCTCATCGAACAGGGCTACTCATACAGGACGGAGGAGCGATGACAGACTCCCCCGTCGGAAAGCTCCGCTCCCAGTTGGCGGGAATGGACGAGGACGAGTTCCTCGCCTGTTACGGCAACTGTGTCGGAAAAATCCGCACTCCTTATAACCGGCCGCAGTTGGAAAGTGAACTGGCCGTGTTCTTCGTCTCAGGCGAAACCCGGCAATCCCTGCTGCGTTCCGTCTCTCCCCTGGACGGGGCCATCTGCTATCTGGTCTCCCGTCTGGGAAGCTGCACCGCGCAGCAGATAGTGTCGTTCTTTGTTCCGGCACAACCCAAACAGACCGTCTCCGACGCAATCGACAACCTCAGAAGGAGATTGATCCTCATTGCCGACAGAAGCGACGGCGAGCTCAGAATCAACGGAGTTCTTGAGCAGCCTCTGCTGGAAAACAAGACTTCCCTTGACTCCTTCCTCGACTGCGCCGCCCAGCCCGGCCTGCCGGCACTCGGGGAACTTTCCCGGGCCTGGGAGCCGGAGCTGTTCATCGGAACGCCCGCCCTGCTTGCCGCCGCCAGCACCCTGGGCAAGACAACCAAAAACATCGTTTCGCTGAGCCGGCAGCTGGACTGCGACCGTACCTTTCCCCTGATTCCGAGGATAATCAGGCCGGTTGTTCTGAATCTGCTTCTCAACCTCATCGACACCCAGGCCTGCGAAACCGAGACCTCCGGCCGGACACAAACCCACAGACTGGACGAGACGGCCCTTTCCTCCCTGCTGGGGCTCAGGCCGCTTGAACTTGCCGTCCTGATTTCCTGCCCGGACAACCCCGGAGTGCAGAACGCCGCGCTGGGGGCGGTGACGGTATTGTCTCAAAGCGGACCGATGAACCAAGGCAGACTGTTTGCCCTGATCAAGCTTCTTCTTTTGAAGGAAGGACAGCAGACCTTCAGTCCGTGGATCGTGCTTTTCAGGCTTGTCATTCTGAACGCAATCCGCGTCGATGAATCAGCAAACGCCATGGCCAATCCCGCCGTCTGTCAGGCTCCCCCTGTTCCCCGCTCTGCCTTCGTCGCGGGCGGAGGCGGCGAGTTCTCCTTTTACGGAGACCCCGGCCCGGACGACGCACCGCTGGCTTTCCTCGCCCAGATCAGAACCAATGACCGGATGTCGACCTACACCCTCTCATACCGGGGATATCAGGCGCTCAGGCAGTTCTGCCATGAGCCGGAAGCAGTGTCGGCACAGTTCGAAGGAACCCCGGCCGATGCCGCAATACGCAAATTCAAAACCGAATTCGAGCGTTTTTCGCTGTATGAGGGCTTTCTTTTGGAGTGCTCCGACCCGCTGGTTGCCAGGACAGTCTCCAGCATGCCCTCCGTCAGTCCCTATATCATCAAAGCCGTCGGGGACTCGGCCTTTCTTCTGAGCCGGGCGGATATCGACAGATGGGCCCCCACGCTGAACCAGTTCATCGGACTGATTCCGTCGATGGCCAACCTGCAATGGGACAAGGACCGCCGCAAACCCCTGAAAAAGGCCAGACCTCCGCGCCGGCCCCAGATATCCTGGCTGACCGGAGAAACCCCGGCAAACGCGGTGAAGTTCGAGAACGACGAGCTGAAAACCGAGCTCAGGGCACTTGTGAAGAATCCCGACGAATACAAGGAAAACCTCATGACTGACATCGAGCGGTCACTGGTTTTCGACGCCAGGCAACTGGCCTTCTACCGCAGACAGGGTCCGGACACTCCGGCCGGATCACGCCCTTCGCAGCAGATGGAATCCAAACTCAGGGCACTGATTGATTCACAGAACGCCCGCATACTTATCCGGTGCGGGGGCAAGACCTTGATGGTCACCCCCATTTCACTTGAGAACCCCGGAACACCGGAGTCCTCCCTGCGGTTCCTGGAGTATCCTTCGAAAACAGAAAAAACAGCGGAAATCAGCTCAATCCAACTTATCAGCCGACTCTGACCGAGGCCTGCAACATCGGACGGGCCCCCTCCGGATAAGATTGCCCTGCAAAAGCGGCGAACTGGAGCCTGGCCTGGGTCAGAATCAGATCGATTCCGTAAAACACCTTGCAACCGGCCTTTTCGGCGCGGGACAGAAAGGCCGTATGGACCGGATTGTAAACCAGTTCGCAGACCATTTCCTTTCCGGTGAATTCAAGCGTCGGAACCGGGTCGGTCCCTTCAAGCGGGGCCATGCCGACATTGGTCGCCTGAACGATGAAGGAGGCAGTCCCGGAGTATTTCCCGGCGTTTTCCAGGCTGTCCCATTGGCACATGGCATACTCCCCCAGCCTGCGGGCATGGTCGGGGTTTCTGTTGAGAATCACCACTTTGCAGCCGCTGCTTTTGAGGGCCCAGACCACCGAGGCGGCCGCGCCGCCGGCGCCGATTACGATGGCGTTGGAGCCGGGGACAATGAACTGTCCGCACATGGTCAAAAAGCCGTGGTAGTCGGTGTTTATTCCCTTCCAGAGATTCGGGACCCGGATCAGGGTGTTGCACGATCCGATCAGTTTTATGTCCCTCGCGCCCTTGCCCAGATACGGCAGGACTTCCTTTTTAAACGGGGTCGTGACGGAAAATCCGCGGATATCCAGTTGCTCGGCCAGCTTGAAAAACGCCCTGACGCTGTCGGTGAGAAACGGCACATAAACCGCGTCCATCCCTAGGGCACGGAAACCGGGATTGTGGATTCCCGGCGAGACGGAGTGGTATACGGGATTCCCGATGACGCCGTAAACGGCAGTCTCCGGTCCGATGGAATCCGCCCGGTAAAGCCTGCTGAGAATCTGCGGGTCCAATACCCCGTCGGGGATTGAAGAGTCGTAGGAACAGTATCCGATCATCGAGCCCGTCAGTCTGTAGAGAATCCTGCCGGGGATTCCGAACGGGCCTTCGGTGACAATGATCTTTTCCGGAACCGAGGCCAGCTCCTGCCGGATTCTGAACACCGTGCAGAGGTCCCCGATTCCTCGGGGATTGACTATCAGCTGGGGAATATCCCCCTTGGCGGCAAGCCGGGCGGTTTTTATGAACAGATCAGGCGGAACCCCTTCCCCGTCCCGGAATGTACGGATGATTCTGACGTTATGGACTTTGCAGAGTTCCTCCAGCCGGGGGCGTTTGAGCGAACTGTCTATTTCGATGTACTTGAATCCCTGCACGACCAGGGAACAGAGCAAATCTGCCCTCTCCCTCTCGGTGCCGGTCCAGCGCCCACCGTCGGAGAGCCGTCGGCAGCTGAGGATCAGCGGGTACTTCGTGCCGGCGACCAGGTCCCCGACCCGGCCGAGCTGGTCCCTGTCCAGACAGTCGCAGCAGAGGCGGGCGATCGAGACGAAAGCGACAGCATCATCCAGCTGTTTGAGATTATCCTCAATCGTCCTTCCTGAAAGGGTCAGACAGAGCAAACAGACCTCCCCCGCGGCGTCCTTGAAACAGTCCAAGGAATAATGGTATGAGTAATTCTAGCCCCGCGGGGGCAAAAGTTCAACACACAGGTTGGCAGGCATGAGCACCCTTCAGTTATCCTCAATCAACCTTTCCTTCGGTGACAGGGACCTTTTGAAGGACGTCTCCATGACCGTCGACTCCGGAACCCGCGCCGCCCTCGCAGGCGGAAACGGCGAAGGCAAGTCGACCCTGCTCAAGATTGCCTGCTCGGTCATGGAACCGGACAGCGGGAACATAAGCATGACCCGCGGCCTGTTTCTGTCGTACCTGCCCCAGAGCGACATCGTTCTGGGAACCGACACGGTCTATCAGGAAATCGAAAAGGGGTTCGACCGGTACAAGGCCAAGGCCGACCGCCAGCAGGAGCTGGCCCACCAGATGTCCGCAGCCCCTCTGTCCGAGGCGCTGGCACTGGAGTACCAGAACCTTCAGGAACAGCTCGAGGAAACAGGTTATTATCTGCGGGCCAAGAAAATAGGAATCATTGCCTCCGGACTGGGATTCAGCACTTCGGATCTGGAGCGCCCCTGCAGCACCTTTTCCGGCGGATATCAGATGCGCATAGCCCTGGCCCGCACCCTGGCCGCCGCCCCGGACATCCTTCTGCTCGATGAACCGACCAACTATCTGGACATCGATGCCAGAGTCTGGCTCAAGAACTACATCCTCAGCTACAGCGGCGGAGTCGTCATCGTCTGCCACGACCGGAGCTTTCTCGACCAGACCGTAAACGAGGTCTATGAACTCTGCCGGGGAAAGCTGACCCGCTACAAGGGCACCTATACCGACTACGAACGCCAGCGCCGCGAACAGATCCAGCAGCTCGAGGAAGCATGGAAAAAGCAGCAGGCGGAAATCGAGCACAACCAGGCTTTTATCGAGCGTTTCAGGTACAAGGCCACCAAGAGCAAGCAGGTCCAGAGCCGGATCAAGATGCTTGAAAGGATGGAGCCGATCTTTGTTCCGACCCATCTCAAAAAGCTCAGTTTCTCCTTTCCCGAGCCGCCCCACAGTCCCAACGACATGGTCGTCATCCGCGACCTGCACAAGAGCTACGGGGACAACGTCGTCTACGACGGCTTTGACCTGATCGTGAACAAGGGCGACAGGCTGGCGGTGGCGGGCCAGAACGGAAAGGGCAAAAGCACGCTGTTGAGGATAATAGCCCGCAGCGACACGGCCTATAGCGGGACGGTGAACTGGGGGCCGAACGTCTCCATCGGATACTTCGCCCAGGACAACCAGGACAGCCTCAATCCCAAAAACACGGTCCTCGAGGAGGTCAGTCAGGTCGCCTCGACTTCACAGCTTCCTGCCCTGCGCAACATCCTCGGGAACTTCCTCTTTTCAGGCGATGACATCTTCAAGCCGGTTAGCGTTCTTAGCGGCGGAGAAAAGAGCAGGCTCGCGTTGCTGAAGATCCTGCTTCACCCGGTATCGCTCCTGATTCTGGACGAACCGACTAACCATCTGGACCTCAACGCCCAGGACATGCTTCTGGAGGCCCTCAAGCAGTACCGCGGCACGCTTGTCTTCGTAAGCCACGATAGCTACTTCATCTCCCGGCTGGCCACCAGGATTCTCTATCTCTCCGACGAACGGCCCCAGATCTTCGAGGGCGACTATGAGTACTTCTCCTGGAAACTCGAGCAGAAGGACGCCTATGCCGCCGAACTCATCGGCAAAAAACCGGAAACCGCACAGCGCTCCGGCGTCCCTGCCGACAGAAAGGAAGCAAACCGGATCAGGAATCAGAAGCAGAAGATCAAACGGCAGACGGACGAACTGCTTGAGCAGATGGAAATAATCAAATCCCAGATCAGGGATCTGGACGAGGAAATCTCCAAACCGGAAAACTACAGCAACCCCGGCAGGATAACCGCGTTGGTCAACTCCCGTGAATCGCTGAAAAACAGCCTGGAGGCAAAGGAAGAACAGTGGCTGGAGATGGCAGGACTGCTGGAGGGGCAGGAAGAATGAGCATCCTTTCATCCCTGGGGCAGGTCATTCTGGCCAGTGCCTCCCCCGCCCGCCTGCAGGTCCTGCGCGAGGCCGGAGTCGACGCGATCAGCATGCCTACCGACGCCGACGAACACTGCCTGCTTACCGAAGCTGGCGCCGTTGTGGAGGAACTGGCCTCACGAAAGATGGCGGCCTTCAGACAGGCACATCCGGACTGCGTGGGACCTGTGATCACCTGCGACACCCTGATCAGTTTCAAAGGGCATCTTATCGGAAAGCCGCGCGACCGTCAGGACGCCTTTGAGCAGCTTTCAGCCTTTTCCGGGCAGACCCACGAAGTATTTTCCGGCTACAACCTCCTTATCAACGGACAGGTGATCTGCGGACACGACCGCGCACAGGTCACCTTCAAAACTCTTTCGGGAAAGCAGATCAACGGCTATCTGGACAGCGGTGAGTACATCGGTGCGGCCGGCTCCTACCGGATTCAGGGACAGGCAAGCCGGTTCATCCTCTCAATCGACGGCGATACGGACACCGTCATAGGGATTCCGATGAAAAAACTGGAAGAACTCGTGTCCGGACTCAGAGAAAGGTCATCAACGCCACAAAAGTGATGACAATCACGAATCCCATTATCTGGAAAAACAGGTAGACCTTAGGCGAGGAGTTCTTTCCCTTGACCAGCTCCACCAGAGAAAGCATGATCAGCCCTCCGTCCAGCGAGGGAAGAGGCAGGAGGTTGGCGATTGCCAGCGATGTGCTGACGGCGGCCATCAGATAGAGGCAGATTCTCACACCGGTGACGAAGTTCTGGTTGAAGCCCTCGACCGTTATCTCCCCTATCGATTCCGAAGCGGAAAAGGTTCCGGCGACCGTGCCCTTGAGTGAACCTCCTCCGAACAGGCCGACCAGGGCGTCCACCCCGGAGCTGAAAATAGAGCCGGTCTCAGCCACGGCCCTGCCCAGGGCCTTGAGCGGAGTGTAGGTGCGGACGAGCTTCCCCTCGGTACGCAGTTTGAAGTTCACCTTCAACAGGCCCGATTCAAGCACCTCAGGCACGTACACAAGCACGGCTTCCTTTCCGTCACGCAGAATCGTCATCAGGACCTCATCGGCGCTACTGTGCTGCAGAAGGAAGATGTCGAACATGTTTCCCACCGCCATTGAGTTTGCCGTTAATATCCTGTCTCCGGCGCGAAGCCCCGCCTCGGCTTCCGGAGAGCCCTCTGCCACTTCTGAAACAACCGGCTCCACGAACTCGGCAAAGCCGAAAGATCCGTTTACCGGGCTTACCGTGTAATCCTGTCCGTCGGCGCGGAGAACCACAAAGCCGCAGTACCTGCGCTCGGTCAGCAACTGCTCGAACTCGTTCCACGACCCGACGGGGATTCCGTCCACCGACTCCACCAGCTGTCCGGTATGCATCCCGGCCTCCAGCGCGGAGGTATTCGCCCCGGGAAACAACTGCTCATACTCACAGGCCAGGACGACCCTCGGCTGCGAATCCTTTACCGGTACCGGCAGATTCAGACAGACAAACAGGCAGATGACGGCAAAGATGATGTTCATCAGCGGACCGAAGAAGTACAGGACCATCCTCTTCAGGGGGCTGGCGGCGTAGAGAGAACCGCTTTCAGCATCCCTGACGTGGGTGTCCTTCCGGGCCAGGGCACGCTTGAGGTCATCCTCCCCCTTGAGCTTGCAAAGCCCGCCGAAGGGAATTACCCCTATCTGGAACCTCGGATTCTTTCCCCACTTGAAGATTCCCGGACCCAGTCCGATTGAAACGACCTCGACATCTATTCCCAGGATGCAGGCTGCAATGAAATGCCCCGACTCATGGACGAGAATGATCAGGCTGATTCCGAGCAGGCCGACAAGGAAATAGATGATTGTGTTCAGCATATCACGGACCGGGAAAGCTCCCTTGCCAGAGAATCGTACATCAGCACGTCCTCAACGGTCTCCGGGGTGCCTGTGAACGAGGCCCTTTCCAGGATCCGGACGACCGACGTGTCAATCTCCTCAAATCCGATGCGACCGTCAACAAAGGCCTGTACGGCGATTTCATCGGCCGCATTGAAGACAATCGGATACCACGAGCCATTGTTCAGACAGTCGTAGGCGCAGCGGACCAGAGGGAAACGTTCCGTGTCGATCCTGCGGAACTCCAGCGTCACCTCGGACAGGACATCAAAAAGAGCCGGCGAGAACTGCCGGTCGGCCTCCATCCCGAAACCATCGAAGATCGCGTTGAGAATCGGAAAAGTCATTGTCGGCTGTGACATCTGGGCGTAGGTCTGTCCGTTTTTCAGGCTTACCATCGAGTGGACGCAGGACTGCGGATGAATTACTGCCTGAATCCTCTGCGAAGCCACGTTGAACAGACGGCCCGCCTCGATTATCTCAAGCCCCTTGTTGGCCATGGTTGCGCTGTCGATTGAAATCTTTCGCCCCATCTTCCACGTCGGATGCCCGCAGGCACGCTCCACCGTTATTCCCTTCAGTTCGGACCGGGACAGATTTCTGAACGGGCCGCCGCTTGCTGTGATGATCAGCTTGTCGATGCTCTGAAACCCGAAGGCCTTTACCAGTTCATAGATGGCGCTGTGCTCACTGTCGACCGGGATGATCCTGCATCCCCGCTGCCCGGCCAGGTTGTTCAGAATCTCACCGGCCATCACCATGCTTTCCTTGTTGGCCAGTGCGACGTCGATCCCCTGATTCAGGGCCGTGTAGGTCGCCGTCAGTCCAGCCGCACCGGATATCCCGTTGAGCACCAGATCGGAACCTGATCCGCGGATAAGCTCCCCTACGTCCGTAAACACCCTCAGCCCGGCCTTTTCAGCCTGAAAGCGGAAAGCATCGGTGGCGGCGGGGCTGGCCACGCAATCGCAGCCGAACTCCTTTGCCAGAGCGGGAAGAACGCTGAAATTCGAGTTGCAGGACAGGCCGGCAACCTCACAGAGCCCCGGATTAGCCCTCAGGGCATCAAGCGTCGTGGTTCCGATACTCCCGGTGCAGCCGAGAATCAGCAGACGTTTCAAAGCACCACCTCCAAAAGCAGGTAGAAAAGCGGAGCGGTGACCAGCACCGAATCCATGCAGTCCAGCATTCCCCCGCGGCCGGGGACGCAGTTTCCCGAGTCCTTGACCCCGGCGCTGCGCTTGAACAGACTCTCAAGCAGATCCCCGGCATCGGCGCTGATCGCCACCCCCAGACCGAGGACGGCGGCCGCGGCCGGGCTGATCCCGTCATAGAGCGTCAGCGACAGCACGATTGAGAGACAGACTGCCATCAAAGCTCCGCCGGCAAAACCCTGGATGCTCTTTTTCGGGCTTACGGGAACAACTCCCCCATGCCCCTTGCCCAGGAGCATTCCGAAAACATAGGCGAATATATCGTTTGCGAACACCAGAAGCAGCATATAAAGCAGCAGCCAACCGCCGCTGCGTTCAGGTGTCTCCAACGCAAGAATGCGGATTATGAAACAACCCAGATAACCCGGGTAAAAGACTCCCAGGGCAACCTTCGCGCAGTTTCCCAGGGAGACTGTATAATCCTGTCTGTCCCTGCCTATACGGATCATCATCCACCCCAGGGCCAGGACCGCGGCGTAAACCTCCCCCAGTCCCAGGGCCGGAGAGAAAAACATCAAATCCAGATAGGTAAATGCCGGGGCGAGCCCGGAGAATACCGCCGCGCCGTGTCCCTTGCCGTAAAGCAGGCGGTCCATCTCAAAAGCCCCGATACAGACGCAGATGACGCAAAATGCGGCGAATGCCAGATGGTTGTACCACGGCAGCAGAATCAACAGGCACACCACTGCCGGAACACCGAGAACCACAGTCAGCGTCCGCGCGGCCAGATTTGTCATCACAGACCTCCGAAACGGCGGTTTCTGCTCTTGAACACCCTGATGACCTCGTCAATCTGGGCACTGTCCCAGTCCGGCCAGAGGTCCGGGCTGCTGTAAATTTCGGCGTAGGCGCTGTCCCACAGGAGGAAATTGCTCAGACGCAGTTCCCCGGCGCTGCGGGCGATGATGTCCGGAGGCGGCACCTGCACGTCCATGTTCTGACGGATGTCGTCGGCGCTTATCGCCTGTCCCGGATGGGCCTGGATGAATCGGTTGACGCTGCGGACAATCTCATCCTGACCCCCGTAGTTCACGGCAAGCACGCAGGTCAGGTTCTTTCCCCCGGCGGTATCGGCAACCAGCTTTTCCAGCGCCTGGCGCGGTTTCTGGGGAAGCCCTGACAGATCCCCCCGAACGAGGATCCTGACCCCGTTTTCCCTCAGGAAAGGAGTCTCGGCAACCGTCCTCGAGGCCAGGAGGTTCATCAGATATTTGACCTCGACCTGGGGACGGCGCCAGTTTTCGGTGGAAAAGACGTACAGGGTCAGACAGTCCACCTCGGGGACTGTGGCCGAGTAGCGGATAATCCGCTTGAGAGCCTTCATCCCCTCGATGTGACCGGCGTCGCGGGGAAGCCCACGCTTCTGGGCCCAGCGCCCGTTTCCATCCATGATGAGACCGATGTGCATCAGATCTCCATTATTTCCTTTTCCTTGGCGGCAGCGGCGTCGGCAACCTTAGCAATGTAGTTGTCCGTCATCTTCTGGAGCCGGGTCTCGGCGTCCTTCTGCTGATCCTCGGAAATGTCGCCGGACTTCTGGAGGCGCTTGATTTCCTCCATGCCGTCCCTGCGGATGTTGCGCACGGCAACCTTGCTCTGCTCGGAGATACCCTTGGCCTGCTTGGCGAGCTCTTTTCTGCGGGCCTCGGTGAGCGGCGGGAACGCGATGCGCAGGAGCTTTCCGTCGTTGCTCGGGTTCAGCCCGAGCTCGCTCTTCTGGATGGCCTTTTCAATCGGAGACAACAGGGTCTTGTCCCACGGCTGGATTACGACAAGCCTGGCTTCCGGAGTGGAAATCGATGCGACCTGCGCAAGCGGAGTGGGAGTCCCGTAGTACTCGACCTTGATCTTGTCAAACAGGGCGGCCGAAGCCCTGCCCGTCCTGATCGCCTGATAATCGGCGTTCAGCGCGGCGAGTGTTTTCTTCATCCTGTCTTCGCAGTTGTTGAGAATCTGTTCCATTTTGTCCCCCTGTGAAAACAAAGGCCCCGCGGCATGAGTCACGGGGCCGTCTGACGTCAGTCGTTTGCGCCGGCTCTGTAGCGGACGAAACTGTCGATGGTAACCTTGGCTCCGGCGGCCTTGGCGATCTTGGCCAGAAGCTGCTCGGTGGAGAGGTTGTCGGGATTGTCAAAGACGAAAGCCTGCTGGTTGAGGCAGATTTCGCCGAACAGCTTGTTGAGCTTGCCGCGTACGATGCCCTCCTTGACCTTTTCCGGCTTGTCGATCGACTCGACCTGCTTGCGGAAGATGCTCAGCTGCTCGTCGCAGTAATCCTGCGGGACGGACTTGGCGTCGAGGAACATCGGATCCTGGGCGCAGACCTGCATGGCGCACTGGAAGGCGAAGTTCTTGAAGGCCTCGTCGGCGAAGACCTCCGGCTTGTCGGCGGTGAACTTCACCGCGACGCCGATCTTGCCCTCACCGTGGATGTAGGTGGCCACGTACTCGTTCGCAGCGGTCTCGATGACGGTGAACCTCTTGATCTTCATGTTCTCGTTGATGGTGGCGATAAGTCCGTTGACCAGGTCCACGAGCTCGGGAACGATTTCGGTATAGCCGTTGTCGATGATGCTCTGGGCAACCTTGTTGCCGAGGGCGATGAACTCGGCGTTCTTGGCGACGAAGTCGGTCTCACAGGTGATGTCGACAATCGCGCACTTGCTGCCCTTCTTCAGGATGGTGACACGGCCCTCGTTGGTGGAGCGGTCAACTCTCTTTGCAACTGCGGCCAGTCCCATTTCCTTGAGGATCTTCTCAGCTCCGGCGAAGTCGCCGTTGCTCTTGATCAGAGCCTTTTTGCAGTCCATGACGCCTGCGTGGGTGCTCTCTCTCAGTTCCTTTATCATTGCTGCGGTGATTTCCATAGGTTCACTCCTCTTTGTTCTCTTCGTCCTCGGCCGGGGTTTCATCGGCTTCGGCTTCTTCACTGTCCTTGTCCATTACCGGCTCGACGATGGTCTGCTCGTCTTCCTGTCCCGGCAGAGAATCGACGATGCGGATGCCCTGATCGCTGTCGACGTCGATGACGGCGTTGGCGATGATTTCGACAAACAGGCTGATGGCGCGGATGGCGTCATCGTTGCCCGGGATCGGATAATCGATGCCGGTCGGGTCGCAGTTGGTATCGACGACAGCCACGACGGGGATTCCGAGCCTCTTGGCTTCGGCGACGGCGATGGCTTCCTTGCGGGTGTCGATGACGAAAACGATGCCCGGGAGGTCGGTCATTTCCTTGATTCCGCCGAGGTTCTTGTCCAGCTTGGACTTTTCCTTGGTCAGGAGGGCGACTTCCTTCTTGGTCAGGCTTTCAAAGGTTCCGTCGACTTCCATCTTCTCAATCTTCTTGAGTCTGGCGATGGACTTCTTGATGGTGGTGAAATTGGTCAGCATGCCGCCCAGCCATCTGTTGTTGACATACGGCATGGAGCATCTCTTGGCCTCTGTTTCGATTGCGAGCTGGGCCTGCTTCTTGGTTCCGACGAAAAGGACATCCTTTCCGGACTTCACTGCGGCACGGACGGCGTTGTAAGCCTCAACGATGCATGCGGTGGTTTTCTGCAGGTCGATGATGTGGATTCCGTTTCTCTCCTGGAAGATGAAACGGGCCATCTTCGGATTCCATCTTTTCGTCTGATGGCCGAAGTGGACGCCTGACTCGAGCAGGCTCTTCATGGTGACTACTGATGACATAGTTACTCCCTGTTCAGCGGATTTTTGTCCGCTCCCTTCGTTATTTCTCGCCTATGGCGGAATAGTCGGTCCTTTCGGGCCGCCGGTTGTTGATTATTCCAAATTGACGCGGGAATTGCAAGCCTTGGGCGACTGATTTCCGCAGTGTGTGCTGACCTCCCGGTAATTCGCTTATTCCTGTCTGACTTCGATATTCTCGAAATGCACCGTGCGCCAGTGGTATCCGAGGTGGATCGTTCCGACTTCGCCGTTACGCTGCTTGGCCACGATTACATCGATCGTATCGATTTCCGGACGCTCCTGCTGGTTCATGGCCCCGCCTGATTCCTGGCCGAGTTCAGCCTCGTCCTTGCGGTCCTTGTGGAGCATGATGACCAGATCGGCGTCCTGCTCGATTGAACCCGAGTCACGCAGATTTGCCAGCGTCGGGCGCTGTTTTTCACTTTCACGGCCCACCTGGCAGAGGGCAACGACGGGGATGTTGAGCTCACGGGCCAGCTGCTTGAGCGAACGCGACACATAGGCCACCTGCTCCCACCGGGGATGGTCGCCCTTCATGTCGGCGTCGATCAGTCCCAGGTAGTCGATGAAGATGATTCTGACCTTTTCGTCGTGGACCATCTTCCTCGCCTGGGAGCGCAGATCGTAGAGCTTCATGTTCGGGGTGTCCTGGATCCAGAGGTTGGTCATGTCATAGAGCCTCTCGGCGGTCTTGAACACCCTGTCGTAATCCATGGTGGTGATCGCGCCGTTGCGGATGTGTGAGGCGTTTACCTTCGATTCCGCCGAAAGCAGCCTGTCCATCAGCGCGGTACCGCTCATCTCCAGGGAGAAGAACCCGACCTTGACGTTCTGCCTGATGGCCATGTTTCCCGCCATCGAAAGGGCAAAGGCCGTCTTTCCGACCGAGGGACGGGCGGCGATTATGCTGTACTCCGCTTCCCTGAATCCTCCGATAACCTGGTCCAGCAGGCTGTAGCCGGTGGGGATGCTGTCAAAGGCCCCTTCTTTGCGCCGCCTGTCGAGATTGCCCATCGACTTGGCAACCAGCACGCTGGCGTTCTCGAATGACCTGGTTCCGGAATAGTTGCTCAGTTCGCTGAAATTCTTGCCGAAATCATCAAGCAAGGTCACCGGGGATCTGGATTCATCGTATGCCCCGTCGTGGATCAGGCTGGACAGTTCCAGCAGCCTGCGGCGGATGGCGCAGTCCTTTACCATCTTCGCGTAGAGGCGGGCGTTGGTCAGGGTCGGGACATCTGCGGTCAGACCTGCCAGATAGGCGTTGTCCACGCAGTTCTGCACCCCGGGGACGTCGCTGGAGCGGATGAAATCGGAGATGGTCAGCAGGTCGATCTCCTGACCGGGTTTCTCCTGTCTGAAAGCCAGTACCGCCTTAAAGAGGTTCATGTGTGAAGTCTGGTAGAAGTCCTCCGGCTTGAGCAGGGTGGAGCTGATGTCCTCAAAAGCCTGTCTGCTCATGAGAACCGCACCGAGAACCGCTCTTTCGGCCTCGATGTTCTGCGGAGGTACCTGGGTCACATTGGCTGGCATTGACAACTCCTTTGGTGCATCAGTCAAAAAAGCCCAGCCCTGAATCCAGGGCCGGGCGGTGGTTGCCCAACCTTTTACTGGTTGTCGGCGGGCGCCTCTTCGGCGGGTGCCTCGGGCTCGGCTGCGGGCTCTTCGGCAGGAGCCGGCTCGGCTTCGGCCTGGGCCTCTTCGGCGGCCTTTGCCTGAAGCTCGGCGAGTCTGGCTTCCTCAGCCAGGCGCTTTTCCTCAGCGGCCTTGGCCTTTGCGGCCTCGGCTTCGGCCTTCTTCACCTCGGCTTCGCTCTTGACGACGATCTTGACGACGGAAACCTCGCTCTCGTACAGATGTACGCGCACGGTGTAGTTTCCGACTTCCTTGATCGCGTGGGTGGCGACTTCGATGCGCTTCTTCTCAACTTCGATTCCCTGCTTGGCAATGGCCTCCTGAATCATCGCGGAAGTCACCGAACCGAACAGACGGCCGGTCTCGCCGGCGGAAACGACCAGCTCGAGGGTCATGGCATCCAGACGCTCCTTGAGGGAGGCGCTTTCCTGACGCTTGATTTCCTTGCGCTTCTCGATCGCTTCGGCTCTGCTCTTGAACAGGGCTACGCTCGCCTTGCTGTACAGTACCGCTGCACCAGTGGGCAGAAGATAGTTGCGAGCATATCCATCCTTTACCACACAGACATCTCCCTCTTCACCGAGGTTAGGTACGTCACGATTCAAAATGATCTTCATATGAATCCTCCTTGTTTGGTTTTCTCAATACAATCCATGTCTCCAACACCCCCAGCAGCGGCAGACCTGCAATCATGACCGGGCTGGTCAGGGGTATCAGGGTCAGGAGCAGCAGCCACTTCAGCAGCCTGTGGGAGGCGTAGTAGGGATTTCTCTTCCTTATCCGGTAGACGAGGATGAGATACCCCTGGCCGGCGTACACCACGCAGCTGAGGACTGCCAGGTTGACCAGGACCAGTTCAACCGGGGCGGGAATACCGGCAAACGAGCCGGCAATCGCCCCAATGAACGAGCCCAGCAGGACCCAGACGAAATCCGTCGGAATCCTCAGGCGGCAGAACATATCCTGCCATTGCCTGTCGCCCCGCCTGGCCATCGACGAGGCGCTTACTATGCAGACTCCCAACGCTCCGACCATCATCGGAACCAGGGAGCAGAGGCATGCCTGGACGAAAACATCCAGGATTTCCGCTCCGCTGAGGGAGTAGTATCCGCCCAGCAGGTAGTCCAGCGGGACGGAAACCTCCGCCATCAGGGTCTGAACAGCCGGTCCGTCGGAACCGAGCCAGACGACCGAGGCGGCGCTTAGTACCGTTGTAGGCAGGGCGCAGAGGGCGAATCTGGTGTATCCCCTCAGTCCGGCCCCCTGTGTCATCGACCAAAGCGCCGCGCCTGTGCCTACGGCAAGCGGAATCAGGACAATCATCACGAACTGTCCGGTGTGAAAGCCCTCCGGATCCCTGCACGCCAGGGCGGTAAGCCCCACGGAGAGGATCAGGGTAAGCCCATAGACTCCCGCCGTTATCCCCCTTCGTCTGAGGCCGTAGCAGGCCATCAGAAGCGGGATGGGAAACAGGAAGTCACCGACCGGCAGGCGTGAAAGGATGGTTGAAATCACTACGGCAAGCAACAGACCGGCAGGAATCCCCTGCCCTGAGCCTGAGTCAAGCCGCGGCTGTTCCCCGTCCATGGCCCTGAATCTGTCCTACTTGCGGTCGAAGGGAAGATAGGCCAGTACACGGGCCTTCTTGATTTCGGCAGTGACGGCTCTCTGATGCCTGGCGCAGTTTCCGGTGATTCTGGCCGGGAGGATCTTGCCGCGCTCGGTGGTGCATCTTCTGAGGGCTTCAGGGTTCTTGTAGTCGGGCTCGGCCTTTTGGGCACACCACTTGCAGAACTTCTTCTTGAAGCTCATCTTCTTCATTCCGTCTTTCTTGCCTTTGAAATCCTTATTGAAACCGGTGCCCTCTTCCTTTGAAGCACCAAACTTTTCATCACGCATGTTTATCTCCTAAGTTAATCAGAATGGGATGTCGGAATCGTCGAACTCCTCAGGACCCGAAAAGTCGGGAACCTGCTGGGCCGACGGAGAGGCCTGCCTGGGGGCAGGGGCAGCCTGCGGCGCGGGACGGGACTGCTGCTGGGCAGAACCCGCCGGCGAGCCGGTGAGCTGGATGTTGTTTACGGCGACTTCGATTTTGCTTCTCGACTGGCCTTCGTTCTCCCAGCGGCTCTGGCGGAGTTCGCCGGTGACGCAGATCTGCTTGCCCTTTTCCAGATACGGGTTGAGGGTTTCGGCCTGCTTGCCCCAGAGGACACAGTCAATGAAGCTCACCTCGTCCTCCCACTTTCCGTCTGCGGTCTTTCTCCTTCTGTTGACGGCAAGGGAGAAGTGCGCTACGGGCGTTCCGCCTGCGGTGTACTTCAGTTCGCTTTCACGGGTCAGTCTTCCGACCAGGACGACGATGTTGATGTCGGCTGCCATAGTTATCCCCTATTATTTCGCGACGAACAGGAACTTCAGCAGGTTTCCGGAGAGCATGAACTCGCCGGTCATCGCGGCGATCTTGTCCGGCTCTGCCTTGATTTCGTAGTAGCAGTAGTGCCCTTTGTCCTGTTTCTTGATCAGGTACGCCAGCTGTCTGACGCCCATGTCTTCACGGTTGACGATCTCAACCCCGTTTTCCTCGAATTTCTTCTGTACGAAATCCGACCCGGCTGTGGCCTTCTCCTCATCAGCGTAGAAGATGGCCGTGAACTCATAATCTCTCATGGTTCCTCCTTACGGACATTTTTCATTGATCCGCCTCAGGGCGGATAAAGAGGTTCTAACAACTTACCACCAAGGATGAGAATAGTCAATAAAGTCGCAATCTTTTGACGGCACCGCCTTGACGCGGCTGGGGGCTTTACGGATAATGGCAGGGTAATTACGTAATCCGGCCCGTCGTCGCAGGGCGGTCCGGGATAAGGAGACTCCACAGTGCCTTGCGGAAGAAAAAGAAAGAAGCACAAGATTGCTACCCATAAGCGCAAGAAGCAGCTTAGGAAGAATCGGCACAAGAAGAAGTAAACTTGGCCGTTTCGGCAATCACCCCCGGTCGCTCCGGGGGTTTTTCTTTTCCCGGAGCCTGTGATATCCTTGGCCGGGAGTCAGCAATGAGCCGGATAGTGCAATTCATTTCAGGCATCTTCTCAGACCGCGGCAGCACAGAGGAACCGACCCGGACAACCGGACAGGAGCCTGTACGCACCGTTTTCTCCCCCGCCCTGAATGCCGGCCAGCGGCTTCTGGGGGCCCGCAAGGGCGAAGACCCGGAGGAAGTGCTCCTGGCCAGGCTGGTTCCGGCTCTGGCGGCAATCTGCACCTCGGGCCGGGATGACCCGGCTGTCCGGACACGGCTGAAACTCTATGCCGGCAGACGGTGCTTCTACTTCGATTCGGCCACCGCCGGGGACGGACGGCCCTGGACAGAGCCCGTTTCCGAAACCTACGACAGATTCATCTCAACATCCGCGCCCTCTGCGGATGCCGTCATCGCTCTGGCCGGAGATCTGATTTCCCAGACGACCGACCCTGACGTAGTGCTGCTTTTCATCTTTGACAGCGTGCTTGAAATCATCGACCCGAAGTCGCAAACCGAGATCCTCAAGGCCCGGGACCTTTACATCAGGCTCGGGGGATCGGTCAGGAATTGGCCGAAAGCCCTTAAAAAGGCCCGGAAAAACCGCAAAGCGGCGGCGAAATCCCTTTGAAACCGCGTTTTCTGCGTATCCTTTCGTTCCCTGAGTTGTTTTACCTGTTACGGGGAAAGTGATGAAAGTACTGATTTTCGGATTCGGACTGCACGGCGGAGGCTTCGCTTCGGCGAAGTACTACCTGGACCGCGGCCATGAACTTCGGATTACGGACCGCAACAGCATGGCCAAACTCGGGGACAGCCTGGCCTGGTTCAAGGACAGGGGCGTGGAGCTCGTGCTCGAGCAGCACCGCGACTGTGATTTCGCCTGGGCGGACATAATCGTCAAAAGCCCGGCCGTCAGCCGCACATCCCCCTATCTGAAAAAGGCCCACGGCAGCGTCGTCACCGATTTCACCGAACTGTTCCGCTTCCCCGACATCGGGCAGATCAAGTTGGTGATGATCACCGGCACGAAGGGCAAGACCACGACCGCCGCAGCCGTGACCCATGTTCTGCAGCAGACCGGGCACGAGGTCATGATGTGTGGCAATATGGGCATCTCCTGCTTTGCAGTCCTGGACAATCTGGAGAACCGCCGCAGAAACGGAGAGAAATACCCCGATTACATAGTCTGCGAACTGTCCTCCTGGCAGATTGCCGATGCTTTCGCCTACTGCTCAGCCACCGAGATTCCCAGGTTCGAGGTCTGCTGCATGACTTCGGTCTATGAGGACCATCAGAACTACTACCGGAGCATGGAGGCCTACATAAACGACAAGCTCCTCCTGTTCAAGCAGGGAGCCGTGCACATAGTGGGCACCGAATCGATGAAGGACGCCCTGGCCCGTGCCGCCTGTGTTTCCCCTTCGAAGGTTGTCACGATCGAGCGCACAGCCAGAAAGACGGACAATTCGCTCTTCGCGCCTGCCTATGCCATCTGCCGGGCTCTGGGGCTGAAGCATGACCGGATTCTCTCAGCGCTCAAGACCTGTCCCGGTGTTCCCCACCGCAACGAAATGGTCCGCTTCCATAAGAACGTCATCTTCATCAACGACAGCGCCGCGACCGTGCCGCAGGCGGTGGACTTCACCTGGAGCAGTTTCTACGCGTCTTCACCCGTGTTCCTCATCTGCGGAGGTACGGACAAGGCCTTGGGGGTCGCCGGCATGGAGCGCCCGCTTCGGCATGTCAAGGGAATCTACCTGCTGGACGGTTCGTTCACCCGTGAAAAACTCGTCCCGTTTCTGAAAGAGGCGGGGCTTGGGTACTGCGGTCCTTTCGGAGCGCTTGAGCCGGCGCTAAAGGCAGCCTATTCGGACGCGGTCTCCTACTCTGCAGACAAAGGCCCCACCCCGATAGTCCTGCTTTCACCGGGGGCGGCGAGTTTCGAGCTTTTCCTTCATGAGTTCGACCGCGGAGACCGTTTCAAGGCCCTGGTAGGCGAACTGGACTGAACCTCAGATTCTGCCCAGGCCCCGGAGGATCTTCTCAGGGGTCATCGGCCAGTCGCGGATCCACACTCCGCAGGCATCGGCTATCGCGATTCCGATGGCCGGAGCGGCTCCGTTGGTGGCGATTTCGCTGATGCTCTTCGCTCCGAAAGGTCCGTAGTAGTCATTGATATCGATCAGGACCGCCTTGAAGTCATCCGGCTGCTCCCAGATCATCGGCACGCGGTAGTCGGTGAAATTGGGGTTCAGACAGACTCCGTTCTCATCGAGAATCATGCCTTCGTACAGGGTATGTCCGATGGACTTCAGTGCCGCGCCGTAAATCTGGCAGAGGGCCATGTCCGGGTTGATCGGAGTACCGGCGTCCTGGAAGGCGTAGAACTTCTCGACCTTGATCTCCCCTGTGCGGGTATTGACCGCAACCTGGGCAAAGTGCGCCCCGTACGGGATTGCCGCGTTGGTGGTGGCGAAGCTTCCCTCGGCCATAAGCTGGCCGCGCCCTGTCCCACCGGTGGCGGTATGGTTGATTTCAAAGAAACTCAGGGACTTGCCCGAAGTCGAAACCACCCTGCCGGGATACTCCAGACTGAGGTTGTCGGGGTTTTCGTCCATCTGCAGGGCCGCCTCTGCAATGATCTTCTTTTTCAGGTTCTCCGCCGCCAGAAGCGACGCGTTTCCGCTGTAGAAGGTTCCGCTGGATGCATAGGCTCCTGTGTCAAAGCCCGAGGCGTCGGTGTCTCCGGATATGACGGAAATCATATCCATCGGCACTTTGAGGGTTTCGGCGGTCACCTTTGCGGTGATGGTGTCGAGTCCGGTGCCCAGGTCGCTTCCTCCGCTTTGGACAATGATGCTGCCGTCCGTCTCAAGCTTTGCTATGGCAGTTGCGTGGTCCAGTCCGGGCAGACCGCTGCCCTGCTGGAGCATTGCAAACCCCCTGCCCCGCTTCCAGTCGGAATCCGGGTCGTTCTCAAGCGGCCTGTCCCAACCCATCATGGCCGCTCCGCGCTCGATGGCCTGCATCAGGCCGCAGGAACCGACCGGCACCACCGCGCCGGCACGTCCCTCGCCCAGTCCGGCGAGGATTTCGAGCATGTAGCCCTCTTCGACGCAGTTCTTCTTGACCATCGACAGATAGTCCTGGCCGACCGCCTTTGCCAGTTCACCCAGACACATCATCAGGGCATAGGTTCCCTTCGGTGCCCCGTATCCCTGATAGGCCCCGGTAGGCGGACAGTTGGTGTAGTACGTGTACACGTCGAACTTCATGTTGTCCACCTTGAACAGCGGCAGGGTCTTTGAGCAGGAGTTCATCGGCACCGTCAGGCAGTGGTTGCCGTAAGGACCGGTGTTCGCCCTGCAGTCAAAGCTTATGGCGGTTATCCGGCCGTCCTTCTTGGCGCCCATCTTTATGGTGACCTTCATCGGATGGCGGGTGCTGTTGGCGATGAACTCCTCGACGCGGGTGTTGCGGGTGTAGATAGCCTTTCCCGTAATCCAGGTCATGTAGGCGCAGAGGTCCTCGATGAGGATGTCCTGCTTCGAGCCGTAGCCGCCGCCGACCTTTTCCTTTATTACGTGGACCTTGCTCTCCGGGATGGAACAGACCTTTGCCACCACTCTGCGCAGATGGTACGGAATCTGGGTCGAGGCCTTGATGACCAGCCTGCCGCCTTCGATCTTGGAGAAGCAGACGTGGACCTCCAGCGGGGTGCACTGGACCTGGTCGGTCTGGTATGTCCGCTCGATAACCTCGTCCGCCTCGGCAAAGCCCTTTTGAACATCGCCGATCTGACCGTGGGCGGCGGAAGCCAGATTGTGCTTCGGGTCGGCATTGATCGGGAACGGATAGTGGATTTTTCCTTCCCTCGGGTCGGCGCCGGCGTTGTACGCGTCCAGATTATCCGGGGCACCGACCCCGAAACTGACCTCTCCGCCCTGCACGACCGGAGCTCCGGGGGCCATGGCCTGCTCTACGGTGAGGACAGGTTCGAGGACCTGATATTCGACTTTAATCAGTTCTTTGGCTCTTTTTGCCGTTTCCCGGCTATCGGCAAGAATAGCGGCAACCCTGTCACCGACGTGTCTGACCTTTTGGTTGAGCAGTTTCTTGTCGTGGGGCGAAGGCTCCGGCGACCCCTGTCCTGCGGTGGTGTAGTAAATCTCAGGAACATCCTTGTAGGTGAGGATTTTCACCACACCTTCGAGTTTTTCAGCCTCGGAGGTATCGATGTCGGTGATATAGGCACTGGCATACGGCGAGCGCAGGACCTCCAGCCAGCAGGCGCCGGGCTCGACGAAATCCTCTACGTAAGCCTGCTCTCCTTTCACAAGCTGCGGTCCGTCCACCTTGGGCAGGGCCTTTCCGACATAATCGAGGTTCTTTCTGAACTCGGGAATCAGCTCGGACGGCTTTTTCCCCGTCACGGCCAGTTTCACCGCCAGATAGTAGTGCTCATACCCGGCGTCGCGGATAAAGATTCCGCTGAGGGCATCGCGGATCTGTGCCCTCGTGGGATTGGGATGGTTCTCCAGAAGCCAGGTCAGCAGCAGCGCGGCCGCCGGCGCGTTGTACGCGCTCTGGACGATGCCGGCATCAATCATAGCCTGCTGCACTACCGTCAGCGAACGCCCCTGCGCAAGCCCGTCCGGTGTGCGGATTTCCGCCCCGTCCGCCTGCCAGGCGCACATCAGGTTCGAATACACCGGACGCCCGTTGTACAGAATGGTATCGCTGCCGGCGAAGCCCTCCCGGTCGTCGCTGTCACGGACGCAGAAGTGCCCGGCATCGGCCAGGACCTGCCGCAGACATGCCGCGGGTTCGGCGTCCAGAACTGTCAGTTTCCCGTTGATTGTACAGTAGAACTTCATCTGCCCGCCTCCTTGTGAAGGTCGAACAGGACCGTTTTCGTCAGATAGGCCTTGTATTCATCCGAACCGTAGATGTCCGAAACGAAGCGAACGCCGGCCTGATTCAGAGCCCTGGCGACACAGTTTTCGCACTTCACGTCCGAGAACCCGACCTTCACGATTCCCGTGCCCTTTACCGCAGCCCAGGCAAAGTCCGGATTGGCGGCGGCGGCGGTCAGAACCGCCAGGCTTTCCTTTGTCATGGCGATCCTTTTTGAGACGACCGGGGCCTTCAGCGGAACCGATACGCAGCTGATGATCCGCTGCCTTAGGGAATCGAAGGAGGCCAGATACTCTTCTGCGGAAATCTCATCCTTCCAGTCCAGTTCAACCACGGCACCCGCGGCCAGAAGGGTCGGCACCAGATAACTGTCATCCCGGTGCAGATAGAGGTTGCCGGCTATGGTGGCCGCTTCCCTCTTTTGGAGCGAGCCCATGAAAGCAAGCGCCTCGCGCATATACGCGGGAGTTTTCGGATGGTCGATGGCAGCCTGGAAAGTTGTTCCCAGAGCGTAGCGGATCCGACCCTGCCGGGTCGAGATCCCGCCCTCCGGTTCGGCGAGGACGACGGCGTTTTCAGCCTTTATCAGAGAGCCGAGCCGGTTGAGTTCGGTTCCGCCCCCGTAAAGAACCGCATCGCCCTTTGAGAGCAGCGCCAGAGCCTCTGCCCGGTCACCGGCAAACAGGATCTTTCCTATCATTGAAGTCCTCCCTTTCGAAGCAGCGCGGCGGCGGCTTCGTTGGCCCTGGCCGCGAGCTCCTCCTCGTCGGCACCGACAAGGTGTCCGTCGTCCACGACAACTCTGCCGTTGACGATGGTGTATTTCGTCTGATGATTGTAGCCGCAGAAAAGCAGAGCCGCCACCGGGTCGGACAGCGAACCGGCGTACTGCAGGCCTGTCATGTCGAAAACGGCAATGTCCGCCGCCCAGCCGGGCTCCAGTCTGCCGATTCTGTCATAACCGAGCATCTCCGCCCCGTTTACGGTGGCCATTCTGAACACATCTGAGGCCTTTATTGCCGAAGAACCGTACTTCACCCGCTGCAGGAGCAGCGCCAGACGCATCTCCCCCAGCATATCCGAACTGTCATTGGAAGCGCTTCCGTCCACGGCCAGCCCGACGTTGATTCCCCTTTTCAGCATCTCAGTGACCCGGCAGATTCCGCTGCCCAGCCTCATGTTGCTCGCCGGGCAGTGGGCCACCGAAGTCCCCGTCCGGGCCAGAACGTCCAGTTCCTCATCGTTGAACCAGATTCCGTGGGCATAGAACACATCCGGCCCGACCAGGGAGCACTGCTCCATCAGCTCCAGCGGCCTGACTCCGTGGATTTTCAGGCAGTCGTTCTCTTCGTCGATTGTCTCGCAAAGGTGGGTATGCAGGTGCACCCCGTATCTGCGGGCCAGGGCGGCGCTTTCGCTCATGCACTGCCTGGTAACCGAAAACGGCGAGCACGGAGCCAGCACAATCCTGTGCATGGCAAACGGTGACGGGTCGTGGAAAGCCCGGATGCACCGCTCGCTGTCCCGGATGATTTCATCCTCAGACTGCACCACGCTGTCCGGGGGCAGGCCTCCGTCCTTGCGCGACTTGCTCATGCTTCCCCGGGTCGGAGAAAAGCGCATGCCGAGCCTGTCCGCCGCCTCGAACTGCAGAGCCATGATGTCACCCTCGAAGGAGCGGGGGTACAGATAGTGGTGGTCGGTGGTCAGGGTACAGCCGGTTTTAAGCAGTTCGGCCATAGCCAGAGTCGAAGAAACCGAAACGCCCTGCGCGTCGATGTTCTTCCAGATTTCATAGAGGTACACCAGCCAGTCGAAAAGCTTGGCATCCTGCACGGCTTTGAGGTTTCGCGTCAGAGTCTGGTAGAAGTGATGATGGGTATTGACAAAACCCGGGACGACGGTGCAACCGGAGCAGTCGATTGTCCGATCGGCCCGGACATCGAGGTTGGTCCCCACGGCTTTTACCGTATTGCCCTCGATCAGCAGATCCGCCCCGCTTTGGATTTCCTTGTCCGGGTCGGTCATCAGGGCGAAAATGTTCTTTAGAAGCAGGCTCTGTTTTTCCATCGGTTTCTCCGTGTGCGCCTCAGGGCTTGATTCCGTCCACCTTCTTCCAGAGGCGTGCGGCAACCTCGGCAGCACGGGCATAGATTTCCTGTGCGTCGACGAGGGTGAAGCGGCGGTTCTCGTAAACCGGAACACCGTCGATAATCACCGATTCGACGCATCCGGCATTCATACCCCAGACAAAGTGCCCCGGGGCGTTCTGGGCAAGAAGCGGCGTCGGATTGTGATAGTCCAGAATCGCCAGGTCAGCCTTGTATCCCGGCTTCACCCTGCCCAGTCGGGCGTCCTTGAAGTACAGGCTGACCAGGTCGTTTCCCCTGTTGAGGGCGGCGACAAAGTCCGCCGGCCACCACGGCCCTCCCTGATCCTTGTGCTTGAAGAACGCAATCTTCAGCTCCTCGAACATGTTCCCGCCGCATCCGTCGGTTCCGATGATCAGTTTCTCGATGTCGGTCAGATGTGAGCAATAGCCGACGTTGTTGTTCATATTGCTCCGGCCGTTGTGGGCGAACCAGCAGCCGCGGTCGTTGAGCAGTTCCACTTCATGGGAGTTGATGTGAAGTCCGTGTACGAGCAGCGTGTCCGGCCTGAGCAGTCCGTAGCGGTCGAGCCTGTCGATGATGTCGGTTCCGTGGACATGGTGGCAGTGGACCACATCGTACTTGTCCTCCGCTATGTGGATGTGGGCCCCGCGGCCGGTGTCCTCACAGGCCTGTCCCATCAGCTCAAGCCCCTCGTCGGGAATGGTGAACTGTGCATGGCCTCCGATCATCGCGTCGCACATGACCCTTTCCCCGGCCCTGCGGCGCCTGTCAACCTCACGGGCGAAACGGACGTTTTCATTTACTCCCTCGCGGACCTCGTCCATCCCTTTGTTGCGGTCGGTGACCTCATAGCAGGTCAGTCCCCTCAGGCCGGTTTCCTCGATGCCGCGGGCAATGACCGAAAGCGATCCGTCTATGAACGACGGACTGGCATGATGGTCTATAACCGAAGTAGTACCGGCCGCGATGGCATCAAGTGAGCAGATCAGGGAACTGTAATAGCAGGCCTCCTCGTCCAGACCCCGGTCCAGACGCCACCACCATTCCTTGAGGACCTGGATGAAATCGGTCTGCGGCCCGGCGGAAATCAGCATTCCCCTGGACAGTCCGCTGTAGTAGTGGTGGTGGCCGCAGACGTTGCCCGGAATCACCGTGCGTCCGGCGGCGTCGATGACCTTGTCAGGCTTCAGGCCGTCACCGGCTCCGGGACCGACGGCTGTGATTACCGAACCATCGATAACGATGTCGGCATTCTCAATGACCTCGAACGGAGATCCGGTCTGCATCACTCTGGCGTTTTTTATGACAATCATCTATTCCTCCACCCTGCCCAGCAGGTAGTCGTAATCCTCGAGGATGATTTCAATCAGGGCCTTGGCCTGCGGATCGATATCCCCGCCGACCGCGCCGGTGTCGTCCACCGTGCACCTTACGACCTCCCCGTCCGTCCTGACAAGCAGTCCGTCGCAGTCAAGCAGCATTCCGCTGTTCTGTGAGGACTCGAAATCGTCCTTTCTCGAGAAGATGGTGAACTTGTCCCTGTACGGACGACCCTGATGGTTGCAGAACACGGCGCAGTTTCCGCATTCGTTGCAGTAAGCGTCCAGATGGACAATCTGGAACGGGTCCTCGAACAGATCGCATCCGCGGACATCGATCGAGACATTTGCCCTGTTCGGACAGACCTCGACGCACTTGCCGCAGACGTACGGGCAGTCCAGACACCTGTGGGCCTCGTTCGACTCGAAGTCCTTGTCACCGTATTTCAGGCTGCAGCGGAATGAGGTCTTCTTGGCGTGGATGTCATCAAGCTCGGCCTGCTCCGCCTGAAGCAGTTCCTCCCTCTCCTCCTCGGAAAGCTCCTCGGTGCTGTAACCGCAGCCGCAGTCCTCATTGTCACAGTCGGTCCGGTCGCAGTTCCCGCAGTCCCCGGCAGAGCATTCGCAGCCCTCGGCTCCGGCCTCAATCTCGTCGGCGGCGTTCTCGAACTCGGTATCGATGGCATCCTCCACCGCGGCTCTTGCCGAAGCGATGCAACGGACGACTGTCGACGGTCCGCTCTGGGCGTCGCCGATCAGGTACACACCCTCAATCGGGGTGCGCATCGTTTCATGGTCGGTAACCGGCCTGCGTTTCTCATCAAGCGGCAGCCCGAAGGACTCCAGCAGGTCCGAATCGCAGCGCTCTCCGGTGGCGGTGATCAGCAGAGAGCAGTCCAGGACAAAGGTTCCGCCGGTCTCCACCGGGCTCCTTCTGCCCGAAGCGTCCGCCTCCCCCAGTTCCATCACGCTGCACTCGAGCATGCCGTCCCTGAAGGCCTTCGGATTGGAAAGGAAACGGAAGATCGTACCCTCTGCCAGCGCGTGTTCGTACTCCTCCCTGTCGGCCGGCATTTCCTGGGAACTTCTGCGGTAAACGACGGTGACGCTCTTTGTGCAGGGCAGTCTCAATGCCGCCCTGGCACAGTCCATAGCGGTGTTGCCTCCGCCGCAGATTACGATGTTTCCGCTGATTCCGCCGCCGGTGGGGTCCTTGGCGTATGCGGAAAGGAATTCAAGAGCCCCGACGACCGGCAGCCCGCCTTCATTGTCCAGCTTTATGAAGTTGTCCTTCGGTGTTCCGACCGCGTAAAAGACATAGTCGAAACCCTGATTCTTCAGAGCCTGTACAGTCTCCTCCTCGTCCCTGACGTTGAAGCGGAATTCAACCCCCGTTTTCATGATGTGGTCGATATCGGCCTGCACAGCCGAAGCGGGAATCCTGAACTCGGGGATGATCCTCTTCACCACTCCGCCGGCATCCGCGGCCCTTTCCAGGACGGTGACTCTGAAACCGGCCCTGGCGAGGAAATACGCCGCCGAGAGACCGGCCGGTCCGGCTCCGACAACGGCCGCCTTGATATCCGACAGCTCGGTTTCCGGCTTGAACCCGGCATAATAGGCCGCCGAGCCCTTTTCAACCGCGACCTTTTTCATATCGCGGATTCTGACCGCGCCCTCGTAGTCCATCCTGCTGCAGTGCTTCTGACACTGGTGGTCACAGATGGCACAAGTGATGTTGGGCAGGGCATTGTCCTCATAAATCAGCTCCAGGGCCTCGGCGTACATTCCCCTGCCGGCCAGATAGACGTAGTCCGGAACATCCTGATGAATAGGACAGGCATCCTGGCACGGAGCCGTGAAGCAATCGAACATCTCCAGTTCGGAGGAACTTTTAGCCCTGTCCGTACCGCGGAACTCCTTCTGCTGACTTGTCTCGGTCAGGGCACGTTCACTAAGTGCCCTCAAGGCATCCGGATCGACACCATCGGCATCCCACCGTTTGCTCTCCCTGATAAGCAGCTCTATCATCCGGGTCATTCTGGAGTACCCGCCCGGCTTGAGCATATCGGTGGCCAGCGTTATCGGCCGGATGCCCGTGTCAAACAGATCCTTCACGGAGAATATATTGGCTCCTCCGGAGTACGAAATCGGAAGCTTTCCCGCAAACTCTTTCGAAAGCAGGGCGCCTACCCTGGTCGAAATCGGAAGCAGGGCCCGTCCGCTCATGTACATCTCCGCCCCGGGCAGCTGTCCCTGGTCGTTGACCGAACCGAGGGTATTGGTCAGCTTCACCCCGAATCCCAGTCCGAGTGATGCAGCCAGATCCTTGAGCCTGTGAAGCATCGCCAGGGCGTCGGAGTACTGGAGATCCTTTTCAAAACTCTCCCGGCGCAGACCGACGTATGCGAAACCGGTCTTGTCGAGGATTTCACGGACCGCGTCATATCCGAGCAGTGTCGGGTTGAGTTTGACGAAGGTGTTCAGGCCCTTTTCACTGAGCATGTAGGTGCAGATTGCCTCGATTTCCTTCGGGGGACAGCCGTGCATGGTGGAAATGGTGACCTGCCTGCATATATGGCTGTCGATCGAGGCCCCCAGATTGCCGAGTTTCCCCGCCAGGGCTTCAAACGGGGTATCGTCCAGCAGCCCGCCGGCAATCAGCTTTTCCATTTCGGCGATGTAGGTTTTAAAGGCCGGGACACCGGAGGCGTCCATCATGTTGTTGATGAAATCCTGCATCCTCGGCTGCTTTATCCCCTCCAGGTTGTAGCCGACGCTCATGTTGAAGATGAACCGGTCGTCGGCAATCCTGCCCCCGCGCAGCAGCGCCTGAAGCAGATGGACGGCAATCCAGGCCTTCAGGTATTCGTCAAAGGCCTTGGGCAGGGTGTATTCGGTGCTCCACTCGACGTTGTACCCCTCATCCCGGGCGTCGATACAGGGTTTGTCGATATCCAGCGTGTCCATGATCTGGACCGTCTTGAGCTCTATGAACCGCCCGCCGGCCAGATAGGCTGTGATTATGTTCTGGGCCAGTTGCGTATGGGGACCGGCGGCGGGGCCGCACGGAGTCGAACATACCTGACCGAAAACATTGACGGCCTTTTTCTCGTCGTCCTCAAAGAACTGTCTCCTGCCCAGACCGAAAATCGAGTCCTCGTTCCTCAGCTCGGCAAACATCCTCTTAAGCAGTTCCGAAAACGGAACCGGACGCATAATGTCACCCATAACGGACCTCCAGAAAACATGGTTCTACAAATCAATTCTAAACGATGCACACCGCAAGTCAACAAAAAGCGCTCGCCGGACAGCAACTTTACCGGCGCAAACACTGAATTGAAACGTTAAAACGGATCATATCCGAACCGTTCACATCAGGATTCACCCCGCCGTCGTTTTTTCTTGATTTTTCCGGAAAACGAATTAAAATCGTTCTTATAGTAACTGACGGGGCATAAAGGAAATGAGCGATTCTGACAGTTGTTGGAAAAACGATGGCGCGCCTGACTCCTCCGGCTTTTTCTCGGAGGAGAAAGCCGCCGATGCCCTGTGGGAACGTGTCCAGGACTGTATGACCTGCACCGGGGTGAAGTCCTTAAGAAAACTGGCTCAGAGCGCCTCGGTTTCGGTCAAGACCCTGTCGAATTGCCGCAACCTGCACCGTCTGCCCCGGGTTGAAACCCTTGTCAGGCTGGCCCTGACCCTCGGCGTATCCGTAGAGTACCTGCTGTTCGGCAAGGACCAATCCCTGAGAAACCGCAGGGAGCAGAATTTCCTGCAGAAGTTCAGGCACGACAGGGATTTCAGCCGCCTGTGCGACCTGATCGACCTGTATCCCTACCTGACTCACGGCCAGAGGACCTACGCGGAAATGATGATTGCGGCAGAGAAAAAAAGAAAGTACCGCAAGTCCGGATCCTGAGTTGGAATTCACTGTTGACAATTTCCCGATTTTTGGGCATAGTTACCACCGTTGAATCGCGCGAGTGTTCGGCGTGTGACTTCCTGGTGGAAGTAGTTCAATGGTAGAGCCCCAGATTGTGGATCTGGTTGTTGCGGGTTCGAGCCCCGTCTTCCACCCTAAGGGTTTCGCAATCTGCGCTCGTAGCTCAATTGGATAGAGTGCTGGACTTCGAATCCATAGGTTGCAGGTTCGAGCCCTGCCGGGCGCGTGAGAGTTCAACAACGGGCCGCTAGCTCAGCTGGTAGAGCAGCAGACTCTTAATCTGCGGGTCAAAGGTTCGATCCCTTTGCGGCTCATTTCAAAAACCTGTGGTCACACGACCGCAGGTTTTTTGTTTATTCTCCCACAGGTTTCACTTCCCCGCCCCGTGGTGGTATAGTATTATCCGCAGGCTTCGGCCGGGAGGATTGAATATGTCTGAGCAGATTGATTTCACGATTACTTCACTGGGCAAATGCACCGTGCCGTCTCCCATTTCCATGAGCGAGAGCAAGGGTGACAGTCTGGCCAACTACGTGGAGGACTCGGACCGGATCCTGTTCTCCCTGGAAACCAAGCTCCATGACGGCAAAAGGGTCTGCGCCTCCGATGAAACCGTGGAGCTCGCCGGTCCGAGAAAAAAGATCTATTTCAATCCCGTTCACGTCCACGCCGCAATCTGTACCTGCGGGGGAATCTGCCCGGGACTGAACAACGTCATCCGCGCCATCGTCCGCTGCCTGTGGTACCGCTACGGTGTCAGGAGAATCTCAGGTATCAGATTCGGCTACCAGGGACTCCTGGCCACCTCGCCCTACCCCTTCATCAAGCTCGACCCGGAAGTGGTGGACGACATCCAGGAAAAGGGCGGAACCATCCTCGGCAGCGCCCGCGGCGGCGGTGAGCATACCGGCGAGATCGTCGACACCCTCGAAAGGATGAACGTCACCATGCTTTTCTGCATCGGCGGTGACGGCACCCTCCGCGGAGCCTCGGCCATCGCCCGCGAGATCCTCGACCGCGGCCTGAAGATCGCCGTGGTCGGTATTCCGAAGACAATCGACAACGACCTGTGCTTCATCCAGACCTCCTTCGGTTTCGACACGGCCGTCTCGATGGCAGTCCCTGTGGTCCGCAGCGCCCATGTCGAGGCAAAGAACGCGATCAACGGCGTGGGATTGGTAAAGGTCATGGGGCGCGAAAGCGGATTCATCGCCGCCAGCACCACCCTGGCCCAGAGCGATGTGAACTTCTGTCTGATTCCCGAGAACCGCTTCGACCTCGGAGGCCCGAACGGCCTGTTGGAGAACCTTAAGCGGAGGCTGAACGACCGCGGTCACGCGGTGATTCTCGTCGCCGAGGGCGCCGGCCAGGAACTGATGCCGAAAACCGGGCGCAAGGATGCCTCCGGAAACGCCGTCTTCAACGACATCGGAATGTATCTCAAGCAGCAGATCAGCGATTACTTCAAACAGCAGCAGATTCCGATCAACATCAAGTACATCGACCCCTCGTACATAATCCGCAGCGCGCCTGCGGACAGTTTCGACTCAATCTACTGCGCCCGTCTGGGGGCCCACGCCGTCCACGCTGCCATGTGTGGTAAGACCAACCTCCTGATCAGCATGATGAACAACTGCTTTGTCCACGTGCCGATTCAGCTGGCTGTCTCCAGACGCAACCACGTCTCCACCGAGAGCCCGCTCTGGCGCGATGTCCTTGAGAACACCCGCCAGCCGCTTCAGATGGTCAACTGACCTCTATGATAAAGCACCCGGGTAACTATTTCTTGATCGCCTTGAGGACTTTGGAGTAGTCTGCCTTCTTCATCGATTTTGCGAAGTACTGGCACATGGCCACGATCTGGTTGGTGCCTATGAACCGCTTGCCCTGGTCGACGTATTTCTGCCACAGGGCTTCGGACTCGTTGCGGGTCAGGTAACTCCAGTTTGTGATGTCGGGATCATACCAGAACACGGTCAGCGTGCCGAAAGCCCCCAGCCCGTCGTTGAAACAGGCTGAGACGTACTCGTACAGGCTCTTGAGGCTCTCGTCCGCGTCATCGTAAGAGGCCCATGTGCGCAGATCCGGTACGGTGTTCTTCAATTCCTTGAGGAAACACCCGTATGCCCCGGTTGCCTTGGCATAGGCGTACATGTCCGCCTTTTTGTCCAGGACGACGCTTTCCTTGTCCTCCAGGATGAAAATCACCTTGTTGGCCATCAGTTCCAGAGCCTCGTACAGGGTCGGAATCCTTGATTCCGTCAGATTCCCCTCGTACAACTTCAGCCGCAGACAGGTAAGCTGCTCATAGGTCCAGTCATCGACATAGTACGAATCCGGGAACCCCGGCCTGCCGACATAGTCCGAGGCGTTTGTCGTCCGTTTGAGCGAGCGGTCGTGCATCAGCACCGGAATCCCGTCCTTTGTGAAACGGAAATCGGTTTCAATTACATCCACACCCGCAAGATACGCGCTGTAGAAGCCCTCCAGCGAGTTCTCCGGATAGTAGATCATGTCTCCCCGGTGGGCGTAGGTCGAGACACGGCAATTGTCGTGTGACACCGCGTAGATTGTCTCATAGAAATCCCCCACCCACCCCGGAGACTTGTACTGCTTCATCCACACCGGCACGAAGTCCTGCGCCTGCGCAATGAACGGATTCTTTTCGTAAAGGTCCCAGAACACATAAGTGTACTCGTAAGGCTGCTCCAGCGAAGAGATTTCGCCCGACTGCACCTTTTCAATGAAGACGTTGACCGCGTTGACTGTGGCGAACGAACTGCCGCCGGCAATGACGATCTTCGCACCGTCGACTCTGATCGTGTAGTCCATCGGGCCGAGGCCGGCCAAGGCCTTGACGGTCTCGGTACGGTTGGTGTTACCGACGAGAATCTCGCGCTTTGAAGTCGCCAGACCCAGAGATTTGTCATAAGGCTGGTAATAGGCGTCGTTGCCGGTCTTGACCCCGGGGAATGCATCCTTGAGCGTATACAAGGCGTTTGCGACGCGGGAAACGAAGTCGGTTGCGCTGCGCACCAGCGTGTAGGTGGATGCAATCTGCTCCGCAACAGTGTCCCCGCCGAGAATCGGATCAGGCTCGGCCTGGGGATAGACAACCGGCTCCGTCGGAGCGGGGGCAACCCCGGCGCCTTTTTCAGCAACCTGGGTGACAGTCTCCGCGGTTCCGCAGGAAAGGAGGAGACAAGCCAGAACAACTATACCGACGATAAAACAAAACCTCTTCATATCAACCCTGCCTGTTTCTGCCCTCGCGCCACCGGTCGACCACCTGCTTGATGTTGTTGCAGTCATTGGTCAGAATCACATCGCAACCCATGGCCAGATACTCCTCCGTCTGTTCCGGAGTGTCGGCGTAATAAACGTTGCAGATTATCCCGTGGCTGTGGGCCAGTTCGGTCATCTCACGTGTCACATGCCCGTGGAAGAGCTGGACCTTCTCGCATCCGAGTTCGATTGCCCTCTGGACTATGCGGTCCGGTTCGTCCCCGGCCCCGACGCAGCGCTTTATTCCCGGGGCGTACTCCTTCAGCTGGCGCAGGAGTATGTCGTTTCCGGTCATGAAGTAACACCAGTCCTCACAGCCGTACTTGTGAATCAGACCGGCAATCTTGCGGATCCGCTGTACATCGTAGACCAGACGGTTGTCGCCGGTCTTGATGTGGATGTTCATTATCACCCGGCAGGCGAACTGTGCCAGAACCTCCTCAAAGAGAGGGATCTTCAGGCCTTTGAACGCCTGTCCGTCTCCGAAGCGACAGCCGAAATCGAACTGCAGGAGCTCGGCATAGGTATAGTCCGTCACCAGACCTGTGCCGTTGCTGCACCGCTCCAGGCTGCGGTCATGGGAAACGACCAGTTCGCCGTCCCGTGTCCACCAGACATCGAACTCGATTTCCTCCGCTCCGAGGGCGACGGCCGCCCCGAATCCGGGCATGGTTCCCTCCGGTGCCACCGCCGGGAAACCGCGGTGGGCGCAGGTTCTCGGGTACGGGGTCAGTTTGTCGGAAAGACGTACCGAACTCCCCGCCTGGCGGTATTTCCACGGCCTGCGGCCCTGCTCGATGTACTGCCAGTGGCAGCAGTCCGGGTTGCCGAACCCGCCCGGTTTGAGGTACTTGCGGTGCGGGTCGATTTCAGCGACGGCGGTTCCGACCTCATGTCCGAGATTTTCGATTATCAGGCCGTCCGGCCCGACGATCATCGTGCCGCCGCCCAGATTCGAACCGTTGTCCACAGCCACGCAGGAACGCAGAACATAGGCGCACGTGTTGTACGCCAGGAACTTGGTTATGGTCTCGGCGGTTTCCAGAGTATCGCTTTTCTGCTGGGAGCATCCGATGATTATGTCGACATTCTCCTTCGCGATGGCGGAGAACATCTCATAGAAGTAGAAATCGTAGCATGTCAGGAAGGCGAACCTGATACCGTCAACCGTCAGGATATAGGGGGCCTCGTATTCGTAGGTGTACGAGGCGTCGAGCTTGAGGTTTTGCTCCTCTCCCCGGGTAAGGTGCTGCTTGTAATACTTTCCGATGATTTCCCCGTCCCTGCCGAAAGCCAGGGTGGTGTTTCGGATCCCATTCTTTGTCGGGTAGTGGCAGTTGACGAACACCAGGGCATGGCAGCGGCGGGCCGTCTCTGAGGCTTTGTCCAACAGGGCTTTCTGGCTCGCCCCTGAAAGCAGGGCCACCTGAGCGGCATCGGCGCAGCGGGCCAGGATATCGGACCCCTCGGGCAGGACTATGATGTCCATATCCGGATTACAGGCATCGAGGGTGTTTATCTCCCACTCGACGTACTCCCTGCTCTTTCGGACGATGTCCTCCTGAGAGACGCAGAACGGACTCTGGAATACGCAGACTTTCTGTTTCATGGCTGACTCCTGCCCTATTTCCTCTTGAGTTTCGGGTCGAGCCTGTCGCGCAGCCAGTCGCCGTAGAGCGAGGCGGTCACGCAGAACAGAACGATGACCAGAGTCGGGATGAGTACCAACAGCGGCTTGAGGACCATGTAGTTCCGGCCGTTGTTGACCATGGTTCCGAGCGAAGCGTTGGGCGGCTGGATTCCGAAGCCGAGGAAGCTCAGCGAGCTCTCGAACAGGATCACGGCGCCGATGTTGTTGGTGAAGGTTACAATCAGCGGCGAGGCTATGTTCTTGATGATGTGCTCGAAAATAATCCTTATCGTCGAGGCTCCTATTGCCCGGCTGCACTCGATGAAGTTCTCCTTCTTAAGCTGGATTACCCCTGCCCTGGTCTGCCTGGCGAAGCCGGACCAGTAAATCAGCGTCGTCATCAGGATGACGATACCGGTTCCGAAACCGAAGATGGTCGAGACCGCCATACCTATGATAATCGAGGGCAGTGAGTGACGGACGTTGATCATGAACATGACCACGTCGTCGACCCAGCCGCCGCAGATTCCGGCCAGGATTCCGACGGTCAGTCCGAGGACGACGGAGGAAAGGAGCCCCACGGTCGCCAGGGAAATGCTCGCCCGGATTGCGTAGAGGAGTCTGACGGCCACATCACGTCCCAGGGCATCTGTCCCGAGCAGGTACCCGGAATCGGACAGGCCGAAGATGCTCGGGTCAAGCAGCCGGTCCTTGAGGTTGGTGTCACCCAGGTCAATCGGGTACAGGTACGGGGCCAGATAGGAATAGAGAATCAGCCCCAGCGACATGATTACCAGCACCCAGATTCCGATGGGGAGTTTGCCGCTTCTGACCTTTATCGTTCTGTAAACAGGGGCTTTGCTTTGTGTTTTTTCTGCTTCTTTCATCACACACCCCCTTACTTGAACGACTCGCGGATTTTCGGGTTCAGGAATCCGTAACTTACGTCGACGAGGATGTTGACGAAAGTCACCGAGAAAGCGACCAGAAGGATTCCGTACTGGACGGTCGGGAAGTCTCTCTGTTTTGCCGAATTGACCAGCATCTGTCCCATTCCGGGCCAGGCAAATACCGTCTCGACGACTACCGCTCCGCTGATGATGTTTCCAATCTGGGTTCCGACGGAAGTCACGACCGGAATCAGCGAGTTGCGAAGGGCGTGCTTGATCAGGACGGTGCGTTCGCTCAAGCCCTTCATCCTGGCACCGTCGATGTACTCCTTTGTCATGACGTCAAGCAACGAACCTCTGGTGAGCCTGGCTATGGAGGACATCGGGCCCCAGGCCAGGGTCAGCATCGGCATGACCAGGTGCTTCCAGGCGTCTGCCCCGCGGCCGGTTCCGAAGGTCGGAAGCCAGCCTAATTGAACGCTGAAGATGATTATCAATATTATGCCGAAACAGAAGCTCGGCATCGTGTGGCCTATTATGGTAATCATCATCAGCACCCTGTCAAAGATCGTGTTGTGTTTCAGGGCCGCGATTATGCCGAAAGACACCCCGATGATTATCGCCACGATAAAGGCCGGGATGGCCAGCCGGACCGTGTTCTGAAGGCGCTCCGAGTAGAGTTTGCGCACATCCTGCTTGTAGTAGTAACTCCGGCCGGCGTCACCTTTGAGGAGGTCACCCAGCGAATCGACATACTGCTTTGTCAGAGGTTCGTCGAGGTGCATGGCCTCCCGCAGTTCCTTGACCGCAGCTGAAGTCGCTCCGTCGGGAAGCATCCAGCCGGTCGGGTCCCCGGTGAGGCGGACGAGGAAGAAAATCAGGGTCCATATGAACCATACGCAGAGCAAACCCTTGAGCACTCTCTTGACGATGAAACTAAGCATTCTCCACCTCCCTTTCAGCACCGTGGCACAGGTGGCAGGAAACCATATGTCCGTTGCCCATATCGGTCAGGTGCGGAGTCTCTTCCGAGCATCGCGCCGTGGCGTACGGACAGCGTTCGTGGAACGAGCAGCCCTTGGGAGGATTGATCGGGCTGGGAGGCTCCCCCGTAAGGTCGGCCTTCATCGACTCGACGGTCGGGTCGGGCACCGGGATGGCGTTCATCAGAGCTTTTGTGTAAGGATGCAGGGTGTTGTCGAAAAGCTCCTTCTTGTCGGCGAGTTCGACGATCTTTCCCAGGTACATGACGGCGATTCTGTCGGACACGTGCTTGATGACGCTCATGTCGTGGGAGATGAACAGGTAGGAGAACCCCAGTTCCTTCTGCAGGCCTTTGAACAGGTTCAGGACCTGGGCCTGGATCGACATGTCCAGGGCCGAGACCGGCTCGTCACAGATCAGGAGTTCCGGGTTTGTGACCATCGCCCTGGCGATTCCGATTCTCTGTCTCTGGCCGCCCGAGAACTCGTGCGGGTACTTGACCAGAGCCTCGTACTCGATTCCGACCTTTGCGACAACCGGTCTGACTATCTCCTCCTTCTGAACGGCGGTCAGACCCTTCATATGGACCCGAAGCGGCTCTTCGATGATCCTGCCGACGCTCATGCGCGGATCGAGGGAGGAGTACGGATCCTGGAAAACCATCTGCACCTGGCGTCTGAACTGCATGATGTTTTCCGGTGTGACCTTGTTTCCCTTGTAATAGACTTCGCCGGCGGTGGCGGGTACCAGCTGCATGATCACCCTGGCCAGAGTGGACTTGCCGCAACCGGATTCACCGATGACCCCGAGGGTCTCGCCCTTGTACAGGACCAGGCTCACTCCGTCCAGCGCTTTGACGGTCTTGCGCTCTCCGCGTTCGAACCACCCCCTCTTTACGGGGAAGTACTTCTTCACGTTGACCGCTTCTATCAGAACTTCTCTGTTATCCATCAGTCCCACTCCCTGTCTGCGAAGACGCATCTGGCCTTGTGTCCCGGCCCTACATCCCTGAGTTCGGGTTCGGCGCAGCGGCACTGCTCAGTTGCGTGGGGGCATCTGTCGGCGAAGCGGCAGGTGGTCACGGGAACTGTGAATGTCGGGACGGTACCCGGAATCGAGAACAGTTCATCCCTGTCCTCGGAGAGGCTGGGAATGGCCTTTAGCAGGCCGCGGGTGTACGGATGTTTGGGGTTCTTGAAGATATCGTAGCAACTGCCCTCTTCGACCACGGCCCCTCCGTACATTACCAGAATCCGGTCGCACATGTTGGCGACGATGCCCAGATTATGCGAAATGAGTATGACACTCATCTGAAATTCATCTTTCAGGTCACGGATCAGCTCCAGAACCTGTGCCTGGACGGTGACGTCCAAAGCGGTGGTGGGCTCGTCCGCAATCAGGATATCCGGGCGGCAGGCCAGCGCGATGGCAATCATGATGCGCTGCTGCATTCCTCCGGACAGCTGGTACGGATAGTCCTTTATCCTCATCTCCGGCGAGGGGATTCCGACCTTTTTCATCAGGTCGATTATGATTCTGCGCTCCTCATGCCGGTCAATCTTTTCCTTTGAGTGGGCCCTCATGACCTCGGCTATCTGGTTGCCGACGGTGTACACGGGGCTGAGCGAAACGAAGGGGTCCTGGAAGATCATCGAAATCCTGTTGCCCCTGATGTGGGAGAGTTCCCTGGGCGTGGCCTTTGAGAGGTCCATGTTGTCAAACAGAATCTCACCCGCTTCGATTCTCGCAGTGTTTTTGTTTATCAGTCTGACCAGGGACCTGGCGACGGTGGTTTTTCCGCAACCCGACTCCCCTACGATTCCGAGCACCTCACCTTTCTTCATCGAAAAGGTCACGTCATCTGCGGCGGGAATGACTTTGGTCGCGGTGTAGTAGTAGGTTTTCAAACCGCGGACTTCAATGATGTTCTCGTCCAAAACAGTCCTCCAGTCAAATACAAGATGTTCTGCGCCGCGGGGGCGCAGAACATCAACCCTATTTCAGGCGGGGATTAAATCAGCTTTCCTTCCACTTGAGGTGGTCAGCTCTGAAGTTGTATCCCTTTCCGGGCTGGTAGTCCCAGTCCATGTCGTTTCTGATGGCCCAAATCGAGTCGGGGCAGTACCAGATGATTCCGGGGACCTCGTCGTCCCAGATTTCCATCATCTCGCGGTAGATTGCCCTTCTCTTCTGGACATCGGTCTCGACCAGCAGCTGGTGTCCGAGTTCGTTGAACCTCTCGGTTCCCTCGGTGTGCCACAGATGGGTCTGCAACGTTACGCCCTCACCCCAGAGTACCCAGAGGCCTCCGATCGGGTCGTCGAAGCGCAGTCCGTTGGACCAGGTCAGCAGTCCCTCGATTCCCTTGATGGTCCAGTTGTCGACGAAGGTGACCTGGGCGTTGATTCCGACCTTTTTCCACATGTCGACGATCGCCTCGGCGGCTTCGTTGCCCATCTTGTAGTAGCCGTTGACCAGCCTGTACTGGATGACCCTGCCGTCGTAGCCGGAGTTCTTGACCAGCTCGGCCGCCTTTTCAGGATTGTACTCGTACTCGGGGTAGTCCTCGATGTAGTACTCGCCGAAGCAGTCGTAGTTGTATCCGTTCGGAACAAAGGCCATTCCGCCCCAGAGGTTGTCGATCAGGGCCTGGCGGTCGATGGCCAGACTCATCGCCTGACGGACTTCCTTCCAGGGTACTCCCTCTTCGTTGCAGTTGATTCTGCACAGGTGCGAAGCGGTGTAGTGCTTGTTGATGATGTCGACGTCCTTGTTTCCGTTCAGGGCATCCCAGGAGGTCTTTGAGAGGTCCGGGGCGATGTCGATCTCGCCGGTCATGATGGCCGCGATAAGTGCGGATTCCTCGGGGATGTAGCAGAACTCGACGTTCTCGGCAATCGGCTTTTCTCCGTAGTATCCGTCATAGTAGGTCAGCATGATGCTCTCGCCGGTCAGCTCGACGACCTTGTACGGGCCGGTTCCAATCGGGTTGGTGGCAAAGACTTCCTCACCCTGGGTCTCGAAGTAGTTCTTCGAAATCACGTATACGCTCATGTAGCCGGCCAGTCTCTGGAAGATGACCGGGTCGGGCTGTACGGTGATGATCCTGAAGGTCAGGTCGTCGAGGACCTCGCAGTGGTCGATTGTGTTGACGATGGTTTTGACGTTCGCATCGATGTAGCCGGCCCTGTACTCGAACGGCCTCATCAGGCTGTAGGCGACATCCTCTGCCGTCAGCGGGGAACCGTCGTGGAACGTGATGCCCGGCTTGAGGTGGTACTCGGTGGTGCAATCATCGATTCTGGTCCACGAGTCACAGATGTAGCTGGAAATCGTTCCGTCGTTCTCGCAGTAGAGAACAGTGTCGAAGACTTCATACAGCCAGCGGACGTTGGCCAGTCCCATTCCGCGTCCGGGGTCGAGGGTCTTCGGCCAGGATGCGACTCCGATTCTGAGCATGTCGACGTATTTTCCGTCGGCTGCGGCGTCCTTCTTCGATTCCGACGAACCGCCGGCGAAGGCGATTGCCGCCACGAGAGAAAGGACAATGAGCACTGTTGCAAGTTTCTTCATTCTTTTTCTCCTTTTGCAAATGATACAGCCGGAAACCCGGCACTTACGATGTTACATCCCCCCGTGCGCGGGTACAATTTAGCTGTAGTGATACCATTATTAACGAAACTAATGGAAACGCCGATAACCGGATTGCAATATTTCTCTTCCGGAACGGCAATTACTCAGATTGATGCTATTGAGCGGTACTGTTCGAGGGCGTCTATGAACCAATGCTCGGGTTTCGACAGAGTCTTGCCCGGGCAGAAACAGGCCACGACGCTGTGCCTGAGGTTGGCCGGGCTGATTCTGTAGAAGGCCACCCTTCTGTCGCTGTCCGGGGTGGAGGTGCATTCAAGTTCGTCGATAAGCGCCACGCGGTTTCCGGCGCGGACATAGTCCATCAGGTAGCTCCACACGGTGCTGGTCTCACGGACGTCGGGCTGGAAACCGAGCGAATCGACGAATCCTTCGATTATCGTCTGGGTCCGGCGGTAGTTCGGCAGGGCCATGGGGAAATCCCGGAAGCCGGCGGAGAACTCCTCCGGGGTAATCGAGGAAATCTCGGAAAAGCCCTTGAAGGGATGCTCCATGCAGAACGGATGTGAGGCGGGCACGGCCAGAAGCAGTTCGGTCTTGAAGACGGGAATCCGGGCCAGGGAGTTGACCGCAACCGGCTCCCAGACCAGGGCGAGGTTTGCCTTTTCGGTTTCGGCCTGAACCTCCGCCTCGGTGGATGACACCGACTCGACGGCGTTAATCGTGACCTCGGGGTGCTTATGGGAGAATTCCCTGATTACTGAGGGCAGAAAACTCTTGTAGAACAGCGGAGGCGCATAGATGGTCAGCTGTTTCTCGTTCATGGCGGTGTAGTTGCGCAGCTTGTCCTCGAAGTTGTTCCAGCGGTCCATCACGGGTTTTCCGTCATGGACGACCTGCTGTCCGAACGTAGTCAGACGGGTTTTGACCCCGCCGCGGAAGAAAAGCTTGAATCCCAGTTCGCCCTCGACCTTTCTGATAGCCTGACTCATGGCCGACTGGGTGACGTTGAGTTTCTCCGCCGCCATCGAGAAGTTGCCGTACTCGGCTATCGTAAGGATGTAGAGAAGTTCCCTGTTGGTCATGAGCGCACCTTAACCTTTGCTTATAGCATACACCCTGTTCAGTTTTTCTTCAACCGCGGCGGAAGTTGAAGAACAGCGTCAAAAATACTATCATGGCCGAAAAGCGAGGCGGGATATGGAGTATCAGAGCACACGCAGCAACTACACCCTGGATTCGAAGTCGGCCGTTCTGGCCGGTATCGCCCCGGACGGGGGACTGTTCGTCCACCCCGACATCGGCTCACTGGGCTTCGATGCCTCTCTGGCCGTCACCCTTCCGACGCTGAAGATCATGGAGTACGTCATCTCCACCCTGCTTCCGGACTTCAAGGACATCCCCTCCCTGGTAAGCCAGGCCTTCGAGGGCAAATTCGAGACTCCCGACCTTACCCCGCTGGTCAAGGCGGGTGACAACTACGTGCTCGAACTGTTCCGCGGACCTACCAGCGCGTTCAAGGATGTGGCGCTCTCCCTGCTGCCGGTGCTGATCCGCCATGCCGGAGCCAAAGACACGGTGACCGTACTCACCGCCACGAGCGGGGACACTGGAAAGGCAGCCCTCGAGGGCTTCCACGACGTACCGGGTACGAGAATCGTGGTCTTTTACCCCCACGGGGGAGTTTCCGAAATCCAAAAGGCCCAGATGGTAACCCAGCAGGGCTCCAATGTGCACGTCTGTGCCGTGCGCGGCAATTTCGACAACTGCCAGACCGGGGTCAAAAAGGCCTTTGCCGACCTGGCCTCACGCGGTCTCTCATCGGCAAACTCAATCAACATCGGGCGGCTGGTGCCGCAGATCGTCTATTACTTCTCTGCCTACCGCGACCTGATTGCCCGCGGGGTAATCACCTTCGGCGACAAGGTCGACTTCGTCGTCCCGACGGGGAATTTCGGAGACATCCTGGCCGGTTACTACGCCCTGCTCCTGGGGCTGCCGGTGGGCCGTCTGGTCTGCGCCTCGAACGAAAACAAGATCCTCGACGACTTTCTGAAAACCGGTGTCTATGACAAGCGCCGTCCGTTCTTCAGGACCGACTCACCTTCGATGGACATCCTCGTCTCGTCCAACCTGGAGCGGCTTCTGTTCCTGGCCGGAGGAAAAACAACCGTGAAGGTCAGGCAGTGGATGGAGAGTCTGGGCAGGGACGGAATCTTCAGGGTCGATGACGAAACACTCAGGGCCATTAGCGACGTCTTTGTATCGGGACATGCCACACGGGAGATGACGGCAGAGGCAATCAGGATGGCCTGGGAAAAGGCCGGCTACCTCTGCGACCCGCATACGGCGGTGGCCTGGCATGTGGCTCAACAGTACAAAACCGAAAGCAAAACGGGAAATCCGGTCGTCATTCTTTCAACCGCCTCACCGTACAAATTCCCCCAGGCGGTGCTCGGAGCGCTCGGAAGGGATACCGCCGGAGTCGGTGAATTCGAGATGATGCGCATTCTGAACGCCATTACGGGAGTCCCGGTTCCGAAGAACCTGGCCTCGCTTGAGGGCAGGCCTGCGCGCTTTGACACCGTCATCGACATCGGGGAAATCACACCCTATGTCGAATCGGTCCTCAACGGCTGAATCAGCCTCGGACAAAATCCTCTATCTCGGCAAACAGCTCGTCGTAGGTCAGACAGAGCTTGACGTCCTTTTCGGTCTCCAGGATCTTCTGCGGGGCGCGGAACAGACAGCCGCGGTCGGCGCAGCGGATCATCGACAGGTCGTTGTAGCTGTCGCCCGAGGCGAAGGTCCTCAGCCCCATGTTTCTGAAACCCTCGACGGCGTGTCTCTTGCCATCGGTCTGCCTCAGGCGCATCCCGCAGAGCATGTTGTCCTTATCCACCACCAGAGTGTTGCAGAGAATCGTCGGCCAGCCGAGCTGTTTCATAAGCGGACGGGCGAACTGGTCAAAGGTATCGCTGAGGATCACGACCTGGGTGACCGAACGGACCTTTGACAGAAACTCCCCTGCCCCTTCAAGCGGCCTGATGGTCGCGATTGTGTCCTGGATGTCGGAGAGGGTCAGGTTGTTCCGCCTGAGGATGTCCATGCGGAAATCCATAAGTTTGGCATAGTCCGGTTCGTCCCTGGTGGTTCTCTCCAGCTCGGGGATTCCGACCTTTTTTGCAAAGGCAATCCAGATTTCGGGGACGAGCACACCCTCCAGATCGAGACAGACAATTTCCATACGGCCCTCCGGTTTCGCTTTTACGACAAATTAGCCCAATTCAGGCTCTTTTTCAAGGCAGAACTGCGTTGACAGTCCGCCTGCAGCGGTGCTAGGATGCGCCCATGATGACAGGGGAGGTGCGGAGGCGTACCTTCCCTGTCTCTTTTTGTACAGGGGGAAAAGCCATGGCCAAGTACATTTTCGTCACCGGCGGAGTCGTTTCGGGACTGGGCAAGGGAATCACCGCCGCCAGTCTGGGCCGCCTGCTTAAAAACCGCGGTCTTAAGGTTGCCGCGCAGAAGCTCGACCCCTACATGAACGTCGACCCGGGCACCATGAGCCCGCTGCAGCACGGAGAAGTCTTCGTAACCGAGGACGGAGCCGAAACCGACCTAGACCTGGGCCACTACGAGCGCTTCATCGACGAGAACCTGAACAAATACTCCAACCTGACCAGCGGAAAGACCTACTGGAACGTTCTGCACAAGGAACGCGCAGGTGAATACCTCGGTCACACCGTCCAGATCATCCCCCACGTCACCGACGAAATCAAACGCTTCATCTACGCCGTCGGCTCAAAGACAAATGCCGATATCGTAATCACCGAAATCGGCGGCACCGTCGGAGACATCGAGAGCCAGCCTTTTCTGGAGGCAATCCGTCAGGTCGGCCATGAGGTCGGGGAGCAGAGCCGGCTGTTCATCCACGTCACCCTCGTTCCCTACCTCAGTTCCAGCGGTGAACTCAAAAGCAAACCGACCCAGCACTCGGTAAAGGAGATGCAGAGTCTGGGAATCTTCCCCGACATCATAGTCCTGCGCAGCGAACACCCGATCGACCAGGACACGATGGACAAGATTTCGATGTTCTGCAACGTCGACGAGGACTGCGTCATCGAGAACAGGACCCTAAAAAGTCTCTACGAAGTCCCGGCGATGCTCCACAGCCAGAGGCTGGATGACATCGTCTGCTCGAAACTCAGAATCAGGACACCGCGCTGCGACATGAGCCAGTGGAACAGGATGGTTGCCCGGGTACAGGCGGCCAAGGAGTCAGGCCGGACGGTGACAATCGCCATGGTCGGAAAGTACACCGCCCTTCACGATGCCTATCTGTCGGTGGTCGAGGCGCTGCACCACGCCTCGTTCGCCAACTGCTGCGATCTTCAGATCAAGTGGATTGAGTCGGAGGATATCACTTCGGATGCCAAGGCAAAGGAGCTTCTGGGTTCCGTCGACGGTATCCTCGTGCCCGGAGGCTTCGGGGACAGGGGAATCGAGGGGATGATCCTCGCCGCCCGTTACGCCCGCGAAAACAACAAGCCCTATCTGGGAATCTGCCTCGGAATGCAGATTGCCTGCGTGGAATTCGCCAGGAACGTCATCGGCTGGAAGGACTCCCACTCCACCGAGTTCGCACCGGAGACGACGCACCCGGTCATCGACATCATGCCCGACCAGCGCAACATTCACCAGAAGGGCGGCACGATGAGGCTCGGAGTTTACCCCTGCTCGGTGCGGGAGGGAACATTGCTCCGCGAACTGTATTCAGAGGCGGAGATCCAGGAGCGCCACCGCCACAGGTATGAGTTCAACAACGATTACCGCGAGGATTTCACCAGGTCGGGAATGACGCTCTGCGGAACCGCGCCGGACGACAGTCTGGTCGAAGCGGTCGAGCTTCCCCGGAGTACCCACCCGTTCTTCATCGGAGTCCAGTTCCACCCGGAGTTCAAGAGCAGACCGACAAAGGCCCACCCCCTGTTCGACGGTTTCGTGGCCGCTTCCCTGGGCAACTGATCCTGAAATCCGGACCCATTGAACCGGTTTTTCAAAAGAACTGAAAGATCAGCCCGCGTTGCCGCGGGCTGAAGGTCATAAGAAAAGTCACTTTGCGCTTTGAGCCTTGTGGCACTGTCCGCGCATCGGACAGCAGAGGCAGTTCGCCCCGCAGGTGCAGCGTCCTCGGCGCCGGTCGCGGATAAGCGACCTGACGATCAGAAACACCGCACCCAGAAGAATCAGGCTGATGATGACAGTCCAAAGCATCTCAGGCTCTCCCCTTCATCTGCAGACCGGCAGGCTCCCTGTACTTCTTGAAGAAGAGCATGTACACCATCAAGGCCAGCAGGCCCAGGGCGCAGATCAGTCCGGCCAACCGGACCTCACCGTTAAAGAGACTTCCGAACTGAAAGATCATCAGTGACACGGCATATGCGAAGCAGCACTGGTAACTGATGGCGAACCAGGTCCAGCGGGGGTTGTTCATCTCCCTGCGGATGGCTCCGATTGCCGCGAAGCACGGTGCGCAGAGCAGGTTGAAGACCATGAACGAGTAGCCGCTCAGGCCAGTGAACACCGAGTTGAGGTTGGCATATACAGTGCCGACTCCAGTTGAATACAGTATCCCCATTGTGCCTACTATGTTCTCTTTGGCAATCAGACCTGTAAATGAGGCCACCGTTGCCTGCCATGTTCCCCACCCCAGCGGAGAAAAGACCCATGCCAGCGCACCGCCGATTGCGGCGAGAATCGAGCAGCCCAGTTCATCCTCCTCAAGCATTCTGAAAACTCCGTCGGCCACTCCGAAACGGCTGGTGAACCACACGAGGATTGTCGAGAGCAGGATGATTGTCCCGGCCTTTCTGATGAACGACCAACCGCGCTCCCAGGTGGAACGGAGGACGTTGGAAACAGTCGGCAGATGGTATGCAGGCAGTTCCATCACAAACGGAGCAGGCTCTCCGGCGAACGGGCGGGTCTTTTTGAGCATGATTCCGGAGATGATTATCGCAGCCATGCCGATGAAGTAGGCCGACGTGGCAACCAGCGCGCTGCCTCCGAACAGGGCGCCCGCAATCATCGAGATGAACGGGACCTTGGCTCCGCACGGGATGAACGTCGTCGTCATGATCGTCATACGCCTGTCACGTTCGTTTTCTATCGTCCTGGAGGCCATGATTCCGGGAATCCCGCAACCTGTTCCGATCAGCATCGGGATGAACGACTTGCCCGACAATCCGAACTTGCGGAATATCCTGTCCAGAACGAACGCAATCCTGGCCATGTAGCCGCAGGCTTCGAGGATGGCCAGCAGCAAAAAGAGCACCAGCATCTGAGGCACGAATCCCAGCACGGCACCGACTCCGGCGATGATTCCGTCGCAGATCAGGCCGGTCAGCCAATCCGCAGCTCCCAGACTCTGAAGAGTGTCGGCAGCCAGCACTCCGATGCCCGGGACCCAAACACCATACTCAGCCGGATCCGGGGCCCCGTACGAACTCTTGTACGACGTATCAAGATACTGGTCCACCGCCTCGATCAGCTGATCTTTGCCCGTTTCCGCGAACTCCTCGACAGCCAGAGTCTCATCATCCTCGACCAGATAGGTCACCGAGGCGTCTGCCGGAGTGGCCGAAATCAACTGCCTTAGGGCAAGCCTGGACTGCTCCTCATCGAAGTCCTCCGACTCAGTATCGATTGCATCCGCGATTACGTCGTTGCCGTAAGCCTCGACAAAGGCCGCGATTATCCGGTCCGAGTCTCCGTAGTTCTCCTCCGCTTCGGCTGCGGCTTTGGATCCGATGCCAAAAAGATGCCAGCCGTCTCCGAAAAGCCCGTCGTTGGTCCAGTCGGTGGCACTCTTTCCCACCCCCACCATGGAGATGTAGTACACGAGGAACATGATGACGGCGAAAACCGGCAGACCCAGCCAGCGGTTCGTCACGACCCGGTCGATTCTGTCCGAGGCGGAAAGCTCACCGCTGCGGTTCTTTCTGTAACAGGCCTTGATGATGCCTCCGATACAGATGTAGCGCTCGTTGGTGATGATGCTTTCTGCATCGTCATCCAGTTCCTTTTCCGCGGCTTTGATGTCCTCCTCGATGTGTCTGAGCGTCTCAGCGGGAATATTCAGCTGTTTCAGGACCTTTTCGTCCCTCTCGAAAACCTTGATTGCGTACCAGCGCTGGCGCTCCTCGGGCAGGTCGTGCACCACCGCTTCCTCGATGTGGGCCAGTGCGTGTTCAACCGGTCCGCTGAAGGTGTGCAGCGGCACCGCCTTTCCGCAGCGGGCAGCCTTTATCGCCTCCGCCGCCGCCTCTGCGATCCCGGTCCCGCGCAGAGCAGAAATCTCGCAGACCGGACATCCGATCTGGCGTGAAAGCTCCTGGACGTTGATTCTGTCGCCGTTCTTTCTGACGACATCGATCATGTTGATTGCGACTACGACGGGGATTCCCAGTTCGGTCAGCTGGGTCGTCAGATAGAGGTTGCGTTCCAGATTGGTTCCGTCGACGATGTTGAGGATCGCGTCGGGTCTTTCGTTTATCAGGTAGTTCCTGGCTACCACCTCTTCAAGCGTATAGGGCGAAAGAGAGTAGATTCCCGGAAGGTCGGTGATGACGACTCCCTCATGCTTCTTGAGTTTTCCTTCCTTCTTCTCCACCGTCACTCCGGGCCAGTTTCCGACGAACTGGTTCGATCCTGTCAGCGTGTTGAAGAGCGTTGTCTTGCCGCTGTTGGGGTTTCCTGCCAGAGCGATTTTCAGTTCCATATTGTCTCCTTTTGATTAGCCATGGCTAACTAATACCGTTAAAAAATTACTCGACCTCGATCATCCCGGCGTCAGCTTTCCGAAGCGACAGTTCGTATCCGCGGACCGTTACCTCAATCGGATCCCCGAGGGGGGCTACCTTGCGGACATAGACCTCAACCCCGCGGGTGATTCCCATGTCCATGATTCTGCGTTTGACCGCGCCCTCTCCGTGAAGGCGCACAACCTTTACCGTCTGACCGATTTGAGTCTGCCTGAGTGTATTCATTCTTTTCCTCCGTGTATTCAGACCATTATCCTGCGGGCCATATCATCGTTGATTGCGACCCTGGATTCCTTTACCTTGACGATGAGATTGCCCCCCAGCGTGTTGACCACGCTCACGAGGCTTCCCGGCACGAAGCCGAGATTCTCCAGATGCTGACGGACTTCGGGACTTCCTCCCACCCGGCGGATTATCACTTCCTCTCCCCTTCCGGCCAAACTCAACGGCATCATCCGTACTCCTTTGCCTCCGCATCAAGTTAGCGGCGGCTAACAAGCACATGATAGTTACCTATGGCTAACTTTGTCAACACCTTGTCCGCAACCTAAATTTGAGTTAAGTTTTATGCAAGGAGCCGGGCATGCAGGAATCAGGTGAAATGTATCTGGAAACCATTCTCGTCCTGTCCATGGAAAACAGCATGGTCAGGGCAATCGACGTCAGTGAGAGGATGGGTTATTCCAAGCCCTCGGTCAGCAGGGCGCTGGGCATCCTGAAAAACCGCGGAATGATCAGCGTCGATGCCCACGGCTCGATTACCCTCACCACCGCCGGGAGGGAACACGCCGAGAGGATCTACGACCGGCACAACGTGCTTACCAGGCTGCTGGAGCACTACGGGGTGGATACAAAAACGGCGACCGAGGATGCCTGCCGCATAGAACACTACATCAGCGACACCTCGGTCAGGGCAATCAAGGAATATATGAAAAAGGCGGTGGACTGATCAGTCGGTCAGACCTTTGTCGTTCTTAAGAAACTCCAGCACATCCCCGACGGTCTTGAAGTCGACCGGAGCGTCGAAGTGAAATCCGAACGCGTCCTCAATCTCCATCGACACCAGCATCATCGCCAGGCTGTCCATCCCCAGGTCGGCCCTCAGGTCGGTCTGCGGTCCGAGTTTCTCCAGATCGAAATCCGGTGCCACCTTTTTGATTATCTGTCTGAGTTTTTCGGTTACCATGTCAGTCCTCCCTTCAGATTGTCTTGCAGAACGAACGTCTGCGTTTGTGCTGGACCGCCCTGAAATACTTCCACTGGGCCTGGACGGCCAGGTTGTCCTCGAGGTTGAGGTTGGTCTCGCAGTATTCGACCGAGGTGTTCTCGTACATCGACAGCTGTCCGTCGATCATGACGGCGTTGACCCCGCGGGCCTGGTATTCGGGCAGGACCGCCACCAGGGCCAGATCGAGGATCTTCGGATCCTTGAGGGCCTTCATCAGCCTGATCAGGCATCCGGGGGTGAGCCTTCCGCCGCTCTTCTGGACCGCACGGCTGATCGAGGGCAGGCAAAGTCCGAAGGCGACGACCTTTTCGTTTTCGTCGCAGACTATGACCAGAAACTGCTTGTTGACGATCAGCAGGAACTGGTCAATCAGCTGCTTTTTCATCTCCTCGGTGAACGGGACGGTTCCGTAGAGTTTGGCGTAGCACTCGTCGAGGCAGTCGAAGATTCCGTCCTTGTACTTGGCGATGTAGGCCCGTTTTGAGTACTGGGCAGGATCAACCACATGGAGGCGGTTCATCTCCAGGGCGCGCCTGGCGACCTGCTTTATCATCGGGTTCACCACTTTGGGCGGATAGAGCTTGTACTCGAGCCAGTCGACTTCCTTGGCATAACCCTCGCCCTCGATCAGGCTCTGGTAGTATGGGTAGTTGTACTGCTCCTCAAAGGTGTTCAGCTCATCGAATCCGCTTATCAGCAGGCCCTCGCGCTCGAGGTCGCTGTAGCCCAGCGGACCGCAGCAGACGTTCATCCCCTGCTCCCTGCCCCAGGCCTCGACCGACTTGAACAGTTCATGGACCACTTCACGGTCATCGATTGCGTCGAAGCGGGTGAAGCGGACCCTTTTCTCGTTGTGGATCTCGTTGAACTGTCTCTGGATGATACCCTGGATCCGGCCGACGGTCTGTCCGTCGCGGACCGCCAGGAAAAAGGCATCGTCGCAGGTGTTGCGATAGACGTTCCTGTCCGTGAAGCACTTCATCTCGTCACCGTACAGGGGCGGTACGAAGTTGGGATTGTCCTTGTACAGCCTCAGCGGAAACTCGACGAACTCCTTCCGGTCGGCCCGGGTGAGGACCTTTCTAATTTCAACCATAGGCTCCTCCTACTCAAGAGGCTCGTCAGCCCGGCGCAACGGCAGATAGCCGTAACCTGCGAGCCACGGGCCGTTGTGGCAGCCGGAAACCGGAGACATTATCACCGCTTCGTGGTTGGTCTGCACTCCGTATCCGCCCTCGATTTCCTCCATGTAGGAAATCAGGGACTTTCCGGTGTATACGTGGAACAGGATGTAGTCCTCAGGCGCACGGTCGCCGATAATCTGCTTCATGATTTCGCAGGTCTTGGCCACAGCTTTTTTCGGAGTCCTGACGGTGCACAGCGAGACGCATTCACCCTCGCGGGTGAAGTGCACGACCGGGCAGATGTTCAGCATCTTGCCCATAAAGGCGCTGCCGCCCTTTAAGCGGCCGTTGTAAATCAGGTAGTCGAGCTTGCCGTCGACCCCGATGAACTCCTGGTGCTGCATCATCCAGTGGATTTCCTTGACGATGTCCTCGGTCGGGATGCCCTTTTGGACCATCTCGTGGGCCTTGATCGCCAGCAGACCTTCGCCGAAACAAGTGATCTTGCTGTCGATGACTGTGATTTTCATCTTGTCCTTAAAGTCCTCGGCTACCAGGCGTACGAGATTGTATGTCCCGCCGAGATAAGAACTTATGCAGATAACGATGATTTCGTCATATCCCTTGTCATAGGCCTCCTGGAACTGCGCGGCCACCGTCTCGGGAAGGGGCATCGCCGTCTTCGGCAGGTGGTCTTTGGGGTTTTCCAGCGTTTCAAGCTGTGAATAGAACCAGTCGGGGTCGAACTCGGGACCCTCGAGATAGTCCTTTCCGTTGAAAAGAATGTGTACTCTTATGATTCCTATGTCCAGTTTTCTGTAGCGCTCCGGCGCATACTCGATGCAACCTGTCGAAGTGCACATCACATAACGTTTTCCCATTTTATTCCTCCTTGTAGATGTCCCTGTTCTCCGCCAGATTCAGGAGCATCCCGATTGTGTTCACTATCGAAGCCTCGTTGGCCGCGCCGTGTGCCTTTATAACCGGCTTCGGCACCCCGAGGACTATTCCTCCGCCGAGGGAGTTGAAGTCGTACATCGCCATCAGATGACCGGCCAGTTCCATGAACTTCGGCTCACCGGTCTTTTTGGCGTACCGGACGATGTCGGTGATTATCCTTCTGGCGATCCCCTCGGAGTTCTTCAGCACCTGATTTCCGGCAAATCCGTCACAGACCAGGACATCGCAGTCCCCGCTGAGGGCGTTGGTTCCCTCGATGTTGCCGATGAAATTCAGACCGGCCTCGGATTTGAGAATCTGGTGGGTTTCCTTGACCAGTTTGTTTCCCTTGGTCTCTTCCGCGCCGTTTGAAAGCAGGCCCACCCTGGGTTTCTCAAGGCGGTACAACCTGCGCATGAAGTCCGACCCCTGGTGGGCGAACTGGACAAGCATGGCGGGGGTGCAGTCAATGTTCGCCCCGGTATCGACCAGACAGGTAAACCCGCCCGCCTCTGCAGGAAGAACCGCCGCCAGCGCCGGACGGGTACGTTCACCGGGTTTGGAGAGGAACATGACCGAACCTGCCAAAAGGGCACCGGTGCTGCCCGCGTTCACGAGCCCTTCACAGTCAGGATTGTTCCTGAGCTCGGTCAACGCCTTTACCAGCGAGGAGTTACGCTTCTGATTCAGCGCCGCGACCGGGTGGTCGTAGTTGGTGATGATTTCAGGAGCGTCGATGATATACACCCTGCCGGTATCGGCGCCGTTTTCTGCAAGGCAGGCTTCGATTACGGAGCGGTCCCCTGTCAGACACAATCTGAGATCAGCAAACTTATCCAGAGCCTGGCAGGCTCCCTTGATGACACTCGACGGGCCCTTGTCACTTCCCTGGGTGTCGACGATAATCGTATGGGTTTTCACTGTATATTCCTTTACTCAAAACCGAGATAGAAGCTGTAGACTTCCTGACCGCCGTAGTATGTGTCAACCTCGAGGTCAGGGAATCTCCGCCTGATGATTTCATAGGCCTTCAGACTGTCGGCCTCGGTAACCCCATTGCCCCAGAATAGGGTGAGAATCTCCATGTCCTCAATTCCCTCGATGTCGTCCAGCAGATCCGACAGAGCTTCGAACATGCTCTGCCGGGCGCAGACGATGTGGTCCTTGCGGTACATGGCGATGAAATCACCCTTTTTTACTTCCAGTCCGTCCAGAACGGCATCGCGGGTGGCGCAGGCAATCTGTGCGCTGGTGACATTCGATGCCGCATCGGTCATATCCGCAACTAATCCTTCCGTGCTCGGCACATCAGGCGTGTATATACTAAGAGCACTGAAGCCTTCCTGAACCGTTTTCGTCGGAACGACAAAGACATTCGCGCCCTTTACCATCTCACTTGCCTGCTGCGCCGCCATCATGACATTCGCATCATCCGGCAGAATCAGATAGTTCTCGGCATCGATTGAGGAAATAGCGTTTACAAAATCCCCGGTTGACGGGTTGTCCCCGAGTGTTATGTCCGCCCCCTGCCCTCTGAAGACCTCGGCAATCCCCTCCCCGGGTGCCACGGCAATGACGGCGATGTTCTTTTTCGGAGCCTTTTTCATCAGTACTTCCTGATGCTGAAGGGCCATGTTCTCGATTTTTACAGTCAGGAACTCACCGTATTTTCTGCACTGCTGCAGAACCAGGCCCGGATCGGGGGTATGGACGTGAATCTTTATCACATCGCCGTCCTTGAAGCAGACTATCGAATCTCCGCCAATGGACTGCAGATAATCAAGAATCACCTGCGGGTCAAAGCTTTCAACATCAACCTTTGCGCTTTGAAGCCTGAGAAGCAACTCGGTACAGTATCCGAACTGAAGCTCACTGTCGCGGGTGAAGGCATCGAGATTGATATCGGTCCCTGAGGGTTTGCCGGCGTTCTCCTGATGCTGCGACGGCTTGAAAGCCGGATCCTCAAGAGCCTGCTTCATTCCCTGGGCGATATAGCAGTACCCGGCCCCGCCGCTGTCGATTACACCGGCCTTTGCCAGAATCGGGAGCATCTCGGTCGTTCTTTTCAGAGTATCATCCGCCTGAAGAACGTGAATCTCCAGGAGTTGTTCAATTGTTTCTATTGATTCAAGTTGCTTTGAAACCGCCTCCGAGGCCTCCCTGAATACGGTGAGGATCGTTCCCTCGGTCGGATTGACTACCGCCGCGTAAGCCTGTTTAACTCCGCTTTCAAAAGCCCCGGCCAATTCTGCAACGCCCGCTGTTTCCAGACCGCTGAGGGCGTTTGCGAATCCCCGGAAGAACTGCGAAAGAATAACCCCTGAATTTCCCCTGGCTCCGAGAACCGTCCCCGAAGCAAATGCCGAGGCAATCCTGCCCAACGGCGTCGCGGGTTCAAGTCCGCTGATGTCGGCCAGACCCTTGTCCATGGTACAGCACATATTGCTGCCCGTATCCCCGTCCGGAACGGGAAAGACGTTCAGGTCGTTGATGTATTCTTCGTTGGCTCGTATGTTATCAGCTCCGCCGGCCAGCATGCGGGCGAAAGTCCGCCCGTCAAGCGTCTTGGTGCTGCTCATTTCTATCTCCTGTGGAAGATATATATCCACAATCGACAATAGCACAATGACCGGTCGGAATCAACAGAAAGCGTTTCAGGCAAAGGACCGGCGGTCAAGCAATCTGACTGAAAAGGCCGAAGACACGCACACAAGGACGCAGGAGGCCGCGAACAGTCCGATAGAAGCTGCCGTACCGAGATGCACGATGTAGTCTCCGCGGCTTCCCAGAACCAGCATTCCGAAGAAAAGGAACATGAAGACCACCCGGGACTTGTCCGAGCCCAGACTGTAAAGCACGGGGAACATCACCGCCGCGAAAAGCAGTGAGAGCGAGGAGCCGAACGCCAGGCTTTCCAGACTCTCCGCCCAAGGGGTGCCGAGGGCGAGCGTTACTCCGACATGCAGAACAGCTGTAAACACAATCATAATCAGAGCAAAGAGATAACGTGCACGAACAATCTGAGCTGTACTTATCGGAAGTGTACGGACATAGGCGTTGAAGCCTGATTTCTCGTCGTAGCCGAAGGCCAGCATCGCCGTGACCATCATCAGCACCGGTTCCATCGAGGCGAAGAAACCCAGACTCTTGATAAAAAAAACGGTCGCTCCGACATAAAGGGCGAGAAGCCCGAACACCACTATGTACTGCGAAAGGACGGTCTTGAAATCCTTATAAACCAAACCGCGCATCCCTGGCCTCCTCCCTGCGTACGAAACATCCGGCAATCTGGGCAAGCGTCGGCTCGGACAGATTGAAACGGTTCTCCTTGAAGTCCTCCCGGCGGACAAGGGCCTTTGTTCCCGAAGCGGTTCTGCGGGCCCCGATCAGTTTCCGCCGGTTCACGGTCTGCATTTCCTTTTCATCCAGGGTAATGACCCTGTACATCTCCTTCAGGGCCCGGACACTGTCGCAGAACAGCAGACTGCCGGCATACATCAGACCCGCGCGGTCACAGCAGGCCACATCGGCGGCGCTCCGGGCCGAAAGCAGCACCGAGCCCCCTGTTTCCTTCAGGTAAGACATGACCCGTTCCCCGACCCACGACGGGCAGTCAGGCGGACAGTCGACTACCAGCAGATCCGTCCTGCGGGCCATGGCTGCGCAAAAGGCCAGTCTCATCTGCCCGTCGGTGTTGAGTGCCCCGGATTTGACCTTTTCCCCGAGTCCCATCTCCGCAAGCAGAGCGGAGTATTTTCCGCTGTCCCAGGAATCATGGATCATTCCGAGCATCCTGCCGATCTGCGAAAGGGTCATCGAACCGGGGAAACCGGCTCCCGCCACCACAGCACCCACCGAAGTATTCTCAGCGATGGAAATCTCTCCGCCAAAGCGGCGGATCATGCCCAAAACAAGCCTGACCACCGCCGAACGTCCGCTGTCATTCTCTCCGAAAAGCCCCAGTGAACCTGAGCGCGGCAGTTCGAACGACACGTTTTTGACGTTCCCGTAATCCAGTCCCGATACGCTGAGGATGTTCTGCATCGGACCTCCCTACAATCTCAGACCGTCGAACAGGACCAGATCGTCGCTGCTTCCGGTGATCTTCATATGTTGTTTCGTTCTACCGCCAACATCCTCGCTTCTGAGCACCTCAACCGCTGCGGCGGCAAGGTTTCCCAGGCAGACGGTATCTCCGCTCTGGGCGGGAATGGTGTCCTCAAGCGTCGATGACGCGCCGTTCCATCCCAGGGCCTTGAGGATGCCGTAGGTAAAGATTCCGTGCTCCAGTGAATCACTCTCCCAGGACTGCTCATACGGCTTGCAGGCCGTCAGGATGTACAGTCCGTCATTGGATATCGCCGGAGACTGCGAAAAGAGCAGCTCCAGAGTGCTGACGGAGTTGGCGGATGTGGCGTAGATGGTGCTGTCGGTCGTAACGTTGTTCTCACCGATCAGTGAGCCGCTGTAGCAGAAATCGCAGATCAGCGCTTTTTTGCCGGGAAAACAGTTCAAAGTGGAAATCAGATCTTCGCCTGTTACGTAGTCCACATACAGTTTGGGCCCGGAGGGGCTGAGCACCGCCAGCCCGCAGTTGTTCTGCCATTTGTTGGAATCGTAGTAGCTGTAATGCGATTTGTTCTCACTGCCGTTGTTGTAGCCGTGGGAAGAGACGAATACGACCAGCAGGTCATCCTCTGAGGCCAGAGCGCCGAAGGAGAGGATTTTCGCGTCTATTCTCGTCCTGGTCGGATAGTGGTCATCGGACCTGGTGTAGTCGTCGCTGAAGTCAAACAGCTCACATTCCCTGCCGGTCTCGTTGCACAGGGCCTGGAAGCACAGCCCGATCTGCCGTGCATCGGCACGGGTGTATTTGAGTTTGGTGACCGATTCGTCCGAGCCCGGGACCAAAGCGTTCTCATACCCGATTCCGATTGTGACGATGTACATCTTTCCCCGGGTGGCCAGAGCCCTGAACAGGTCGCAGCCGCACAGACAGAGGAGAATCGCAACGCAAACGGCAAACGCGGGAATCAGGCGCCTTTTCACAGTTCACCTCCCCGCGGATAGCCGTCAAATCCGACTCTCAGCCCGACTCCCGCACAGACTCCCAGGATGTCCTTACGGTACGAAACCTCCAGCGGTACGCTGAGGGCCAGAAAAACAGAACCGTCGTCGACCAGCGTGAACAGAGCCCCAAGCGACCCGGAAACGAAGCCGAACCGCACATCGCCGTCGTAATAGCCCTTCCCCAGGGTTCCGGACAGCTCAAACGCCAGAAAATCGTCCCAATAAAACGAAACGGCGGCTCTCCCGCCCACGCTGCGGAAACTCTTCAGCCGCGTCTGGTCGTACACAGGGGAACGTGTGACGAAACCGAGCACACCGGAAACGGAAAAACCGACCCTGCCTGCCTTGATTGACACCGGGTTGAGAATCAGCTGCCCGAAGCCCTGCGTCCGAAACGGAACATCCGTCTTAAGCGAATCGGCCAGCGGTACAGCTCCGTAGTATCCCAGTCTGATTTCAGCCGACGGAACCCAGGCGGCGCCTGCGTACAGCACGCCCGCGGTCAGCAGAAGAATCAATACAGGAATACACCTTTTGGTCATAAGGCAAGTCTAGCACATCCGCCGCGGTCGCATGCAACAGGATTCGGCAAAAAACATACCCGCTATGAACAACCCGAAGGCCGCCGGGGCGACCTCCGGGAAGTTTTTCACTGAGATCTTAGGCGCTCTGGGCAGGTGAATCAGGCTGCACTGATGCCGCAGGGGCCTGTGGAGCCGGGGCCTGGACCGGGGCCGGGGTTTGGGACTGAGGGGCGGGAGCGGATGCGGGAGCGGGGTTTTCCGCGGGGATACCGGAAACGCTGCCGGTGGTGTTCTGCTGCCGGGCCTCGGCGGTCGCGTCGAAGTTCATCTCGATGACCTTCTTGTCCGGCACATCGTACGAAGGATCGGAAATCTCCACGACCTGCTGAGGCACGGGTCTGGCGGCCGGTTTGGGCTGGGCCTGATGCGGCTGGTTCTGGAATTCCACATGCTCGGCCACGACGACGATCTTTTCGCGGGATTCCTCCCTGTCGTTCTTCCAGCGCTCCTGCTTAAGCCGCCCCAGAATCCTCACACCTCTGCCTTTCTGCAGGTGCTTTGCGCAGAGTTCGGCCGTCTTCCCCCATGTGACGATGCTGAAAAACGATGATTCGGTGGTCAGCTCCTTCATTTTGTTTATGAATGAGCGGTTCACGCCGATGCTGAATCTGGTCATCGGGACGTTTCCGTCCAGGGTCATTACATCCGGGTCACGTGTCAGGTTTCCTTCGAGCAGTACTGAGTTGAGATTATTCATATTCGCCTCACATCGGGAGAAGTGCAAAGCGGCGCCCGGGAACCTGCAACGCAGCATCCGGACGCCTGACAGCCCTTTCCTCGCCCTACTATCCGCGCGAAACCCGCTTTTGCTGAGAAAAAAAAGCAAAAAATCCAAAAATCCTTTTCACGTTTTCCCTGTGAGTCCGATATTTCCGACTTTCAGGCCGAAAAAAAGGGTGTCCGGCATATCCTGCAGAGGACTGGCCGAACACCCCGGTAAACCGGAACAGGTCAGGTTTACTTGTTGGTAAGGTTGTACATCTTAAAGGCTTCGTTGATGGTCTCGCACATCTGATCGATGGATGCCTGGACATCAGCGCCGTTTATGACAGCCTCAAGACAGGTAGCACCGGCGGGTGAATAGATGTTGTTGACCGCGGTAAAGGCGTAGAACGCGCTGTAGTCGGACTTTCCGAGTTCCTCGAGGACCCTGGCGGTGTAGTTGTCGGAAGCGAGGATTTCCTTGTACTCCGGAGTCTGTGCAACCGCGTCATACATGGGCAGATAACCGGTCTTGGCCATCCAGCGGAGCTGGACAGACGGGGAATCGAAGTACTTGATGAACTCGTAGGCACCCTGCTGCTGATCCGGATGACCGTTGTTGATGATGAAGAAGCCGTTTCCGGAGGAGCAGAAGCCTGTCTGCTTTCCGTTGTCGGTCGCGGAGAACATCGGAACGAATCCATAGGTTCCGCCGGTCTGGCTGAATACATCATTCATTGTGCTCTTGTACGAGTTGGTGGTGATAATCATGGCCACTTCCTTCGCACCCAATGCCGGGGCGAGGGCCGTCTTGACCTTTGCGCCGACCGGATAGACATATCCCTTGGCTCCGAGGTCTGCCCACTCCTTGTAGTAGTTGTAGCAGACGGTCTTCAGGGGTTCCTCATTGTAGAGAACCTTGGTCGGAAGTCCGTCGACACCGTTGTTGTTGTCGACAGTGTACAGGCCTTCTCTGTGGAAGCAGTAGTTTGCCCAGATTCCGGAGTGCTCCTCGGAAATCGCGTACTTCGCGTATCCGCCGTCTCCGATCTTCAAAGCCGCCTCATAGACCCTGTCGAAGCTGGTCAGAGAATACGGATCGATTCCTGCAGCCTCGAAAATCTCGGCATTGTAGAAGAAACCGGAAAGTGAGAATCCGAGGGGGATTCCTACCAGGCGGCCGTTTACACCGTAAGTCGCGACCAGGTTACCGTAGAAGTTGTAACTCCAGTTCTTGTCGGCGTCGATGAAGTCCTGAGCGTACTTCACCAGTCCGGAGTGGAGGTACGATCCGACGGTCTCGGACGAGCTGTTGCACATCGCGGGCAGGTTCTCCCTGTCGGTGGACATGAGCTTAGCGAACTGGTCGTAGTAGCCGCCGTTGTACTCAGGGACGACCTCGTACTTGTCCTGGCTCGCGTTGAACTCGGCGATGATTCCGTCTACGAATTCCGCTGAAGAACCGGTGTAGCACCTCCAATACGGGACGATAATCTTACCGTCTTCTGTTTTCGGGCTGTCTGATTCCGCGGCTTTTTCGCCTGATCCCTGTGCGAACAGGACGCACATGGCAACCAGAAGAACGCCGAACACCATAAGCAGTTTTTTCATTTTTCCTCTCCTTTTCCGCAAAGCGGTTGATTACTGCTAACCTTTGACTGCTCCGGCAGTCATACCCTTGACCAGGAATTTCTGGCCGAATATGAATACTATCACCGCGGGAATTACGCAGAACGAAGCTCCCGCGAGGATGTATGCCACTTTTCCGTTCTCCCCTCCTTCCAGATAGGCCATTCCCAACTGGATTGTTCTCATTCTGTCCTTGTCGACAACCAGCAGAGGCCAGAAGTACCTGTTGTAGATGGCAATGAACTCATAGATGGCCAGTGATGCCATCGAGGGAATCGACAGGGGGACGGCGAACCTCCACATGAAGCCCAGTCTGCTGCACCCGTCTATCTCGGCCGCCTCCGCCAGTTCCTTCGGAATCGTCAGGTAGAACTGCCTCATCAGGAATATACCCATTCCGCCGACGAGATACGGCAGCGCCATCCCGATGTGGGTGTTGGTCAGGTGCCAGCGCTGGATCTGGATGTAGTTGGAGATGACGATGACGTCCCCGGGAATCATCACCGACATGAGGATGAGAATCCACAGGAATTTCTTTCCCTTGAATCTGTAAAAAACGATGGCGTAGGCCGCCATGCTGCAGAAAACCAGCTGGCAGACTATGATGGAGAAGCACTGGATGAAGGTGTTCGTCAGATACTTCTGCATCCTGACCTTGGCCACGACATACCAGAAGTTCTCCAGAGTCGGGGCTTTCGGCAAGAAGGTGCTCAGGGTAGAGACCAGAAGCTCCCCGTTGGGTTTGAACGAGTAGAGAAAGCAGATCAGTATCGGAGATGTGAACAGCACTCCGACAAGCACCTTTATGATGTACGGCACCAACGTGCTGAGCCTTTTTTTCAATCGCATGCTGTTCATTTGTAGAATACCAACCTCCCTTCCAGAGCGTTCTGTATCCTGTTTGCAATCAGCAGGATGGCGAAAAGAATCAGCGCATCGACACACGCCGTCTCATAGCGTGAGTTCTTGATCGCGTTCTCATACATCTCATAGATTATCGTCTTTGTCGCGTTGTTCGGTCCTCCGGCTGTAAGGAGCTTGATCTGGCCGAACGCCTTGAAGCTGCTGTTTATGTTCAGGAACACGACGAAGAAAATCTGCGGGGACGCTATCGGGATGAAGATCCTCAGCGCCTTTTTCACCGGACCGGCACCGTCGAGTGTGGCGCATTCAACCAGCTCCTGAGGCACATTTCTGAATCCCACGAGCAGGAAAATGAAACTGGAGCCTATATGGAGCCAGACAGTGACCAGAGCGACTGCGAAAAGAGCCCACTTCGGATCCTGAAGCCAGGCAATGCTCGTCCCGAGGACGCTGTTGAGCAATCCTCCGTCTTTTTTCATCATGAACTCGAAAATGACCGAGGCCGGGACGGAGGCAACGGCCATCGGGATGGCAAACATTACTTCATAAACCCTGCTGCCCCTCTCCCTGGATGCGCTGACCAGGGCGAAAACCATGGCAAAAAACAGGGTTCCGGCTCCGACCATCAGGGCGAAGCGGAAGGTATTGCCCATGATCTTCGGGAAGAGAGTTGACTTGAATACCCTCACGTAGTTGTCAAAGCCCGCCCACTGTACGAACTCACCATACTTGTTCGTATAGGAAAGCGAGAGGAAGATGGTCTTGAAGAACGGATAGAATGTAAATACTCCGAACAGCGTAATCGCGGGCAGCATGAGAAGGTACGGTGCCACCTCGAACTTCCGCTTGCGGGGAATCAGTGAAGGGTTCCTATCTTTTGCCATGAAACCTCCTTTTCACCTGAGAGCAACCGGCTCCGGAATCCTGTAGCCGGACAGGTCGTTGAACGGATAGAAAGTCTTGGGCAACCTTCTGTACTTAAGGGCCCTGAGGTTGATCGGAGCCGTCCCCGGGGTGTCCGTCTCGCAGATTTCCTGGGCAATGGACTCGTACGCAGCCCTGAACGAAGTGCAGGCCTTGACGTTGACAAGTTGGTAGAACTCAGGCTCAACACCGAAATGCCTGTAAATCTGGGGATCTCCGGGGAAGCTTATCGACTCACAGATTACGATGTCGACGTTTCTCCACCTGACCGTCACTACCCTGCCGCAGTCATGCAGGGTCCCCCTTCCGGAAGGCCCCTCGGCCATGTACACTCCGTTGTGTACGGAAAGGACTTCGACCTCAACATCAACCGGCTTGTAGTAGTCGTGGCACAGGGTGGCACCGAGCCGTATTCTCTGCACCGAACCCACGCCGCGGTTCCACAGTTCGTTGACCGCCGGCGCGTCCTTGATGTAGAAGGCAGCCCGGACGTTGGACCCCAGTTCCTTGATTCTCTCAAGGACGGCGGGGCTGTCGCCGCAGGCGCCGGCGTTCGGGGAGTCGGGGGAATCGACCAGGACAATCGGCTTTCCGGAATTGTTTCCCTCGGCTTTTCTGATCACCTCGTCAATTGTATAGAGATTCTGCTTGAAGCTGTCCCTCATGTTGAAAAGCTTCCCGGCCAGATCCGATGCGACAGCCTTGGCGGCTTTTTCATCCTCACCCACGGTTACCACGCAGGTTCCGCCCTGCTCCACATCGAGCCAGGGCTGCATCTGAAAAATCGTGTAGTCCAGAATCTTCTTTGAATCAACCTGGGCGTGGGCGTATTCGGCCAGGGCACCGAAGGGGCCGCGGAGAGTGGTGTATGAACTGGCCGGGACAATCATGGGAATCACGGTCCGGTAGGTTCTGGCGTGGATCTTTCCGGAGAGGGTACCGATGAGAAGCCTCGCGGCCCTGGCGCCGGTACTGAAGAAGTCCACATGCGGATAGGTCTGGTAACCGCAGATGAAATCAGCGTTCTGCTGGACCTTTGCCGTGATGTTGGCATGAAGGTCAAAGGAGGCGGAAATAACCGCTTCGGGCCCTACCTTGTCCCTGATGGCCTCCAGAATGTATCCGCACACATCCTCTATGCTTTCGGACTGCGTGGCTCCGTGCATGGAAACCAGAACCCCGTCCACGGGGAGCTCTCCGGTCAGAAGGATGGTCGTCTTTTCAATGAAGTGGCGGACCACGGCGTCCCTGACGGGTCCACCGCTGTCGGAATGCATCGAGAAAAGCATGACGGGCTCGATTCCGGCCTTTTCAAGTTCATCGAGCATCCCGCCCACGGCAACCTGCTTGCCGTAAAGGGCGTCACGGAACTTCCGTCCCTCGTAGACACCGCCTCTTTCAAAGAAGTCGAAATCCGACAAGACGGGGTTGAAGGCGTCCGATTCCTGTCTGAACTCACAAATTGCAATCTTCATCCGAATCTGTTCTTCCCCTGTCAGACAGGGCGGGGAGCCGCTGCCGACAGGTAAATTATAAAGCATGAAATGCAGTCGTCAACATTCAATATTGTGCAAATGCTTGGAATCCAACCTCGAAAACTCAAAGCATATATTGCAATTCTGCACACTTTTATGGCTTAATCATGGCATAATATAGCACATTTGCAACAAAACCGGCTAACCCAGCCGGGTTGCACCGGGAAGTGCTGAATCAGGAGGAACAGGATGCTGGCCAGGGAAAGGAGAAACGAGATACTCAAGACGCTCAGGGGCAACGGCGGCCTTATCAAGATGAAGGAGATAATAAGCCACTACGGGGTATCCCACGAAACCGCCAGAAGGGACATAGAGGCTCTTCAGGACAAGGGTTACGTCAAGAGAATCTTCGGCGGCGCGATTCTCAATTCAAAGATGATGCCTCTTGATTTCACAATCGGCTCCGATACCGAAGAACGGGGCATGGAGGAAAGGGAGGCTATCGGTCTGGTGGCCTCGACCCTGATCAATGAGGGGGAATCCGTACTCCTGGCAAACGGGACCACCGTCCTGGAGGTAGCCAGGCACCTCAAACGCTTCAAGCACCTGACGATAATCACCAACTCCCTTCCGGTGATAAACGAACTCATCGGCACGGATTTCGACATATATGTCCTGGGCGGGAAGATTGACAACAACGAGCTGAACATGTCGGGGTATCTGGGTGTCCAGTCCCTGCAGAACATATACGCCGACAAGGCCTTTATAGGCGCCGGAGGGGTAACGCTGGATCACGGAATTTCAGACTACTCCATTTATGACGCCAGCCTGAGGGAGGAGATAGTCAGGCACGCCGGCTCGGTCATTCTGGTAACCCACAGTGAAAAGTTCGGCAACAACGCCTTTTCAATAGGCATACCGCTCAACTCAGTAAGCACGATCGTCACCGACAAGGGCCTGTCCGGAGAATACATCAAGGGACTCTCCGAGCAAGGGGTGAGGGTCATCATCGCTGACAAGGCGAATCTACCGGAGTAACGGCGCTTCCGAACAGCCTATTGTCCGGCGAAGGCCTCCGGTCCGTATCCCACATACATCCTGATTGTCCGCTCCTTGCTGTGCTCGTAATCAAGACCTGTGCCGTCGGACCATACATGGACATAGCCGTCACAGAAGTCCATCAGGACCTGTGCCCCTGTCCTGGTGTAACTCATGTAGCTGTTCAGATCCATAGCCACATGGCTCGTCGCCACGGCGAGCTTGGGAGTGACCGCCGCTCCGAATTCCCTCGTGCTTGATGTGTTGTGTCCATGGTGGGGAACCTTGAGCAAATCGACATCCAGAAGCCCGGGGAAACGCTCTACGAGGTCCCATTCTTTGGCGGCGTAGATATCTCCGGTAAACAGGGCGGAGAAATCGCCGTAATCCATTCTGAAGACAATCGAGCTGTTGTTGACGTCGGGAGTCAATGTATAGACGGTACCCGCGACATCCGCCGGGGGATTGAGCACCCGGAAAGAGACCCCGCCCAATTCGAACTCATCACCTTCTTTGAGAACCTCCCTCGGCACACCGTAGTCGTCGAGAATGTCCTCCATCTGATGGATGTTGGCCCAGGAGTTGTTATACGCTCCGTTGTAGTAGCATTTGCCGACCTCGAAGTACTGCAGGATGGTTTTCTCGCGGTTATAGATGCCCGCGGCGTGGTCGTTGTGGGGATGGGTGATTATGACGCAGTCTATCTTTCTGACCCCCATCTTCATCAGGTTCAGAGCCAGAAGAGGGGCATAGTCGGCCATGCCGGCGTCGACAAGTACGGTTTGCCCGTCCGGAAGCAGGATCAGGCATGAATCCCCCCACTTCTGGGCATCGCTGTCGGTGTTGGTCATTTTCATTCCCATACTGGCCATGAAGTAGAAATGAAGATTGCCGTCCTTATTGAGTCGGTACGGCGTGCAGTACTGCTCATAGGAGAGCAGCTCTTTCGGAACAGCCGTCGACGCGCACGAAACGACGATGAGTACGGTGAGAATCCCGATAAGGGCAAAACCTAAGAACCTCTTCATGACGAGCCCTCCTTTTGTGTCACGGTTAAACGCTAAACCACAGGCGGGCAATTGTCAAACGTCGGAAACGGCAAATCATACAACCGTGCCGGCAGACGGTCATCAGTTGCGCCGGCTGTTTTTTCTGAGGTTCAGAAACAACGGCAGAGGGTCGGCAAAGCCGGGCGCAAACGGCTGGTCGCGGTTGAAATCGGGAATCCACATCCGCTCGGCCTCAAAGCCGGCGTCTTCCCCGTACTCCTGATAGAAACCGTCGTCTATTTCCAGTTCGTCCAGACGGTTCATCAGGCGGTCGTACTGCTCCCGGGTCAGTTCGGGGAGGGTTTTATCCCCGTCGGGCGGCACGAACTGGACCATCAGCGACAGATAGCACCGGTACTTGTATCCGGCGGCATACCAGTCAAGAAATGACATCGTCGCCTCCAGGGTTCCGGGGAAGACCAGGTGCCTGACGAGGATGCCGTACAGATGCCCTTTCCGCATAAAGGTCCTCGGATGAGTCGAGCGCAGATACTCCATGGCCGGGACAATCACATCCGGGTAGGCAGACCCGCCGCAGAATGCAGTCGCCACGGACTTGTCCAGTGTCTTGACGTCGATCAGGTACAGATCGACCAGCGGGTCAATCAGACGCAGTGCCTCGACCGTCTCGAAACCCGAGGTATTGTAGACCACCGGAAGCTTGAGCCCCTGCCTCCGGGCCCGTTTCAAGGCGATTATCACGGTCGGCAGGAAATGACTGGAAGTCACCAGATTCAGGCAATGCGCCCCCTGCTCCTGCAGAGCCAGCATCAGGGAAACCAAGGTCGGAATGTCCGTCGGGACACCCGGGGAATCGGTTCCTGAGAGGGAAATCTGACTGTTCTGACAGTAGCGGCAGTGCAGGCTGCACCCGTTGAAAAACACCATCCCCGCCCCTTTTTTCCCGCTGACGGGAGGCTCCTCACCGCGGTGCAGGCCACAGAAGGAAATCAGCGGAACCGCAGTGCTTGCACACAGCCCCGTCTCCCCGGCAAGCCTGTCGACGGCGCATCGGTTCGGGCAGAGGGTGCAGCGGGAGTACAGCTGCAGAAGCTGTCTCTCATCGTCTGTCGGTGTGATTCCGGTCAGTGCCTCAAAGTCCATGTTTATTGACCTTTCCGAGGACAATATAACATAATTCCCGCATTATGAAGAATCCGGTCTACCCCTCCATCGATAGGATTGAGATGACTCCCGGCCCGAAGTCCGCGGGCAGCGACAGGTTCGTGCTGTGCCTGGACGGCGGAGGGATGAGAGGCATCATCTCCACGGCGGTATTGGAGGAATTCACCGACGTACTCCGTTCGATGGGTTTCAACCGGCCGGTCGGAGAGACCTTTGACATGGTCGCCGGAACCTCGACCGGGGGACTGATCGCCTGCGCCCTTACCTGCCCCTCGATCCTCGGAGCCGGACAGGACGGAAAACCCGGACTGGTCTCGTTGCACAAACTCGCTTCGGTTTACCTCGAGCACGGAGATGAGATTTTCGCCGACCCGGTCCACGGAATCCGCTCCACATTCACCGACAAATACTCCGTCGAGAATCTCGAGAGACTGCTGATGGGCTGGTACGGGGCGGCGCGTTTTTCAGATTGTGTCCTGCCGACCCTGATCATGGGTTACGATGTAACCGAAGGCACTCCGTTCCCGATGGCCAGCACCCAGAACACGGATATGGCGACCTGGGAGGTCTGCCGCTGCACCTCGGCCGCCCCGACATATTTCGCTCCGTTCAACCATGAAGGGCACCTGATTGTGGACGGCGGCGTGGTGGCCAACAACCCCAGCCTGTACGCCTACCAGTACGCCCGCTCCATGTGGCCGGACAGCCGCAGGATCCACATCCTCTCCGTCGGGACGAGCAGTGCCGTATACAGATACAAATCGATGGCCTCATACGGCATTTCAAGCTGGACCGGAGTACACAAAGTATTCGCCAGCGCCCAGATGCAGACGGTGGACGAGACGATGCAGTTCATCCCCGATGCCCTCTACACCCGGATTTACCGCGAGCTGGACAGCGAAATCGAGATGGACGACGCCTCCGAAGCCTCGCTCAGGACTCTCCAGGATTTCGGGAGGGAACTCGGCAGGGAATTCCGCCCGCAGCTTGAGCAGTTCGCCCGCGCCCTGGTGGCATCAAAGGCCCCCGAACCGTCGGTTCCCCAGGAAATACCCACCGGAAAACCCGGGCTGTGGGCCAGGCTCAAATCCTGGCTGGGGAAGTGATGGAAGACTTCAGGCAACAGGCATTGGAACAGACCCTCTCGAGGATGTGCTCCGATCTGGACAACTATCTCGAGGACAAGTACGGCAGGACCTATCCCGTCCACCCCAACCGGCCGATCAGGGGCAAGGCCGCGAATCCTGCCCACGACGGACTGTTTTCCACCGGAACGATGTTCACCCTCGGATTCGGGTCGAAGTACGGACGGGGCTACATCCTGGACATGGAGATCCGCACCCTCACCCCTGTCGACCCGGCCACCCGCAGAATGATCGAGGAGGACGGGGTTTCATACCTTTCAGCCCGTCTGAAGGATTACTTCCCGGACCGGGACCTGAGAATCGAGCGGGACGGCAGGGTCTGGAAAATCGTGGGGGACTTCTCTCTCGGCACTGCTTCCTGATTAAACCTTGGAAACTGCCCGATGGTGTGATATTCTATAATTTGCATCATAGGAGGCGGTATGGACTTTGCTGACATTATGAGGGCCAACTTTTCGACCCTACAGATACTTGAGCTCTGTCTGAGGATGGTTCTCGCCTGCATAATCGGCGCGGGAATCGGACTTGAGAGGATTTCCCACTCCAAGGGAGTCGGACCGTTCACCCACGCCATAACCTGCTTCGCGGCAGCGCTTATCATGATTACTTCCAAATACGGATTCGGCGACCTCGGTGACTCCGTCGGAGGATTCCTCCTCGGCACCAAGGGAGCGGACCCGTCCAGAATCGCATCACAGGCCATCACCGGCATAAGCTTTCTCTGCGCGGGACTGATTTTCAAGACCGGCTCTTCGGTCAGGGGACTGACGACCGCCGCCGGGATGTGGCTGACACTGACCCTGGGGCTTTCCCTCGGAGCGGGAATGTACTTCATGACCCTCTGCGGAGTGGTCCTGCTGCTGATCCTCCACTTCATCTTCCGCAGGCTGCGCATCGGCTACGGCATCCACGCCAACCAGCTTTCTTTCACGGTCAAAGGTGACAGGGACGCCTTCAACGCCGCTTTGGAAAACCAGCTGAAAATCTGGGATGTAAAGACGGTCACCGACAAAAAGACCATCTGGAACGCCGACGACACGGCCACGTTCAAGCTCACGATTCACACAAAGACGATGGTCGGATACGAAGAAGTCACCGCGTTCATGGAGGAATGCGGCTGTATCACGTCCGCCTCGAGCGAACCGCTTCCGAACTGAATCAGCGTTTTTCTCTCGTCCAGAGCGCCGTCGAGATTCCGTGACGGTGCTCGTACCCCGCTTTCAGCGACAATCTGATGCAAAGGCGTGTCTGCCTGCCGGCTTCCTCGACCGCTTCAAAGAAAGGCATGCCCTGAAGCATCGCGGATACCATCACACTGCAAAAGAAATCACCGCTTCCGGGAAGTGAGTGAGCCTCTCTTTCGTGCGAGAGCCACCTGAAATCCCCGTCACGGGACAGGCAGGCAATCATGACCCTGTCTGAAGGAACCCCCCGCAGAGGAACATCTGTCATGGCGATATCGGCTGTGCATATGCTGCGCAGGCTCTCCAGCACCATGGTCACCTCGGCTTCTTCCGGCTCGGCCACATAGGGCACTCCGGTCAGCAGACAGCCTTCGGTCCAGTTCGGCTTGATGACATCCGCCCCCTCCAGGTTCCGGCGTACCGCGCCCACCATCGGAGAGCCGAATCCGCTGTACAGCCGGCCGTAATCACCGAGAACCGGGTCAACGGCAACCAGAGCTCCGGGAAAGAGCAGGCTGCGCAGGCTGCGGGCCAGACCGGCTGTCTTCGGAGTGGAGAGAAATCCCGTATAGAGGCAGTCGAACCTGATGTCCTCCCGCCTGAGGCAGGCGCTGATCTCCCTGGCGCAGTGATCGAGGTTCCGGTGAAAAACATCCTCGAACCCGTCAAGCTGGGTCGAGAGGACAGCCGTGGGAAGCGGACAGACCTCCACCCCCAGGGCTTCCATCACGGGAATGACCACACTGAGCGAACTTTTTGCGTAGGTACACAGATCGTGCACCGCCAGGCAGGTCGGGACGCGTGAAACGTTGTTTTCCGCGGATGTCTTCATGGTGGATATTTTATTCCAATTGTCGGATAATGACAATTCAAGGGGGCTGCGGGAAACATGGGTCCGGAAAAGCTTGTTCAATCTGTCGGAAAGGCAAACGAAGACTTCATCGTCTCCGCCAGCGGGTGGAGAAAGGTCTTCAGCGACGGCGGACCGGAATCGTTCAGTCCGGCTGTAGGAACAGCTGACAGCCTGATGGCCAAGGCAGTAGGTCTGGCCCTGGCCAGGAATATGAAACCGGGTGAACGCGTCCTGGTCGGAACCGACACGAGGCCTACCGGTCCGGTTCTGGCCGACCTGGTCATGACGGTCTTTGTCCGGTGCGGGTTGGAGGTCTGCTATCTCGGAATCAGCGCCGCTCCCGAAATCATGGCCTTTTCACACCGGGGCTTCGACCGTTTCTTTTACATCTCAGCCAGCCACAACCCGGTCGGACACAATGGCTTCAAATTCGGCTCCGATGGCGGAGTTTTTGACAAACAGCGCTCAGAGGACATCGTAAAGGCCTTTCGCGCAATCTGCGCCTCGGAGGAGGACCTGAGCGGACTCGACGCTGCCGAAACTCTCCACTTCGAACCGGACCGGGCCCTGAAATCCGCGGCTCTTGATTATTACCGGAGTTTTGTCCTGCGTACGGTGGGCGACCTGACCGGCCTGAAGGGCAAAGAGTTCGGAGTGGTAATCGACTTCAACGGAAGCGCCCGGGCCGCGTCGATAGACCTTCAGCTGTTGGACAGCCTGGGGATCAGGCACAGGGAAATCAACGCCCGGCCGGGCGAAATCGCCCACGCAATAGTCCCCGAGGCGGAGAATCTGGAACCCTGCCGGCTGTTGCTTGAGCAGGCACACCGGCAAGACCCGTCTTTTATCCTCGGATACATGCCGGACAACGACGGGGACCGCGGAAACCTGGTTTATATCGATGAAAACTCCCGGGCACGGATTCTCCCGGCCCAGACCGTCTTTGCCCTGAGCGTCCTCTGTTCGCTCGCCGCTTCCCTACCCGGCAACCTTGCCGTAGCAGCAAACGGGCCTACTTCGGGACGGACAGACGAAATCTGCGCAGCCTTCGGCGCCGGGTGTTTCCGCGCCGAGGTCGGTGAGGCCAACGCCGTGAACCTGGCCCAGAAGCTGAGGGATGACGGGATGACTGTCCCCCTCTGCGGCGAGGGTTCAAACGGCGGAGTTATCATGCACCCCTCCAAAGTCCGCGACCCGGCCGACACACTGCTGTGCATCCTGCGCTTTTTGTCCGACAGTGCCGCAATTAAGCGGTGGACCGGCAACGGCGGCTGCACAATCGGGCAACTGGTTTCTTCCCTGCCCGTCTACACAACAACCGACGCGTTTTCGCCGTTGGCGGGGATGCGGGTAACGACCAATGACTTCTCCGCCTTCAAGGACCTGTTCGAGCAGCTCTGGGAGGAAAACACCTCGATCCTCAAGGAAAACGGCATAGCCTCCTGGGTGGAGTACCAATTGGAGGGAATTTCAAACCGCAGGGCATCCGGGCCGGGCGGAAGGAGCGGAAACTGCCGCGGAGGGCTTAAGTACGAGCTCTATGACTCCGAAGGCTCCCATCTCGGTTTCGTCTGGATGCGCCCGAGCGGAACCGAGCCGCTTCTGAGGTTGCTTGTGGACCTGAGGGGTGACAGACCTGCGCTGCACGACCTGCTGCTCAAGCACCTGCGCTCTTTGGTTGCGCTGACCGACCGGCGTTTGGCCGCTTTTTGAAGGATAATGAAAAAAGAGGCCAGAATTTTGGCCTGGTTTTTCAAAAACTTGCGAAAAGTGGCCAATGAGTTGGCCTCGTTTTTGCAAAAACGCCCGCAGCGAGGCCAAAAACGACCTCGCAATTGCAAAAACGCCCGCAGCAAGGCCAGAGAATCAAAAGGTTGAGACGGCTGTTCCTACAATCGGCGAATCGTCGATCTTCACCAGTCTGAAGTATCTGCCCTTCTTTTCCGTCAGATAGCCGCTGAGGGTGGCCTGGGTGCACTCTGCCAGGCCGGGAGTCCTGTAATAAGTCGTCCCGTCGACGTTGACGCACACCGGCCTGTCGGGGCGGGAACCGCAGCCGGATTTGAGGATTGTCGCACTCAACGCGGCGGCCGACAGCCTGGCCGAACGACGGACCACGGATTCGGCGATAGCCTGCAGTCTCGACGCATCGGAGGATGAATAATCCCCGCCGAGGCAGTCAGTCAGGACTCCGCACCCGGATTGCGAAAGCAAGGCGCTCAGATCCCCGGTTTCAAGCTTTTGGACTTTTTCAAAGCGGTGCGCGAATGCCGCTGAGAAAAGCCCCTGCTCCACCGCCTTTGAGGTGGCCAGCCAGGCCAGAGGTCCGAGATAGGCACCGGAAGTCATCTTTTCCAGCCAGTGGATATCAGGGCCGTCGGTCATCGAGCGCAGAAGCGGGTCGATCGGCCCGAGATCACAGCGGAACTCTCCGCACTCGGTGTTGATTATCATCGATTCCGGCAGGTCGCGCTGGCCGGCGATCTTTCCGATGCCCGCCGTCGGCTGGACATAGGCGATGTTCAGCCCGGTGCCCAGGATGAATCCGACATAGCCGTCGAATCCTGCGCCGGCGCGGGAGCAACCCGCCAGAAGGGTGGAGACGGTGTCGTTGACGACGCGGACGGTCAAGCCTTGGCCGGAAACACCCGAGCGGACCAGCTGCTCTTTCAGGGTGGCTCCGAGCCTGATGCCCTTAAGCCCGTCGATGCGGACCTCCTTGGAGAAGCTTATCGGAACGGCGTCTCCGTCGGGGGTGTTCTGGATGTCGTATGAAAAGCAGAAGCCGAGTCTGTCGGTCCGTGAAAGAAGCGGGCCTACGCGGCGGACAAGCTCATCAAAGAACTCAGCGGCACTGACGGCGCCGTGCGAGCCGGGAATCGGAGTGCGGACAAAATCGGAGATGACCGGGCCGTCAGGACCGAAGGTGACCAGGCAGGTCCTCAGATTGGTTCCGCCGGCGTCGACCACGGCGACGCTTGCCCCGGGTTCGGGACGGCAGTCAGAACCGGTGTAGGTCGGAATCATCCTCAGGACACTTCCGCCCTCGACCCTGAGTCCGGCATCCATGTCATCCAGGAAAGCACGGCTCACGGCTTCAATATCGACGCAGGAGGGATCAAGCCCCCATTCTTTCAGAAAAGTTCCGATACTCATATCAACCCCGACAGGCCCCAGTTAAGCCTGAACTTCACATTTCCCTTTTCGTACACAATCCCGTCCACCTTCAGACCTTTGTCAAAACCGACGCAGACCGCCCCGCTTTCAAGACTGACTGAAAAGGTTCCGTTCACCGGAATCCGGCGCCCGAAGTGCTCACCTTCCACGACCATGTCCACATCCACCGTCCCGACCGGCCCATCCGAACTGCCTCCGGCGGCCAGCAGACCGATGATTTCCAGGGCGGTGAAACGCCCGTTGCCGGAGAAAGCCATCATCCCGGAGAGGACATGCGACCCGGGGACGTAACCCCTGCCCGACATGGCGCCGTAGCAGGCGGTTGTGTACACCGACTGCTTTTTCTGCCCTCCGACCAGCCCTGACAGGAGACCGGAAAGCATGCCGGCCACATCATCCTCCGGCCGGATCGACTCCAGCATCGTGTACAGATCGGCCCGGTCAAAGACTATGATATCGGGCAGACCCTTGTCGGCCCCGATCACGCTGACACCCTTCTGGCCCGGTTCGATTCCCGAAACCGACCTGCTGAGGATAATCGCCACGGCATCGGTTCCGGTCCAGATGCACTCGACCAGCCCGTCCGTGTCCAGCTCCTCCGCTCCCAGCCCGGCGCAGACGCAGAGAATCAGTACCAGGACGGGGAAAAGGCGGGCTTTCATGGTGAGATTCTAGCTTTGTTTTGACTTTATTATCAATCGGTTTTTTGCTAGAGTTGAACCATGAGAACCGCTCCGACATTCTTCTGGTATGACCTGGAAACCTTCGGTCTGGACCCCTGTTACGACAAGATCGCCCAGTTCGCCGGACAGCGGACCGACATGGACCTCAATCCGGTCGGGGACCCCGTCGTCCTGTACTGCAAGCCCCCCATGGACTACCTGCCCGACCCGCTTTCCTGCCTGGTCACGGGAATCACCCCGCAGACAGCCCTGAAAAACGGCCTGCCGGAGTATGAGTTCATCGAGCAGATAAACGACATCTTCAGCGTCCCCAACACCACCGTCTGCGGCTTCAACTCGCTGAGGTTCGACGACGAGTTCATACGCAACGCGCTGTACCGGAACTTCCTGGACCCGTACCGCCGCGAATGGGCCAACGGAAACAGCAGATGGGACATCCTCGATCTGGTCAGGGCCGCCCATGACCTGAGGCCGGAGGGGTTCAACTGGCCGCCTAAGAATCCCGAAACCGGCAACCCTGTTTTCAAGCTGACCGAGCTGACGGCGGCCAATTCAATCGACCAGACCGGGGCACACGACGCGATGGTCGATGTCAGGGCGACGATCGCCGTGGCGAAACTGATCAAACAAAAGGCTCCGAGACTGTTCGACTACTTCTACAGGCTCCGTTCAAAGGCGGAGGTCAAGAATCTCATCGGAAACCCGTTTGCCACACCCTGTCTGCTGACCTGCGCCGCCTTTACCCGGCCGGAGGGCTGCACCTCGATGATTGTCCCGCTGACTCCGTCGTACAACTCCGGTTCGACAATCATATGCTTCGACCTCAGGCAGGACATCGATGCCCTGATTTCGGCATCTTCCGCGGAAATACTGAGTGTTCCGGGCATAATCAGGGTATCAATCACCAAATGCCCCGCCCTCTCACCGCTTTCGGTACTCACCCCGGAGACGGCAGTCAGACTCGGCATCAACCGGGCAGCCTGCCTGTCCCGCTGGGAAAAGCTCAAGCAGCATCCTGAGCTGGTTTCGAAGATCCACGAGTGCGAAAAGACGGCCGTCTTCAACGAAGTCGACGACACCGACTTCCAGTTGTACAAGGATTTCTTCCCCGACTCCGACCGTGCGAACTTCGACCTGCTCCGTCAGGTTCCGCCGGCGGAGAAGCTGACGCTCAACCTCCGCTTCACCGACACGCGCTGTCAGCAGATGCTCTGGAGGATGGTATGCCGCAGCTATCCCGGCTCGCTGGACCCGGACAACCGGCGCAAGTACATGTCTTTCTGCGCCAACCGCCTGCTCTGCCCGCCCGGCGACGTACAGAACAACCTCCAGTTCTTTGAGCGCAAGATTGCCGAGAAACTCGGCAGCACCGACACACCGGCCCAGTCCAAGCAGGTTCTTCTGGATCTGCGCACCTACGGTGAGTATCTGAAAAAGAAAGTCTTCGGGAATTGAATCAGCTGTAAAGCGGACTTATCTGGATGATGTTCGGGATTGAGCGGATGCTCTTGACGATGTTCGAGAAGCTGTCCTCCCGGTCGCATTCGATTGTGAACGTCCCGACCAGCTGACCTTCCTCACCGTCGTCCAGACGGCCCTCGATCAGATGGCCCTTGTACTTGCGCATGGCCCCCTCGATTTCCGAAAAGAGGTCCAATGTGCGCCGGGATGTGACCTTGAAGCGCCGGATTATCATGCTCTCCGAGCTCTCCCACTCAACCGGAATCGAGCGCTGCTCGATTTCCGACATGTTGCGCAGGTTGTGGCAGTCGGTACGGTGGACGATGATTCCACGCCCTCTGGAAACGTAGCCGACGATATCGTCACCCGGTTTGGGGTTGCAGCACTGGGCAATTGAGATCATCAGATTCTTTTGCTGCCCCACGACGAGGGATGCCTTTGAGGTGGTCTGGACGCTGCGGACGATGTCCTCATCGCTGAAGTTCTGCTCGGCCGGAGCAGCCTGGGAAGCTTCCAGATCTTCCTTTGAGGGCTTTGCGATGATGTTCTTCTGCAGAATCAGGCTCTCGTCGTTTCTGTTGAGCCAGGCGCGGATCTTGCGCTTCGCGCTGCTGGTGTGGGCGTACTTGAGCCAGGCCAGCTTCGGATGCGCGTTAGGCGAAGTGAGGATCTCTATGACCTGGGTGTGCTTCAGCGGCTGGCTCAGGGGGATGATCGATCCGTTGGCCTTCGCGCCGACAGTGTGCACCCCGATGTCGGTGTGGATTTTAAAGGCGAAATCCAGGGCGGTGGCGTTGACCGGCAGGTCAATCGGGTTGCCCTTCGGGGTGAATACTATGATCGAGTCCTTGAGAAGCTCGCTTTTGATGTCGTCCATGAACGACTCGGACTGGGTGATTTCGTTTTTCCAGTTGCGCAGCCTCATGAAGATGTCGGTGTACTCCCCTCCGGTGGGGGCCTTTTCGCTTCCGGTGGATGCCTTGTATGCCCAGTGCGCCGCGACACCGAAATCGGCAACCTCGTCCATCTCCTTTGTCCGGATCTGGATTTCCATCAGCTTGCCGCCGACGGCCATGACCGTGGTATGCAGGCTCTGGTAGTTGTTCGCCTTCGGCATGGCGATGTAGTCTTTAAACCGCCCCGCAATCGGCGGCCACAGGCTGTGGATGATTCCCAAAAGCGAATAGCAGTCGGACACGCTGTCGCAGATGATCCTGATTCCGATCAGGTCATAGATCTCGTCGATGTCCTTGTTCCGCTTCTTCATCTTCATGTAGATCGAATACGGATGCTTGATTCTCCAGGAAATGTCGACCTTGTACCCCGCCTCGTGGCTCTTGCGGGCAATCATCCCCCGGATGTTCTGGGTGTATTCCTCGTACTCGATCTTCTTCGAATCCAGATAGCCGTTGATGTACTCGTACACATCCGGCTTGATGGTCTTCAGCGAAAGATCCTGCAGCTCGTCCTTAAGCCACGCGATTCCGAGCCTGTCCGCCAGCGGAGCGTAGATGTCCAGACACTCGTTGGCGATCTCGACGGCCCGTTTGGGCTTGAGGTACTGAAGCGTGCGCATGTTGTGCAGCTTGTCCGCCAGCTTGATGATGATGACCCGGATGTCCTTGGGCATCGTCAGAAAGAGTTTGCGGATCGTCTCGTACTCCTGGACGGACTTGTTCTGCGCCTTTATCGTGGAGATTTTCGTCGCGCCCTCGACCATGTTCCCCACCGCCAGACCGAACTGCTCGACGATCTCGTCAAGCGTCGTCCCGGTGTCCTCGATCAGGTCGTGCATCAGCCCGCCGCAAATCGTGTCGGCATCGCTTTTAAGCTGTACGAGAATCTCGGCGACCGCTATCGGGTGGATGAAATACGGCTCCCCGCTGGCCCTCTTCTGATCCTGATGCTTTGTGTCGGCGAGCACGGCGGCACGGCGGATCTTGTCCTGATCCGCCTTTGAATACATCGAGACCTTGGACATCAGATCCTTGATCAGCTGTTCATGCATCCCTGTATCCTCCGACGCACCTCGGCCTGCCGCCCAGGTCCTCCAGCACAAAGCACCGCCCAAGCCCCGCCTTTTCCATCAGGCTTTTGACATCGGACGCCTGGGTGCAGCCGCACTCGACCAGCAGAAGTCCTCCGTTTTCGAGCAAGCCCGGACCGTCTCCGGCTATTCTGGCCAGAACCTCCATTCCGAAGTCCCCGGCAAACAGCGCCAGCGGCGGTTCGCAGAGCACCTCGGGGGCAAGCATGGACTTTTCCCGGGGATCGATGTAGGGCGGATTTGCCGTGATCAGGTTGAACCGGCACCCCTCAAAAGCCCCGAAAAGGTCGCTTTTGACACACTTTGCATCATTTCCGATGATTTGTCTACAATTGCGGCGGGCAAAGCGAAGCGCCTGAGGGGATATGTCGGACAGGGTAAGCGCACAGGATTTTCCCTCCGAGGCCAGCGCGGATTTGAGCGAAATCCCTATACAGCCGCTGCCTGTGCAGATGTCCAGAACCGACGGGCAGTCGATCCCCCTCAGAAACTCCAGGGCGGCCTCTACGAGGATCTCCGTGTCGGGACGCGGCACGAGCACACCCGGTCCCACGGCAAAATCGTGCCCGTAGAACTCCTTTTTGCCGATGATGTAAGCCACGCTCCGGCCGTTGCACCTTTTCTGAAGCGCGTTCATGAACCGCATCACCTGGGCAGGTGTAAGCGAAGCTTCGGATGTCAGGATTTCACCCTGGCTCAGGCCGGTGATCCAGCCCAGGATGATTCTGGTGTCCAGTGCCGGAGTGTCGGAATAGGAGCGCAGAATCTGGAAACCCGACTTCCTTGCCTCCGGGAGGTTCATCAGGCCTCCTTGAGCGCAGCCTCACCGGCGGCGATCTTCAGGGCCTCGATGACCTCGTCGAGGTTCCCCTGCATGACCTGGTCAAGCTTGTAGAGAGTCAGGTTGATACGATGGTCCGTAAGCCTGTTCTGCGGGAAATTATAGGTGCGGATCCGCTCGCTGCGGTCACCGCTGCCGACCATGCTCCGCCTGGCCTCGGCCCTTTCCTTCTGCTTCTTGGATTCCTCCAGGTCAAACAGACGGGCCCTGAGGACGCGCATCGCCTTGGCCTTGTTCTTTATCTGGGACTTCTCATCCTGCTGGATTACGACGCTGCCGGTCGGGATGTGGGTTATGCGCACGGCGCTGTCGGTCGTGTTGACGCACTGACCTCCCGGACCGCCGGCCCTCATGACGTCGATCTTCAGGTCTTCCTGTCTGATCTGGATGTCGGTCTCCTCCATCTCCGGAAGGACCGCCACCGTGCAGGCAGAGGTATGGATTCTGCCCCCGGATTCGGTTTCCGGGACGCGCTGGACGCGGTGCACCCCGCTTTCCCAGCGGAGGTTTCCGTAGACCTCACGGCCGGAGACGGAGAGGACGATCTCCTTGATTCCCCCCAGGCCGGTCTCGTTGAGGCTCATGATTTCGGTCCTGAAGCCCATCCGCTCGCAGTAGTGGGTGTACATCCTGTACAAATCGGAGGCGAAAAGCGCGGCTTCCTCCCCTCCCGTGCCTGCGCGGATTTCCATGATTATGTTCTTGCCTTCCAGCGGGTCGGGCGGAACGAGGAGCATCTTGCACCTGTTTTCGGTGACGGTCTGCTGTTCCTTGAGCCGGGACAGTTCGTCGCGGGCCATCTCGACCAGGTCCGGGTCCTTTTCCGAACGCATCATCTGCTCGGCATCGGTTATGTCGGAGACAATCTGCCCGAGTTCGCGCAGAGCCTCGACCACCGGCATCAGATGCGAGCGGTCCACCATGAGCTGGCGGTACAGTTTCATGTCCCGGGTCACCTCGGGGTCTGATAGCCGTCCGTCCAGCTCGGCCAGCTGTTTCTCGAAATCAGGCAGTTTCTCAAGCATTTACAGATTCAGTTCCTTCAGAGCCTCGGCGTTGGCGGCGGTCTTTGCCGGATTGAGGGTATTCATCTTCCAGAACAGCAGGGCGGCGGCCAGGAAGAACAGACCGGGAATCAGTCCGATGTGCAGCGCTATGCCCCACTTGGCGGTTTCGGTCTGAACGGCGCCGTCGGCGGCGTTGTAACCGGTAGCCCGGTGGCAGACGGCCAGGACCAGAGCCTCGGAGGCGTAGGCAAAGCGCATGAAGAACGCCCTCAGTCCCATTATGATTCCGTCATCCCTCTTTTTCTGCTGCAGGACCGTCTGGTCGACCACATCGGCCATCGCCGGGGTCATGTAGGTCCAGAATCCGCTGAAGCCCATGCCCCAGAGGGCCATTCCGATTGTAAATCCCAGCTGCGAGCGAAGCAGGGTCATCGGTATGGCGACACAGCCCATGCAGATGGCGGTCATGATCATCATCTTCTGGTTGTTGCACAGCTTCTTCTGAATCCGCGACCAGATCAGGACTCCGATCAGGGCACCGACAATCATTCCCGCCATGACCGGCACGGTCTGGCTGCTCTGAAGCCCGAGGATGCCCTCCACGACGTAGTTTACCGAACCGGTCATGCACATGCAGCCGCTCTGGTACAAAAACAGACACAGCAGCATTGCCAGCAGGTCACGGTTCCTGAACGAACTCTTCAGGGCACTGATGAACGAGGTCGTCTCCTCCGGGTGGGCCTTGTCATACTCCTGTTTGCGCACGAAGCGCTCGATCATATTGGGAGTTTCGCGGACTCCGGGCATCAGGGCAAAGGCCCCGAGGATTCCGATTCCGGCGACGATCAGGGAGGCAATCAGGTAGCTTTCCTTGACTCCGTAGTCATAGAACAGCGGGGGCAGGACGAAACCGAGGGTCATTCCCACCACGCCGATCGGGGTGGCGATTTCAATCGTCCTGGTCCTGACCTTCTGGGAGCGGAACTTGTCGGGGAAGATTGCCTGATAGTTCAGTTCCCAGAGCGAATAGAGCAGATCATACAGGCAGAGGAAAATCACCAGCCACAAAAACAGACCGATCTGGTTGGTCCCGGCCCACGAGGCGGGAACGGCAAAGATCAGCGCGAACGAAGCGGCGCAGAGGACCAGACCGAGGATGATCCACGGGAACCGTCTGCCCAGACGGCGGGACATCGGCGCCCCCTTGTTGGTCAGAAAGCCGACCAGAGGGTCGTTGATGGCGTTCCACACCGAATAGATGACCAGGGCAAGCATCGCCAGCCATGAGTTGAGTTTCATTTCCTTCTCAAAGAAGTAAAAGGCCATGACGCCCTCGGCTCCGGTCAGGAATTCCGCCAGGAACTTTCCGATGCCGTAGCTGATCATCGTCCCTATACCGGGCTCAAGATCGATGTCCTTGTCCATATTCTCTCCCTATTTCTTACACAATAACGTCTGTTGTCAGGATACAGGCATTTTAAAAGGCTCAAATACCCATGTCAATTACAAGGTTGAGCGACCGGGTAACCGAAACCTAACGGCCCTCGAGTGCCATCATCTTTTCCACGCGCCGGGCGTGTCTGCCGCCCTGGAACGAGGCGTCGATGTAGGCATCGAGCATGGCCAGAGGCGGCTCGGGATAGTCGATCCGCCCTCCGAAGGCTATGAAGTTCGCGTCGTTGTGCTCCCTGCACATCCGGGCGGCGAAGATGTTCTGCGGCAGGGCGCAGCGGATGCCCTTCATCTTGTTGGCGGCAACCGAGATTCCGATTCCGGTCCCGCAGCAGAGCACGCCAAAGGCGTATCCGCCCCTGCGGAACTCTTCGACGGCCTTCTGCGCCATGTCCGGGTAGTCGACCGATTCTTCGGTGAACACCCCCAGATGGCAGACCTCAAAGCCCCGGCTCTCGAGGTGCTTTCTGATTGCCGCGGCCAGATCAACCGCTCCGTGGTCGTTTGCCAGTACGACTTTTTCCATAATCCCCCCTATTTGTAGAAATCCAGAATGAACGCCGAGAAAAACAGCGTCACCTCTCCCGAACATAAGTTCCATGCCACCCCGAGAGGCAGGATGCGTTCCCTCCTGCCGGTGCGCGGGCTGCCGTCGGTAAGCGGAGTAATCCTCAGCGTCAGGATGCCCGGCACAAAGCGCGAACCGGGGTTGTGGTCATTGGCCCACAGCCCGATTGAAATCAGCGTGTTGATTCCCAGTCCGGCGTTGTCGTAGTCAAAGACCCTCTCCCCCAGCAGAGCCCAGGCCAGTTCCACCCCTACCGTAGCAGTTCCGAAGGGATGGGGCGTGAGCATGATCTGGGCCTGCAGGTCCAGTTCCAGACGCTCGGTCAGCCCGATGCACAGTCCGGTCATCATCCCCGCCCCGCTTTCCTCATAGGAATCGAACAGGAAGTTTCCGTGCCCGAAGCTGATTCCGATGTCCCCGAACGCCACGGAGGCAAACAGTGACAGGCAGCAGAGCATCAGAAGCACAGTCGCAAAGACACGTTTCATACTCCCTCCTACCACAGCCCGGTACACCGGAATACCAGGATTCCCGGCCTGAACATACCGTCGCAACCGATCGAAACAAACGGCGTCAGATACTCGTACACCGCGTCCTTTTCCATGAATCTCAGCAGCGAAAGCTGGACATAGCCGGCAATCGAGCCGTCCTCCAGTTCGCAGCCGCCAAGCAGCGCCGGGGCCCAGGCTGTCGGGTTGGCGCTGATAAAGCCCAGAGGATGGTCCTTCAGATAGAACAGTTCCAGTCCCGCGCCGGCACGCGCCCCGCCGAATTCCAGAGTCGTGTCCGAAAGCTGAACGTAACTCTCCAAAAAGAGGAAAAGCCCGGCGCCCTGAGTGTGGACCAGGTACACCTCCAGACCGCCTGAAGCCTGCAGGACGCTGTCGCTCCTGCCGCCCAGGGAGAACCACTGTCCCCCCGGAGCGTCAAAGGCCGAGGCCCAAAGGGCCGCGCAGAGCATCAGGATTACCGGCAGCAGAAGCGCTTTTTTCATCTCAGCCCCCGAAAAACCCGAAGATGAAGCTGAAAAGGTTGCTTTTCTTTCTCATCTGCTGCGCCGCATCTCTGTCAAGAACATAGGTATCCTGTTTCAACGTCTCGAAATGCTCCGTGACCTTCGAGGCGAGTTCCTCGTCGTCGAGGACGATCATTATCTCATTTGAGAGGTTCATCGAGCGGTAGTTGAAGTTCGACGAGCCGAAGCAGACGTACCGCCCGTCGACGACCATCAGCTTTTCGTGAAGCAGCCCCATCCGGTCCGCCCCATCGTTTTCGACCCTGATCTGTACCCCGGTATCCACCAGATCGGGCATCATGTAGTAGGTGGCCTTCTTCTGCCCCTGACGCGAATCAAACGGCACGATCATCGTCAGATCCACACCGCGCCGGACGGTTTCGGCCAGAGCCTTTTGCATGTTGGCGTCGCTGTACGGCAGAAAAGGCAGACAGTCGACCTTCTGCCGGGCCAATCCCAGAAGAGTTCCGTACATCCGGCTCATCAGCAGATTGTCCCCGTACTGGTTCGCCAGATATCCGGTCAAGTCCTCGCCGTCCGTCCTCTGCGCGGGGCTGAACCGTTCCAGGCTGATTTCATCCCAGCTCTGGGAATTCCAGAACTCAACGAAATCCTCGGTCAGTTTCCTGCCCGCGTCGGCGGAAAAGAAGTTGTACATGCTGTCGCGCTGTCCGCCCTGACCCACCGGGGACAGAGAGATGTAGTTGAGGTTCATTCCCCCTATGGCCACCTGACTGCCGTCGATGATTATGAACTTGCGGTGGTCACGCTGGATGAGGTTCCACGGATTTACGATCCTGGTCACCGAGAACGGATGGTACTCCAGAACATGGATTCCCTCGATTTCAGCCAGGTCCGAAAGCGGCTTGAGATGGTACCTGGACTCTGTCATGTCGAAAGCCCCGGTGCCGTCATAGACCAGGTACACCGGAACCCCGCTTTCGGCCTTTGCGATTATCGCGTCGATTACCTTCTGGTTTTCAGGACAGATCGAGCCGAGAAAGACAGTGATGATTACGTACTGCTCGGCGCTCTCCACCATGGAGGCGAACTTTTCCATCCACTGTGAACCGTCGTAGAAAACTTCGGGCCGGCTCATCAGCACCTCTGTCAGCCCGGCCTGCTTGAGGGCCTCTCCCATCTCCTGCCGTCCGAGGTCCGGCCCCGGGTCGGCCATCATCGAGGTGGAACAGCCGGCCAGAATCAGGATGAAAACCAGCGGGAAAAGGAGCAGCAGGCGCTTCATCAGTTCTTCCCGTACACGCTGGCGGTGTCCTGAAACAGCAGTTTGCCGCTTCCGGGGACACCGAAATAGTCGTTTCCGTCCACCAGTTTCTCTCCGCGGCGGAACGTCATCCGGACCTGGCCACAGACTTCGAACCCGTCATAGATCGAATACCCGGCGGCACTGTGGGCCGTTTTGTCGGTGATTGTCCGCTTTTTCTCCGGATCGAAGAGAACCAGATCGGCATCCGCACCGGGGGCTATCAGACCTTTTTTCGGGAACAGGCCGAAAAGAGAGGCCGGATTGGACGTCACCAGGGGGAGTATCTTTGAAAAAGGCACCCCGGAGTTGACCGAGAAGGTGTGCAGAAGCACCAGAAGCTCTTCCGAACCCGGTGTTCCCGGATAGATGGTGCGGCAGTCGCGGCTCTCAAGTTTCTGCTCATAGGTAAACGAGCAGTGGTCGGTGGCGACCACCTGGATTTCGCCGTCCGAGAGTGCCCGCTGCAGGGCCAGATTGTCCTCCCTGCTCCGAAGCGGAGGTGTCATCAGGTACAGCGGCCCGCGGACCGGGTCGTCCAGGGCGGACTTGTCCAGAAACAGGTAGTGCGGAGTCGTCTCGACGATGATCTGCGCTCCGCGCCGTCTGAGGCTGCGGACAGCCTCCAGCCCCTCGGCGCTTGACAGATGGACTATGTACAGCGGCACATCGTTTTTCAGGGCCAGTTCGCCCAGACCGGCAATCGCCAGGGCTTCCGCGCGCGGCGGACGCAGCGCAGCGTGGTCGATCGGTCTGTACTGCCCCTTCCAACTGTCGTTGATGCTCTGAATCAGATTGTCATCCTCGCAGTGCACCGTCACAAGCAGAGCGCATCTGCGGCATTCGCGAAGCAGAATCTCCAGCTGCCGGGGGTCGTCGATCATGTAGCCGACGTTCCGGTAAGTGGTAAAGAGCTTGATTGCGTTTATTCCCGCGGCTTTGAGGCTTTCAAGCTGGGAGCCGATGTCCGGTTTCATGCCGTAGACGCCCTGATGAAGGGCAAAGTCCACCGCCATGCCTTGCCTCATCTGTCCGATGCGGCTTTCCGCGCTCCCCAAAAGGGTCGTGCTCTTGTCATGGTCGGCGAAATCTACCACCGTGGTCACTCCGCCGAATGCGGCGCAGCGGCTTCCCTGGGGGAAACTGTCGGCGGTTACCGTGCCGCGGGACACCAGATGGTAGTGGGTGTGGGCATCGATTATTCCGGGCAGGACATACAACCCCCCGGCGTCGATGACCGGGCCCTGATAATCCGGGCAGTCCCCGACCGCGGCAATCTTCTGGCCGCTTACCAGCACATCGGTCTTTGAAAAGCCGTCTGCGGTGAAAACCGTTCCGCCCTTTACCAGAAAGCCCCGCATCAGTCCTCCTGATACTTCAGCACCGGCTGCTTGACAGCCCTGACCTCGTCGACCCTGCCGATGATCGTTCCGACCGGGGCGCCGTGGAGGGCTCCCGCGTCGGTCCGGGCTGTTTCACAGAGGCTGTGCATCGCCTGACTGAGGCTGTCCAGAGTGTCCTTGGATTCGGACTCGGTCGGCTCGAACATCAGAGCCTCGTGGACTATCGTCGGGAAGTACATCGTAGGCGGGTGGAATCCCAGGTCAATAAGGCCCTTTGCCATATCCAGGGCGCTGACTCCCGTTTCCTCTCTGAACCGTGCCAGACCCAGGACGAACTCATGCTTGCACAGGCTGCCGTAGGCAGGGCTGAAGATGTCCTGCATGCTCACCCGCAGGTAGTTGGCATTCAGAACCGCATAGGTCGACGCGGCCCTGAGCCCGTCGCTTCCCATGGCCAGGATGTAGGCATAGGCCCGCACCACCACCAGGAAGTTGCCCCAGAAGGCGCAGACCTTTGTCCGCCGCCGGCCCCTGCCCCAGGAGAGGGCATATCTGCCGTCGGACTTGTGCCTGACGACCGTCGGTCTCGGGACAAACGGCCTGAGATGCTCCTTGGCCAGAACCGGGCCGGAGCCGGGACCGCCGCCGCCGTGGGGTGTGGAAAAGGTCTTGTGCAGGTTCAGATGAACCACGTCAAAGCCCATGTCTCCCGGTCGCGCCCAACCCATCAGGGCGTTGAAGTTCGCCCCGTCGTAGTACATCAGCCCGCCCTTTTCATGGACGAGGCGGGAGATTTCCAGGATGTCCGTCTCAAAAAGCCCCAGGGTGTTGGGGTTGGTCAGCATCAGGGCGGCGGTATTCTCATCGAGCTTTGAGCGCAGGTCGTCCATGTCGACCAGTCCGTCGGAGGAGGAGGCGACCTCCACGACCTCAAATCCGTTGACGTTGGCGCTGGCGGGGTTGGTACCGTGGGCCGATACCGGAATCAGGATCCGGTTGCGGTTGCTTTGCCCCTTGTCGTGGAAGTAGGAGCGGATAATCTTCAGTCCGGTGTATTCACCGTGCGCTCCCGCGCAGGGAGCCAGGGTACAGCAGGGCATCCCGACCAGTTCGGACAGGGACTCCTGCATCCTGTACATCAGTTCCAGAGCTCCCTGAACGGTATCCTCGTCCTGAAGCGGATGAAGGGCCGTGAACCCGTCCAGCGAGGCGCAGGCCTCGTTGAGCTTGGGGTTGTACTTCATCGTGCACGAACCCAGGGGATAGGGTCCCATATCCACCCCGAATGTCATCGAGGCAAGCCTGGTGAAGTGTCTGACCGTATCAAGCTCGGAGGCCTGCGGCAGGAGAACCCCGCCCTCCCTTCTTATAGCAGAATCCGGCTCCTGCGCTCTCGGAACGTCCGATGCGGCGAACTTAAAGCCCCTTCTGCCGGGGACGGAGAGCTCTATAAGCAGAGGTTCGATGACTTTGAGTGTCTCATCCATCAGCGGGCCTCCTTTTTTGCCAGGGAAAGGTACAGATCAAGCTCCTCCCGGGTCCTTTTCTCCGTCACGGCAACCAGCAGAACCGGAGCGTCTGCGGGTTTTCCGGTGAGCCGGCCGAGCCGCACTCCCGGGAAGATTCCCTTCTTTCTCATCGAGGCGATGAAATGCTCCATCTTCTTTTCCGAGGGGAACACAACGGGGAACTCGCACCAGAACCGCCCGTCGGCGACGGGAATCGTGTAGCCCAGGCTCCTTAAGCCCGTGCAGAGGTAGTGCGCCTTGTCATAGGACAAAACGGCGGCCTCCTTCAGCCCTTCCCAACCGAGAAGCGAGGTGTAGATCACGCTGGTGATGCAGCACAGGGCCTCGTTCGAACAGATGTTGCTGGTGGCCCTCTCACGCTTGATGTGCTGCTCGCGGGCCTGCAGGGTCAGTACATATGCCCTGTTGCCCCTGTCATCCGCCGTCTGGCCGACAATCCGGCCGGGAATCCGGCGCATCAGTTCCTTTCGGACTGCCATGTATCCGCAGGACGGTCCGCCGAAGCCCATCGACAGGCCCAGACTCTGGGCGTCTCCGATGGCGATGTCCGCACCCCACTGTGCCTGGGATTTCTGGATGGCCAGGCTCATCGGGTCGGACGATACGGCAAAAAGGGCTCCCTTTGCGTGAACTGTCTCGGCAACCCCGGTGAAGTCCTCGAAGAGGCCGTATCGGTTGGGACTCTGGGCGATGAATACCGCCGTTTGGGGATTGAGCATACCGTCAAGGGCACACAAATTACTGACTCCGTCCTTTTCAGGCAGAACCTTCACCACCCGGGAAGTCCCGTGCGCCCAGGTGTTCAGGCACATCAGGGTAAACGGGTGTACCGTCTCCGAAACAATGACCTCGGTGGTTTTGCGTCTGTCGGACAGGGCAAGAGCGGCGGCTTCGACGGCGGCGGTGGCTCCGTCGTAGAGCGACGCGTTTGAAACATCCATCCCGGTCAGGGCGCAGATCATGCTCTGGTATTCGAAGATTGCCTCAAGCAGCCCCTGTGAGATCTCCGGCTGATACGGAGTATAGGCCGTGGTGAAGGCCGGAAGCGAGGACAGGGCCCTGACCGCCGACGGGATTATGTGGTCGTAGCACCCGGCTCCGAGGAAACAGATTCCCTTGGTGTTGCGGTCCGCCAGGGCTCGGATGCGGTCCAGGACCTCCTGTTCGCTCAGGCCCTCGGGCAGGTTCAGACCGCCGGGCAGCAGACAGCCGGCGGCGCGGACATCGGAAAAGAGTTCGTCCTCCGACGCCAGTCCGACCGCCTTGAGCATCAGGGCGGTTTCCTCCTCCGTGTGGGGAATATATGAGTACATCGGTGCCTCTTATTTCAGGGTTTCGAGGTAACTGCCGTACTGAGCGGCGTCCATCAGGTCATCCGGTTCACTGATGTCCTCAAGCTTGAAGATGAACGTTCCGTAACAGTCGTCGTTGAGAAGCTCGGGGCTGTCGGACAGAGTCTCGTTGACGGCACAGACAGTGCCGGAGACGGGACAGAGGACTTCGCTGGCGGCCTTGACCGATTCGATGTCGCATGCGGACTCGCCCGCCTCAAAGGACGAACCGACTTCCGGGAGCTCGACGAAAACAACCTCCCCGAGAGAATCCTGGGCGTAGTCGGTGATTCCCACAACGGCTGCGGTTCCTTCGATTCTGACCCATTCATGGTCCTTTGAATACTTGAGTCCTTCCAAAATCTTGCTCATATCAACTCCTTGATGGAAAACTATTCTTCATCGGTACAAAAAGCGTTCTGCAGGAAATCCAGATCCAGACCGGGATAAAGCAGGAACTTTCCGAGCAGGGCTTTGACCCTGGCGCGGGCCTCTTCTACGACGGCAGGGTCGGTAACCGCCTTTGACAGGGACAACGTCCCGGCCTTCGGCCCCTTTGTGATCTTTGCCGGTCGGGTGTTCTGAAGCACGGTGGTGATGATTGAGGCAATCTCCTCCATCTCCGGAGCGCCCATGCCCAGGGTAGTCACGGCGGGGGTGCCGATCCGCAGCCCGCTGGTATACCACGGCCCGTTGGGGTCAAACGGCAGGGCGTTGCGGTTGAGGGTGATTCCGGCGTTGATCAGGGCGGATTCGGCCTGTCTGCCGTTGATTCCGAAACCGGTTACATCAATCAGGAGCAGGTGGTTGTCCGTCCCGCCGGTCTGCACGGGAATTCCCTTTGCTGCGAAACAACTTGCCAGGGCGGCTGCGTTTCTGACTATGTTATGCGCATAGGTACCGAACCCGGGTCTGAGGGCTTCGGTCAGGGCTACGGCCTTTGCGGCGATCATCTGGGGAAGCGGTCCTCCGATTACCAGCGGACAGCCCTTGTCCACGGCCTCGGCGAATTCGTCGGTGCACAGGACCATGCCGCCGCGCGGTCCGCGGAGGGTCTTGTGGGTGGTGGTGGTTACGACATCGGCCCAGAGAACCGGGTTGTATTCCCCGGTGAACACACCTCCGGCCACCAGTCCGGCGAAGTGGGACATGTCGACCATGAACACCGCGCCGCATTCCTTTGCGATTTCGGAGAGAATCCTGAAGTTGACCTTTCTCGGATAGGCGCTGTACCCGGCCAGAAGAATCAGCGGCCTGACCTCCATGGCCTGCTTACGGATGGCCTCGTAGTCGAGCAGGCCGGTCTGTCTGTCCACCGAGTACGAATAGGCATCGAACATCTGGGCTGAAACGTTCTGTCTGTAGCCGTGTGTCAGGTGCCCGCCGCTGTAGTAGTCCATCCCCAGCAATCTCTGGTTCCCGGTCAGGGCACGGATATGGTTCCACTGCTCGCGGGTCAGGTTGGAGACGTTCATCTCCCCTATCTTTTCAAGCTCCGGGTTCTGAACCCGGGCGTTGATGATCGCCCAGTAGGCACAGAGGTTCGCGTCCGCTCCGCTGTGGGGCTGGACATAGGCGTGCTTCGCCCCGAAAAGCTCGCAGGCCTTTTTGCAGGCGTAGTCCTCGATGGCGTCGACGTTGGCGCAGCCGGCGTAGAACCGGTGGTAGGGAAATCCCTCGCAGTACTTGTCGGTAAGCAGGTTGCCCATGGCGGACTGGACGGCCAGGCTGCTGTAGTTCTCGCTGGCGATGAGCTTGAGGAAACTCCTCTGGTCGGCAAGTTCATCGACAATACGGGAAGCCACCACGGGGGCTACCGCCTTTATCTGTTCCAAAGCCGCAACATAGTGCGCCATCGACGGGTCTCTGCCGCCGCTTTCCAGGTATTTTCCGAGTTCGCCAGCCATAGATGCCTCCGTGACTTGATTTATGTCAATAATACCCCGTAGCAAGGCCTCTTTTCAACATGTTTGAGGGTCCTGCGGGGTACGCAGAATTGACAGATTAACGGCTTTTTACATATACTCAAGCGGTAAAAAACAGGAGGATATCTTGGCTAAGGAAGAAGCTATCGAAGTCGAAGGACTTGTGAAGGAGTCACTGCCCAACACGATGTTCCGCGTGGAACTCAGAAACGGTCACGTCATACTGGCGCACATTTCGGGAAAGATGCGAAAGAACCAGATCAAAATCGTGCCGGGCGACACAGTCAGAATCGAGATGTCCCCCTACGACCTGACAAAGGGCCGTATCGTTTACCGCGAAAGATAAGTCATTCAGACGATGAAAATAAACGCCCCGAATCCGGGGCGTTTTTTCGCTGCGCTCAGTCGGCGTGGGGCACCACGTACGGCCCGTCGGCGATCCAGGTGATGTCCATCTCACTCAGCGGGCGGCCCTCAGCCTCGGAAATCGCCCGTAGCGCTCCGTCCAGGGCCTTTGCGAAGCACTCCGGGTCGCAGGGATCGGCGTCGGTGAATCTGTGCCCGTCGATGCCGGGAACAGGCTCGAAACGCTCCCCGGTCAGCTGCGGACTGAAGAAGATCAGATGGTCCATCGGAATCCGCCTGAAGACCTTGGCCCACTGCTGGACCTGCCACTGGTCGGGCAGGAACGTCCAGTCAGGCGAGCATATGGCCCTGAGGTATCCCTCGGGTCCGAAGATCTTAAGCAGGCCCAGGGCCGTCTTGTACCTGAGCGAGCCCACGATGTCGCCGGCATCGGTGTTGTCTGCCAGGATTACCAGCCAACCGCCCTCGCGGAGCACACCGAGACTCGCCACGGCGCACTTGGCGCACTGGTAATGGTTGATTCCCACAAAGCCGGCGTTGGTGATTACGATGTCGGACCGGCGGGGAACCTTGACTCCGACAAAGGAGCGGATGAAATCCACCCCGGCGATATGGGCGGCCTGCAGATCTCCGAAGAAAAGCCCGGTGATTTCGAACCGGTGGTTGAGGGTGACGTTTGCCAGGAAATCCACACCTGCCATCAGCGCCACTTCCAGACTCTCCTGATGAACGGGATTCCCCTCAATCAGGAGGTCGCGTGAGTTCGGGTCGGCCATCAGCTCCGGACCGTGGAAAAGATAGGTCGTCTTCTCCCCTATCACTCCCGGACAGACCGCCTTGCGCCCGCCGGAGGCACCGGCCATGAAGTGGCTCTCGATCAGTCCGGTGGCGATTTTCAGATCGGATTGCATGTAAAGCGAATCAATCATCACCTCGGTCCCGCGCCGGGTTTTCCCGATGTTGACCAGCTTTGAGTCATCCCTGCAGTCATGGTTGACGACCCTCAGCCCGAGCTCAAAGACACGCGGGTCGAGCATCCGCCTGATTTCGTCATCCTTCATCGCCCGATGGGTTCCGGTGGCTATGAGAACCGTAATTTCATCCGGGGAAAAACCGCATGAGAGCAGAACATCGACAATCGGCATCAGGATTCCCGCCTCTCCGGTATACGGAACCGGTCTGGTGTTGTCGCTGACCAGAATCACTGCGGTGGCGGCGGGATCGGCCGCCTTTTTCGAGGCGGCGATCTCCGACAGAGGCCGACTGCCGATCGGGTTGCGTAGGGCCTGCTTTATCGCCTGGGCGATGTTCTCAACTACCGGGGCTTCGTTCATCCGGATTACGGAGCAGTTGTCCGGCAGGTACAGAGGGCCGTAGCCGGTAAAGGGGTTGTCGGTTCTTATCATAGTTCAGCCCTTGGTAAATACGTTGGCTTCAACGTCAAAGGATGATATGTCATCGAACGGGTAAAACGGTCTGGGCAGACGCTCGAACGGCAGATGGACCAGATCGGCGGTGGCCGCGCACCCGGTATCGATGAACATCACCTCCGAGAGGATGCTGCCGTAGCTGGCATAGAACGAGGTGTTTGCCTTGACCATGACCAGCTTGTAAAAGGCCGGCTCGATTCCGAAATGCCTGTACAGTCCCGTATCCCCGGTACTTGCCATCGCCTGGGTGACCAGGATGTCGATCTGTCCGACGGAGATGACGGCGCACTTGCCTATGTGCCGGACAAGCCCGCGCGAGGGTCCCTCGAGCCTGAAGTCTCCGTCATGGAGCGAGCGCACCGTGGCTCTGACGGCCACCGGATGCGAACAACGGTGGTCCCGGGTTCCTCCGAGGCGGAAATCGGCGGTGTTCCCCACTCCGGTCTCAAAGGCCTTCATCACCGCAGGGGTATCCGTGACAATCAGGGCGGTGGGGATGTCAGTGGCGTCGGCCCCGAGCATGGCCTCAAGGACGTTGCTGTTGTCCCCCGCCGCTCCGGCGTTGGCCGAGTCGGAGAAGTCCACCAGGATGATTGGTTTGCCGGAGGTATTGGCCCGGGCGGCCTTGATTATGTCATCCGCCTTGAAGAGCTTTGGGGACATCAGGTTACGTATGCTCTTGTACTCCTCGGCCAGGTCGGCACAGACCGCGGCGGCCTTTTGCCTGTCTTCGGCGATGACGACCACAGCCGACCCTCCGGCTTTGACATCCAGCCAGGGCTGCATGTTGAATACGGTATAGTCCGAAATCTCACCGTCGGCGAGGGTTTTTCTCGCCCTGGCGACCATGGCCCCGAAGGCTCCGGTTTCGGTGGTATATCCGCTGGCCGGCTCAATCAGGGGCACCGGGCACCAGGCCATGTAGTTGTGCTTCTTTCCGAGAAGCTTCTCACAACCCAGTTTCGAAGCCCTGTAGCCGGTCTCATAGAAGTCGATGTGGGGATAGGTCTGGTAGCCGCAAACGAAGTCGGCGTTGTCGAAAATCCGCCGGGTGATGTTGGCGTGGAGATCGAACGAGGAGACAATCACCGCTTTGGGGCCGAGCAGTTCACGCACACCGCAGACCACGTCGCCGCAGACATCGTCGCTGAGAGTGCTCTGGGTCGCGCCGTGGAGCGAGAGAAATGCCCCGTCAAACGGCCCGGAGGCACGGACGGTTTCCCTGATTGTCTCCATCAGATGGTCATAGACCTCAGGCAGAATTTTGCCGCCGGCCTGGGCGCGCATCCTGATTGCGGGAACATAGTCGATTCCCGCCTCCTCGAGGGCGGTGAAAATGCCCTCCGATTCGATTCTTATGCCTTTTACAGCCTGTCTGTAGGCATTTCCGGTCACTATTCCGTAGCGCCTGTAATCCTCAAGCGTCGTAAGCACCGGGCAGAAGGAGTTGGACTCCTGACTCAGTTCCGCAACCAAAACCTTCATATTCGGCTCACTTTGCTCCCGCCAGCTTTTTCATGAAGGCATCGTAGTACTTCTGGTAGAGAGGTATGTAGCCTTCCTTGTCCGCCGTCCATGTAACCGTCGTTCCGTCCATGACGACATCCACGTTTCCGTTCATCCACGACTGGGTCACTGTGGCCCCGCCGAGGACATAGATTCCGAACTGTTTGGTTCCCATCTGGAACTGGCCGGTGGTCGCCGCCAGAACAGGGGTCGTGGCGTCGAACAGCGCCTGACTGCTCGAGGTGGCCTTTCCGTGATGGGGGACCTTGAGCACGTCCACATCCAGAATGGTCGGGTCGTAGGCGTACATGGCCACGAGATCGGCCTCTCCGTCGGTGTAGATGTCACCGGTAAAGAGCGCCGAGGTGTTTCCGTAGGTTATCTTCAGAACCAGAGAGTGGTTGTTCATGTCGTTGTTGCTTCCCGTGCCGCTGATTGCCGCCGAGGTCTGCCCGAGATTGGCGAAATCCAGGTCCTCATACCGCGGCCAGAGCACGTCGAAGTGCACGTCTCCGATGTCGAACGAATCTCCGGCGGTCACCTTCCGATGGTCGATGTTGTTGGAGTCTATGCGGCCCAGCGCCCAGCGGTAGTTCGTCGGAAAGTATCCGGAGCTGTACAGGACCTTTACCGTGATTCCGGAATCAAGAAGCGAGGCAAAGCCGTTTACGTGGTCGCTGTGGCAGTGGGAAAAGACCGCGTAGTCCACAGTCGTAATCCCCTTTGATTTGAGCCACGATGCAATCTCGTATCCGTTGTCGATGACGCCCATGTCGATGAGCATGTTCTCGCCGTTGGGGAACTGAAGGAACGCAGCATCCCCGTATTCGGCGACTTCCGAGCTGAAGAACCGGATCTTAAGCTCGCCGCCGAAGGCGCAGAGGCACACCATCAGCGCCACGGTCAGGGTCAGAATCAATCTTTTCATTATCTCTCCCCCGGTATATGCAGTTTAAGGCTGCAGGTTCTCCGTCCCCGGCGGGAGCGGTGTGTGCGGATCCTCGGCCAGGGCGGGGATACTGCTGCCGTCCCACGGTCCGGGGAACACCGGCTGACTCCATGCCTTTCTGCCCTGCTGATCCACAAGCTCGACGCGGAAGTATTTGAGCCTGTCCTTTATCGGCCAGTCGATTGACTCCAGGGTGCCGCCCGGGTTGAAGAAACCCTTTGCGGTGAAGTCACGGCTGACGATCATCACGTTCTTTACAGGAGAGAACTCCATGTGAAGGACGTCGTTTTGTATTCTCATATCATGGATGACGGGTCCCATCGAGGCATAGAAACTGCCGGCCTTGATTGCCGCCACCAGTCCTGCCCTGGAGAACTCGTCTGCCTGAAGCATCGTAAAGGCGGTGCCGCAGACAATCTGCTTGGGCCCGTAGTGGTGGGTATCGTCACCCGACAGGCCCAAAATCCTTCTGCCCTTTGACAGGCAGTAATCCCAATACCGCTCGTCGGTGCCGCAACCGTCTGTGTAGCAGCCCGAGTTGATCACTTCAAAAGCGGTGATTCCCCTTAAAGAAAGCAGATCCTCGTACGCCATGCGCGACCAGGATGGGTGGTTCACTATGACCAGCTGGTTCTTGCTGCGGCAGTAGTCGATGTAGTTCTGCCATGAATCCAGACCGTAGCACACCGGGCGCTTGAGCACCTGATTATGGGCAAAGCCGGGCTTGCCGACAGTCCAGTCGTTGATCAGGTTGACGTGCATGTGCGTGAAACGCGACTTGTCGCAGATCCACTTCGGCTCGGTCTCGGGGACAATGAAAGCGCTCTCGACACCCGAGAGCGCTATGAAATTCTCAGTATCGCATTCGTCGGAATCCCAGTACACCTCATGGTCGCTGACCAGGCAGAACTGATATCCCTTTGACTGATACTCGGACAGCGCCTGCCGGTAAGGGCAGTCGCTGTCCCAGGAGCGGGCGGTATGCATGTGGAAGTTGCCCTTGTATTGACTCTTTGATTTGTCAACTAAAACACAATCCCTCATTTCTACCGCCTCCCTTTCAGATTACGTGTTGGTCAGATACCACATGTACAGGGCGTCGTTCATCTCGTTCTCGTACTCGACGAACAGCTGGTCAAGATCGCCGCCGTTGAGGTAGGCGTTGAGCTTGTTGACGCCGATGGCAGAGGTCTCGGTGTAGACCGCCGAAATCGGGTGGTAGGTCTTTCCGTCATCGTTCTTCTGGACTTCCATCAGGTAATCCAGTCCGAGGTTCGGTCTGGCGTTCTTGTAGTCCTGATAGGTCTTGGTGTTGAGGACTTCGTCGGTGAACGGCAGGTATCCGGTCAGTGCGCACCATCCGGCCATGTTGTCTCCGGTTCCGAAGAACTTGATGAATTCCCATGCACCCTTCATCTGGGCGAGGTTGCCGTTGTTGACGATGTAGAATCCGTTTCCGGAAGCGGGCTGTCCGGTGGACCTTCCGTCAGCGGTGACAGCAACCCACGGAACGAAGGTGGCGTTGATCGGGTCGGTGTGGACTTCGTTCCAGGCTCTCTCAACACGGCCGTATCCGCCGATGGTTCCGGTCAGCATGACGATATCCTGCTGGGCGAATGCCGGCAGAAGCTCGTTGCCCCAGGAGGTGCCCATCGTGTAGGCATAACCGGAGTCGTTGATTTCCTTCCAGATCTTGAAGAACTTCTTTCCGATCTCACCGACTTCCCCGGTGTTGTAGTAGCTGACCTGCGGGACTCCGAGACGGCCGTTCTCCTGGTCCTCGACGAACAGACCTTCGATAGCGAGGCTGTAGTTGAAGAAGCGGATGGTGTGCTCGAATCCGATTACCTTGGATCCGGGGAGCTTTCCGCTTTCACCGAGGGTGTAGATGATCTTCTGGAAGTCTTCGACGGACTTCATCGAATACGGGTCGATTCCGACTTCGTTCATCACGTTCATGTTGAACAGACAGCCGGTCATGGAGTTGCCCATCGGATAGCCGTAGAGTTTTCCGTCCTTGTCTCCCCAGGCGGCGACCATGTTCGGATAGATGGCATCCAGAATCGGCTGGTCGGCGGGGGCGTTGTCAGCGACGAACTCGGCGAGGGGCACTACATAATCGGTGTAGATGAACGAGCCGAGGGTCTCGGTGGTGCTGTTGATCAGAGCCGGGCGGTCAGCCTGGTCGGTGACCTGGAGCTTTGAATACAGGGCGTTCATGTTTCCGACATACTCGAGAGTGATGTGGTAGACACTCTGGCTGGCGTTGAACTTGTCAGCGATGTCCTGCAGATAGGCCAGGTTGTTCGATCCCCAGGTGTGCCAGTAGACGACTTCGATCGGCTCGCCGGGAGCTGCGGCTTCGGCCGGCTTCTCTTCGGCTGCCGGAGCGGCTTCCTTTCCGCCCTGTGCGAACACAACACCGAAAACCAGCAGGAGCATGAGCATCACAACTGCAATTTTCTTCATTTTTCTTCCTCCATATTCTCAGGCGGCACAGGCCGCCGTGATTGAGATCAACCTTTGACTCCTCCGGAGACCATGCCCCGGATGATGTATTTCTGCCCGAACACAAAGACCAGGACAACCGGGACGATACAGATCACCGCGCCGGCCAGAATCAGGCCGAGGTTGTCGCCCTCGGAGCTCTTGAGCATGTCCATTCCTATCTGGATGGTGTACATGTTCGACCTCTTGGCCACCAGCAGCGGCCACAGATAGCGGTTGTAGATGGTCACGAACTCGTAGATGGCCATCGAGGCAATCGTCGGCACCGACAGCGGCAGGGCTATCCGGAACCAGAATCCTATGTCCCCGCAACCGTCGAGGATGGCCGCCTCCTTCAGTTCCTTGGGCAGGGACAGGTAGAACTGCCTGAGGGTGAAGATGCCCAGACTGGATACCAGCCCGGTAATCACCATCCCTATGTAGGTGTTCAGCATCCCCCACTTCTGAATCTGGAGGAAGTTGGTGATCACCGTAACCTCCCCGGGAATCATCATCGCGAACAGGATGCAGTTGAACAGGAAACTCTTGCCGTGGAATTTGAAGTTGGCAAAGGCATAGGCGGTCATGCTACAGAAGATGACCTGCGAGCCGACCATCAGCACATAGTGCAGGATGCTGTTTTTAAGATAGGTCAGGACCGGAACGTAGACAAAGACCCACTGGTAGTTTTCGATTGTCCACACCCTGGGCAGCAACGTCACGCCGCGGGTCATCATGATTTCTGCATCGGTCCGGAAACTGTAGGAGAGGCCCATCAGAAGCGGAGAGAGGAAAAGCACCGCGATGAGGAACTTCCACGCAAAGCCCACTGCCCTGCGGGCTCTGGTCCTGCGCATGGCCAGTACGGAAAGCCGGCTTCGGACGATGGAGTTTGCTCTGACTGTTTTCAGGTTGCTGTAAGACATACCCCACCCCCTCACTGATAGAAGACGACTTTCTTTTCAAGGATGAACTGAATCCTCGAAACGAAGAAGATGACCAGAAACAGGATAAAGGCGTACGCGCAGGCCCGGTCGAACCTGGTGCCCAGTACGCCGACACGGTAGATGCTGTAGATCAGCGTCTCGGACGAGTAGTTGGGTCCGCCTCCTGTGAGCATCTTGATCTGTCCGAACGCCTTGAAAGAACCGGTTATGTTGAGGAACACGACGAAGAAAACCTGGGGAGAGGCCATAGGCAACGTTATTCTGAAGAACTTGCGCCAGGGCCCTGCTCCGTCAATCGTAGCGCTCTCAAGGACTTCTTTGGAGACGGCCCTGAAACCGACGAGCAGAAAGATGAAACTCGAGCCTATTCTCAGCCACACCGTCACCACCGCCACTACGTAGAGTGTGTAGTTCGGATTGGTAATCCAGCTGATTTCGGTGCCGAAAATCTGGTTTACCAGACCGCTCTGTTTGAACAGGAACATCGCAATGGCCGAAGCAGGTGCCGAAGCGATTGCCATCGGCATGGCGAACATTGTCTGGTACACCCTGCCCCCCGGGGCCTCGGACGAACTGATCGCCGCGAAAAGCATGGCGAAAAAGAACGTACCCACCCCGACGATGGCGGCGAACACGAAGGTATTCCTGAACACCCTCCAGAAGTCATGGCTGTTGAACAGGTACTTGTAATTGTAGAGCCCCATCCATTTGACGAACTCACCGCGCTGGTTGGTGACGGTAAATGACAGGACTATGCTCTTTATGAAAGGATAAAAGGTGAAAGTGGTGAAAAAGGCAATCGCCGGGGCCAGCATAATAAACGGAGCGGGATTGAACCTCTGCTTACGTTTAAGCGGCACCGGGACCTCTACGGCTACGCCGTCACCCCTCTGGGCAGTAATCGTCTGGGCTTTCATCGAAACGCGCAACCCTCCGTGGTATCAGTTAAATGCTAAGTCCGCCCGGAGCAGTTGTCAACTTTTCTTTTTTGTTTTTGAAGTTTTTTGAGTCGTTTTCTGTTGTTTTGTGTCAGTTTTTGTGTGTTTTGCGAATCATTTCCTTTACACCAATACTATTACTGTTCACGGCATACAACACGGAAGCAACAGGCCGCTCCGACATAATTGCTTACGGACAAACATATTGCACAGCCTGTGGATTAAGTTGGTTTTTTCTTGAAAAACCGCATTCACGAACTTATACTCATTGTGATGAATGAAATTGCGGAGGTTCGGAAATGATTGCCCAGGAACGCTATGAGGTGATTCTCCAGATGCTCAAGGAGTCGAACGTCATCAGAATCCAGAGCATAGCCGAGAAGCTCAACGTCTCCAACGAGACCGCCAGGCGCGACCTGGAGACCCTTCAGGACCAGAAACTGCTCAAACGCGTACACGGCGGGGCCATGCTCACCGACCAGGTCCAGAACATCCCGGGCACCGCCAGATCCCTGCCCAAAGTCGGAATCAGCTACGCCGAAAAGATGGCCATCGGCAAACTGGCCGCCTCCCTGGTAAAAAGCGGAGAGACGATTTTCCTCGACATCGGCAGCACCACACTGCAGGTGGCCCGCTTTCTCAAGGGTACCAAGAATCTCACCGTCCTCACCACTTCCCTGCCGATAGTGAACGAACTGGCCAACTCCAGCGTCAACGTCATAGTCCTCGGGGGCAAACTCCTCCAGGACGACCAGATGATCTTCTCCCCGTTTACATCGGAAATCTTCGAACGCTACTATGTCGACAAGTCCTTTATCGGCTGCGCCGGGATTACCCTTTCTGGCGGCGTGACCGACTACAGCGAGAACTGCCTCAACCGGAACGTCGTCCGTGAGCATTCGGCAAAGACCATACTGGTCACCAACAGCGAGAAGTTCGGCAAAAACGCCCTGGTCCAGGTCTGTCCCCTGAGCGCGATCGACATAATCTGCAGCGACGAGAACCTCAAGCGCGAATACGTGGACAACTGCCGCGAGCAGGGAATCGAGGTACTGCTCGCCCCAGCGGGGAAAAGAAGCGCTCAGTAGGGACGCAGATAGGACGGGCCGCCGCCACCGGTCCTGACGTCCTTCAGATACCTGATCTGCACTCCCCGGGTAATCAGGAACTTCCTCAGGTCAGTTAAATCCGACATGCGGTTCCCGCAGGCCTTTGCAAACACCTTGGCGCAGTTTCCCGCGTCGTCCAGAGCGTTGTGGGCGTTGTACTTCAGGCCGAACTTTTCGGAGAGGGCCTCCAGCGCGTGGCTGCCCAGAAGCGGCCACACCCTCCTGGACACCTCCAGCGAACAGAAATAGGCGGTATCCGGAATCTCCAGCTTGTAGTATTCGAGCAGGGACTTGAGAACCCCCATGTCAAACCGGGCATTATGGGCGACAAGGACGCTCTCCCCGATGAACCACCGGATATCCGGCCAGAGATAGGAAAAGTCATGGGCGTCCCTGACATCCCGGGCGCAGATGCCGTGGATGGCGGTGTTTCCCCGGGCGAAACGGCAGAAGTACGGAGGCTTTATCAGCGAGTACCAGGTCCCCAGAACCTCGCCCTTCGGGCTCATCCGCACCAACCCCACCGAGCAGGCGCTCTCGGGATGCTCGTCGGCCGTCTCGAAGTCGATTGCCACAAAGTCCATGTCAGACTCCGGAATTGACGATTGCGGCGTAGGTTTCCTCGGGAATCATCGGCGAGTTGATTTCCTCAAGCAGGGCTGCGTCGACCGAGCCGACGGAGGCGAACTGCCTCCCGGCTTCCCTGATTTTCTGCAGACGCGGTCCGGTCACCGGCGCGGCCATCGGGACGCTGAACATCGGACTCTCCGGGACCGTGATGACCGTATTGTTTCCGGGGAAGCACAGACCGAACTGCGCGACGGCGGGCTCGAAGTTGTGCCGGCTGTTCGGGAAACCGCAGCCGCAGATCATCAGATAGCGCAGGCCTGAGAAATCCGCCTGGGAGACATGCTCGTACCTCTCCCCGACCTTTGTCATAGCCATGCTCGACAACGGCAGTGTCCGGTCAACCAGAGCCTTGAGCGCGGCGGGCATCCCGTAGCAGTAAAGCGGGAAACTCAATACCAGCAGATCACTTTGGAGGATCTCGGCGAGAATCCCCTCCATATCATCTTCAATATAGCACTTGCCGCCGTTGTGCATGCACTGGAAACAGCCGGTGCAGTACTCGATATGGCTGTCGATGACGTTGATGATATGCACGTCCTGCTTCCCTACCTCCTGCATGCCTTCGACAAAGGCACGGGTGATGTGCATCGTATCGCTGCTGTCCCCCTTGGGACTTCCGTTAAGTACCAGAATCTTCATATATCATCCTCCCGTACCGGGTGCGTTCACACAGATACCGTGGCAGGCATGTGCCGCCTCCATTATCGCCTCGCTGACTGTCGGATGGGGAAACACCGCCCTGCCCAGGGCGGAAACCGTCACACCTCCCTCCATCGCGGCGGCGACAGAGGCAATCATTTCGGTGGCGCCGGGACCGACTATGTGGCAGCCGAGTATCTCATCCGTTTTCCTGTCGAATACAATCTTCACAAATCCCCTGTTCAGACCGGCGGTCAGAGCCCTGCCGTTGCCCAGCAGATCAAAACGCCCAGTACCGGCATCAAATCCCATCTGCGATGCCTGCTGCACGGTCAGGCCGATCACCGCAACCTCGGGAGTGGTATAAACACACGAGGGAATCCTGTTCAGATTGAGCTCCGCTACGGGCTTTTTGGCTATGTGGTCGGCGACCATCTGCCCCTGAGCGCTTGCGACATGGGCCAGCTGCATCTTTCCGTTGAGGTCCCCTATGGCGTAAACCCCGTCAACGTTTGTCCGGCACAGATTGTCCGTCTCAACGAAACCGCGCCTGTCCGTGCGGATTCCGACACTCTCCAGCCCGATTCCGCCGCTGTTGGGCCTGCGCCCGCCGGCAATCAGGACCACGTCACCTTCGGCAAAGCCGTCCTTTCCCTCGGTATCGGTGAAACAGACCTTCAATCCCTCTTCGATTCCGGTTACACGGACACCGGTGAGAATCTTCACTTTGTCCTTTTTCAGCCTAGAGGCAACCGCCTCGGACACTTCCGGGTCCAGATTTGCCAGAATCGACGGCATCATCTCCAGAACCGTCACGCCGGTCCCGATCGCGCTGAAAAACGAGGCGAACTCAATTCCGATCACCCCGCCTCCGATTATCACAATCCGCTCAGGCTGCTGCTTCATTTCCAGAAGCCCGGTCGAGTCCACCACTCCGGCAAGCTGCGTGCCGGGTACGGGAATCGATGCCGGCCTGGATCCTGTGGCAAGCACAACCGCCCTGCGGGCCTTTAGAGTCTCTCCGTCGGACAGCTGCACGGTACGCGCGTCGGAGAGCATGCCGCGGGCGTTGAACACCTCTACCCCATGGCTCTTTTCAAGCAGGGCGATCCCCTTGACGAGTCTGGACACGACGGCATCCTTGCGGCTGATTACTTTTGCGTAGTCCAGCGTCACACCGCAGGCATTCACGCCGAACTGCCCGCCATCCAGAGCCTGTCTGTAGACCCCGGCGGAGTGCAGCAGGGATTTGGTAGGTATACACCCGCAGTTCAGGCAGGTTCCGCCCAGGGCATCTTCCTCGACAAGTGCCGTCTTAAGCCCGTTGATTGCCAGTTTCACGGCGCACTCGTACCCGCCCGGTCCGCCCCCGATAACAACAGCGTCAAATTCCCGCATACTCACATGTTTCCTTACGCATGGTCGGATTGTAGCACAAAGAGGTTCTTCATCCAATTTGAGTTTAAAAAAACGGCCGCGCGCGGCGGCCGTCTGGAAATTCCTAAAGCTTTCAGTGCGAATCTATCACCTTGCCCTTTTCCTTTCGGGCGCAGGCCTCGATCTTGTCCGCCAGAAACTCTATCCCCTCATATAATTCATAGCAGTCCTGGTTGACCATCTTGACGGTGCCCCAGTTGAAGTGGACCTTTGCGTCCAGATGGAACCCCTGCCCCTGCGTTTCGCGGGTGATGGAAATGGTCAGATCGTGTATGAAGTCCTCCGCGAAGTCCAGTTTCTTCAGCTTCTTGGCCAGAAACTCCTGGGTCTCCTCGCTAGGATTGTAACGAATGCCCCTGACTGTCAGATTCATAATGCTTCTCCTTTTTCTCTCCGGCAGACCGGAGAGTCCCTGCGTCAACCGGACCGTGCCGGAAGGGTTCCTCCCCAGAAGGAGAATCCTCTTTTAGGATAAGTCCGCTTCGTCCGAAAGTCAAACTTAATGCGCCACCTGAGCCCTCCGGCAACAGCTGCCGAATCTCGCGCATGCGCACCTACCCGCACGAAAGCCCCCTATCTTCTTACCCGATTAACAAAAAACTATACTTCCCGCCCGAAACGCGTTAATCTATAGCCTGCGTACGCAAACAAGATACCGGTTATCCGGGCGCGCCACGATTCCATGGAGGGCTATCTATGGAAAAGAAAAAGGTGTTAAGAGGCGTGACTGTGGGATTGAGTATCGCGGTATGCGTACTCATGATTGCCGTGTCCTGCCTGTCCTGCAACATAGGGCAGACCGAGGAACTGACCGAGGAGCAGCAACGCTACCAGGAGACCGCCATATGGCAGGCACTGCTGGTCAACAGCGAATGGACTCCCCAGACAGGTCCGACGTCAACAGGCGAGACCCCGTTTCTGGAGGGCATCCCACTGGAGGTTCGGATTACAGGGGAGGGCCCGCAGTTCAGGGCGTCTTTCATTCTGGGAGACGTCGAGATCGAGCAATCGGACTTCCGGCTTGACGGCCACACCGGAGTCCTGACCTCATCGGCGGCGGTTGAATACAGAATGACATTCAGCCGCAACCCTGACGGGACAGAACCTGTTATGGCAATCTATTTCGTCCAGGGAACCCCGACCTGCTACAGCAGGAAGTGATTCCCTGATGCCCACCGGGAAACAGGAGCCCCCGGTGCGGCCCAGGAACTGGGGAGATATGGTGTGGGAAGTTCCGTGCAGGTCGGGGGAAACTCCGGCCTGCATCTTTTTATCCCCGGGCAAGCCCCGACCGTCCCCGGGTGATGTGGGCGTCAGCGTTCATAGGTTGTTATATCTCTTCGAGGCCGAGGCTCTTTAGGTACTGATATGTGCCATCATAAAAGGCCGGGAGCCGGGTTTTATCTTCCCATTCGTTGCTTGCCGTCTTGTTGGGGTTTCCGGTAGGTACACAGATAACCATTCCTGAGCGGGCACGCGTCAGAAGAACACGGTAGGCATTCAGCATGTATTTCATCAATTCCTGCTGGCCTTCACTCTTGCCTGTTTGTTTGACCCAATCTGTCTTTCCGTTGAAACGATAGAAACCCCATTCCCCTTTTTCAAATCTCATGTCAGCATCCCAAAGGACACAGGTATAATCCAGTTCGAGTCCCTGAACCTGAATCTCAGTGGCAGCATCCTCGAGGTAGTTTGAAGATCTAATATCCTCTTTGTCTTCAAGGAACCAATGAACAGCGTTTTCATCACCGGATTGCAGAATATGAACTGCTAATGGCTTATATCTGGCAGATTCTTTTGTCACAAGAACACCGGTGCGAATTGTTCCACGAGCCTTTTGGTGGAGCCATTGCTTGGCCTCTTCCATGTCTCTTGTCAAAAGAATCGGGTACCTTTCCTTTATCTCACTGTAAATGGCTCGGGCACTAGCATCAAAAGACAGCATGGCATGGATAAATGATGACAATTTCTCGGCTTTGAAGGAACGCAATGACACCCCAAGGTGGAGGTCATCACAAAATACTACTCTTCTATTCTGTTGAAGAAGCTCGTTAACCTTCCCTTCTGCGTATTCTGCATCGGTCAGATGGGGAGAGATGTAGACATTCCAATCCTGGAAATGCTCATTAAGAGCCATGATCCATTCCGTGATGCCGGCCTCTCCGGTGTTAATTTCTTGTCCCCCTCCCACCAGGCAAACTATCGTAGCCCAGTCTTTTCTCTGGTCAAGAGCCCAAATCAGGAAGGCTGCTTCTGATACTGGGAAGTTTGGAACTTTAAGTTTATTGCCGTAGGTTCCACCACGCTTCAAATATGCGGCAAGTCTTTTGTGAGTCCAAGAACGTTGAGCTTCATCGAAAATGGCGACATGCTCAGGTTCTCCAAAACCAGATTTTTCCATTGCTATCGCCTTTTCAGTGTCAATTTCCAGAACACCATTTTCAACTGGATTCTTGATTTTTGCCAGCATTGCATCACGATATCTGTGGATCATCTGGATTGATTTGCTTACTTCTCTGCGTGATTCAGAGAGCTTTTTCCCATTCCGGCTGTTTTTGTAGTTGTCCTGTGCCAGGGCCTCGGTTAGGACCGCGACAAGTGGACCATTTCCCGAAAGGTATACTGCACTCTCACCCTCAACCGGATTATCTGTACCTTGGTATGTCTGCTTGATGGCAACGTCAAGCCCAACCAATGTTTTCCCTGCTCCAGGGACTCCAGTAACAAAGCAAATACTCTTCTGTTGTTTTGCTTTGGTTTCATGAATAATCCTCAAAACACACGCAATTGCTTCGTCAGTACTCGCTCCGTGGCGAGTGATGTTCTCAACAGTATGATTCACATACAAAGCCCTGGCAGCTTCGACTATCGTAGGGGTCGGAGAGTAAGGACTTATAACCCAAGCAGGGTTTACTGGTGATTCATTTGGGAAATAGGTCAATGCCTCAGCTATTGCCTGAACCAGGCCGGTTTTCCCCGTAATCAGCGGATTAATGACGTTGTCATCGTAGCCAGATTTCTGGACATGGGTGATTAACGATTTGAAATTGGGTGCAATGAAGATTGGGACAATAATCCTGTCCTGGCTGAACAAATGGAAGTTTTTCAGATCGAGGGCATAATCGAGAACCTGATCAACGTCTTTATAGGTCTGTGGAGTCTCACCTGTTTTGAACTCCAGACAGAACACCAGGCCTTTGAGTAGAAGAACAACATCTATTCGCTTTCCAAGGCGCGGGATTTCGTATTCAAAAATGATTTGGCCATTCTCGTCTGAAAAGTTTGCCAAGACACCCTTCATAACAGCGACTTCTTCTTTCCAGGACTCTATCGTAGTAGCGAGAAGCTCACCAAGGTAATTGTCACAAAGAACGCCAAGGATTGATTCCTCTGGCAAGCTTTTGAAATCACGGAAACTGCCGCAGTATAAACACCGACCCTTATAGTTCAAAAGGCACCTCTCCACTGGATGAAATCGTTACAGGTTACATATAGCAGCTTAACATGATTCGATTTGGCATGAAAACACAAAAAACGAAGGAGTTTCGTCCGTGAAAGAGCATCGGTGAAATCACATTGATCGCGGTTTAAGTTCCATTTAATACCGGTCTGGCTTTCAATTAGTCGCGGCAGAAAACACTATCAAGCTAAACAAAATCTTAAACACCTACAGAGTTGTATTTTTGCCTTCAAATAAACGAAACCCGCTATAACAACTTAATAATACCTTCCTTAAAAGTTCCTGGATCATAAGCTTTCACGGAGATGCCGTCATATGTTTCGGCATGAAACTTATCCGGCGTCTTTGCGGTTTTCAGCTTCCTGTATGCTGCCTCTGTTACTTGGCTGTAATCAATCGGCATAATCCTGTTTGCCCCCTCACAGTGAATGCTTTCTCCATACACCTTTGGGTATTACTTCCCGGTGAAGTCGCTGACCCTTCTCATTGTGCTGATGAACAGCGGGTGGTCGAATAACGGGTCATCGGCTTTGGCCAGTCCCAAATGCAGTAAACGGGGTTCTACGAACTTCCTCAGAACATATTCCTGGAATTCCTTCAGATGTTTCTGCAATGTCGGAAAGTACTCGTTCTTCTCATTGGTCCCCTCTTTCAGATAGAGCCCTCTGTTGACTTCCACCATCAGGGAGAGAACCTTTACCTTGTGATAGTACTTCATTGGCATAATGGTTCCCGAATAAGGTCTGTTTATCGACACCTTGTACCCTCTTCTCCGGAAGAAATCCCGTGACCATTCATCGATCTGTCCGGGAGTATGTAAAAAATCCCTTCCGATGCAGATGTCGGGTCTGTTCGTGTTCTGATCCTGTTCATAAGGCAACGGAACGGGGCTGAATGAATGGCAGTCCATTATGACCTCATGGCCGCGGGAAGCGATAGCCCTTGCCACGGCCAGTTCCAACGCCCTGTGGTGGACATCATAGTAGTTCCGGATCACGTGTTCCCGGTGTTCCTTGGAGATATGGAATCTGTGTTTCAGATCGGATGTGGTTTCATAGCAGACGCCCATACCGATTCTTGACATGGGCTCGTCCTCATCGTTTCTGAAGCGTTCGGTATCGCAGACCATACGGGAAACGGGAGCGATTACAGGAACACCTATCCCGTTGTTGAACAATTCATCCGTGTACCAGTCCACCATGTTGATCTGGTCCTCCTTGAGAATCCGAAACTCTTCACTATCCTTCGGGAAGCAGTCCTCGGGGATGTAATCGGATGCATGTGGAATGTTGAGAATCAGATTGCAGTTCATTCCTTTTCCCTCGGCCAGATGGCCATCACGGTTCCGTGGGCGGGGATGATTGCAATGAGTTTATCCACGGGGATGTCCATGTATCCCTTTTTGGATTGCAGCCTTCCGTTGCGGATCGAGAATGAATCTTCTTCAAGGTGAAGAAATCCGAGTGTGAGCTCAAGCTGAGCCTTTGCTTCTGCGACAGTCATGTCGGCCTCCTTTTAGCCTCTTGTTTACGGACGCAGGCAAGTCGGAATAAATCCGCGTCCTTGGGTTTGTCCCGCGCAGGCGGGATGGGAGATGCACTTTTACGGAGAGCCTTAGGGCGGAAAAAAAGAAAAGACCATTACAGGTCCGCTCTTCCTTTAGCAGATAACGGCTGCAAGTAGAAGTGTAAATCCCGTTGTTTGAAGTATACCACTTCGGGGACCGCCTGTCTACTGCGGGGACGGTCAGGGCTTGCCAGGAATTGGTTGGAGGAGACGTCTGAAAAGTGCAGTATTCTGCATGTTATACACGTTTTTGGCGTACAATATGAGACTTATTGCACATTGTGCGGTTGTCGTGTATTATCATTGGCAGAGGGTGTGATGCGGATTACAAGAGGACTCTCCGATACGGAGCTGCTGAAAGAACTTGGTGTGCGGATAAGGGAAACCAGGCTTGCTGTTCCTATGCCGCAGAGGGAACTGGCCGCGCGGGCAGGAATCTCCCTGCGGACAGTGAACAGTATTGAGTCGGGTAACGATGTTTCCTTTCTGACTGTGATCAAGGTTATGAGGGTTCTGAACGTCATCGAAAACATGGATTCCATGATACCCGAAATAGGGATGAGTCCGATAAGGATTGCTGAAAAGCAGAAGCCGAGGAAGCGGGCATACGCCAGGAAGGCACCTGCCGACAGATGGAAATGGGGGGATGAAAGATGACCGCGGCAAACGTCATACTGTGGGGAACCCGAATCGGATCCGTTGTATTCGACGAGAACCGCGGTGTGGGTTCTTTTGAATACGATCCTGATTTCAGAAAGTCCGGAATTGAGGTTTCTCCCATCATGATGCCGCTGTCCGGGCGGGTGTATGAGTTCCCGAGCCTGAACAGACAGTCCTTTCACGGGCTTCCGGGTCTGCTCGCGGACAGCCTGCCGGACAAATTCGGAAACGCTGTCATCGAGGCGTGGCTTCGGAGCCACAACAGGGCCCCGGAATCGTTCAATCCTGTCGAGAGGCTCTGCTATACGGGAAGCCGCGGGATGGGCGCTCTCGAATTCGAGCCGGCCACAGGACCGGGGCAGACAGAACAATCGAGTATAGAAATAGACAAGTTGGTGGAACTCGCCTCAAAGGTACTGCAGATGAGGCAGGGTCTGCGCATCTCTCTGGGGAATGATTCTCTTGAGGAGATTATCAAGGTCGGTTCGTCGGCCGGAGGAGCGAGAGCAAAAGCGGTCATTGCATGGAACAAGGAGACAGGAGACATAAGATCCGGACAGATTCCCGCGGGCAAAGGATATGGCTATTGGCTCATGAAATTCGATGGTGTCTCGGGAAACGGAGACAAGGAAGGTCCCGATGCTCCGCATTACACCCGCATAGAATATGCTTATCACCTCATGGCCAGACACGCGGGACTTGTGATGCAGGAATGCCGGCTTTTGGAAGAGAACGGAAGGGCTCATTTTCTGACTAAGCGCTTTGACAGGGACGAACAGAACGGCAAGCTCCACATGCAGTCACTGGGAGCCATCGCCCACATGGACTTCAACAGCAGCGGCGCACACAGCTATGAAGACGCGGCCCGGGTGATGAGGCAACTTGGGCTGACCGGCGGAGAGGTAGTACAGTTCTTCAGAAGAATGGTGTTCAATGTTCTCGCTTGGAATCACGATGATCACGTTAAGAACATCTCTTTCCTTATGGACAGGGCAGGAATCTGGTCGCTCTCCCCTGCCTATGATGTCACCTATTCGTTCAACCCGGACGGGATGTGGACCAGCCGGCACCAGATGAGTGTCAACGGTAAACGACAGGACATCGGCTTCTCGGATTTTCTGGCAAGCGGGAGAAATATGGGGCTGTCGGAATCCCTCATCAGAAAAACCGTTCTCGAGGTATGCGAGAGTCTTTCGCACTGGGATTCTTTTGCTTCATCCGCGGGGCTCGGAAAAGCCGAAGCCAGGAAAATCGGCAGAATTCTCTCAGTCTCAACGGACTCCTTATCCCGGGAAATGGATTGACTCCGCCGGGTCAGAGTGTCTGCAGGCGGAGACGGTCAGGAATCGCCCGGAAACCGTAGGCAGTGGGCCTCGCCCCGGCAAAAACGCGCGGAAGTAGTCCGTTTTTGTCCTCGATTTGTGAAAAAACGACGGCGCGAGGACGAAAATGGCCTCGTTGCAGCCAAAAATGCCGGAGCGAGGCAGGGCTGAAAGGCATCCCAAAAACGAAGGCTGGAGCAAAGAAAACAACGTCAGGAGCCATAGCCCGAGACGCTGTTTTTCCAGGGTCCGGATATTGAAAAATTTCCTTATATAGTATATAATAAAGCATATAAAAACAGATAGGGGGCATCATGGAAATCGACCTTGAAAAACTGTCGGTTGCGGTTCAGTATGCGGGAGCGGAGATTCAGCGTTATTTTAACAAGTGCGGCTACGGATTCCCTGAATTCAGGTGGATTCAGACGGAGTTGCAGCAGCCGGCTTTCCAGCATCTGTGCTTCGGATTCAAGAACAGAATCTACAGTGTGCTTGTCGCCATCGTCATGGCGGACGGCAGGATAATGATGGATGAACAGACAGTTGATAATCAACTCAGAGAATGCGAAAAGAACAACCTGATTTCGGGGGTAATCCCTATGAGGGAATATTTACACTATTACGATCCTATGACCCGCATGGAAGAGTTCCCGTTGGTGAACACAGCCTGGTTTCTTGCGCGTTGCTCGCCCATTCGCCTGGTTTCCCCCAGGTTCTACGATCTGGAGGAGGAAATCGAGATGTCGCCATGGGAAGTGCATTCCCTGGCCATCCAGGTTGTGCGTGATGACATAATCAAGCACGGGGGCAGAGTCCTCTCCTACTGCGACATCATCGGAATCCACCCCAGCATCTGGTTCGAGCAGGAGAAAGGCAAGGCATTTGTTTTCGTCCAGTCCCTGTCGGGCGGAACCCCTGTCGGCGAGGAAATCCGGCTGTCACCGGACATAAGAGAAAAGCTCGGCGGCTATGGTTGTTACCGCGCGAGGGTGTCCGTCGCCTCTGCCGAGCCCGGCAAGCCGCTGCTTAGGGGCAAACCATGTTTCATTGATTACAAAGGCCTTGAGTCAGCCAGCCCCGGCGACTTCCCGAGCGCCACTGAATCCTACATCCTGCGCGAGGACGTGTAAGCACAGCTCACTGATTGAGGCAAGAACTCAATTCTGACAGTCATGCCCATGCCTGAAGCCAGGCGCTGAAGCATGCGGACAGAAGGGTTCGCATTTCCCCTTTCGAGTTTGCTGATATCACCTTGGGCAATCCCGGTGCGCTCAGAGAGCTCCTTTTGAGTGAGCCCGGAGGCTTTTCTGGCATCAATGATTGCCTGGGTGATTGCATGCTCAGGTTGAAGAGCTTCGTATTCTTTTCTGAATTCAGAATCCTTGAGTTGCTCTGCAAGAAAAGCATTGAATTTGGTTCCCATCACCTCTCTCCTCTTTGTTCCATAAAGTCCGAGCGATACTTTTTCGCTTTTTCAAGTTCTCCCCAGGGAATCTTTTGAGTCTTCTTTATAAACCCGTTCGTCAGGATGATACGTCGGTTTACATAGAAAAAAAACAAAACCCTCGTTGAATCAGAACCGACTTTAGCCCTGAGCTCGAATATCCCGTCAGACAGGTGTTTGGAATAAGGCTCTCTAAGTTCATATCCGTTGTCTTGTAATAGTGCAATCATGTCCATCATTTTCGCACGCATCTTTTTCCCAAGACTCAAAAGAAAGTCTTTAGCCGGTTCAATTCCATCAGAACGCCGGTAGAACTCAACCTCGAACCTTGATTCCGCACTATTATTGAATATAGGATATATCCTATTCTTGTCAACCGGAATTCCTGTTTTTTGTTTCATTTTGGCTGAAACCTCCGTCTGCCTTACTATCTGGGCAAAAATGCGTTTCGCTGAGAACAATTCTGAGTTTTCGTGTGGGTTGCCGAACTTGGGAATCCGATGCGGGAACCAGGCAAATCATGGGCGACTGTCCTAGGTCGATTGATTTTTTGCGGAGCGAGGTCATTTTTGTCCTCGCTCCGTGCTTTTTTGAAGATACGAGGTCACGATTTGGCCTAGTTTGCTATGTTTTTGATGAAACGAGGCCAGTCGGTTGGCCTGGTTCGTAGGATTTTGGAAAAAAGCGGCCAAAGATTTGGCCTGGTTTGAAGAGTTTTTGAAAAAAGAGGCCAGTGGCCCGCGGGGGCGGCGGGTTAACGGATGGTAAGTATTCCTTGCATAAAGGCGGAGGTTCTGATATAGTCATGGTGGGGGAACGCCATGAACGGACTTACGACCAGACAGAAAGAGATTCTCAACTTCCTTTACAGGTTCCGTGAGGAAAAGGGTTATTCACCTTCGTACAGGGAGATAGCTGCACATTTCGGGTTTTCGACAAAGGCGGCGTTCGACCACCTCCAGGCTCTGCAGAAGAAGGGGGCCATCAGCAGCACGGACAATGTCTCCCGGTCCAACAAGGTTATCGCAACCGAGTATGTCGACGGCGACGCGTTCCATGTTTCCGTGCCGGTGCTCGGCAGGGTCGCCGCCGGACTTCCGCTGATCTGTGAGGAGAACAAGGACAGTGAGTTGTCTCTGCCGGCATCGTTGCTGCCCAACAGGAGCGCCGAGTATTTCGCCATGAGGGTCAGCGGACAGAGCATGGTCGATCTGGGCATCATGGACGGTGACATGGCCATCCTGGAGCAGTGCCAGACGGCCGAAAACGGGCAGATTGTCATGGCCACCTACGGCGAGTACGACGGCGTGACCCTGAAGCGGATTTACTTCCACCCCGGCAACGTCGAGCTGAGGCCGGCAAACCCCAGCTTCAACCCCGTGTTCACCAGGGACTGCCGCATTCTGGGAAAGCTCGTCCTGACAATCCGCAGCTACTGAGGCTCGAATGGGCAAAAACTATCTTCTGCTCGGGCCGGAGGCCGGTGAAAAGGCCGACTTCATCGACAGCATCCGCACATCGCTGAATCCGGACACCGAGTCGTACAAGATTTATCCCTATGATGATTACGCCCGGAGTCTGACAGACGCGCTGGGAAACGCATCCCTGTTCTGCCCGGAGCGCTTTGTGTGGCTCGATATTCCTAAGGAGTACACCGATGCCTCGGGCGGGATGCTCAAGGCGGAGCTTGAGAAGCTCGTCTGCCAGTATCTGGCCCACCCCGATTCCGATGTCACGTTCGTGCTTACGTCGGCGGAGACGCGCATCAACAGGCCGATCGACGCGTTCTTTCCAAAGGAAGGGGCCGAGGGCTTTGAGAAGCGGGTCTTCTGGGAGATGAAAGAGGCGCAGAAACCCGGCTGGGTGCGCACTTTCATGCGCAAAAACGGGGTAAGCATCCAGGAGGAGGCTCTGAACCTGATTCTGATGCTGGTCGAGAACGATACCGCAGAGCTCAGGACAATCTGCTCGCAGCTGGCAATCTTCACCCGGCTCAACGGCTCGGACTGCGTGACGCAGGACGATGTGGAGTCGTTTTTGTCCCACACGCGGCAGGAGGACGGGTATACGCTGTTTGCCTATATGGCCAGGCGGGATCTGGAGGGGGCGCTGCGCTGTATCGACGCCATAAACGCCTCGGCGTCGACCGACCAGTTCTCCAGGCTTTTCCCCGCCCTGGTGTGGTCGTTCCGCAGGCTGCATTCAGTGCTGGTTCAGATTCAGCAGGGCACCGACCAATCAAGTGCCTTTGCCGGCGCCTCGGTGTTCGAGCGGGGGGCGAAGATCTCCCGACCCAACGATATCACCATCTACAGGTCGGCCTGCGCCAATTACCGCCTCCCCGATGTGGAGGCGATTCTGGCAGTACTCTCCGACACCGAGGCTGAGCTCAGACAGGGCGGGGCCGACCTGACGCGGATTATCCTGCACCGGATGATCTGGACTATTGTTGGCAACAGGGGCCGCAGGCCGGATTGCCCCCGGTTCCCCGGCTTTTGATTACTTGCTTACGTCGAGTTTTTTGACCAGGCGCTGAGCCGCGGCCAGACTTATGCCGGCCTTTTTGGCAATGTCCTCGGGTTTGTCCTCCAGGATGGCGTCCATCGAGCCGTAGGCCTTCATCAGCTTTTCACTGGAAGCCGGGCCGATTCCGGGCACCGACTGGAGGATTCTGAAACTGACATCCTTTGAGCGCATCGCCTGGTTGGCCCCGGTGGCGAAGCGGTGGCACTCGTCCCTGACTGCTATGAGGATTCTCAGGGCGGCAGAGGACAGCGGCAGATTCAGATCGGGACGGCCGTCGTCAAAGACGATGGTTTCCCTCTCCTTGGCCAGACCGACCACCGGTACGTCGGCCAGTCCCACCTCGTCCAGCACGTCACGGGCCGTGTTGACCTGGCCTTTGCCTCCGTCGATGAGAATCAGATCCGGTCTGGGGAGGTTCTCGTTGACGACGCGGGTGTAGCGCCGGCGCACCGCCTCGGCAATCGAGGCATAGTCATCGATGGCCCCGTCAAGTGATTTGATGTTGAATCTGCGGTAGTTTTTCGGATCGGGGTTACCGTCCCTGAAGGAAATCAGCGACGAGACCGTGTATTTGCCGGACAGCTGCGCTATGTCAAATCCCTCAATCAGAGCAGGCGGTGCGGACAGTCCGAGGACCTGCTCCAGCTCGGCCAACCCGGCGCTGTTGTCAATCGAGCGGCAGGCCAGTTCAACGTCCCGGCGGGCGTTCTCCCCTGCCATCCTCAGGATCCTGAAGTGCTTGCCGGTGGTCGGAACCTCGACGGAAACCGCGTGGTCCAGTTCGTGGAGGAAGAACTCCTTTATCAGGGAGTAGTCGATTTCGTGGGACACATAGAGCTCCGAGGGCAGCTCCCGCCCGTCGCTGTAGTACTGAACCAGAAAGCCCAGCAGGGTTTCGGATTCCGAGCCGAGGGTCTGGGCGCGGTACAGGGCCTTGCCCAGAAGCTTGCCGTCGCGGATCTGCATCAGCGAGACGGTGCACAGAGGCGGGCGCATCTCGATGGCGGCGTAGTCACGGCTCTCGGAGGCAAACGACTGGACCTCCTGCTCCTGGGTCACCGCCTCGATGGAGGCAATCAGGTCCCGGCACCTGGCGGCGGTCTCGAAGTCGAGTTTCTTCGAGGCTTCGGTCATCTCCTGCCTCAGCCGGCGCTGGAGGCTCTCGCTGCGCCCCTCCAGGAGCTCGATGACCTTGGCGACGTTTTTGCGGTAATCCTGCTCGCTGACCAGACCGCAACACGGGGCGCTGCACTGTCCGATGTGGTAGTACAGGCAGGGAACCTTGCGCTTTTTAAGCGGCGTGGAGCACTTTCTCAGGGAAAAGAGACGGTCGATCAGGTCCATGAACACCGCGGTCCGCGTCCCGTCGGGAAACGGTCCGAAGTAGCGCGAGCCGTCGTCGATGATCCGCCGTGTGGTGAAGACCTTTGGGAAAGGCTCGTCGGTGATGCGGATTACCGGATAGCTTTTGCCGTCCTTGAGGAGGATGTTGTAGTGAGGGTTGTATTTTTTTATCAGGTTGTTTTCCAGAACGAGCGCCTCGTACTCGTTTCCGGTGATGATGTGCTCGATCCGGCTGATTTTCTCCACCAGGGCCTGGGTCTTCAGATCGCGCCCGGGGAGGAAGTACTGGTTCACCCGCCTGTGAAGGTTCTTGGCCTTTCCGACGTAAATCACAGTCCCGGAGGCGTCCTTCATCAGGTAGCATCCGGGGTTCTGCGGCAGGGACCTGGCCTGTTGACGGGCGTTGTTGAAACCTTCGCTTGAACGGTCGACCATGACTGAAAGATACAACCGGCGTCCCGTATTTGCAACCGTCAGCGATGCGCGTTACAATCCTGCCATGGACAACAGCAACTTCGGCGATATTCTGGTGCGTGAGACCGACCGCGAATTCATCCTGAAAAAGCGCGACGAGCTGAGGCTCACCTGGTCCCAGACCCGCATCCTCTTTGAGACCGCCGGGGACCTGCGGCTCTGGCAGGAGCGTCCGCTGGCCGACTTCTGGCCATCACCGGAGGCCCTCAAGGGACTGCAGGCCAAAGCTCTGTCCAAAGCCGCCCTAAAAGCGGTGCTCACAGCGGTGGACCGGCTCCGCCGGGAGCCGACGGATTATTCGACGTTCAATGCCCCGAAGCTGAAGATTCAAAAGGAAAAGGCCGTATTTGTCGGAGGTCCGGCCCTCAAACTGACCGGCCGCTGCCCCTGCCCTCCCGAGGCCGAAGTCCTGCGCTGCTGCAACCTCAGGACGCTTGATGCAATCCAGCAGTGCTCGTTCGGCTGCTCCTACTGCTCGATCCAGAGTTTCTATTGCAAAGGCGAAGTGAAATTTCCCTCCGATCTGCCGGCCCGGCTTGAGAGCCTTGAACTACCGGAAGGGACCTGGCACCTGGGCACCGGCCAGAGCTCCGACTCGCTTCTGTACGGGGACGACTACGGGACTCTCAGCGCCCTGGCCGGCTTCGCCCGCAGGCATCCTGAAATCGTGCTTGAACTCAAATCAAAAAGCTCCCGCACCGACTGGCTCGGAAAGGTTCCCTTCCCTGCCAACATGGTCCCCACCTGGTCGCTCAACGCCCCGACGATAATCGAAAACGAAGAGCTGCTCACCGCGCCTTCAGAGGCCCGGCTGCATGCTGCCCGCCTGGCGGCGGATGCAGGCTCGCTTGTCGGTTTCCACTTCCATCCGATGGTGTATTTCAAGGGCTGGGAGGACGAGTACGCCGCCGCTGTTGAAAGGCTCACAAGTCTCTTCAGCCCTGAGGAAGTGATGACCGTCTCGATGGGCACCCTGACCTTCCCCGGCCCGGTGATCCGCACCCTCAGGCAGAGCCCCAGGGAGAGCCGGATCCTGCAGATGGAACTCACGCCGGTGGCGGGCAAGTACTCCTACCCGCGGGATGTTAAGATAAAGATGTTCTCATTCCTCTACTCCCATTTCCCGCGGGAGTGGAAGGAGCACGTGTTCTTCTACATCTGCATGGAGGAGCCTGAGATCTGGCTGCCTTCACTGGGCTTTGAGTACGACTCAAACGCCGCCTTTGAGGCGGCTATGAAAGAGGCCTATTTCTCTAAGATCAATTCCCGGCTTTAGTCGGTCTGAGGTCCGGGGGCCGCGGGAGCCTCGTTGGCCTTTGCCTTGGCGGCAAGTTTGCGGGCCTTTTTCTCGGCCTTCATCTTTGCCTGGTATTCCTTTTTGGTCATCAGCGGCGGCGGAAGCTCGGGTCGCTCCATCAGCTTTTCAGGATGGTTGATCAGGTCCTGAAGGATCATGAAGCTCTTTACGAAGTAGAATCCGTCGCAGATGCGCTCATCCAATGTGACGCCGACGGTCATGTCGTACTTCTTGGTGACCTTGCCGTCTTCGTCAAAGACCACCCGGCGGTTGACCGAGCCCATCGTCTGGAACATGCTCGTCGTGCCCCATTCGTAGAGGTGGTGAAAGGTCGGGCCGGCCATCAGGCCGATGCTGCCCAGGTTGGAGATGTACAGAGAGGTGTGCATTCCGTCAGCCTCGCGGAGGATTGCCGGGGCCTTGCCATGATGATCGAGGAAACCGGCGATTCCGACGATGGCCTTGATCACCCACTTGGGGAACTTCATGAAAAGCCCGATGGCTTCGTCGGCGGTGGTGTCCCCGTCCTCGCTGCGGGCCTCGTCGATCTTGTCGTTGATCAGCTTCGCCACCTCGGGCAACGTGGCGTCGTGGGGGATCACCAGCGGGTCGCTGCGCTCCGGGGCGTGGTCGTCGAAGCTCTCCTTGATGATGAAGTTCACCGACAGCTCGTTGCGCTGCCAGTAGCGTGAACCGGCGATGAAGCGGTTCAGTTCGGGGCGCAGGGCCATCAGGCGCATCATCGCGGCCACGTAGAGGGAAAAGACCTTGAGCCGCCCCTCGTCCGGGTGCTCCTTGTTGTAGCGGCGGACAAACTCCACGGCGTTGGTCATGTCAAAGGTTATTGTCTGGTAAACAAGGGCGTCGCACCGTCTCTTCATCAGGAACGGAAAGAACTTGTTGAATACCGGTATGTCGAAAACTTCCTTGGCGTCGTTTCTCTTCATTTCAGCCTCCAGATTCAGCCTGTGCCGATTCTATCACATCCGCCCGGTTCTGGACAGAAGTATGCCCAGAGCCACCGGGACAGCCGTCTCGGTCCTCAGAACCCTCTGCCCGATGAGCATCGGGGCAAATCCCGCGTTGATAAACAGGCTCCGCTCGTTGTCCGTCCAGCCCCGCTCCGGTCCGATTGCCATCACGCACTCCCCCTCCCCGATCCGGGATTGGGCAAGTCTGTGGCTGCCCACAACGTTGTCCAGCAGGATCCGGTCCCCCGAGGCGTCTCTTGTAAACTCGAGAGCCTGGCGGACATCCCTGGCAAAGACCGTCTGCGGGATATATGTGGTCATGGCCTGCATCGCCCCGTCGAGCAGCACATCCTGGTACTCGCCCGATGTGTAGATCGTCGCCGAGGCGTAGGACTTCTCGCAGTTTTCGCCGAGGGTCAGAACCAGTTTGCCGACACCCAGGGCGGTGACGTCCCTCAGTATCCGTTTGACGCAGATCGGCCTGACCTGACCGAGAATCAGGGTAACCGGGTTCGGCTCCGGGGACGGGAACTCCTCTCCTGTCGGACCGAGAGTCACTCCGTCCGGGCTGATGTCCAGCACCCGCATCAGGCAATAATGCCCGCTTCCGACGGTTCCGCAGCGCAGAGTGTCACCCTGTTTGAGTTTCAGGACATTGATTATGTGTCCGGCACGTTTGTCCGCAGCCGGCACGATCAGTTCATCAAAGCGGCGGTAAAGGCGCTCCTGCTCCGGCGTGAAAAGGACCAGATTCATTCCCCGTCCCGTCCGTAGAGGCTGTTCATCTCCCTCAGGCGCTCGAACATCCAGTCACGGATATCGTCTCGTCTCAGGCGCCAGCTCCAGTTGGATGTGCCCACCGTCGAGGGCTGGTTCATCCTGCCCTCCTGCCCCAGCCCGGCGATATCCTGTGCGGGGATGATCACGTAGTCAGCCCGGCTCATCAGCAATGTCCGAATCATCTGCCATACGATGTCGGAGTCCGGGCACTGGAAGTAGCGGCGCAGCATGTCCTTCGTCGCCTCATCCTGCCAGTCGTACCAGCTTCGGGTCGTGTCGTTGTCGTGGGTTCCTGTATAGGCGACTATGTTGCTGTCAAGCATGTGGGGCAGATAGGCGTTCTTCTGCTCAAGCTTACCGTCTCTCAGCCAGAAGGCGAACTGCAGTACCGCCATCCCCGGGTAACCGGTCTGGCGCAGAAGCTCGCGGACCTCGTCGGTGATGATGCCCAGGTCCTCGGCGATTACCGGCAGATTCCGGCCAAGCGCCTTGAACAGTTTCATCCCCGGTCCCTTGACCCAGTGTCCGGCGGCTGCGGTCTCGGCTCCCTGCGGGACTTCCCAACAGGCCTCGAATCCGCGGAAATGGTCGATTCTGACGATGTCCACCAGCGACAGGGTCTGGGTCATGCGGCTCTTCCACCAGGCAAATCCGTCCTTTTCATGCTCCGGCCAGTTGTAGGTCGGGTTTCCCCAGAGCTGGCCGGTGGCGGAGAATGCATCCGGCGGAACTCCGGCGATCTTGTCCGCCATGCCGTTTTTGTCCAGGTTGAACAGCGCGGGGTTGCACCACACATCGACGCTGTCCTGGGCGCAGAAAATCGGAATGTCGCCGATGATCTTCATGCCGAGGCTGTTGGCGTAGGCGTGCAGGGCGTCCCACTGGCGGCGGAAGAAGAACTGCAGCACCTTCCACCGCTGAATCTGCGCGGCATGTCTGGCTGTGAGTTTCTCTATCGTCTGAGGCTGGCGCCGGGCCTCGGGTCTGGGCCACATGAAGGGCCGGGTGTCGTTGTGGACTTCGCAGAGCACCCGGTAAAGGGCGTAGTCGTCCAGCCAGAAGGCGTTTCTGCGGCAAAATGCCTCGAACTCCCGCCTTTCTGCGGTTCCGGCCCGGGCGATGAAGGTATCGGCACACAGCATCAGCGCCGACATCTTCTGCTGCCTGACAACCCCGTAGTCGACCCGCTGCGTGTCCCGGTTGTCCAGGGCGCTGAGGTCGGCCCCGGGCAGAGTCCGGACATCGATCAGCAACTCGTTTCCGGCAAAGGCGGACAGGGCCGAATAAGGCGAATCACCGTAGCCGGTCGGCCCGAGGGGCAGAATCTGCCACAGGGTGACTCCGGCCTGTCTGAAGCGGTTGAGGATCTCCCGCGCCTCGGCTCCGAGACAGCCGATTCCGTGGGGTCCGTAAAAGGAAATGGGATGCAGCAGCACCCCGCAGGATCTCTGATGTTTCATCATGGGCAAATCATATGCCATAGGCAGGTCCAGAGCAAGGCCATGCGGGGGTCGCCCGGGCCTTGCCCACATAACTTTTTGGGGGTTTTTTGATGAAAAAGTTATGTTGATATAACTTTTTTGCAGTTTTTTGGCAAAAAAGTTGTGTTGATACAACTTTTTCACCGTTTTTGGGCCAAAAAGTTATGTTGATATAACTTTTTTGCAAATTTTTGGCAAAAAAGTTGTATCCGGAGGCGGGACCGGGTCACACAGGCAACCGGGGCAAGGCCGGAAACGGCGTTCTGTCATTGAAAAAAACGGGCGGATGTATTAATCTCGACTGGATTTCAGGAATAGAAGAATGACTAAAGAACTTGCACTTATGAGAAACATCGGAATCAGCGCCCACATCGATTCCGGGAAGACGACCCTCTCCGAGAGGATTCTCTTCTACTGCAACCGCATCCACGCCATCCACGAGGTACACGGAAAGGACGGCGTCGGGGCGACGATGGACAGCATGGACCTCGAACGCGAGAGGGGCATCACCATCGAAAGCGCCGCGACCAGCGTCAGTTGGAAGAACCACGAGATAAACCTGATCGACACTCCGGGCCACGTGGATTTCACCATCGAGGTCGAGCGCTCGCTGCGGGTCCTGGACGGGGCGATCCTCGTCCTCTGCTCCGTAGGCGGAGTCCAGAGCCAGTCGATCACCGTAGACCGCCAGATGAACCGCTACAAGGTTCCCCGCATCGCTTTTATCAACAAATGCGACCGCACCGGTGCCAATCCGTACCGGGTCGTCGACCAGTTGCGCGAGAAGCTCTTTCTCAACGCTGTGCTGATGGAGATTCCCATCGGGCTTGAGGACCATCTGCAGGGGGTGGTCGACCTTTTGAGGATGAAGGCCGTCTATTTCGACGGTCCCAACGGAGAGATCCTGCGCGAGGAGGAAGTCCCGCAGGAGCTGATGGGCGAGGCCCTCTCCCGCCGCGAGGAGCTGCTGGACAAGGCCAGCGCCTTTGACGACGACATGATGGAGCTGCTGCTCGAGGGCGAGGATGTCCCGGTAGAGATGGTCGAAAAGGCCATCCGCCGCGGGACTCTGAGCCTGCAGCTCTGCCCGGTTTTCCTCGGTTCGGCCCACAAGAACAAGGGAATCCAGCCCCTGCTGGACGGAGTGGTGAAGTTCCTTCCCGATCCTACCGAGGTCACCAACCGCGCCCTGGACATGGACAATAACGAGAGCGAGGTGATCCTCCGCTCCGACCCCGCCGAGCCGACGGTGGCTCTGGCGTTCAAACTGACCGACGGACAGTACGGCCAGCTGACCTACATCCGCGTCTATCAGGGCCACATCAGAAAGGGAGATGAGCTGGTCAACACCCGCACCCGCCGCCGTCTGAGAATCGGGCGCCTGGTAAAGATGCACGCCTCCGAGATGGAGGACATTTCCGAAGCCGGCTGCGGTGACATCGCCGCCCTGTTCGGAATCGACTGCGCCTCGGGCGACACTTTCTGCGCCCCCGGGCTGAACTACGCCATGACTTCGTCCTACGTTCCGACACCGGTCATCTCGCTGGCCATCACGCCAAAGGACAAGAAATCGGCCGACAACATGGCCAAGGCCCTCAACCGCTTCACCAAGGAGGACCCGACGTTCCAGACCTACGTCGACCCGGAAAGCAACCAGACGATCATCAAGGGAATGGGCGAGCTCCATCTGGATGTGTATGTCGAGAGGATGCGCAGGGAATACAAGGCCGAGGTTGAGGTCGGCATGCCCCAGGTGGCGTACCGCGAGGCAATTACCCGCAGGGCTGAGTTCAACTACACCCACAAGAAACAGACCGGAGGAAGCGGACAGTTCGCCCGCGTCGCCGGATACATCGAGCCCTTCACCCCGGGACCGGAGGACGAGGACCGCGAGTACCGCTTCGTAAACGAGGTCAAAGGCGGCACGATTCCGACCGAGTTCATCCCGTCCTGCGACAAGGGTTTCCGCACCGCGATGAAAAAGGGCCCGCAGCTGGGATTCCCCATCGTCGGGGTTGTGTGCTGCGTGAACGACGGAGCCTGGCACCCGGTGGATTCTTCGGACATGGCATTCCAGACGGCGGCCCTCAATGCCTTCAGGGAGGCTTTCGCCCAGGCCGGGCCGGCGATTCTCGAGCCGATCATGAAGGTCGAGGTCGAGAGCCCGTCGGAGTTCCAGGGGGCGATTTTCGGCTCAATCAACCAGCGCCGTGGCATCATCGTTTCTTCCACCGAAGACCACAGCAACTGCACCATCGACGCCGAGGTCCCGCTTTCGGAGATGTTCGGCTACTCGACCGTCCTCAGGTCGATGTCGCAGGGAAAGGCGGAGTTCACCATGGAGCTTGACCACTATGCAAAGGCCCCGCAGTCCGTCTCGGAGCAGCTCAAGAAGGAATACGAGGAAAAGAACAAGGGCAAATGAGCCCGGCCGTGCTATACTGACATAGGGAGGAAACCATGCAGGTCAACGAACTGATAAGCAACAGCCCGATCAGGGTTTTCGAGGAGTCAATAAACGGAGGTCTGGGAAAGGGCAACATCGGTGTCCTGGCATCCCGCCACGGTATCGGAAAGACGGCCTGCCTGGTCCATATCGCCACGGACAAGCTGCTGCAGGGCCAGCACCTGATCCACGTATCATTTTCCGGAAACGTCGAGCACGTTCTGAACTGGTACAAGGAAGTCTTCCGCGAAATCAGCCAGTACAAGTCCCTCGACGATGCCTTTGCCGTGTACAACACGATGCGCGAGAACCGGGTCGTGATGAACTTCTCCCAGGAGAACGTCAGCGTCGACCGGATCATCAGCAGTCTGTCCACCCTGATCAGGCAGGGCGCCTTCCAGGCCGACGCCGTGCTGTTCGACGGCTACCACCTGACAAAGGCGACCGAGGAGGATGTGCGCAAGATCAAGGCCTTTGCCCAGGAGATGAACATCGAGGTCTGGTTCTCCGTCTCCCCCGCCGTCCAGGGTGTAGGTTACGATGAATTCGGAGTTCCCGAGACGATGGCTCCGCTTAAGGACCTGATCGACGTTCTGGTGGGACTGAAGTACAACGAGGAAAAGTCAAAGGTCATCATGACCGTCGTGCAGGACCACCACAGCCGCGTGTCCCACCCGACCGGAGTCACCCTCGACCCGAGGACGATGCTGATTACCGACTGATAAGAACACAGGCCAGAGCGGAAACAGCCTCACCGCAGCCGATAGCCCCCAGGTGTTCGGCCGTCTTGGCCTTTACCGAGACGCGCGAAGCATCCAGCCCCATGATGGAGGCCAGACGGGCCCGTATGGGGATGATGAACGGGGCGAGTTTGGGTTTCTCAAGAATCACGGTGCAGTCAAGATTGATGATTTCAGGCCGGCCGGCAAGCTCGAGGGTGCGCCTTAAAAGGTCGGCCGAGTCGGCACCGCTATAGGCCGGGTCGGTGTCGGGAAAATGCTGACCGATGTCCCCTAAAGCCAAAGCTCCGAGAATTGCGTCGATAATCGCGTGAATCAGGACATCGCCGTCGGAGTGGGCCACTTCACCCCTGTCGGAGGGAATCATCACTCCGCCGATCATCAGGGGGCGCCCCGGAGAGAGGGCGTGCAGGTCCCATCCGTACCCTGTCCTGAAGTTGCCGCCGTTTGAGCGCAGGTCCTCCTGCCAGGTGATCTTTATATTTCCGCGGTCCCCTGCGGCAACGGCGGCGGGGCCGATGTAGGTCTGATAGACCGAGATGTCGTCGGAAAAACTCCTGCCCTCTTCAGAGGCCAGGCGGTGGGCCCTGAGAATCGATTGAAAGTCAAAAGCCTGGGGTGTCTGTACACAGTACAGGCCCGACCGGTCGACGTACTGCCCGAACAACTGTCCGTCGGAGCGGACCACCGAGTCAGCCACGGGCACGACGGCGGATGCGGCGCCGGTTTTCAGGGCGGCATCGATTACGTTCCCGATTACCGGCACGCTGACAAACGGGCGGGCTCCGTCGTGGATGAGAACCAGGCCCTCTAGTCCGAGTCCGGACAAAAGTTCCAGGGCGTTTTTCACCGAGGCCTGCCGGGTTTCCCCGCCGGGTGTGAAGTACACAGGCACTCCCCTGTCAGCCAGGTCCTCCATGGCCAGACGGGTGGAGTGCTCCTGACCCGGGGCGTAGGTGACTACGGCAATCTTCAGGCCGTCCAGACGGAAAAACGGCTCGGCGGCACGGTAAAGCACGCTGTGCCCGTCAAGTTCGGAGAATTCCTTTTTGGTGTCGGATGAAAAGCGCCGGGAGGCGCCGGCGGCTGTCAGGATCAGGCTGAACGGGACGGAGGGCATGTCAGCACCCCAGGTTCTCGTCCACCATTTTCTTGACCTCGGAGGTGGTCAGATCCAGAGCAAAGGCTGCCTCGTCGATCAGGAGTCTCATGGCGCTCTCGTAGAGTTTGCGCTCCTGGACGGGAAGTTCTTTGACCTTGCTCCGGTGATAGAGGGCCTGGACAACCTTTGCCACGTTTCCGATGGAGCCCTGCTGCACCAGTTCGACATTGGCCTGATAACGTTGCTTCCAATCCAGGGTGGAGGGCTCGCACTTTTCCTTTATGCTCTCGATGGCTGCTGCCGCCTCGGGACCGCTGACGATGCCGCGGATGCCGATATCGGCGACCTTGTCCACCGGGACGGTCACGGTCATGTCGGAGATGTCGAGATAGATGACATAGTTGAGGATTTCGCGGTTGTGGACCGTGCGGCTGCGGATGTCGGTGACTACTCCCACACCCTGCAGGGGATATACGACGTGCTCCCCGATGCTGAACTGAAGTTCGTTGTTGGCCTCTTCCATATGCCCCGATTATACCCCAAAAAACGAAAACAGACAATGCCGGTTCCGGTACTTTTCTTTTTTCCCGACAACATATAGAATGGCCTTGTTTAACGCGCGCGCCCCCGGGAAGGGGGTTGTTTTCAGGAGAAACCTAATGGGTATCGACGTCAAGAATCTCCACCCGCTGGAAGTCAGGCTTCTGCGTTTCGCCGAGGCGGGAAAGGATATCACGGCCCAGCTTCTGACAGACGGTCTGCACTACAACATCGGTCAGTGCAACCAGTCGTTCAGCTGGCTCTGCGGCAGAGGCTGTCTGGAGGAAACCGGCAGACAGCAGAAGATTGTCTATGAAATCACCGAGACCGGAAGGCAGCAGGCCGAATCCGGCACCCCAGTGGAGAGGATTTTCCTCCTTCTGAAGGCCGATGGTCCACATACCCTGCCCCAGATTGCCTCCAGACTCGGGCTGGAGCAGGCCGACGTGGGTTCATCGTTCGGACAGCTGTTAAAGGCCAAGGCCGCCTCGATGAACGCCGAAAAGCAGGCCTGCGTCGCCCCCGATGCCGTCCTGCCGGAGGAAACACAGGTTCTGGCATCCTTGCTTAGGGCCGCCGCCGACAGGCCGGACGGTTGTCTGGTGGACCTGGAACTCGATGAGCAGCAGAAGCGGGTCATCGCCGCCAACGCCAAAAAGCGCGGTGCTGCCCAGTCCCCGTTCAAGTCCGCCGAGAGGGAGGAAATCACCTACCGTCTGACCGAAACCGGAATACAGACCAGACAGGCCGTAATCGACTCCAATATCACCGGAGACGAACTGGCCGAACTCACCCCGCAGATAATCGCCTCCGGAGCGTGGAAGACTTCTTCCTTCCGCCCGTACAGCGTGAACGCCCCGGTTTCCAGGCTGGTGCCCGGCAGGCTCAACCCCTACGGTGAGTACCTGCAGTGGGTCAAGGACAAGCTCTGCGCCCTGGGATTCGAGGAATTCGACGGACCGCTCGTGGAGAACGAGTTCTGGAACGGCGATGCCCTGTTCATGCCCCAGTTCCACAGCGCCAGGGACATCCACGATGTCTACTACGTCAAGGAGCCCCGCCACTGCCGCGAGATCGAGCAGCCCTGGCTTGACAACGTCGCCCGCACCCACGAGGACGGAGCCGACACGGGTTCCCGCGGCTGGGGCTATCATTTCGACCATGAATTCACCCGCCGCCAGGTCCTGCGCAGCCAGGGGACCGTACTTTCGGCCCACCAGCTGACAAAGGCCCGCGTTCCGGGCAAGTACTTCGGAATCGTCCGCTGCTTCAGATATGACGAGGTCAACGCCACACACGGCGCGGACTTCTACCAGACCGAGGGAATCGTCCTCGGCGAGGATGTGAACCTCAGGTCCCTGCTCGGACTGCTCAAGATGTTCGCCACCGAAATCGCCGGGGCCGAAGAGGTCAAGTACGTACCCGGCTACTTCCCCTTCACCGAGCCTTCGATCGAGGTCCACATCAAGCACCCCGTCCTGGGTTGGTTCGAACTGGGAGGAAGCGGAATCTTCCGCCCCGAGGTGACCAGGCCGCTGGGAATCGACGTGCCGGTCCTGGCCTGGGGTCTGGGAATCGACCGCATGGCCCTGATGCACCTGGGACTGAATGACCTGAGGGAACTCTTCTCACCCAACATCGACAGCGTACGGACAAGGAGGGGAAACTGATGCCTAAAATCGAAACCACCGAAAGCCTGTTCTTCGGTCTGATGGGCCGCACAATCGACGATGCCGGCCTCGAGGCCATCCTCCCCCGCGCAAAGGCCGAACTGGACGAGCACGATGCCGCCCAGAAGGTCATCAAGTTCGAGCTCAACGACACCAACCGCCCCGATTTGTGGTCCGCCGCGGGACTGGCCCGCCAGCTGAAGACCTACGAGAGCGCGCAGGTCCCCCTGTACGATTTCTTCTCCACCCCGCAGTGCACGATGGACAACGGGGGTAGGACCTTCATCTGCCACAAGGAGGCCGCCCCGGTGCGTGCCTTTTCCCTGGGATTCGCCGCCTCCGGCTGCACGGTGACCGAGGATATCCTTCTGGCCCTGATTCAGAGCCAGGAGAAGCTCTGCTTCAACTTCGGCCGAAAGAGGCGCACCATAGCCATGGGTATCTACCGCAGCGACCTGATCAAGTTCCCGGTCCACTATACCGGGGCCGATCCTGACCGGACCCGTTTCACCCCGCTGGGGATGACCGAGGAGCTTTCCCTGCGCGAGATTCTCAAAAAGCATCCCAAAGGCCAGGAGTACGGCTACATCGTCGCCGACAAGCCGGTCTATCCGTACCTGTGCGACGACAACGGCGATACCCTGAGCTTCCCGCCGGTAATCAACAGCGCCCGCATCGGCGCCGTCGAGGTCGGGGACAGCAACCTCTTTGTCGAGATGAGCGGGCCGGAGCTCAAGGACCTGATCCTCTGTGCCTCGATCATGGCCTGCGATATGGCCGATCTGGGATTCGAGATCCTGCCGGTGAAGGTGATCTTCGAGACACCCAACCCGTTCGGCAGTGAACTGACCATCCCGTACTACTACCAGAAGCCCGCCTTCTGCACCAAGAGCAAACTGGCCCGGGTGTCGGGTCTGGCCCTCAGCGATGAGCAGATCGTCAAGGCCTTGGCCAGAATGGGCGTCCACGCCGTCACCGACAGCGACAACGTCTATGCCACGGTTCCGGAGTACCGGGATGACTTTTTGCACGAAGTCGACCTGATCGAGGACGTGATTATCGGACACGGGCTGGAGAACTTCACCCCGGTGATGAACCTCGACTTCACCATCGGCCGCCTGTCCCCCGCCGAGGAACTGAGCCGCAAGGTCAAGGACATCATGGTGGGACTCGGTTTCCAGGAGATGATGTACAACTACCTCGGTTCGAAAAAGGAATACTGCGACCGGATGAACATCTCCGACGAAAAGGCCATCCACATCGCCAACCCGATGAGCGAGAACTACGAGATGGTCCGCCCGTCGATCCTGCCGTGCCTGCTTGAGAGCGAGAGCGTCAGCGGACACGCCGTCTATCCCCACTGCATCTTCGAGGTCGGAAAGGTCGCCTACCTTTGCCCGGAGGATAACAGCGGCACCGTCACCCGCAACAGTCTGGGGTTCTTCGCCTCGGACAGCCGCATCGGATTCAACCAGGTCAGCTCCTACGAAAACACGCTGATGTACTTCCTGCGCAAGGAGTATACGCTTCAGGCCCTGGAGAACGACCCGCGGTTCATCGAGGGGCGCTGCGCCTCAATCATCTGCGACGGGAAAACCGTAGGCTGCTTCGGAGAGATCAACCCGGCGGTCCTGGAGAACTGGGGCTGCTCGATGCCCTCGATCGCCTGCGAAATCGACCTGGACGCCCTGCTCTGAGCCGGAGGAAAGATGGACCTGCTTCGTGCCTATGCCCTGATGTGGCGCTCACGCGCCTTTGAAGACGAGGTCGAAAGACTTTTCGCCAGGGGCGCCCTGTACGGGACGACCCATCTGGCCACCGGACAGGAGGCAGCCCAGGCAGGTCTGTGCATGGCCCTGGATGACGAGGACTGGATCATGTCGACCCACCGCTGCCACGGATACGCCGTGTGCAGGGGCACCGACACATACAGGCTTTTCTGCGAGCTTTTCGGCTCCCGTCACGGAGTGTGCAAAGGCCTGGCGGGAAGCATGCACTTCCAGGACACAGCCCGGCACAACGCCGGCTCAAGCGCCATCGTCGGCAGCGGAATCCCTCCCGCCGCGGGCATCGCCCTGACTTTGAAAAGGCACGGGAAAAATAACATCAGCGTCTCGATCTTCGGAGACGGAGCCTGCTCACGCGGGACGCTTCACGAGACGATGAACCTCTGCGCCGTCTGGCATCTGCCCCTGCTGTTCTTCTGCGAGAACAACCTCTACGGGATGAGCGCTTCATCCTCGAGGATGATCAGCACCGACAGCATATCAGCCAGGGCAGCAGGCTACGGCATCGCCCACGAAACGGTGGACGGAAATGACGTAGAGGCCGTGTATAACGCGGTGAAAAAGGCACGGGAGTACATCGTTTCGAATCAGGAGCCTTACTTTCTGGAGGTGCTTACCTACCGTCAGAAGGGCCATTCGAAAAACGACAGATGCGTCTACCGCACCCGTGAGGAGGAGCAGTACTGGCTGCAGCGCGACCCGATTGCTCTGCTGGAAAAGAATCTGCTCAACTCCGGCAAGGTGACCGAAAATGAGCTTAAGGCCATCCGCGACGCGGAAAAGGAAACCGTTTCCGAGGCCCTGATTCTGGCCGAGGGTGTAAAGGACGAGGTCCTGAGCATCGACGAGGCGCGGAATCTGACCATGGCACCGGAAACCTTCTTCGGGCCTCAGCCCCATCCTACGCCGGGAAAGGTCACGCTCTCGTTCAGGGAGGCCCTGCGCCTGGCCCTGGATCTGGAGATGGACTGCGACGAGGACGTGATTCTCATGGGTGAGGACATCGGGGCCTACGGCGGCTGTTTCAAGGTCACGGGCGATCTGTACCTCAAGCATCCCGACCAGATTCTCGAGACACCGGTAAGCGAGGAGAGTTTCTGCGGAGTCGCCGTCGGAAGCGCCAAGACGGGACTGCGGCCCGTAGTAGAGGTGATGTACGCCGATTTCTCGACCCTGATAAGCGACCCTGTCATAAACCACGCGGCAAAGAGCTGGTTCATGAGCGGCGGGAAGGTTTGCTGCCCGCTGGTCGTGAGACTTCCCGAGGGCTCGGGTACGGGACACGGACCGCAGCACACCCAGACTCCGGCGGCGATGTTCCTCAACGTTCCGGGACTGATTGTCCTGGCCCCGTCCTGTCCGCAGGACGCCTACGGGCTGCTTACCCTGGCCATCCGGAGCAACAACCCGGTGATTTTCCTCGAGCACAAACTCCTCTACCCCGAGACCCAGACGTTCGACCCGTCCGAACCGGTTCTGCCGATCGGAAAGGCCCGCGTGGCCAGGACCGGAAAGGACGTGACCCTGATCGCCTACTCGCAGGCTGTCAACGTATGTCTGAACGCTGCGTCCCTACTGGAGAAGCAGGGCGTTTCGGCCGAGGTAATCGATTTGCGCAGTCTGAAGCCTCTGGATACACAGACGATCCTTGAGTCGGTGAGAAAAACAGGCCGGGCCGTGATCGTCCAGTGGGCAAACTCCGTAGCTTCGGCTTCATCCGAAGTCGAATCGGTCATATGCTCCGACGCGGAGGCCTTTGAGGCACTAAAGAAACCGGTAATCAGGCTCTGCTCCGAAGAGTGCCCCACTCCGTTCTCAAAACCGCTTGAAAAGGCGTACAACCCCGGCCCGAAGCAGGTGGCGGACGCCGTACTGGGATTGTTCTGAATCAGACCAGAGCAGACAGTGCACCGGTGACAATCAGATAGTAAACAACCATTCTGACCGACCTGAACAGACAGGCGGCACTTACCCGTCCGAAGGGGACTTTCATCATCCCGGCCAGCCAGCAGGTCACCGAATAGGGAATCGGGGTCAGCGCGCCGATGACGACGGCCCAGGCACCGTAGCGGCGGATCATCCTCTGCCCGTCTTCGGAAAAGCTTCCGGTGACTTTTCTGACAAACGGTGTGTGTCCCAGCAACCTGCCAATCCAGTAGCCGCCGATTCCTCCGAGGATGCTGGCGACGCTTACGACCCCGAGAAACAGAACGGGGTCCCACTGTGAGGCGAAGGGGAAAAACAGGTCAACCGAGAGCGGGACGATTATCGTGTCGATTATCAGGGTGAAGCCGAACACTCCGGGCAGCCCGAGCTTTTCGGTAATGAAAGCAGCCACGCTGTCCATGTTTTCGCGCAGGATAAGCGCTATGCCCCCGAAGACCAGCAGAAAAAGGCAGAGGATCACGACCATGCTCAGAATCAGCCTGCCCCAGCGCACCGAACCGTCCTCACGGACCATGCCGCTGGAGGAGATCAACGACTTCAGACTCAGCTTCGGATTATCTTCCATCAGTCAGCCTCCGCAGGTACTCCACTGCCTTTTCGCTCCAGGCCCTGCAGTCCCCGCCGCAGGGGGCGACTCCCTGATACAGAGGGGGCCTGCCGCCGCCTTTGCACCCGGAGCCGTCCAGAACCTCCGCCTTGAAATCGGGGAAGGACAGCTGGACATCAAAGCCCTTGAACACCACGGCCCAGAGCATCCGGCCGTCCTGAATCCGGGCGGCGGCCAGGGCGATGCGGTCAAAGCCGCAGGCGCTTTCGGCCAGGACCTTAAGCGGGAGTTCGCCCTCCCCCTGCTCCGGCAGAACGATGGCCGCAAACGGCTTATCTTCTGTAATTTCGGCTTCGATTATGCGCTTTGCGAGCATCGTCTGAAGTCTGTACTTTTCATTTCGCTCCTGTGTCAGAGAGGCAATCAGGGTCTCGGCTTTGCCGGCAAGTTCCTCCGGCCTGGCCGAGTGGACCGCGCACAACGAGCCTATTATCGCGTGCTCCTCATCCACCCTGCGGTAGGCCCGCTGCCCGCAGAGAAAGGCCAGGCGGACGTTTCCCCTGATCTTCTCCTCCGACTCGAAGACAATCAGCCCGATTTCACCTAGAGAACCGACATGGACCCCTCCGCAGGCGCTGGTGTCCGTGCCCTCAGCAATCCGCACCAGCCGGACATCGGTATCGACCTTTGCCGGGCGCCTGAGGCCCAGGCTCCGGGCCTCGGAGTTGGATACTATGCAGGTGCTGACTGCGAGGTTCCGGCCGATGCAGGCATTTGCCCGGTCGACCAGGTCCATCACATCCTGCCGTGAGACCTCGGGTCGGGAGACTTCGATTGTCAGAAAGCCCTCGGCCAGATGCACCGATACGGTTCCGATTCCGAAGTCCGTGTAGAGAATCCCGCTCAGCAGGTGCTGGGCGGTGTGGGTCTGCATCAGGGTGTATCTGTGCTCCCAATCCAGTTCGACCTCGACGGCATCCCCAGGCTTCAGGGTTCCTTCGGGACAGAGAACATGGTGGACGGGTACTATTCCAAGACCGCCGTCGCTGTCGGATTCAACAGTTGTTGCATCTGCGTGCCGCACGTTGTTGCTCTTTTTCACGGTGTCGGCTATCCGGTATTCCCTGCCGCCGAAACAGAGCCTTCCGCGGTCCCCCGCCTGTCCCCCGCCCTCGGGGTAGAACACGGTTCTGTCCAGTACGACCGCCTGAATCGGGCAGTCATCAAGGACTTGCCCGGAAACAGGAGATACCGAGATGACCGTTGCCGCCGTGCGTCTGAGGTACGGGTCGCGGTAGTAGAGAAGTTGTTCCATCACAAACACTATATCTTGTCCAACGACGTAACTTCAATTATCCTTTTATGCAAATAAGCGAGGTTCCTATGGCCAGAATCAAAACGGCTCTCGAATTGGCGATGGAGCGGATGCAGGACATCCGGGTCGACGAGGATAAAATCCGGCGCCGGAATCTCATTTCCCGGGCCCGCACTCTGGCCGGCTCGTTCCTTTCCGACGAGAGGCTCCTGCCCGAGGATCTGGGCAAGTCCTTGTCGGACTTCCCCCCTGAGCAGCTTTCAGAGGCAAAGCAGGCGATCAACGAGACCGTGCTGATGAACCTCTCCCTGCCTGCGGCGGCGGAGTTCAAGGCCCGCAATCAGCGCCTGGCCCTGCTGCTGAGCACGGTCAACCCGGACAATACCCAGGCCATCGCCCTGGCCGGGCAGATATGCTCGCTTGAGGAGCAGTACTGGGAGGACCAGTCTTCGCTGCTGGACAACCTCAAGCAGCAGTACCGTGACGCCCTCGAGCGCTCGGGAACGGCTCCGGAGCAGAACAAGGACTTTCTCAAAATCTACCAGCAGAGCAGCCAGCAGATGAACGCCCAGTACGCCGCGGCCCTGTCCCGGGCAAAGGCGCAGCTTTCAATGCTGCTCGGAATCGATAATACTGCAGGATAAGCCTGATAATACGGAGGACAAAGATGTCATCTTACGCGGATGCATACAAGGATTGTGCATGGATTTCATTCGAAGATCTGCAGGCCTTCATGGTCGATGCCCTGAAGCACGCCGGGGTTCCTGAGGACGACGCGAAAATCATCGGCGACGTGCTGATCGAGTCGGACAAGCGGGGAATCGACAGCCACGGTATCGGACGCCTCAAGCCGATTTACATCGACCGCATCGACGCCGGGATTCTCAACCCGGTCACCAAGATCGACGTGATCAAGGATGAAAAGGCCTGCGCCGTCCTGGACGGCAACAACGGCATGGGCCACGTCGTGGCATACAGAGCCATGGGCATGGCCATCGAAAAGGCCAAAGAGTACGGCCTGGGCATGGTCGCGGTCCGCAACTCCACCCACTACGGAATCGCCGGCTACTACGCCTCGATGGCGGTCAAGGCCGGGATGGTCGGAGTCACCGGAACCAACGCCCGCCCCTCGATCGCTCCTACATTCGGCGTAGAGAACATGCTCGGCACCAACCCGCTGACCTTCGGAATCCCCACCGACGAGCCTTTCCCCTTCATGCTTGACTGCGCCACCAGCGTTACCCAGAGGGGCAAGATCGAGGTCTATGGCCGCGCCAACAAGGAGCTGCCCCCCGGATGGGTCATCGGACTCGACGGAAATACCCGCACCGACACCCAGCAGGTCCTGGTCGACCTGACCTGCGGAAAGGCCGCCCTGGCTCCCCTCGGCGGAGTCGGAGACACCACCGCCGGATACAAGGGTTACGGCTACGCCACGGTGGTCGAGATTCTCAGCGCGGCGCTGCAAAAAGGTGCTTTCATGAAGGCCCTCAACGGCTTTGACGCCGACCATAACAGAATCCCCTATCCGCTCGGACATTTCTTCCTGGCAATCAACCCGGCTTTCTTCATGGGAGTCGAGACGTTCAAGCACATCGCCGGCGAAATCTGCCGCGGCCTGAGAGCTTCCCAGAAGGCTCCCGGACAGGAGCGGATCTACACCCCGGGCGAGAAGGAATGGATTGCTTACAACTACCGCAGCGAGCACGGCTGCCCGGTTCCCGAGAGCCTGCAGCGGGTGATGGTCACCCTCCGCGACCGCTGGTCGATGCCCTATAAATGGGACTTTGAAAAGAACTTAGCCAAATAGTAAGGATACACAACAATGTCAGATCTCAAAGAAAAAGCCCTGGCCTACCACAACATGGGCGGAGTTCCCGGGAAAATCTCCGTCGTCCCGACCAAGCCGTGCCGCACTGCCTCGGACCTCGGTCTGGCCTACACCCCGGGAGTCGCCCAGCCGGTGCTGGCCATCGAGCAGAACCCCGAGGACGCCTACCGCTACACCTCAAAGGGAAACCTGGTTGCGGTGATCTCCAACGGCACGGCGATCCTCGGCCTCGGTGACCGCGGTCCGCTGGCCTCAAAACCCGTAATGGAGGGCAAGGGCGTTCTGTTCAAACGCTTTGCCGACATCGACGTTTTTGACATCGAAATCGACGAAAAGGACCCGGCCAAGGTCATCGAAACCGTCCGGGCGATTTCCGGCACCTTCGGCGGCATAAACCTCGAGGACATCAAGGGACCTGAGTGCTTCAGAATCGAGCAGGAACTGATCAAACTCTGCGACATTCCCGTTTTCCACGATGACCAGCACGGCACGGCCATCATCGCCACCGCCGGACTGATGAACGCCTGTGAGATCACCGGCAAAAAACTCGGGGAAATCAAGGTAGTGGTCAACGGCGCGGGTGCTGCGGGAATCTCCTGCTCCAAGATGTTCGTCGCCGCCGGCGTCAAAAAGGAAAACATCGTCATGTGCGACAGCAAGGGCGTCATCTACAAGGGCCGCCCAAACGGCATGACCGCCGAAAAGGAGTTCTTCGCCACCGACAGAGCGGTCCGCACGCTGGCCGAGGCTATGAAGGGCGCCGACTTTTTCATGGGGCTGTCCGTTGCCGACTGCGTCACGCCTGAGATGCTTCTCTCGATGGCTCCTGATCCTGTGGTGTTCGCCATGGCAAACCCCAACCCGGAGATTACCTACGAGCTGGCAACCGCAACCAGGAACGACCTGATCATGGCCACGGGCAGAAGCGACTACCCCAACCAGATCAACAATGTTCTGGGATTCCCCTTCATCTTCCGCGGAGCACTGGACGTACGGGCCAGGACAATCAGCGAGGGGATGAAGATGGCCGCCGCCAGGGCTCTGGCCGAACTGGCCAAGCTCCCTGTTCCGCAGGAAGTGCGCGACGCCTACAACGGTCAGGACTTCAGCTTCGGCCGGAACTACATCGTGCCCAAGCCGTTCGACCCGCGTGTAATCGAGTACGAGGCCGTGGCCGTGGCAAAGGCCGCCTGCGACGAAGGCCTGGCCGGCAAGCCGATCACCGATTTCGAGGAATACCGGCTCTCGCTCAGAAAGCGCATGGCTCCGTACTGGAAGTAGGCAACCTTCAGACCGGCATGCCCGCGGACTCCCGCGGGCTTTTTTATATTCTTACTTACGGATTATTAATCCTTGTTCGGCACTTTTGCCCTTCTGTTGATTCTATGTGGAGATAACGGTCAGAATCAGAGAATTTCCCAGTATCCCGTTTTATTTGAACCGATTCTTCTGATTTTGTTTTCATCAGACAGTTTGTCCAAAGCTCTCTGAATTGTTCTCACTGCTTTTCCTGTTTGATTTGCCAGGACCTCTCTGGTTTGGACAGGATCTTCTTTGAGGAGCATATAGACTTCGGTCGGAGTATCAAAAACCTGGTCTCTATCAGTCTTTTTTATAGTGACATTTTTGGTGACATGACCCTGCGTTTTGGTGTCTCTATAAAAGGTGAAAGAAAAACCACCATTTTCGGATGCTGACTCAACCTTGACGTTGTTTGAATCACAGAGAGAATAGACTTTTCTGAAACCGCTTCCGAAGATTTCAACGTCTTTGCTTTTATACAGGGTGTTCAGTATCACTTTGTTTCTTGGCATCGATCGGATTCTCTGCTTTGCAAACATCTCAGGAGAAAGACCTTCCGGAAACTCTCCCGGATTGTAAATTTCCACTCTTGTCGGGGTGATGTCGATCTCATTCTCGCTGATTCCACGATAATCAGCGTGTGCAAATGAATTTACAACAATTTCCCTTATGGCTTCTATCGGAATCTCCGGAACTTCGACCCTTGATGTCCCGTATCCGTATCCGACACTCCAGTTGATGTGTTCTTTGATATATGAAAAACCCTTACGAATCAGGTTGAATACATTATCCTCAATTCTGTCAATGTCAGAGAAACTTATACGCTCATCAGTAACATACACCGCCAGCTTCAGGACAGCAGGTTTTTTGTTTGAAAAAAGATAATAACCTGCATTATTAAGTTTTCCTTGATCATAAAGCCCGAGTCCTATCAGAAGATTCTCAGCATTGAATGCAGCCATTTCCTCCAGGCGTCCGCAGGAAATAGCTCTGTTGTAGAATTCCTCAAGAGCCTTAATATCAACTGCTTCAAGCCCATACTCCGTCAGATTGTTCTCCCAGTAAGATGATTTGTCTGTTTCATTCATCATCCTTTTCAATTCATCCGGGGTCATTTCTTCTGTGCGGTCAAAAACCCTTTTGTAGTATCGCCCGAAAGAGGAGTAAGGTTTTTCCTTTCCGGAGAAATCCACACGGATAACACTTTTTCCATCCAGGACTTCCGATATAATTTCGGGATAGATCATCGGTTTAATTGCCGTCTTGATCTTTTTTGCCACGTCATTAAGTGAAGATGCGCTGATCTGTTGCCCGGAAACATCGCCGTTTGGGGAGACTCCGAAATAGAGAGTCCCATGTCCGTGTTTGTTCAGCATGCTGGATATGTTGTCCATTGCCTTATCCAGTTCTGCGGTTGTCTTTTTGAATTCCAAGGTTTCGGACTCAATTCCAAGATTCATCAGATAATCCTCTCCTGCGTTTTATAGTGACATGATAGCGCTTTTATGGTGACATGTCACTATAAATTTTGCAGGTTTAGAAAGCTAAATCTGTAGATGAAAGACATTTTGAAGAAGGATTTATCAATCAAATATGGTTGATAAAGTATAAGAATCTTGAGTTTATCATCAGATTTGATTAATATTTGATTGTTGATGAATCCAATCAATCATTTTTGAGGAGTAAAAATGTCATACATCTGGCAGAACAATAATTGGCCTGAATTCAAATGGGATAAGGCTGCGGTTAATGATGCTTATGGCAAATATCTGTACCAGAAAGGAATTGCAGATGGTGTTTTCACAATGCTATCTGATCGTGTCAGGCAGATTACAATAGCAGAAAGCTTGTCATCCGAGACCGTTTCCAGTTCATCAATAGAGGGTGTTGAACTGCAGTATGACAGTGTTTATTCTTCAATCCTAAAGCAACTGGACGTGGATTTGACCATTAAGGCAAAACACGATAGAAATGCCGAAAGTGTTTCCAGACTGATAATTGATGCGAACAGAGACCATACTCCACTCACCTTGGACAGGCTGATGAATTGGCATTGCCTGCTTTTTGACGGAGTGGCAAAAGGATTCGCCCCGAAGCATATTGGAGCTTTCAGAACCGGACCCATATATGTCGTCCATAACACCCAACGGGAAACAGAGATTATTTTCGAAGGAGTTCCTTCAGAAAGAATCGCACCCGAAATGGAAAGCCTGTTTTCTTACATCAATTCAGAACAGGAACCTAACCTTCTGATCAGAAGTGCAGTAGCATCATTCTGGTTCGTTTCCATACATCCATTCGATGAAGGTAACGGAAGGATTTCAAGAGCAATAGCTGACTACATCCTATCTTCCCGGTCCGGACAGGAATTCAAGCCATACAGTATATCAAGTGCAATAATCAAAGACCGGAGAGGGTATTACGATTCGATTCATTCGTCACAGATATCTGAGAATTCAGACATTACTCAATGGCTTGTCTGGTATGCTGGTACCGTATGCACCAGCCTTTCGGATGCAGTCAATCAGTGCCGTAAGAAACTGCGTGTTTCTGCAATCATGGAATCTCTTGACCCGAGTAAGTTCAACTCAAGACAACTACACATGGTTTACCAACTGGCCAACGGAACATTTTTCGGCAAATTGACCGCAGACAAATGGATGAAAATGACCAAATGCCAGAGTGCAACGGCCACCAGAGATCTTTCCGGTCTGACAGAGCAGGGATTGCTGATTCGGATGGGTGAAGGAAAGAAGGGGACATACTACTTGCTTAATCCGACACTGGGGGACTGACAGATAGTAAGGGGTTTTCTCCCCCCAGGGAATCATCAAAGGATTGGTTTCCTCGAAAAAGAGTTTAAAGGAGTTAAACGAGGATATCGTCTCTCAAAAGGAAATCGATGATTGATACATGGAATATGCCGTCGTCGTCAAACCACGGGCGCATTCCGTATCTTGTAACCACAATCTTTCTGAAGGAATTATTGACGATGCTGAAAGGCTTCAATTCCGCATTCCGTTTCTCTTCATTCTCTACGGAGAATGCGCTTTGTATGTAGTACTGGTACATTCCCCTGTTCACGACGAAGTCAATTTCATATGTGGTATTCTGCAGCTTCCCTTCGGGACCCCTCTCCTTCCTTTCTATTATTCCGACGTCTACCGAATAACCCAGATTCACAAGATGGTTGTAGATGACGTTTTCCATCAGGTGGGTTTCTTCTATCTGTCTCATGTTGAGTCTTGCATTCCGAAGGCCATGATCGGCACAGTAATACTTGTTCAGAGATGCGAAATACTGTTTCCCCCTTATGTCATATCGTTTGACTTCGCTGAAAAGAAAGCAATCCTTCAGGTATTTCATGTAAGAACTGAGGGTTTCGTAGGAAACCGAATTGCCCTTTTTACTTTTCTTGATACTGTTGATGGAGTCTTTCAGTTTGTTGATATTGGTTATTGATCCGACAGAGGAGCACAGGCAATCCGTCAACTCGGAAAGAACATCCGGGCGTTCGATCTTATGCCTTTCAATGATGTCCTTGAAATAGGTCTCATCGAAAAGACCTTTCAGGTACTGGATCTTGTCCTCCGGAGTATTCTTCTGAAGAAGGCCCGGCATTCCGCCGAACATAAGATACTCCGCGAATGCCTCGTGTTTGTCCGTTTTATCTGAATCCACAGACTGAAGGTATTCACGGAAAGAGAAAGGTGCGATATGAATCTCATCGCCTCTTCCTCTGAACTCAGTTCTGATATCCTCCGAGAGAAACTTTGAATTGCTTCCCGTTATGTACACATCAACATTGTTTCTATGGAGAAGAGAGTTCAGTACACCATACAAAGCAATATAAGCATCCGGATTCTTTCTTTCTTCGTCCGTAATTGCCATCTGGGCTTCATCGATTAGAACGTAGTAGTCTTCATCATCCCCAATCCCGGAAACTATGGCTTCGTGCAGTTTCCTTGCATCACGCAATTCTTTGTTTTCGGTTTCATCGAGTGCAATGGAGATGATATGGTGCTCCGGAACTCCTTCCTCGATCAGGTGCCCTCTGAACAGCTCCATAAGCAGGAAAGACTTTCCGCACCGTCTGATTCCGGTAACGATTTTCACCAAACCGTTATTCTTACGACTGATGAGTTTGTCCAAATAAAAGTCCCGCTGTACGATCATCCCCGGCCTCCGAAGCATATATTAGAAAAACATGGAACATGTTCCTATTTTTTCTAATCAAATAATAACTACATCATTGTGCCCGGTCAACTGCAATCTGCACCGGCTGATATGTGCAATCAAATACCAAATCCGTGCAATGCCTTGAATATCAACCCATCGGTTTTGTTTTCTCATATTGATTAGGGCTTATAAACAAAAAAACTCCCTGCAATGCAGGGAGTTGCCTGGAAGGTGCTGATTGGATTCGAACCAACGCATGGAGGTTTTGCAGACCTGTCCCTTACCACTTGGGTACAGCACCTTGAACAGGTTGACTCTAGCACATATCCACCTGCTTTTCAAGTAAGCCCGTTTGCCTATGGTAAAAGGCAACCTTAGACCTTATAATCAACAAAAGAGGCGGAGCACAAAATGATTTCCACAGGCAAGCACACCTTTTTCCTTGATACTGCCAACACCTCGTACTGGATCCGCGTGAACCACGCCGGGCTGCTCGAGACGCTCTACTACGGCAGAAGGCTGAAGAACACCGACAGGGTCGGAGCCCTGCGTGACAAACACTTCATTCCCCTTCACGACTCCATAGCCTATTCCCGGCAGTATCCGACGATGAACCTGAACAACATCTGCCTTGAGACCAGTGCCCCCGAATGCGGCGATTTCCGCGAGAGCGCCCTGGTCGTCGAATACGGCAGACGCGGCACCTGCGCCCTGAACATGCTCTACAAGGGCCACAGGATCATAAAGGGCAAGCCCCGGGCCGTCTCCGGACTTCCCGAGGCCTACGGCAAGGAAAGCGAGTGCAGCACCATCGAATTCACACTGGTCGACGAGGCCTTTCCCTTCGCCCTGATACTGAGCTACACAGTTTTTGAAGAAAGCGACGTAATCACCAAAAAGGCCGTCTTCGTCAATAATTCACCCGATTCGGTAAAGGTCCGCTCGATTGCCAGTGCACAGCTCGACCTGTTCGACGACAACTGGAACCTGGTCAGCTTCGACGGAACCTGGGCAGGCGAACGTCAGGTTTCCGAGCGCAGGGTCCAGAACGGAATCACGATCATCGACTCCAAATCCGGCGTCAGTTCGGCCAAACACAACCCGATGATCTGCCTCAAACGCCCGGACTGCACGGATGACAACGGCGAGTGCTACGCCATGAACCTGATCTACTCGGGCAACCATCGCGAAGTAATCGAGCGCTCCGAGTTCGGCAAGGTCCGTCTGCTTACCGGAATCAACCCCCAGACCTTCACCTGGACCCTCGAACCGGGCAGAAGATTCCACACACCTGAAGCTGTCCTGACCTTTTCATACGAAGGGACGAACGGTCTTTCGGCGAACCTGCACAGATTCATAAACCTTCACATAGTCCGCGGCAGCTGGAAACTCCGCCAGCGCCCCGTCCTGCTCAACAGCTGGGAAGCCTGCTATTTCAACTTCGACCAGACCAAACTTGAGAATCTGGCTGTCCAGGCGGCCAAACTGGGAATCGAACTGTTCGTGCTCGATGACGGCTGGTTCGCCGGCAGGAACGACGACAGCACATCCCTGGGGGACTGGTACCCCGACACCGGAAAGCTGCCCGAGGGCCTCAGGGCCCTGAGCAGAAAGATCCACCAGCTGGACATGCTCTTCGGGCTGTGGGTCGAACCGGAGATGATCAGTCAGCAAAGCAAGCTGTTCGAGCAGCACCCCCAGTGGAGGATGGAAATTCCGCAGCGCCTGCCCAGAACCGGCCGGAACCAGTACATCCTCAACCTGACCCTGCCCGAAGTCCAGAGATACCTGATTACCACGATGGTCAATCTTTTCAGAGAGGCCGAGGTCGACTACGTCAAATGGGACATGAACCGGGTCTTTACCGATATCCATTCGCCCCTGTTCGACCACGGCGAGGTGGCCCACCGCTACTGTCTGGGGCTGTACGAAGTCCTCAGAAAGGTAACCGAGAACTGCCCGGACATCCTCTTTGAGTCCTGCGCCTCCGGCGGCAACCGCTTTGATCTGGGAATGCTCTGCTTCATGCCGCAGGCCTGGTGCAGCGACAATACCGACGCCTACAGCCGGACTCTGATCCAGGGCGGCACGGCATGGGGTTATCCTCTGTCGGTAACCGGCGCCCACGTTTCCGACAGCCCGAACCACCAGACCCTGCGCGTCTCGGACATCGAGTCCAGGTTCAACGTGGCGGCCTTCGGGGTCCTGGGCTATGAGATGGACATAACCAAACTCACCGCCGCCGAAAAGGTCCAGGTCGCCAGGCAGATTGCCTTCTACAAGGAAAACCGCAGCCTGCTTCAGTTCGGGCGCTACTACCGTCTGCAGTCGGACGAAAACCGCACGATCTGGGCGGTGACCGACAGCGGACGCAGCCGGATCATCGTTCTGGACTTCCAGGTCCACAACGTTCCCGACAGCCCGGCGCGGGTCCTGCGCATACCGTTTGCCGACCCCGGGTTCCTCTACAAGGTCACCCCGAGGCAGCAGAAGCTCAACCTCAAGAAACTCGGACTGCCGGTGGAAACTGTCACGACCCTTGAGCTGCCGACCGACGGCACTCCGGCAAAGGCCCTTTCCGACAGGGTTTTTCTCAACACCGAGGTCGAGCACTACATCGTGCCCGGCGACATGCTCGCCTGGGGAGGCATCAAGCTGTTTCAGCAGTACAACGGCGGAATCTACAACGGACACAGCCGCGTTATGCCTGACTTCTCCAGCCGGATCTACGTCATCGAGAGGACCGGAACCGAAGACAAGCCGGAGAAATAAGGGCTCAGACTATTCGACGATGACTCTGATGACCTCAGGCAGAAGCTGTCTCTTTCTGGACAGCACTCCCGGCATCGAGAAAAGGTTCTTTGACAGCCGCCTGTAGGACAGCTTGCCGTTGAGTTTGAAATCCGTAACGGCGAGCACGCTGCTGGCGGTATAGACATCGGTGATCATCAGCATCGTCCAGTCCAGGTTGTAAGCCTTGCGCACCTCCTCAAGCACCTCCACCAGGCGCTGCTCGATGGCGGTGATTTCCGACAGGTGCGGCACTTCGCACTGGCCGATCCCGAAGTGAATCCCGTGCTCGTTGTAGCGCTTGAAGTCCTCTTCGGTGGCCTTTCTGAGGTCCATGTTGCGCAGACTGCGGCTGTGGCTGTACATCCTCAGCCCGAATTCCCCGAGGTTTTCGATTCCGCCCAGAGCGGCCAGTTCGCCAGCCACAGTGCGGTCCTCGTCGGTTGTTGTCGGACTCTTTAATAGCACCGTATCGGCAAGCAGTCCGGAGAGCAGCACCCTGGCCGTATCCCTTTTGGGCACGACCCGGTGGCGCTGGAACAGCCTGTAGACGATGGTGCAGGTACTCCCAAGCGGCTCCGCGTCGAAGAAAATCGGGCTGGAAGTCTTTTCCGGGTCAAGCCTGTGATGGTCGATGATCTCCACCACCTTTGCAGTCTCCAGCCCCGGGATGCCCTGTTCCAGTTCGTTGTGGTCCACCATGATGACCTTGTGCATCGGACGCTCCAGAAAGCATCTGCGGGTGACGAATCCGGCCCATTTGTCCCCGTCGTAGACCGACAGTCCGCGGAGGTTGGACGAAGCCAGCCGCTCCTTTCCCTCGTCGAACAGGTCGTTCATCTGAAGCGGCGCACCCTGCTTGCCCATGATATTGCCGACCGGGCAGCTCATCCTCAGCAGTCTGAGCGTCTCGGCCGTGTCGGTCTCGGTGCAGAACACTGTGCCGTCGTATCCCGAGAAATCCAGATCCGAGCCGCTGGTTCCCGTTATCACGATTGCGGGCAAGTCCAGACCGACCCCGTACATGATGTGCCTGTCCTGATGGCCGACGACCAGGACCGGCCGGTCCATGGCGTCGATGCGGGCCTTGAACGACTCGAAATCCATCGCTCCGGCAATCAGTTCCGCCTCGAAGCGGGTCTGCTTTCCCCGGTGGATGATCTTTCCGTCCACCGACCGGGCGAAGTTGTCGATATCAAACGAGTACCTGGGCCTCTTCTCGGCGTTTTCGCGCAGGAACCAGGCGGTGGTGTCGTCTACGGACAGCAGCCCGCAGAACTGCTCACCGTCGAAAACGGGAAGGACCGAAGGATGATCGTTGTAGAGCTGCATCAGATGAGACACCGGGTCACCCTTCTGGATGCTCCTGTCGGGGGTGCGCACGACGTCCGAGACGCGGGGGTAGATGTCCTTTCTGTGCGGCGGAGGGGTTATTCCCAGATCGTTGAACTGGCCCCGGACCGAATCGGTCAGATGTCCGCAGCGGACGGCCACGTAGGTGTTTGACGGGTCAATCGTGTTTTTAAGCTCGGCGTAGGCATAGGCGGCACAGACGCTGTCCATGTCGGGGTTTCTGTGACCGCAGATAATGATGGTGCTCATGGCTGATAACCTCAGTAAGCCTTGAATGTCACGCTGACCGTGGCGGTGATGTTGAGCTCGCCGGTGGGAATGTCGCTGGCTATGTACGCGCTCTCCGCGACAGTGGCGGCGGCGGTGAGCATGGCGGCCTTGTTGGCGCTGCTGCGGTACGCAGCACCCTCGCTGATCGACGAAGGCTTGCCCAGCCTCAGGTCTCCGGCGTCGGCATAGGCCTCGGCCTTGAGCCGGGCGTCCTCAACAGCCTGCTCACGGGCCTGGGCGTAGTATTTCTCCCTGTCCCTGGAGTCGAAGGACACCGAACCGAGGTTGATGCCCGATACCGAGGCGGCCAGCTTGTCCAAAAGCGCGGGGAAACTGTCCAGGTCGTACATCGTCACATAGACTTCCTGGGAGACCCGTTCGCCGTTGACGACCCTCTGGCCGTCAATCCACGAGTAGTCGGTCCAGAAACTGAGGTTGCGGGTCACCAGGTCCCTGTCCTCGACCCCAAAGAGGCGGATCACCGCCATTATTGCCGAAATCTTGGCATTGGCCAGTTGCTGGGCCTCGGAGGTGGTCGGAGCCAGCTCGGACACTTCAATGGAGAAATAAACCATGTCAGGGTCAACGGTTATAGTGCTTTCGCCCTGGACATAGATGCTGCACGGCTCACCCGAACCGGTCAGGGTCTCGCAGCTTGCCAGAAGCATCAGGGCGCAGATAATCAGAACATACGAAAGTGCCTTTTTCATTTTTTACTCCGTTTTGAAACCACGTCTCTCAGGTAGAATCCCAGGGCACAGGCCATCATTCCGTTGTCGAACTGCCCCTTGCCGATCAGAGAAATCGCGTCGGTTTCGGTCATAGTGAGAATCTCGATCTGCTCGGTCGCGTCCAGGTTCTGGCCGGCGACCTTTTCAAGTCCCTCCATCAGAAAGATACTGCAGCGGTTGTCCATGAACGCGCTGTTGGGCGCGACCGTCCCCAGGAGGGTGCACGTTGAGCAGACAAGTCCCGTCTCCTCCAGCAGTTCCCTCCGCGCCGCCTGCTCGGGGGTCTCCCCCTTGTCGACCAGCCCGGCGGGGAACTCCAGGCTCACCCGGTCAATGCCGTGGCGGTACTGGCGCTCGATTACGAACCGCATCACACCGTCAGTGCCGCGAAAGACCGGGATCAGAGTCACCCAGTCCGGGGCATGCATCACAACAAAACGCCCGCTTCTCCCGCCTGGACCTGTGCGGTCACAGGTCCCCAGACTGAGAATCGGGCATGTAAAGACTCCGTCCTGACGGGCCGTGGTCTGCCAAAGCAGGTCTGCAGCCGGCCTGTCCCCGTCAAAAGGCGGAAAGTCGTGTTCGGTCAGGGCCATCGTCAGGCAAGGGCCGCCAGGGCGGGCCTCAGTCCGTTGATCAGCGGCTCCATAACCGGAACCGAGGCCAGCAGGACACCGGCGGCAACCGCGCTGCCTATGACTCCGGCCACGTTGGGCCCCATGGCGTGCATCAGCAGGAAGTTCTGCGGGTCGGCCTCCTGCCCGACCTTTGACGAGACGCGGGCGGCCATCGGAACGGCGGAAACTCCGGCGCTTCCGATCAGCGGGTTGACCGGGTGCCTCGGGTCGATCTTGTTCATCAACTTGGCAATCAGCAGTCCGGTGGCGGTTCCGATGCTGAAGGCGACCATTCCGAGGATGAGGATGCCCAGAGTGTTGAGGTTGAGGAACTTCGAGGCCTCCATCTTTGATCCGACGCTCAGGCCGAGGAAGATGGTGACCGTGTTCATCAGGGCATTCTGGGCAGTGTCGCTCAGGCGGTTGGTCACTCCGCACTCCTTAAGGAGATTCCCGAACATCAGGGCTCCCAGAAGCGGCGTGGCGGACGGAAGCAGCAGGGCGCAGACGGCCAGAACGGAAATCGGGAAGATGATCTTCTCGACCTTTGAAACCGGTCTGAGCTGCTGCATGCGGATCTTGCGCTCGGCGGGAGTGGTCAGGAGCTTCATTATCGGCGGCTGGATGATCGGAACCAGGGCCATGTAGGAATACGCGGCCACGGCAATCGACCCGAGCAGGTCCGGAGCGAGGCGGCCGGTGACATAGATGGCCGTCGGTCCGTCGGCTCCGCCGATGATTCCGATTGAGGCAGCGGCGTGGAGGTCGAAGTTGATTCCGGGTATGAAACTCAGAAGCAGGGCCCCCATCAGGGCAAAGAATATGCCGAACTGGGCCGCAGCGCCTAAAAGGAGCATCTTCGGGTTCGCGATCAGCGGTCCGAAGTCGGTCATCGCGCCGACACCGATGAAGATCAGAATCGGGAACAGACCGGTCTCGATGCCGGCGTCGTAGAGCAGCTTGATAAAGCCCGCGGCCTGGTTGCTCGGGTCGATGCCGGCAATATAGGCCATGGGGATATTGGAAAGGATGCAACCGAACCCGATCGGAACGAGCAGCAGCGGCTCAAAGCCCTTTTTGATGGCCAGGTAAAGCAGGAGGAAACCGACAAGGATCATGACGGCGTTTCCCCAGCCTCCGCTTTTGAGGAATCCGATTATTCCGGTCGTCTGCAACAGATTTGAAAATGCGTCGCCCATCTTGTACTCCTCAGCCGATGACCAGAAGGACGTCATCCGGGTTCATCTGCTGTCCCTGGGTGACGTTGATTGACTGTACCGTTCCGCTGCAGGGGGCGTAAATCGGGTTTTCCATCTTCATCGCCTCCATCACCAGAATCTGCTGGTTTTCCTTGACGGCGTCGCCGACCTTGCAGTCGATGCGCAGGATCAGTCCGGGCATCGGAGCCCTGACCTGTGTTCCGCCGGCGGGAGCGGGGGCCGGAGCGGGGGCCGCGGCAGGTGCGGCACCGGC
>JAGABZ010000008.1 GCA_017614375.1 Spirochaetales bacterium
AAGAGCATCTGAGTGGAAGCCGGCCCGGTGGCCATAGCTGAGTGATCATACCCGTTCCCATCCCGAACACGGAAGTCAAGCGCTCACACGCCGATGGTACTGCAGAGATGCGGGAGAGTAGGACGCCGCCGGGCCTTTTTTATGCCCTGAGGGCAGCAAGGCCCCGGTGGCATCCCGTGCATTTGTCAAACGCAGACAGGATGCAGGGCCGCCGGGCCTTTTTTGTGCACTCCGGGGACGCACTGAACTTGGAAAAAAAGTTCAGTACGTCCCCTTCGTTTTAGATTTGGTGAGGTGGGGATGAATGGGTTTTCAGAACAGGAGGGCTGAAAAGCCGGGTTTATTCTGAAATTTCCGAATAAGCAGCCGGAAATGGAGAGTTTATTCTGAAAACCCCGGGGCAGCAGGCGGAGAGAGCCGGCGCAGGGCCGGGTTGAAAGGATTAGCGTTTATGTTGGATAATGGGCGGTAATCCAGTAAAGCAGGTGTGAAGTGCGCATAAGTCTAAAGAACCTTACAAAGAACTACGGAGAGTTGCATGCCGTCTGCGATGTTTCGCTCGAGATTCCGGACAACCGGATTTTCGGCATCATCGGAAAATCCGGGGCAGGCAAGTCGACTCTGGTCAGGATGATGAGCCTGCTTGAGGTGCCTGACAGCGGAAGCGTGTGGTTCGACGGCAACAGGGTAGATGACCTTGACCGCGGGAGCCTGATTATGCAACGCCGGCAGATCGGTATGATTTTCCAGAACTTCAACCTCTTTTCCTCACGTACCGCCGGCAGAAATGTGGCCTATCCGCTGGAAATCGGCGGTTGTCCCAAAGAGGAAATCCGGGAGCGTGTGGTCGAGCTCATGGAAATTGTCGGGCTGGGCGACCGGATGGACGCGCCGATAAGCACCCTCAGCGGAGGCCAGAAGCAGCGGGTGGCCATAGCCCGTGCACTTGCCGTGAAACCTACGATTCTGTTCTGCGATGAGGCAACCAGCGCGCTGGATCCCCAGACGACCCATGCGATTCTGGATCTGATTAAGGATATTCAGAAAAAGATGAACCTGACCGTGGTGATGATTACCCACCAGATGGAAGTCGTCAGGGACTGCTGTGATTACGTGGCGGTACTCGATGAGGGCCATGTGGTGGAGCAGGGCGCGGTTGCGGATATCTTCGCGCACCCGCAGAGCACGGTGACCAGGGATTTCCTCGCCCACCTGATGACGGTGGATACTGCCAGGGGTGATTTGATCCGCTGGTCGGAGGACGGCGGCAGGTACACCCTGAGATTCCGCGGGGATATGACCGACTCGCCGGTGTTAAGCAGGGTCTGCAGGCTGTTTCCTGTTGAGTTCAACATCCGCGCCGGCGGAGTCCAGATTGTCAACGGCGAGGAGATGGGGGCGCTTGTGTGCGACATTTCAGGTGCCGATGAGGACAGGGCAAAGGCTCTGGAGTACCTGAGAGAACAGGGAATTGTTATCGAGGAGGACCGCCGTGCCTAATTTTCAGAGCCTTTTCCCTCTGGTGATGAGACATACAGGACAGACGTTGTCGATGGTTTTCTTCTCCACGGTGTTTTCATTGATTCTGGGGCTTCCGATCGGAGTTTTGCTCTGCATCAGTTCCCCTGCCTCCGAGGGCGGAATCAAGCCGATGAAGGCCCTGAACAGCATTCTGGGCAGGATTGTGAATATCCTCCGGTCGTTCCCGTTTTTGATTCTGATGATTGTCCTGTTCCCCCTGTCCAGGCTGATTCTGGGACGGAGCATAGGCACCGCTGCGGCCATTGTCCCCCTGTCGATTGCCGCGGCTCCGTTTGTGGCGAGAATCATTGAGTCCGCCCTGAAGGAAGTGGATCCGGGTGTGATTCAGGCGGCGAAGGCGATGGGTTCGACAAACACCCAGATTGTCACCAAAGTCCTGCTTCCCGAGGCGATGCCTGCGTTGGTTTCGGGGGTGACCCTGACGATAATCAACCTGATCGGGTACTCGGCCATGGCCGGAGTAATCGGCGGCGGCGGACTGGGGGATCTGGCCATCAGGTACGGCTTCCAGGGGTGGAGAACCGATGTTCTGGTTGCCGCCGTGATTGTAATCCTTGTGCTCGTGGAGATAGTCCAGCTTATCGGAAACCTGATTGTTTCGGCGCTGATCCGCAGGCGCTGAAGCGGCCGGGGCACGGTTTCATGCGTTTTTCATGCATTTTGTGTATCCGATAACTCTGTCCTATAAATAGGGTTACAAAGGTCGGGCCATAATGACGCGGCAAAAAGTGCATACAGGTCTTGCAAAAAACAACAAAAGGCGTTAAGGTTGCAACATCAAAACAAAGGAGAGACAGCCATGAACGTAGTTTCCAGACAGATGTGTTGCATGATGTCTCTCATGATGCCCGCCAGGGCATAGTACTTTTTATTTTCCGTTCCATTTCAGTAATTGTTTGAAGGCCCCGAGGGCCGAAGTCCGTTTCCGGATATCCGGATCCACCCATTAGAAAGATACTCAGGAGAAAACCATGAAAAAGATTATCGTTGCAATTCTCGTAGCACTCATCGCAGTCACCGCCGCATTTGCCCAGCCCAAGGGCGAACAGCAGACCGTCCTCAAGGTCGGTGCCACCCATGACCCTCACGCTCTGATTCTGGAGCTGGTCGTAGATGATCTGGCCGCCCAGGGAATCAAACTCGAGATTATCGAGTTCACCGACTATGTGCTTCCCAACACCGCGCTGGAAGAGGGACAGCTTGACGCGAACTATTTCCAGCACATCCCGTATCTGGAGAGCTTCAACAACGACCACGGCTACCATCTGGCCAACGCCGGCGGAATCCATATCGAGCCTCTGGCCGTTTATTCAAAGAAGATTACCGATCTCAAGGAACTGAAGGAAGGCGCCCTGATCGCCATCCCCAACGATGCGACCAATGAAGGACGGGCACTGCTTCTGCTCCAGTCCTCCGGGCTTATCACTCTGGCCGATTCGTCCAAGCTGGATTCCAAGCTTGAAGACATCACCTCCAACCCGCTGAACCTCAAGTTCTCCGAACTCGAGGCTGCCACAATCCCTCGTGTCCTGCAGGATGTCGATGCCGCCGTCATCAACGGAAACTATGCTCTCTCCGCCGGACTGTCCGCCGCCAAAGACGGCCTGTTCATCGAGGGTGCCGATAGCCCGTACGTCAATGTCATAGCAGTCAAGCAGGGTAACGAGAACAATCCGGCTATCGTTGCCCTGGTCAACGCCATCAAGAGTCAGGAGGTCAAGGACTGGGTCGCCGCCAAGTATCCCAACGGAGAAGCCGTGCTGGTATTCTGATTGTCCTGTGGGCTTCCCCACTGTACATAAGACTCCTTTTGCCTTCGGAGCGGTCAAAAGCCGCTCCGATTCTTTTGTCCTGGGGTGTTTCTGACACGAGTTGAATTTGACACTATTTTGAATTGTGAAAATAAAAGTTCTGTGATACGCTTGTCTTGCTCTGTGAGGGTAATTCATGCCGAAGATTGTCGACCATGACAAAAGAAAAGACGAAATCCTGGAAATAGCCCTTGAGGTCTTTGCCACCGACGGCTACGACGATTCAAACCTCAGCGCAATCGCCAAGCGCTGCGGGCTGTCCCGCGCCACACTCTATCAGTACTTCCGCAACAAGGAGGACATCTACTACTTTGCCCTGAAGCAGTCCACCGAAGGAATGTTCCAGAAATACCTGAGGATAGAGTGGTCGGGAAAAGGGCCGATAGAGGACATCCTGGAAATCTGCGACGACATCATGGCCACCGCCGAGCGCAACCGAAGCAAGATCAAGAATCTGGTCATATCAATCGGAAAGAGCGACCAGGAACTGGAGGAGGCGGTGTACCGCCGCACAGCCAAACTCCAGCACCTGTTCCGCAGACTGCTCAGAAACGGAATCCGCGAAGGCCGGGTGTCATCCGACTGTGATGTCGACGCGGTGGTCCGGCAGATTGTCGTCCTGATTGAGTCCTTCTGTTTCCAGCTGACATTTTTCGGAGGAAACTCCGCCGGAGTCATCCGGGATGTGCTTCACAGCCTGATGCGTTCCCTGGAAGTCCGGCAGGGTTGAGAATCCTCCGGGCCTCAACGGTTCTCTCTGGTTACGATGGAGTCGATGATTCCGTAGCCCATCGCCTCCCGCGGGTCCATCCAGAAGTTCCTGTCACAGTCCCCGGAAACCTGGGCAAAGGACTTGCCGGTACAGGTGCAGATGAAGTCGTAGATTTCCTTCTTTGTTCTGGTCAGCTCCCGGGCGGTGATTTCGAAGTCGGTGGCCTGCATGAAGGGCGCACCGCCGATGGGCTGGTGCAGCATTATCCGGCAGTGGGGCAGGGCCTTGCGCTTTCCCTTAGTTCCGGCCATGAGGATCACGGCCCCCATCGAGGCGGCCAGCCCCGTGCAGATGACTTCGACATCGCATCTGAGCACCCTCATCGTGTCGATCAGCATGAAGCCTGCCTGGACCGAGCCGCCGGGTGAGTTGATCATCAGGGTGATGTCATCCCCGGCGTTTTCCGATTCCATCTTAAGCAGGGCCAGACATGCGCGCGTGCTCAGTTCATCGGTGATCTCGCCGTTGAGGATCAGAACTCTTGAATTCTGGTCAAGTCTGAGATCGGTATTGTCCAAAGAATATGCCTCCTTTGCCTTAACAGGGCAGGTCGTGTCAGTCCCGGCCGCGGTTTCCGGCGGTGTGTAAAGTTTCCATCAGATCCAGAAGGGCGGACATTGTGATACTCTCGGTTCCGGGCATCTGTCTCCGGGTGACATTCAGCGGGGCCTTGACCGTGACACCCCAGGCCTCCCAGTCGGGCAGGTGGCCGATGTAGGGCATGCCCCAGTCGTCAAGAACGACGGTCTCGCCGACTGCCAGGGTGCTGAGGTCGTTGATGGACAGGACGGGCTTTTCGGATCCCGATGCGGAGTCTTCCCTGAGGCCGCTGAGAGCTGAGATCTCGTTCATCAGTCTCAGGTCGCGGCCGCCCATGTAGACCAGGGTGCGGCAGTTGGCCATTATGGTCCGGGCGCCGTTCTCGTCGTAGCGGGAGACCAGCTGGGACATGCTCTGGATGGCTAAAATGAAGCGGATGCCTCTGGAGCGTGCGGCGGTGAGCTTGCCGGGCCAGTCGCTTCCGACAAACGAGCCGAACTCGTCCAGCAGGAAGTCGACCTTTACCGGAAGGCGGTTGTCCTCTCTGGAGTCGGCATAACGGATCAGCTCACTGTAGCACTGTTCGATGAACAGGCTGGCGATTCCGTAAAGGGCGGTGGATTCGTCGGGGCAGATCAGGTAGACGGCCGTGGGCCTTCTGCCGAGGTCGCACAATTCGATGTTGGATTCAGAGAGCAGGTCCCGGATGTCCGACTGGTCGACGAAGCAGGAGAGGGCAGTGTTGCATTCGCTGACAATGCAGCCGTAGGTGACTTCCGAATCCAGGGACAGGATGGAGGAGAGTCTTTTGCCCGCGTCCGATTTGCCGTTAAGAAATGCTTTCAGGGGTTCTCTGTACGCACGGCTGTCGTTGAAGAGGTTCTGGATGTTGTCAAAGGTCAGCCCCAGGCCGTTTTCCAGCAACAGGAGGGCAAACCCGATGATTGCGTCCTGGGCCGCCTGTCTCCAGTAGGCGTCATTTTCCGCCTGGATTCTGGAGGTCACCACCTCGGCGATATCCTTAAGCAGGATCGCCGCGCGGTTTCTGTCGCCGGATTTCCAGTACTTCCCGACAATTGCAAAGGGGCTGAACCTGTCGCCATGAAGGGGATTGCGGAGGTTGATGACTCTGATGGCGTGCCCGCAGCGCCTGACTTCCGCGGCAGTGTTGCGGTAAATCTCTCCCTTCATGTCGGCAATGACCATGGAGCGGCCGGCGCGTGCGGAAAGGATGACCGCCGGGTAAAGTTCGCGGCGGGTTTTTCCTTTGCCGGAAACGCCGCAGACCATGCAGTGGTTTTCGGGGTTGCTCAGGGCGGCCCTGCCGTCGGCGACATCCAGCGGGATGCCGGATTCGCCGGGATTGGGTTCGCTTAAGGCAACCGAGCCGTGGTTTCTCCAGAAGCGGGCGGTCTGCTCGAGCCCGTTTGCCGAAGCCGGTACGGGTTTAAAGGAATATCCCATCTCAGTCTCCTTGACTGTGTCTTCAGGCGGTCTGTCTGCCGAGGCAACGGCAAATGTCGATGGTTCTGGTTTCGATCTGTCTGGCCCGTTCGCGGGTGATGCCGTACTTTTCGGCAATCTTCTGGAGGGTCAGCTGCTCCCTGCCGAACACACCGTAGCGGTGCATGAGAATCTCCCTGTTGCGTTCCGGGAGTTTCCGAAGCAGCTGCTTGAGCTCTTCACGGCAAAGATCCCCGATGAAGTCCGCCTCTTGGGAGCACAGTATTTCTCCCAGGGTGTCCCCCTCGTCTCCGGAGGGGGTCCTGGCCGGGGTGTCCAGGCTGAGGGTGCCCATAGTGTATGGGATGAGCAGCCTGACGGTGTCCTCATCCAGACCTGAGGCCCCGGAAAGGACGGCCGGGTCGGAGGAGAGTGTTTCCTGCATGGCAGCCCTGAGACGCTTCAGTTCGTCCGCCCTGTGCTCGGGAATCCTTACCGGCAGGCCGGACTGCTCGGAAAACCTGCCCAGGGCCTGCAGAATCCAGTATCTGGCATAGGTTATGAAGCGGGTGCCCCGGGACGGGTCGAACTTCTCAGCTGCCCTGATCAGCCCGAGGTTTCCCTCCGAGACCAGCTCATCGAACTCCAGCGAGGGATGGGCCAGCATGAATTCGCTGACCACCGTTTTCAGATAACGCTGGTTGTGGACAACCAGGGCATTTCTGGCTCCGGTATCTCCGGCCAGGGACCTTTTGCCGAGTTCGGCCTCCTGATCAGGGGTCAGCAGGTCCTGCGCGCAGCAGGAAGGGTTCAGCCTGTTTTCGCGGGTTCTGTCGGTCGTGGTGTGCCTCTTCTTAGGGCGGTTCATCTCTTTCTCTGAATGTTTTTGATTTCCGGACGGTCGGGCAAAGCGATACCAAACATAGGTTCGCAAGGTTACAAAGTCAAGGGCGGTTCTTAAAGTTTTTTCCGTTTTTACTGGGGGCGGGGAATTGCCGCCCGGAATTTGCCTGCGGGCGGAGGCTTGGTTAAATTATGGGTGATAAAAATGCTGGGAGGCACTGATATGGATTTTGACAAGTTCACAGTAAAAGTGAAGGAAGCCATAACGGACTCGCAATCCCTTGCCGCCAGGAACAGCAACGCTGAAATCGGTTGCGAGCATCTGTTTTACTGCTTCCTACAGCAGGAAAACGGCACCGCCGCAGGACTGCTGGGCAGACTCGGGGTTGACCCGAAGGTATTCGAATCGGAGCTCAGGCTCCTAATAGACAGAAATCCCAAGAGCTACGGCTCGAACAAGGGGGCGGTTCTCTCGGCCGCTCTGAACGAAGTACTGGTCCGCTCCCTCGAGGAGTCGTCCAAGATGAAGGACGAGTTCGTCAGCACCGACCACATCATCCTGGCCATGTCGGAGGAAAACGGCAAGGTCGGCGAACTGATGCGGCGTTTCGGATTGCGTTACAACGCCCTGCTCGGGGCGGTCAAGGAGCTCCGGGGCAACCAGAGGGTCACCGACGAGGACGCCGAAAGCAAGTACGGGGCCCTGGACAAATACTGCAAGGACATCACCGCCCTCGCCGCCGCGGGCAAACTTGACCCGGTCATAGGCAGAGACGAGGAAATCAGGAGGGTCGTCCAGGTCTTGTCCAGAAAAACCAAGAACAACCCGGTGCTGATCGGAGAGCCCGGAGTGGGAAAGACCGCGATTGTCGAAGGTCTGGCGGAGCGGATCGTTTCAAAGGACGTGCCGGATTCGCTGAAGGACAAGAGGCTGCTCGAGCTTGACCTGGGCCAGCTGGTCGCCGGAGCCAAGTACCGCGGGGAATTCGAGGAGAGGCTCAAGGCGGTGATCAACGACGTGGCCAAAAGCGAAGGCAAGATCATCCTCTTTATCGATGAGCTTCACACGATAGTGGGTGCCGGAGCGGCCGAGGGTTCGACCGACGCCTCGAACCTGATAAAGCCGGCGCTGGCCCGCGGGGAGCTTCACACGGTCGGCGCGACGACGCTGGATGAGTACCGCAAGTACATTGAAAAAGACAAGGCCCTGGAACGACGTTTTCAGCCGGTTTACGCGAACGAACCTTCGGTAGAGGACACCATTGCCATTCTAAGGGGAATCAAGGAGCGCTATGAGGTCCACCACGGAGTCAGAATCAAGGATGACGCCCTGGTCGCGGCGGCGGTGCTCTCAAACCGCTACATCACCAACCGTTTCCTCCCGGACAAGGCCATAGACCTGGTCGATGAGGCGGCCAGCCAGCTCAAGATGGAAATCGAGAGCCAGCCGGTTGAACTGGACAAGATCGAGCGCCGTATGCTCCAGCTGAACATCGAGAAGCAGGCCCTGTCCAAAGAGACGGATGCGGGCTCGCTCAAGCGGCTGGAAAAGATCAACGACGAGCTTGCCGACCTGGGTGAGAAGCGCAACGGAATGCATCTGAAGTGGGAGAACGAAAAGAACATCATCGACGGCATCCGCGGCGCCAAGGCATCGCTTGAAAAGCTCAAGACCGAGGAAATGCTCGCCGAACGTGCCGGAGACCTGGGTAAGGCCGCCGAGATCAAGCACGGAAAGATTCCCGCGCTGAGTGCCGAGATTGCCGACATGGGCGAAAAGCTGAAGAGAATTCAGGAAAAGGGTTCGCTGCTGCGCGAGGAAGTGGGGCAGGAGGACATCGCCCGCGTCGTGTCCACCTGGACGGGAATCCCCGTGGGCAAGATGCTCTCAAGTGAGATGGAGAAGTACCTGAGGCTCGAAGACATCCTCCATCAGCGGGTTGTGGGCCAGAACGAGGCTGTCAGCGCCGTGGCCAACGCCATCCGGCGCAACAAGACCGGACTGAGCGACCAGAACCGGCCGCTGGGCTCGTTCCTCTTCGCCGGGCCGACCGGAGTGGGCAAGACGGAACTGGCCAAGGTCCTTGCCGACTTTCTCTTTGACAGCGAAAAGGCCCTGGCCCGGATTGACATGAGCGAGTACATGGAAAAGTTCTCCGTTTCCCGTCTGATCGGAGCGCCCCCGGGATACGTCGGCTACGACCAGGGCGGCCAGCTGACCGAGATTGTCCGCCGCAGGCCGTACTCGGTAATACTGTTTGATGAAATCGAAAAGGCCCATCCGGATGTATTCAACGTACTGCTTCAGCTGCTCGACGACGGCAGGCTGACCGACGGTCAGGGCCGGGTCGTGGACTTTAGAAACACCATAATCATCATGACAAGCAACCTCGGTTCGTCCGAGATTCTGGGAACCGATGATTTCGAAACCGCCCGCGCCAGGGTTCTGGAGATAGTGCGGCACAGTTTCAAGCCGGAGTTCATCAACCGTATCGACGAGATGATAGTCTTCAACCGCCTCGACCGTGATGCCATCGGCAGGATCGTCGGGTTGCAGCTGGAGCGTCTGGCGGCGAGAATCGCCGACAAGGGCTACAGTCTGAAGTGGGATAGCGGCGTTGTGGAGCTGCTCGCCGACGCCGGTTTCAGCCCTGACTTCGGAGCGCGTCCGGTCAAGAGGGCTATCGTGAATCTGGTGGAGAACCCGCTGGCGATGAAGCTGCTTCAGGGCGGTTTCGCCGAGGGGGACACGATAAAGCTCTCCTCCGAGGACGGAAAACTGGTTATCTCCAAAGGCTGAGAGTCAGCAGAATACCGACCGGGCCCGGCCTAAATCCCCAGGTCGGGCAGGGCGGTCTGCCACTTTTTCTTGAGGGAGTGGTAATAGAGGAACATCACAACCGAACAGACGAGCCATCCGACGGGATAGCCCAGCGCCACCGCCTCGATCGAACCGGGAATCAGATGGGATATGACCGCCAGATAAAGCTGTCTGAACAGGACGAAGCTGGAGATCATGATCACCATCGGGATGCGGGACTTTCCCATTCCCCTGAGGGCCCCGGCGTGGATCTGGTTAAAGACGCAGACTATCTCGAACGGCATCAGAAGGCGGATGATCAGCGTTCCGTAATAAAGCACACCTTCCTCCGAGTTGAACAGGTGTATGAACTGCGGAGCGAACAGCCCGATGAGCATCGACAACAGGACGGTGATTACACTCAGAATCCAGATTGAGGTGCTGATACCCTTTCTGATCCGCTCCCTGTTACCTGCGCCGGCATTCTGACCGACAAAGGTGGTCACCGCCTGGTTGAAACTCTGCCTGGGAAGATTGACGAAGGAGTCGAGCCTGCTGTAAACGCCCCATCCCGAGGTCGCTCCTGCTCCGAAACTGTTGATATAGGACTGCACGAACACGTTGGAGAACGAAATCAGTGCCATCTGGATTGCCGTCGGCATGCCGATTGAGAAGATCCGCCTGAGCAGGACCCGGTCGATGGTCAGTTCCGAGGGCCGGACCCTGTAGCACTCGTCGGTCCGCAGCAGGACGGCCAGCAGCAGGATGCAGGAGAAAATCTCGCTGGCAACCGTGGCGTTTCCCACTCCGGCCACCCCCATGTTGAAACGGGCGACCAGGACGATGTCCAGAAGGATGTTCGTCAGGGAGGACACTATCAGGAAGTACAGCGGCCGGGTCGAGTCGCCGACGGCCCTGAGGATTGCGGCCCCCATATTATAGAAGGTAAGGGCGGGAATCCCGCTGAAATAGATTCTCAGGTAGGTCACCGCCAGCGGGTAGATCTCCGGCGGGGTGTTCATCATCCTTAAAAGCCATGGGGTCAGGCTGAGGCTGAGAGCCGTCATGGCCAGCCCGATGAGCAGGGTGGTGAGGATGCTGGTATGGACGGCCCGCCTCATGTCGGCGATTCTGCCGGCCCCGAACAGCTGGGAGATGACGACTCCCGCTCCGGTGGCCAGGCCTGAAAAGAACCCGACCATCATGAAAATCGCCGAGGAAACCGAAGTCACCGCCCCGAGGGCGTGGGCTCCTACGTAGTTGCCCACCACCAGGCTGTCGACCGTATTGTAGAAAGTCTGAAAGATATTGCCGGCCAGAAGCGGGAGGGAAAACACCACGAGCTGCTTCCAGATGACCCCGCTGGTCATGTCCATCGTCTTTGATTTGCCGGGCATGCTTACGTTTTAAACCAAATCAGAGCTCAGCGACAAGGTCGGACGGGGTGTCTATGTCGACAAAAAAGCCCCGGTCCTCCGTAACAAACGGCAGTACATCCCTGTCTGCCAGGAGGCTTCTGACCGAGGTGCCGTCGTGGGCGCGGAGGATGACTTCCCTCATCCGGGAGGAAAGCAGAACCGGGTGGCCGGGCATGTTACGGCTCTCCGACCGGGGTCTGACGGCATCATGATTCCCGAGCAGGCCGGAGAGGGCCAGGTAGTTTTCCGCCGTGACCAGGGGAAGGTCACCCGGGGTTATGTAAAAGTCGCTGTCCCCCTGCAGGATTCCCAGTCCGGCCTGAACCGAGGAGAACTGTCCCGAGGCGAAACGGTCGTTGAACACAAAGCGCAACGGGGCCTGAGGCCCGAAACAGGAGGTCAGGGCGCGCTGGATTTCCGGGGCCTGATATCCGGTGACGACGGTCACCTTTCCCCCCAGAGCGAGCGCGGCCCGGAGTGCGGCTCCGACACTACGGACGCACAGGGGCAGGCCGTCGTACACGGCCAGGAGTTTGTTTTCCTTTCCGAAGCGCTCCGACAGTCCGGCGCAGAGCACGATGAAGTCCATCCGGTTGCCTCCGGGGCGATTATACGCCCGTGTGTCCGTATTGGACAACTCATGTGTTTCTGATAGTATCTTTGCGGAGGCAGTGATGGTCCCGTCAAAGTTCGTATTCATTCCCGATTCCTTCAAAGGCACTATGAGTTCCGCCGAAGTGTGTGAGGTGATGGAGACGGCTGTGCGCAGGCACTTCCCCGCAGCCCGGACGGTGAGCATTCCGGTCGCCGACGGGGGAGAGGGGAGTGTCGATGCCTTTGTCCGGGCTGTCGGAGGGCAGGAGGTTAGGCTGACCGTCAGCGGACCGTTCGGCGAACCTGTCAACGTAAAATACGCGATTCTTCGTAGCGGCGAGGCGGTCATCGAGATGGCCTCGTGCGCCGGACTGCCTCTGGTCGAGGGCCGGGCGAACCCGGAAAAGACGACCACCTACGGTGTTGGGGAGCAGATTCTTGACGCGGTCAGACGCGGTTGCAGGACCGTCATAGTGGGGTTGGGCGGAAGCTGCACCACCGACGGCGGCTGCGGAGCAGCCAGCGCCTGCGGGACCGTTTTTTTGGATGAGTCGGGCAATCCATTTGTCCCCGTCGGAGGAACGCTGAAGGATATCAGGACAATCCGGCGCGGCAGCCTGATTCCGCCGGATGTCAGAATCGTCACGATGTGCGATGTGGACAATCCCCTGTGCGGACAGACCGGCGCGGCATATGTCTTCGGCCCGCAGAAGGGCGCCGATCCGGAAATGGTCGTCCGCCTGGACGGGGGTCTGGCCCACCTCGCCCGTACAATCAGGCACGACCTCGGCGCCGAGATCCTCAATCTCCCCGGAGCCGGTGCGGCCGGCGGAATGGGCGCAGGGATGGTCGCCTTTTTCGGCTCGGAGCTGAAAATGGGCATCGAGACGGTGCTGGATACCACCGGGTTCGACCGTGAGGTCTCCGACGCCGACTTTGTCTTTACCGGAGAGGGAAGAATCGACAGCCAGAGCCTGAGGGGAAAGGTAGTGATGGGCGTTGCCCGCCGCTGCGCCCGCCTGGGGACCCGGGCAAAGGTGATTGCCTTCGTCGGAGACATCGGAGGCGACATTTCCGAGTGTTACAAACAGGGGGTCTGCGCGGTTTTCAGCACCAACCGCCGCGCCGTCCCGTTTTCCGAAGCCAGACTCAGCGCCCGCCCGGATCTGGAGGATACGATCGACAATTTCACGGGACTGATCGCCCGGTTGTAGGACGGTCGGGCCTTGCCCTGAAACAATAGAGAGGTTTGAATGACTGACAAAAGCAAAAATGCCCAGAACGTGCGGTTCTCGCCCTCGGCCGAGGCCATCGAAAGGGACTTCGCCGAGCACCTGAAGTACACGATGGACGCCGACATCTACCATACCACCGATGAAAACCGCTACGCCGCCCTGGCTCTGGCGGTGAAGGACAGGATTATCCACCAGTGGGATCTGAGCCGGAAGACCCAGCGCGCCCGGAGCGCGAAGAGGGTCTACTACCTGTCGCTGGAGTTCCTCATGGGCCGCGCGATGAACAACAACATCGTCAACATGCAGCTTGAGGAGCCGGTGAGGCAGGCGCTGACCGAGCTCGGATACAACTACGAGGAGTTGGAGGAGATGGAGCAGGATGCCGGTCTGGGAAACGGCGGACTGGGGAGACTGGCCGCGTGCTTCCTCGATTCGATGGCCACCGGGGATATCCCCGCGTACGGCTACGGCATCCGGTACAACTTCGGAATCTTCCGCCAGAAGATAGTCGACGGTTTCCAGGTCGAGCAGCCGGACTCGTGGCTGTCCGGCTACGGGAACCCCTGGGAAATCTGCCGTCCCGATCTGGTCTATACGGTCCGGTTCGGGGGCAAGGTCGAGTCGGTCCCCAGAGGCGACGGCAAGTACCGTTATGTCTGGACTGGCAGTGAGCAGGTTCAGGGGCTGGCGTATGACATGCCGATAATCGGCTACGGCGGCAGGACGGTGAATACCCTCCGGCTCTTCTCCGCCAGAGCCGCCAACGAATTCGACCTGAAGGAGTTCAACGAGGGTGACTATACCGAGGCGGTGCGCGAACGCAACCATGCCGAGAATATCAGCCAGGTCCTCTATCCGAACGACACCGGATACATGGGAAAGGTCCTCAGGCTCAAGCAGCAGTACTTCTTCGTCGCCTGTGCCCTGGCCGACATCGTCCGCCGCTTCCGCAGGGAAAACCGCCCGTGGACGGACCTGCCCGACTTCGCAGCCATCCAGATGAACGACACCCACCCGTCGATTGCAATCGCAGAACTCATGAGAATCCTGATGGATGACGAGGGGCTCGAGTGGGACGAGGCCTGGAAGGTCACCGTGGCCGTCATGGGCTATACCAACCACACGCTGATGCCCGAGGCTCTGGAAAAATGGCCGGTCGACATGCTCGGAGGTCTGCTGCCCAGACATCTGCAGATAATCTTTGAGATCAACCGCCGGTTCCTGATGCAGGCCGCGTCGGTTTTCGAGTCGGACATCGGAGCCATCCGCAATGTCAGCATCATCGAGGAGTCCAGCCCCAAGATGGTCCGCATGGCGAACCTGGCCATAGTCGGCAGCCACAAGGTGAACGGGGTTGCGGAGCTTCACAGCAAACTGCTCCGGACCCAGATGTTCCCCGACTTCAACCGGCTCTACCCGGAGCGTTTTACAAACGTGACCAACGGAATCACCCAGCGCAGGTGGCTGCTCTCGGCCAACCCGGGACTGGCCTCGCTGATCACCGGGGCAATCGGCGACGGATGGATTACCGATTTCTCTCAGATGTCCCGCCTGATGCCCCTGGCCGGGGACCGTGCTTTCCGCGACGGATTTGCCGCCGTCAAGCGCCGCGCAAAGGAGCGCACCGCGGACTTCCTGCTTCAGGAATGCTCGATAAAGCTCGACCCGGAAATGGTCTTTGACGTTCAGGTAAAGCGCATACACGAGTACAAGCGCCAGCTTCTGAACGCGATGAACATCCTGCTGGTCTATCTGAGGATGAAGAACGACCGGGCCTTCAGGGATTCGTTTACCCCGACAGCGTTCCTGTTCGGAGGAAAGGCCGCTCCGGGCTATGTGAATGCCAAGCTGAGCATCAAGCTGATCAATGACCTGGCGGCGATGGTCAACTCCGACCCGGAGGTCAACAGCCGCCTGGCCGTCCACTTCCTGCCCAACTACCGGGTCACCCTGGCCGAAAGGCTGATTCCCGGAACCGACATCTCCGAGCAGCTCTCAACCGCGGGAACCGAGGCCTCCGGCACCGGAAACATGAAGTTCATGGTGAACGGCGCCCTGACGATCGGGACCCTTGACGGCGCGAACGTTGAGATGGTCCGTGAGACGGGGGACGAGAACATGTTCATCTTTGGCCACACCGCCGATGAGATTTCCGCCCTCAGACCCACGTACGACCCGCGTTCGTTCATCGCCGCGGACCCGGAAATCGGCAGGATGACCGACTTCCTCTTTTCCGGAAAGCTCAACCCGTCGCGGCCGGAACTGTTCGAGCCGCTGCACGAGGCCGTACTCGGCTGGGGAGGGGACCGGTTCATGCTGCTGGCGGATTTGAGAATGTACGCCGATGTACATCAGAAGGTCCTGGACCTGTACGCCTCGGACCGCGACGGGTGGAACGCCATGGCGGTCAGGAACATCGCTTCCAGCGGAAAGTTCTCCTCCGACCGCAGCATCGCCCAGTACGCCTCGGACATCTGGAACGTCAGAGCCTGCCCCGTCGAGAGGAGGGGGGACAGGGATTCCGTACTTGAGGATGCCCGCCGTAAGGACTGAGCGCAGAACAGTTTTTTTCGTTATTGACAAAAGCAGATACAATTTGCTATTTTGTCTGTTGCACGCCTAGAGTGTGCCTTGCCTTTGTAGCTCAGGTGGTAGAGCACATCCTTGGTAAGGATGGGGTCGGCGGTTCAATTCCGCCCGAAGGCTTTTAGTGTTTTTTCCGGGCGGCGTCCCGGCAGAGGAGCATGGTATGGCAGACAAGAAAAAGGGACCGGTTGAAAAGATCGCCCTTCAGTGCACAGAGTGCAAGCAGAAGAACTACACCACCGAGAAGAACCGCCGTAATACTCCGGGAAAGCTCGAGCTGATGAAGTACTGCCCGTTTGAGCACAAGCACACGCTGCACAGAGAAGCGAAAATCAAGTAGCACAGGCTACTGAGGATATTAGGTCAGTAGCTCCAACGGTTAGAGCACTGGTCTCCAAAACCGGGTGTTGGGGGTTCGAATCCCTCCTGGCCTGAAGATCCCGCCTTTGATAGGAGTCGTCATGAAGAAGATCGTGAAGTATTTCAAGGAATGCGTCGCAGAGATGAAAAAGGTCGTATGGCCGACCAGACAGTATGTCGTGAAGTCGACCGGCGTCGTCATCGTCTCGGCTGTGTTCTTTGCCGCTTTCCTCGGGCTGGTGGATTTCCTCCTGCTCAAGGGACTGGAGCTTTTGTTCTAAAACGGAGTCGGAATGTCGCGCGGCTGGTATATTGTCCACACCTATTCGGGTTATGAGCAGAAGATCGACAGGATCATCAGGCGGATGATGGATATGGATCCGGATTTCGCCATGTCGTGTTTCGACGTCAAAATCCCGTTCGCTGTTCATTTCGAGAACCAGGAAGGCAAGAAGAAAGAGGTGAAGGAGAAGATCCTTCCCGGATATGTACTGGTCGACCTTGACCTGACCGACGGCAACTGGAAGGACATCTGCACCCGGATCCGCAGGATCGAGGGTGTGACCGGTTTCCTGACCGGAACTCCCAGAACCATGCCGAAGCCGCTCTCAAAAGCCGAATACACCGAGATTCTCAGACAGACCGGAGAAATCCAGGGCGAAAGCACCTTCAAGCCCCGTCAGAGCTTCAGCATCGGGGACAAGGTGCGGATCGTTGACGGACCCTTTGACCAGTTTGCCGGTACGGTTGAGGAAATCAACCTCGACAAATCCAGGCTCAGGGTTTCCGTCGAAATCTTCGGCAGACCGACCCCGGTCGATCTGGACTATTCCCAGGTCGAAAAGGTCTGACTGCCGCGGACCGGACCTCAGGCGCGGAGGCCCGGCGGACCGATTTTTACAGACGCGCCGCGTTTTTTGCAATACTCCTCTCCGGGAAACCGGACAGGTGGGAGCCTGATCGGATGACAGGCGTTAATACCAGGCGTGAAGCACGTCTTCACGTTACAAGGAGAATGAAATGGCAAAAAAGAAGGTTGCTGCAATCATCAAACTGCAGTGCCCCGCCCAGAAGGCCACCCCGGCGCCCCCGATCGGACCCGCCCTCGGACCTCACGGCGTAAGTGCCCCCCAGTTCGTCCAGCAGTTCAATGAAAGGACAAAGAACTTCGAACCCGGACTGGTTGTTCCCGCGGTCATCACCGTTTACGCGGACCGCACGTTCAGCTTCATTCTTAAGACACCCCCGGCAGCCGTCCTTATCAAGAAGGCCCTCGGACTGTCAAAGGCTAGCGGAGTCCCCAACAAGCAGAAGGTCGGAACCCTGACCCAGGCTCAGCTTGAGGAAATCGCAAAGGTGAAGCTGCCCGACCTCAATGCCAACGATATCGAAGCTGCCAAGCACATCATCGCCGGCACTGCAAGAAGCATGGGCGTGGAGGTTGAGAAATGAAGCACGGAAAGAAGTATCTCGAAGCTCTGAAGAAGTATGACCCGCAGAAGGCCTACGGATTCGAGGATGCGGTACAGGTAGTGAAGGACATTGCCTTTGCCAAGTTCGACGAGACGGTTGAGATCCACATGAACCTCAACCTGACCAAGAGCCAGAACGTCCGCGACACCGTAGTTCTTCCCAACCAGTTCTCAGCCGAGAAGAAGATTCTCGTCTTCGCAAAGGGTGAGAAGGCCCAGGAAGCCCTCGACGCCGGCGCCACCTATGTCGGTGACGACGACCTGGTCGAGAAGATCAGGGGCGGTTGGATGGACTTCGACGTGGCCGTCGCCACTCCCGACATGATGAAGTCCGTCGGACGTCTCGGACCGATCCTCGGAAGGCGCGGACTCATGCCGAACCCGAAGACCCACACCGTTACGATGGACATCAAGGGCGCCCTTGCCGAACTGAGGCAGGGAAGAGTCGAGTTCCGCTCGGACAAGACCGGTGTCGTACACCTGGCCGTCGGAAAAGTTTCGATGGACAAGGAAAAGATTGCCGAGAATGCCAGAGTCGTCTATGCCGAAGTCCTCAGAAGAAGACCTGTTGACGCGAAGGGCGAATTCGTCCGCTCGCTGACACTGGCCTCCACCATGGGACCGGGCGTCGCCGTCGACTTCAAAGAATCGGCCGGTGACAGGTAAGGAGGATCCACATGGCAGAACTTGAACACAAGACACGGATCAACGAAGACAAGGAGAAGGCGGTTGAGCAGCTGAGAAGCGAGTTCAGCAACTACTCCGGATTCTTCTTCGCCGAGTACAGGGGAATGACCGTCGAGGAAATCACCGAACTGCGCAGACAGCTTCGCAAGAACAACTCCGTCTGCCGGGTCGTGAAGAACAGATTCGCCAAGATTGCTCTCAAGGAACTGAACCACGAGGGACTTGACGCTTGTCTGAAGGGACCGACGGCGATGATTCTCGCCAACGGTGAGAACGAAGGACCGGCGGCAAAGGCGATGTTCGCCTGCGCCAAGGCTTCCGGAAAGCTCGTCGTCAAAGGCTCGTACATCGACGGGAAAGTATATGATGCCGCACAGACTGAGGCATTCTCGAAACTGCCGACCAAGCCGGAGCTGATCAGTATCCTCATGGGTACGATGAAGGCCCCCGTGCAGAAGCTGGCTGCGACCCTGCTGGCCTACGTCGAGAAGCTGGAAGGAAAGGAAAACTGACAGCATTAGTCTTCAACTGTAACCAACTATTGCTGTAGAAAAATTTTAGGAGAAGATAATATGGCTACCAAAGAAGAAATCCTGGAAACAATCGCCAACATGACGGTTCTTGAGGTCTCCGAGCTGATCAAGGCTATGGAAGAGAAGTTCGGTGTCACCGCCGCTGCCGCCGCTGTCGCGACCGTCGCCGCCGATGCCGCTCCGGCCGAGGAAGCCGAAGAGCAGACCGAGTTCGACGTCATCATCAAGGGCTTCGACCCCGCGAAGAAGATCCCCGCCATCAAGGAAGTCAGGGCCTGCACCGACCTCGGACTGAAGGAAGCGAAGGACCTCGTCGAGCAGGGCGGAAAGGTAAAGGAAGGCATCTCCAAGGAAGAGGCAAAGACCATCAAGGAGAAGCTCGAGGCTGCCGGACTCACCGTCGAAGTCAAATAACAAAACCCCATTACGGCTCCCGGTCCGGATTATCCGCTCCGGGGCCGTTTGTGTCTTGTCCGCACAGGGCAGGACTTTCGTTTTTTTCAACGAATGACATCGCTTTTTCACGAATGCCGTACCGGCGCTGTGGGAAAAACGGAATAGATGCAGGTGAAATAGTCCTGCTGCCCGCATAATCGATGTTTCATAAGCAAACTGAGTTGGAGGGCACACATGGTTGCCACGGGCAAATCCAAAGAGCGCATCTACATCGGCGGGAAGTTCGAAGATACCTGCGAACTCCCGGACCTCATCGGGATCCAGAAGGATTCCTATGAAAACTTCCTCCAGAGCGGCAAAATCCGCCGGGGCGAACCCGTAACCTCGGGTCAGGGCCTCCAGGAAGTATTTGAATCGACATTCCCCATCAAGAGCCAGAACGAGGACATGATTCTCCGCTTCGGCTCATACCAGCTTGATTTCGACAACATCAAGTATTCCGAGATCGAGTGCAAGAAGAAGGGCCGGACCTATTCCGTCCCCCTGCGGGCACGCATCTCGCTTGAACTTGCCGACACCGGAGAGATCAGGGAGACCTCCATTTTCTTCGGAGAACTCCCCCTGATGACCGACAGGGGTACCTTTATCATCAACGGCGCGGAGCGCGTCGTCGTTTCCCAGATCCACAGGTCCCCCGGAGTCATCTTTTCCAGGGAAAAGGGCGTGCTCTCCTCCAGGATCATCCCCTACAGGGGTTCCTGGCTTGAGTTCGAAATCGACGAAAAGAAGAAAATCATCGTCACCAAGATCGACCGCAAGAAGAGGATTCTCGGAACCCTGTTCCTGCGCGCCATAGGTTTCGACACCCGCGAGAAGATTCTCGGACAGTTCTACAAGGGACGCAAGGCGGCCGTTTCAAAGGACAACGCCTCCGCCCTGGCCGAACAGAGACTGTACAAGGATGTCTACGCGACCGTCGAGGACGGGACCGTCAGAAAGGTCCTCAGGGCCGGAGATGTCATCCAGGTCCACATGATCGACGAGCTGATCAACCTCGGGGTTACCGAAGTCGAGCTTCTCGACAGGGACAAGAACAACCCCGACACCCTCCACGACGAAGTCCTGCTCAACTGCTTCGACATCGAGGATGCCCGCTACACCAATACCGAAGCCGGCGAGGACGAGCCGAACAAGGAGACTGTCTTCTCCCACATTTTCAGCGTCCTTCTCAACGGCGAGCTCATCAGCCTGGATCGCGCGGAAAAGGAACTGCGGGAGATGTTCTTCAACTCCCACCGCTACGACCTCGGGGCCGTAGGCCGCTACAAGCTGATCAAGAAGTTCTCCCGCGACGAGCACGAACTTGAGAACAACAAGAGCACCGTCCTCTGCGAGGCCGACATCGTCAACACGATGCGCTACCTTATCCAGGTCTACGACGGAGAGGAGAACCTCGACGATATCGACCACCTGGGAAACAGGCGCGTGCGCAGCGTCGGAGAACTGCTCCAGCAGCAACTCAAGGTTGCCTTCACCAGAATGGAGAGAATCGCCAAGGAGAGGATGAACCAGGAAAACGTCCAGACGGCAAAACCGCGCGATCTGATCGCCAACAAGCCGATTGTCGCCGTCGTCAAGGAGTTCTTCGGTTCCAGCCAGTTCTCACAGTTCATGGACCAGATCAACCCCCTGGCCGAGCTGACCCACAAGCGCAGACTCACCGCCCTCGGAAACGGAGGTCTGAACCGCGACAGAGCAGGATTCGAGGTCCGCGACGTCCACTACACCCACTACGGCCGCATGTGTCCGATCGAGACCCCCGAAGGTCCGAACATCGGTCTGATTGTGTCGCTGGCCAACTATACCCGCGTGAACAGCTACGGATTCCTTGAGACCCCGTACCGCAAGGTCGTGAACGGAAAGGCCACCAAGGAAGTCGTCTATCTGGACGCCAACGACGAAGAGCACTACAACATCGCCCAGGGAAACGCCGAGCTCAACCCGGACGGTTCGTTCGTCAGCCGCGACGTTCCCTGCAGACTCAAGGGAGACTACCTGACCGTGGCTCCGGAAGAGGTTTCCTACATGGATGTCTCGCCGAAGCAGGTTATTTCGGTGGCAGCGTCGCTGATTCCGTTCCTGGAGCATGACGACGCGAACCGCGCCCTGATGGGTTCGAACATGCAGCGTCAGGCGGTTCCCCTCGTATTCCCCGAAGCTCCCCGCGTGGGAACCGGAATGGAGGCAAAGACCGCGTTCGACAGCGGCGTGCTGATCAAAGCGACCCGTCCCGGAGTCGTATCCTACGTATCCTCGACCGAAATCCGCGTCGCTCCGGATGACCCGGAGATCCAGGGAGAAGAGGACCGCTATGTTGTCCAGAAGTTCCAGCGGACCAACCAGGACACCTGCTTCACCCAGAAGCCGATCGTTTCGGTCGGTGAGAGGGTCGAGACCGGTTCGATTCTGGCCGACGGACCCGCCACCGACGGCGGAGAGCTGGCCCTGGGCCGCAACATCCTGGTAGGCTTCGTTCCCTGGAACGGATACAACTACGAGGACGCCGTCCTCATCTCGGAAAGGGTCGTCAAGGAAGACATCTACACCTCGATTCACATCAGGGAGCTTTCCACCGACATCCGCGAGACCAAGCTCGGAAGCGAGAAACTGACCCGCGACATCCCCAGCACCTCGGAAAAGAAGGTTGAGAACCTCGATGCCGACGGAATCGTCAACATCGGAACGATGGTCCGCCCGGGACACATCCTGGTCGGAAAGATTACTCCCAAGAACGAGAGCGACACCACTCCGGAGTTCAGGCTGCTGAACTCGATCTTCGGCGAAAAGGCCAAGGAAGTCCGCGACACCTCCCTGAAGGTTCCCCACGGAACAGAGGGTGTCGTCATCGATGTCCAGAGACTGAGCAAGGACGCCGGCGACGATCTGCCCCCGGGAGTGGAGGAGACGGTCAAGGTCCTGATCGCCACCAAGCGCAAGCTCCGCCAGGGCGACAAGATGGCAGGACGCCACGGAAACAAGGGTGTCGTCTCCAGGATTCTCCCCGAGGAAGACATGCCGTTCATGGAGGACGGAACAATCCTCGATGTCTGTCTGAACCCCCTCGGAGTTCCTTCGCGAATGAACATCGGACAGCTGATGGAAACCCAGCTCGGCTGGGCGGCCGTCAAGCTGGATGAATGGTACACCACCCCGGTGTTCCAGAGCGCCACGATGGAGCAGATCGAAAAGAAGATGAAGGATGCCGGACTGCCTGAGAACTCGAAGACGACCCTCTACGACGGACGTACCGGTATCCCGTTTGTCAACCCGGTATTCTGCGGATACATCTACTACCTCAAGCTGCACCACCTGGTCGACGACAAGATGCACGCCCGTTCCACCGGACCGTATTCGCTGGTCACCCAGCAGCCGCTCGGAGGAAAGGCCCAGTTCGGAGGTCAGAGACTAGGAGAGATGGAAGTCTGGGCACTGGAAGCCTACGGCGCGGCGAACACCCTCCAGGAACTGCTCACCATCAAGAGTGATGACATGAACGGAAGGGTCAACGTCTACCAGAGCATCGTCAAGGGCAACGCCACGACATCCTTCGGTATCCCCGAGGCGTTCAACGTCCTCATCCAGGAAATCAGGGGTCTGGCCCTCGACATGTCGGTTTATGACTCCAACGGCAAGCAGGTCGCACTGACCGAGCGTGACGAAGAGCTGATCAACAAGAAGGCAAACCAAACTAGCAGGAGCTGACGGCAATGAAAGACATTCAGGATTTTGACAGCGTAAGAATAAAACTGGCTTCGCCTGAGCAGATCAAGGCCTGGTCGTACGGCGAAGTGAAAAAGCCGGAGACCATCAATTACCGCACGCTCCGCCCGGAGAGGGACGGTCTGTTCTGTGAGAAGATCTTCGGAACCACCAAGGAATGGGAATGCTTCTGCGGAAAGTTCAAGTCGATCCGCTACCGCGGAATCGTATGCGACCGCTGCGGAGTCGAGGTCACCAACACAAAGGTCAGAAGGGAACGCATGGGCCACATCACCCTGGCTTCACCGGTGTCCCACATCTGGTACTACCGCTCGACCCCGTCGAAGATGAGCCTCCTGCTGGACATCCCCAAGACCGCCCTGCAGAGCATCCTCTACTATGAGAAATACATCGTCCTCAACCACGGTGAGACTGAGCTGAAAGACCATCAGCTGCTCACCGAGGAGGAATACTTCCAGGCCCGTGAGATGTACGGAGAGGGATTCACCGCCATGATCGGCGCCGAAGCCATCCGCACCATGCTCCAGAACCTCGACCTGGATCAGGTCGCCAGGGACATGCGCGAAATCATGCGCGCCAAGGGCGACGCCGTTGACAAGAAGATCCTCAAAAGGCTCGAGGTCTGCGAGAACTTCCGCAACAGCGGCAACAAGCCCGAGTGGATGATCCTCACCGTCATCCCCGTCATCCCGCCGGATCTCAGACCGATGGTCCAGCTCGACGGCGGACGCTTCGCGACCAGCGACCTCAACGACCTGTACAGAAGGGTAATTCACCGCAACACCAGACTCAACCATCTGATCAACGTCCACGCCCCCGACATCATCATCCGCAACGAAAAGAGGATGCTTCAGGATGCCGTGGATGCCCTGTTCGACAACTCAAAGCGCAAGAAGAACGCCGTCAAGGGTGCCAACAACCGCCCGCTGAAGTCGCTCTCCGACATGCTCAAGGGAAAGCAGGGACGCTTCAGACAGAACCTGCTGGGAAAGCGTGTCGACTACTCCGGACGTTCGGTAATCGTAGTCGGACCTGAACTCAGGCTCCACCAGTGCGGACTTCCGTCAAAGATGGCTCTGGAACTGTACAAGCCGTTCATCATGAAGAAACTCATCCAGAACGGTACGGTCTCCAACATCAAAAAGGCAAAGACCCTCGTCGAGGATGAGACCAACGAGGTATGGGCAATCCTTGATGACGTCGTGCGCGAGCATCCTGTCATGCTCAACCGCGCTCCCACCCTGCACCGTCTGGGAATCCAGGCCTTTGAGCCGGTTCTCGTCGACGGAAAGGCAATCAAACTCCATCCTCTGGTATGTCACGCCTACAACGCGGACTTCGACGGAGACCAGATGGCAATCCACGTGCCTCTGACCCAGGCGGCACAGATGGAGTGCTGGACCCTCATGCTCAGCACCACGAACCTTCTCGACCCGGCCAACGGAAAGCCGATTGTATTCCCCAGCCAGGACATGGTTCTGGGAATCAACTACCTGACCAGGGTCAAGGAGGACGACATCGGACAGGGCAAGTACTTCGAGAGCTTCCCCGAAGTGCTCCTGGCCATCGAGGCGGGTTCCCTGTCGTACAACGCCAAGATCGGATTCAAGTTCCCCGACGGAAAACGCTTCACCTATCCCAAGGATCCGGAGGACTATACCACCGCCGGAAGACTGATTTTCTACGATGCCCTTCCGAAGACCGACGCCATCACTTTCGACATGGTCAACAAGTGCTTCGGCGACAAGGAACTGAAGAAGATTATCGGCTTTGCGCTGCAGAACTGCCCGAATTCGATCGTCGTAAAGCTGCTTGACAGCATCAAGGACGTCGGATTCAAGCACGCCACCCTGTTCGGAGCCACCATCGGTCTGTCGGACATGATCGTTCCGGAGTGCAAGAAGGAAATCGTCGAGGACGCCAACCGCGAACAGAACGAGATTCTCAACCAGTTCAGACAGGGCCATATCACCAAAGAAGAGCGCTACAACCGTCTGATCGACATCTGGACGGTCGCCAACGACAAACTTTCCGACCGCCTGATGGGCGAGCTCAGAAAGAGCCAGAAGGGCTTCAACCCGCTGTTCCTGATGGCAGACTCCGGAGCGAGAGGCTCGCAGACCCAGATCCGCCAGCTCGGCGGAATGCGCGGACTCATGAGCCGCCCCAACGGCGCCATCATCGAGTTCCCGATCAAGTCCAACTTCAAGGAAGGACTTTCCATCATGGAGTTCTTCATCTCGACCAACGGAGCCAGAAAGGGTCTGTCCGACACCGCTCTTAAGACCGCTGAGGCAGGATACCTGACCAGGAGACTGGTCGACATCTCCCAGGACGTCGTCGTCAACGAGGACGACTGCGGAACCATCAACGGTCTGTACAGAAGCGCCGTCATGAAGGGTGATGAGGTCCTGATCAGCCTGGCTGACAGAATCAGCGGATACTACACCCTGGAGAACGTCGTCCACCCGATCACCGGAGAGGTGATTCTGGAAGTCGACAAGGAGATCTCCGACGAAAAGGCCCGTGAGATTGAGGACGCCGGCGTCCAGTCCGTCTTTGTCCGCACCGTACTGACCTGCGAGGCCAAGCACGGAGTATGCCGCAAATGCTACGGACGCAACCTGGCCACCAACAAGATCGTCGACATCGGCGAAGCTGTCGGAACCATAGCCGCCGAGTCAATCGGACAGCCCGGAACCCAGCTGACGATGAGAACCTTCCACGTCGGAGGAACCGCGACCACCGGTGCCGAGGAGAACAAACTCGTATTCAAGCATCCGGTCCATGTCGAGGCCATCTACGGCAACATCGTCACCAGGGAGTCCGACGGGGTGAGAGTGTTCACCAGAAAGGGCAAACTGGTTTACAGCAACGTCCTTGATTCGATCGACATCGTCAAGGGCGTCAAGGCCAAGGTCGCCGACGGGGACAGAATCCCCGGAAATACCGAGTACGCCGAACTCAAGGACGGAACCAAACTGACCTGCAACAAGATGGGCGGAAGGGTAAAGATCGTCGGAAAGAAACTGATGATCCTCTCTCCGGACTTCAGTGCCGAGATCAGGAACGGTTCCGAACTCCAGGTCAGCGTAGGGGACTACGTCGAGGCCAACCAAGCCCTGGTCGTGTTCGATCCGTTCTTCGAGCCGTTCATCAGCGAGTTCGACGGAAAGATCGTCTACAAGGACCTTGATCCGGGGCACACATACACCGACGAGATGAACCAGGAAACCGGAAAGGTCATCCACAAGACCATCCGGCACAACACCGAAAGCGTCGAGCCTTCGCTGCTGGTCATCGATGAGAACGGTGAAATCCTCGGAGACTACCACCTGCCCGCCGACGCCTATATCCAGGTCGAGAACGAGGAAGCGGTCACAAAGGGTGAAGTTCTGGCCAGGCTGCCCAAGAGCGGCGCCAAGTCGAACGACATCACCGGCGGTCTGCCCAGAGTCGGAGACCTCTTCGAGGCCCGCAGGCCCAAGAACGTCGCCGTACTGGCAATGGTCAACGGAACCGTATCCTTCGGACCGGTCGTCAAGGGCAAGCGCGCCATCATCGTCACCGACGCTTTCGGCCGCGAGTTCAAGCACATGGTTCCCACCAGCAAGAACGTCCTGGTCCGCCCGGGCGACACGGTCGAAGCCGGAGAGCAGCTCTGCGACGGAACTCCCGACCCGCATGACATCCTGGAAATCAACGGCGAAAACGCGCTGCAGACCTATCTGGTGCAGGAAATCCAGTCCGTGTACCGTGATCAGGGCGTTGACATCAACGACAAGCACATCGGTATCGTCATCCGTCAGATGCTGCGCAAGGTCAAGGTCATCAGCGTAGGAGACACCAGCTTCATCCTCGGTCAGAACGTGGACAAGTACCGCTTCAACGAGGAGAACAGAAGGGTCACGGCGGGAGGCTCGCAGCCTGCCATCGCCATGCCCTATCTGCTCGGTATCACCAACGCCAGCCTGAGCATCGATTCGTTCGTCAGTGCAGCTTCATTCCAGGAAACGACTAAGGTCTTGACAAACGCAGCGATTGCTGGTAGTAGAGATGAATTGCGCGGTCTGAAGGAAAACGTCGTCATCGGACATCTTATCCCTGCAGGAACCGGTATGAAACGTTACCGGAACATCAAGCTCAAGGATGAGAATGCCGAGGATCTGGATTCCCAGGTCGAGTTGGCGATGGCCGACAGACAGCGTGAGTTCGCCGAGAGCATGGATTCCGAGCCGGAACTCCTGGTCGATGAAGATCCGGATACCGACGAGGATTTCGACGAAGAAGAGGAGATATTGACCGAAGGTGAGCCCGATGATAACGGCGATGTAAGCGACGACGAAGAGTAGGGAGAGTGAAGGCCCTGCTGTCGTTCATCCGGCTCTATGCTGACTTCGACAATATATAAAAAGAAAACAAGGGAGCGTATCGAAAGATGCCTACTATCAATCAGTTGATCCGCAAGGGTCGTTCAGAAGCCCGGAGCAAGACCAAGAGTCCGGCTCTCGGCGGCTGCCCCCAGAAGCGCGGCGTGTGCACCAGGGTCATGACCGTGACCCCGAAAAAGCCGAACTCCGCTCTGAGAAAGGTCGCCCGTGTGCGTCTGTCCAACGGAATCGAAGTGACCGCCTACATCCCGGGAATCGGACACAACCTCCAGGAACACTCCGTCGTTCTTCTTCGCGGCGGCAGAGTCAAGGACCTCCCCGGTGTGCGCTATCACATCATCCGCGGTACCAAGGATACCCAGGGTGTCGAGGACCGCAAGAGAAGCCGCTCGAAGTACGGCGCCAAGAAGCCCAAGGCTTGATGAGGAGGAGGTAGAAACATGCCGCGCAGATCCGTATCTACGGCTCGGGAAGTTCTGCCCGATCCGATTTATCAGAGCGTCGTCGTCGAGAAGTTCATCCGCCGCATGATGTATGACGGAAAGAAGTCCGTCTCGGCGAGAATCATCTACGACACGATGAAGGTCCTCGGAGAGAAGACCGGAGAGCAGCCGCTTGACGTCTTCATCAAGGCCATCGACAACGTCAAACCCGTCGTCGAAATCAAGTCCAAGAGAGTCGGCGGAGCAACCTATCAGGTCCCGACCGAAATCCGCGAGCCCCGCCGCGAAGCACTGGCCATGCGTTGGATTATCGCAGCCGCCAGAAACAGAAGCGGCAAGTCGATGGCCGAAAAGCTTTCGGCAGAGCTCCTGGACGCCTATGCCAACACCGGTTCCGCCTTCAAGAAGAAGGAAGACACCCACAGAATGGCAGAGGCCAACAAGGCTTTCTCCCACTTCAGATGGTAGTCCGGTTCTCCGGACAGCATCAGAGGCCGTTGCTACGCAGCGGCCTTTTTGTTTTTCGGAACCGGACCTTAAGGTTTCTGAGGAATCAGGGACGCAAGGGGAGTGGACTTTACAAACGGCCCCTCGACCAGCCTGGCTCCGAGGGCCGTGGCAGCCTGAACGGTGGCAGAATCGGCAACCCCGTCAACCAGGGTCTCAAAGGTGCATTCCTTGAGCATGTCGAGAATCCTTCTGCCCAGACGGCTGGATGAAACCGTGAACATACCGTAGTCCAGACGCACGGCGAGGAAGGGAAGGGACGAGATCTTGCTGAAGTCGGCGTATCCCATTCCGAAACCGTCGCAGATGAAGCGGATACCGGCCTTTGAGAGCCTCTGCATGCTCGCTTCGATGGTCGGGGAGAGGGTCGCGACTCTTTCGGAGATGCTGAGGACCAGCTGGTTCGCCGGAACCGAGTAGTTTGAGAGGGTCCTGAGCACGTCTTCGGCAAATGTGGCTTTCTGGCTGCAGGCCGACGCGGGTACGATCATCGCCTCGAAGGTCATCTTCCTCCCGGTCTCGCGCAGGGTTTTGATAAAGTTGCAGCAGCCGCACAGGGTCTCCGACTGCAGTTCGGCGAGGTTCCCCGTCCGGCCGGCCACCTGTGTCAGTTCAGCTCCGCGGATGATTCCGAGCTCGGGGTCCTCTACGCAGAGTTCAATGTCGGCGAAACCGAAACGTTTGGCGGCGGTATCGTAAACGGGCTTGATTTCCAGACGGATGTTTCCGGTGGCAACGGCGGTGCTCACGGCCTTTTCCAGCTTGGTGTTGCGGCGGAAATCGCTCAACGCGTCGGGCTGGATCACCATCGGCTGCCCGTCCTCGGAGGCCCTGCACAGTTCGGCGCAGTGGCCGAGTACTCCGAGCAGTTCCTCATGTGAGGTTATCTGGGCCATGTGGTCGAAGTAGAAGCTCCGCACGGAGTAGGGGAATTCATCGCTTCCGATGACATACGTCTGTCGGCTGAGCCTTTCCATCGCAGCCAGCAGGTTGACCGACGGCGTACGCCGGCGGACCACCACTATGAAACTTCCCCCGGAGAATCTGAAGACGAGATTTCCTCTGCCGATCGACATGAGTTTGGACGCGAACGCGCGGATCAGTCTGTTTCCGTTTTCCTCACCGAAGGCCTTGTTGAACGTCGGGGCGTCGGTGATGTCGAAATAGAGGAGCTGGGGTTTGGTTCCCTTTTCCACCATTTCGTTGCAGTATCCGTCGAAGGCATACCTTGAAAAGGCTCCCGACTGCGGGTCGGAAACATCGCGGGCGTTGTTGAGGTTGAGGAACATCATCATGCTGCCCAGCGATACCGCGGTGCCGGTAAGCAGGATATCCGGCCTGAGCTGCTGGACGGCTACGCAACCCAGGGCGAAAACGAGGCTGCCGGTAATCCAGGCAAACTCGAACGCGGGAGTTTTGCGCCGGTTGGCAAATGTCAGGGCAAGCACCTCGATGACGCAGGCCACGCACAGAAAGTCGATGACCCTCTTGCCTACCGATGATTTGAATGCAAGGTTCTCGTCGAAGGAGAACACCCAGCCGGTACGGACATTCAGCACCATCAGCAGCGCAAGCAGCAAAAGGAGAATCCGGTTTGCCGCGATCATCGTTCTGGATGTCCTGCTTCCGACTTCATAGTAGCGGAAGGCATAGAAAAGGACTGCCATGCAGATGGCGAAGTTGCAGAAGTAATAGACCGAGTTTGTCAGATAGTTCGCCCAGAGGGGAACCAGGTCGGGATAGGAGACAAAGACACAGCCGAGGATGTCCGCCCCCAGGTCGGTGATGGCGGCAATCAGGAACAGTCCGAAGTGCCTCGACCGGTTGCCGGGCAGCATCCTTTCCGAGAAGAAATGAATCGCGATGAGAATGAGGAAAACCTCGGAGACGGCTTCAAACCAGATGTTGTAGATCATCCGTTCACCTCCCCGGCCGCCCTGGCCGCCTTGCACAGCTCGGCGGCGAAAGCATGCACCGGCTGCGGCTTTGAGAACAGGAAGCCCTGCATGTGGGTGGCTCCCGCCTCTTTCGCGGCGGCCTCGGCCTGGAGGGAGTCGATTCCCTCGGCCACGACCAGAAGCCCCATGTACCTGAATATCCGGACCAGACTGCTCAGGATGCTGTTGTCCTTTCCGTCGTCGACGTGCAGAATCGAGCGGTCCAGCTTGACCTCGGAGAGGGGAAGCCGGAACACGCTGTCTATGTTCGCGTAGGCGGTTCCGAAGTCATCCAGGGCCAGGCTGAAACCGTGTGAGGTCAGAATCCTCAGGTTTTCGGGGATGTTCCTGTTCACCGAAGCCATGGACTCGGTAATCTCGAGGACGATCTTCCCGGGGTCAAGCCCGTATTCATCGACAGTCCTGCAGATCCGCTCGCACTGTGTCCTGCTGACGCAGTCCGCGATTGAAAGGTTGACCGACACGGAGTTGAGCCGGGCATAGGCCTCCGGGGGCAGGCTCTTCAGGAAGCGGCAGACCCTCCTGAGGACCTGAAGGCTCAGCTGGGTGATCAGTCCGGTTTCCTCCGCCACCGGGATGAAGTCTCCCGGGCTTATGAAACCGAGTTCCGGGTCGGTGATTCTGGCCAGAGCCTCGCAGGCCACCGTTTCCGATGTGGCGCTGTCGATGATGGGCTGGAACATGACCGAGACATTGCTGCGGTCGATGGCCCGTCTGAGAGCCCTCAGAACCTCCTGCCTGCGTATACTCCTCTGCAGGGCGGGCAGTTCAAGGTCGGGGAAGCCGTCCGTCTGACCCGAAGAGGGGAGGGAGGAATAAATCGCTCCGATTGCCCGGGACAGCACGTCTCCGGTGACGGGCTTTTCGGCCACCGGGATGCAGTACTTCATCAGCCTGGTCTCCACCGGGATTCCGTCGATGTCCGAGGTCATGTCCCTGAGTCGGTCCGTGAGGTAGCTCTTGTAAGCCTCAAGCCTGCCCGGCTCGGTGACCACGACGATGAAACCGTCCACCGTGTATTTGAAGACGATGTTCTTCTTTGAAAAACCGCAGAGGACCGAGGCCGCCCGGCAGATGAGGGCGTCACGTTTCTCAGTGGGGATGATGTTGCGCAGCAGGGCGGTGCCGTACAGGTTGACGTAAACCATCGGGTAACTGATTCCGTTGTCGGAGAGCTCCCCGAGATAATCGAACAGAAGGCTTCTGGTGTACACCCCGGTCAGCGGATCCCTGTCCCGGCCGGGCCGCTGGAGGTCGATGTAGACAAGCATCGTCCCTACGGCAATCCCCAGTCCGTGGACAATCTGATATGAGAAAAGGTCATCCATCACATGGACCGCGGCCCCGACTGCCACACAAAGCGGCACAATCAGGGCGGCCCGCCCCACCGCGCGCCGACCTTTGATCAGCAGCCCCGCCAGGGCCCAGAATGAATACCAGCCGAAAACAGCCCAGATAATCCAGTGCTTGAACCCGATGACGAAACGGGAATCTATGTCGTAGAAGAACAGCCAGCCGTTGTAGATGTTGGCGACCAGCAGACCCCAGAGTACGGCGAGCACCAGGCCGTTGAGGATGTAGATCAGGGGACGGCGGCGGAGATGTATGCCGCAGTATTCCAGACAGTAGTTGCAGAAGAGACACACATAAAGCATGCCGAGTCCCAGCTGGAACGAACGGAACACGGTATTGGCCCGGATGTCGAGGCCGGCCTGCAGCACCAGACACGCGATGTCAAGACAGATGATAACCGTTCCCGAATAAAGGCACAGGCCGAACAGCCGGGTACGCCCGTTGGGGAAGCGGTCAAGCAGACAGAAGCGCACCACGAAGAGCAACATGAACAACAGGGATGCGATTTCAAGACAGACGTTGTAGTTGAGCACGGCTCTTCACTTCTCCTTAAACCCGCGGCGCCTGCGCGCGGGTACTATATTATCTTTACAGGGATAGTAGCACTAATCCGAGGCATACGGCAAGTTTATGTATTGCATCGCTTGACATCTTTCAACCTTTTCCATATAGTGGCAAAGGTGTCCTTATGGGTTTTGCCCTGCGGGGCCCTGAGCCAAACCGATCACTTGATGTGGTAAGGTGGTTCCAGATGCAGTTTTTTCATATTCTGTGCTATGTCGACCGCCCGTTGCGGCGACCGACCTCTGGATTCCTCCTGCAAAGCAATCAGTACGGTCTGTCTCAATGATATTGGTAAAGGCGTTGTGCCTTTAGCGCACATTTCTATTATCGTTTTTGTGACAGGAAGGCGTCACAAGGAGGAAACTGATGGCAAAGGAAAAATTTGAGAGAACGAAGCCACACGTAAACGTCGGAAACATCGGTCACGTCGACCATGGCAAGACCACTCTGACCGCAGCAATCACCATGTACTGCGCAAGGAAGTACGGAGACAAGGTCCTGAATTACGATGAGATCGACAACGCTCCGGAAGAGAAGGCCAGAGGTATCACCATCAACACCAGACACGTCGAGTACCAGTCCGACGCCAGGCACTACGCCCACGTCGACTGCCCGGGCCACGCCGACTACATCAAGAACATGATCACCGGTGCCGCCCAGATGGACGGAGCTGTTCTGGTAGTTGCTGCCGATGACGGTGCAAAGGCCCAGACCAAGGAGCACATCCTCCTGGCCCGCCAGGTCGGTGTTCCCGCCATCATCGTGTTCATCAACAAGTGCGACCAGATCGACGACCCCGAGCTGGCAGACCTGGTTGAAGAGGAAGTCAGAGACATCCTCACCGCCAACGGATTCGACGGAGCCGGCTGCCCGGTCATCCGCGGAAGCGCCTACAAGGCCATGACCGAACCGGACAACCCCGAAGCCACCAAGTGCATTCAGGAGCTGCTCGATGCCATGGATGCCTACATCCCGCTCCCCGAGAGAGACCTGGACAAGCCGTTCCTGATGCCGATTGAAGACATCTTCTCCATCTCCGGCCGCGGAACCGTCGTTACCGGAAGAGTCGAGCGCGGAACCATCCACGTCAACGATCCCGTTTCCATCGTCGGAATCTTCGAGACCAGAGACACCGTCTGCACCGGCGTCGAGATGTTCAACAAGACCCTCGACCAGGGCGAAGCAGGAGACAACATCGGAGCTCTGCTGCGCGGCGTCGACAAGAAGGAAGTTGTCCGCGGACAGGTTCTGGCAAAGCCCAAGACGATCACCCCGCACACCAAGTTCGAGGGACACATCTACGTTCTGTCCAAGGAAGAGGGCGGACGTCACACCCCGTTCGTGTCCGGCTATCGTCCCCAGTTCTACTTCAGAACCACCGACATCACCGGTACCGTCAACCTGCCTGAGGGCGTCAGCATGATCATGCCGGGCGACCACTCCACCATCAACGTGGAACTGATTCACCCGATCGCCATGGACAAGGGACTCCGCTTCGCAATCCGTGAAGGCGGAAAGACCGTTGCTTCCGGCCAGGTTACCGAAATCGAGAAATAACAAAGCCGAATGTCTTGCTCCGGGTTTCCCCGGGGCAAGACCTGTTTTTTGGAGGAATCAATGTCTAGCGAAAGAATCCGTGTGAAACTCAGAGGTTTCGACGTGGAGCTCGTGGAACAGAGCGCGAGGTCCATCGTGGATACAGTCGACAAGGCCGGAGCCAAGGTTTCCGGACCCGTGCCTCTTCCTACACGTATCAATAAGTACACTGTTCTGAGATCACCCTTTGTAAACAAAAAGTCTCGTGAACAATTCGAAATGCGGACGCACAAGCGCCTGATCGACATCATCGATCCGAACACGAAGGTCATGGATGCTCTGATGAAACTCGAGCTCCCCGCCGGCGTCGACGTCGAGATCAAGCAGTGAGTTGAGGTAAGAGATGTTAGGGCTTATCGGCAAGAAAATAGGAATGACGCAGGTATTCGACGCCAACGGGCGCCTCACACCTGTGACTGTGATAAAGATTGAGGGCAACGTGGTCGTTGAACAGCGGACCGTCGAAGCCAACGGGTACAGCGCAGCTGTCCTCGGCGCTTTCGATATGAAAAAGAGCCGCGTGACCAAGCCATACGAGGGACAGTTCAAGGGCGTATGCGAGCCCAAGAAGTGTCTCGTCGAGTTCCGTGACTTCGAGCAGGACGTCCAGAAGGGCGACGTGCTTGATGTCAATCTTTTCAAGGATATCGCCTTTGTTGATGTCACCGGCACCTCCAAGGGAAAGGGATATCAGGGCGGTATGAAGCGCTACGGCTTCGGCGGCGGACGCGCGACCCACGGTTCGAAGTTCCACAGGGACCTCGGCGGCACCGCGATGTCTTCGACCCCCTCGAAAACCTTCAAGGGACATCACATGGCCGGACACATGGGCGTTGACAAGGTCACCGTCCAGAACCTCCGGGTTGTCCGCGTCGACGAAACGATGCAGATTCTGATGGTCAAGGGAGCCATTCCCGGACCGACCTCGAGCACCGTCATCGTCAAGAAAGCGGTGAAGAAGTAGGGGCACGGATATGGAAACGAAAGTTTATTCTAAGGAAGGCAAGGAAATCGGTACCGTCCAGCTCAACGACGAAGTTTTCAACATCGAAGTGAGCAACGGCGCGATCTACTATGCCGTGAACAATGAGCTGGCCAACCGCAGAGTAGGCACCGCCTGCACCAAGACCCGCGCTGAAGTCAGCTACAGCAACACCAAACCCTACAAGCAGAAGGGTACCGGAAACGCCAGGATGGGAGACAAGAAGTCCCCGATCCGCGTCGGCGGCGGAACAATCTTCGGGCCGAAGCCCAGAGATTACAGCTACACGGTTCCCAAGAAGGTGAAAAGGCTCGCGATGAAGTCCCTCCTGACTCTGTCGGTCAAAGAGGACAGACTGGTCGTCGTCGAGGACTTCACCAGCGAAAACGGAAAGACAAAGGACGTGGCCAACGTGCTGAAGGCCTTTGCCGCGGAAGAAAAGAGAACGGTTCTGATTCTCAAGGACGACGATGCCATGCTCAGACGGGCGGCGAGGAACATTCCCACTCTCCACGTTCTGGCCTATGACAAGCTCAGCGCCAAGGAACTTCTTTACGGAAAGAAGATCCTGATGCTCGAGGGCGCCGCCTCGAATCTCAACTCGTTCTTTGAATAAAGGAAGGTGATGAAAGTGAGACCAGATCAAGTAATCATCGCGCCGGTACTCAGCGAGAAGTCCAATATCGAAAGAGCCCAGGAGTCCCCGAAGTACACCTTCAGGGTTGACGCCAGAGCCAACAAGTTCGAGATTTGCGCCGCCGTCGCCACCCTGTACAAGGTCAAGCCGGTCAGCTGCAACGTCATCAATGTGAAGGGCAAGCCGAAGTTCAGCAGAGGCAAAGGTGGCCAGGTCAAGGGCTACACCCGCAATTGGAAAAAAGCCATCGTCACCCTGTCCAAGGGCGAAACGATTTCCGCTTTCGAAGGCGTATAAGGAGTCAGGTCATGCCGTTGAAAACATACAAACCCTACACCAATGGCCTTAGAGAGAGGGCAATCCTCGTCCGCAGTGAAGTCACCGCCCAGAAGCCGGAGAAGTCCCTGACCACCAGCCTGCCCAAGACGGCCGGCCGCGACAGTTTCGGCCGCGTTTCGATGCGCCGCAGAGGCGGCGGTCACAAGCGCGCCTACAGAATCATCGACTTCAAGCGCAGCAAGCATGACATTCCCGGAACCGTCAGGACAATCGAGTACGACCCGAACCGCAGCGCCAACATCGCCCTGGTGTTCTACGCCGACGGAGAGAAGCGCTACATCCTGGCTCCGAAGGGAATGAAGGTCGGCACCACCGTCCTCAGCGGAGAAAATGCTCCCCTGACCGTCGGAAACGCCCTGCCGCTGAAGAACATCCCCCTCGGACTGGCTGTCCATAACGTCGAACTCACCTACGGCCGCGGAGGCCAGCTGGTCAGATCGGCCGGAAACAGCGCCACAGTCATCGCCAAGGACGGCGCCTATGTCACTCTGCGCCTCCCCTCCGGTGAGATGAGAATGGTATTCGGCGAGTGCTACGCCACTCTCGGCGAACTCGGAAACGAGGACCACATGAACGTGTCCCTGGGCAAGGCCGGCGCGAGCCGCCACCTGGGCAGACGTCCCAAGGTCCGCGGTGTCGTCATGAACCCGATCGACCACCCGCACGGAGGTGGAGAAGGAAAGACTGCTGCCGGAAGGCACCCCGTCACCCCGTGGGGCAAGCCCACCAAGGGTGCGAAGACCCGCTCCAGCAAGAAGCCCTCGTCCAAGTTCATCATGAAGAGCAAGCGCAAGTAGGAGTAGAACGTGTCTAGGTCAATCAAGAAAGGCCCATTTGTAGAAGAAAAGCTGGCAAAGAGGGTCGCAAAGGCAAACAAAGCTAATCAGACTCAGATCATCAAGACGTATTCCCGCAGTTCGACGATTACGCCCGACATGATCGGACTGAACATCAACGTATACAACGGCAAGTCCTGGGTGACAGTCTATGTGACCGACAACCTCGTCGGACACAAGCTGGGTGAGTTCGCTCCGACCAGGATTTTCCGCTCGCACACCGGCTCGGACAAGAAGTCCGGCGGCAAGTCGTCATCGGCACCGTCAGCAGCACCGGCCGCAGCCGCGGCTCCGGCAGCTGCCGCTCCGGCTCCGGCGGCCGAGTAAAGGCAGGGTAGAAGAATGGAAGCAAAGAAAGAATACAAGGCCTGCGCCAAGTTCCTGCTGGTTTCCCCGAGCAAGGTCCGCCCCGTGGCGGATTTGATCCGGCAGAAGCCCTACTATGAGGCTGTCGGTATCCTCGAGGCCATGCCCCAGAAGGGTTCCCGGCTGATTCTCAAGGTCCTGCAGTCCGCAGCGGCAAACGCCACCGCGGCCAACAGGAAGCTCGATGAGGAACAGCTCGTCGTTTCCCAGCTGCTGATTGACGACGGCCCCAGACTCAAGAGGGTTTGGGCCCGGTCTCACGGAAAGCGTGACATTCTGCTTAAGAGGATGTCGCACATCACAGTCGCTGTATGCGAAAGGGCGGAGGAATAAATGGGACAGAAAGTTAATCCAATCGGACTCAGAGTCGGAGTAAACAAGGTCTGGCAATCCAAATGGTATGTCGACCCCAGAGACTACGCCGATACGCTCCATGAGGACCTGAAGCTTCGCAAGGCCCTCCTTGCCGCCCCCGAAGTACAGGGCGCCGAGATTTCCAGTGTCGAAATCAGCCGCAAGCCGCAGCGGATCACCATCCTGATCAGCACCAGCAGGCCCGGCGTCATCATCGGCACCAAGGGCGCAACCGTCGAGAAACTGAGCAACGACCTTCAGAAACTCTCCTCAAAGACGGTCCAGATCAAGATCAGGAACATCGAGCACGCCGAGCGTGACGCCCAGCTGATTTCAGCCAACGTCGCCCGCCAGCTGGTCGCCCGCGGTTCCTACAAGAGGATCCTGAAGAACGCCGTCTCCAAGGCCACCCTCGCCGGTGTCCAGGGAATCAAAATCAGGGTTTCCGGCCGTCTGGGCGGAGCCGAGATCTCCAGGTCGGAATGGGTCAAAGAGGGCAGAGTTCCCCTGCACACCCTCAGGTCCGACATCGACTATGGTTTCTCCACCGCGAACACCAGCTTCGGCGCCATCGGCGTGAAGGTCTGGGTTTTCAACGGAGAGATCTATGACAAGTCCGGCAGGAACGCCGAAGCCGTCCAGGCATCCGGCGCAGTTGCCGAAGGAAGGTAACCATGCTCAGTCCGAAGAGAATCAAATACAGAAAGAAGCAGAGAGGAACCACCGACGGCGTCGCCCACCGCGGCAACACCGTGGCCTTCGGCGAATACGGTCTGCTGGCCCTCGAGCCGAAGTGGATCACCAACCGCCAGATTGAAGCGGCCAGAGTCGCGATGACCAGGCGCATCAAGCGCGGAGGTCAGGTCTGGATCAGGGTCTACCCCGACATGCCGTTTACAAAGAAGCCCGCTGAAACCAGACAGGGCAACGGCAAGGGAAACCCCGAGGGTTGGGTAGCCGTAGTCAAGACCGGTGCGGTTCTTTTCGAGATGGGCGGAGTCGAAGAGGCTGTTGCCCGCGAGGCTCTTGAGCTGGCTGCTGCCAAGCTGCCGATCAAGACGAAGTTCGTCACCAGAAGAGTTGCGGAGTGATTATGAAGGATTCATACGAAAAGATGTCATACAGTGAACTGCAGGAGACTCTCGAGAATCTCCGCAGGGAGTATCTGGATCTCAGGATGAAGAAGGTCGTAAGCCACCTCGACAACCCTCTGGCTCTCAGGAACACCAGACGGAAGATCGCAGCCCTGAACACAGTCATCCACGAGTACGAACTCGGGATCAGAAAAGATAAGTAAGGTAGAGAGGACGCAGAAATGATGGGAAATAAGAAGAGTTTTACCGGTCTGGTCACCAGTGACAAGATGGACAAGACCATTGTCGTGGCCATCGAGTCCAGGAGACTGCATCCCCTTTACAAGAAGTATGTCACCACCACCAAAAAGGTGAAGGCACACGACGAGAACAATGACGCCCACGTCGGCGACACCGTAAGGGTCGTCGAGTGCCGCCATTACAGCAAGGATACCTGCTGGCGTCTCTCGGAGATCGTCGAGAGGGCGAAATAAGGAGTGCGTTTATGGTACAGATGCAGACATATTTGAACGTTGCTGACAACAGCGGTGCCAGACAGGTCCAGTGCATCAAGGTTCTGGGCGGCAGTCACAGGTACGTTGCCGGCGTCGGCGACATCATTGTCGTTGCCGTCAAGGACGCACTTCCGAACGGAGCCATCAAGAAGGGCGATGTTCTGAAGGCCGTCATTGTCAGAGTGAGCAAGGAATACCGCAGACCTGACGGTACCTATATCAGGTTCGATGACAACGCCTGCGTCGTCATCGATGCCAACAATAACCCGCGCGGAAAGCGTATCTTCGGGCCGGTGGCCCGCGAACTGAGAAACGGTTTCATGAAGATCGTCTCGCTCGCGCCGGAAGTGTTGTAGGAGATGTCTATGAGACTGAAGAAGAATGACGTTGTTAAGGTGATCGCCGGCAAGGAAAAGGGAAAGACCGGAAAGATCGTCAACGTGGACCCGGAAAACGAGAGAGTCTACATCCTGGGCGTCAACATGGTCAGCAAGACCGTGCGCAAGCGCAATGCCCAGGACAAGGGCGGAATCTCCAAGGTCGAGGCTCCGATTCATGTGTCCAATGTCGCCCTGGTCGTGAACCAGAGGGACGGTGCGACCAGCCGGGTCGGATACAAGCTTGACAAGGACGGAAAGAAGGTCCGTTACGCGAAGAAGACGGGAGAGACTGTATAATGGCAGAAGAGAAGTTCATACCCAATCTCAAGAGGAAGTACCGCGAGGAAGTTGCCCCGGAACTCTACAAAGACTTCAACTTCAAGTCCAAGATGGAGGTTCCCGCCCTCGAAAAGATCGTCGTCAGCGTAGGCATCGGCGACGCCATCACCAACAAGAAACTGCTTGACGCTGCCGTCAAGGAACTGGAACAGATCACCGGACAGCACGTCGTCAGAACGAAGGCCCGCAAGTCCATCGCGAACTTCAAGCTCCGCGAAGGCATGGAAATCGGCGCCATGGTCACCCTCCGCGGAGACAATATGTGGTTCTTCCTGGAGAGGCTGATCTGCATCGCCCTTCCGCGCGTCAAGGACTTCAGGGGAGTCAAGCCGAACGCTTTCGACGGCCACGGTAACTATTCTCTCGGAATCACCGAGCAGATTATCTTCCCGGAAATCGATTTCGACAAGATCGAGCGCATCAGCGGCCTGAACGTGGCTATCGTCACCACCGCAAAGACCGATGAGGAAGGATTTGCCCTCCTCAAGAAGCTCGGCATGCCCTTCAGCAAATAAGGCAGGAGAAGGAAATGGCTAAGAAATCAATGATTATAAAGGCGAACAGAACCCCGAAGTTCAGCACCCGGGCGTACAATCGCTGCAGGATTTGCGGTCGCCCCCGCGGATACATGAGAAAGTTCGAGATGTGCAGAATCTGTTTCCGCAAGCTCGCTAGCGAAGGCCAGATCCCTGGCGTGACGAAATCCAGTTGGTAGGAGTGTAACATGGCAGTAAGTGATCCGATTGCTGATATGCTGACGAAGATTCGCAACGCCAGTCTTGCAAAGCACGAGAAGGTGGACATCACCAGTTCGAAGCTCAAGCTCCAGATCATCAAGATTCTGAAGAACGAAGGCTTCATCAAGAATTTCAAGAAGGTCACCAAGGACGGAATCTCCTGTCTCAGGGTTTACCTCAAGTACGATGAAAAGCAGGCTCCGGTCATCCACGGACTCGACAGGGTTTCAACCCCCGGCCGCCGCGTCTATTCCGGATACAAGGAAATGCCCAGGATTTACAACGGACTGGGTGTCATCGTAGTCTCCACTTCGTCCGGTGTCCTCACCGGCAGGAAGGCCGCTGAAAAGCAGGTCGGCGGCGAGCTGATCTGCAGGGTCTGGTAAGGAGTTGATATGTCACGTATTGGTAAATTACCCATTCAGTTGCCTCAGGGAGTCCAGCTGACCCTGGCCGACGGAGTCATCACCGTCAAGGGACCCAAGGGAACGCTGACCCAGAAGGCCCGGCCCGAGGTCGTGATCGAGGTCAAGGACAACCATGTTCTGGTTTCCCGTGCCGACGATTCCAACGCCTCCAACGCCTACCACGGCCTGTACAGGCAGCTGGTCAACAACATGGTCGAGGGAGTCTCCAAGGGCTTCTCAAAGCAGCTTGTCATCAACGGCGTCGGCTACCGTGCCGACCTGAAGGGAAACGTCCTCGTCCTGACCCTGGGATACTCGACGATCATCGAGTACATGATTCCCAAGGGGATCGAAATCACCACCGACGGCCCGACCAAGATCAAGATCAGCGGCATCGACAAGCAGCAGGTCGGTCAGGTCAGCGCCGAAATCCGCGGTCTGAGAGGACCTGAGCCTTACAAGGGCAAGGGAATCAAGTATGACACCGAAGTCATCAGACGCAAGGTCGGAAAGACCGGTGGAAAGAAATAATTAGTGGAAGGATGCAAGTATGAGTAGAATCACAGATAAAAACAGAAAGCACGCCAAAAGAAAGCTCCACATCAGGAAATCAATTTCCGGAACGGCCGCAAAGCCGAGGATGACGGTTTTCAGAAGCAACCTCCACATGTATGTCCAGGTCATTGATGACAATGCCGGACACACGCTGGTTGCAGCCAGCACTGTGGAAAAGGACCTCAAGGGCCTTCGCAACAATGTTGAGAACGCCCAGAAGCTCGGTGAAATCGTGGGAGCCAGGTGCCTGGAAAAGAACATCACATCCGTGGTGTTCGACAGGAACGGATATCTCTATCACGGAATCGTCAAGGCAATCGCCGACGGCGCCCGCAAGGCCGGGGTCAAGTTCTAGGGGGACATTGTGGATACTGAAGATATCAAGAAAAACGAAAGTGTCGCAGAGCCGCAGGCCGCGCCTGAGGCCGTTGCCGAGGAAAGAAGGTCCTTCAGGGGCAGAGAAGGGCGGGGTGACCGCCGCTTCGGCCGTGAGAGACGCGAGCCGCGTGAGAAGGAGTTCTTTGAAAAGACCCTGAAGATCAACCGCTGCAGCAAGACCGTCAAGGGCGGACGCCGCCAGTCGTTCTCCGCAATCGTCATCGCCGGCGACCAGAAGGGTAAGGTCGGATACGGTTTCGGAAAGGCCAACGATGTCTCCGAGGCTGTGAAGAAGGCCACCGAGAAGTCCAAGGAAAAGATGGTCACCGTCAACATCAAGAACGGCACCATCCCCCACGAGATCATCGGCCAGTACAAGAGCGCCACAGTGGTTCTCAAGCCTGCCGCTCCCGGTACCGGTGTAATCGCCGGAAACTCCGTCAGAGCAGTCTGCGAAGCCTGCGGAATCACCGACGTGCTCAGCAAGTCTCTCGGTTCCAAGAACGCCATCAACAACGTAAAGGCCACCTTCGACGGCCTTGAAAAGCTGATGTCCGCCGCGGAAATCGCCAAGGTCAGAGGAAAGTCCGTCAAGGAAATCTGGGGTTGAGTATGGCAAAACAGGTCAAGATTACATTGGTTAAGAGCCTCGCCCATTCCCTTCCCGCACAGAGAGGGACGGCCAAGGCGCTCGGACTGGGAAAAATCAGCAGCTCCGTCATCAAGGAGCAGAACCCGTCGACCGAAGGGATGATCAAGGTCATCGCGCACCTTGTCAAGGTTGAGGAGATTTAGTAATGGCACAGATCATAAAGCCGGAAGGCGCCACTTCCAAAAAGACCATAGTCGGCCGCGGCGCGTCCTCCAAGGGCCGCACCTGCGGACGCGGCAGCAACGGTCAGAATTCCCGCTCAGGCGGCGGAGTCAGACCGGGCTTCGAAGGCGGACAGATGCCTCTGTACAGAAAGGTCGCCCGCAGGGGCTTCTCCAACTACCCGTTCAAGAAGGAGTACATCGCTCTCTCCCTGGACACCATCAGTGAGAAGTTCGAAGACGGCGAGACTATCAGCATCGACGCCCTGAAGGAGCGCAATATCGTCAAGGGAATCGATGTTCTCGTCAAGATTCTGGCCAACGGTGAGATCACCAAGAAGGTCGTCATCGAGGGACTGAAGGTCTCAGCAGCAGCCGCAGAGAAAATCAAGGCCGCCGGCGGTGAAATCAGATAAGGGGACGTGAAATGTCGAATGCTTTAACGGACATGTTCAGAATCAAGGAACTGCGCAGGAAGATCATCATTACGTTGCTTCTTCTTGCCGCCAGCAGAATCGGAACGGTTATTCCCATTCCGGGAATCAACCCGACCGTACTCAGAGCCTACTTCCTGAGCCAGTCCTCGTCCACAACAATCGGCATCACCGAGTACCTGAACTTCTTCTCGGGCGGAGCTTTCTCGAACTTCTCCCTGTTCATGCTCGGCGTCATGCCCTACATCTCGATGCAGATTATCCTGCAGTTGCTGATGCTGATCATCCCGTCTCTGAAAAAGCTCAGCCAGGATCCCTCCGGAAGGAAGAAGATCCAGCGCTACAACAGATACGGCACGATCATCATCTGTCTCATCGAGTCCTATGTCGTCACCATCTACGCCAGGTCCATCCCGAACGTACTGACCATCAGCCTGACTGAATTCACCTTCATCGCCCTGCTGTCGGTCACCACCGGAACGATGCTTCTGATCTGGCTCGGTGAAAAGATCACCCAGTTCGGTGTCGGAAACGGCATCTCCCTGCTGATCTTCGCCGGTATCGTGGCAAGGATTCCGACCGGACTGAATACCCTGATCCGGGGTGTCGCCGCCGGAACCTACAATCCGGTTCTCATCGTCGTCCTTTTCCTGATGTTCATCGTGGTCATCACCCTGGTCGTCTTTGAAGAGGAAGGACAGAGAAAGATTCCCGTCGATTACGCCAAGAGAGTTGTCGGACGCAAGATGTACGGAGCGCAGAGCACCTACATCCCGTTCAAGATCAACCCCTCCGGAGTCATCCCGGTCATCTTCGCGTCCGCGATTCTTTCATTCCCCCTGCAGATTGCCAGCTCGCTCGGTGCCCGGGTGCCCTGGCTGCAGAAAGTTGCCGACGCGCTCAATCCCCAGGGTGCCCTCTATCTGAGCATCTACACCCTGCTGATCATTTCGTTCGCCTTCTTCTACACCCAGGTTTCCCTGAACCCGCAGGAGATGGCTAAGAACATCAGAGAAAACGGCGGAACGGTCCGCGGCGTCAGACCGGGCAAAGACTCCCTGGGAAGGGACTTCCTCGAAGTCTACCTGTCCAAGGTCCTGAACAGAATCGTTCTTCCCGGAGCTCTGTTTTTGGCGTTCATCGCTCTGATCCCGACCCTGGTCCAGATCATCTTCGGTTTCCCGCAGTCGGTAGCCATGCTGTTCGGCGGAACTTCGATGATGATTCTCGTCGGAGTCGATCTCGAGATGATGAGACAGATCGAAGCGGAGATGAAGACCCACCACTTTGACGGAATCTTCGATCCGAAGCGCAAGAAAAAGGCCAAGAACCTATAAGGAGCCACACAATGAAAGTAAGAGCAAGTGTCAAACCGATTTGTGACAAGTGCAAGGTCATCAGGAGAAAGGGTGTCGTCAGAATCGTCTGCGAGAACCCGAAGCATAAGCAGAGACAGAGATAGCATCTCTAGGTAATAATCAGGAGGCCGTTAATGGCGAGAATTGCAGGTGTAGATTTACCGAATAAGGCAGTGAAAATTGCTTTGACCTATATCTACGGCATCGGCAGGACTTCCGCCCTGGATATCTGCAGCAAGACCGGTGTTGATCCCGACGCAAGGATGAACACCCTCAGCGCTGACCAGGTCGCGGAACTCAGAAAGTTCATCGAGAGCGATTACAAGGTCGAAGGACGTCTTCGCACCGAAACCGCCCTGAACATCAAGAGATTGATGGATATCGGATGCTATCGCGGACTTAGGCACAGAAAGGGCCTTCCTGTGCGCGGACAGAGGACCAGAACCAACGCCCGCACCAGAAAGGGCAAGAAGAAGACCGTCGCCGGGAAGAAGAAGTAAGGAGTAGAACATGGCTAACGCAAAACGCAAAGTCAAGGCCAAGAAGACAGTATACGAGGGCAACGTCTACATCCAGGCGACCTTCAACAATACGATCATCACCGTCACCGACCTTACCGGGAACGCAGTGTCCTGGGCCAGCGCCGGCGGACTGGGATTCCGCGGTGCGAAGAAGTCGACCCCTTACGCCGCCCAGACCACATGCGAGACCGCTGCCAAAAAGGCGATGGATTTCGGTCTTCGTGAGGTCAACGTGTACGTCAAGGGACCCGGCCAGGGACGCGAGTCCGCCATCAGGTCCCTCGGGACACTGGGACTGGTCGTCAAGTCGATCCGCGACGTGACCCCGATTCCGCACAACGGATGCCGGCCGAGAAAGACCAGAAGAATCTGATGAAGGAGCGAAAGGACAATGGCAAGATATACCGGACCTAAATGCAGACTGTGCAGAGCGGAAAGGGCCAAGCTGTTCCTCAAGGGACAGAGATGCACCTCCGCCCACTGCCCGATGAACAATCCCAGCGAGTGCGGAACCCCCGGAAAGGATCCCAGAGCCCGCTCAAGAAAAGCCACCGACTACGGGACGATGCTCCGCGAGAAGCAGAAGCTCAAGAGGCTTTACGGAATGCTTGAGAAGCAGTTCTACCTGACTTTCCAGGATGCTTCCAGGATGGCCGGAAAGACCGGTGAGAACCTGATCAGGCTGCTCGAACGCAGACTGGACAATGTTGTCTTCAGACTCCATTTCGCCTCCAGCAGGGCCCAGGCCTCGCAGCTGGTGAACCACGGACACATCTTCGTCAACGGAAAGAGAGTCGACATCCCCTCCTACAGGGTGAAGGTCGGCGACGAGATTTCCCTCAGCCCGAAGGCCCAGAAGATGACCCTGATCAAGGACAACATCAGCGAGTTCTCAAAGAACGGAACGGTGCCCTGGCTCAGCCTCGACATCGATGCCGAAAAGGGCAAGTTCAATGCTGTTCCGCTGAGAAGTGAGGTAAAGGAACTCGAGAACATTAACGAGCAACTGGTTGTTGAGCTTTATTCCAGATAAGGAGTAATAATGGCTAGAAAAAACCTTATGAAGGGCTTCCGGAAACCCCATTCCGTCACCCTGGAACATGATGAAGTCGACCAGAATTACGGCAAATTCATAGCTGCTCCGTTCGAGCGCGGTTTCGGTACCACAATCGGAAACACACTCAGGAGAGTTCTGATTTCCTCGATTCAGGGCTGCGCCGTCACCTGCGTCCGGATCAACTACAACGATGAATCCGGCACACACATGATCTCCAGCGAGTATCAGGCAATCCCGGGAGTCAAGGAAGACATCGCCGAGATCCTGGCCCGCCTGAAGAAGCTCAGAATCCAGATGCCGGAAGACGTCGAGTCCGACACCATCATGGTCGAGTGCAAGGGACCTGGAACGGTCACCGGAGCCGATTTCGCAAAGGACAAGGTCGAGATTCTCAACCCCGAGCTGGAGCTGATCACCATGATGGAGGACGCTTCGTTCACCATCGAGGCACAGATTGACCTGGCCCGCGGTTATGTTCCCGCCGAGATCAACGAGAAGTACAAGGAAGAGGTCGGAGTCATTCCCATCGACGCTGTATTCTCGCCGGTTCTGAAGGCGAAGTACACAACCGAGCCTTTCCGCGTAGGACAGAGAAACGACTACGACAAGCTGATTCTCGAGGTCTGGACCGACGGAACCATTTCCCCGGAAAACGCCCTCGCCGAGGCTGCCAAGATTGCCAAGGACCACTTCGCGATCTTCATCAACTTCGATGAGAGCCTGGTCAACGCCAGTGACGAAATCGACGTCAGCGAGGAAAATGTCCGCAAGCTTCTGAACACCTCCGTCGAGGAGCTGGAGTTGACCGTCCGTTCAAGCAACTGCCTGAAGAACGCCAACATCCGCACCATCGGGGACCTGACCAAGAAGACCGAGGAAGAGATCGCCAAGACCAGGAACTTCGGGAAGAAGAGCCTCTCGGAGATCAAGGAAAAGCTCAAGGAGTGGGGCCTGAGCTTGGGTATGACAGATTACAGCGTCCTGAAGACCGCCATCAAAGTCCCGGGACACAAGGAAGAGAACAATGAAGCATAGGATTGGATTCAACGCCCTCAGCAGGACATCGGCCGAGCGGAAGGCTCTGCTCCGGAATCTGGCGACTTCGTTCTTCCGCCATGAAAGGATCGAGACGACCCTGGCAAAGGCCAAGGAAGTTCAGAGAATGGTGGAAAAGATGATCACCAGGGCAAAGACGGACAGCGTCCACAACCGCCGCATCATCGCCAGAGACATCTACGATGAGGCTGTGACGGCCAAACTGTTCAAGGAAATCGGGCCTCTGTATGCTGACGTGGCCGGCGGCTACACCAGAATCATCAAGACCCAGAACCGCCTCGGAGACGCCGCGGAAATGGCCATCCTGGACCTGACCAAGAAGACCGCTTCCTACGAGGAAAAACTCAAGGCGCAGGAAAAACTGGCCAAGAAAAAGGCCAGGGAAGGCGAGTAAGACTCCCTCCTGACAAAGGGCAAGGGACTGCCGACGGCAAAAGCCGGGGCGGTCCCTGTTTTTTTGCCCCGGGCGCAAAGGCCCAGGCCTTGCCCGAAAGCAGAGTGTACGGCCACCTGTGACCTCGCTCCGACAAAAACGCGCGCAAGTAGTCCGTTTTCGGCCTCGACTTGCAAAAAACTGACGGCGCGAGGACAAAAAAGACCTCGCCGCACAAAAAAACGATGGTGCGAGGACGGAACCGGCCTCCCGGACCGCGGTTGACACTGCAGCGATGCCTCACTATCATTAATCGAATAGCATGACAGGAGGAATGAACGATGGATGTCATTATTCAGATTCTTCTTTGTCTGGGCTGTGCAGCAATCGGTTGGATTGTCCGTTGGATTTATGGAAGGTTCAAGCTGACGTCTATTGAACAGAAAGCCGTCAGACTGAATCAGGAAGCGATAAAAGAGGCAGAAGCCAAGAGCCGCGAGCTCGTGCTGGAGACGAAGGACCAGCTCCTTAAAGAACAGCAGCAGCAGGAGCGCGAGGCCCGTGAAAGGCGGAGCGAACTTCAGAGGTCGGAAAGAAGACTTCAGCTTAAAGAAGAGAATCTGGAACGGAAGCAGGCCGAACTGGATGCCGCGAGACGGCAGCAGCAGGACAAGGAAACCAGACTTGCAGGCAGGGAAAAGGACCTGCAGGACAGGGAACTCGAGTGCGAGGAGCGCATAGCGCGGATTGCATCGCTGTCGAGGGAGGAAGCCAAGCGTCTGATCATGGAGGCCATGCAGGCCGAGGCCGAGCATGACGCCCAGACCATCCTTAACAAGGTCGAACAGGAAACCCAGGCCAAGGCGGACAAACTGGCCCGCGACATCGTGGTCACCACGATCCAGCGCGTAGCCACCGAAGTCTGCAGCGACGTGACGGTCAGTTCGATCAGCCTGCCCGGAGACGAGATGAAGGGCCGCATAATCGGCCGCGAGGGACGCAACATCAGAGCCCTCGAAACCCTCACCGGAGTCGATGTAATCATCGATGATACCCCGGAGGCGGTTGTCATCTCCTGCTTTGACCCGGTCAAGAAGGAAATCGCCCGCGTCGCCCTGGAGAGGCTTGTCCAGGACGGACGGATTCACCCGGCCCGGATCGAGGAAATCGTCGCCAAGGTCACCAAGGAAATCACCAAGGTTACCGTCGAGGAGGGCGAAAAGGTCGTCTTCGACCTCGGAATCCGCAACATCAGCCAGGAGACGGTCAAGTCCCTGGGACGGCTGTACTTCAGGACCAGCTACGGACAGAACGTCCTGGCCCACTCCCGTGAAGTCGCCGTGATTGCCGGAATGATCGCGGCCGAAGTCGGAGCCGATGTCGATATCGCCCGCCGCGGAGGACTGCTCCACGACATAGGAAAGGGTATCGAGACCGAGGGTGATGCCAACCACGCCGAGATGGGCGCCGATCTGGCCCGCCGTCTGGGCGAGGACCCGAGGATTGTCAACGCAATCCAGGCCCACCACAACGACATCGAGCCGTCCTGCATCGAGAGCATCATCGTGCAGATCGCCGACGCGATCAGCGCCGCCCGTCCGGGCGCCAGGCGCGAGACTCTGGACAACTACATCAAGCGGCTGGAAAACCTCGAGCAGATTGCCATGTCGTTTGAGGGCGTCGACAAGGCTTATGCCATCCAGGCCGGCCGCGAGCTGAGAATCCTGGTCAACAGCGACCTGGTCGATGACGCCAAGTCCAAGGAAATAGCCAAGGGCATAGCCCAACGTGTCGAGGCCGAACTCAGGTACCCCGGCAGAATCAAGGTCACGATTATCCGCGAGACACGGGTGGTCGAGTATGCCCGCTGACGGGACGATTAAGGTCCTGCTCCTGGGGGATATCTACGGCGCCCCGGGATGCAGGGCTTTGATTTTCAAACTTCCACAGCTGAAAAAACAGTTCAACCCGGATTTCGTCATAGTCAACGGGGAGAACGCCTGTGCCGGTTTCGGCCTGGACAGGGACATGATGTCCCGCTTTCTTCAGGCTGGGGTGGACGTAATCACCGGGGGCAACCACATCTGGCAGCAGGAGGACCTGCTGCCGTGTCTGGACTCCGAACCGCGCCTTTTGCGTCCGGCGAACTATCCGCCCTCGAATCCCGGCCGCGGGATGACGGTAATCGACAAAATCGCCGTAATCAACCTCCAGGGCAGATACGGGATGCAGCCGCTTGACTGTCCGTTCAGGACCGCCCTGAACCTGGTCCGGGAGGCCCGCAGACAGACTCCGCTGATCTTTGTCGATTTCCATGCCGAGAACACGGCGGAGAAGGAGGCTCTGGGATTCCTGCTCGACGGAAAGGTCACCGCGGTCGTGGGAACCCATACCCACGTCCAGACTGCAGACGCAAAGATTCTCCCCGGCGGTACGGCCTATATCACCGACATGGGTATGTGCGGTCCGTCGGAGAGCGTCATCGGTTCCGACCCGGCCTCGGCGGTTCTCAAGCAGAGGACCCAGATGCCGTACAAGCCGGTGGTGGCGGAAACAGCCCCTGTGATCAACGGGGTGCTGGTCTGCGCTCAGCGGGAGACGGGCAGGGCGCTGGAAATCACCCCCGTGAGCATCCCCTGCGAGGAATGAGATGCCCAGGACCGTCCCGGCCATCAGGCTTGCCAGAACAGTTTATCCAGAATATGACAGCGACAGGCTCGGAGCGTTCTTTGCCTGCCGGGAGGTCACCGTCGACGGAGAGACGGTCACCGACCCGCAGCAGAAGGTCAGGACCGATGCCGTGCTTGAGATCATAACCCGGGGCGCTTACGTCAGCCGGGGCGGATACAAACTCGAGCATGCCCTGAAGGCCTTCGGTTTCGATGTGGCTTCAAAAGTGGTTCTGGACGCGGGTTCCTCCACCGGAGGTTTCACCGACTGCCTGCTCAAGCACGGGGCGGCGGCGGTTCACAGCGTCGATGTCGGGTACAATCAGTTGGACTGGTCCCTGCGCTCGGATCCCAGGGTGATTGTCCACGAGAGACAGAACATCATGACCCTCGGATCACTTTACCCGCCGGCCCGGTGCGCGGTGGCCGATTTGTCGTTCCGTTCAATCAGCGGTGCGGCGGGACACATCCTCTCCCTGGTTTCCGACAGGGAGATGATAGCCCTGATCAAACCCCAGTTCGAGGTGCCCCGGGGACAGGCCGGTTTCGACGGAGTGATTCGGGACCCGGAGCTTCTGTGCGATGTGATGATGTCGGTGCGCCGGACGTTGCTTGACGACGGAGTGGGGGTGCAGGGCCTGACCGTCTCGCCAATCAGGGGCCGGAAGGGCAACCTTGAGTTCCTGGCCCTGCTCAGGCCGGGCGACGGAATGTCCGAGGACGGGTATCGGTCAATCCTGGGCCAACTTATCGGGTCTCAGTCGGATTCGTAAATCACGCTTCCGTTTACGAGGATCGTCAGGCCTGTCATCGGAGGATAGGCCGATTTGAGCGTGCGGCTGACCTGCTGGATGGAAAGAAAGGTCGTTTCCGGGTCGTCGTCGAAGGCGCCGGAAAAGTCTGCGAAGGCCCGGCCGCTTTTATAGGTGAAACCGATAAGCTTTGTTCCCGGAGGGATGAGGGTCTGCAGACCGGATTTGCGTCCGGGGCCCTTAAGGAGGGCCTCAAGGACGGCATGGCCAGTGGTGGGGGCGCCGGAGAGGGTGCATTCGGCCATCCGGAACGAGATGCTTTGATCGTTTCTGACAACGAAGCAGACCGATGCGGTGTCCGCGGCGGCTGTCTTTTCGTTTTCCGCTGCCGCCTCCAGCAGCCGGGGGACTCCCGAAAGGGTCCAGGCGGCGCGGATTCTGGGGACGAAGACCAGCCAGATAACACCGGCAAAGACTACGAAAGCCAGGACTGCAATGAGCAGCCCAAGGCGGCTTTTTTTCTGCGGATTGAGGTCTTCGTTCACAGCCCGGATTATACACGACCTTTACAACCCCGGGCAAACTCCTTATCATTCTTTTACCTGAAAATGAGGTGTGCCATGGGCGAGAAGAACCCCGTCGTTGCTATAATCGGAAGGCCCAATGTGGGCAAATCAACCCTCTTCAACCGGCTGGTGGGCAAAAAAAGGGCCATCACCGACCCGACGCCCGGAGTGACCCGGGATCTGCTGAGGGATACCTGGATTCTCTACAACCACCAGGTGACGCTCGTCGACAGCGGCGGTGTCAAAGCCGACCGCGACCTGATCGATGACCTGGTAAGCCGCAAGAGCCTGTCACTGCTTGATGACAGCGATGTGATTCTATTCCTGCTGGAGTGCACCGAGATTACCCCGGAGGACAGGATTCTGGTCGAAAAGCTCAGGCCATACGCCGACAAGGTGGTCCTGGTCGTGAACAAGGTCGATGACCCCAGCCGGGAGGACCTGGTCTGGAACTTCTTTTCCCTGGGGTACCAGAGGGTGGTGGGGCTTTCGTCGTCCCACGGTCTGGGAATCGACACCCTGGAGGACGCGGTTGCCGGAATGCTCGGACTGGAGGACAACGACGAGGTCGTCACCCAGGAGGAGACTCTGAAACTGGCCGTTCTGGGCAAGCCCAATACGGGAAAGAGCACGCTGACCAACCTGCTGACAGGCGAGAACCTCAGCCTGGTCAGCCCGATTCCGGGAACTACGAGGGACGTGGTGTCCGGGCGCTTCTCCTACAGGAACAACGAGTTCACGATTCTCGACACCGCCGGTATCCGGCGCAAAAGCAAAGTCGAGGAGAACGTCGAGTACTACTCGGTCAACCGGGCCATCAAGACAATCGACGAGTGCGACGTGGTCCTGCTGATGGTGGACATCAAGGAGGGGCTGGCCGAACAGGACAAGAAAATCGCCCAGCTGATCGTGCGCAGGGGCAGGGGAATAGTGATTGTCCTCAACAAGACCGACCTCCTCGATCCGATTCCCAACGCCTTTGAGGCGGTTGTGGACCGGGTCCGCTTTCAGTTCCCCGTCCTGGGATTCGCCCCGATTGTCGGGCTTTCGGCCCTGAAGGGGGACAATCTGCCCCAGGTGCTCAACACCGTGCTCAAAGTCTACGCCCAGCTCAACAAGAGGGTTGAGACTTCGGTGCTGAACAACGCCATAGCCGCCTGGTCCGAAGCATACCAGCCTCCGCGGGGTGCGACCGGGCATTACAAGGTCCTCTACGGGACCCAGATCGGGGTCAACCCGGTGCGCTTTCTGCTGTTTGTCAACCGCATCAAGGGATTCCCCGATGTATACGAGAGTTACGTCAAGAACTGCATCCGCCGCGACCTGGGGTTCAAGGACATCCCGGTTGAACTGGTCCTCAGAGAGCGCGAGCGCAGCAGCAGCAAGAACGCCCTGGGCCCGCGCCCTTCTGCGGTGAAAACCAAGGCGGACAAGCCTGAAAAGAAGGAATCAAAGCCGGCAAAGCCTGTGCGCACCGGGGGCAGGGCTGTGGCGAAACCCAGAGCCAAGAAGCCCGGAGCCAAGGCAAAGGCGCTGGCGAAACAGGGAAAACTCAAATGACCTGCCCGGTGCCCCGCTACGATGTCGTCTGTTTCGATGTGGACGGGACGCTTTACCCCGCCCGGATGATGAGGCGCAACCTTCTGCTCTGCGCCCTTGCCCACCCGGTGCTGTTTTCGCGCTACAGTTCGGTAAGAAAGGTTTTCAGACCGTATCAGGAGGGGCGGGAGTTCTCGTCCGTCTACGACATGCCGACCCGCGAGGCCCTGATTATGGCCGGCAGGTACGGGGAGTTGGAGTTGCCTGAACAACAGGCCGCGCAGGTCCTGGCCGACCCCTTCGTGATCAGGCTGAAAGATTCCCTGACGGAAATCGTGTACCCGTCCATGGCGCGCATGATGCGGCACATCAAGCCCTTCCGCGGGGTGAGGCAGACGATGGAGAAGCTTTGCGCTTCCGGGGTGCGGATCGGGGTGCTTTCCGATTTCCCCCTGGGGGACAAACTCAGGACGCTGGGGGTATCCGACCTGGTGACGTTCGCCGCCGATTGTCTGGACTGCCGTTATCTCAAGCCGGACAAAAGGTGTTTTGATTATCTCGTTGATTGTGGTAGAATCAACCGACGGACCGACCGGGTCCTTTTCGTCGGTGACAGCTGGCAAAAGGACGTTGCCGGTGCCCTTCAGGCAGGTTGGGACGCGGCTCTTATCGGCCGCGGCAGGCCTGAAAGCCGGGGGTGCCGCGTATTTGAGGACTGGGAAACGTTCGACCGGTGGCTGAGTACCGGACTGGAGGACTGAAAGTGCCTGAAAACATCAATCTCATATACATTCTCCTGCCCTTGCTTCTGAGCGCGGGTATCCTGATCCTGGTTCTGGTTCTCATCGGCCAGCTCCGAAGGGACGTAAAGCTTTCCAAGCTGACCGCCGTTTCCGACAGGCTTGCTCTGAAGATCGACGAGACAGGAAAGATCCTCGAGGGCAGAATCAGACAGTTCGAGGAAAAGCTGGAGGCCCAGATCCGGGCTGGCAACACCATCATGGACAGCACCTCCAGACAGATTGCCGAGCTGGACAGCTACTCCGCCGACCTGACGACGCTGAAAAACGCGATGACGACCTATCATCGTGCCCTGGACGAGCTTTCCGACCTGACAGTCCGGTCCGAGACCAAACTCTCAGGACTGGAGAAGAGGGCCGAAATCTTCAAGAAGGTCTCCGCATCCATCGACCAGTTCGAAAACGAGTTTGCCGAAATCAACCGCAGGGTCGATGAATTCACAAAGAAGACCCAGGACAGGATCGAGGCCTATGAGGCCGGCAATGCCGAGCGGATCACCGCCTTTGAGGCCCGCATCGGCGGTGTGGTAGGGGCCTTTGAGGCGAGGCTCAACGGGGACCTCAAGCAGTTCGACTCCCAGATGGAGGCCAAGATCGAGGAGTGCCAGTCGCAGATTGCCTCGGACGTGGCGGCCCACGAGCATTCGATCCGTGAAATCAAGGACGACGGACTGAGAGTCTTCGACACGGAGCTGGACAGCAGGCTTGAAAGCGCAATCGACAGGCTCAACCAGGCCTATGGAAACATCGCCGCTTCGGCAAAGGACCTCTCGGTCGCCCTGGACGAACGGTCCTCCGCGCTGAGGGAAATCGTCGAGGGATTTGACGGTCTGGCCGACGAGAAGCTCAAGGAACTCGACGGCAGGTACGAGCGGCTCATTGCCGAAAAGGCCAGGCTGGATTCGGACAAACAGGCGGCGATGGCCGAACTTGATGCCCTGAAGGACGAGAAACTGCTGCTGGAGAGCCTGATTGACAAGCGGATGAGCGAAGTCTCAGGTTCCGGCGACGGGGACACCGGTGTGAAGTTCGTCCCGTTCGAGTCGCCGATAAAGGCCGAGGAATCCGGACAGCCCGGTGAGTTCGAGTACGGAAACATGTCCTACAGTGACTACCGCAACTTCGGCGGAATCGAAGAGCACATGATCAAGCCCGACGAGGACCTGATCGACTCGATCCCCGGCGAGGAACCTCCCGAGGATGAGGTTCCTCCTGATGAACCACAGGAGGAGAGCGTCTACGAACCCGAGCCCGAGGACGAGATGCTCGAGGATGCCGTTCAGGATCTGGATGAGACGGATTTCGCCGACGCCTTTGAGGAAGATGAACCTCAGTCCGATGAGGAGCCTGAAGCGGAACCTGAACCTGACTCTGAGGATGAGCCCGAACCGGAGGAAGATGTCCCTGAGGATGATCTTTCTGAGGACGAAGAGGACAAGCCGAGGTACGAAACCTACGGCGAGAGCGAGGAAATCCCCTTCGACTAGAAGGCAAACGGAAAGCTGTCCGTCCCTTGACCTTTGCCCGACCTGTACTTATCTTTGTCCGTGAACACGGAAAGTGTGCAGGAAGCGTCTATGAAACACAAGAATGACAAGCATGAAGAGCCTTTGAAGAACGAAAACCCCGAGGCTCCCGACACTGAGCGCGAAATCCCCGTCAATCCGGAATCCGGGGAGGATACCGCGGTTGATGAGACCGAGGTCCTCAGGGCACGGATTGAGGAACTACAGGGGCAGATTGCCGAGCTTAAGGACCGCCTGCTGAGGGACCACGCCGAGATGGACAACACCCGCAAGCGTCTGGTAAAGGAAAAGCAGGACGCGATAGCCTTTGCCAATACCCAGTTGATCGAACAGCTGCTGGTTCCGATGGACAACCTGCAGAGAGCGGTCGAGTCTTGCTCGGGTGCCGCCTCCGTGCAGGCCATCGCCGACGGCGTGAGCATGGTCGGGCAGCAGTTTACCGACGTGATGAAGCGCAACGGATTGGAAGCAGTGGTCAGCACTCCGGGGACTCCGTTCAACCCCCAGGAACATGAGGCCTGCATGATGGAGAACTCCGCCGATGTGCAGGAGGAAACCGTGGCCGGGGAATTCGTCCGCGGGTACAAACTCCACGGCAGGGTGATCCGCCCGGCGAAAGTAAAGGTTTTGATGCCGGAAGTTTGACTTGCGGGTCATTTGTTGTTAGTTTAGTTTGACGGCTGAAAGGCCGGATATCAATGGAATTTCAGGAGACAGAAAAATGGGAAAGATAATCGGTATTGATCTGGGCACGACGAACAGCTGCGTTTCCGTAATGGAAGGCAACGATGCCGTGGTCGTAGCCAACTCCGAGGGACAGAGGACGACTCCGTCCATCGTCGGATTCACCGCCAAGGGCGACCGCCTGGTGGGCCAGCCCGCAAAGAACCAGATAGTCACCAACGCTGAGAACACCGTGTTCTCGATCAAGCGTTTCATGGGCAGAAAGTACCACGAGGTTCCGAACGAACTCTCGATGATTCCGTACAAGGTAGGATCGGGTGCCAACGACTCGATCAGAATCGACATCCGCGGCAAGGAATACTCCCCCGAGGAAATCTCCGCCGTCATCCTTCAGAAGATGAAGAAGACCGCCGAGGACTACCTCGGAGAGC
>JAGABZ010000009.1 GCA_017614375.1 Spirochaetales bacterium
ATACCTTTATCATAAGTACCTCTCAAAAGCTTCCGGTTCAGGGACGAAAACGCAATTCCAGGAGGTGTCCCTGAACCATCAGCTCATTTCTTCGTTGTCTTGTCAGTATTGCCAAATCTCTCCAAGACGCCTGAACCGAGCAATACTGTTCCTGCTGACAGCATCGGCCACAAAATGTCCTCTGCTTCTGCATAGTTGTAGATGATGGAAAGGACTGCAACCGCGGCACTTGCCATGATTATGAACAGCCCGGCCACACGCTTTGCAGAGACTTTTCCGGATCTGCCCTGGTACCATTTCAACGGCTGTTTCTCACCGTCCGCATAAGTTGATTTAGGCTGTTCGTTACTGACAGCCTCGGGCTCATTGACCTTCTTATCTTCAGACATAGATTCAATACTCCTTGAGTCCAGTCTATTTAATGAATGTTGAAAAACTAATGTGACTGATTTGACAAAAAAAGACTCCAAAATGGAGCCTCCAAAAATACCGCCGTTTTTCAAAAAACCGGGCGCGTTATGATTTTCACCTACTGAATAACCTTATTCAATTCTTGTCCCGGAATATCCCGCTTCATCCCGGAATATCCCAGAATTATCTCACTCTTAACCTTGAAATATCTCACATTGTTTCAGGAGGGAAAGGGAAACTCGACCGTCGGCAACGTTCATTTCTTCGGGGCGGGACTGGACACCAACCCCTCCCAGTACAACGGTCTGCAGGCAGTCTCCGTCTCGCCTTCGCCCGGGGCGGATGTGATGGACTGCGTGCTGTACGCGAACCACGCCGGGGTCGCCTATGAACGCTTCGGCTCGGCAAAGAACCTGCGACGGGCGACAAAGGCCGTTGAAAGAGGCCTGTGGAGAGCCGGTGGTGAGATTACCGGCCTGTGCGCAGTCGATGCCTCGAGAACATCGGCTACGCGCTCGATTGCCAGAATCTGGCCCTATCAGGACACTGATACAGCCTATGACTGGTACATCACCGCCACCGGAGGCTGCACCTTCGGCGCGGCCAACACCGCACCGGCCTTTGATTATCAGTAGCTGTATTTCGCCAGGAGACCGGCGTTGAAGGTGTCGCAGATGTTCGCCGCGAAGGAGACGGAGAACAGTTCGGATTCGTCGAGGAAGAAATCCAGCTTGATGAACCCGAACGTGGACAGGGCGTAGCAGCAGCAGGCGGGAATCAGCAGCGCGACTTCGGTCGGGGAAATCTCCTCGCTTGAGTTCCCGATGATTGCCGCGATGACGACCATCGCCGTGCCGGCGGCCAGCGACGACCAGCTGATCCAGTTCCAGAGCCTCCGGCTTTTCCGGAAGGCCATGTAGCGCTGTGCCTCGGCTTCGTATCCGGTCAGGACATAGAAATCCTCTTTGGACATCGGGGTGTTGCCCCTGAACGGGGTCCACTTGAGCGAAGTCTCGGAGCCCACCCACCCCAGGTCGAAGTCCGAGGTGATTGAGTAGCTTCCCGAGTAGAAGTCCGTCTTTGTCTTGACCGAAAGCGACAGGGCGTTGGCGTTGTATTCATTCCTGTCCTCCGGCCTGAGTTCCGAAGCGGAACCCACCGCGCAGATGACCGTCAGGGAAACAGCAAACAGGGCAAACAAAAGGCAAACTCTTCTCATCTCAGCCTCCGGTGAGATTCTAACCCACCTCTCAGGCCTCCGCAAGGCCGCATTATTTGACAATTCCGCTTAATTTTTCTCCGGTTTTGGGTTATCGTTTACAGGGAGGCAAAACATGGACAGCAAACTGGTCGTCATCTCACTCGGTGGTTCGATAATAGCCCCGGATTCCCCGGACACCGACTTTCTTGGCCGCTTCAGACAGGCAGTCGGTTCATGGCTTGAGGAGGACAGCCGAAGGAGGCTCATCCTCGTCTGCGGAGGAGGCGCCCCGGCCAGAGTCTATCAGAACGCCTATCGGCAGGTTTCACCGGATTTCTCGGACAATCTCGCCGACTGGATCGGAATCAAGGCCACCCACCTCAACGCAACTTTGGTCCGGGCGGTTTTCAGCGGGTACTGTGCCGATCCTCTGGTGACCGACCCCACCGCCCCGTTCGATTTCACCGGACGCGTGCTGGTCGCAGGCGGCTGGAAACCGGGCTTCTCCACCGATACCGATGCCGTCTATCTGGCCCGCCGCTTCGGAGGGAAGCTGATCATCAACCTCTCGAACATCAAAAAGGTATATACGGACGACCCGCGCAGGAACCCCGGCGCCAGGCCTCTGGACTACATCAACTGGGACGACTTCTGCGCCATGGTCGGCAGTGAATGGATTCCCGGAAAAAGCACACCGTTCGACCCCGTGGCATCCCCTCTGGCCCGTGAAAGCGGAATCAACGTAATCTGCGCCGACGGCAGGAACATAGCAAACACCATCGACATCCTCTGCGGCAGGCCCTTTGAAGGCACACTGATCGGAGACCGCAATGAAAAGCAATAAAAGCCGTTATATCCTCTCCCTCTGTCTCTTTCTGGCCTTTGTAATCTGGACTCTTGCGGTGGAGTTCATCGACGTCCGGCCGATCGGCCCCGAGGGTTCGGCCGTGGGACTGGCCGCGGTCAACGGAGCCTTCAACAGCTGGACCGGATTCCACCCCGCCCTTTACGAACTTACCGACAAGGTTGAGCTTCTGGCCCTGGCGATTGTCTTCGCTTTTGCGGTCCTCGGGCTGATTCAGTGGATTCAGCGCAAAAGCCTGAAGAAGGTCGACATCGACATCATCGCCCTCGGCGGCTTCTACCTCCTGGTGCTGGCATCATACGCCCTGTTCGAGGTGCTTAAGATCAATTTCCGCCCTGTGCTCATCGAAGGGGTCCTGGAGGCTTCCTACCCGTCCTCGACCACCCTTTTGATCTGTACCGTCATGCCGATTGCCCACATGCAGTTCTCAAAGCGCCTGCCTGACGGGACTCTCAAGCGGATTGTTCTGCCGTCAATCTACGTATATTCAGTCCTGATGGAAATCGCCCGCACGTTCTGCGGCGTCCACTGGCTGAGCGACATCATCGGGGCCATGCTTCTCGGTCACGCCCTGAACACACTCTACGGGGCAATTGTCCGCTCACTGCGCCCGACTTGGTGATTTTTCTTTCCGTTGTTATATTCGTTTGAGAACAACACGAAAGAGGAACAATATGAGCGAAACAACACTGACTGCCGAAAACTTTGAAACTGAAGTGCTTCAGTCCGGAATCCCCGTCCTGGTCGATTTCTGGGCCCCCTGGTGCGGCCCGTGCCGGATGCTTTCACCCGTCCTCTCAGCCCTCGCCGAAAAACTCGACGGCAGGCTCAAGGTCGGAAAGGTCAACGTCGACGGACAGCCCGACCTGGCCGAATCCTACGGAATCTCAAGCATCCCGGCCCTGCTGTTGTTTGTCAACGGACAGGCCGTAGACCGCAGGGTCGGTGCCGCCGGCCCGGCAGTCCTCGAGGCCTTCGTCAACAGCTACATCAAATAATCATTCCGTTTTGTTTACGGACAGGCCCTGACCGTCCCCCGACCGTCAGGGCTTTTTCTTTCAGGGCAAAAAAAAGGCCACCCTTTCGGATGGCCTTTGAAAACTTCGTGTCAGTCGGATCAGAAAGCGATCTTGACAGAAGCGGTGACAGCACCGAGGGTGTCCTCAGCGGCGAAGTCAGCTCCGTCCCAAACCAGGGCGAGAGTGGCGTTGTCGATGATGGCTTTGGAGCTGATGGTGAGGGTCGGCTGCAGAGCAGTGAGAACCTTGGCGGCGTTCGGATCGAGATCCAGGGCGGCGGCGAGGTCGAGCTCAACATCGAACTTCTCAGCACCGTAGATGACATAGGCACCGAGATCGACAGCCTTGTCAGCAAAAGCGTACCAGGCTTCGAGACCGCACTCGACAGCGTCGAAAGCAGCGTCGACTCCGACTCCGAGCTCTCTGTCGTCCTTGAGCAGATTGCGGCCGTCAACCCAGACAGAGGTGATGTTGTCGTTGATCTTGGCAGCAAGCTTGGCGCTCAGGAGGTTGGAATCGTCCTTCTGATAGTAGTAGTAGACATCCAAGGTGTACTTGTCGTAACCGGCCTTGGCAGCAACTTCAGCTCTGATGTCGTCCTTGGCGAGCAGTGCGATATCGGCAGCGAGGCTTCCGGAAAGCTTGTCCTTCTTGTAGGCAGCCTTGGCGTTCAGCCATGCGTCCTTGTTGGCCTTCTCGTCAGCGGCGGCCTTGGCAGCCTTGGCGGTGACGGCGGCGTCGATGCTCAGGGCATCTTCAGCCAGCTTGATGGTCTTTGCAGCGAAGTGAGCGAAGATGGTGTAGGAAGCACCGGTGGTGTCGGTCTTCAGGACGCCGTTGGCTCCGAATCCGCCCTTCCATCCGTCGTAGTTGACGTTGAATCCGGGGGCTCCGTTGGACGGGGCAGCAACCTTGTTAAGAACAGCGTTTCCGACCTTGTAGTAGCTGGTGGCAAAGTTGTATCCGCCGCCCGCATTGAGGATGCCGATGACCAGCTTTTCACCAACGTGGATGTTGGCAGCAGTGATCGATCCGGACATGTTAAAAGCAGCGGTGGTGGCGTTGGTCACGTTGATCTTGAGAGCATAGGTAGCGGTAATCTCGCCCCAGAGGTCTCCCTCGCCCTTCGAACCCGGCTTGTCGGTCTCGAGGGTGATGGAGCCCTTAACCGAGATAGCATTCGCATTTGCGAAACCCCAAGCCTTGGTGTCAAGATTGTAGCCGAAGCTCAGAGTCGCGGAACCTGTAGCCTTGAGATCTCCTGCGAAAATCACGCCGGCGGCCAGTACCGCTACAAAAAGTACAGTAAGAATTCTCTTCATACTTCCTCCAATAAGTTCGGGACTGGCACAAAGACCAGCTTTGTCCCTTTTATTTCTACAGCGTAGATTCTAGCAAAGTCGCTATTAGGTGTCAAGAAAAATGCGGACTTCGCCTATATTTGGGCGCAGAAACCGGAAAACTCCGCGTTTTACCCCCTGTTTTGCGCGTTTTTCCCTTCCGGAACCTCCCGGGCGTACCGGAAAACATCAATAAAAACTATATAAAAAGTATGTAACTTTTCCCGGCTTCGGCTGTTTTGCGCCGGCAATTGAACCCCGTTTTCCCTTCTGCTAGAATCACATCATGATTGTCGAAGGCAACACTCTTGAACTCCTCTGCGACGGCAGAATCATCTTTTCCTCCCGGGCCCACTGGCTCCATCCGCTGCTTGAGCTGGAGACCTTTCTCGGCACCTGGAACGGGGACAGAAGCTCACTTCAGCTGCATGACACCAAATCAGGCCGGGCCGGTGCCGCACTGGTAATCCTGCTCGGAATAAGAAACGTCGAAATCGGGCTGGTCAGCAGGTACGCCCTGGACCTGTATGAGGATTATGGTATCCGCGTGCGCGCGGGACGGATCATCGACCGTATCGACTGCATGACGGAGAAGCTCATCACCCCCGACATGAGTCCCGTGGAAATACGCCGTCTGGTTCTCAGCCGGATTTCGAACTGACCGGAGGGGCAAAGGCCGCCTCGATTATCTTTTTCTCCGCTTCGCTCAGCCCCGATACCCCGACCGGCTTTCCTTGCCCGGCCATCGCGACCAGGGATTCCTTTGAAATCACATACGAAGGCGGGCTGTTCCTGCCCCGGGCAATCTCGTCTCTGGCGTTGTAGAGCCTGATCAGCAGATTCCGGGTCTGTCTGTCCATCTTTCTGAAGCCGGGCAGCCTCTCCCACCCCGGTCTGTCCGGATGGACCGGCTCGGCACAGCGCTTCATAAGCGAGCCCGATCGTCGGACCAGTTCGGGATCCTTTGAAAGTTCTTTCATCAGGGATTGGCGCAAGCAGAGCAGATAACGGACATCGTTGAGGGCATATTCAATCTGGGCCGGATTGAGGGGACGGACCATCCAATTGGACATCTGCGAGCGCCTTTTGTCCGCCCTGGTCTCGACGGTTATTCCCAGATTCCTTTCAATCAGCGCGTTGAGCCCGTTTTCAAAGCCAAGCAGTCTGGCCATGACCCTCAGGTCACAGACACTTCGGAGCCTGATGGAGCAGCTCCGGCGGATCAGGGCGCTGTCTGCGCTGCAGTCGAACATCACCTTTTCCATCGGACCTTCGAGAAAGGCCCTCAGCGCCTCGGGACCGGTTGCCAGGACATCGACTATGTAAAAGTCCCGGCCGTCAAAGATCTGGGCCAGACAGAGATGCTCACCGTAGACGTGGAGATTCGACTCCTCCTCGAAGTCCAGCGCGACGCGGGAGACGCCGAGAGTTTGCCAGGATTTCTCAATCCCGGAGAACCCCTGAGGTGTGTCAATCAGAGTGTACGGTGTCATTCCGCCTCCCGGGGAATTGTAGCAGAACGGCGGCACGGTTTGAAACCCGGCTTTGCTTGAAAATGCTCCTGAAAGCGTGTACGCTTGAGCCAAGGAGAGTGACGGAAATGAAAGTAAGCGACATCAAACATCCCGGTCTGGTTGCCTGGATCAGGGAAGTCAGCGACTACTGCACCCCGGATAGCGTTTATGTGATGGACGGCTCGGTCGACGAGTACGATGCCATCATGCAGAAATCGGTTGAGAACGGAATCGCGATCCCCCTCAACCCTGAAAAGAAACCCAACAGTTTCCTTTTCCGCTCGGACCCCTCGGACGTGGCCCGCGTGGAGAAAAGAACCTTCATCGCCTCGGCCAAACAGGAGGATGCCGGACCGACCAACAACTGGATTGACCCGGTTGAGCTGAAAAAGACCCTCAAAGACCTCTACAGGGGTTGCATGAAGGGCCGCACGATGTACGTCATCGTATTTTCGATGGGCCCGGTTGGCTCCGAGTTCTCGAAAATCGGCGTGGAACTGACCGACTCCGAGTATGTCGCGTGCAACATGTTCATCATGACCCGCGTCGGACGCAAGGTCATCGAGGAGCTCGGCACCGACGGTTTTTTCATCCACTGCCTGCACTCGGTAGGCAAGCCCCTCGCCGACGGCGAGACCGACGGCGGAAAGTGGCCCTGCGCCCCGATGGAAAAGAAGTACATCGCCCACTTCCCCGAGACCCGCGAGATCTGGTCTTTCGGTTCCGGATACGGCGGAAACGCCCTGCTGGGCAAAAAGTGTCTGGCCCTGAGAATCGCCACCGTCATGGCCCGGGACGAGGGCTGGCTGGCCGAGCACATGCTGATTCTGAAGATAACCAATCCCGAAGGCCGCTCGCGGTACATCACCGCAGCCTTCCCCTCCGCCTGCGGAAAGACCAACCTGGCCATGCTGATTCCGACCATCCCCGGATGGACGGTGCACACCCTCAGTGACGATATCGCCTGGCTGCGCTACGGAAAGGACGGACGGCTCTACGCCATGAGTGTCGAAGCGGGATTCTTCGGCGTCGTACCGGGCACTTCGATGAAGTCCAACCCGAACGCCATGCTCGCCGCGCAGAAGAACACGATCTACACCAACGTCGCGCTGACCGAGGACAAGGACGTCTGGTGGGAGGGCATCGGCTACGACGCCCCGGGCAAGCTGATTGACTGGCAGGGCAACGAGTGGATCCAGAACAAGGCGGACAAGGACCAGAAGCCTTCGAGCCACCCGAATTCGAGATTCACCGCTCCGGCCAGCCAGTGCCCCTGCATCTCGGATGACTGGGAGGACCCCAGGGGAGTGCCCGTTTCGGCCATCCTCTTCGGCGGTCGCCGCCCCAGCACCATCCCCCTGGTGCACATGGCCCGCAGCTGGACCCACGGAACCTTCCTCGGTTCGATCGTCGGTTCTGAAATCACCGCCGCCACATTGGATGCCGGTTCGGGCATCAGGCGCGACCCGATGGCGATGAAGCCCTTCATCGGATACAACGCCGGTGACTATTTCAACCACTGGCTCAAGGTCGGCGCCGCCGCCAAGTCCCAGGACCTCCTGCCGAAGATTTTCTACGTCAACTGGTTCCGCAAGACCCCCGAGGGCAAGTGGCTCTGGCCGGGATACGGTGAGAACAGCCGCGTGCTCAAGTGGATCTTCGAGTGCTGTGACGGTGTGGCAAAGACCGTCGACACCCCGATCGGAATCATGCCGACAGTCGACGCGATCGACCGCCCCGAGGGCGTTTCAGAAGAGGACATGAAGGAACTGCTGAATGTCGATGTCGACGGATGGCTCAAGGAAGTCGACGACATCCGCAACAACTACTATCCGACCTTCGGCGACAGACTGCCCCGTCAGTTGTCCGAGACCCTCGACGAACTTGAACAGCGCCTGAAAAAGGCCAAGGCCGGCAAGTGTTGCTGCTGCTGCAAAAAGTAATCCGGTTTCCGATCGGATGTTTTCAGGGCTGCCGGCTCCGGCGGCCCTGATTTTTTTTCAAAAAACTGCAATACTTTTAGGTAGGTTTAAGGTTAAAGCCTTAGATTCGGGGCAAGAGGTACACAAAATGAAGGCAAAAACAATTCTCATCAACTTCCAACCTGTGATGGTCCTTGTCTGCATCCTGCTTCTGGCATCATGCTCGGCCTCAATCCTTTCGGCGGGCGGAATCCCTGAAACCACAGCGCCGAGCGTTTCAACAACCTCAGACACCATGACCGTGGCGATGACCGCCGGCGTTACAGACCTAAGTCAGTACACAGCCTCCGTATCCGGAACTTCGGACAACACCTTTTATGACGAGGCGGACATCCCGACAGCCTATACCTTTACCGACGTGATCATCGACATCGGCTCGGAGACGTTCCCCACCGGTATTGCCGATGTGAAAATCACCAAGGAAGAAGGTGTGATTACAATCAAAAGCACATCGAAGGACGTCTGCTACAACTTCATCCTCAGCGGCACTCTTCAGGGAACCGTGGCAATTTCATCAAAGACGGCGACGATGGTCACCCTCAACGGAGCCTCGATCACCGGCACCACACTCCCTGCCCTGCAGCTCAAAAGCGAAATCAAGTACTTCGTCAACCTTGCTGAGGGGACTGTGAACTCACTGGCCGACTCCACATCGAACGAAAAAAAGGGAGTCCTGACCTCCGGCGGAGATGTCATAATCACCGGCACGGGCACACTTGATGTCGATGTCTACTTCAAGAACGGCATAAAGGTCGACGGAATCGTCAGGGTTCTCTCCGGAACTCTGGATGTCACAGTCGACGCGGCGGCCACCGGAGACGCGATCAAGCCGGTTATGGCCTACATCCAGGACAGCGGTGAAGTGACGATCAATGCCTGCGGAAGCGTGAGCGGCGATGAGAGCAAGGGAATCAACGTCGACGGCGAAGAATCGGAAAACGGCGCCGGCAGAGGCCAGGTCGTCATCAACGGCGGTACTCTGACAATCACCTCGGTCGGAAAGGCAATCACGGCCAACTGGGACATCGACGATGACGCCACGACCTCGGCAAAAACGGATGACCCGAGCCCGGATGTCTATATCAACAACGGCGTGATTACCATCACCACCACCGGAAAGCCGTACGAGACCAGGACCGACTCACTCAGCCCCGAGGGTATCGAAGGAAAGAACTCGGTCTACATCAACGGCGGATACATCAGAATCGTAGCCACCGACGACGGCATCAACGCCGGCAGCCTGCTGGTGATCAACGACGGGAACCTCGATGTCCGCAGCGTGTACAACGACGCCATCGACACCAACGGCAAACTGTACATCTACGGAGGAACCATCATCGCCCTCGGCTCTTCCGTCCCGGAAGAAGGCCTTGACAGCGACAACAACCGGAACTTCTACTACTACGGCGGGACAATCTTCGCCGCAGGAGGCGGAAACAACTCCCCGTCGACTATCGGGACCGACTGCTACCTGGTCACCTACGGAAACGGCACCGCCGTCAGCTCCGGCACGACCGTCACACTCAGCAGCGGTTCGCAGACGATCATCTCCTGCACCCTGCCCTCGGATTACGGCACCGGCTCGAGTTTCCTCTTCGCAAGCCCGCTGATTACAAAGGGCTCCACGGTTACAGTCACTGTGGGAAGCACGGCAAAGGCCTCGGCAACTGTCTCCTCGACGGTGACCAGTCTCGGCCAGAGCTCCGGCGGCTTCCCCGGCGGAGGCGGATTCCCAGGTGGCCCGGGTGGCCCCGGCGGTCCGGGCGGCTGGAGATAATCAGCACAATTCATTCAAAAGGCTGTCGTCTGCGGTAGCCTTTTTTTCTTATCCGAAACGCTTTGAGATGAAATCCCTGATTTCACCGGGTGAACAGCCGCCTTCCGGGGCCGGACCCGTTGGTTGTATTGTCGGCATCTGTTGACCGATCTCAACACAGCCTATTGCGGCGCTAGCCTTGAGACGGCCGACGCAGAACACTCCTTCTTTTGTAAAAACCAGCACCTCAGGACGGATTTCACAACTGCCGTCGGAGATTGACACGGGCTTGCCCAGAAGCGCCGATACACCGCTGAGGGCCTCCCACGGGATACATTGCAACGATACCGCGGTACAGGAGGGATGGATGATGAAGCAATCCGGGGAGAGTCCCGGATCAAGGGCGAAGTCCTCACCAATCTGCGCTCCCAAAGCGGGCGGGACCCCCAGCGCCGAAGCCGCGGCGGTCAGACAGGAAACGGCGACGGTCAGCCTCAGCGCTATGAATTCAGGCAGGGCTACCCCCGGACCCAGACGGTACTCGCGGGCAGAGGAATCCCAGACAATCGAAAGTCCCAGTTTCCCGCGAGCAAAGGAGATATCCCTCTTGACGGTCTTCTGGTCGACTCCGAAGGTCCGGTACACCTCGGCGGTCCTCAGGCCTTTACCGGCACCGAGTTTCCCGAGCATGTAAACGAGCCTCTGCATCCTTCCCATAGCCGAACTTTACCATCAACTCAGATGAAACGGAATATACTAATTGCCCTGCCTGTGTTATCCTTGCCGCGACGGAGGAATAATGCAGGAACCGCGGAAGACGGAACTATCCCTGCCGGCCGGCTCTCTGGCGGCCGCAATCAGCGCCTTTGACGGCGGCGCGGACTCCGTCTATCTGGGGATGAAGGCCTTCTCCGCCCGCAGAGGCGCGGTCAACTTCACCTTTGACGAACTCTCCAAACTCATGGCCCTGGCCGGGCAATCGGGCAAAAAAGTTTATGTAACGATAAACACAATCGTATATGACGAGGAACTGCAACAGGTTTTCAGCCTGCTTCGGCGGCTGGATTTTCTGGGCATCGACGGAGTGATTGTCCAGGACCTCGGGGTGGCCGCCCTGATCAGGCGGTACTTCCCCTCCCTGCCCCTGCACGCCTCGACCCAGTTAGCCGTCCACACCCCCGAGGGTGTCCGGTTCCTGCAGGAACGCGGTTTTTCCAGGGTCGTACTTGCCCGCGAACTGAGCCTCGCGCAGATCAAAGCCATCCGTCTGGCCTGTCCCGACGTGGAGCTGAAGGTCTTCATCCACGGGGCTATGTGCTACGGCTTCAGCGGCCTCTGTCAGGCCAGCCGGATTATTACCGGGCGCAGCGCCAATCGGGGTGAATGCGCCCAGATCTGCCGCACCTGGTTCTCCTGCCCCGCCGCCCGACGGGACGGTTATTTCTTTTCCATGAAGGATCTCTGCGCCGGAGAGCGGATTCTGGCGCTCAGGGACATGGGGATTGAGTCGGTCAAGGTCGAGGGGAGAATGAAGAGCCCTCAGTACACCCGAAGCGTTGCACGGTACTACCGGCTGCTTCTCGACGGAGAAACCGATGCTTCTGTTCTGTCCCGGGCTGCGGAGGATGCCGCGGTGGCTTTTTTGCGCCCCAGCGGTGACGGATACCTGACCGGAGGCACCAAGCTTGTCGATTCTGTCAACACCCAGCATTGGGGCATCCGCGGAGGAACGGTGCTCAAAGTCATGGGAGACGAGGTCAGAATCAAGGCTGAACACGATCTGTCCCTCAGGGACGGCCTGCTGTTCTCATCCGGCGACATTCACCGCCCGGAACACCCCTTCTCCCTGATGGACATCGAGGATGCCGGGATGAGAAAGAGATCCTTCGTCCGGTGCGGTGAGACCTTTACCACCACAGTCCCCTCCGACTGCAGGCCGAAGGAGGGCTGCGAAGTCAGAATCGTCTCCCTGCACGACTCCGGCATGAAACAGATCAACACCGAAGCCCTCAGACCGCATCGCAGGCCGGTTGACCTTGCTTTTGAAATCGGCAGTGACTATATCAGAATCAGTTGCGACTTCGGCGGACGGACAATCCGGAAGGACTTTCCGGTTCAGGTCCGGCAGGCCGTCGGCGACAGGGACTTCTCCGGGGTAATCAGAACGGTCTTCGGCCAGAGCGGAGAGAGTCTGTTCACTCTGGGACAGGCCGCGGTCGACATCAGCCGGTCCGGGTTCAGCAACGTTTTCATCCCGGTTTCACAGCTTAAGGAAATCCGCCGGCAGTGGTACCGGTACCTTGATGACGAGGCGCGTGAGTACTTCGACTCCCCCATGCCGGCACCCGGACCCCTCGGTAATGAATCAAAGCCTGCCCTGAAACTGCCGCCGCGGAGGCTTCTCGGGCTCTGGGACAAAACAGTCGAAATCGACGGAACCCGGTACCTGCCTCTCTGCCCGGTCATCACCGACGAAGCGGCCCTTTATGAACGCCTTGAAAAGCTTGTCAAAGAAGACCCGGATCTTGTCATCGGGCTGAACAACCCGTCCCACATCCGCTGGGCTCAGAAACATCCGCAGATCAGGACCTTTGCCGATGTGTATCTCTATCTGGCGAATTCGGAGGCAGCGCGGGAGATCTGCCGGGCCGGGGGCGGAATCTGCGGGGGGTACTTCTTCCAGGAGGGCTCGGCAAAGGGCAGGGACTTCGGGAACTGGCCGTTCGTGCCCTCGGACGCGTCGGACTTCCGCGGACCGTTGTTCATAAGCTTGGCCGGCAGCCCGCTCGCCCTTGAGGACGGGCAGGGCACGACCCTGCTCCAGAACTCCGCAGTGTACACCCTCAGGCGGGAGGGAAAACTGACCCTGCTCTGCCGACGGGACTGAGCCCCTGTTTTTCTAGACACACCCTCCCTCCGATGTTAGAATACCTCATAAAAATCCGAATTAACGGAGTATTCTATGGTTGATTTCACCTTCATAATCCACTTTGCCGTCATCGCAATCGGTCTGCTTCTGGGAGTTTTCCTGCGGAACAAGATTCGTTTCCTGCAGAAGTTCCTGATTCCGGCCTCGATTATCGGCGGCTTTTTCCTTCTGGTCTTCTACAACTACATAGCTCCGCATCTGGGACTGACCAACGAGATGCTCGGGACTCTGGTCTACCACCTGCTGAACATCTCCTTCATCTCGATGATGCTCAGGCTTCCGGCGGAGGGCAAGAAGCGGGGCGGTCCGGCGGTCCGGCAGAACGTCGTCGCCCTGATCGGCCAGTACGGCCTGCAGACCCTGCTCGGACTGCTGGTGGCCTATCTGATGATGGCAACCTTCGCTCCGGATCTGTTCCCCGCAATCGGGCTGTCCCTGACTCTGGGATTCGAACTCGGGCCGGGACAGGCATACTCCATGACCCTCCCCTGGGAAGGCATGGGCTTTACCGGCGCGTCTTCGGTCGGCCTGACCATGGCCGCCTCGGGCTTTATCGTAGGCTCGGTCGGAGGCGTAATTCTTATCAACATCGCCATCCGGCGCAAGTGGCTCTCCGATGAGCAGATTTCAAAGCTCCGCTCCAGCAGTGTCAGGACAAGCTTCCTCGCCGATGAGCACAAGCCCGGAGCACTGCTGACCACAAACGGCGAGGCGATTGACAGCCTGACTTACCACGCCTGTCTGGTCGGACTGACCTATCTGCTCAGTTACCTGCTTCTGTCCGGAATCAGCCTGCTTCTGGGCCTGGCCGGCCCGATGGGCACCCAACTCGCCGAAAGCCTCTGGGGAATCAACTTTGTCTTCAGCGTCTTCTGCGCCGTCATCGTCCGCAGAATCATGTGCGCCCTCAATCTGGGCCGTTCAATCGACAACCTGACACTCAACAGAATCAACGGCCTGTCCGTGGACCTGACTGTCTGCGCTTCGCTCGGAGCCATCACCGTATCGCTGATTGCCCAGTACTGGCTGCCTATTATCATTCTCATCGGAGTCGGAATCCTGATCACCTGTTTCCTGCTGCCGTGGTTCTGCAGCCGTCTGTACTCGGACAACCAGTTCTACAGGACTCTGATTCTGTTCGGAACCTCCACCGGAACCCTCCCGACCGGACTGAGCCTGCTGCGCGTTGTCGACCCGGACTTCGAGACCCCGGTTGCCGAGGACTTCGCTGTTGCCACGGGCATCATGCTCCCGCTGGCCATCCCCATCATCCTCTGCGTAAACATGCCGATGCTCAGCATTACCCAGAACAACCCGTCGCTTTTCTGGATTACCGTCGCAGTCAGCGCCGCCTATGCCCTGATTTCCCTGGGACTGTACATCGCCATTGCAAAAAAGCGATCCTTCGCCGACCGCTCGAAGTTCTTCTTCGTCGACCGTGCCACCCGTCAGGGGGAGTGATCCACCCTCTGCTCCCGCCGAAGCGGATACAACCGGAGCCGGTTTCACGCCGGCTCCATTCTTTTTATTTGCGTTGACACAAGGCACGGAAAACCGTATGATTCTCTTCTGTCGGGGGTGTAGCTCAGATGGTAGAGCGACTGAATGGCATTCAGTAGGTAGTCGGTTCGATCCCGATCACCTCCAAAACAAAAGCCGGTCACGGATGTGGCCGGTTTTTTGTTTGCGGTCCAAACAGGTGTTGGTGAACAAAACAAGTCCGGTTAACAACAAACAAGCCCATGCGAACCCGGTAAAAAGAAAGAAAGCAATGGCATTCAATAGGTAGTCGGTTCGATTCTGATCATCTACAAGATAAAAGGTGAGAGATAGAACGGATACAGCTTGATGGGACCTTCGTTTCCGATATCCTTTTGGCTTAAAATACATGGGTCTTTCACGACAGAAGAATACTTGCAGATGAATTCATCAAGGGATGCATGGGGTTTTATCCGGGAACTTTTGATTTCGACCGGCGTGATTTTTGTTCCTCTGCTGATCAGAAAATCAATCTCAAAACTGTGGGAACTATCCGGCTTTGGCCATGTCATGTAATACAAATCATTGAGTCTTGAAACAAGAACTTGTGCGACTATGTTCTCATACAAAAAACCGAGATTTGCTTCGAGCTTGTCGGAAAGCATCTTTCCATACAACTGTTCTGCCGTATTATCTCCGGTCTTCAACATCAGGGAAATGAACAGACCTGTATCTGCCATGTATAACTTGAATGTATCAAGATCCTTGCTTAGAGCCAGTGAGATTCTCGGATCTGTACAGTTATAGCAGGGAATAACAGTCCTGGAGTTTATCAGATCATAAAGAAGCTCATAATCCTTGGCTCGTGTTTTTTTATTAAGTGCAAATCCTAATGAAAAACGTTTTGATGTACGAGCAAGCTGGGATGGAATGGATTCAAAAAGCATCGAAATCCTACCGGAAGGATCTATCTTGAAAAAATCGTCTTCATAAAGATCAATGATGGATCTCTTAACTTTATCAATCTGGCTGAATGGTTGCTTGTTGATATAAGCTTCCACAGCCTGCGGCATTCCACCTACGGCCATATACGTTCTGAAAGACCTCATTCTGGATCTGTTGACAGCTTGTCCGATTGATTTTCCTGATTCAAAAAGCATTCTCAGAAGGAGGATTTCTTCAGAGCCTACGGCCCATAGGAATTCCTCATAATCCATCGGATAAACAGGTATCTTCAGTTCTTCGGACGGAATTACAATGTTTTTAACATTTTTCTTGATTGAAAGGAGAGAGCCTGTTTCGATGTAATCGTACCGCCCGTCAGCAACAAGATACTTTATCGCCTGTCTGACTTTTGGCTGCAACTGAATTTCATCAAATATAATTACGGAATTCCTTTTGTAAAGTATTATACCTGTTACAGCCTGCAGACGCAGTAAAAACTCGTCAATGTTGGAAATAGAATCAAACACTTCAAGGACTTCAGGACTGGTTTTTGCAAAATCCACTTTGATATAGCTTCTGTAATTTTTCTTTGCAAATTCTTCCGCTATTGTGGATTTCCCCACACGGCGCGGTCCCTCAAGAAGGGCTGCATATTTGCCGTTCCAAGTATTTTTCCATTCAGTCAACAAATCTGTGGCTTTTCTTCTGAATATCATATTTCATACTCCATAAAGAAATAAATAATAACATGTGTCCATTCTTCAAGATAATATTAGCCAAAAAGCGTCCATCCTTCAAGATAATTATTGTCAAAAAGTGTCCATCCTTCAAGAAAATAAGTACTTTTGGGTACTTGTCAATAAAAGTAGACACAGAAAAAGTTTTTTCTTCCTTGCCCGTCAGGGCATAAAAAAAGCACCCGCAGGTGCCCTTGTTCTCTATTATTTGACAATCATTAATTCAAGGATGGTACAGCATCTAAAGCTTTTAATAATGCTTGGTTCAGATCATCTTGTACATTCCATCCTGATCCGTATTTTCCTTCACAAATAAACAGAAGTTGGTTAGATGATATTTCAAAGAATCCTATAGAAACGGTTGAGAAATCTTCGTTTGACGTACTCTCAATAACAACTGCATAATCTGATTCGTTGATGTCTTCAAGAATGGTATACCCTTTATCAACAAAGGTTTTTCTAATGGCTTCTTTATTCTCTATGTTTCCAAGTTTGACAGTCTCGGAAGTGCCTGAGTATAAAGAAAAGCCCCCAAACATATAGCCATAACCGCTTAATGACACAGTCTTTGGGTCTTGATCAATTTGTATGACTATTTTGCCAGAAATAAGATCCTTATCAGAGTATTTTTTTAGCTTTGGCTCTGATGAGACGCAAGACACAAGAAGCAAGCAAATTAGAACAATAGGAATAAGAATTCTCTTCATAAGTTGTTACTACTATAACACAAGAATTCCTCTTCTGTCATATACTGATTCTCCGTAGTTATTCCTTGCCCACGATAGCACAAAAGCCACACGGAGGTGCCAAAATGAATGTTTTACAGCCACAGCGTTATCCCTGACAAAACTTTTTCTACCTTTTCGTGTCCACTTTTAGATTAGCATCATTGTATTCAATTTTGAGTATCATCATCCAGGCTGTAGCTCACCTGGCTAGAGCGATTGAATGGTATCCTACAGGTAGTTGATTCGATCCCGATCAGCTCCACTATCGTTATTCTATTGCAAACCATTTTTAATCA
>JAGABZ010000010.1 GCA_017614375.1 Spirochaetales bacterium
TGTAATTTTTCTTTGCAAATTCTTCCGCTATTGTGGATTTCCCCACACGGCGCGGTCCCTCAAGAAGGGCTGCATATTTGCCGTTCCAAGTATTTTTCCATTCAGTCAACAAATCTGTGACTTTTCTTCTGAATATCATATTTCATACTCCATAAAGAAATAAATAATAACATGTGTCCATTCTTCAAGATAATATTAGCCAAAAAGCGTCCATCCTTCAAGATAATTATTGCCAAAAAATGTCCATTCTTCAAGATAATTGGTACTTTTGTATTCAATTTTGAGTATCATCATCCAGGCTGTAGCTCACCTGGCTATAGCGATTGAATGGCATTCAATAGGTAGTCGGCCCGATCACCTCCAAAACAAAAACCGGTCACGATGTGGCCGGTTTTTTGTTTATGTTCTGCGATTTCCAAGCTTACTGCGCCGAGGCTTCCTCCGGCTCAGGGGAGGCGTTCTGCTCCTCGGAAAAGGTCTTTTCCAGAAGCCGCGGATCATCCATGTACTTCTTCATCAGCTTGAACGCGTCGGCGAAGTAATGCCCGCTGCAGATCCGCTCATCCATCACGACCCCCAGCGGAATGCAGGTCTTGAAATCCACCCCGTCCTTTGTCCTGAACGGCACTTCCCTGGGGTTCCCCATGGCGATAAATACGCTGGTCGTCCCGAATTCATAGATGTGGTGGTAGATGTAGTTCGTCCTCAGGCTGGCCAGGTTGGTGATGGTGAAACTGGTGTGGAACGGGCTGGCATTTATCACCGAACGCGGCAGAATCCCGTACTTGTCCATGAACTTGAACACCCACACCCCGAACCTTGCCAGACCGGGGAACGCCAGCAGTTTCTTGATCAGCTTATCTGTGGCGTTCTTGTTCTTCGCCTCGCGGTTCTTCTCGATGTAGCTGTTCATCTTTTCATTTACATCGAAAATCGTGTCCTCCAACTCGAGCCGGACCTTGCTCATCGTCCCTTCCATGTCGCCGTCCTCATCCTTGAGCACGACCATCGCGCAGTCCACGTCATTGCGGTCATAGATCCTGCAGTTGGAGATGAACCTGTTCAGCAACGGAAAATGCGCCATCGTCCTAAGGTGCGATGCGATGATGACCGACATGTGACTGACATACCTGCCTTCGGCGCGCTTGGCCTTGATATACTCCCGGATCGGAGATACGGGCACATCGAGGTTGATCATGTTCATCGCGTCATAGCGCTTGTTCATGATGAACGGTACAATCTGATACATCGGGTCGGCGTTCTTGACCCGCTTTCCGTCTTTTCTTGCCATGGGCGGAGAATACCACAAACCCCTCCCCCGCGTCATCCGTCCCACCTGTTCCCCGTCCCCCATCTTTAAACGCCACTTCCACCCTGCTATAATGGCGCCATGGATTACTTGAAGGAAAAGCAGGAAGCCATAGAAGCGGGCGAACGGGCGTTGGATTCCCTCCGCGAAGCCCGCCGCCAGATTTCAGGAGCCAAGGGCTTCGGCATCTGGGACATCTTCGGCGGCGGCAGCCTCGTTTCCATCGCCAAACACTTTAAAATCAGCAACGCCCGGCGCGCTCTGGATTGTGCCAGAAATGACCTGAGGTCCTTCAGCAAGGAACTTAGGGACGTGAGCATGAACATCGACATCGAAATCGGGGACTTTCTCACACTCTTTGACATCTTCGACAGTTTCCTCGCCGATGTCATTGTCCAGTCCCGCCTCTCCGATGCCGGACGGCGCATAGACGAAGCCATCTCAAAGGTCAGCGACTGTCTCAACAGACTCCGCCTGTCCTGATCCGGATCCCGAGCCTGCCCGCGGGCCGTTTTTTGACCTCGCTCCGCTCATTTTTGCTCAAACGAGGCCAGTCTCTCAAAAAGAAACCGCCGGGCAGGACGTCCGGCGGCGGCAAAAAACAAGTTGTAGTCTGAGTTACAGGCGCTCGAACAGAGGCAGTGCCTTTTCGCGGAGGTCCGGATCGACCGGCTGCAGACGCTCGGTCTTGCGGAAGGACAAATCCTCCTCCCCTGTGATGTAGCGGGCAACGAGGGTGTACTCGTCTCCGACCTTTTCAAGGGAGAGGGCACGGGCACTGGCAATAACGCGCTCACGCTCGCACTTCTCGCGCTCCTTTCTCAGAGCGGCGCGCTTTGCGTTGAACTCGGCACGGACGGCCTCATCCGCGTCCTTCGGGGTCTTGGCCGCCTTGATTTCGGCGTTGAGGTCCTCGATCTTCTTTTCCATTTCCTTGAATGTGGTGATAGCCTCGTCAGCTCCCTTTCCGGCAATCTTGCACTGGCGGATGACTTCGGCCTTTGTGAGCTTTCTCAGTCTCTTGTAGACTTCGACGGCGGCCTGAGCCTGTGCCTCGGTCTCCGCTGCCTTGCGGGCGGCCTCTTCCTCGGCAGCCTTCCTGGCGGCCTCTTCCTCGGCGGCCTTCTTGGCGGCTTCTTCCTCGGCGGCCTTCTTGGCGGCTTCTTCCTCGGCGGCCTTCTTGGCAGCAGTTTCCTCGGCGGCCTTTGCCTGGGCCTGGGCGTGGCGCTCCTCCCTCTCCCTGCGCTTGGCGGCCTTTTCTTCCTCGGCCTTCTGGCGGGCGAGCTTCTTGGCCTCTTCCATCTCAAGCCTGCGGGCCTCGCGGGCCTCGGCCTCGGCGGCTGCCTTCTTCTGGCGGGCGAGCTTCTTGGCGTCGATGCGCTCCTTGCTCGTGGCATGCGACTGCTCCCTCATTGCAATCTGCTTTTCGATTGCCAACGACTTGGCCTCCTCACGGGTCAGACCTTTGTTCTGCTGGGAGAATTTGCGCTCCTTCGAGCGGAGCTTCACATACTTGTTCGCCATAAATACGCCTCCGGTTCCGCCGCTGAGGCGGAATACTGATTATTTTATGGAAACATTATGCCTTGATTTCCGCCTTTTAACAAGCAAAATTCTCATCAAGAATGAATTGCAGGCACGGCGGACGCCGGTTTACGGCCAGAGAGGAAAAACAACCGTCGCCCAGGCGGAGGAAATCAGCCAGATTGCCAGTCCGGGGAGAATGCCCTGTTTGAGCATCGAGCGCATATCATAGCCGCCCAGCCCCATGATCATCGGAGCGGTCGCGGTGGCCATCGGGGTCATGAACGCGCACAGGGCAGCCGCCTGCACCAGCAGACAGAGACCCAGCGGGCTGGCACCCAGAGCCTTGGCCGTCATTATCGAAACAGGGGTAAAAATGTTCAGCAGGGCCAGATTGTTCATGAACTGGGTCAGGACAAACGGAACCAGGAAGAACAGGGCGTAGAACACAAAGTCGTTTCCGATTGCCGTCCCGATGCCCGCCAAAGCGTTTCCGATCAGGTCTCCCGCGCCAGTGGCCGTCAGGGCTGCCCCGGTGGCCAGCGATCCCGCATAGAGGACGAGCATCCCCGCCGGAATTGCCCGATAGGCCTCGGACTCATCCAGAACCCCGCAGACAACCATGAGAACAGCACCGCCCATGCACACAGCCCATTGGGGAAGGTTCACCGCCTCCGAAACAAGCAGGCCCACGGAAACCAGAGCGAAAATCACGACAGCGGAAGCTTCTTTGAAAGGAGAAAGCGCCTCGGTCCTGTCCCGGGGCCCGGCTGAGATTTGCTGCAGGGGTATCAGCGGCTCGGACGGCGCGAGTTTCCCGGCGGCGAAGATACACCAGAAAAGGACGAAGACCATCGCCGGGAAACGGGCCAGGGCAACGTCCCAGACAGCAAATCTGTAGACTGTATAATCGAACATCTCCAGATAGCCGTTGAGGGTGGCGAAGTTCGTGGCGCTGGTGCCGATGGGCAGAACCCCGCAGGTTGCAATGGCCACCAGACCTATTGGGAACACCGCCTTTGAAGGGCTGACGCCCATCTTGGAGCACGAGGCCAGGACAACCGGGGAAACAATGACAAAAGCCGCTGAAGGGCTCTGGATGAACTGGCTGAGCAGGGCTGTCAGCAGGCAGTAACCCGCCATTGCCGCGGTCCATGAACCCGCGCTGAGCCTGGCGACCATATCCGCGACCGAGTCCAGAAAGTGTGTACGGCGGAAACCCGCGGCGACGATGAACATGCAGGCGATCATCACCGTGTTTGAGTTTGCGAAACCGCTGAGGGCAGTCTTTGCGTCGATGCAGCCGCAGAGGTAGTAGAGAACCATTCCCGCCACAGCCGTGATCGCCATTGGAATCTTTCTCCAGATGAACAGGACAACGGTGGCGGTGAAGATAGCCAGACAGGCAACAAGGTGGAAGTCCATCAGCCCTCCCCGAATACAAAACGCCCCAGGGCGACGCTGATTCCGCATTCCTCGTTCGAAAGCGTCACATAGTCCGCCGCGGAGATTGCCTCGGGCACGCCGTTACCCATGCACACCCCGATTCCGGCACGCCTGAGCATCAGGACATCGTTGTAATAGTCACCGAAGGCGATGACGTTCTCCATTGCGACGCCGAAATGCGCCGCCAGGACATCCAGCGTATCTGCCTTGTCCCCTCCGTTGGGGATGAATTCGATGATATTCGGCCCGGAAGAGACCACAATCAGGTCCCCCAGCCTGCCTTCGGATTTCATCTTTTCCAGTCGCGGCACCAGAGCGGTGACCAGTCGGGGATCCCGGTTCTTGATCACAATCTTGTAGACTTCCGGGGCAGACGGCCCGCACAGCAGGGTCTGCAGGTCGCCCAGGTGACCCTCACGGCCGCAGATTGCCCTCTGCATGTCATACCAGTAGCCCGGATCCTCCATGTACCACTCCTCGAGGCCGAACACAACCGGGACGAATCCCTCAGTGCGGATCAGGGGAAGCAGGCTGCCCAGCAGCACCGGATCGGCGGGTTTGTTCAGCAGAACTTCGCCGCCGCTTTCGACGTAAAGTCCGTTGAACGAGGAGAACGAAGTCTCGAAATCAAGCTGGCATCTGATGGTGGACAGGGCGGATTTGCTCCTGCCCGAGACAATTGCCACGGGGATGCCCAGGTCGTCGACAGCCCTTTTCAGGGCAAGACGATCGGCCTCTCCGACAAGCCCGCGGGAGTTGATTAAGGTTCCGTCGACATCGATACAGATTAGCTTCACCCGGTTCATTTCGGTAATGATACCAAAAACAGCGGCAGTTTAACAGTACGGCGTTTGACGCGGCGGCCTCCATGAAATATCATTTTCACGTCGACACCCGCCGTTTTTTATTTTCGTTTTAGTTTCGGCGGATACGATTCCGACGGAGGGAAAACATGAGACTTCTTCTGGCCGAGGACGAAAAGGAACTGTCCAACGCGCTCTGCGCGATTCTCGAGCACAACAACTACTCGGTGGACGCCGTATACAACGGCCTGGACGCACTCGAGTACCTCACCGGTTCGGACAAATACGACGCGGCGATTCTTGATATCATGATGCCCGGGATGGATGGAATCACCGCCCTGAAAAAGGCCCGCGCCCAGGGCTGCTCGATTCCTGTTATCATGCTCACCGCCAGAACCGAAGTCGACGACAGGGTCGAAGGTCTGGACAGCGGTGCAGACGACTATATGCCCAAACCCTTCTCTACAAAGGAACTGCTGGCCCGGATCCGTGCCCTGACCAGACGCCGCGAGGAGATTACCGGCAACACCCTTACCGTGGGCAACCTGTCGCTGGACAGACTCTCCTCCAACCTTTCCACCCCCAACGGCAGTATCAAACTTGCCAACAAGGAATTCCAGATGATGGAGATGTTCATGAACAACCCGGGGCGGATAATCCCGGTTGATGAGTTCATGGACCGGATCTGGGGCTGGGACGCCGAGGCGGAGACCAATGTCGTCTGGGTAAATATCTCCTATCTGAGAAAGAAACTGACCTCCCTCGGTAGCACCGCCTCAATCCGCGTCTCCAGAGGCGTCGGTTACAGTCTGGAGGTCTGAGATGGCTAACAGACTCAAACGCAAGTTCGTCCTGGTGACGATGCTCTCGGTAAGCATCGTGCTGATTCTTATATTGACGGCCATCAACCTGACCGACTACATCCGCATCCTCAACCAGGAGGACAGCACCCTGAAGTTCCTCCTCGGAAACGGCGGAGGGTTTCCTAACAACTTCATGGAGTACTTCGACAGCTTCGACGGGGAAATCCGTGGCCCGGACGACCTGCCCTTCAGGGACCAGCCGCGGGATATCGGCACACCTCAGGGGGATTTCGAGCGCGAACGCCGCGGCGGCATGATGAGCGTGGAAACCCCGTTCGAGACCCGCTATTTCTCAGTCACCTTTGCTTCCGACGGCAGCGTCACCGGTTCCGACACCAGTTCAATCGTAGCCGTCACCGAGGCACAGGCCCGCGCTCTGGCCGCTGAAGTCATCGCAAAAGGCTCGACATCAGGCTGGAGCGGCAACTACCGATACATCTCCGACGGCAGCCTGGTAATCTTCCTCGACTGCACCAAAGACCTGCGGGCCGTGCGCAGCTTCCTGCTGTATTCCCTGGCCGCATCCACGGTGGGTCTGTTGCTGGTCTTCGGCATCTCCGTCTTTTTGGCGGGGCTGATTGTCAAACCGATCGACGAAAGCAACGAGAAGCAGAGGCGGTTCATCACCGACGCGTCCCACGAAATCCGCACCCCTCTGACAATCATCGACGCCAACACCGAAGTTCTGGAAATGACCGGCGGCGAAAACGACTGGACCCGCAGCACCCGCAACCAGATCAAACGCCTCTCCGAGCTGACCGCCTCTCTGGTCGCCCTGAGCAGGATGGACGAGGTCTCTCCGACAACCGAAGCGGTGGATTTCAGCCTGTCCGACGCTGTCGGTGAGACAATCAGCGGATTTGAGTCGATGGCAATCACCTCCGGTCGCACACTGGAAACAGACATCCGCCCCGGTATCCAGCTGCACGGGGATGAGCAGAAGATACGTCAACTCTGCTCAATCCTGATGGACAACGCCATGAAGTACACCTCCGCCGGAGGGTGGATCAGGGCAAGTCTGGACCGAACCGGCAAAAAGGCGGTCCTTAGTGTATCCAACTCGGTCGACTCCATGGAAAAGGGACCGCACGAGGAGGTCTTTGACCGTTTCACCCGGATTGACAGATCCAGATCCTCCGAGATTCCGGGATACGGACTGGGGCTGTCCCTGGCCCGCTCGATAGTGAATCTGCACCACGGCAGAATCCAGGCCTGTTCCGAAGACGGCAAGAGTTTTACCGTAACGGCGGTCCTCTGACACAAAAAAAGCGCGGTTCAACCGCGCTTCTGATTTGCTCCCCCGGACGGACTCGAACCGCCGACAGGGTGGTTAACAGCCACCTGCTCTACCGACTGAGCTACAGGGGAATGCGGGGCTCACGCCCCGACAACAAACGGCATTATAGCAACTCCGTGCTTATTTGCCAAGTCCTTCGAGATAATCCACAACGAGGGTGGTGATGTTGTTCAGGCCGAAAGCCTGAGCCGAAACGGTCACCATCGTCCATGCGCTCTCGTCCCTGGCGATCTTCTGTCCGTCGAGGTAGACGGCCAGAACACGCTTGCCCTGCTCTGCCCTGGGGTTGTAGACAACCAGGAGATCGGTGACTTCATCCGTGCCGTATCCCTGCTCGAGAAGGGCATAGACCTGCTCACCGGTGACGGTCTGAACGACAATACCGTCAAAGGTGGGAAGTGCATTGACAACGTCGGCGACGGTGATGTCGCCCTTCTGGATCGGGGCCTGGATTTCAGAGGTGCTCAGGAGGGCGAAATCCGCTCCGGATTTGTCGGTCATGCCGTTGAGGACCAGGGCAGCCAGGCTGTTCTTTCCGGCGAAAGAGGCATCCAGCTTGACGGGGGTCTGGGCGATGACTTCGGAGGCACGGTCCTCGAGAGTCCAGATTGTGGTCAGCCTGTCGATGTAGTATCCCAGTCCGGCCTGAAGAACCGCGATACCGTAGTCCAGATCATCCTTTGCCAGTTCCACAGGGAGAGTCAGGACGACTTCACCCGGTTCGGTAAAGGTATAGTACACTCCGGCGAACCAATCCGGGTAGACCGTAAGCGCGGCATATGCGGCGTCGGCGAACTCGGCCTGAGTTACGAATGACGGATAGGAGATGACTGCCTGCTTTCCGTCGATTTCAATGGTGGCGGTGTAACCGGTAACTTCAATTTCGTAGGTATAGACACCTTCCTCGGGAATCACGGCGGTGATTTCGGCAACGACGGATTCGTCAGCTTCAGGCGCAGCGGCAGTCTCGGGTGCGGGCTCCTGAGCCGGGGCGGTTTCAGTCACTGCGGGAGCTTCGGCGGGTGCCGGAGCCTCTGTCGCGGGAGCCTGTTCGGATACGGCGGGGGGCTCCTGAACCACCGGGGTCTGGGTTTCGGTTTTCGGGGTCGTGGCACATCCGGCCAGGGCGAAAACGGACAGGATAACGGCAATCAGAAGAATTGTCCGTGATGATGCTTTCATTGTTTCCTCCATGCTCCGTTCGGAGCAACCAGTCCCATATACTAGAGATTTGGCGAGGAAAAGTAAAGTAGCCTGAAAAGAACAAGGCCGCCCTCACGGACGGCCTTTGTTCAAAGCTGCGAAGCGCTCTTACTTGGCTACGGGGAAGTGCTCCTTCATGTAGTCGATGAGAACTTCGTTGAGCATCCTGCCAACCTGGACGATGGCACCCATCATGGTGTAACCGTCTCCGCCGGCGGCGAGGAAGTCGTTGGTGGCGCAGTGATAGACTGTGTCATCCTTTTCGATTGCGACACCGTTGAGGTAGACGCGGACGATTCTGTGTCCGGCCTCGGCCTTCGGGTTGAAGACAACCTGCAGGTCAGTCTGGGCAAATCCGCCGTTCTGCTCCGGATACATCCTGTAGCCGTACTCGAGAGCTTCGTAGATGCCCTTTCCGGTCAGTTCGACGACTGCGATGGTGTTGGTGAACGGCAGGACGCTGTTGATGTCTCCGATGGTCACGTCACCCTGAGCGAGGGAAGCTCTGATTCCGCCGCCGTTGGTGATGGTGAAGTCGGCTCCGGTCTCTGCGGTGATTGCCTGGCAGACCAGTCTGGACAGGTCGGTCTGTCTGGTCCTGACGTAGGCTCTGGCACCCTCGAGCTTGTACGGGATGGTCGCCACGACTTCGGCGTAGACCTCGTCGATAGCGGCGTTCACACTGCCGACGTAGGCAAGAATCTCGGCGTCGGCCGGAACCTCGGTGATTCCGAGAGCCTGGGCCAGCGGGGATTCTGCCGGCTTGAGCACATCGTCGGCGGTGATGTTGAGCGAGTAGAGTCCTACGGCCTCGTCGTTCTTGACGACGATCTCGACCAGACCGATCTGGTTGAGGTACTGGTCAGCCTGGACAATCAGGGCACCGTTGACAACCTTGCCCGGGTTCGGGGTGTGGCTGTGTCCGTCAATGAACAGGTCGATGCCGTTGATGTTCTGGCAGATAAGGTCGGAGGTCAGTCCGGTACTGCCGTCGGCGGTGTCGCCGATGTGGCCGAGGACGATGACGAAGTCGGCATACTCATGAGCCAGGTCGACGGCGGCCTGTCCCTTTTCCAAGATTTCTTTGCCGAGGAAGGTCAGACCCTTGGTGTACTTCGGATGGGCCTTTTCCACGGTGTCCGGGGTGGTCAGACCGATGACCGCGATGGTGAATCCGTTGAAGTCGAAGGTCTGATACGGCTGGAAGAGAAGCTCGCCGTCCTCACCGAGGATGTTGGCGTTGAGGACCTTGATGTCCGAATAGGCATCTGCCATGGCAGCGGCCTCAACCAGAGTCTGGTAACCGTAGTTGAAGTCGTGGTTGCCCGGGGCAACGGCGTCGTATCCGAGCATGTCGAGAATCGTCATGATCGAAGCGCCCTGGAGGAGGTTGGCGAAGTTGGTTCCGTGGATGACATCGCCGGCATCGAGCAGGAGGATGTCATCGGTGAAGTTGTGGGCCATCTTGAGCAGGGTGGCGAACTTGGCGTATCCGATGCTGCCGTCGGTGCCCTCCTCGACTCTGGCGTGGACATCGTTGGTGTGGATGACGTAGATGCTGAATTCAGACTCGCCGCTGTCGTCCTTGACGATGGTGGTCACGCCGAACGGGAGAGTTCCGTCGGTTGCGGCCTGGGCGGTCTGGGTGGCGATGACCTCCTCAAAGGTCGGGGCGGCCGGTCCGTTGATCCAGAGGTCGGCAAGCTGCCCGACATACCACTCGAGGTCGTCAGAAAGGACGCCTACGATGTAGTCGATGTCAGCCTCGGTCAGGCCGGACTGGAAGGTGATTTCGGCCTCTCCGTCTCCGGTGATGGCGTAGGTGACGCCCTCAAGGAGCTGAGGATGGGCAGCCAGTGCGGCGTAAGCGGCGGCGGCAACCTCCTCATCGGTGACGAGCATCGGATAGAGGATGACGGCCTTTCCGTCCTCGACTGTGACGTCGATATTAACTCCGTAGGTGGTGACGGTGTAGTGCTTGTTCAGCGGGGGGTTCTTCCAGGACTCGACCAGCTGGGCGACGTACCACTCGAGGTCGGAGGAAAGAACGCCGACGATGTAGTCGACATCGGACTTGGCAAGTCCCTTGTCGAAGGAGATCTCAAGCGTGCCCGGCTCGGTCTTCCAGTAAATGACTCCGGCGAGCATCTCGGGATGGGCGGCCATTGCGGCGGCTGCGGCATCGGCGATCTCCTCATCGGTGATGAAAACAGGATAGGTCGCGACGGCGTGTCCGTCGGTGACCGCGATGTCGATTTCGTAACCGAAAACGGCTACCTTGTAGTCAAGCGCGAGTTCTGCGGGCTCTTCGGGTTTTTCTTCCACAGCGGGGGTCGCGGCCGTTTCAGCGGCGGACGGGACCTCGGCGGGGGCCTGGGTTTCAGTTACCGGGGCAGAGGCTTCCGGTGCCTTAGCTTCTGCGCTGACCTCGGCCTGCGGCTTTGTGGCGCAGCCGACCAGACTGAAGGTGATGGCCAGAACCAGGAAGAACAATGAAATACTCTTCGAAAAACGCTTCACGAGTTTCCTCCTCAGACGACATGGTCGTCGAAATTACTTATAGTCTCTCTCAATATAACACAAGGGCTTGAAGATTGGTACAGTTTTTTTCCCGAAAAATGGAAAAAACGGCGTTTCCGGCCGTCGGGAACCGCTTTTCCCTGCCCTCCGGAAACGAAAAAACCCGCATGGATATGCGGGCTTTCAGGGCTCATCAGGCGGGAATCACATCAGATCCTTTGCCTTGCGGGCGGTGTTTCCGGTCTTTTCGCAGTAAGCGACATGACGGAGCTTGCCGTTCTCAAAAACGGACTTCATCTTGATTGCCCCACCCCAGCGGCTGAGCAGAACCTTCTCTCCTTCGCGGTGGGCGTTCTTTGAAACGGGACCTGCCATATGTTTCCTCCAAACAGAAATTTCCGAAGCCCAATATACCAAACCGACCCGAGTTTGGTAAACCCCACTTGATGGGCTTTGTGAGCGATTATACAATCTTCTGTATGAAAAGACAATGGCGTCAGGTGCTGAGGACAGTTTATCTTGCCCCTGTTTTCTTCTACCGGCGCTTTGTAAGCCCGCTTACCGGGCCGAACTGCAAGTACTGGCCCACCTGCAGCCGGTACATGGTCGACGCCGTCAGAACCCACGGGGTTTTCCGCGGCACCGTCCTCGGGACGGCCAGGATTCTCAGGTGCAACGGCCTGTACACCGGCGGTTACGACCCGGTGCCGTCGCGCTTTTCACTGAAACTGATGCGCCAGACGGGCTCGTATTTCCGGGTAGGCAGGAATACCGCGGTTCCTGATGACCCGGCTTTTACGGCAGACAAGGACTTGCCCGGAAAGGAATTGAAAGAATCAGAGCAACAGCTCAGCCCCTGGACAGTTCGTTGACGAAGGTCTGCAGGACGTTTATCGCGCCCTCGTTGTAACCGCCCTCGGGGATGATCAGGTCGGCGTATTCCTTGGTCGGCTCGATGAAGTTGAAGTGTCCCGGGCGGACCACCTCCAGGTATTGTTTGATGACGCTCTCGGTTGTGCGGCCGCGCTCGATGATGTCACGCTGCAGGCGGCGGATGAACCGGATGTCGTCCGGCGTGTCGACGTAGATTTTCAGGTCCATCAGGTCGCGCAGGCGCTTGTCGTAGAGAATCATCAGGCCCTCGATTATGACCAGGTGCTTGGGCTGGACGGTGACGGTCTCCTCCCGGCGGCGGTGGCGCACGAAGTCGTACTGGGGCATCTTAATCGGCCTGCGGTCCTTGAGGGCCTCGATGTGCGATATGAGCAGGTCGGTGTCGAAAGCCTGGGGCTGGTCAAAGTTGAAGGCGGTGATGTTGTCGTTGTTGACGAACTCTGCACTCCTGTAGTAGTTGTCCTCGGCGATGAAGACGAAATCCGTGTTTACCTCGGAGATTTTGCGGACAATCGTTGTTTTCCCGCTGCCGCTGCCTCCGGTGATTCCGATTACCTTGACGTCTTTCATGACCTGAATCATATGCCCGGCGGAAAGGTTTTTCAACAGGAACTCAGCGAAACGGCTTTCGGCGCGGATATAGGGGCATGGATACAATTCAGCAAAAGATACGCTCCACGGCCGCCGAGGTTTTCGGAATCATGGCCGTCAAGCCGCAGCAGAACCTCGTCATGCACACCATACTCGAAAACTCCCTGGCAGGCAGAACGGGACGGGGGCTTCTGGCTGTTTTCCCCACGGGATCCGGCAAGAGCCTGTGCTTTCTTCTGCCAGCGGTCCTGCTGCCCGGCGTCAGTGTGATCATCTACCCCCTGCTTGGTCTGATGAACGACCAGTCACGCCGGCTTGGTGCCATGGGGATACCCCACGTCGTGCTCTGCGGCGGCCAGAGCGCCCAGGTCAGGAAAAAGATCTTCGCCCGTCTGGAGGGTTCCGGGGTGAGAATCGTCCTGACCAACCCCGAGACCCTGGCCTCCCCCGGGGTCCTGGGGCCGCTTTCCCGGATCGGGGTCTCGCTGGCGGTGATAGACGAGGTACACGTCGTCCCGGGCTGGGGAGGTTCGTTCAGGCACTCATACAGGGCGCTCGGGTTCGTCCTCCCGATTCTCAGGCCCTCATTCACCGCCGCCTTTACGGCAACGGCCACGGAAGAAACCGTGAGGGACCTGACCTGGTCGGTCTTCGGCGGACGCCGGCCGCTTGTGATCCGCGCGGATCCCGACCGTACCAACATCCTCTACAGGAGGGAACTGACCCTCTCAAAGACCCGGACAGTTACCGGAATCCTGCGCAGCTGCCCTCGCCCCGCCCTGGTGTTCTGTCGGACGAGAATCGGGACGGAGGAACTTTTCTACAGTATCCGCAGGGCCCTGCCCGACATCCCGGTCAGGTTCTACCACGCCGGGATGGACGCCGGAACCCGGAAAAGGACTGAAGGTTGGTTCCTCGGCAGAAACGACGGAGTGCTGATCTGCACATGCGCCTTCGGAATGGGTATGGACAAGCCGGACATCCGCACGGTCATCCACCGCGACCTGCCCGGAGGAATCGAAGCATTTTTCCAGGAGTCGGGACGGGCCGGACGGGACGGTCTTCAATCCGTGTCGTACACCTTGCTCGACCCGGACGACATAGTCCGTTCACGCCAGAATCCGCAGTCGGGCCAGTCCGGCATCGTGCGTGTTTTCGCGCAGAACCGCTCCTGTTACAGGGCAGGTCTGCTCTCTCTGATGGGCTTTGAGTCCGGGGGCTGCAGCGGATGCGACGTTTGTCTGGGCAGTACCGGATCGCAGGTCCCCCGGGAGATGAAATTCATAATCCGCTCGGTACGCAGGGCCCCGCTCCAGCTCAATCAGCGCCGGCTCTGCCTGGGTCTGACCGGAATCGGAACCGCAGCCGATGCGCTGGGACCGGTATACGGGGTCCTGGACGGCTGGACCAGGGAAAATGTCGAGGAGGCTCTGGGAAACCTCAGACGCTCAGGATGGATCAAGGTCTCGTTCAGAGGGAACCTTCTGGCCCGGCCTTTTGCGAAAATTCAATTCGGCCCCGCTGTGGCTCCGGGCGGAGAATCTGTGGTATCATCCGTTCATGGAGGTTCGGATGGGAACGGTTGAGGATATTGAAAGAGGGCTTTACGACGGGGTTTTCGCCACCATGTACCGCGCCGGCGGTTCCTTTGACGCCTGCCAACGGGGCAGATGGCTCTCGCTTCTGCTCCGGCACGCGGATGAGGATGCCCTGCTTTTCTCCGCCGCCGGACGGACCGAACTGGGCGGAAACCACACCGACCACAACGGAGGCTGCGTCCTTTGTGCCCCGGTGAATCTGGACACGATTGCCGCGGCAAGCCTGTCGGAGGACGGTCTGATTACCGTATCCAGCGAAGGTTACCCGGATTTCAGCATCGACCCTCACGATCTTGAAGTGCATGAGGACGAAAAAGGAACTTCGGCCTCCCTGGTCAGGGGGATGGCCGCCGGTTTCGCCGGAAAAGGTTTCAGGGTCGGTGGGCTTTCGATCACGGTTTCAGGTGCCGTTCCACCCGGGTCGGGACTGAGCAGTTCGGCCTCTTTCGAGATCCTCATCGGCACGGTTTTCAACCGCTTCTTCGCCTCGGATACTCTTTGTCCGACCGACCTCGCCCTGATGGCGCAGAGGGCGGAGAACACCTATTTCTGCAAGCCCTGCGGGCTGATGGACCAGCTGTCCTGCGCATCGGCGGGAGTCTGCTTCACGGATTTCTCACAGGATGGGCATCCGTCGGTCCGGACGGTCCGGCTTCCCGTGGAACTTGAAGACAACTACGTCCTGACGGTGGTGGACACCGGGTCGGACCACAGTGCCCTGGGCGCCGACTATGCCGCCGTCCCGGCGGAGATGAAGGCCGTCGCCGCGTATTTCGGCGCCGGCAGGCTCTGCGAGGTCGCACCCGGACAGTTCCGGTCCGGGATACCCTCACTCAGGGCGGCGCTGGGAAACGACCGGGCCGTTTTGAGGGCGATGCACTTCTTTGCCGAGACAGACCGGGCACGGGAGATGTTCAGAGCCTTGCGCAGAAAGGACATAGCGGCGTATCTGCATCTGGTATGTGAGAGCGGCCGGTCCTCGTTCGAGTACCTGCAGAACATCTACAGTCCGGCCGACCCGAAGCGTCAGGCCGTAGCCCTGGCCCTGTCGCTTTGCGACCGGGTACTGGACGGTCAGGGCGCGTTCAGAGTCCACGGAGGCGGATTCGCCGGCACTGTCCAGGCGTATGTTCCCGTCGGTAAATACAGGCAGTTCGTAAAGATAATGGAATCCGTCTTCGGAAAGGGCTGCTGTACCCCGATCTCGGTCAGGAACACCCCGCCGGGCTGTATCAGTCTTCCTGTCTGCTCTTGAGTACCGCAAGAAATGCCGTCTGGGGGATTTCGACGTTTCCGGCCAGTCTGAGTCGTTTCTTGCCTTCTTTCTGCTTCTCCAGCAGTTTGCGCTTTCTGGTGATGTCGCCGCCGTAGCACTTTGCGATGACGTCTTTCCTAAACGGGCTGATCGTCTCGCGGGCGATGATGTTTCCGCCGATGGCCGCCTGGATGGGAATCTTGAACTGGTGACGGGGAATCTCGTCCTTGAGCCTTTCGCACGCCTGACGTCCGCGGGATGCCGCCTCGCCCTTGAACACCAGCTGGCTGAGAGCGTCGACCGGGTCTCCGTTGACCAGGATGTCCATTTTGACCAGATCGGTGCGGCGGTAGTCGGTCAGCTGGTAGTCGAATGAGGCATAGCCGCGGCTGATCGACTTGAGCCTGTCGTAGAAGTCGAACAGCACCTCCGACAGAGGCATGTCATAGGTCAGCTGGACGCGCTTGGAGTCGATGTAGTCCATCCTGGTCTGCACCCCGCGCTTTTCCAGGCAGAGGCTGATGACAGGTCCGACGTACTGGGTCGGGGTCATGATTTCGGCGCTGATGTACGGCTCCTCCGAATAGTCGATTCTGGCCGGGTCCGGGTAGTCCAGCGGGTTGTCTATGTTGAGCATCTCGCCGCCCTTCATGTAGACCTTGTAGTTCACCGACGGGCTGGTCAGGACTATGGAGAGGTCGAACTCGCGCTCGATACGCTCCTGGAAGACCTCCAGGTGGAGCATGCCGAGAAATCCGCAGCGGAAGCCCTGTCCGAGGGCGGCGGAGGAATCTTTTTCGTAAATCAGCGAGGCGTCGTTGAGCTTGAGCTTTTCGATGGCGGCCAGCAGTTCCTCGTAGTCGTTCGAGTCGACCGGAAAGATTGAGCTGAAGACGACAGGTTTTGCTTCCTTGAATCCGTCCAGCGGGGATTGCGCCGGTCTGTCGGCATCGGTCACGGTGTCTCCTACGCTGACTTCGCTTACCGTCTTGACCCCGCAGATCATGTATCCGACATCCCCCTCCTGGAGGATACGGGTACGCTGGAGATTCAGCTGGAAGATGCCCAGTTCGTCGACCTTGTACCTGGCCCCGGAGTGCATGAAGCGGATCGTATCCCCTTCTCTGATTGTCCCGTCAAAGACCCGGAAATGCACGATTACCCCGCGGTACGGGTCGTAGTGGCAGTCGAAGATCAGTGCCTTCAGCGGGTCCTGAGGGTTCCCCGACGGAGGCGGGATCATCCGCACGATGGCTTCCATCAGGTCCTCAAGTCCCTGGCCGGTCTTTGCCGAAACGAGCACCGCGTCGGAGCTGTCCAGCCCCAGATCGGAGTCGATCTGTCTCAGCGTCTCGTCGATGTCGGCGCTGGCCAGGTCGATCTTGTTCACCACCGGGATGACCTCGAGGTTGTGCTCCATCGCCATGTACAGGTTGGCAAGCGTCTGGGCCTCGACCCCCTGGGTGGCGTCGACCAGCAGGATGGCTCCCTCACAGGAGCTGATCGCACGGGAAACCTCATAGGAAAAGTCCACGTGGCCCGGGGTGTCGACCAGATTAAGTTCGTAGTGGTTCCCGTCCGCGGCATCATACGGGATGGTGACCGCCTGGCTTTTGATCGTGATTCCCCTCTCGCGCTCGATGTCCATGTTGTCCAGAACCTGAGACTGCATCTGGGCGTGGGGATCCCCCAGCCGGGCCTTTTCGATGAAGCGGTCGGCCAGGGTGCTCTTGCCGTGGTCGATGTGGGCGATTATGCAGAAGTTGCGCTTGAAACGGGACTCTACCATGCTCAGATCTTAAGCGGGTCGGTCTCGACCTGGGGGAAGCCGAGCAGCTGGCGGACTTCGGAGTCGTCCAGGGTCTCCCTGGCAACCAGTTCCCTGGTCAGCAGATCCAGCTGGTCACGGTGCTCGGTGAGAATCCGGCGCACCTCCTCCATCGAGGAAGTGATGATCTTGTTGATTGCCTCGTCAATCCTGCGGGCGGTTTCATCCGAGTAGTCCTTGTGCTGGGCAATCGAGCGGCCGAGGAACAGAGGCTCGTCCTCGTTTCCGAAGTTGATGAAACCGATGTCGCTCATTCCCCACTCGGTGACCATCCGGCGGGCGATGTCGGTCGCCTGCTTGATGTCGTTGCTCGTGCCGGTGGTGGTCTCGCCGTATACGATCTCCTCGGCCACATAGCCGCCCATGCAGACCTTTATGTGGTCCTCGAGCTTGCTTCTGGTGATTGTCATCTGGTCGTTCAGCGGCAGGCTCATCGTCATGCCCAGGGCGCGGCCGTGGGGGATGATCGTGACCTTATGCAGCGGGTCGAGGTGCTTGAGGTAGTAGTAGAGCAAGGTATGACCGGCCTCGTGATAGGCTGTGGCCGTCTTTTCCTCGGCGCTGAGAACCCTCGATTTGCGGGCGACGCCGAAGGCCACCTTGTCCCGGGCCTCCTCGAAATTCGACATTGAGACGGTCTTTTTGCCGCTCCGCGCCGCGTAAAGGGCAGCCTCGTTGACTATGTTGGCCAGGTCTGCTCCGCTTGTGCCCGGTGTTGCGCGGGCTATGCGGGCCAGGTCCACATCGGAGTCCAGACGGACCTTCCGGGCGTGGATCTTGAGGATATCCTCACGTTCCTTGATGTCGGGAAGATCGACGGTGACCTGTCTGTCGAAGCGTCCCGGCCGAAGCAGCGCCGGGTCGAGAACGTCCGGCCTGTTGGTGGCGGCCATGACTATGACGCCCTGGTCGGTCGAGAACCCGTCCATCTCCACCAGAAGCTGGTTGAGAGTCTGCTCCCTTTCATCGTGCCCGCCGCCCAGTCCGCTTCCGCGGCTGCGTCCGACGGCGTCGATTTCATCTATGAACAGAATGCACGGAGCGTGCTTGCGTCCCTGCTCGAACAGGTCCCTGACCCTGGCGGCTCCCATTCCGACGAACATCTCCACGAAATCCGAGCCGCTGGTGTGGAAGAATGAAACCTTGGATTCCCCCGCCACGGCCTTTGCCAGCAGGGTCTTTCCCGTTCCCGGAGGACCTACGAGCAGCACTCCGCGGGGAATCCTGGCTCCGATTTCCTTGAACTTGCCCGGGTTGCGGAGGAAGTCGACGATTTCCTGAAGCTCGTACTTGGCTTCCTTCTGTCCGGCCACGTCGTTGAACGTGATTTTCACGTCGGTATTGCCGTATTCCTTTGCGGTGGACTTGCCGTAACCCATCAGTTTGCTGCCGCCGTTGGCCTGGCGGAGCATCGAGACCATCAGGACGATGAAGATTATCCACGGCAGGAACTCGAGAACCAGGCTGAGAATCGAGATGTCGGCTGCCGCTCCGGTAATGTCCACCCCCTTGGCCTCCAGTCTGGAAAGGAGGGTCGTATCCTGATAGGGGATCCGCGTCGAACACCGCACCAACGCGTTGCCGTAGTTTGATGTGGCGGTAACGTAGAACTCTATGTTCAGCTGGTTTTTGATGACGGCCCGGGTTATCCTCCCCTCTTCAAGCATCTGGTTGAACTGGGTGTAGGAAACCTCGGTCGTGCTCCCGCCGGAGCTGACCAGGGTGATTATCATAAAGATGATCAGGGCGGCGAAAATCACCAGCGCGATGCTGTTTCTCCGCTTTCCAGGCCTGAAGACGCCCGAACCGGACGAGAATCCGTGGAAATAGCCGTCGTCCCTGCCCCTGTCATCGTCACCGGAATCGTTGCCGTTGTTATCCGGACGGGGTTCCTGATCCTTTTTCACATCATCATCCGGAGTATTTCCGGGGTTGTTTTTATCGAGGTTTTCGTCGCTCACAATGTATTCCTTAAACAACAATATATGAACATAACCCGTTTCGGGCAAGTGCGGACCGGCACTTTCTGCACAGCCGGTCGGTCCCACCCCAGGCCCTTCCCAGGACGGCGACCACCCCGTCGTCATCCCTCAGAACCGGAACCAGGGCACGGTAACCAGTCGGCACTCCCGTCTCCTTAAGCAAATCGGAGACCTTCACCGTCCTGCGGTCCAACTGTATGGTATCCGAGGCTTTAGCCTGGGTCACGAGCAGATTGCCCGAAACCGTTTCCGGGTCGATGAACAGCGTCTTTGCATCGGGCTTCACACCGCAAAGCCGCGCGCTCTGCGGTCCGCGCAACAGTCTCCGGTCTCCCGGAAGCCCGATTGTTTCTTCAGATTTCTCCTTGTTAATCCGCCGCTCCCAGTACGGGACCTCGATATCCCTGGTAATGAAAAGCCTGCCGCGGATGATGCTCGCCGTCACCCCCGAGGCGCTGATATTCACACTTCTGCGGCCGAGAACCGCCTGTGAGATCCGGTCGTACATGCTCCGGCTCAGCGGCACGAAATCCGCCCCGAGCGCCCTGTCCCAGAACCGGTAGATCGACGCCATCACGGCAGCCGTATCCGGACCTCCGAGTTCATCCAGGGATATTCCCAGGCGGCAGTCACCTTCGGACCCCGGCCCCTTCAGAGGAAACAGGTCCTGCATCCGGGATGCGAAATCCAGAACGGCGCTTTCATACGAGCCGAACGACGCCGATATGGCGGGAATCACAGAGTTGCGCACCGCGTTTCTCAGATAGTCGGAGCGGGAATTGGTCGAGTCCTCGGACCACTTCAGGCCGAAGGATCTGCATACATCCCTCAACTGCTCATGGGAAAAGCCCAGAACGGGACGGATGATGTTGCCGCAATCCCTCCTGATGCCGGCCAGCGAAGGAAGGGCCTTTCCGCTGAACAAACGCATCAGCACCGTCTCGATCTGGTCCTCCCGGGTGTGGGCCGTGGCTATGTATCTGAAGGAGTGCATCTGCCTCTGCTGCTCCAGAACCCTGTAGCGGAGGATCCGCGCCGCGGCCTCGGTCCCGAAGTCCTTTTCGTATTGTGCCATCTGCTCGGGATAGAGCCGGACAATCGTGTACTCCACCCCCAGGGCCTTGCAGTTCTTTCTGTTCAGGGCGATCTCCGCCTCGAGTTCCTCTCTCGGCCTCAGGTCATGGTCGACGTACACCGCGTGAAGATTAATCGGGGCGACGTACCCGGAGAGCAGACACAACAGCCCGAGCGAATCGCTTCCGCCGGAAAAGGCGCAGATGACCCCGCCCTCGGAGAGTTCAGTGGAAAAATCAAGTTTCGGAATTTCTGCGGTTGAATTCAAGCTGGATCTCCTCGACGGGGACTCCCGCGGCCCTTTTCAGTACCGCGCGGGCAGCGTCATCAAGGCTTCGTTCAAACAGCCCGGAGGCGGGACGGTCAGGCCTTGACAGGACATACTCCGGAACGGACATTCCCTCGGGCGGGCGGCCGATTCCGACGTAGATTGCCGTGAACTGCACCCCGGGGAGAGCTTCCTGAAGGGATCTCAGGCCCTTGTGGGTGCTCAGGCTGTGGACCCGGCGGATTCTGATGGTGCCCGGGGGCAGATCGAGGTTGTCAAAGATGACAAAGGCCTCGGAGCCGGTCAGGTCGAAAAAGCGGGCTATGTCCCCGCTTCGGTTCATGTAGGTCAGAGGCTGGATTACAAGCAGTTCCGTTGCGGTCGGGCCCTCCGGCGAGGCGGTTCCGGCAACGATGCGCAGGGCCATATAACGGCGGAGGCAGCGCCTGACGGGTTTGCCGCCGAGTAACGCTGCCAGCCTTTTTGCAACCTCAAAACCTGCGTTGTGAAGAGTGCCTTCGTATTTTCTTCCGGGATTGCCCAGAGCGAAGACGGTCAGACCCATCAGAGCTCTTTGAAGTCCACGTGAAGAATCTTGCCCCTGATCAGGTCTTCCTGGAATTCCATGATCTGGCACTTGAGCTCGGCTGTGCCGATCTTGACAGTGACCTTGCTGCCTTTGCCGATTCCGCGGGTCGCCATTTCAAAGGCGTGGGCCTCGAAACTGACGTGCTGGTGGTTTCCCTTGCCGTAGATGACGGCGGGGATTCTGCCTGCTCTGCGAAGTCTGCCGGCTCCGGCGCTTCCGAAATCCTCAAGCCTGGGGGTAGCTTCCAATACGATGTCTGCCATGTTTTACTCCTACTCTCATCGGCGGTCTTTGCTGCCGATTACCATGTTGAATACGGCCACAGGGCCGTGGAACACTATACCTGCACCCGTTTAGGATGTCAATGTATACAGGGCAGGCAGGATTCGAACCTACGAATGCCGGCACCAAAAGCCGGAGCCTTACCGCTTGGCGACTGCCCTAAAAGCGCTTCAATATAACTTGCAAAACCCCGCTCTGTCCATACGAAGAGCGCCTGTGAACCTAGGCGAAACGCACCGGGAAAGCCTGACCGGAGAACTCCTGCGGAACGGTAATCTCCCCCTCCCCGACCAGCACACTCGCGCTTCCGCTTCCGGTCAGGGTATAGAAACAGCCCCGCGGAACAGTAATCCGCGGCGGGGGAACCACCCGGGAGAAGTCGTTTGTGAATCTCCATCTGTCCGGAGCGAGGGAGTACATCCTTTCAACCTCCGGCGCCTCGGGTCCGGCGGGGCCCAGACCGGCTTCGTCCAGCCTGCGGTAGGCACCGGCAGTGGGACTTGCCAGATCCGGAACCAGCACAAGCGCCGACAGGGTCCGGGAGGAAACCGGCCTGACGATCTCCCCTATCCCGCCGACAACCGCCGCGCCGCAGCCGGTAACGAAAAACGGCACGTCCGCCCCGACGCTGTGGGCACATGCGGTCAGGAAATCCCGGTCGGGCTGCCTGCCGAACAGACCGCACAGGGATTTCAGCAGGGCTCCGGCATCGGCCGAGCCGCCGCCCAGCCCGGCCCCGGCGGGGATGCTCTTTTTCACGTTCAGCCTAACTCTGAGCGGGATGCCGGTGTAACCGCACCAGAAACCGACGGCCCTGGTCAGACTGTCGCTTCCCGGGGTGCAGAGGTCCTCAAGCCCGTGGACCGAAACCTGGGCCCCGGAGATCTCCGGGTCGTCCCACCAGATATCGACGGAAATCAGATCGTGCAGCGAAATCCGCTGGAAAAGCGAAAGAATCTCATGGTAACCGTCCTCTCGGCGGGAAAGCACGTTCAAATGGAGGTTGACCTTGGCCGGAGCGCTCAGTTCAAGCGGACAGTGCTTCATCATGCCCCCCAGATGCCCAGGGCCCTCAACTGGGCCGAAGCCTGGGCCGCCCAGCCCCTGTTGGCCGCAGGTGAAGCGGGGCTGGGATGCAGGACGGTGCCGACCCTGACCCCCTTGGGCGCGACGGCGGAAAGCTTCTTTGTCGCGAACCCGCCGATTCCCACCAGAACGGTGCTCCCGACCATGGAAATCACCTCGGCCAGGTAAGCGTCGCACAGGGCGTAGAGCTTTTTCTGCAGCGCTGAGGGCAGTTTGTCCGGAGTGACGTTCTTCGCCGTCGGTCCGGCATCGAGAAATCCCAGCGGGCAGTAGTTCATCACGCAGAAATCCCTGAAAAAATCATCCGGATCGGGGAACTTCTCACTTATCATCCCCCACAGCCGTGTCCCGCTGACCTCCTCGCGCGGGCAGTCGAGTCCCTGCACCGGACGCGCCGGATGCAGCACTTTCGGACGTCCGACCGGGTTCCCTATTTTCAGGTAAGACTTCACCGGTCCCACCGCGCCGAAGGGAACCCCCGTCTGAAGCATGCCGAACGGACCGGGGTTCATCCCCAGAAACAGGGTCTTCGCCCCCTTTCTCACATAACGGCAAAGGTATTCCTCGTGGTTGTCCCGGGCGTAATCAAGCGGGTTATACACGACCAGAGCCGGGCCGAAATCCAGTCCGTCCAGATTCCCGGCCAGGGCGCGGGTGATGTGAATCAGTCCGGCGGTGAAGTCCATCATCTCTCCTGTTCAATCCAATTCTGAACCGGGCGTGAGTGTTTGTCCAGTAGTTTACAATCGGTGCGCGCATGTTATAATCACGCATGGTACAACAGCCGCAGAGAGGAGTCTCAAATGCTTATCAACCTTAACGTAAACGAGCAGGTGCGTCAGCACAACATCAAGCGCTGCAGGGAAAAGGGAATCATTCTCCCCACTTTCGCCCAGATGGCGCATCCGGACACGATTCCCGAAAGCATCAGGAAGAAGCTTACAGAGGTCGGGCTCTGGGACGTCAACCCGCTGAACCTGTTCAGGATTACCTGGCACAACGAGCCCAAGGAAAAGGGCGGCCGTTTCGGGGGTGTCAACTACATCGAGATTCCCAGGCAGATCACAGGAACGAGAGCGCGGATCTTCGCCCTGGTCGGTAAATACTTCCCCACCGGAGCACACAAGGTCGGAGCCACCTACGGCTGCCTGGCCCCGGCACTGGCCACGGGAAACTTCGACGCCGAGCACCAGCAGGCTGTCTGGCCCTCGACGGGCAACTACTGCCGCGGCGGCGCGTACAACAGCGCCCTTCTGGGATGTGACAGCATCGCCATCCTCCCGGCCGAGATGAGTCAGGAGAGGTTCAACTGGCTCAAGTCGGTCGCCGGTGAAGTCATCGCCACCCCGGGCTGTGAGTCGAACGTCAAGGAAATCTTCGACAAGTGCCACGAGCTCGACCGCGAGCGGGGCACCCACATCGTCATTTTCAACCAGTTCGAAAAGTTCGAGAACTACCTCTGGCACTACGCCATTACCGCCGAGGCCATCCTAGAGGTCCTCAGATCCCGGGGAATCAAGCCGGAGAACGTCCGCGGCTACGCCTCGTCCACCGGAAGCGGCGGAACCCTGGCCGCCGGCGACAGGCTCAAGGAAGTCTACCCCGGCCTGAAGATAGCCGCAGGTGAGGCCCTCCAGTGCCCGACCCTGCTCAGAAACGGCTTCGGAGGCCACAGGATCGAGGGTATCGGAGACAAGCACGTGCCATGGATCCACAACGTGAAGAACACCGACATGATCTGCTCGATCGACGACGAGGACTGCCTGAGAATCTACAGACTGTTCAACGAGCCGGCGGGACTGGAGTACCTGAAAAAGGCCGGCGTCGCCCAGGCTGACATAGACAACCTCAAGCTGTTCGGTATCAGCGGAATCGGCAACATGCTTTCGGCAATCAAGATGGCCAAGTACTATGAGATGGAGGAGGATGACGTCGTCTTTACGATCCTCACCGACAGCAGCGTGATGTACACCTCCCGCCTGGCCGAGCAGACAGCGATGCACGGTGAGTTCACCCCGGCCGACGCCGCCATGGCCCACTCCGCCTGCCTGATGCACCAGGGAATCGACAACGCTCTGGAGCTGACCTACTACGAGCGCCTGAGGGTCCACAACCTCAAGTACTACACCTGGGTCGAGCAGCAGGGAAAGACCTACGAGGAGCTCAACCGCCAGTGGTACGACCGCGACTACTGGAAGGAAATCCCCGCCGACCTGGGCAGAATCGACACTCTTATCGAGGACTTCAACAAAGAGGTCGGGCTGGTCTGAGCATGCGTTTCAAGTACGTCTGCAGCGACTGCGGCCATGAGTTCACGAGTCCGGACATAGTCTATCAGTGCCCGGTCTGCGCCGGCACGAATCCCCCGGGAACCTTCGCCCGGGGGAACCTGTCCGTAATCTATGACCCGGATGATCTCAAATCTGCCGCTCAGCGCGAGGTCGTGGATTTCAGGGACTTCTTCCCCTATCCGGTCGTTCAGGCCGAGGCCTATCCCGTCGGCAACACCCCGCTGGTCCGGCCAGCGGCCCTGAGCAGGAAGTACGGGGCGCGGAACCTTTGGCTGAAGCTCGACAGTGCCCTGCCCTCCGGGTCGTTCAAGGACAGGGCCAGCCAGCTGGTCGCGGCCCAGGCTGTCTTTTTCGGTGAGAAGAGAATCGCCCTCGCCTCGACCGGTAACGCCGGAGCGGCGATGAGCTGCGCCGGAGCGGCCTACGGCCTGGACATCATCCTCTTCGTGCCTCAGTCCGCCCCTGTCAACAAGCTGATGCAGAGCGTCCTCTACGGTGCCACGGTCGTGCCGGTGAAGGGCACCTATGATGACGCCTTTGCCCTTTCAATCGAATACACCAGGCGTTTCGGCGGAATCAACCGCAACACTGCATACAACCCGATGACGATCGAGGGCAAAAAAAGCGTCTCGATCGAGCTTTTCGCCCAGATGGGCAGAAAGGTCCCGGACATCGTCTACGTCCCTGTCGGCGACGGCTGCATCATCGCCGGTGTCTACAAGGGCTTCTACGACCTTTACAGCGCCGGGGTGATTGACCGCATCCCCGCCTTGGTCTGCTGCCAGTCATCCGGCAGTGACGCCATCAGCCGGGCCTTTGAATCGGGCAGTTTCGACGATATTCCCGCCGCGACGACCAGGGCCGACTCAATCAGCGTCGAAAGCCCTGCCAACGGACGCATGGCGGTGCGCTGCATCAGAGAATCCGGCGGTCATACCTGCGTCGTCACCGACGAGGAGATCTTCGCCGCGCAGCTTGAACTGGCCTCCGAGGCCGGAGTCTTCGTCGAGCCGGCAGCCGCCTGCGCCTGGGCGGGCTTCGTCAAGGACAGAACTTGCACAAGTGTGACCCCACCAGGACCTGAACCTAGTGCGTGTGTTCTTCTGACCGGTACGGGCTTCAAAGACATGAAGGCATTCGACGGCAGAATCTCAATCCCCCCGGCCATCGACAACTCTGTCCAGGCCATGATCCGCCGGTTCAGCTAGTACCGCGCATCGATTTCCGTTTTTCATCTCATCATTTTTGCAGGAAACGGGTTGCCCGGTTTGACGACGGAACCGCCCTGCTCTGACGCTGTCCGGAAAAAGAAAAAGCCCTTACCGAAGTAAAGGCTTTTGTCGCTTGCCCGGAACAAGACTCGAACTTGCACAGGTGTGACCCCACTAGGACCTGAACCTAGCGCGTCTACCAATTCCGCCATCCGGGCAGGTAAGAGCCATACTAACGAAAAAGGCTTTTTATATCAAGTATCACCTGGCGAAACCGGAGACAAGAGTCCTTAGAAGCCTGAACTCCTCGTCGGTCAGGTTGTAGAGCACGCTCTGCAGGCCGCCGGAAGGGAGCTTGTAGGAATCTGTGTCCTCGTCGTAGTAATCCTCCAGATTGTACCAGTCGACGTAGGAAAGGGCATCCATGGCGTCGGCGAACTTCTGAGCCTGCGCGTTGTTCAGGCCCAGAGCCTTGCCCAAAGCGGCATAGTGCGCTTCGTCCTCAAAATCCAGCCAGTCCCAGTCACCCCAGTCGGAACTGTCATCGGAGGAGAACCAGTCCCCCATCGAACTGAGATCGGTGACTTCATAACCGGAGGGAATCTCGAACAGGGACGCCGGTGCACCGGAGACGAACGAGTCAATGAACATGACAGACTTCATTACGATTCCCGATTCGGTTTCTTCGGATTCGATGGCATAGAGCGTGTTGCCCGAATACCAGAAGGTGTTCACTTCCCCGTCAACCGAGGCCTTTTCGAAGTAGAGGCTTTTCCCGTTCAACGTCCCGTTGCCGCTTGAGATGACATCAAGTGTTGCCGGATAGGAGGGCATCTCATCATCCATCGAATCGACCGGGAGCATCAGAATCGACTTCGAACTGTCCTCAATCATGTAGTAACCGCCGTCGCGGATGATTACCGTGTAGGTCTCGCTCCCGGAATAGGACATATAGGTCATTCCGGAGTGCTGGGCCATGGTTACTCCGGACGTGTCGGTCTCATAGCCCGATGTATACTGACGGACGGTTCCCTCCAGCGTGTACTCGCCCGACTGGAACATGCGCCCGTAGGGAGCCCAGCGGGTCGAGGTGGCCGCAAAGACAGCACAAAGCGCCAGAAGCGCAACAGTTAACACAGCAACAAACTTTTTCATTATTTTCCTCCGGCTGAAAAAACACCTCGGAAATAGTAGAACTATGTAACTGTACCGTCAAGTTGGAACTCAGGGGGTAATCCTGGTTCCGCGTCCGTTGTACAGGGCGTCGTAGAGGTTCTGCGGATCGGTGATAATCCCGGTATTGCCCGTCGTGCGGACGAAATCGGACAGGGCCCTGACCTTGGGAAGCATGCTGCCAGGGGCAAACTGCCCCTCGGCGATGTAACGCGCCGCCTCATCAAGGCTCATCGAGGAAACAGGGCGCTGGGTGGGCTTTCCGAAGTCCAGACAGACCTCCGGGACGGCCGTCGAGATTACAAACAGATCCGCGCCGAGTTTCTTGGCCAGAAGGGCGGCGGCGTAATCCTTGTCTATGACGGCCTCCAGCCCCTTGTAACTCCCGTCAGGCTGCCTGCAGACCGGGATTCCTCCACCGCCGGCGGCAATGACCGTCACTCCGGCAGCGGACAGGGTTCTGATCGACCCGAACTCAACTATGTCAACCGGAAGCGGACTGGGTACAACCCTTCTCCAGCCCCGGCCGGCATCCTCGACGACGCTCCAGCCCTGCTGCTCGGCACGTCTGAGGGCTTCCTCACGGTTCATGAACGAACCGATGGGCTTTGTGGGATTTGAGAATGACGGGTCATCCTCAGAAACCTCGACCAGGGTGACCACCGTGGCGACTTCCCCGTCCACCCCGGCTTTTCTCAGTTCGTTGCGCAGCGCCATCTGGAGCTGGTAGCCGATAGCCCCCTGGGTGTCGGCGACGCAGGAATCCAGCGGAACGGGATGGAGGATGTTGAGGCTGTTCTCCGCCCTCAGCAGGATGTATCCGACCTGGGGACCGTTTCCATGGGCAATGACAACCCTGTGGCCTTCCTTGATCAGGCGGGCTATGTGGGCCGCCGTCTTTCGCGCGGCCTCGTACTGGGAATTGACGGTGACGTGCTTGGGATTCTCGATGAGCGAGTTCCCGCCGATGGCTATTACTATAAGTTTACTGTCCACTTCAGGGGTCTCCGTAAGGGCAGAAACAATCATACCACACCGGGGCGGGAATGCAACAAATTCATCGCTTCCGGACTCCCTTGACTAATACGGCAAAAGCGTGCATGATTTGCAGGCAGTCTGAGCCGGTAGAGGCAAAGGAGGTGATTAAGTAGTATGGCATATGTAAAAGTCGAAGAAGGCGAACCGCTGGAGAAATCCATCAAGAAGTTCAAGAGGATGGTCGAAAAAGAAGGCATCATCCGCGAATGGAAACTCCGTGAGTACTACGAAAAGCCGTCCACCATCCGCAACCGCGTCAACAAGGCCAATGCCCGCAAGCAGATGAAGAAGGTGCGCAAGATGCACGCCTCAAAGGCCTACTGATTGCAGCAATCTCAAACACTTACTGCCCGCAAGGGCAGTTTTTTTTGCCCTGCATTCTGCCCAGACCGGCCTCGGGATTGAAATAACGACAGAGCGAGGCCGGAAATGACCTCGCTCGATCAAAAACAGTCACACCGAGGACAGTGGCCCGGGTGTACTGTGTCAGATGTTGTTCTTCTTCAGGACCGCGGCGATCTTGTCGGCGGCTTCGGCGCAGAGGGCGGGGCTGATGTTGGCCATCAGGCTTGTACGGATCAGGCACTCGTTCTCCGGAGTGGCCGGGGGCAGGACTGCGTTGACGAAAACACCCTCGTTGTACAGTTCCATGACGATCTTCATGGTGGTCTGTCTGTCGGTGGTGTAAATCGGGATGATCGGAGTGCTGGTTTCCTTGAACCTCACGCCGCGCTCGCGCAGACAGTTGCGCAGGCAGTCGGAAACGGCAGCCAGCTGGTCCTTGAGCTCCGGATGGGCAACCACATGGCGCAGGGCGGCCAGGGTGGTTGCGGCGTTTGCCGGCGGAATGCTGGCGGAGAAGATGAAGGGCCTGGAGTTGTGGCGCATATAGTCGATGACGACCTCGTCTCCGGCGGCGAATCCTCCGAGGCTGGCAAAGGACTTGGAGAAGGTTCCCATGATGATGTCGACCTGGTCTTCCATATGGAAATAGGAGGCGGTTCCCCTTCCCCCCTCGCCGATGGTTCCCAGTCCGTGGGAGTCATCGACCATGACGCGGGCGTTGTATTTGCGGGCCAGGTCGACGATGTCGGGAAGGTTTGCGATGTCGCCGCTCATGCTGAACACGCCGTCGGTGACGATCAGCTTCGGGGCGTCCGGTCCTACCTTTTCCAGGACCCTCTTGAGGGAGTCCATGTCGTTGTGGAAGAAACGGACCATCTCGCCGTAGGAGAGCTTGGCGCCGTCATAGATGCTGGCGTGGTTCTCGCGGTCGCAGATGATGTAGTCGCCTTTGGTGCAGAGGGCGCTGATGATTCCGAGGTTTGTCTGGAAACCGGTGGAGAAGGTCATCGCAGACTGCTTGCCGATGAAATCGCAGAGTTCCTTTTCCAACTGGAGATGAAGATCCAGGGTGCCGTTCAGAAAGCGTGAACCGGAGCAGCCGGTGCCGTACTTCTGCATGGCGGCCAGTCCGGCGTCGATGACTTCCTGGCAGGCGGTGAGCCCGAGGTAGTTGTTCGAGCCGAGCATGATCCGGCGCTTGCCTTCCATGATGACTTCCGGGGCCTGACGGCTCTCCAGACAGTGGAAATAGGGATAGATGCCGGCCTTTCTGGCTTCGGCAGCCATGGTGTATTTAGCGCATTTTTCGAAGATGTCCATAGTGTTTCCTTATGTTCACAAGGGTTTTACATCATCAGGCGCTTATGCGTCAACTGCGGTCCTGCGCACGGTCTGCGACGGGAGACGGATCTGTCTGCGGGAAGGGTCCTTGGCAGGTCGGAAAAACACCGCTGTAAACCCAGTAGTCGCAACCAGTTGCGCGCCTGTGGTCTCTGCCAGGGAGAGGGCGATTTCGCGCGTCCTCTCCTTTTGGTTCTGGAACCGGAGTTTGACAAGTTCCCTGATGTTCAGCTCTGAATCCAGCGCGTCGGCAACCGCCCGGGTCTCGCCCGCCTTTCCCACCATTACGGTGCAGTCAAGCTTCTGGGCCAGGGACCTGAGGTAACTGCGGTCCTTGCTATTCATTGATCTGATCCTTGTACTGCTTCATGACGACGAACCTCTTGAGCTTCTTGGTGGAGGACATCTCCATCGGCTCGTCGACGATGATCAGCTTGCGGATTCTCTGGTAGGGCTGCAGAGTCTTGTTGACCGTGTCGATGATTTCCTGGATGTGGGCTTTCAGCTCGGCCGGGTCGGAAATCTTTTTGCGGCATTCGTCGGACGGATGGACGAGGGCACACACGGCCTCGGCTTTGAGGGCCTTGTCGGTGATGAAGCCCACGCAGCAGATCTGGTCGATGTCGTAGTACAGCTGGAACGAATCCTCGATTTCCTCGGGGAAGACGTTCTTTCCGCCCTCGGTGACGATGATGTTCTTGGCCCTTCCGGTGAGGTAGACGAAGTTCCTCGCCCCGATGTGGCCTACGTCGCCGGTGTTGATCCAGCCGTCGGCGTCAAGCACTTCGGCGGTGGCCTCCGGGTTCTTGTAGTAGCCCATCATCACGTTCTCGCCACGGAAGTAAAGGACTCCGTTCCCGTCCTCGTCCGGGTCGACGACCTTGCATTCTATTCCGGGCAGCGGCTTTCCGATGCTGTCTTCCTGATAGTCGAAAATCGGGTTGAGGGTGAGAATCGGGGCGGTCTCGGTCAGGCCGTAGCCCTGGACGAAGTCGATACCGAGCTGGTTGAACATCTTGAACGTGGAGGAAGGAAGCGGACCGCCTCCGCTGATGCAGATGCGGTTGTCCTTGAGGGAAACCTTGTCCAGCAGGAAGCCGAACATCTTCTTTCCCGGATTGAAATGGAGGAACTTCTTGCAGAATCCGCTGATGCCCATCATGAAATGGATCAGTCCGTTCACAATCGGCCCCTTTTCCTTTACGCCGTTCATCAGGGCGCTGATCAGCTTGTTGTACAGCATCGGTACGGCGAGGAACATCGTAACGTGGGCTTCCTTGAGTTCGCGGAATATCGCGCTGACGACCAGTTTCTTTCCGAAGACCAGATTGGCTCCGACGCTCATGGCCTCGATGAACACAGCCAACATTGTGTAGGCATGGTGAATCGGAAGGATGGCGTAGAAAACATCGGTGCTGTAGATGTTCATATGGCCCTGCGCGCGGTAACAGTCGGCGACCAGGTTCCTGTGGCTGAGCATGACGCCCTTGGGAGTGCCGGTGGTTCCGCTGGTAAAGAGGATGGCCGCCATCTCCTCGCAGGTCGCGCTCTGGATTTCCTGTTCCTCCTCGCACTGCAGATCCAGGATATAGGGCAGTTCCCCGCCCTTTTCCAGACTGTAGGGCTGGGCGCCGGCGACGGTGAGCTTCTTGAGCTTGTCGTTGTCGGCGAAGAACACCTTGACTTCGGCAAACTCCATCAGGTGCTGGATTTCGTTGATCGGAAGGGCGCTGTCGACCGGAACGATTACCGCACCGGCATAAAGGGCGGCGAAGTATGCGAACGCCCATTCCGGGCTGTTCTTGCCGGTCACTCCTACCCTGTCACCGTGCCTGACTCCGCTCTTGGCGAGGAAGTTGGCCAGTTTCCTGAGGATGGACTGAGCCTCTTTGTAGGTGAATACCACGTGCTCCGGCTGGAAGCACTCGAAACATCTGTTGTCGGGATAACGCTCCGTGGTGATATCGAACATCTCTGTCAGCGAGGGCCACTCGCCGTTGAAAAACTTTCCTTTGTAAGCTGCAAGGAAATCCCAGGGAATGGGATTGTGCTTGAGTTTCTTTGCCATCTATAGCCTCCATGCGGGTTAATTCCCGGCGGAAACACGCTTTTCTGCCGCCGGCCCGCGCTTGATCTCGTTTTATTCTAACAATACCCGGGAAAATGTCAATAACGGGCCCCGTAGGGGCCTTGTGGACAAAGGGCCTGTTTGGCGTTAACGTAGCATCATGGACGGCAGAGGTTTCTCCACGGTTGAACAGGTCAGGGACTTTTTTGAGAGCCACACGAATCTGGCCGGCTCCGCCGTTTCGCTGCCCGGAGTCAGCTCCGCCCGCCGGACCTACCGCCTGGATCGGATGCGTGCCCTTCTGGAGCGTTTCGGGAATCCCCAGGACAGTTTTCGCTGCGTCCATCTGGCGGGGAGCAAGGGCAAGGGCTCGACGGCCTCGTACATCGCCGCCGGATTGCGCGCCGCTGGAATGCGCACCGGGCTTTATCTCTCCCCTCATGTGTCCGACTTCCGCGAGCGCTTCACCGTCGACGGCTCCTTTTTGCCGGATGATGTGCTCTTTGAAATCGCCGACGGGATAAAATCCGGCCTGGAAGGCTTTTGTTTCTGCGCCGAATACGGAGAGAACGTCCCGACAACCTTTGAACTCTACACACTTTTCGCCTTTCTGGCCTTCAGGAGGATGAGGTGCGCCTGGGCGGTAATCGAGACCGGTCTGGGAGGCCGGCAGGATGCAACGAACATCATCATGCCCGAGGCGGTGGTCCTGACTCCGGTCGAACTGGAACACACGGACCTGCTCGGAAACACGATAGCGGAAATCGCCGCCGAGAAATCAAAGATAATCAAGCCCGGGGTACCGGTCTTTGTATCCCGCCAGCATCCGGATGCCAGCGCGGTGTTCGAGGCGGAGGCATGCCGGAACAATGCACCCATTTTCTTTCTGCAGGATATGTTGCAGGAAATCGAAAGCCGGACGGTCCTCAGGGAGGGTCGGGCCGTGCAGCAGACCCGGATCACTTTCCGTGATGAAGCGGTGTCCGACCTGGAACTGGAAATGCCCGGAGAGATACAGGTCCGAAACTGTGCACTTGCCCTGGCGGTGCTCAGGCATCTGGGGCTGTACCGGCATGAGTTGACTGAAAAAGCGTTGGAGAAGAACGTCCTTCCGGGAAGGATGGAGAGGCTTGACGGGCCTGTGCCGCTTTATATCGACGGGGCCCACACCCCGGCCTCGGTCCGCTCTGCAATCGGAACCTTCCGGTCCCTCTACCCCGGGCCGGGTCCGGTCGCGCTTTTCGGCTGCGTCAGCGGGAAAAAGCACGAGGAAATCTGCGCGGAAATCCTGGACGGCTTTGAAACAATAATCGTCACAACTCCCGGCACATTCAAGAAAAGCGACCCGCAGGCCCTGTATGATATGTTGCGGTCCTCAGCAACAGCTTCGGGTCTGAAAAGGACCATCCTGCTGGAACCCGTACCTCAGAGGGCACTTGAGCTGGCCTTCGGTTCCTGCGCCGTTTCAGGGGCTGTCCTTTGTCTGGGTTCATTCTATCTGGCAGGCGAAATCAAGGAGGCATTATGCCGCTCAACTGGAAAGAAACCGAACTGATTCTCTCCGAACTGGACCTTAGCGGGGCCCTGATTCAAAAGGTCGTGCAGAACAACTTCCACGCAGTAACCTGGATGCTCTACTCTCCCCAAAAAGGGAGCTTTGCCCTGTACACCGAGGTCGGAACGCCTCAAAGCAGAATCTGCCTTACAACCCCGGACTCGGCAAAGAACAAAACGGCAAAGCTCCAGCGCTTCGTGCAGTTCGCACGGGCGAATATCGAGGGTGCCAGAATCTGCTCAGCAGTTCAGACACCGGGCGAAAGAGAGGTTGATTTCACCCTGCAGCGCGGCGGACAGACGATGCACATCATAGTGCGTCTGTTCAGCGGACCGGGTGCGAACATCATCGTCACCGACGCCGATTACAAAATCCTCGACCTCCTTTTACGACGTCCGGGACGTGACGAAGTCTCCGGCTCAACGTTCAGGCTTTCCGAACCGCGCGTTAATCCACCCGACCTACCAATCCGGGATAGGATTGTTGGCATGAGTTTTAATGAGCAGATTGACTCACAAAGCCGCGAGGAATCCCAGGATTCCCTGCTCGAGTCATTGCGAAAGACCGTCGAATCCCAGCGTGACCGGCAGCTGGCCCGGGCAATGGCAAGCGTCAGGACCCATGAAAAGACGATGGAGGCCAACGCAGGATATGAAGAGCTTCAGCATATTGGTGACCTGTTAAGCGCCTCAGTGCACCTCATCGGGCCCAGGCAGACCTCGATCGAGCTTGAGGATTATCAGACCGGTCAGACCAGGCTGATTGCCCTGGATCCTTCGCTGAAAGGCTCACAGCACGTCTCGGCATACTATGAAAAGGCAAAAAAAGCCCGCGGCACATATGAGAATGCCGAAAACGAACTCGCCACCGCGAAAAAGACCATTGAAAAGCTCAACGCATACTATGCGCAGTTGCTTACGCCTTCAGGCTCCGAGGAAAACGACATCCGCCGCCTCAAGGCCGCCGTCTCGGCCGCGGAGAATTCCTCGGGACAGCAGAACCGCCAGAGCGTCGGAGTTACATGCCGCAGCGGTATGTTCGAAATCGTAATCGGAAGAACGGCAAAGGAAAACGACCAGCTTCTCAGGCATGGCTTCAAGGGAAGCGACTACTGGTTCCACACACGCGACTGCCCCGGGGCCTACGTTTTCGTACGTTGTCCGAAAACCAAGACGATACCGCTTGAGGTGATGCTCGACGCGGGGAACCTGGCGGCTCTTTACTCAAAGGAAAGGAACAACTCCTCGGTCAATCTCTACTACACCAGAGTCAAGTACCTGCGCAGGGTAAAGGACGGCCCCTTGGGCCTGGTCATTCCTTCGCAGGAAAAGAACCTGACAATCAGGCCTGACCGGGCCAGGGCTCAGGAACTGCTCGGGCACGGTGACTTCACCTACGGGAAGGACTGATGAAAAACCGACCCGATCTGCTTCATGAAGGCGTCTTTTACACGCTCTCCGACATCATGTCTTTCAGAGCCTCAGAGCCGGACACTGACCGTGCACCGGGGGCAGTTCTGATTCCGCATGCGCGGTTTTGTCTGATCAGACCCCAACTGGAGTGGGCCCTGGGACAGGTGCGGTCGTTCAGGCCGGAGCTGGTTGCCGTTCTGCAGACTCTTCACCGCCCGGCGCTCGCTCAGGACAGGGTTTTCGATGCCTTCTGCCCACCGGCCCGGAAAGCTTGTCAGGGCGGTCTTGAAATGAATCTGGTCAGTTTCGACCATCCGTCCGTGGCAAAGAGACAGTGTTACTTCGACGAGGAACCGGGCCCGGAGCTGGCCGCCGCGCTTTGCTCGCGGGTATTCGGCGGAGTTCCGGTACTTGAACTGCTCTCAAATCCCGCCCCGGCCTGTCCGCGGAACCTCAGCGGAATCATCGGCTCGATTCTGAAAGCCCATCCGCGCACACTGTTCGTCGTCAGCTCGAACTCCACGGACCCGGACTGCGCAGTGCATATGGAGAAACACGAATTCACCGGGATGTGCGCCCGTTTTTGGCTTGACGCCCTTGCTTGCAGATGGGAAACTGGTCAGGTCGGAGGCGACGGGCCGTATTGGCCGTGCGCCGTCAGTTCGGAGGCTCAATGTTCAGCAGAGACAACGTAAGAAAAGGACCGGGCGGCTATGAGCTCGTCATCGGAACCTACAGCGCCAAAGCCCTGGCGAATCCTCTGGCCGGGATGCAGCAGGACATCGAGCCTGGATTCATCTGCAAAGACGGCTTTGTCCGACAGATTCCCCTGCCGCTGCGCGGGCGCGAGGGCAAGATCACGATCAACTTCGGGGAAATCGAGCCTCTGCCGGCCGGCGAACTGTGCACCTCCCTGAGAGGCGAAGCTCTTTCATACGTAAAATCCCTGTGGCAGGCCATCAGCCTGATGAGGAAGGACGACCTTCCCCTGCAGGACGGAATGCTCCCGCTGTATTCGTTCTTCTTCACCACCGAGGGCTCGGTAATCTTTCTGAGCAGGCAACTTACCGACCAGGTTCACTTCTGTCTGTCCGAGGATGACGGTTTCAGCCAGTCCTTTTCCTTCAGCTGGCCGGCATACAGTACCGATTCGAAGATAAAGGTCCAGATGGCCATGCTCCTGTACTTCGCACAGACAGGTTTCATGCCGTTCTCCGATGAGCGCATCAGGTACACGGGTCAGGCGAATCTGCTCAAACTCTCGATGACCGGTGCCGAACCCGCCCTGGCCGGGGCAATCGATCAGGCCCTGGAAATAAGGCCCGCAACGGATTTCGACCCTGAATCCTGGCTGAAATCCCTGCACTGGTCCGTTTCGGACGGTATCCTCGACACCCCGGCTGTGAAGCAGTGGAATGAAAAAATCGACAGAAAGCTCAAGCACCTGACCTTCTGGCGCAAAAAGGGCTGGATTGTCTTTCTGATTACCGGGATTGTCCTGGCCGTGCTTGCCTTCGGAATGAACTACATAGCAAAGCAGTTCGGCCCGCCGCAGAGCGCCGGACTGAGCCAGGAGGAAGTAGTCCTGTATTACTTCACCGCCCAGAACAACCTGGATGTCGAGTGTCTCACCGACACCCTCAGCTGGGGTGTAAAGAGCCCGGTTTACGACGAAGTTGCCCGGCTTTTCGTCTCGAGCATGGCCCGCAGGGCCTATGAACAGTACGGCGACACGGTCATGTCCGCCTCGGATTTCGTCGCCTCGGGCATTACCGAAATGCCGCAGGACAGCTATGTCTACGGAGTGGAACAGGTGTCGATTGAGAGAATCGGCCCGGACACCCTGAGAACCACTTCAATTCTCTACAGCCCGTATGATTACGACTCAATCTCGGACGAGGTGGATGAAATCCCGACAGAGTGTGACATATACGTCTACCGGCAGGTGCAGACCTTCACCTTTACCGAGGCCTCCTGGCTGTTCTCCTCCGGAACCTGGCAGGAAATCAGCTCGATCACCGTCGAAAGCGTGAAGATGATTGACCACATCGTCATCCCGTACGTCCCGCGCACAGGTACGCTGCTGATTTACTGAGTCTTTTACAGTCCGAATCCTGTCTTGATTGCCCTGAGGTTGACTTCGGCCATCTCCGGATGCTTTGCCGAAACCACCTTTGCCAGAGCCTCGCCGACGTTTTCGTACGGGACCAGATCGGGGCACTGCTTCATCAGGTTGCCCAGGATGATCATGTTGGCCAGATTCGGCGCACCCATCTCTACAGCCATTCTCGTGGCCGGGACGGCAAAGGCCTTCACATCGGTCCGGGCAACAGGCCTTTCAATCAGGCTGGAGTCGGTGAAAATCATTCCGCCGGGTTTGACACTGCCCTCATAGCGGTCCAGCGAAGGGAGGTTCATCGCAATCAGGATATCCGGGTTGGTGATGATCGGGGAGCCCACCGGCTCGGTACTGATCGTCACGCTGCACGAGGCCGTCCCGCCGCGCATCTCCGGCCCGTAGGACGGAAGCCAGCTCAGCTCGCGTCCCTCGATCAGGGCCTTGTAGGCCAGCAACTTGCCCAGAAAGAGGATCCCCTGCCCTCCGAATCCGGCAATCAGAATCTGTACGGTCATGCCCTGTCCTCCTTTTCATCGGCGTCCTTGAACACCCCGAGCGGATAGTAGGGAATCATCCTCTCCGACACCCATGCCAGAGCCTTGGACGGAGTCATTCCCCAGTTTGTCGGGCAAGCCGAGACCACCTCGACCAGCGAGAAGCCTTTGCCTTCCACCTGGTTTCTGAATGCCTTTTCGATTGTCTTGGCGGCCTGATTCACGTTTTTCACGTTGTTCACCGCCACCCGGGCAATGAAATGCGGGCCGTCGAGCGACGAGAGCAGTTCGCAGATCCTAATCGGATAGCCCTGAGTCGCAACATCCCTGCCGTACGGTGAGGTCTGGGTTACCTGTCCCGGAAGCGAGGTCGGAGCCATTTGCCCGCCGGTCATGCCGTAGATGGCGTTGTTGACGAAGATTATCGTGATATTCTCCCCGCGGGCGGCGCTGTGGACAGTCTCGGCCATACCGATCGAGGCCAGATCCCCGTCACCCTGGTAGGTGAACACGATTCTGTCGGGAAGGGCCCTCTTGATTCCGGTGGCCACCGCCGGAGCCCTTCCGTGGGCCGCTTCGACCATGTCGCAGGCGAAATAGTCATAGGCCATCACCGCGCAGCCGACCGGGGCGATACCTATCGTCCGGCCCTCGATTCCGAGGTTGTCGATGGCCTGGGCCACCAGCCTGTGGATGATTCCGTGGGGACAGCCGGGACAGTAGTGGAATTCCCTGTCGGTCAGGCTCTTAGGTTTACTGAAAACAACAGCCATCTTACTTTCCCCCCTTTGCCAGTCTCTCGACGCAGGCGATTATCTGCTGCGGTTCGGGAATCATTCCGCCGCTTCTGGAACAGAGTGTCACAGGACAGCGCCCCTCGGCGGCCAGCCTGACATCCTCGATCATCTGGCCCATGGAAAGCTCCACGCTCACCATAGCCCTGACCCGTGCACAAGCCCCGGTCACGGCCGAGGTCGGGAACGGCCAGACGGTAATCGGGCGGATAAGCCCGGCCTTTATTCCGTTCTGCCTGAGATGGGTCACGGCGTTCTTGGCCACCCTGGCGGCGATTCCGAACGCGACAATCCCGTACTCGGCATCGTCCATCATCCAGCTCTCCCAGCGGGCTTCCTTCGCCTGGATTTCCGCGTAACGGGCATAGCGCTCGTCGTTGGTCTTTTCCAGAACATCCGGAGCCAGATAGAGGGAGTTGATGATATTGTGTGGGCGTTTGTTCTCAGTGCCGGTGACCGCCCAGGGCTTGTCCGCCACGGCGGCGTCCCTCTCCGGAGGAAGCACGACCGGCTCCATCATCTGCCCCATGGTCCCGTCGGCGAGAATCATCGCGGGGACTCTGTAGCGGTCGGCCAGGTCAAAGGCCAGGCCGGTCAGGTCAGCCATCTCCTGAACCGAATCCGGGGTCAGGACTATCAGATGGTAATCCCCGTGTCCGCCGCCCTTTGTAGCCTGAAAGTAGTCCGACTGCGAAGGCTGGATTCCTCCCAGTCCCGGACCGCCGCGCTGGACGTTGACAATCACCGCCGGCAGATCCGCCCCGGCCAGATAGGAAATGCCCTCCTGCTTGAGCGATACTCCTGGGGATGACGAGGAGGTCATCACCCGTTTGCCGGTGCCGGCGACGCCATAGACCATGTTTATCGCGGCTATCTCGCTTTCGGCCTGGAGAAAAACACCGCCGATCTTGGGCATCCGGCGGGCCATGTAGGCCGCCAGCTCGGTCTGCGGAGTAATGGGATAACCGAAATAGAACCTGCAACCGGAGCGGATGGCCGCCTCGGCTATGGCTTCGTTGCCCTTCATCAAGACTTTCTCACTCATGACTCACTTCTCCACCGTAATCACACAATCGGGGCACATCGTCGCGCAGAAGGCGCATCCGATGCACTTGTCCATCTCCCGGACAGTCGCGGGATTGTGTCCCTTGCGGTTGATTCTGTCCCTGTCGATTACCACGATCTTTTTCGGACAGGCTTCGACACACAATCCGCAGCCCTTGCATCTGTCCTCGTTGAAAGTGACCTTTGCCATATACGGTCTCCTATTCGTAAACCCTTTTCTGCAGTCTAAGGGGAAACATCCCCCCGGCGGCAATCCTTTCATCGGCCGAAGTGAAAGCCAGAGGGAGCCCGGACAGCTCCTGCAGCCTCAGCATCTCACCCTGCGCGTCCTCTATCGTCCTGAGCGTGGTCTGCGCCCCGAGGTTGGAGTTGTGGACCAGGCCGGTGAACCTCAGTCCGCAGGCCTCCTCGATCTCGGCCATCACCCCGAGCACTTCCTCGGCGGTTCCGGTCAGCGGGCGGTAGAAATTGACCACACAGAGCATCTCATAGTCGTTCTCCTCCCTGATGGCGTCGGAAAACCGCCCCAGGGCCAGAGCCCCCCTCTCGTCACCTCCGATGTCCAGCACGGCGTATCTGCTTCTGTCCTCGGTCAGCGAATACGCCTCCGAGGGGATGGCGATCAGATCGACGTTGGAGTTGGCAAACGGGGATGAGATCACCCTGATGCCCGCCTCCTCCAACTGTGCCTGACTGTCCTTCGTGCGGAAGTAGGGATTGACGATATCCAGATCGGCCACCGTCACCTCCAGCCCCATCGAGCGCAGGTGCATGGCGTAGTTGACGCAGACGTTCGTCTTTCCGCTGCCGTAGTGACCGCAGAAGAGGGTCAGACGCTTCATGCCTTCAGTCCGAGTTTGTACACCCAGCCCATGTAGTCCTCGATCTTGCCCGTCTGCATACCATAGAGGTTGTCATACAGCTTCTGGGCGACAGGTCCGACCTTTCCGTCGGCGACCAGGTAGTCCTTTCCGTTGTAGTTGAGCGTTCCGATCGGGGAGATCACCGCGGCAGTCCCGCTGGCGAAGATTTCCTGCAGCGTTCCGTCTTCGCTGGCCTTGGTGATTTCATCGATTGAGAGCTTGCGCTCGGAAATCTTCACACCCCATCTCCTGAGGAGCTGGATGACCGAATCACGGGTGATTCCGGGAAGGATTGTTCCCGAGTCGAGCGGAGCGGTGATAACCTCGTCGTTGATTCTGAAAAAGGCGTTGGAGGTTCCGATTTCCTCGACGTACTTGTGCTCGGCCGCGTCCAGCCAGAGGACATCCTTGCAGTCGTACTTCATCGCGTCCTGCGAGGCCCTCATTCCTCCGCCGTAGTTTCCTCCGACCTTGGCGTATCCCGTACCGCCCTTGGCGGCGCGGATGTACTTGTCCTGGACGTAGATGCGGGTGCAGTGTAGACCGCCGTCATTGGCCGCGTAGTAGCTGCCGGTCGGGCTGAGGATGATGAGGAAGCGGTAGTGCTTGGCCGGAAGGACGGAGAATGACACCTCGTCCCCGAAGATGAACGGCCTGATGTAGAGGGCTGTTCCGGGAGCGGTCGGCACCCAGTCGATGTCCTCCTTGATGACGGCCTTGATTCCGGCCAGGAGAATTTCTCCGGGCAGTTCGGGGATGCACATCCTCTCGTTGGTCCGGGCCATCCTCTTGATGTTCATGTCGGGGCGGAAGATCTGAATCTCCCCGTCGGCGGTGCGGTAGGCCTTCATGCCCTCGAACATCATCTGGGCGTAGTGAAGGACGCAGGAAGCCGGCTCAATCAGAAGCGGGGCGTGCGGCACAACCCTGCCGTCATGCCAGCCGATACCCTCGTCCCAATCCATGCAGAACATGTGGTCGGTGAAATACCTGGCGAACCCCAGCTTGGTCTCGTCCTCGGGACGGGGCTTGGGATTTGTCGTTCTTGTAACAGGGAAGTTGTACTCCATAGGTCATTCCTCCTCGAATTCACTTGATATCATACAGGCCGCTTCTGCGGTCCCGGAATACGTTGATGCTGTTTCTGATGCCCTCGATTACGGAGAAATCGCAGTCAGCGGTGATTGTCTCCTCTTTCTCCCCCGCCAGGGCCAGGCATCGGCCCCACGGATCGAAGACAACGGACCCGCCCCCGTAGACAGTCTCCCCCGCCGTACCGCAGGAGTTGCACACGGCCACGAACATCTGGTTCTCTATGGCCCGCGCCCTGCACAGGGTGTGCAGATGCTCCATCCGCACCGCCGGCCACTGGCTGACGATGAACAGGCAGTCCAGAGTCCCCAGAGCGAGTGTCCTGGTCAGTTCCGGAAAGCGCACGTCGTAGCAGATGATCACCGAGCACGCCCTGCCGTCGAGCTCGAAATGGACGAGGTTCTCTCCGGGGGTGAAAAACCCGTCCTCTCCCATCGGTGAGAACAGGTGGGTCTTGTCGTACTGCGCGACAGTGTTCCCAAAGCGGTCGAACACGAAGCAGGTGTTGTAGATCTTTTCTCCCCGCAGGTTGGCCACGCTGCCGGCAACTATATTCACTCCCAGTTCCCCCGCCAGGGCGCCGAAGGTCTCCTGAATCCTGACTCCGTCTCTGTCGCAGAGGGCCGGGAGGTTTTCTTTGGGATAAAAGCCCGTGGTCCACGTCTCGGGCAGGACGATTGTGTCCGCGCCGGTGGCGGCGGCTTTGCGGACAAGCGCCGTGGCCGAGGCATAGTTGCGCTCAACATCGGCCAGAACCATATCCATCTGTACGCAGGCAATCTTCATTCCGGCCTCACAGTTCGCTGCGGATAATCTTTCCGCTGATTGTCTTGGGCAGCTCGTCACGGAACACGACAAGTCTCGGGTACTTGTACGGGGCCGTGTGGGCCTTCACGTAATCCTGGATTTCCTTCTTCAGCGCCTCGGTGGGCTCCTTGCCCTTGACAAGGACGATGCTCGCCTTGACTATCTGGCCGCGGATCGGGTCAGGAGCGGCGGAAACACCGCATTCAAGTACATAGGGCAGTTCCATGATGACCGACTCGACTTCGAACGGGCCGATCCGGTAACCGGAGGATTTGATGATGTCATCAACCCTTCCGACGTAGTAGTAATACCCGTCCTCATCCCGCCACGCGGTGTCGCCGGTGTGGTACCAGCCGTCCCGCACGGCCCGAAGATTGCTGTCCCCTTCGCCGACGTAGCGCGAAAAGAGTCCGACCTGACGGCCCTCCTTGTAGTCGATGACAATCTCGCCGACCTCACCGTCGGCCACCGGATTACCGTCATGGTCGACCAGGGCGATGTTGTACTGCGGCGAAGGACGTCCCATGGAGCCGGTCTTGACCTTGTCACCGAGGAAATTGGCGATGGTCAGCGTGGTCTCGGTCTGGCCGAAGCCCTCCCGGACGGTAAGCCCTGTGGCCTTTCTGAACTGCAGGGCGACCTCGGGATTGAGGGCCTCGCCGGCGGTGGTCATATCGCGGACCGACGAGAAATCGTAGCCGGAGAGGTCTTCCTTGACCATCATCCGCAGAATCGTCGGAGGGGCGCAGAACGAGGTGATTTTATACTTTGCAAACAACGGAAGGATGTCCGGTGCGCTGAAGCGGTCGAAATCGTAGACGAACACCGCGCCCTCGCACATCCACTGGCCGTAGAGCTTGCCCCAGAGGGACTTGCCCCAGCCTGTGTCGGAAATCGTCAGATGCAGGGAATCCGGCCTGCAACCGTGCCAGAACCTGGCAGTCGGGAAATGTCCCAGCGGATAGGTGTGTCTGTGCTCGACCAGTTTGGGGTTGCCCGAAGTCCCGGAGCTGAAAAAGGCCAGGGCTATGTCATCGCCTCCCGGGGTCTGCTCGGTCCGGCGGAAAGAACTCTTGAAAAGCGGATACTCCGAATCGAAGTCCCTCCAGCCCTCGCGCCTGGCGCCGACGATTACCTTTGTTTTCACCGTCGGACATCGGTCCGTGACTCTGTCGACGATGTCGGCCGTGTCCCCGTCGGAAGTGCAGATGATTGCCGACACCCCGGCGGTGTTGAAACGGTAGATGAAATCGTGTTCCTTCAGCTGGTAGGTTGCCGGTATGGCGACAGCCCCTATCTTTGACAGGGCGAGGATCGAGAACCAGAACTGGTAGTGGCGCTTGAGCACCAGCATGACCCTGTCGCCTTTTCTGATTCCCAGGGAGAGGAAGTAGTTCGCGACCCGCGCGCTGTTCTTCTTCATGTCCTCAAAAGTAAAGCGCCTTTCGTTTTTCTCCCTGTCCAGCCAGATTATCGCCAGCTTGTCCGGATGGCGGGTGGCCAGGGCGTCGACCACGTCATAGGCGAAGTTGAAGTTCTCCGTGTTCTTGAAATCCACACCGCAGAATGCTCCGTTGCGGTCTGTTCTGAAGTCGGCGTATTTCTCGCACAAAAGCTTGCGCATGCCGGTCTGGGGAGGGGCGACGCTGCTTCGGACGTCGGACTCTTTGGTGTCCTCTCCGGGCATTACTACCGCGACAAACACACAGTCCCGGCCTTCTACGGCTATCATTCCGTGGGGAGTAGACGAATTGTAGTAGATGCTGTCACCTTCGTGCAGCACTTCCTTGTTCTTGCCTACCTGAACAAGCAGGGAACCTGAGAGAATCAGGTCGAACTCCTGCCCCGAGTGGGTCTGAAGGGCTATCGGCTGATCCTGGAGTTCCTCGGAGTATTCGTACCGGACCCAGTAAGGTTCGGCTATCTTGCTGCGGAACTTCGGCGCCAGGTTCTGGATGTTGATTCCATCTTCCTTTGCCGTCTGCTGGCCCTGTCCCTTGCGTGTGACGGTATAAAGCGAAAGCTTGGCCGAATCACCCTCGAGCAGGGTGGTCAGTTCCACCCCGAAGGCCACGGCGCATTTGTGGATGAAGGAGAACGGCAGGTCTGCGCTCCCGCTTTCATATGCCAGGTACTCGGACTCGGAAACCTCGGTCAGTTCGGCCATGCGGGAGACAGAAAACCCCATGATCTCCCTCATCTCCTTGATTCTAGAGGCCACCTCCATCAGCTGGGTGGATGTTCCCTTAGTCATCGTCGCTCCTCCGGGCTAAAAAAAAAGCCCGCCCCAAAGTTTTTCTTTGAGACGAGTCTGTCCTTTCAGAACAGCACCCGCGGTACCACTCAAATTGCGCCTTTCGGCGCCCCTCAGGCTCCAACAAGCCGTATGCATTGACGCAGCAATCACGTAAGCATCTACTCATCCTGACGGACTTTCTTGCTTCGGCTCGGAAGTGATGGGCCCTGCGGGACTCCCCTGCCGGCTCACACCGTACCCGGCTCGCTGAAGCTTCATCCCGCGGCCGTCTTCGTCACAGCCTTTGGTTTGCTATGGTCTACCACAACATGCGCTCTAAAGTCAAGGATACCGGGAATTCCAACCCTGGATGAGGTCAGTTCAACCCCAGCCTGAGGGCGGAGTCTTCCTTCATCTTGTACTTGAGGATCTTGCCTGCGGCGTTCATCGGGAAGGAATCGACAAAGAGGAAGTACCGGGGAACCTTGTGGCGGGCCATCGAACTCTGGCCGTAGGCGCGCATCTCCTGCTCGTCGGCGCTCTGGCCCTTGTGGAGGATGATCCAGGCACAGGCCTCCTCGCCGTAGACCTTGTCCGGGACTCCGACGACCTGTACGTCGCGGACCTTGGGATTTGTCAGGTAGAACTCCTCGATTTCGCGCGGATAGATATTCTCGCCTCCGCGGATGATCATGTCCTTGAGCCTGCCGGTGACCCGGTAGTAGCCCTCCGCAGTGCGGCAGCAGAGATCCCCGGTGTGGAGCCAGCCGTCGGCGTCGATTGTCTGGGCCGTGGCCTCGGGCATCTTGTAGTAGCCCTTCATCACGTTGTATCCGCGGGCTACGAACTCCCCGCTCTGGCCGTCGGGCAGGGCAGCTCCGGTTTCCGGGTCGATGATGCGGCACTCCACCCCCTCAAAGGCCGAGCCTACCGTCTCGGTGCGCAGGGCAAGGCTTTCGTTGACCTCCCCCATCGTGCACCCCGGCGAGGATTCGGTCTGGCCGTACACCGAGAGGATTTCGGTCATGTGCATCTCGATCGACGCCCGCTTCATCAGATCCGGCGGACAGTTGGAGCCTGCCATGATTCCGGTCCGCATGTGGGAGAAATCCGTCGTGGCGAAGTCGGGGTGGTTGAACATCGCTATGAACATGGTCGGCACCCCGTTGAAGCAGGTGATCTTCTCCTGGTTTATGCAGGCCAGGGAAGATTTCGGCGAGAAGTACGGCATCGGGCAGAGCGTACCGCCGTGGGTCATCATGCTCGTCATCGACAGTACCATACCGAAGCAGTGGAACATCGGGACCTGGATCATCATCCTGTCGGCGGTGGACATGTCCATCCTGTCGCCTATCGTCTTGCCGTTGTTGACTATGTTGCGATGGGTCAGCATCACCCCTTTCGGGAACCCGGTGGTTCCCGAAGTGTACTGCATGTTGCACACATCGTCGCAGCGTACCAGCGAGGCCCGCCTGCGGACTTCGCGCAGGGGCACTCTGTCGGCCAGGGCCAGCATCCGCTCCCAGCTCAGCGCTCCGTCCATCTCGAACCCGACGGTGATTACGTTGCGCAGAAAGGGCAGCCCGGCGGCATACAGCGGTGTTCCGGGGACATGTCCCTCCAGCTCCGGGCACAGTTCGCGGATAATCCCGCGGTAGTCCGAGTCCTTGACCGACTCGATCATCACCAGGGTGTGGGTGTCGGACTGGCGGAGCAGATACTCGGCCTCGTGAACCTTGTAAGCGGTGTTCACAGTCACCAGGACCGCTCCGATCTTGACCGCCGCCCAGAAAGTAAGGAACCACTGGGGCACGTTTGTCGCCCAGATGGCCACATGGTGTCCGGGCCTGACCCCCAGGGCTATGAAGGCCGCGGCAACTCTGTCGACGTCGTCGCGGAACTGGCTGTAGGTGCGTGTGTAGTCCAGGGTGGTGTACTTGAAGGCATACTGGTCCGGATAGAGTTCGACCATCCTGTCCAGAACTTCGGAAAAGGTAAGCTCGACCGGCTCGAACTTCTTCCAGGCGAATGTTCCGGTCCCCGCCCGGTTGGTCGGAAGGGCCGACCTCACCCCGGAGGCGGCTTTTCCGAAGGAGGATATGAAGCTGACGAAATGGGTCAGCACTATATCGGGATCGGTAATCTGGCTGTTCCAGAGGCAGGAGATGCAGCCCTCGTAGTTCAGTGATGCCAGGGCACGAAGGACCGGCTCCACCGGCAGTTCGCCCTCACCGAGCAGGACATCCTCATCACCGCTGCGGTCTCCCAGACGTACATGCATGATGTAGGCACCCAGAGTCTTTACCGTAGTCTCGGCGCTTTCGCGGGCGCAGAAGAAGGTCTCCCTTGTGTTCCAGCAGATTCCGGTGCAGCCCCGGGCGAGGGTTCCGACCAGCTCGAGGGCCTTCGGGCTTGAGCTCAGGGTCCCGCTGGTCTCAAAGAGGATGTGGACATCCTTTTCAGTCGCCCGGTCAAAGGCCTGCTCATATGCTCTGCCCAACTCTCCCGCGCCCGTCTGACCGGCGAGGGTAACGATGACATTCTCAATCCCGGCATGGGCGGCCGAGTCGATCAGCCTGACCAGATCGCCGCAGCCGGTGCCGTCGGCATCCAGAGGCTGCGGAAAAACGACGGCGGGCACAAAGAGCGAGCGGTCTGAGAGCATCGTCCGGGCCTGGGATTCGCGGTCCTGGCGGAGGATGCTGTCCGGATGGATTGCCCTCTCACGCTCCGGGTCGGAAATCTCGAATCCCCGCATCCCGTAGTCCGAGGCCAGACGGCAGAGCGCGGAAAACGAAGGCGCGTAGACATCGCCGCTTGAGAAACAGAGTTTCATCTGGCGCGCTCCTCGTAGACTATCTTGTTCAGGGCGTTGATATAGGCCCGGATCGAGGCACCGACGATGTCGGCCGAAAGTCCGTTGCCCGAATAGAGCTTTCCTCCGCTGCGGAGTCTGACCAGGGCCGAACCCAGAGCCTCGCGCCCCTCGGTGACTGCCTGGATCTGGAAGTCGTCGAGCTCATAGTGGTGTCCTATGCACTGCTCGACAGCCATAAAGGCGCTGTCGATCGGCCCGTCCCCGGACGCGGCGCCGCTGATCTTCTCCCCGCCTTCCTCCAGCACGACGTTGGCAACGGCGGCGGAGAGGTTGGATGAGGTGCAGACGTAGCTTTTAAGGGTATATGTGGCTGGAACCTGCATCGCCGAAGAGGCGATGATTGCCTCAAGTTCCCTGCTGGAAATGGTGCTTTTCTTCTCGCAGACACGCTTGAGAGCCTCGAACACCCTGGCGTTGTCATCTTCGCTGAGGTCGTACCCCAGCACGCGCACGGCCCTGACAACCTGGTCGATTGTGCTCTGGGCATCGAGAAATACCCGGGCGTCCTCCCCCTCGGGCACAGTCGGCTGATCCGCGTGTCCGAGTCCCGACAGCAGAGAGGAAATCCCGCTGTGAACAGCGGTGAAATCAAGCCCCGTTTCAATTCCGAGGTCCTCTCCGCGGGTTCTCAGGGCACGGGCGAACTGATCCAGACCGAGCGTCTGTCCGGCCTCGATCGAAGTCTTGACCCCGTCGGCTCCCGCGCCCAGAGCAGCCAGGGCATCGGCCACGGCCATGTTCATCGCATCGGAAACCTTCACGGTAACCGGAACTCCGAGGGCTGCCCGTACCTTTTTTGTCAGATCGGCGAACTCACCGGGCAGGCAGACCCCGGCGTCATCACAGAGGGACACGAACCCGGCCCCGGCCTCAACGGCGGCCTTGCAGATTGAAATCAGCACATCCGCGTCAGCCCGGGTGGCGTCGAGAGCCTCGAACTCAACCTCCGCTCCGGTCCCGGCGGCGGACGCGCAGAGTTCCGATACCAGTCCGGTCACTGCCGGAGACTTCATGTGGCAGACGTACTCCATCTGAACGGTGGAAACCGGAACGGACACTATCAGGCGCCTGACCTGAGCCAGTTCCAGGCAGGCCGCGGCTTGAGCGACGCTGTCCGGGGTCATGCCAGCCGGCATGGCCACGGTGCAGCTGCCGGCGGCCCGGCAGATGGCCATGGATACAATCCTGTCCTCCTTCGGAGAGGACAGCGGGGGAAGCTCCAGAATATCTGCTCCGCAGCGGGCAATGCCGGTTGCCAGGGCGAGTTTCTCCCTGAAGAGAAGGTGCGAGGAACCGCCGCACAGCTGTCTGAGAGTGCAGTCCGATACGCTTATTCTTTTCATGGCTTCCTCCGGAACAAACGGGTTTGTTTTCCCGCTATTCTATTGGAATGACGGTGTTAAGGCAACTGTCTCACTCAACCGAGAGGACCTTGTAGCCCTGGTCTTCAACCGCCTTTTTCAGGGTCTGGGCAGGCACCGCGGAGGACAGGCTCACTTCGGCCGTCCCGGTTTCATGGCTGACGACGGCCTCCCTTACCCCCTGTACAGCCTCGAGGGCCTTTTTCACCCTCATCTCGCAGTGCATGCACATCATCCCTTCAATCTTAAGAACGGTCTTCATATCGTCTTTCTCCTCGTTTTTTGTTTTCTTCTTCAACGGCCGGTCCCGACCGGGGTCGTCGACCTTGACCAGATTCAGCCTGAGGGCGTTCATGCATACGCAGAAACTCGACAGGCTCATCGCCAGCGCCCCGTACATCGGTTTCATGCTCAGTCCGTACACTCCCATGGCCAGCGGGATGCAGACGGCGTTGTAGAAGAACGCCCAGAAAAGGTTCTGATGGATGTTGCGGATGGTGCGGCGGCTGATTCTGATCGCGGCGGGCACATCGCAGAGGTTGCTGTTGACCAGGACGATGTCCGCCGCGTCGATTGCCACATCGGTGCCGGCCCCTATGGCCATGCCGACGTCGGCGCGGACCAGGGACGGGGCGTCGTTGATTCCGTCGCCGACCATCGCGATTTTGCCCTTTTGCTTCAGCGCGCGGATTGCGGCCTCCTTGCCCTCGGGAAGGATGCCGGCCAGGACCCGGTCGACCCCGACCTGGGAACCGATTGCCCCGGCAGTCCTGCTGTTGTCTCCGGTGAGCATCACGACCTCCAGACCCAGACCGTGCAGCTGTCTGACGGCTTCAACGGCGTCGTCTTTTATCGTATCGGCCACGGCAATCAGCCCGATAACCTTTCCTCCGTGCGCGAACACCAGAGGAGTACGTCCCTTCTCCGAAAGAGCGACGGCCCTTTGTCTGAGATCTTCAGGAATATCGCAGAGGCCGGCTATGTAATCCACGCTGCCGCCGACGAGGCTTTCACCCTCCAGGACAGTCATCAGGCCGTGGCCGGGCAGGGCCTGAAAATCCCCGGTCTCAAGAGTCGCAATCGACTCCGAGGCGGCGCGTTCGGTTACAGCCCGGGCCAGAGGATGCTCGCTGTGCTTCTCAAGCGATGCGGCCAACGCAAGCAATTCCGACTCTTTCACACCATCGGCGGGAATCAGGTCGGTGACCTCCGGCCTGCCCTTTGTGACGGTCCCGGTCTTGTCCAGGGCGACAACGGATACCCTTCCGGCCTCCTCAAGGGCTGCTGCAGTCTTGAACAGGATCCCGTGGCGTGCCCCCAGACCGTTTCCGACCATGATGGCAACCGGGGTCGCAAGCCCCAGCGCGCAGGGGCAGCTGATGACCAGTACGGTCACCGCCCGGGCAAAGGCAAAGCTGAATTCCCGTCCGGCAATCAGCCACCCGGCCAGGGTCAGAACCGAGACAACGATGACCGCAGGAACGAAAACACCTGAAACTCTATCGGCGATTCTGCCGATCGGGGCCTTTGTTGCAGCCGCATCGGACACCGTGCGGATTATCTGGGCCAGGGTTGTATCCTCACCCACACGGGTTGCACGGCAGGTGATGAAGCCGCCTGTGTTGATTGTAGCGGCACTGACCCTGTCACCCGGGGATTTGTCCACCGGGATGCTCTCCCCGGTGAGGGCGGCCTCGTTGACCGCGGTGTGTCCGCTTTCGACAACACCGTCTACGGGTATGCTTTCCCCAGGACGCACCGTAAACAGGTCACCAACGGCCACTTCTCCGATTTCCACTTCGGTCTCGGTGCCGTCGCGCAGGACCACGGCTGTCTGAGGAGTCAGCCTGATCAGGCTCTTAAGCGCGTCGGTGGTCCTGCCTTTTGACCGGGCCTCGAGAAGTTTGCCGATTGTAATCAGCGTAGGTATCATCGCGGCCGACTCGAAGTAAAGGCCCATCGACAGACGCTCCGCGCCCTGGATATCACCATCACCGATGGCGGCGACCATCATGAAGAGAACGGCCAGCGAATAGCAGAAACTCGCCGTCGAGCCCAGGGCCACCAGGCTGTCCATGTTCGGGCTGAGCCTGAACAGCGTCCTGAACCCGCTGACGAAGAAATGGCTGTTGATTATCATCACCGATGCGGCCAGAATCATCTGGACCAGGGCGCAGAACACCGGATTGTCAAAGACCGGCGGCAACGGCCAGCCGAGCATCATGTGCCCCATGGTGATGTACATCAGGCACAGCAGGATTCCGGCAGATGCAACCAAGCGCCTGAAAAGAACAGGCGAACGGGTGTCCTCCAGTTCCGGTTCCGGGGATCCGGGTCTGCCGGTTCCGCCCTGTCCGGCAACGGAGGCGCCGTAGCCGGCCTTTTTCACCGCGTCAATAATCGCGGCGTCAGAGGCGCTGCCCTCAATGCCCATCGAATTCGTCAGCAGGCTGACGCTGCAGGAACTCACACCCTCCACGGCGCCGACGGCCTTTTCGACCCTGGCGCTGCAGGCGGCGCAACTCATTCCCGTGACGTTGAACTTTCTCATCAGTCCGCCAGTCTTTCGTACGCCAGCCGGAACACGTCGACTGTAAAGCCGATTGTAGCCTGGAGGCTGTCAAATACGGCACCCTGGCTGTTCCGGTAGTTCCAGGCGTGCTGCCAACGGACCTTGGCGACAAGGTCAACCGCGTCAAACAGCTTGGCGGAACCCTCCAGGGACAGGGTAAGCCTGTGCTCCGGCACATCGTCACCCAGACAGAACGGGCTCAGCGCGTTGAGATACGCTGCGCAGTCCTCCTGATAGGTCGGCGAGGAGGAGTCGAAGATGTCTTGCCCGAGAAGCAGATACTGCTGATTCCATGCGTTGTAGCTTCCCGTGGCACGGTACCTGCCCCAGAAACCGATTGTCCAGTCGGCGGCGCAGTACGAGGCACCCAGTTGCAGCGCGACGCTGTCGGGTCCGATTTCGTGCCCCATCCAGGCCATGTCGCTGATGTTCCAGTACGGGTTGCCCACCAGGAAATCCTGGTCGTAATAGTGCTCCGTATCCTCTCCGCTCCGGCCGTGGATTTCCTTGAGATAGCAGACCGGAGAAGTGTAGATTCCCTCCATGTAGGCTCCGAGAACACCGCCGCCGGCCATCCAGTGCCCGCTGACCCCGGCCAGCATACCGTAGGCGTTCGGGGGTGAGGTCTCGGGATGGTCCCCGATTTCGCCTGTGAACTGGAACTGGTCGAGCAGGAACTGCAACGACAGCTGGATTCCTCCGCCCGTGGCGACGGTTACATCACCGCCGAAATAGTTGTTGCAGTTGTTGTCGAATGTGAACAGATTGTGCAGGATCATGAAGGGGCTGAGGGTTCTCGGGTCGGTCAGGACGCTGGTGCCGTACTGAAGCATGCCCTCATAGATCGAGACAGCCAGGAAGCTTGTCACCGCCAGTGAGAGCCGGTGGTTCACCACCATCTGCTCAGGCATTTTGAACGAATAGTCCCCGACCTCCTGCGGGTCGTCCCCTCTGTTCACCCCGAAGGCGATAAATGTCATATCGTAGGCAATCGGGTACGTGACGGCGCTGAACTTCAGGTAGTCCTGGCTGATCAGGTTGTCGCTGATTCCGAGGTTCCCCGAGTTGCCGTTTCCCATGCTGAGCTTGTCCCGGCCGATCTGGAGGTTCAGGATCTTCCCGCCCAGCGAACCGTAGGTGAAGTACGGGCTGTGGACTTCCTTGTCACCGACAAACGGATGGCTGAGGGCGAGGTTTTTGTTTCTGAATTCATAGGAATCGTTTTCCATCCTGTCGAGTTGGAACATGGCGGTGAAGGACTCACCGAAGTACACCTGTGAGCGGACCCCGTATACCGGAAGCCGGTCCTTGAGCGGCCATGCGTAGTCCCAACGCCCGGGGTTGCCGGTCGGATAGGAGTTGGCGTATCCCTGACCTCCGGCGTAGACGGACAGGTCGATCCCGATTTCATCATAGGAGAAGTCCCTGCCCGTACTCTCCAGCGCCGCCACCAGACCCGAATACAGGGCCCGCGCATCGGAATCGAGCCGGCCGGTGTCGACCTTGGAAAGCAGGTTCAGAAGCTGGTCTCCGGTTACCGGATACATGGGATCCAGACCGGAGGTTCCCGCCATGGCCCTCAGGGCCAGATAAAGCTGGACCTCGGGGCTGTTTTGGGCATATGTGGTCTGATTTGCCCAGAGGGCAAAAACGAGGACGGCCCAGAGGGCCAGAACTGTCAGAAAGCGTTTCATGGAACCATTATCCTTTGCCCGCCGCGGCAGGTCAAGGACTCACAAGGTCATGGACGTTGCAAGGCAGATTGTGAATCTGTAAAGGAATCCGGCATTGCAGAAAATTGTTTACATATTCGTCAAAATGGTTTATTTTTAAACCGTATTGGTGGAAATTTAAAATGAATATCTACTTTGAAATGATGAAACATCCTGTTTTCTCCATAGACGACCTTTCCGGGTATTACAGCAACCACGAGTCCGCACGTACTGCTGTAAAGGCCCTTGTGAAGAAAGGCTTGGCGGTCAAGATCCGGAGCAATATGTACACATGCATCAGCGGAGAGTCTGGTGCACCTGTGGCCAATCGTTTCCAGATTGCCAGCAGTATCACTCCGACCTCATGCGTTTCGCATCATTCGGCCTTTGAGTACTACGGAATCATGAATCAGATTTATTACGATGTCTATGTCTCCTCTCTGTCTTCATTCCGAGATTTCTCCTTTGACGGATATTCATATCACTGCATTAAGACAGATTTTGTGGATGAGATAGATACACCTGAATACAGCGGAGGAATCCGGGTCACCTCTCTTGAACGTACAGTCATAGACAGCATAAAGAGCATGGACAAGATAACAGGAACTGAGGAATTGATTGAAATCCTTCAGATCTGCCCGAAGCTTGATGAGGACAAGTTGAAGAAGTGCATCTCCCTCTACGGCAATCAGTTTCTCTGGCAGAAAACGGGCTTCTTTCTATCAATGTTCAAAGAACGCCTTGGCATTTCCGATGAATTCCTGAACATCTGCAAGCAACAGTCAGGAAAGAGCCATCGCTATATCTCCTCCGATATCTACAAAGGAAAGTATGATTCCGATTGGCAACTGGTGGTATCGGAAAAGACCTTTGACTACAAGCAGGAGGTGAAAGATGAGGACATTTGACAAATCGGAGCTTGGCAGGATTGCAAGGCAATACGGATTTGTGCGCGACACATTCGAGAAAGTGATCCGTCTGACTGACATTCTCAGATTCATCAACAAGGACGGTTATCTGAGCGAGCACCTGATACTCAAA
>JAGABZ010000002.1 GCA_017614375.1 Spirochaetales bacterium
ATCAAATCGTTTACGTCGTAGAAGGCCATTTCGGGCTCCACCATCCAGAACTCGGCCAGGTGACGCTTGGTCAGCGAGTTCTCGGCGCGGAAGGTCGGTCCGAACGTGTAGATGTTCTTCAGGGCCATCGCGTAGGTTTCGCCCTCCAGCTGTCCGCTCACCGTCAGCAAGGTCGGACGGCCGAAAAAGTCCTTTGAATAATCAACCGCACCGTCTTCGGTGCGCGGAGGATTGCCGATGTCCAGCGTGGTCACCTGGAACATCGCCCCGGCGCCCTCTGCATCGCTTGCCGTAATCAACGGAGTATTGACGTAGCAGAAACCGTGCTCCTGAAAGAACGAATGCACGGCATAGGCCATCGTGTTGCGCACCCGGGCCGCCGCTCCAATCGTATTCGTCCTCGCCCTCAGATGTCCGATCTCACGCAGGTACTCCAGCGTGTGGCGTTTTTTCTGAAGCGGATAGGTATCAGCCGGGCAAGCCCCGACCAACTCTATGCTTTCGGCGGCGAGCTCCACAGCCTGGTTGCCCCCGACGGAGTCGACGATCTTTCCCCTGCAAATCAGCGAACAGCCGGTGGTCAGACTGTCGAGAACCTGCAGGTCGGCGAAGGTCTCGTTATTGACGACGACCTGGATGCCCTTAAGGCACGAGCCGTCGTTCACCTCCAGAAAACTCATCGTCTTGCCCACCCTCTTGGTGCGCAGCCAACCTTTGACCGTGACCGTTTCCGGCCCCGCCTGACGCAGAAGCAGTTTTGCAATGCTCTCTTCCATCACTGACCTCCCAGAACGCCGCAGGCCATCTCCCCCTTGGGACATACATAAAGCCTGTCCCCCAGGGATGAATAGCGGCTGCGAAGCAGTTCCACACTGTTGTTTGTGGACGACAGGTGCACCAGGTAAACCCTGCGAACCCTGCAGTCCGGCTGATTATAGCATAATTGACCTTGAATATCTGTACCCGGATCCCGGTAAAAACCGCATCGGACAAGGAAATCCTTCGCCTGTTCGTTGGACAGGTGGCCGAATCTCCCGTCAATCCTCTTTTTCAGAGGCGGCGGGTACGGGCCGGATTTGAGCATCCGCGGTTCGTAGTTCGACTCAAGAAACAGCACGTCGCTCTCAAGCGCCGCGCCGACCATCCTCTCATCGAAGCAACCCGTGTCGGTGACGATGCAGAAACACCCCTGTTTGTGGTCGATCCGGTACCCGACGCTTCCGCTGCTGTCGTGTGAAGTGTAAAAACACCTGACGCGGAACCCTCCGACCGGGCGCTCCTCCCCCTCGTCGATCGTGTTGAGCTGACCCCCGGGCACTGCCATGCGGGCAAGCTCCGGGGTACAGAGTTTTCCGGCGACAGCGCTGATGAAGACGGGAAAACCGTCCTTGCGCGCCAGCGTTCCGACCCCGCGGCAATGGTCCGGATGCATGTGGGTGACAAAGACAGCCCGGACGGTATCCCAGTCCGCTCCCGCGGCATCACAGCGGCGGATCAGTTCCGCCCTGGAAAAACCGTTGTCGACGATAATCGAGTCAGCCCCGTCGGAAAAGACGTAGGCGTTGCCGCTGGAACCGCTGCCCAGGACGGCATACCTGATCATCAGAAAGTCTCTCCGTGCTCCAACGCCAACGTGGCGGTGGTCCGGTCGCAGACCTCGGACGGTCCGGCGTACTGGATTGCGCCGGGGAAGGTATAGCAGGTCTCCACAGCCCACTTTTCACGGTTGGCTGCAAGGGCCTTGAACGGAGCTCCGTCCAGATCGACCAGGGCCTTTCGGATGACGGGCTTGAGGTGGCCCTTGCGGTTCTCCAGATTCATCATCATCGTAATAGGCACCCCGCCGGCCTTCCATTCGGAAGCGGGCCTGCTCAGGGCGGTCACAGACGAAAGGTATCCGGAAAATCCCCCGCACACCAGCAGATAGGCGTTGTATCCCAGGCTGTAGCAGTAATCAGCATCGAAGTTGGACGGGAAACTGCACCTGCCCTCGTATCCGAAGAAGTGACACAGGCTGGAGAATTTGCCGTTGTACTTCCCTTCCTTCTTGAGGGCGGCAAGGCGCTTCTTGACCAGCTGAGCCAGAAGCTTTTCCGTCTCAATCAGCGACACCTGGACGTTTCCGTGCGGGTCGCGGTCCATCACCAGCTGCTGGCGGATCGACTCGGGAAAGGTATCGAAGAGCTGACCTTTCTTTTCATCCAGCAGGCCACGGACATAGGCGGCTTTTCCGGCCGGGTCATCGATTGCGGCCAGTTCATCGGCTTTGGCGGCCATCAGGTCGTTCAGCACATCGATAAGCTCGCCGACTTCGGGGATGAACTCTATGATTCCCTCGGGAATCAGGGCAACTCCGAAATTCATGCCCTTTTCGGCCCGGCGGACCACCGAGTCGACGATAACCTCGGCAACCTCGGCCAGTCCCATCTTCTTGGCACTGACCTCCTCACCGATGAGACAGACGTTCGGCTGGGTCTGCAGGGCGCACTCCAGGGCTATGTGGCTCGCCGAGCGCCCCATCAGGCGGATGAAGTGCCAGTATTTCTTGGCGCTGTTGGCGTCGCGCTCGATGTTGCCGATCAGTTCTGCAAAGACCTTGGTGGCGGTGTCGAAACCGAAGGAGGCTTCGATCTGCTCGTTCTTGAGGTCACCGTCGATTGTCTTCGGGCAACCTACGACCGTAATCTTTTCACCCTTTGAGGCGAAATACTCGGCAAGGACGGCGGCATTGGTATTCGAGTCGTCTCCGCCGATGATCACGATTCCGTTGATGTTGTGGGCATGACAGACCGCCCGGGCCTTTTCGAACTGCTCCTCGGTCTCCAGCTTGGTCCTGCCGCTTCCGATGATGTCAAACCCTCCGGTGTTGCGGTACCGGTCGATGGTCTCACCGTCCAAAACCGTGTATTTGTCGTCGGTCAGCCCGCTCGGGCCGCCGAGGAAACCGTACAGGATGCTGGCCGGATCGGCTTTCGTCATGGCGTCGTACAGACCGCAGATTACGTTGTGTCCGCCGGGGGCCTGACCGCCGGAGAGAATGACTCCGATGTTCAGCGGCCCGGGACGGCCCGTCTTGTCCGACCGGACGAAACTGATTGTCGGCAGGCCGTAGGTATTCGGAAACAGGGCCTTGAGCTCGCGCTCGTCGGATTTTGCCGAGGTCGCGTTGCCCTTTTGCGGAGTAATCGAATCGATGTTTCCTGCCAGAACGGCGGGAAGTTTGGGCTGATACGAATAACGGAACTTCTGAAGCGGTGAAATGACCATTTTTGATCCCCTTGAATACCGACGATTTTATCTGTTTTGTTGTATCCGATTCAAGCATGTAGTATAGTTCAGCCATGCCATCCGAACACCTGATTCTGGTCGACTCCGACTCCTGCCCCCGCCCCATCCGGGCGGTTGTTCTGCGCAGTTGCCGTAAGAACCGCATCGCCGCCGTCTTTTGCGCCGACCGGGCACTTCCGGACGTCCGTTCCCAGATAGCGGATGACACAGGTGAGAAACGCAGGGAGTATCTTCAGGCAGGCGGAGAGGCGCAAAACGTCCGCTCTGTGCGCAGCCTGATCAGGATGCTCGTCGTTTCATCCGGCCAGGACAGTGCCGATGACGCCCTGGTCGACCTCTGCACCCCGGGTTGCCTGGCAATCACCAGGGATCTGCCTCTGGCCTCCCGGCTCATACAAAAAGGCGCCTGTGCCGTAATCACCGACAGAGGCGTCGTCCTTGATTCTTCAAACATCGCCGAGAAGCTCTCCGAGCGCAACGCGAACGCCGTCTTCAGGGAGGCGGGGCTTTTTGATGCCGGACGGGAGCAGCACCTGACTCCGAGGGACATCAAGGCCTTTTCCGACGCTTTCTCAGCCCGGATTCAAATTCTCCTACATCAGGAATGAACCGGCAGAGGCGGCCTGCTCATAGGCGCTGTCCTGCCATACCGAAGCCTGCACCTCGCCGATGTGGGCTTTTTTGAGCAGCCTCATGCAGATTCGGCTCTGACCGATTCCGCCGCCGATGGTCTGCGGAAACTCTCCGGCAAGCAGGCGTCTGTGCCAGTACAGGTCTTTTCTTTCGGGTACCCCGCGGATTTCCAGCTGCCGGATGAGCGCTTCGTTGTCCACCCTGATACCCATCGAGCTCAGCTCCAGCGAGTCCTTCCGGACCGGGTCCCAGACGATGATGTCGCCGTTGAGTCCGTAGCACCCGTCCTCGTTGGGAGTGGACCAGTCGTCGTAGTCCGGGGCCCTCAGGTCATGGACCTTTCCGTCGGACAGGGTGTGCCCGATTCCGATTACGAAAACCGCCCCGTTCTGCTCTGCGGCGATTCTTTCCCTCTGTTTCGGAGTCTTGTCCGGATAGAGCTTCAGCAGATCCTCGCTCTCGATGAACCGGATGTCCTCGGGAAGGGACGGCTCAAGCTGGGGATAGTTCTCGGCCAGCAGGAACTCGGTACGTTTGAGGGCGTTGTAAATCTTTACCACGATGGATGAAAGGAATCCCAGGTTCCTCTCATCCGGAGCCATCACCCGCTCCCAGTCCCACTGGTCGACATAGACGGAGTGGATTTCGTCGATGGTGTCGTCCGGACGGAGGGCGTTCATATCGGTGTAAATCCCGGTACCGGGGGCATAGCCGTGGTCGGCCAGGGCCATGCGCTTCCACTTGGCCAGGGACTGGACGACTTCCATCGGGCGGTTGCCCAGATTGCCCACCTCAAACCTCACCGGGCGTTCCACACCGTTGAGATCATCGTTGATTCCGCTGTTGGTCGGAACGAAAAGCGGTGATGTGATGCGTGACAGCCTCAGTTCTCCGGACAGTTCGCGTTCGAACGTGTCCTTGACCAGCTTGATTGCCTTCTCGGTCTGTTTGAGTCCGAGAATCGGCCTGTAGTCCTCAGGGAAGAACGATGAACCCATAATCTCCTCCTATAGTCCGAAACTCCGTCGGTATACCGGTCTGAGGGCCGGGTAAAGGTTTTTGTATACGCTTTCGTATGTGCGGCGGTACAGCCTGTGGTTGTCCTCGTCGGGCAGAAACGAGGTCGTGTAGTGAACCATGCTCCGCACGGCGTCCTCGTAGGAGGCAAACTGGCCGCAGGCCATGAAGCTGATAATCGCGGCACCCAACGCGCTGGTCTCGGCGGTGTGGCAGCGATAGGCAGGCAGGCCGAAAACATCACAGGCAAGCTGGCAGATGCCGTCGCTGCGGGAACCTCCTCCGCAGAGACAGATTGCCTGTATCTTTTTATGGCTTCTGGCGCTGATTCCCTCCAGGCTCTGCAGCAGTTCGTAGTTGATGCCCTCCAGAATGGCCCGGTAAAGATGGGCCCGTGTATGGTAGTCCGAAAGCCCGATAATCGACCCGTGTGCCTCCAGTTGCTTCAGGCCGGGACACCAATAAGGCTGCAGGACCATTCCGTCACACCCCGGGGGAGTCTGCTCGAGCAGTCTGTCCAGAAGCTGCTCCACAGGGATTCCCGTTTTGCGGCTCTCAATCTTCTCAGCCTGGCCGAACTGCTCGGCGAACCACCTGACCATCCAGTAGCCGCGGTAGATCTGGACCTCGGGGTTCCAGTGTCCCCTGACGGCAGAGATGTAAGCCGGCAGGAAGCGCTGGGGTTCGACATACCGGTCGGTTGTGATTTCCACAGTGGCGGTGGTGCCGAAGGATACGGAGGCCAGATCACTTTCCAGCACTCCGCAGCCGAGGGTCTCGCAGGCCTTGTCCGTGGCTCCGGCAACGACCTTCAGGCCTTTGGGCAGTCCCGTCTTCTGAGCCACGGCGTCGGTGATCGTACCTATGGTCTCCCCCACTTCGACGGCAGGAGGCAGCAGTGCCGGGTCGACCGGAGTGGCAGCCCACATCAGGCTGCCCTTGCGACGGTAGGTTCCGTTTTTGTAGTTGACGGGTATGTGCCCGCAGAGGTTTGCCTTTGAGTCAATCAGGTTGCCGGTGAGTTTGTAGTTCAGCCAGCATTCCAGAGACACATAGTGGGCCAGATTTCTGAAGGTTCCGGGTTCGTTCTCCTCGAGCCATACGGTCCGGGTGACCTTGCGCTGCTGGCGGATGACTTCGGTCATGCCGACCATGGCAAAGATAGCCGCCTGATGAAGCGGGATCTTCTTTCTGTCCTTGGCGACACGCTGGTCCGGCCAGACTATCGCCGGGCGGAGGATGCGTTTCTTGTCATCCAGACATATATAGGTATCGCGCAGGCAGGAGATGCAGATGGAAACCAGGCTTTGGCGCTGTTCGTCAGAGAGTTGTTCAGACACACCGCTCAGACCGCGGACAGCCGCGTCCCACCAGAACTCGGGATCCTGCTCCGCCCAGCCGTTCTTCTGGCTGTAGTAAGGTTCGTCATACCTGACGGCCTCGGTGGCCACCGGCTCTCCGTCGGTGTTGAAAACGATGGCTCTCAGACTCTGCGTGCCGCAGTCAATACTCAATGCCAAGGGGCTTCTGGACATGGTCGGCTCCTGTAAAGCGGTTTGTCTTTTAGGACAATCTACTCACTTGGACCTTCGTTTGCAATAGTTTCCCGGAAAAACGGAAAGAGCCGATTCAGAGTACCGTAACTGAGTTTGTTGTCGTCTGGACGGTGGCGTCCTGAGTTTCGTCGTACCAGGTCCAGTCGTCTTCCCACGACCAGCTCTCCTGCTCGGCGAAGATCTTGTCCCAGAACTCCGTCTCGGACTCACGCTCGACTTCCCTGAGCATGAACGAGCGTTCGTAGATGTCGGTGGCGATCTGGATTTCCTCGACGGTCTGGTCGTATTCCCAGAAATCCTGGAGCAGGATGACCTGCGAACCCTGGTCGAGGACCGGCACTTCAAAGAAGAGGCCGTACCAGACCTTGGTCTTCGAACCTTCGGGTGTGACGTCCAGGTCGATGCAGTACAATCCGGGCTCGAGGTTGCTCTGGATGAACCGGCCTGTTTCGTCGGTGAACATGTAGTTGTCGGTCAGCTGGATCGAGTAAACCTTCTGCCCGTCTTCGATATCCTCGTAGATCCGGTAAATCGGCGAAGTGTACAGCTCGTTGGGAGTCCCGTCAGCGTTGTAGAGGATTGCCGACATAGTCACCGTCGGAGTGACTGCCACATGCATCACATAGCCCTGGCGCGGACGCGGGGTCATTCCGATGAGGAAGGTTCCTCCGCTGCCGAACAGGGAACTGTCATCGCTGTAGATGACGATTCCGTTGTGCTGGTACAGCGACAATCCGGTGTAGAGGTAGTTGCCGAATACCTTCCGGTACTGGGTCGAGGAAGAGGCTGTGGCCTTTCCGATCGAAACCGGGACGTTCTTCATCAGTCCGTCCGGATGGACTAGCAGGAAGCTACCGGCCACCGAACGGGCCATACCGAACTGCCCGTCGGCAAAGACGACGGCGGTATTCAGCGACAGGGTCGTTCCGGCCGACTGGTAGCTGTTGGAGAAGTTCTGCCTCAGCGACAGACCGACCAGATCACCGTTGTACGAATAGCTGATGCCCATCGAATGGTCGAGCCATCTGTCCATGTTCTCAGAATTGAAGGTCGGCCTGATTCCGTTCAGGGCCAGCTGGATGCTCGAACGGATCGAACCGAACGGCCTCCAGTTCAGGCTGGCGTCGATGGTGGAGTAATCGGACCTGGCATAGGCACTGGCATCGCTTCCGAGCTGGAATGACAGACCGATGGAACCGCGGATCGGGGCTCCGTCGCCGTTGGCATAGCCGGCCACCAGGGCGCTTGAGGTCGTCAGGCTGGCGTTGAGCTGGATTCCGTCCACCAAAGTGGTGTTCAGAGAGCCGCTCAGGCTCCATGCCCATTCGTTGTAACTGCCTGTGTACGAGGCGGAACCGGACAAACTGAAACGGACATCATCGACAGTCCAGCCGTAACCGAGCGAGGCCGACCAGCGGGAACCGGACGAGTCGTAGGACAGGCCCGTGCTGACGGCTGCCAGGAGTCCCTCGTTGAAGCGCGGGGTAATAGAGGCACTCCAGCTTATCGTGTCGGTGTCCAGAGCGGCCCACCCTATGGGAATCTCGGCAATCTGGATCTGGGCGGTGTAGTTCAGCGAGCCGAAGTTGAATGCCTGGATTGCCGAGAACGAATCGTAGAACCTCAGTGAATACTCATCCAAAGCGTTCAGGCTGCCGGAAAGGGCGATGAGGTTGTTGATCGTCATCGAATGGGTAAGCCCGACCGCCTGCTGAAGCGAAAGCGAGAAGTCGGAGAACTTCGCCACATAGCGGTCCAGATTGAAGTCCACATAGTGGAATCCGGCGAATGTTCCGTCGTCGATTACACTGGGGAAGCTGTAGGTGAACTTCCAGAGATATTCACCCTTTGCCATCAGGGATGAATCGTAACCGAGATTGAACGAGAGGATCTTGATTTCCGGAGCCGGGTCGTTGAAGTCCACCTCCACACCCTCGGGAACCTCCCAGATCTCAATCTCGTTGGCGCCCTGGACAAAGGTGAAGTCCTTGAGTCTGTACTTTCCGACCTTCATCTTACGGCTGAAAGCTTCCATACCGTTCATGAAGACGATGACGGTGCAGTCCTGCTCGAGGATTATCTCCTGCTCGAACTGATTGCCCAGCTTCTCGCCGTTACCATAGGAATAACTCTTTTCAAGCGAGAACCCGAACGGGTTGCTCGGCTCGATTGCCGAGTACGCCGAAACGCTTCCGATCGACAGACGGAGGCTGTCATCCGGGAAATCGATGTAGGCCAAAGCCCTGGAGACATAAAAGGCGTCCCTGATGCTGACATCCGAATCCGCCCTGGTCGCCCGAACCAGCCTGTACAGATCCACACTGGCGGTGAAGTCCAGCGCGAGGTCGCAGAACGAGACCATGTTGGAAATCGTCAGGTTGAGGTTCTTTGTCGAAATCTGCCAGTTTCCCGCCTGTGAATTATGACTGTAGCCAAGATAACCGTAAAGGGAAAGGTTGGCCGACCAGCTCAGAGTGGCGGCGTCTATGTCGGAAACACCGACGATGCTCGCCAGAGTCCTGGTGTGCGAAAGGCTCTGGGAGGAAAGCGATACGCTCTGAATGGGAAGCTGCTCGGCGCTGAACTCGAGATAGACGATGAACTGGTTGGTGTCGAAGCTCAGACCTATTCCGAACGAGGACAAGTATTCCTCTCCGTAGTAGGCCTCCTCCGACGAGAAGAACTCGGTGGCGAAATCCGGTTCGAGGAAAGCCTGAAGCAACGCCTGCAGCTCTGTTCTGCTGATGAACGGGGAGTTGCTCCTCATGTCGACCTGAATCGAGCCGTAGTACTCACCGTTTACGTAGATGTACGGATACTGGATTCCGTCGTCGTACACCAGGTCGCCGCCACCGTAGTAGAAGTCGGCGAAGAAATCATCGTTATAGTCTGTATTCGAGAAATCCCACGGCTCCTCGACATAGACGTAGAGTACCGGAGGCGGGGACGGAACGCGGACCTCCGGTTCAGCCGACAGAGAGGTGATGTCCTGTCCCTCCTGGGAAACCAGTTCGACGACATCCTGGGAAATCTTTTCCTGTACTGGCTCCTCCTCTTCAATCGGGGAAACATAGACGGAGAACTGCTCCTGGGTTTCAGCCTCAGGCTGAATCGGCGGGGACAGGACCGGCTCCTCTTCCTCCGGGGGAGCCTCGGAGAGATGAACCTCAACGTCTTCCTCCGCCTCGGAGGCAAGGATGGTGGCCGGGGCGGCTTCCCCGACGTCCTCCTCCGGCCCGGGCATCTGTCCGGCGCTCTGGGGCTGGGAAACGGTCGGTACCACGACGACGACCTCCGGTTCCGCTGGAACATCGGAGACAGGACTCTCAACGGTCTCGGTGACCGGAACCTGGGCGGGGCCGGACTCGGGCACAAGGGTGCTGACCCGCGGATACACCAGATACGCTCCGCCCCCTACAATGATGGTGGTCAACACCGAATAGAGAATTATGATTGCGCGCTTTCTGCGCCTGGCTTTTTCTCTTACGCCCATTTTCCGTGCCCGTAAAAACAAGAGGCCGATGTTGAATCACCGGCCCCACTGTCGCATAGAATTGTCACTCGAAGGATATTGCGGCTTTGTAAGACCCTGACAAATCCTCGGGGAACTCCAGTTCCTCCGGCCACGGGATGAGAACAACCAGCTTCTTTTTTGCCAGGATGTTGATTCCGGCAACTCCGGGGAGCTGGTCCGTACCGGAAAGCGTTATCTGCTTTCCCTTGGGATCGGTGATGGTAACCGACATGCCGATGGTCACCTGATGGACGTTTCCGGAGTTGACCATGGTAACTTCCATCTTCTTGTTCCCCTCCTCGTCAATGACCGGCTTGAGTGATGTGATGTCCAGACGGGATACGACCTGAGCAGGCGCCACGTAAACGGCCGTGGTGTAGATGTACAGGAAGTTGAACATGTTCTGCTGGGATTCCTGACGGCCGAGTGAGTAGTTGACCTGCTCTGCCCTCAGACGGAATGACAGCTCGCTGGTGACGGTCGACGGACCTCTGTACTGAACCCTGACATACTGCGAGGAGTTGGCGGGTACGACAACCTTGCTCGGGGAAATCGAGAAGTACCTGGAGGCGTCGGTGTTCAACTCCTCTCCCGTCTCGGATTGATCCCTGACGAGGGCAGTGATTACGACGGCGATGGAGTCGTTGGAGTCATTGACTATCGTAAAGGTCTTCTGACTGTCTGCGCCGGTCGGTGAGAACGTCTGCTCCAGAGGTGAGAACTGGAATGCGAAGACGCTGCAAACCGCGAACAACACAACGGCGGTGACTGCGGAGAATCTCTTAATCATAAATCGTCGTTCCTCTTTTCGCGCGTGTTCCTATGTATCGGAAATACGCACTTTGTTGAAGCATATATCAATTCAGGGCGTTTTGCAAGGCTCATACTGTGTTTTCTCCGGCCGGCTCCCCTCCGGCTCTTGTTGACAGCCGGAAAGTGAAAGTGCTATGGTCTTGATTGCGAAAATGCTCGGGTTGTAGCGCAGGGGTTTAGCGTACAAGTCTGGGGGACTTGGGGTCGGCGGTTCAAATCCGCCCAGCCCGAATAAAAGCAGGCCGCGGATGAAATTACATTCCGCGGCCTTTCTTTTTGCTCCGTTACCGGGCAGCTGGGCTCCGCCAACTGCCTGCCCGCGTATTGAAAAAACCGCCGCCCGTGCTATCATTGTCAGACGATGAAGTACGACGACGCGTATTGGGATGATTTCTTCAACCGGGCAGCAGGCGCGCTGAGGGCCGTCGGGGCAAAGGTCCCCGCCGTATCGGTAATCCAGCGTGAGCTGAGGGATCCTTTCTCGGTTCTGGTTTCGACCATTCTGTCTCTCAGGACAAAGGACGATGTGACTCTCCTGGCCAGCAAGCGGATCCTTTCGATAGCCCCTACACCACAGAAAATGCTCGAAACTCCGATTGAAACGATAGAACAGGCCATCTTTCCAGTCGGCTTCTACCATACAAAGGCCGAGAACCTTCATCGCATTTCCAGGGAACTCATCGAGCGTTACGACGGGGCCGTGCCTCCTTCAAGGGAAGAGATGATGAAACTCTCGGTGGTTGGAATAAAGACAGCCAACCTGGTTCTGAACCTGGGTTTCGGAATCGACGCCATCTGTGTCGACTGTCACGTACACCAGATTTCCAACCGTCTGGGCTGGATAAAAACCAGGACTCCCGAGGAAAGCGAGAAAGTCCTCCAGGACGTCATGCCGGTGCGTTACTGGATACCTCTGAACGAACTTCTGGTCACCTACGGCCAGAACATATGCACTTCGGTCAGTCCCAAGTGCAGTCTCTGCCCGTTCTGCGAAACCTGTCCGGCAATCGGCGTGACCCGCCGGAGATAAAAAAAGACTGTCGCCTGAGCAACAGTCCATTTAGCGGCGAAGGGCCACGATCCCCTGACATTCCGGATATGAGCCGGGTGCTCTACCAACTGAGCTACGCCGCCGTACTCAGCGGAATATAGCAGATTTGACCGAGTTAGGCAAGACCTAGTACCTGAGCGACCCGATCAGGGCCTTGATGCTGTCCGAAGTGGCCTTTGCGGAGTTTATGAACGAGTTGTCGGCGATGTTCCCCACCACGGCGTCCTGCTCCTCTTCGCTGCGGTAGGTAATCGAGCGGAAGAAGTTGCGGTAGTCCTTGTCCCTGGTGAGGAAGACCTGCTCATCGATAAACGAGCGGGAATTGAGGGCAACTTCGACGCAACTGCCGAACTGGTCCTTTGACAGGTGGTCCGTCCTGTACAGGCTGTGCAGGGCCAGACAGGCATCGACGGCCTTGTACAGGGGGTAATCCCCATCCAGGGCCCGGTATCTGTCATGAACCGCATCCCAGCTGTCCAGAACCCCGGATTTGACGTCGTCCAGCAGGGATCTGACCAGCGTGGTCGGTATCAGCTGGCCGCCGACGTTCTCCCACCTGATTAGCCCGTAGTCCTGGGTCAGGGCATAGGCCGAAACCTGTTCACGGGGATACTCGACCAGGGGGCAGGTAGACACAGATTTTTCCAGCTGCCGGAAGTTGATACCGTGCTCCGAGCAGTACCGTGCAGCCTCGGTGATTCCGTAGTACTGCAGCATCATAACGTAGGCGGCATAGGCCTGGACCGGCTTGACTATCACCACGGGATTGTTTGAATTCTCCATCCCCTCCCCGGTGACTTCGATGTCCTCGACCAACTGCGGCTGCCTGTTCAGCAGATAGCGCCCGATTCTGGCCAGGTCGGTGACCTGTCTGAGGTTGCCCTCGTCGATATGCTCCCACGGATGGAAGACGGAGGATTTCTCCAGAGCGGCGGTGTACTGCGGATTCAGGTCGATTCCCACCGCCTGTCCGAGGTCCCGGATGACCGAACAGTCCGCCCCGAAGTTCCTCAGAAGGCTCTTTGCCGTCCAGACTTCAAGCAGGAACAGGGCTTTTCGGATTTCATTGGCTGTATCCGGGGCCAGATAGGCCGTCTCGATAATCTGCTTTGGGTGTTTGCGCCGGTCGCGGGCCTTGTACTTGTAGCAGTTGCGCTCAAGGGCGTACATGTTGTACATCCACCAGTACGCCGGCATGATCTCGCGGCGGTGGGCGGCGGTGTTGTCCCACAGAAGTGAGAACGGCAGTTCGATAAACAGTTCGTTCGGGTAGTTTCCCTTGTTGAGCAGGGTGTAGGAGGCGAACTTGCTGTTGTGCTTGAGCGTGCTGGAAAGAGCCGGCCAGAATCCCCGGCCACCAACCAGCTCCCCGTCTGCTCCGCGGCTGTTGTGGTTCGAGCCTACGGTGGCTCCGGCGGCTATGTTGGACTGCCCCATGACCAGGGACGCAATCAGGAACGAGTTGTTGTGATGCTGCTCGTGTCCGGGGAAAATCAGGTTGCTTATCATCTCGCAGCAGGAAACGGTCGAGTTGTCTCCCAGAATCGAGTGAATCAGACGGGCTCCGTAACTGAGTTTGCAGTTGTCCCCCATCAGAAAGCGCACGGCCTTGCACCCGTAGAAGATGTTCGAGCCGCAGCCTATGATTCCGTTGACCAGTTCCACGCCCTCGCCGATCTGCACCGGACTGTCCTCAACCGAAAGCAGGCTGAGGTTCTTCAGTTTGTTGGCCCCCTTGATGTAGCTGCACGGGCCGATGTAGACGTCCTTTATGATTCTGCAGCCCTTGATTACGCTGTCATGCCCGACTATTCCGTATCTGCCCCGTCGGGAATCACATACTTTGGAGGTTAGGTCCATGAAGCGCTGAAGAAGCTGCGGATCGGAGCGGTAGCTGCCCCAGAGATAGGCGTCGGCCGGGGTCATTCCCACGAACGGAGCGACCCTGCGCCCGCCGTTTTCGTTCATTATCTCGATGGTGACCAGGACATCCGGGTCCTCGCCCTCCTTGACCACCCCGTTTCCGAACTTGGAGTGGTTGGTCGTCTGGAGTTCGTCGACCCTGGAGAGTATGCAGTGGTCCTGGATTATGTAGTTTGCCACATAGGCGCAGCGCATGATGCTGCAGTGCGCCCCAATGTCCGAAGAAATCAGTCTGCTGGAAACGATACCCTCCGGTTGGGCGAAGTCATGGAAGCTCAGGATCTGTTTCTGGAGCGGTCCGAGCCTGACCAGTCCGTAGAACCCGCTGGTGCGGATCACGCCCGGGTCAAAAGGATCCTGGACCAGGACCTGACCCCAGTCGTCGCTGTAGTTTCCGCCGGCTTCAAGGGCGGTAACTTCGGCGGGTGTGAGGTGCCGGTAGTTGCAGTTGTCCCCGTTCTGCTGAAAACGGAAGCTGTACTCGTCCTCTCCCTCTCTCAGAAACTCGTCGGGTACGAAACCGTAACCCAGGGTGTTTTCCTGTGAAACCTTTACGGGCATGAACCCTCCCTGTGGCGCTCTGCCGGCCACGCAGTCATTGTCCGACATTGACCGCCAATCGTCAAGATTCGTACTTTCCGGCCAATCCCTTTTCGGTGATTATCCTTGAGGCCACATGGAATTTCTGGGAAATCCGCCCGTCCCCGGTAAAGGCAAAGCGTCTGCTGTGCTTCTTGAACGGCAGCTCGATGTGCTTGCCCATCTTCATTATGGCGACCGGAACGCTGGACAGGGTATCGTGCTCACGGACCTGCTCCCCGAGCAGGGTTCCGGTGTATACCCAGCCGTCCTTCAGGCTGAGGCTGATGATACCCTCCCCTTTGTCCACGTAGCCGTCGGTGTCGACAATGTCGATTCCGTACCGCACAGGGGCTTCCAGACGCCAGTTGGGATCCTCCATCTCGGCGGACAAAGCCTGATACTGCCAGTCGTACCACTGGCTGTAGTTGTCGAACCGGCAGTTGCCGCTGACCCAGTCAAAGCGGAAATCATCGTTGATTGTCGCCCTCAGGGAGCATGAGGTGCACCAGATGTCATTGCCCTCCGTCTTGAGGGTGAATTCCTTCCCGCAGTCCGGGCACCTGAACAGCAGATCATCCAGCCCTTCGGCCTTTGTCGTGCCTCTGATCTTTACGCCGGTGCGCCTCTGGAACTCGAAGTCATCGAAATCAAGGGCCTGAACTATACGTTTGTGCATCGTCTCAGAATCAAGCGAACGGACCTCTTCGGCGGTGAAAAGCGGAGCCATCGACACATCGACACGGCCCTTCTGGCAGACCTTCTGCCACTTGCCCTGCCCCAGCCCGGCACCCTCGATCTTTATCGTGTAGACCGGCACCGAGAGGAATCTCACCATCTTTACTATCGCGTTGGATATATAGCCGCTCTTACCGTTGGCGTAGACCGTCCCCTCCGGCGCGACGAACGTCACTCCGCCGTGCCTGGTGATGTACCTGAGCTTCTTCATCGCCGTGATATCGGTGGCAAACTGGTACTTGGGAATCACCCCCATGTACCTCAGCCAGGGCCTGAGTTTGCGGAAGGTGAACCAGTAGTAGGTGGCGAGGAAGTTGATCCGCACGGGCCAGCAGGCGGCGGCAATGAAAAGATAGTCGTAGTTCGACGCGTGGTTGGTCAGAATCAGAGCTGGACCTTTGATCTTCGTCCTTTTGACCACCCTCATTCCATGTCCGAAGCGGCACAGAGGCCCTACTCCCAGATAGGCCAGCAGATACAGCCAGAGCGGGGGCCTCTTGTGGGCGTCGGTCGGACGGATCATCATCCTCTGAAGCTGCTCGTGGACCACCGGATTATCCTTTCCGCCCTCCAGGTAGTCATCCAGTTCCGGCTCTCCGGCCAGCGCCTTTGACGAAACCAGCATCAGGAAAAATCCGATTATCCCGTAGCCGAGCGCGACCCAGCCCAGGGGCAAGCCCTGACCGCCAGCCAACCCTCCGATTCCGATGCCCAGAATCAGGCAGACCTCCGATGTTACGCAAAAAAGCGGAATGTCGGCGTTTCCGGAAAGCAACCTCAGCGTCCTCGAGGCGGTCACCGACCAGCCTCCGGCGCTGCCGGCTATACCGCCGATACCCAGTCCGAAAGCAACGCAGGCAACCAGATTCGCCGCCCCACCGTCAGGATAGATGGCCAGCAGAACCGAGCCGCAGAGGGTAAACAGCAGGCCCGCCAGGAACCTCAGCCCCTTGGAAAACGTCTTTGCCGTAAGGAGCATCAGCAGAATCCCGAGCGCCACCCCGAGCAGGAAACGAATCGGACGGTCCGATTCAGAAAGACAAACCGCGGCAAAACCTGACAGCAGACCGGTCAGAGTCGAAAGAACCAGCGAGAACCGCGGGACGGACATCTTCAACAGCGAGTAGAAGCGCAGTTTCCTCTGACCGTCAAAGACCGCCCTCCCGTCGTCCCGGTCGCGAAGCCCCAGCCCCGTCTCCACGCAAAGCCCCTCCAGATTGAGAAGAAGCCCGAAAAGAACCGACGGGAAAAGCACCGACAGAAGTACACAGATCTGTCTGAAAGACCCGACTCGGAGGCGGATGAACAGACCTCCGGCAACAAGCAGGGCGGCAATGACCAGGGCAAGCAGGGTGCTGTCCCCGGCGGAAGACCCCAGGGCGGATGCAGTCCTGATTGCGCTCAGAATCGATGAAAAGCACCAGACGCAGACGATACCCAAAGTCAGGACAGCCCATGCCGGCAGCCCCTCGAATGCGGACAGGACAAAGACGCTGAGCGAACCGAGGACCAGAAGGATCCTCTCCAGAATCAACGCGGATTTCGATGCCCTGTCATGGGGAATTACCGCGCCGAGAAGCAGAGCAACGAGGAGCAAAGGCAACCGTTCAGAGCCGGGACTCTCCGAAACATAAAGGAAAACACCGGCAATGCCGGCCAAGACAATCGCCCCTGCCGAAGTGGAAACCGGGCTGCTGCATCTGCGCATCGAGTAACCTTCCTTACACTAGGGATTATAAGAAAGGCTCAGCGGATTCTCAAGTCAGAGGATGCGGATAAAACTGCCGATGACATCGCCTACCTTGCCCCTCTGGATCTTGCGGGTGGTGGTGGTACTCATCGGCTGGTCTAGGACGGTGACGGAGGAGATTTTTTTGTAGGAAGGAAGCTTTGCGTTGACCGAGGAGACGATGTTTCCGATTTCCTCGTCCCGCTTCTCGGCAGAAAGCCCGGCGGAAAACTCCGGCGCGGGATAGATAAGAGCCTCGATACCCTCGCTCTTTGTGGATCGGTTCTGCATGAAGCCGCGGACCATCACCTGGGCAATCTGGGGATACAGCTGGAAGTGATCCTCAATCTCCTCGGGATAGACGTTCTTTCCGCCCTCGGTGACGATTATGTTCTTTGCCCGCCCCATAAGATACAGATAGCCGTCACGGTCTACTCTGCCGATGTCCCCGGTCCTGAGGTATCCGTCCTCGGTGAACAGATCCTGTGTTGAGGCGGAATCCTTGAAATAGCCCTCGCAGCAGTTCGGGCCCTTTACCACCACTTCGCCGATGCCCATTATGTCGGGCCGTTCAATCCGGTAGCGTACGTCATCAAAGAATCTTCCGACCGAGCGGACCTTGAAGTTGCTCACGGGATTGAGGGTAAGAACCGGGGCCGTCTCAGTCATCCCGTATCCCTGGATGAAATCCACACCGAGCTGCTGATAGGCCCTGAAAGTCTTTGCCGCCAGGGGACCTGCCCCGCAGATGGCACATTTGAGGTCCATCATGCCCAGGCCCTCGAGAATCGGACGGAACCAGACCTTGCCGTGGTTGATGCCGAAAAGCTTGCGCGAAACGCCGTTGACCCACATCATCGTGCGGGTCAGGGCGTAGGTCCAGCGGCCCTTTTCCCTGACCTTTTTCAGAGCCGTGCTGAGGAACTTGTTGTAAATCAGGGGGATGGCAAGCATGAAGGTCACATGTCCTGACCTCAGGTCCGAAAGGATCTTTGCCGGAGTCATCCCCTGACCGAAAAGACACACGGATCCGTTGAGTACAGCCTCGATGAGGACGGTGGTGCAGCAGTATGCGTGATGAAGCGGCAGAAGGGCGAAAATCACATCTTCAGGCTGCAGATCCAGATATGCGCTGTCGCAGGCCATGAAGGCGTCGGAAATGATGTTCCTGTGGGTCAGTACCACAGCCTTTTCACTTCCGGTGGTTCCGCTTGTAAAGAGCATCGAGAGCGGGTCGGAAGAGGTTATCCGGACTCTTTTCCTGATCTTTTCGGGAGTCAGGGTCTCGACCTGCTCCAAAGCAAACACGGGCAGGTCTGCGGTGTCCGTCCGCTGCAGCACATCCGAGTCGGCGAAGAACATCTTCGCTTCGGAGAAGGCCAGCAGGCGCTGAAGTTTCTCCGGTTCCATCTGGTTGTCGAACGGAACGACGACCGCTCCGGCATAGGAAGCACTTATGTACAACAGAGCCCACTGAATCGAGTTGTGTCCGTTGAGGGCGACCTTGTCCCCGGGTCGGATACCCTTCTCGATCAGCCAGGAGCCGATGCGCTCAACCAGTCTGGCAACTTCGCTGAAGGTCAGGGTCCGGGCGCTTTTCCCGGTGGTTGCGAAGAGGACCCTGTCCGGATATCTGCTGACGGAAATCCCGAGGGCTTCCTGAAGCGTAGGATAGTCCCCGAAGAACCTTTTTCCGGAGTATTGGCGGTAATAGTCATTCTTAACCATCGGATGTAACTCCCGTGTTTACCGTACTTGACTCTATCTGAAAACATACCTCTCAGTCAAGCCGACCGGGCTGCTAGTAAACAATCACCATTGCTCCCGCCGTACTTTGCACCCGGGTCGGCCTTGACAGTCCCCGAAGCTGAACTTACGATTTCCACATGAATCCGATTCTCCCCGATTCCAGGGCCCGCTCTGTATGCCTGCAGATGATCCGCAGTTTTGACGAAACCGGCTTCATCGACTACGATGGCGACCGCACCGTGCCCTCAGGTCTGCTTCTGGAACCGGGGTGCGGTCATATGTTCGGGGTTCTGGTCACCTACGAGGGGACCATCATCAAGGCCTTTTCCGGAGCCCTGAACGGGAGATGGACGGTTCCGGGATTCGCCGGTCCGACGTTTGACGAAAAACAGTACCATGACGTGCTGGACAGGTATACCCCGGCCCTGGATGAGCTGACACGGCGCATCGGAGGCGGAGAGGCCCTTCTGCGCAGAGAGAGGGAAGCCCTTTCTGCCGAAGCGATGGCTGAACTGAAGAAGACCTACCGCTTTTTCTGCTTTGACGGTAAAACCAGAAGCCTGGATGAGATCTTCCCCGACGCACCTTCGGGTACCGGTGACTGCTGCGCCCCAAAGCTTCTGTCCAAAGCCTATGAGATGGGGCAGCGTCCGGCATATCTGGCCGAGTTCTTCTACGGTTCAGGTGCCCACCCTCACTGCTCGTTCCACGCTCCGTGCGACTCCCGCTGCAGGCCGATACTCAAACACATCATCGGTCTGGACATCGTCTACCGTGACGATGACATCGTTGTCATCGACAAACCGGCCGGGCTGTTGAGCATACCGGGCATCGGGCCTGAGAAGGCCGACTGCGCGGCCACCAGGGTCCGGAGATTCTTTTCACACTGCATAGCCCAGCCGTGCATCCACCGCCTCGACCAGGATACGAGCGGTCTTATGGTCCTCGGGCTGACCGACAGGGCTCACAACGCCCTCAGCATCGATTTTGAAAAACGCCGGGTTACAAAGGAGTACGTTGCCCTGGTCGAAGGCATCCTCAGAGACCCGGAGGGAACCGTAAACCTGCCGATTCGGCCGGATCCGGAAAACAGGCCCCGTCAGATTGTCGACCCGGACAGAGGCAGGCCTGCCGTGACGCATTGGAAGACAATCCGCGTCGAGAAACATCCCGGGGGACCGCAGACCAGGCTGCTTATAAAACTCGAAACCGGGAGAACCCATCAGATCAGGGTTCACATGAGCGCGGGACTGGGGCATCCGGTAGTCGGAGACAGGCTTTACGGACACCCGGGAGACAGACTTATGCTGCACGCCGGGCATCTGGTCTTCACCCACCCCGTCACCGGGCAGAGGATGGAGTTCGTCAGCGAACCGGAGTTCTGATTCCCAGATCGGAAACCGGAGGATAGGCGCGGACTACGGACCTTGAAACAGAGAACCCCAGAACCGCTCCTACAGACGCCTGGAGAATGTTGCCGGGAACCTCGACGAGGGCGGCGCCGAACCCGGTCAGAAGCAGGCCTCCCAGGGCAAAATAACCGCCTGCGACAACCAGAACACCGGTGAAAGCCGACGCGAACTCACGCCACAGGCTGTTTTTTCCGTGAAGCACCCAGGCCACGCAGAATCCTTCGGCACCATGGACGACCAGTGAGATCAAAGCCCACTGGGGATAGCCCGAAAGGATGTCGGCGACGGCCGTACCCAGAGCTCCGGAAACCATGGCCACCATCGGATTGAATACAAAGGCGCAGAAATAAATAGCCACGTCGCAGAGGTTCAGATAGCCCCTGCCGGTCGGTATGCGGACAAACAGACAAAAGACCACGGTGACGGAAGTCATGACCGCCGTCGTGGCTACGCTGAGCCCCAGTCTCGGCCCCTGAGCGGTTCCCGTTCCCTGCGCATCAGTCATGGCGATCAACTTTGGATATCAATGAAGACGCCGCGGCTGCGGTCCTTTCGGACCTTGTCTGCTTCAAAGATCCGTCCGCTCATGCAGATGTAGACCCCGGGCCCGAGCAACTGGACAGCCGTCTGGGCGCATCCGAGGTTGAAAACGGCATCGGAACCCTGAAGCGAGAACGGAACCATGGCCCCGGTGAACACTATCACATGTCCGTCATCCGCGCCGCGTTCGGAAAGAACCACCTTTGCCGTCTCTACCATCGTGTCCGTTCCGTGGACGACAACAACCATCCTCTGAGGACTGGAAAGGCACAGCTTCGCCACTTCCCTGCGCTGGTCATCGTTCATGTAAAGGCTGTCGATTGCCAGCGGGCCTTCGAGTTTGACATCCACCGAGCAGCGGCTCTGGGCCAGGATGGCCGGAAGCTGGGATTCCCTGAATGTCAGTTCCCCGGTAATCGGGTCATAGAGTTTGTCGAACGTGCCGCCGGTTGTTATGATTCGGATTGATTCGGCCATGGGCTCCTCCGCGGCCTCTGATATACCACAACGGCCGTGAGCTTTCAAGTCTGAAACACCTTGTGGACTTCACTCCTATATTATGAGATAATCAGCCCGGAGGTTTTTCATGAAGAAAACTGTTCTCTCTCTGATTATTCTCCTTCTCTGCCTGCCGCCCCTTCTGGCATATGACAACATGCAGAAGATATTCCCTGTGGACAGCGAAGTTTACCAGGCCATCAAAAACCTGTATGTACAGCAGGGTCTTTCCCTGCCCTCAGCCACCGGACCGTGGAGCGCCGCCGAGCTTTCACTGATGCTTGAAAAGATCGATGCTTCGGCACTCAACTCAGCACAGAAGTCAATCTATGACTTCGCAGTTTCCGAGCTTTCCCCCACTCTCGACTACGAGGGAAAGGGAGTCGGTTTCGACTTCACCCCGGAGCTCAATCTGGAAATCTACGCCCACAAGGACACCGGAGTGGCCTTCCAGGGACGTGAGAACTGGATCTACGGCACGATGGACCAGCAACCCTTCCTGGCTCTGGACTTCGAGACATGGGCAGCGAACAACTTCTACGGCTGGTTCGAGTTCGACGTGATGAACAGCTACAAGACCCACACTCCGTTCGGATCGACAAAGCTGGCGACCAACATCCCTGCGTTTCAGAACCTCAGCCTGTACATCACCGACCTGAACTTCAACTTTCCCTACCGGGCATTCGTCTCCGCAGGCGGTGATTACTGGACCGTCCAGCTCGGACGCGACAGGGTCAGCTGGGGCGCCGGTCAGACGGGCAACCTGATCATCGGCGACAACCTGATGTACCACAACATGCTCCGCTTCACAGCCTTTGCCGACAGGTTCAAGTATACCTTCCTCGCCAGCGTCTTCCCCCACCCGATGAACTACGACGGGGACAACTGGGGTCAGACCCCGGGACAGGAGCTGATCAACGAGGGCCTGTACATGTTCCTCGGACACCGTCTGGAGGGCCGCTTCTTCAAAGACCGCCTGGGATTCACCCTCACCGAATCAATCATGTACGCCTCTGAGAACGGAACAATCGACCTTCAGATCTTCAATCCTGCGATGTTCTACCACAACCTCTACTACCGCTACATGTCCAACTCGATCCTCGGATTTGAGGCCGACTGGGCCGTCATGCCGGGTCTGAACGTCTACGGCTCCCTGGTCATCGACGAGTTCTGGCTCTTTGAGACCGATTGGAAACCCGGTGTAAACTCGCAGGGCTTCCCGTCGGCCAACGGATTCATCCTCGGAGTCGACGGCTCGTTCACCGCCGCAGACGGCCTGCTCTACGGCTCGGCGGAGTTTGCCAAGACCAGCCCGTTCCTCTATCTCAGATACGGAACCAACACCTCCCAGAACAAGGGACAGTACGGAATCAACTACGTCGTGGCGGTCAGACACTTCCACGCCCAGGACGGGGCCAGCATCGAGGAGGAGTTCCTCGGATACAAGTACGGCGGAGACGCCATCGTGGCCAACCTCAATGTCGGTTACAAGGTCTTCGGAAGCTTCCACGTCGAGGGCAACATCTTCTTCATGGCACACGGAACGTTTGACAAGGACACCTGCTGGACAATCGTAGGAAACGGGGACGGAACCTATCCCGACTACAACCAGCTCCAGACACCGACCACCTGGCATCCGACGGACAACCACACCGACGCAAACGCCAACAGCCGCAACAGCGTATCCTACACCACGGTCATCGGAATCAACGGAGGTTACACCATCAACAAAAACCTCTCCGCCATGGCCCAGCTTGACTTCATCAACATCTCCAACTACGGCAACATCAGCGGACAGAAGGCCAGTGATGTGCAACTGACCGTCGGACTGAAACTGACCAACTGAAGATGAACGAAGATGACAAAACCCCTGTATCGGAACACAGGGACATAGTCCTGCGCGAGCTTGCCGACCGTTGGAATCCCAAAATCGCCAAGTTGATTCCTCAGTTCATGTACCGCAAGCTCCACAGGACATTGCATCTGGACCAGATCAACACCCTGCTCAGAGACACCCGGGACTTCGGACCGCAGGAGTTCCTGGACAGGCTCGTCAATGAGGAGTTCAAACTCCGCCTGTCGTTCCGGGGCAGGGAAAAGATCGACGCTCTCAAGGGTCGCGGCGATCTGATTTTCGCCGCAAACCACCCCATCGGCGGCCCTGAGGGCTTTGCAATAGCACAGCAGCTTCTGCCGGACTTCCCGGACCTGAAGATCATGATCCAGAGCATGCTCGGAGTCCTCAAGCCCCTCAAGCCGATTGCGGTCTACAACGGCACTCAGCTTCACTCCACCCTCGAGGCTGTCCGCCGCCACGATCCCCTGATGATCTTCCCCGCCGGCTACTGCTCCAGGCGCCTTAAGAACGGGGAAATCTTCGACCTCAACTGGAAGGCAACGTTCGTCAAGCTGGCCCAGCGCTACAAGCACACGATTGTGCCCATCCACATCTCCGGCCGGCTGGGCGACAGGATGTACCGATGGTACGGTCTGCGCAGGTTTTTCGGGATGAAGATGTCCGTTGAGACACTGTTCCTGGTCGATGAGATGTACCGCTTCTCCGGAGGAGAGCTGCAGTTCACCGTCGGTGACCCGATCAGCCCGGGGACCCTCACCTCAGACGTGACCCCGGACGAATGGGCCAACAGAATCCGACAGTATGTCCACGCCCTGGGTTCGGACCCCGATGCCGGTTTCGACCCGGAACTACCCAACACCTACCACCTGGAGGAACCGCTTTGAAAGTCCTCGTCTACGGCTCAATCAACATCGATCTGGTCTTTTCCGTCGAGCACATCGTCCGCCCGGGCGAGACGGTGGCCTCGAGGCATTTCGAGCGCAAAGCCGGGGGCAAGGGCGCCAATCAGGCAGTCGCGCTCTCCCGCGCGGGAAGCGATGTCTGGTTCGCTGGCAAGTCCGGACCCGACGCCCAGTGGATCGTCGATCTCATGCAAAAAAGCGGTGTCAATACGGATTTGCTCTGCCGCACCGACAGCCCCAACGGCCAGGCCGTGATCCAGGTGGAACACAAAGCGCAGAACGCCATAATCCTGATGCCCGGCTCGAACGCGAAGATTACTACGGAGGAAATCGACACGGTGCTGGAGCACTTCGGAGCAGATGACTGTCTGGTCCTGCAGAACGAGATACCCCATATTGCCTACCTCATCGAAAAGGCCTGGGAAAAGGACATGTTCGTCGTCTTCAACCCATCCCCCCTGCCCGATTTCTCAGCCCTGCCGCTGGACAAGGTCGACCTCTTCGTGCTCAACGAAATCGAAGCCGCCGCCATGGCCGGGATGGACTCCGACGCCGATTACGAAGCGGTCCTCGACGCCCTGGCCGCCACCTGGCCTCAGACCGAGTTCGTCCTGACAGCCGGCAGCGCCGGGGCCTTTTACCGCATGGATGATATTTCGGCATACTCCTCCAGCCCTAAGGTAAAGGCAGTTGACACCACCGGTGCCGGGGATACATTCCTGGGTTATTTCCTGACGCTGAAAAACGAGATGCGCCCGGTTGAGGACTGCCTCTGCGACGCCTGTCTGGCGGCAAGCATAGCCTGCACCCGCAAAGGAGCCATGCCCTCGATTCCCGAACGCAGGGAAATCGACGGGGACTGATCAGTCCTTGCCCGAGCCTTTGCGGGGCGAGAGGGCCAGCAGCACGAGCAGAATCAGGAACATGACGACGAAAATCGCCAGCATTCCCTTCCACATCAGACCGAGAGAAACAAGCACGGTATTCATCATCTCCTCCTAAAGCATCTTCGGGACAAGTCCCAGAATCACTCCGCCGGCAATGACCGAACCGATCTGACCGGCGACGTTTGCGCCGACGGCGTGCATCAGCAGATGGTTCTGCGGGTCGGCTTCCTGGCCGAGTTTCTGGATGACCCTGGCCGACATCGGGAATGCCGAGATTCCGGCCGCACCGACCATCGGGTTGACCTTTGTCCTTGAGAACAGGTTGATGAACTTGGCGAACAGGCAACCTGCCATCGTGTCAAAGACGAACGCCAGCAGTCCCAGGCACATGATCATCAGCGTCTCGAGCTTCACAAACTGCTCCGCCCTCATCGTCGAGGCAATCGTGATTCCCAGAAGCAGGGTTATCAGGTTCACCAGGGCGCTCTGGGCCGTATCCGAAAGCGAGCCCAGAACTCCGCATTCACGGATCAGGTTCCCGAACATCAGCAGCCCGACCAGGCTGACCGAAGCCGGGGCAATCAGTCCGGCGATAAAGGTCACGATTATCGGGAAAAGAATCCGTGCCGTCTTGGACACGCTTCTGGGGTTGTAAGGCATCCTGATGGCCCTTTCTTTTTTCGTCGTGACCAGTTTGATGGCCGCGGGCTGGATAATCGGCACCAAAGCCATATACGAATACGCTGCTACGGCTATCGGACCTATGTAGTTGCTCTTGAGCACCTGGGACACGAGAATCGAAGTCGGCCCGTCCGCAGCGCCGATGATTCCTATCGAGGCGGCGTCCGCCAGATTGAACCCGAGCAAACAGGCTACGGTTATCGTCCCGAAGATCCCCCACTGGGCCGCGGCCCCGAAGAGAATCAGTTTCGGGTTGGAGAGGAGCGGTCCGAAGTCGATCATCGCCCCAATACCTATGAACAGCAGAAGAGGCATCGCCTCCGAGGCCTGGATTCCCACCCTAAACAGCCAGTCGAGAATGCCGGCCACTGTCCAGCTCTCCCCGTTTGCTGCGACCATAAGGCTGTCAAGCGCACCTGACAGCGGGATGTTGCAGAGAATCGCTCCGAAGCCCATCGGCAGCAGGAGCGACGGCTCCATCTGTTTTCTGATGGCCAGATAAATCAGAAGGGCACCGATGGCGTACATGATGACCTCTTTCCATCCGATGCCCAATAATCCCTCGTAAAGAAAACTCATGAGGGGCCTCCGTGATACGGGGTTGGGGAAGAAGTTGACTCTGCCGCTCTCTTGCACGCGACCAAGAGCTTCCCCGACAAGGAACAATATATCAGAGCCCGGCTTTGCAATCAATCGCGGTTTTCTACCCTGCTTTGCCCGATGACTGCAATCCCGCCTGGCGCCTCAAGCCGATGACGCAAAAAACCGGAACAGGAAAAACTTTTTGATGTTTCTATGCAAAAGTACTTGTCACTCCGGATGATTCTGTGTACAGTAACACTCAAAGGAGACAAAAACGATGAAAAAGGTTGTTCTTGCCGTATTGATGCTCACTTTCGCCCTCTTTGCCCTGACCGCCGCCGGCTCGCCGGAAAACAAGAGCGGGGAAAAGACCTACCTCATAGGTGTGTCGAAAATCATGGCCCATCCCGCACTGGACCAGATCGAACAGGGAATCCAGGATTACCTGGCCACCACCGACCTCAAGGTCACCTATGATTTTCAGAACTGCAACGGAGACGTCGGTACCGCCGCCCTGATTGCCCAGTTGTTCAAGGAAAAGAACGCCGACATCGTCGTAGGAATCGCCACTCCTCCGGCCCAGGCCCTGGCCAACACATTCGGCGGCAGTTCCGTTCCGGTTGTCTTCAGCGCAATCAGCGACCCCGTCGCGGCCGGATTCACCGACGCGCACAACAAATCCCTGATGCCCAACATCTGCGGAATCTCCGACAAGAACCCGATTAAAGTCCAGCTGGACACCTTCATCAAGGCCACAGGGGTCAAGACAATCGGCATGGTCTATTGCTCCGGCGAAGCCAACGGTGTCTCCCAGATGGAAGAAGCCGGCCAGGCCTGTGCCGAACTCGGCGTTGAACTGGTGACCGCCGCAGTCTCCAACTCCGCCGAAGTCATGACCGCGCTGCTTTCAATCATCGAAAGAGTTGACGGCGTCTACGTCGCAATCGACAACACAGTGGTCAGCGCCATCGCCTCGGTCGATCAGGTCTGCACCCAGTACGCCAAACCGTTGTTCAACACCGACACTACCAGCAGCGAAGGAACCGGATTCTTCATGTCATGGAGTTTCCGCTACTACACCGTCGGCTACGAGACCGGCCGCCAGATTGAAAAGATCCTCACCGGACAGGCCTCGCCTGAAAGCATCGGCGCCGTGTACTTCGACAACCCTGCCCAGTTCGAGCTGGTTTTCAACCTCGACAGTGCCGCCCGTCTCGGTCTGACCATCCCGGACGACATCCTCAAGAGTGCCACGTTCGTGGTCAAAGACGGCAAGACAATCGACAATCCGTACAAATAACCTTTCTTCTTCCTCCTCCGGCCCGGCGGCTTCCGCCGGGCTTCTTTGTTTCCGTTGCTTGGGATATAATTGTCCTGTCTAAAGGAGGCTCAGATGCCGGACACTTCAAACCTTTCCATCTCCGAAGCCATCCTCAGCGGTCGGTCCTTCACCCCGTCGGAGTTCCCGACCTCGGGGTTTGCCGCCCTTTCCGCCGCAGGCTCCATACCCGAGCTCGCGTTCGAGGCTCTGGCCCCCTACTTCGCCGGAGACAAACTTTTTTCTCCGCTGGCGGAAATCTGCTGCGAAGCCTTTGACTTCCCCATTCCCATAGCCGAAGTCGCACCGAACTGCAGGGCGCTGGAGCTGTTCGCCGGTCCGGGTCAGTCATATATCGATTTCGGAGCGCGCTTCATTGTTTCAATCATGCAACGACTGAATCCGGGCGCGGTCCTTACCGCGGAAATCCGCAAGCCATCCGAGGCCGCTGCCTGGGCCCGGGCCTTGGCCGGAAAGGGGATGACACTCTTCCTGACCGGAGTCAAAGAATGCCCGGGTCTGCCGCAGAATGTGTCAGTCTGCGACAGCGCTCCCGCAGGAGCAATCTGCGTAGATGAACGCAATACGGCCTTTATCATGGGGCTGAGCGTTCCTTTCATCTACTGCGCCCTTCATCAGGCAATCAGCGAGGACCGGATCCGTCCCTCCAAGGAAATATTCCTGACCCACTTCGCCCTTCCGGCCTGCAATCAGGCCCTCCAGGCGGCAGTCTTCTTCGCGAGGGCAATCGGTGCCCCGATCGGCCGGGTTCTGCTCGCCTGCAGAAAAGACCATGGAATAAAGGCTTTTCTTGACGGCAAAGCCCCGGCCCCCGCTGTTCTGGGCCTGCTTTTGAAGTACTTCTCCGAGCAGGAAGTCAAAGAAACAGTTCTGGCGGGAACCCCGGATGACGAAGCCGTGGGCCAGGCAATCCAGAGGGTAACCGAAAAGACCGGCTACTGTCTGAGCAGCCACGGCGCTGTTCTGGAAGCGGCCCGTTTTGCTCTGCTTCCGGTTCACCGGACAGTGCTTGCCGTCACCGAGCCGCAATAACTCTCAACAGGCAGATAAAGGAAAAGGCCGCTGCATCCGCAACGGCCTTTGTTTCGCCTGAGGCTGGTTGTCACTCTGCCTTCTGGCTGACGACCTTGTCCACCCTGCCGGCTCTGAGGCAGCGGGCGCATACATGGATGGTCATCGGAGTGCCTTCGACCATGGCCTTCACAGCGATGATGTTCGGGCGGAAAACGCGGTTCTTGGTGACGCCGACGTGCTGTCCGACACCACCCTTTTTCTTGGCCTGTCCCTTTCTGGGAACGGTGCAACCGAACTGAGTACCCTTTCCGCAAATATCACATCTACGTGCCATATCTTCCACCTTGTCGTTGTTGTATGCAAAAACAGACGCGTCCTTCGACGCGCACTTTTAGGACAATAACAGAAAAGTCATTCAATGTAAATACCTTACAGGCAGTTTGAGCCTCTGACCCAGCAGACCCGGAAGTTGACGGGAAAGCCGCCGAGGGAATATACTCACCTCACATGAAATCGGGGCGTTGCCCAGCGGCCAGGGCGCCTGCTTTGGGAGCAGGATACCGGAGGTTCGAGTCCTCTCGCCCCGAAGAGCGAAGGAGTCGGTGCAGAGCATCGGCTCCTTCACTTTTGGGCGCACATTTCCACTGTTTTCAGAATAAAACCTTGAAAATTGCCAGTTTATTCTGAAAATTCAGAATAAAACCTGAAAAACCGATGGCTTATTCTGAAATTTCAGAATTGAAGGCCAAAAATCTGGAGTTTATTCTGAAACTCTGCAATCTTGAAAAACCTCCGTTTGCCCGGCTATCAGCGCCAAAGGGAGTTTCGCTGAGATTGCCGAGAAGATTCTGTTATTTTTTCTTGCCGACAGAGCAAAAACGTATGTAGAATATTGTTCAGGAAAAAACCAATCACACGGAGGCTGGATATGGCAAACGAAGAGGTAAAAGAAGTCCACGAACTGGCGTGGGTCGACGGCAAGGGCTGGGCGGTAAAGCGCCAGGGAAGCGAGAAGGTCATCAAGTACTTCCCGACCAAGATGGAAGGGCTGAAATACATTCTCAAGGTCAGTGAGAATCAGGGCACAAGAGTCGTTGTCAGACTTAAGAACGGAAAGTTCCAGAAGTTCGAGAACGCCACCCGCGCCCTCAACTATGCCAAGGAGAATGGCGAGGACTAAGCTCCTCCCCTTTCACAAACAACCCTGTCATCCGGCAGGGTTGTTTTTTTCCGCCCGTTTGACCAAAAAGCTGAACATCAATAGTATTTAGGCATGATTTTCGACACCCTTTCAAATCTTGAACTCTACCGCCCCGTAGTCCCGGGGCTTCAGCCGGTAATCGACGAGATGGACCGCGGAGACATCTACCGCCTAGCCCCGGGCTCGTACATGACCGCGGACGGCAAGGTTCCGTACATCATCACAGAATTCGACGCCTACACCGAGCGCAGGCCGTATATGTTCCACAAAAGCACGACCGTCGTCGAGATTGTCCTGTCCGGGCACGATGTTATGGGCATCGCCTGGAGGGAGAACCGCGACCGCACGACAGGCTATGACACCAAAACCGATACCGGCACGCTGGACGGAGACCCGATCGGGGTTTTCCACGGCGAGGAGGGTCGGTTCGCAGTCTTTTTCCCCGGCGAGCCGTACAGTCTGGGCATGACCCCCAGCGGGCTGCCTGAAAAAGTTAAGAGAGTTGTCTTTCTCCTGAAGGAAAACTGAAGGGAATCACACTCCCAGAATCAGTTTCGTTTTACGGCTGATCAGGTCCTCGTAACGCTCGAGGGCCATTTTTATGACTTTGTCCCAAGAGAGCGGGATGGTCTGACGGGCCCTGGCACCGACCTCGGCGGCCATCGGAAGGGCAGACTCGATTCTGGCGGCGAGGTCCTCAGGAGAGTTCTCGCACAAAAAGCCGTTTTCGTTGTCGGTGACGCCCTCGGCGGAGCAGCTGCCCCGCATCAGGATGCTCGGAGTACCGGCAGCGGCGGCTTCGCGGACAACCATGGGAGCATTGTCGTAGACCGAAGGGAAGATGAACAGATCGGCGCGGGCGAAGATCTGCATCATCAGGTTCCTGTCGGAGAGATGTCCGGCAAAGACGATCCGGTCATCCAGACCCTTTTCCCTGACCAGGTTCTTTATCGCCTGCTCGTCAGGTCCCTGACCGACGAAAAGCATCCTGAAATCCTCGTGGCGCTGTCTGTAGACCGCGACGGCCTCAATTATCAGCTTTATGTTCTTCTTGAAGGCGTGCTGGCCTACAAAGAGGAATACCGGGCCGGTGCCGAGGTTGTATTTCTCCTGGGCAGCGAGCCTGTCCTCCTCGGTCGGATACCAGAGGTTCGTTCCGTTGGGCATGACGGTAATCTCACGCTTGTACCCGTAGTCCCTCAGGACGTCGGCGGTGGCGTTGTTCACCGCCCAGACTTCGTCGCAGCGGTTGTAAAAGCGGATAATCATCGAGACAATGCTTTCGGCTATCAGTTTGCTCCCGGTCTTGATCAGGAAATCATCGTAGTATTTCGAGTGGAATGAGGCTACCAGGGGGATGGTCTGCCTCTCGGCTATCGTGGCCCCGTCCAGACCGATGAGAAACGGTGAATGGGCGTGGATTATGTCCAGACCCAGCTTTTTCATCGTCTGATGGAACTCAATGCTCAACTGAGGAATCCCGCAGGTGTATGGCTCGTTGAGGACCGGCACGCTGGGCACCTCGATCATCGGAAAGTCGACCGGGTACGGATTGCGGGGCTTGGGCCCTATGTAATAGGCCTTGTGCCCCATAGCGTTGAGCTGCTGGACATAACTCTTGCAAACCATCCCCACGCCGTCGAGGTCAGGGGGAAAACAGTCAATGAACTGGCCAATTACCAAAGCGGAACCTCTGAAACAGTACTGAGGAAAGTATACCCGCGGGAAAGAATAAAGACAAGGTCGCGGAATCCGGCAGCACCCGTCAGCGTCCGGCCCCGGAGGGCGCGTACACACAGCAACGGGCATAGAAGAACAGGTACTGCTGTGCCAGACCGGCAAGCGGCCCGAACAGAGCCCTCCCGTCCCTGTTGTCGAACAGGTCCGCCATCACGCGCTTCATCCAGACATCCATCGGGAAGCACTCCATCCGGTGAAAGCCGAACAGCAGGGCGCAGTCGGCGACCTTGTCCCCTATCCCGTCCACGGTTTTGAGCAAGTCCCTGGCATCCCCCACCGGTAGCGAGGCCACCTCGTCCAGATTCAGCGTTCCCTCATGAACACGCCGGGCCAGGTCGTACACATATCTGTCCCTGAACCCGAGCCCCATGGCCCGCAAACCGTCGACACCGATTTCAAGCAGCGCCTCAGGCGACGGAAAGCATCCCCCGTTGCAGAGTCTGGAAATAATCAGTTTGATTCTCTTGATGTTGTTGTTCTGAGAGATTACGAAACTGCACAGAGCCTCCCAGCGGTCCTGGTTGAGAATCTGGATTCCCCGGGAAAAGGCGCAGGCCTTTTCCATCACCGGCGAAACAAGAGCCAGTTCGCGACACGCCGCAGCGTAATCGAAGTCGAAGTCGAAGTAATGCCGCCAGAACGGGTCGGATTTGATGAAGTCCAGACTGTCCTGTCTGACGGAGAGCATCCTGCCGCAGGCTTGTCCACTCCACAGGCCCGTTTCATCAGCCGTCCAGCGGAAAGCCTGACCGCAGTCCAGTGTGCGTGCCAGATTGATCTCGTAGTCCATCGCGCCCTCACCAGCTGAGTCTGTGAAGCTGACCGGCGGTCTTCATCCCCGCAAATGACGATTGGCGCAGAACCTCATAGACGGCGACGGCGACGCTGTTTGAAAGGTTCAGCGACCTGGTTTCGCCGAGCATCGGAATTCTCAGGCAGGTGTCGGGACTGGCCTTCAGAATCGGCTCGGGGATACCGGCGCTTTCCTTGCCGAAGACCAGCCAGACCTCCGGAGGTCCGAAATCGACATCCGAATAGCAATGAAGGCCTTTGGTTGAGAAATACCACAGTTTTTTGTCGCCGTTCTCAGACATGAAGCCATCAATGCTATCATATGTGCGGATACGGACATCGGGCCAGTAGTCCAGCCCGGCGCGACGGACATGCTTCTCGTCAATGGAGAAACCCAGCGGTCCGACCAGATGGAGAACCGAACCGGTCGCCGCGCAGGTACGGGCGATATTCCCCGTGTTCTGGGGAATCTCCGGCTCGAACAGCACGACGTTGATTTTCGGTCTCAGGCTCTCCATGACGGACGTCTATCTGACGATGATGCGGAAGAATCTCTTCTTTCCTGCACGGAGAATAATGTCCCCGTCCTTTACAAAGGAGCTGTCGACCGTGATTTTCCAGTCGGTGACCTTCTCTGAGTTGATCGAGGCGCCTCCGTCGGCAATCAGTCTGCGGACATCGCTTTTGGTCTTGCACAGGTCGGTCATCGCGAAAAGATCGATTACTCCGATACCCTGCTCCAGTTCGGAGGCGGAAAGCTCGATCGAGGGCATCCCGTCGCGGTCTCCGGCCCCGGAAAAGATTGCCTTGGCCGCGGCGCGGGCCTTGTCGGCCTCTTCCTGTCCGTGGATGATCTTCGTCTGCTCGTAGGCAAGCTTCTCCTTGGCGGCGTTTACATCGCCCTTTTCCCACTCGGCGATTTCATCCAGGCTGAGGAAGGTAAAGAGCTTCATGAACTTGATTACATCGGCGTCGGCCACGTTGCGCCAGTACTGGTAGAAGTTGTACGGGCTGCACAGTTCCGGGTCGAGGAAGATGGCGCCGCTCTCGGTCTTGCCCATCTTCTTGCCGTCGGAGCGGGTGATCAGGTGCATGGTAAGTCCGTAGCACTCCACACCTTCCAGACGCCGGATCAGATCCGTTCCGGCGACGATGTTTCCCCACTGGTCGTCTCCGCCGATCTGGAGCCTGGCACCGGATTCACGGTACAACGTCAGGAAGTCAAACGACTGCAGAAGCTGGTAGTTGAACTCGATGAAGCTCAGTCCCCTCTCCAGCCTCTGTTTGTAGCTCTCGAAGGTCAGCATCCGGTTCACCGAGAAATGGGCTCCGATGTCGCGGAGGAACTGGATGTAGTTCAGCCCCAGCAGCCAGTCGCCGTTGAACATCATCCGGGCCTTTCCCATGCCGGGTGCGGGGTTTTCGGAGAAGTCGACGACGGTGGACAGCTGCTGCCTGATATGGGCACAGTTGTCCATAATCTGCTCCTGTGAGAGCATCTTGCGCATCTCGGTCTTTCCCGACGGGTCGCCGATCATAGCCGTACCGTTTCCTACCAGGGCTATCGGATTGTGTCCGTTCTCCTGCAGGTGGTGCATGGCGAAAAAGGGCACCATGTGTCCGATGTGCAGGCTGCGCCCGGTGGGGTCGCAACCCAGGTAGAATGTCACCGGGCCTTTGTCCATCAAATCGCTCAGGGCGTCTAGGTCGGTACAGGCCTTGACGAACCCTCTGTCAAAGAGTACCTGAAGGGCCTTGTTCATCACACTCTCCTGTAGGCGCGGTTCTCCTCACGGATTCTGGAGACCAGTTCGGAAACGGGAACACGGACCTGCTGCATCGAGTCGCGGAAGCGCAGGGTCACCGTGTTGTCCTTGAGGGTGTCATAGTCGACGGTCACGCAGTACGGTGTGCCGATTTCATCCTGGCGGCGGTATCTGCGGCCGATGGCTCCGCTCTGGTCGTAATAGGTCATGAAGTCCGAACGCAGTTCATGCTCGAGCTTGTCGGCGTATTCGGCAAGTCCGTCCTTTTTGACCAGCGGAAGCACTGCGACCATCACCGGAGCGATTTCCGGGTGGAAGTGCAGTACGGTGCGGATGTCGCCCTCGGGGGTCGGCTCCTCGTCGTAGGCGTCGGAAAGCACCATCAGGACGTTTCTGGTAAGTCCGGCCGAGGTCTCGACGACGTACGGGATGTAGCGTTCCTGGGTATCCGGGTCGAGGTACGTCAGGTCCTTGCCCGAGAACTTCTGGTGCTGCGACAGGTCGTAGTCGGTCCGGTCGTGGATGCCCTCGAGCTCCTGCCATCCCATCGGGAAGAGGAACTGGATGTCATAGGCGTCCTTGGCGTAAAATGCCAGTTCGTCCGGTCCGTGCTGGTGCCATCTGAGGTGCTCCGGGACGATTCCCATCTTTTTGTAGAATTCCATCCTCTGCTCCCTCCAGTAGGGGAACCACTGGTCGTCGCTGCCCGGCTTGCAGAAGAACTGCATCTCCATCTGCTCGAATTCGCAGGAGCGGAAGATGAAGTTCTTTGTGGTGATTTCGTTGCGGAACGACTTTCCGACCTGAGCGATTCCGAAAGGAACCTTGACCCGGCTGGACTGTACCACGTTCTTGAACTCGGTGTAGATTCCCTGGGCCGTCTCCGGGCGGAGGAAAATCGTGCTGGCGCTGTCGGTGTTCGGGCCGATATGGGTGGCGAACATCAGGTTGAAGTTGCGCGGCGCGGTGAAGCTGTCACGGGTTCCGCAGACGGGACACGGGGCATTGAGGTCGATCTGGTCGGCGCGGAAGCGGCTCTTGCACTGCTTGCAGTCGACCATCGGGTCGGTGAAGTTGCTCACGTGACCGGAAGCTTCCCAGACCTTTGACGCCATCAGGATCGAGCTGTCTAGGCCGACTATGTTGTCGTGCAGCTGGGTCATTTCCTTCCACCAGAAGTCCCTGATGTTGTTCTTGAGGTGCACGCCGAGAGGACCGTAGTCATAGGCTCCGTTCAGTCCGCCGTAGATTTCGCTGGACTGGAAGATGAATCCCCTGCGTCTGCACAGCGATACGAGTTTTTCCATAGTGACTTCAGCCATTCTGTCCTCCTTCGGCCGCGACCGCCTCTCTGAGCGTGTCGAGCGACCTCTCTATCCTTTCAAACGTTTTTTCAAATCCGAGCACCCTGATGCTGGGCAGAAGCGGCGGGCTTACCTGACTACCGGTGACCGAAGCGCGGATCGGCATGAACACGCCGTTGATTTTGATTCCGAGCTCCGGTGCCAGAGCGCAGAGGTTCTCCTCAATTGCCGCGTCCTCAAGTCCGCCCTCCAGGCCCGCGCGCAGCACCGGATAGGCCCTCTCAAGCGCCGCAAGCTCCTGCTGGGGTGTATGACCCTTGGCACAGAGCGTTTTTGCGTCGGGAGCCTGCGGGTCGGCAAAGACGAACCTGACCATCTCGGTCACATCGGAGAGGACCTTGAGTCTCTCCTTGACCAGCGGCACCACGCCCAGGAGCTTTTCGGCGACCGTCTTTTCATCCAGCCCCTCCAGAAGCCCCGCTTCTTTCAGGTAAGGCTTCACCGCCTCCGCCAGACTGGCATCGGACCGCTGGCGGATGTACTGCCCGTTGAACCATTCGAGCTTTCTGTAATCAAAGACTCCGGGAGCCTTGTTGATCTTGTCGATCGTAAAGACCTTTTCCAGCTCCTCGCGGCTGAAGAACTCCTGTTTGTCGTCATACGACCAGCCGACCAGGGTGACGTAGTTGAGCAGGGCCTCGGGAAGATACCCCTTTGCCCTGAAGTCCCTTACCGAAGTCGAGCCGTGGCGTTTGGACAGCTTCTGCCCGTCGCTGCCCATCACCATGGGCAGGTGACAGTACACCGGCGGCGTCCATCCGAAGGCGTTGTACAGGATGACGTGAAGCGGCCCGGAGGGAATCCACTCCTGCGCCCGCAGGATGTGGGTGATCCCCATCAGATGGTCGTCGATGACGTTGGCCAGGTGATAGGTCGGGAAACCGTCGCTTTTAAGCAGAACCGGGTCCGGGCTGATATCGCTGTTTTCGCGGGTGATGTCCCCCATCAGGATGTCGTGGAACGTCGTCGAGCCCTCGGCGGGAACCTTGAGCCTGATAACCGGCTTGAGCCCGCTGTCGAGAAGCCTCCGGACCTCCTGCGGGTCCAGGTCGCGGCAGTGTCTGTCATAGCCGACGTGGGGGCTGTGGGTCGCCTCCTGCTCCTTTCTCAGCGCCTCGAGCCGCTCGGAGGTGCAGAAGCAATAGTAAGCCAGGCCCCTGTCCACCAGGTCCTTTGCGTATTTCTGATAGATCCCCAATCGTTCGCTCTGGATGTAAGGACCGCAGGGGCCGCCGACGACGGGGCCCTCGTCCCACTTGATTCCCAGCCAGTCCAGGGTGTCGTACAGGTCCTGGAGGCTTTCGTCACTGTAGCGGGTCCTGTCGGTGTCCTCGACGCGGAGGATGAACTTACCCCCCGACGAACGGGCAAAGAAATAATTGAAAAGGGCCGTTCTGACCCCGCCTATGTGCTGCAACCCCGTGGGAGACGGAGCGTATCTGACCCGGACTTCCATTTTTCCTCCAAAAGGCCTTCGGCCTTGCACTATATTTAACGCAAAACGGGGTATTTGTACAACACGCTCAGGGGGTGCCGAAATGCTTGAGGCACTCCTCCACGCAGGCAGCCTGAACCGTGTAATCCTTGTCGTACTGCAAAAGATGCGTCCCGTTTTCGATGGTGACGGAGGTGGTCAGGCCCCGGTTGAGCCTGCCGATGATTTTCGCGCTGACCGGGTCGACGGAAATGTCCTGCGTCCCGAACAGCACCAGGGCATCGGAGTCCATCTCCGGGGCGCTTTTGCGCGCAATGGCCATGACATCCAGAAGCTCACAGACCGGGCCCGGGTAGCGGTATGCCCAATACTGCTCCCCCATCGCCCTGTCGTCCCGCGGAGCCCCCTCATAGTACAGGTCGAAATCGGTATTCGGCTGCCATCCGGTGGGAATCCTGCGGACAAAGGGCCTGAGCAGCCTCACCGGCCAGACAGTGCCGCGAAGCACGATGGCCGGGGCGATCAGGGCCACTTTGCCGATTTTCAGACGGGCGGCCAGAATCACGGCTATAGCTCCGCCCATAGAGTGTCCGACCAGATAAACCTGCTCATACCGGCCCATCAAATCCTCGCAGGCAGCCTGTGCCGCAGCAATCCACACCTGCGCTCCGCTGCGGATGAAATCATCCCCCGAGGTCCCGTGCCCGGGCAGCCTGACCGCCAGACAGTCGAAACCTGCCTCGTAAAGGTCGATTGCCGGCCTGATCACCTCCCCCGGGTAACCGGAAAAGCCGTGGATAAGCAAAACCGCGGTCCTCGGACGCTGTTCATGGTACAGGGCAAACGGCCTGGCGCAGTCAAAGACCGGGGCGGTCTCGGTGTAGAAACGGCCGGCGTAATCCGGCACATCGTAGGAAAACAGACTGTAATCGATTGTTCTGAGCATATCAGGGCTGTTTGGCCTGTACCTCCTTGAGCATGTTGAGCAAATCTATGCGGCTTCTCACCCCGGTTTTGGCAAAGATGTTCGCGACGTGGTTGTTGACGGTATTCACCGAAATGTTCAGCCGGATTCCGATTTCCTTGTTTGTCAGGCCCTCGGCAATGAGACGGATGACGCCGAACTCACGCTCGGAGATCCGGTACCCGGCCAGATCCTCAAGCTCAAGTTCCTTAGGCTCGCCCTGAGGGGAGGCTTCATCCGAAGCGAAGGAGGAAAAGAAGAACACCACCATGACGATCTCAAAGGCCATGCAGTACAGGGCGTAACCGGCGCTGCGCAGCGAATCGAACACCACGGTAAAGATGAATACCGGGACCAGGGAAAGGCTGACAATGTTTGCGGCGAGAATGACCCTGCGGGTCCCCTGGGCCTGAATCTTTGACAGATTCACCCAGAGCACAGTCATGCTGGCGAAATAGTCGGCGACGAAAATCACCGCCTGCAGATAGAACAGCCACGGGACATCGCCTATCAGCCTGAACAACCCTGCCCCGGTGTACAGGGCACAGGCCAGACTCAGGCCGGACCAGAAAAGCCTCTGGTGATGGAGAGTCCCGACGACCAGTCCGATGAAAAACGGGATGAACAGGACGAGGAACCCTCCGCAGAGGGTGATGATGCACTCAAATACGACGGCCACCACCCGGGCGGCTTCCGGACGCCCGAACATCGTCAGCGAAAAGCTGGTGTAATGCTCCAGGGACATAAGGGAAACCGCCCCCAGAAGCACGGAGAGGAAGGCCACCATCAGGGTGGTCCATCTGACGTTGTTCCGTCTGCGGTAGAGAATACACAAGCCGAGCGCCATGCTGCCCAGTGCCACCGAGAGCATGGACGCCAGCATCGTGATTATATCCATCGGCTCAGGTCCGTTTGGTCAGCATCTTCTGGTTGTGGGTCAGGTCGGCCTTTCCGCAGATACGATGAATCTCGGCGTAGATTTCGGGAAGGTTCGTCGCCTGGATACCGAACTTCGCCTCATAGGTCCGGTTGTAGACCATGCTGTTGGAGACAGCCTTTGAGAAGTTGGTGAACAACTCCAGATGCAGGTTCTGGCCTTCTCCCAGAAGGAAGTCGGTCGTCTCCTCGTAGGACTTGATCTGCTTCGGCAGGGCCTCGGCAAACGGCTCGGGATCATCAATGGCCATCTGCGGAGATTTGAAGTGCAGGTAGAACCACAAACTCAGCGAAGGGAACGCCCATCCGAGATTGACTTTCTTCTTCTGGGCGTATTCCTGCGCTTCCTTGATTTCCTGCGCGGTCACCGGAAAATCGGCCGGGGAAAAGAATGCCCAGACGCTGTCGTATTTGCCTTTGAGCCGGGCGGCGGAAGCCTTTGAAATGAACGAGCCAAGGCTGTCGGCACCCTGGGCGCACCGGACTGTCAGGTTTGAATAGCGGCAGTCCTTGCGGACCTGGCTGAAATACATAGCTTCGAACTCTCCGCCGGTGACAATCAGCATAGCCGGCTTGACCTTCATCTTGGTTCTTGTGCGTTTCATCACTTTGCCTCCTTGTTGAAGGTGAACTCGGAAATAATCGGCAGGGCTCCGAACGACCCGTTCTCGTACATCCTGCGGGCCTTCTCACCCACGTTGGAAACCTTGAAATCGGCCAGACTGTAGTACTCGGTGGCCCCGTCGGAGTTCTTCTGGGCGAACCAGATTCCGTCCTTGCGGAGCAGGCCGTTGACCAACAGGGCCGGGTTGCAGTCTACCGCCAGCAGCTGGGAGCCGTCCTCACAGGAGCGTTCGAACACTCCGAGAACATGCTCGATCACCGCCGGATGGAGGTACATGCCGAAGTCATCAACCACCAGGGTCTTTCTGGAGGTGAAGCTCTCGAACATTGCCAGCCCCATGACACAGAGCCTTCTGAGGCTGAGGCTTTCTCCGAGGAAGTTCGCCGAATAGTGCTGGGTGACGTTGGTGTGGATGAATATCACCTTGGAGTCCTTCACCCTGATTCCGCGGATGTCGGTGATGTCCAGGCTCCAGAGATAATCGACCAGTTGCTTGGCCCAACCGGGGTTGGCCTCAAGCTTTGAAACGATGTAACTCTCCGAAGTGGCCGCGACTCCGATGGGGACGACGTTCAGGCTGTTGCAGATCCAGTCGTACAGCTCACCGCTCGTCTCGCCGCCCTTGAGGGCGGTCTGGGCCAGATATGAGCGGGTGGCGGGGAGCTTTTTCTCCATCCTCTTCTTTTCTCCGCGGTACATCTTGCCCCAGCGATAGCGGTAACGGATGTTCTCATCGTCGAGAGAGGGCATCATCTTGCGCTCGAACATGATCTTTTTCGAGTTACCGAAGCTGTAGATCAGCGACTCCTCGTGAAACTTGTTCATGTCCGCGACAATCTTGTAGATGGCGGTGATAGGCTCACCCTTTTTGGTTGTCTTCGGCAACAGGACCTTGATCTGGATTTCACAGGGCTGGCCCTTGACCTCGGAATAGGCAAAGGCGGTTCCGGCGAAGGCCCTGAGCAGGGGGTTCTCTACCGACTCGTCCGCGGTGACAATGTTCTTCAGCGCATCCAGAGCCCTGACGAAGGTGCTCTTTCCCGCCCCGTTCGGGCCGATGATGGCCGAAGTCTTGATCACGTTCACGCCTCCGGGAGCGGCGTAGGTCTTCGTGCCGGCCATCCTGGAGTCCTTCATGGCCAGAAACGAAATCGTCTGCGCTTCCTTTACCGAGCGGTAATTCGCGACCTTGATTTCAATAAGCATAATCGCCTCCTGATTCTCACGCCGTGACGGCGTTTTCTATTTCATTCATACGGGACACCACATCGGGGTACCGTTCACAAGCTCTTAAGAGGACCTCCGGCAGGCCGGGCGCCCTGCCGTGGTTGTCGGTGGCGAACATATCCACCATGCCGCTTGCCAGCCAGCGTGCCGTGGTTTTCTTTTCCTCCGGCCAGACATCCGAGGCGTTGACCTGGAACAGATAACCGCGTTCCTTGAGCTGGCGGGCCTTTGCGCTGCCGGGCTCCAGCCATTCGTAGCGCTCCACGTGGGCCAGGATTACATCCAGCCCCTGCCCTTCAACCAAATCCCGGTCAATCCGGTCGGCGAATCCGAGCGGCTCGTTGTATACGTCGAACTCACAGAGGGCGAACCTTCCGAAGGCGGGGATGGTCTTCAGTTCCTGATAGCGGACAAAGAGCTCTGCCCCGAGCCAGGTCCGGATTCCCATGCCTTCGGCCTCGGCCTGCAGGTCCTCGAAGACGGTCCGGATTGCCTTTACGTTCGTCTTGACGTAGGGGTTGTAGATGTGGGGGGTAAAGACGATGCCGCGGATGATTCCCAGGGCGCGGTATTCCTCCAGCGCCTTGAGGCTTCCCTCACGGTCCTTCACGCCGTCGTCAACGCCGTAGAGAAGATGTGAATGAAAATCAATCATCCGGACCTCCGGGATTGATTATAGAACAGTCCCCGTCGTTTGTACAGAATCAACGTGAACAGCCGCTTCACAGGACACCGTTTTGGCAAAAAGCCTGACGTTTCAGGAGCGTTTTTGCAATTTGATGCCTTATTCAGCTTATAAACAATCAAAAATGGCCTCACAATCAGTTTTGAGACCATTTATGTCCGGATTATGCGTTTTTCAGCCCGATTGACTACAAAACGTATATATTCCAGACCTCGTTCTCGTTCAAAGAAGAGTTGACCCCGGTGGTTGTTCCGCTGACCTGGGCATCCGCAATCTGCGCCTGCTGGAGTTTGTACTTAAGCTCCTGTGCCTTTTCGTATGCCCTCTGCGAACCGGTGCGGGTGTAGACCTCCTGCATCAGAACCACGGCATCCTCCAGCCATCCGCGGGCATAGAGGAGGATTGCGGCATTGTATCCGGAATTTACATCACCATACCTGAGCCAGGCGTCGTAGAACACATCATAGGCCATCGAATAGTTGGCGGATTGGGCCAGTTCATAACCCCTGTCGATTTCCTTTACCTTTGCGCTGTTGGGAAGCAGCTCCTCGTAGGAGTATACCCAGCGGGGGGCCAGATCATTCACGATGCCGGTCAGCATGTCGTTGATGGCAGAGCGGCAGTCATCCAGCAGCGACGGGGCGGTATAGGCCTTGTATGTGAAGCGGGCCGGTTCGGATCCGGCGGCGTACTTGTACGTGGCAACCAGGGTTTCCTTTTCAATCTTCCGGTTGTAGTTCTTCGAGATTACAAGTTTGCTCTGCTCTACCCCGATGACGTTGTACTCGAGCAGGATGGCCATGGTGGTCTTCAGGTAGTAGTTGATTCCGTCGGCAACCTTGTTTCCGGTAGCCTGGTCGGTGTGATAGAACTCCTTTGAGAAGATATACTCATCATAGGTCAGAACTGTGAGCCTCGAGGAGAGGACAGCGTCGATTCCCGCCTGGATGAACTGATCTTTGGTGGAACCGAGAATCACGCCGGATGTATACAGGGCATCGGCCACAGTGGGCTCTGCCACGGTGAAGTAGTCGGTTTCACTGAGTTTCTGGCAGAGGCTGCTCTGGGTGTGGATTCCGAGAGTGGCCGGGAGGCTGCCCTGCCATGCCGTGTAAAGCTGGATCTGTGAATCGGGAGCCCCGATGTGGGCATTCTGGATTCTGATGTACGGGTTCGGCGAGTAGTTGGAATAGTTGTTCACGACGTTTGTCGAAGTGACGGCAATCTTCTTCATGCTGCTCATATTCACCGCGGCCGGGACATGGTCGCGGACCTGGACGAAGGTTGAGCATGAAACTCCGAGGGCCAGAACCGCGGCGCAAAGCAGAATCAGGAGTGTATTAAGGCTTTTCTTCATCATTCACCTACCTGCGGGAATTGTATCAGACAGGCACTGCCCTGTCCACCTGCGCTTTCTTTGTTCATTCCTTCGTTGACAAGAAAAACTGCCTTGGATTATCCTAGGCTAAGGAAAAAAACGGAGGCCCGAATGCTTCGCTTCTATTACGATGATGACGAGATGGACGATGATGATTCCGACCTCATCTACGACTTCGAGGACAACGAGGAGCCGGAGGATGAGGAGGACGATGATGACGATTTCGACGATGACGACGATCTCGACGAGTTCGATGAGGACGAGGAATACGAAGACCCCTACGACGCTCCCGAAGTAATCAGCTTCGACGATGACGATGACATGTACCGGGACGAGGATGATTCCGACGAGGACCTCCTGGACGAGGGCTTCTACTACGACGACCAGAACCGCTGACTGAATCTCTCAATCCTGACAATATGACAAAAAGAACGGGAGCCTCCGAACGGAGACTCCCGGCTTTTTATTTGAGAAAACCTATCAGAACTGTGCTTTGATCTTTGCCAGTGCCTGAGCCATGGCGGCCCCGTCCTGGGCGAGGATTCCCTTCGCTGCGGCCTGGGCAATCTCCGGCTCTCCGGCGGGGAAGAAGTTGAAGCCGAACAGCGGAACATACTCGGCGGTCAGCTCGGTTTCGGCAATTCCCGCGAACTTGAAGAATCTGGCAAGCAGGAGATCATCAACCTCGGAACCCTCGGCAACAGCGAATGCCTCGACTCCCAGTACGTAGAACGGCTCTCCTTCGGGAGTGGAGGCCGGAACGGGAATGAATTCCCCGGCGGGTTCCTGAAGGAAGGCGAACCCGGCGTCTCCGGAAACAAGAGCCTCGGCTCCGTCGGCAACCTTCACATAACCCTTCTTGACCCAGCGGTCAATCATGGCGGAAACCTGATCCCAAACAACCGGGTCAATCCCGCCCTTTACGAACCTCTCGGCCTGGACCTCGTGGGGAAGGACATAGGCGGCGCCGGCCAGTTCATAAACCCAGGCCGCCTGCTCGGCAGTCATGGCAATCGGGGTCATCCCGGCGAAGCGGATCGCCTGGCAGGCTTTTTCGAAATCCGCCCAGGTGAGAATCGACTCGGGATCCACTCCGGCAGCCGTCAGAACAGCCGGGTTGAAACTGATTCCGGTGTAGGTTGCGGAAACGACATAGGCAAAGGCCTTTGTCTCACCGGCAGCGGCAATCCACGAACCTCCGTCGGGAACGGCGGTCCGGATGTCCTTGTAACCCGCGGAACCGGCGGTCAGGGCAAGTCCGCTGAGCTCAACGATGTCGGCACCGGCATTTTTGTACTCTACGGCATAACCGGTCCTGGCGTTGAACGCGTCGACCAACGCGCTGACAACGGGGCCGTTTCCCGCAAGGGTGGCCACGGTGGCAGAAGGATGGCCCTCGGCGGCCTTTACTCTCTCTTCATAAATCGCCTGTGCAGAAAGAGAAAAGCAACATGCCAGTACCAAAAGGATAATCAAAAATTTCTTCATAATGTCTTTCCCTCCGACATTGTTTCAATCACTACTGACATTCTAGCATGGTTTTTCACCGGATGAAACTTTTTTATCGCATTTCTTTGCAAGTGTTCTATAATGGCTGTCGAGGTTAACAAAGATGAAACGTTTCATAGTCTGTCTGCTCATTTCGGTCGTTCTTTCCGCTTCGCTCCTCGCCGGGCCTTTCGGCGTGGAACTCGGCTGGTCCGTCGGAGACCTGGCCCGCAACGGAATCCGCTACGAGGACCACAAAGATGACCATTACGTAGCCTTCGAACCGCCGTTCGCCTACTACTACATGCCCAATTACTACGCAGACTATGACCAGGACGGGATTTACTGCGTGAGTTGCTTCACAAACACCATTCAGACCCAGAAGGACGGCACCGAACTCTGGACCTATTACAAGGGCATCCAGGAGGACTTCAACGCCCTGTACGGCCTGCCCTACATGATTGTCGATTACTATGCCTCCGATGCGCTGAGAAACCAGCCGCAGAACTTCACTCTGGGTCTGGTCAACGGGGCAATCAAGATTCTGACCGTCTGGTTCATAGACATGTACGTCATAATGATGGACATCTATGCCTATTCCGAGACCGAGGGCGACATCTGCTGCGAGGTCTGGGAATACAGCAAAATCGCCTCGTATCTCGGGGATCTGAAGAACGAATACACCGTCATCTATCCCCAGACGAAGGCCGACATCCCCTGGTAAGCTTTCTTCTTTCAATCCGTCCCGCGACCGCTCCGCAGATCAGGATTCCCACAGTCAGGATTATCGTCAGGATAATCACGGCGGGGTTGTAACTTACGCTGGCGTAAACCCCGCTCTGCCCCGCCCTCTCCATCGGAACGCTGTCATAGACGATTCCGTTCTCCTGGGCGAGCAGTTTGACGTTGAGCAGATTCAGCACCGGTATGCCCCGCGCGGCGAACTCGAAGTTAAGCCCGCGGTCCGGCACGTCGGGGATTTCCGGACTCTGAAGGACCAGACCCTGCGGGAAGTTCAGCGTATATGAGGATGAACCGCTGTTCGGCGCCGATCCCCCGATGTTGACAAAGAGTCTGATCCCGTCTCCGTACAGTTCCTGCCTGCGGTTTATGCTGCCTGTCAGGGTTTCCTCCCTGATTGTTTCGGCTCCGAAGCGCTCGGCGGCCCTGTCGACCAATGAGGCGAAAATCTCCTCGGTCCCCTCATAGAGGAAGTCCTCGAATGCACTCACACCCAGGTCATCCTTGCCCCCTCCGGAAACGGCCAGAAGGTTGAAATCGGCCCATCCGCCCTCTCTGAGGTCCCACAACAGGTCAAACACGTTGTATTCCAACCTGGTAGCCCCGTGCATCGAGGATCCCAGTGAGGCAATCAGGCGCACATCAAGCTCCATCACGGTGGCGGCTATGGTGCTGGCGATTATGAAACCGGGAAAGGACCCGCTGGTCCCTATTGCTATTGTGTCTCCGGCCTTCAGCCCCGCCTCGGTATACCATCGGACCATGGCTGCGGCGAAGTTCGGATTGAGGGCGGTACGTTTGGCATCCTCGTTTCCGGGGGTTGTGGTGAGCTCAGTGAACTCCGGCCCCATCAGGGCGGTCCTGTTGAGGTCTTCCTTTTCAATCCCGATTCCCTTGGCAAGAATCCTTTGCTTCAGCCAGGCTTCGGCCTCCTCCATCCGCAAGGCGGCCTGAAGTTGGAGTCCGATACAGTCCCGCTCCTCCCTTTGGGCGGTATACAGGCACAAAATGACTCCGATGGCCAGAACAACACAGGCGGCGATCACCCAGCAGAGACGGATCTTGGGTTCCCGGAATCTTGCGGTCTTCAACTCAGGACCTCCACAGGCACAGAACCAGCCAGATAAGCCCGGTAGTCAGGACGACCATCAGGAGCGTCCTGAAAATCCCCTGCTTTTCCATGTCATTGGCAATCAGGCCGGGGACCAGATAACCGATTATCCTCAGATCCTGTCCTATCGAGGCTGTGTATACCAGGAGGGACTCGAGAATCTGCGAAAACAGGATACTCAGAAGAACGGTCAGTACAAAGCGGCGCCGCCCGTAGAGGATCATGCAGTGTCCGAGTGCCCTTACGCACAGGCAGACCGCCACGGAAAGCATCAATGTCGAGACAACCCTGAGGGGAGTAGCGAAATAATAGGCCAGATACCCGGCGCTGACCAGTCCGCCTGACAGGATACCGAGGAACTCCGACTCGGCAAACCCGAGTACAATGCTCAGAACAACCGCAACACGAAGCATCAGATTCCCTCCTCCAAACACTCCAAAAGCCGCTCTCCGCCGCCCTTGATATTGCCGATTCCGACATAGACCCTTTCAGGTCCGGCCTGCCTGATTTCGAGGGCGAGCTCATCCGCACCTGCAAAGCGGACGCGGCAGGAACACCGGCGGCTGAAATACCTGCGGACCTTGCCGGGATAGTCACCTATGCAGCAGACCTCGCTGATCAGGCCGCTGCAGTTACCGACAACCCTCGCGGCCAGGCCGATGCGGTACTCCCTGTCCGCCCTGTTGTTGAAGACAAGCACGAGCGAACGCCCGGGATAGTTTTCAGATGCTTTTCTCACCGCTTCTTCCATGCATGTCAGGTCGTTGACGGCAAAACCGGGCACTAGCACCGCTCCTCCACCGGGATTGATGTCCTTTCCAAGCCCTTTGTCGGGCACAATATCCGCAAATGAGGCAATTGCGGTATCGGAGTCAACCCCCAGATCGGCACAGACTGCCAATGTAAGGGCGGCGTTGGCAGGATGAATCTTTATCCCTCCTGAAAAGGTCCGGTTGTCATCCGGTCTCACCACGATGCACAGGCTTTTCTTCTGCTCACAGTAGGGTCGGTAGGCTTCCTCGGTGCAATAGACCCGGCATCTGGGGTTGATTGAACGGGCCAGTGTCCAGACAGTTTCCTCCCCGGTGGCACCGATTTCGGAGACGTGGTCCACATAGGAGTTCGTTATCACCACATGCGTCGGGCGGACCAGGACTTCGGAGATGACACGCTGGTTCTCCTCGCCCAGAGCCATGCACTCGACGACGGTGCAGTGCACTCCTTCACGGGAACACAGCCTGATCAGGGGAATCATCTCGGAAATCCGCGCGGGAAGCCTGCGTCTGAACGGTCGGACAGTGCCGTCCGGGTAGATAATCTGGGCCTCGGAACCGGTGGTGCGGCAGATTGTCCTGATTCCCGCGCGGTTGAGGGCAGCGGCAATCATCCTGGCAGTGCCGGTCTTTCCCCTGGTCCCGTTGACGAGAATGCGGATGGGAATACTCTCAAGCCTCTTCCGGTGCAGAAGGTATTCAGCCACCCCCGCGGCAATCAGGACGAGCACACAGGCCAATGTCAGGTACATACCTATGTTTTACCACAGATTCACCGGCATTCAAAATAAAAAGAGGGCCCGCTTGCGCAGGCCCTCGGGCTTGATTCACCGTATCCGGATCAGAGTGCCGGCTTGGTGAACGGGCTGGTCTCAAGATCTCTCTTGGGCTGGTCAGCCATGATGCCGTTCCACCACTGGGAAGCTCTCGGAGTGGAGAAGTTGATTCTGCCCCACATGAAGGTCTTCAGCAGCTGGTCGCCCAGGGCGAGCCATCTGTCGTGCCAGTCGATGGCATTGTAGTAGGCATAGTCGGAAATCATCTTCATTGCGGCTTCTTTGTTGCCCTCGCGGATCATCCTGGCGGCAACTTCCTGCAGAGCGTCGACGGTGGCGTACTGGCCGTCCATCTTGGCCTGTCTGTTGGCGTGGATGATTTCGATTCCGTACTGATAGTTGATTTCACAGATCTGCTGGACATAGGAGTTGGTCCACCATCCGGAGTCTCTTCTGAAGGTTTCATAGCGGCTTCCGGTGTAGTAGAACTCAGGCAGCTTTTCCATCGAGGCCCAGAGCGGGGTCAGATAGGTCGTGTCAGCTCCGCCGTAGCCGAACCATACCAGACATCTGATTTCCTCAGGCAGCCAGGACTTGACGTTTCCGATCTGGACGTAGCAGGACTGCGGGACTCCGATCGAGCGGACCTTTGAGTGGGCGTTCGGGTTTCCGTAGGGGCCGGCTTCGGGGAACAGGGACTTGTCGTACTCGGTGCCCTGGTAGTAGTCGCCCTTGATCTCGAAGATGTCCTGGACGGAGAGCAGTCTCTCCGGCTTGACGGACAGCGGATAGTCGTGGGCGGCGTTGGCGGTCGGGTCGAGGTCAAGCGACGGGGCGACGAGCATGAATCCTCTCCAGACGCGGAGGTTGGCTCCGGACGGGCAGAAGATGTCGGCCGGCGAGAACTCCTTCAGATCGCGGGAAGCATCCCACAGACCGTTGTCGATGGCGAACTGGACCATGTTGGGAGCCCAGTAGTAGTTCTCGTGATTGGTGTCGTTGAAGTCGATGTAGGCGATTCTGGCGCTGTTTGCGGCGATGAAGAAGTGGTCATCCGGAATGCGGACTGCGCACCACATGTCTTTTCCGTAAGTCTCCAGAACCCAGATTTCGTTTCCGTCGGTGATGTTGATGGTCTCGGAAGCATCGCGCCATCCGTAGGTCTCGCAGAGGTATCCGATGACCTCGACAGCCTCACGGGCGGTGCTGGCTCTCTCGAGCGCGATATCCTGGGCGTTCCAGCAGTCGATGCTGCCGGTGTTGCCTACGAACAGGGCGTTGTAGGCGGCCAGTCCGGCTTCGCTTCTGCGGTTCAGGCTGTTGGTGGCCTCACCCATGGCAACTCCGACGTCGTTCATGAACGAGTAGCGTGAGTGCAGATAGGCGTGGGTGTGGGCAGGCTGCTTGTCATCCGTTCCCTTGAGAATTCCGCCGCCGAGATCCGGGTTTTCCCACGGATCACTGAAATCGGCATAGTTGTGGGAGTCCACAACCAGATCTCTGGTCGAACCCTCTTCCCAGTCGTGGGCGGGGATGATCCAGAGTCTGAAGTCTGCCGATCCCGAGTCGTCGTTGTGGGTGACGATTGTCGACCCGTCAACGGTGGCTTCCTTTCCGACTGCTACAATAGTACATGCAAAGATGTTCTGAGCAGGTATCAGAAGCAGCAACAGAGTGACGAGGATTGCAATTAGTCCTTTCTTCATTGATTCGCTCCTTTTTTTCCCTTTTTACAGGTTTTGGTTCCTTTTCCGACTGCGTCGGGCGCAGGCCCGGCGCAGACTATTTCCTATCAGTTGTTCACTGATACAGGCTTGTGATACACAACCTGGACACGGTCGATGTTCTCAGCCAGTGCCGGGTCATGGAGGTAATACCCCAGTCCGTTTTCCGCCAGATCGTCATAGGTCGGCCATGTGACCTCGACCGCCTTGTCATCATAGAACAGGCCGGTCCAGTTGATGGCTTCAAGAGCACCAGAGAGGTGACGTCCGACTCTGTACCACATCGGCTCGCCCTCTACTCCCCAGTAGCTGACCGGATAGTCGACGTAGACCAGGCCCTTTTCCGCCGCCTTTACGAGGAACTCGTCCATACCGTAGAGCATCAGGTTCTCGGTAATCGGTCCGGTGATGCGGTCGATGAACGGCTCCGGCGTTTCCATCAGGAACGCCAGGGTGTCGGAGTAGTCACCCCATTCGCGGTGGGACAGACCCTTCAGGCTCTTGGGCGAAGCTTCGCACTTCATGTCGAACACCGAGTCGGACAGGGTCATGGCGGCCATCATCGCGATGTCGATCGAGCTGTCCGGAGCGACGTAGGTACCTACAACTGGGTACATGATCGAGGCTTCGTGGATGTCGATTGAGATGTCGATCTTCTCGCGGCGGATGAACTCCATGACGGCATAGGCTGCTCTTTCGGTCAGTGTTCCGTCCTCACGGCCGGGATAGGTGCGGTTCATGTTGCGGATGTCCTGATAGGCCAGGTTCTGCCCGTCGGGATAGTGGACGTAGGTGAAAGGATCGGGCCACTGGTCGAGCGGGTTGGACTCGCGGGAACCGATCTTGTATGTCTTTTCACCCCACTCCGTCTCGATGTGGACGTACTTCGGATAGGCACCGCCGATGGACCCCATCGTCGAACCGCTGAAGTTGCCCTGAGGCATGATGAACACCTTTCCGGTAGTGACATGGATGTTCTCGAGCATCACGTATGTGGTGATGCTTGAGGCCGGCTCGTACGGGTGGACATTACCCATGACGAACACCGAGCCGCCCTCTACCCCGGAGTCAAAGACGTAAATCGGAGTGTCGGCCCATGTCCCCTTCAGGCTGGGCAGGTAGTCGCTGAGCCACTTGACCTGGGTCAGGTCCTCGGAGGCAACGAAGGTCTCCTTGTAGTGACGCAACTCCCAGAACTCCTTTCCGGCGAAAAAGGCGATGATTGCCATGATGATCAGGAGGATGACCTTCGTCTTGAAGGCGACGGGGGCTTTTGCTGTGGTTTCGTTACTCATCTTTCTTCCCCCTTTCCTCATTTGATGAACAGTATGCGCAGCACGAAAGGTATGATGCAGTACGCATAGACGATGTCATAGACCAGGCCGTTGCGCTTCTCCCTCTTGAACAGGTTCTTCACCAGGAAGAATGCGATGATACCCGCAATGACGAAATACAGATAGTGGACTAAATCTCCCCAGAATACCAGCATTTCCTCTTCCTCCTACTTCAAGAACGTGAACGTGCCCGGAGTGATGAACATCACCAGGGCGAGGGCTCCGAGCAGGGCGCACGGAATGGCGATCTGCTTGAGGAACGACATGTACGAACCCTGGTAACCGACGGTCTCGCAGGTCAGACGTCCGGTGATTCTCGACGGCGGCAGGCAGTCACCGATCGGGAACATCAGGCTCAGGGCGGCGCAGACGACGGTGGTGTCCATACCGCGGGTGTTGAACATGAACACCAGCGGGGCGCCGATGATGATGGCCGAGCCGTAGCTCAGACAACCCTGGGCGAACGGGCCGAACAGCAGGACGGTGACGTAGAGCATGACCAGCGGCAGGGTGATGAAGGTGACTCCGATGAGTCCCTTGACACCGATCTGGGTCATCGAGCTCTGCAGGACACCTACGCTGAGAACGGTGGCGACCAGCGGGAACACCTGCTCCATCGTGTCATTGACGACCTTGAAGTACTCCTTGAAGGTCCTCTTGACCGGGTTGCAGAGAACAACGATGAACGAACCGATGATGAAGGTCAGCGGCAGTCCGATGACCGGCACGTCGAACGGGGCGTACAGGGTCAGCAGGATCAGGCCGATAACGACCACCAGCGGAAGCAGGATCCGCAGCATGTTCATCTTTTCAGGTGCCTCAGGCAGCTCTGCCAGAATCTTTTCCTTCGGCTCGCGCTTTGAGCCCCATCCGAGATAGATGATGGTGAAGATTCCGACGATTGCTATGGGCAGGGCAAGAAGCTTTGTGAATCCGACGTACGGCATGTTGCACTGCGCGGTCATCATCATCGTCCAGAGGTTGATTGGCGGGCAGGCCGCTGAGAGGATGGCGAAGATGAACACGAAGGCTGTCGTCTTGCGGTCGGAAAGGCCCATGTAGCGGACTACGGTGGCGACCAGACCGCCGAGGACGAAGACGGAGATGCTTCCGGCACCGGTCAGGGCTCCGGGAACCAGCATGAAGGCAGCCATGAAGGTCAGCAGAATCCACTTGTTGTCGAAGGTGCCGACCAGTTTTCTGGTAACCGCCGTCATGGCTCCGGAGTACGAATACAGGTTGACGAACACTGAGGCGCAGACGAAGGAGATTGCCAAATCGAAGTTGGTGAACAGACCCTCGACCAGGATTCTCACGGGGAAGTCGATCTGGTATTCCCCGCCGAGGTACATGAAGTACGCCACAAGTGCTCCCACAACACCCGTGATGGCCATCGAGATTTCGGGCGATTTGAGCTTTCTGCTGCAAATCACGAAACTCGCGACCATAATCACGAACAGGATGGTTGTGTACAGATACATTCTATTCAAACCCCTTTGAAGTCTTTATCTGTTGAAAATCTTCTTTGCCAGAGCGATGAAGTCGGACTGGGAATCGATGATTGTAAGCGGGATGTTGTACTTCGCCTTGATTTCGTCGAAACGTCCGTCGCTGTTTCCTCTCTTGACGACGATCATCCACTCGGCGTTCGGGCAGATCAGGTCGATACAGCGCTCGTTGGCGTTGGTCGGGATTCCGGAGGCGCGCTTGTCCTGCTCCAGCAGCACGGCGACTATGGGAAGGTTGATTTCCTTGCACACTTCGACGACACGCTGCAGTCTCTGGATTTCGTCCTCAATGGTGATTCCGGAAGCTCCGAGACCTTTGTCGGTGGAGCCGATGATGACCATCAGACAGGAGTACTTGCGGGTCACAAGTTCGGGTCTCTCGGGCTCGGACTCATAGAAGTAATCGGTGTCCAGGATGATGGTCTTTGTCTGGCTGACCAGCAGACGGGCCAGCTTTCCGCCGGGTCCCTGTCCTGCGTTTGTGATCAGCATGGGCAGATCGTAATTCTTGATCGGATCGCCGGAAATCGCGGCGAAGGCCTGGGCTGAAAGGACGACAAGCAGCACCAGGACGGCTAACAGAAACTTCTTGCGCATATTACAAGACCCCCTTGATGTACCAAAACTGAGCTTATTGAAACAGTTTTTCCCTTTGAAGGGATTCCGGTTTCCCGGGCTCCCTTCTCTTAACATTATCACACGAGTTCACCATGCCCGCAACCAAAAAAAAACAGTATCGGCGTTCCCGAAAAGATACCAAAAAGGAAGCGCCCCCGACGGGAACCGGAAGGTCCGCCGGGAAAGCGCTTCGAAGGGAAAAACAAAAGAAGCTTGACTGAATTGCCTCTTTGCAGGGGATTGCCCGCCTGCAGTTACAACTTACACCGGATGGCCGCCTGGGAAAAAGCGTTCCGGGCGATTCTACATATTTCTACACGGCCGTTTTCATCCGCCGGGGCGGTAATTGTTCAACTTGCAAACCGCAAAGACAGCACTTATAATTCCGGACAGAGAAAAAAGGAGCTCTGCATGGGACTTGTCACACTTGAATACGTATTGAGAAAGGCCCGCCTCGGAAAATACGCCGTCGGCGGATTCAACTTCTTCACCCTTGAGAACCTCCAGGGAATAGCCGAGGGCGCCGCACGCCAGAACAGCCCGGTCATCGCCATGGCCTCAACCGGAGCCATGAAGTTGTTCGGAGAGAAGACCACCGCCGCCATCGCCCGGACCGTGGCGGAGGAGTACGGAGTCCAGATGGTTCTCCACCTCGACCACTGCACCGACATGGAGATCCTCAAGCGCTGCGTCGACAACGGGTTCACATCGGTAATGATCGATGCATCCTCCAAGGAGTATCAGGAAAACGTCGACATCACCGCCGAGGCAGTCGATTACGCCTCCAGATACGGCTGCTCCGTCGAAGCCGAGCTGGGACACGTCGGCGGAAAGGAAGACGACATCAGCGTCGACGAGCGCACAGCCATGTTCACCAAACCCGAAGAGGCCCTGAAGTTCGTCAAAGACACCGGAATCGATGCCCTTGCCGTCGCCGTCGGAACCGTCCACGGTTTCTACAAGAGCGAGCCCAAGCTCGACTTCCCCCGCATCTCAGCCATACACGAGCTGATTCCCGAGATGCCGCTGGTACTGCACGGGGGCACCGGAGTACCCGAGCCGGACTTCATCGAATCGATCCGCCGCGGAGTGTGCAAGATCAACATCGGCACCGAGCTGAAATCCATCGGAGTCTACGAGACCTCGCGCCTGGCGTACCTCGAGGACAACGGACAGGACCCGCGCAAGGTCAGCAAGAAGGTCGTCAAGGCCTGTGCCGACATCGTCGCCCACAAACTGGAAGTATTCGGAAGCGTGGGCAAGGCCTGACCGTCCCCCGCCGGACAGAACGCAACGTGATAAAGAAGAGGGACCGCAGCGTGGCGGTCCCTCGTTTTGTGTCTGACAGGCAGTGAGAATCAGAGAGGAGTTACCCTTCCCCTTCCGACGTTCTTTCCGGTCTGCTTGTCGAACAGGATGATTCCGTCGCCCTCGATGGAGAAGTTCATGTCGCTGTTGAGCTTGTAGTCGACGTTTCCGAACTTGACCGAGGTGAGGATGAAACCGTCGACATCCAGCTTGACCGTCGTCTCCATACCGGCAGGCAGGGTTCCGTAGATCTTCGCCTGTCCCTCGCCCTCCTCCAGACGGACGAACTCCGGGCGAACGCCGACGACGGCCTCTGCGCCGATTTCTCCGATCGGCCTGGCGGCCTCAAAGGCAAATCTGCGGCCGAAGAACTCAACAGTGGCCTTTGCCCCGTCGGCCGAGACAAGTTTTGCCGGGATGAAGTTCATCGATGGATTTCCGACGAAGTCGGCGACGAAGAGGTTGGCCGGGTTGGAATAGGTTTCCATCGGCGGGTCGAACTGCTGAAGGATGCCGTTCTTGATCAGGCAGATCCTCGAGGAGAGGGTCATGGCCTCCAACTGGTCGTGGGTGACGTAGACAAAGGTCGAGTCGGTGTCGGTGTGCAGCCTCTTGAGCTCGATGCGCATCTCCAGCCTCAGCTTGGCGTCGAGATTGGAAAGCGGCTCGTCCATGAACAGAACCTTGGGCCTGGGGGCCAGGGTACGGGCGATGGCGACACGCTGCTGCTGTCCTCCGGAGAGCTCGGACGGATAACGCTTGTCGAACTCCTCGATCTTGAGCATCTGGAGCATCTCCTTGACACGGGCCTCAATCTGGGGCTTGGGCCACTTGAGGTTCTCAAGTCCGAAGGCGATGTTCTGGTGGACCGTCATGTGCGGCCAGAGGGCGTAGTTCTGGAAAAGGAAACCGATGTCGCGCTTTGAGGGCGAGAGGTTTATCTGCTTTTCCGAGTCGAACACCACGGTGTCTCCGATGGTGATGCGGCCCTCGGTCGGGGTCTCGAGTCCGGCGATCATTCTCAGCGTGGTGGTCTTTCCGCAGCCGGAAGGACCGAGGAGAATGATGAACTCGCGGTCTTCGATGACCATGTTCAGGTCTTCGACCGCTGTGAATTTCTGGAATCTTTTGGATACATGTTCAAGTACGATCTTCGGCATATCAGTTTCCTCCCACTCCCTTGTCGATGCTTGCTCCGGTCAGCTTGTTGACGATGAACTGGATAACCAGGACAACGATGATTATCAGCAGGTTGACCGCGTTGCTGGACTGCGAAAGTCCTGTCCTGCTGTATTCCTGCAGCATGCTGGTCGCCAATGTCTTGAAGCTCGGAACGAGCAGTACGAAGAGCGACAGTTCCCTCATGCAGGAGATGAACGGCAGCAGGTAGCCGCTGATGAAGCTGGCCTTCTGGATCGGGAACAGGATCTTTGTCATCCTCCTGATCCAGGGCACGCCGATGACGATGGCCGCTTCCTCGATTTCACCGGAGAGCTGCAGCATTGCGCTGGTGCCCGTCCTGGATGCGAACGGCATGAACTTGATCGAGCCTACCATGATCAGAATCAGGAACGAGCCGTCCAGCCAGGTAAAGCCCTTGGTGTAGGACAGGGCCAGATAGACGGCACCGAAGCTCATCGACGGAATCAGATACGGCAGGAAGGCCAGGTTGGAAACCATCGAGGCAGCCCTGCTTCCCCTCTTGCGGGCCACCGCGTAACCGATGAGGATTCCGAAGGTTCCGGCCACGCCGGCGACGATCAGCGACAGCAGCAGGCTCCGGCCGAGTGCACTCCACATGAACGCGCTGCGCAGGATTCCGACGGTGTCGCCCTTGTTGCTTCCCTCAAACGGCTCGGCGGAGAACCAGTAGCGCAGAGTCAGCGTCGAGAAGTCTCCGGGAACCTCGAGCAGGCTTTCGGCGGCGAACGAGAGCAGCGGCACGATGGCAAAGAAAGCCACCAGGATCAGCAGGAAAACCGCCAGAGGCTTCCGGGCCTTGCCCAGTTTGACCAGGGAAACCTGACCGGATTTTCCGGTTACCGTGGTGAAAGACTTGCGGCTGCCGGTGATCTTGTTGTTCGCCATGAGGATGGCAATCGAGAACAGCATCAGGATGATGGCCAGAACATAGCCCTGCCCCTTTGTCATGCCGTTGTTGAGCAGGCTGCGCATCTGGATGGAAATGGCGATGAAGTTGTTTCCGCCCTTGATCGAGCTCTTGTTGAGGAAGAACGGAACGGTGAAGCTGCTTATGGAGCTTGAGAACACCAGCAGAACCGTCGAGACCAAAGCCGGCATGACGATCGGCAGGGTAACCCTGTAGAGAATCTTGAAGCGGCTGGCCTTGAGAACGGTGGCAGCCTCCTCAAGGTTGGCGTCCATGTTGCGCAGGATACCTCCGATGAGAATGTAGGCAAAGGGCGCGTAGTGGAGTCCCAGGGCCATGGCGCAGGGGAAAAGCCCGTAGACCATCGACTCGGGAACGCAGATTCCGGTCAGCGCCTCAAGCATGCCTTTGCCGGCGTTGATCGAGGTGTTCTTGAAGAAGTTCTCCCAGAACATTGCCATCGACCAGCTGGGCATTATGTACGGAAACACGAATACCGTTGACAGGAACTTCTTGAAGGGCAGGTCGCTGCGGGTGATGAACCACGCCACTACTCCCCCGAAGAGCACCGCCACGAAGCAGGCAAGCAGGGCCATCAGGGTGGACTGGTACAGGGGTTCCCAGAATGCCGTCAGGGCGTAATGGTACTCCTTGCTCGTCAGCAGTTCGACCCAATGGTGGAATGTGAAATCGCCGTCCTCGACCGGATTGTCAAAGGTTGAAACGTACACGGCCTCCTGGTTTCCGTTGATCTTGAAAGAGCCCAGCAGCAGGGTGCTCAGCGGCAGGACGACCGTCAGAACCAGGATTACGAGGAAGACGACTGTAATAATGTTCGCCGGTTTGGAGAAATAGGTCCTGAACCTGTTCCCGACCGGGCTAATGGTCTTTTCAGCCATTATCATTATCTCCCTTTACGAAAAAAGGGGGCGTTTCCGCCCCCCGTGTATATAAGGTTTACTTTCCGGCCAGAGCCATGTTGATGAACTTGACGACGCTGGCGTAGGACTGGTCGATATACTGGACGTCCTCGACGACGCACAACTTCTTCCATTCGGCCAGGGCGGGGTCGCCGTCGACCGACGGGATGTTGGAGTTGGAGGAGTAGTATCCGAGGATTCCGCCCCATCCGGCTTTGTAGCCTTCGGCGGAGTGGATGTACTTGATGAACAGACAGGCGGTGTACGGGAGCTTGGCCGTGACGGGAATCAGGGTCCACATGTTGTACACGAATCCGTTGAAGCCCTCGATCTGGTTGTTCCAACCGCCGGCGGTGACGGTCTTGGTGTAGTAGTCGTCGGTGTCCTTGTAGGTGTCCTTGTAGTACTCGTAGTCCTTGAGCTTGCACAGTCCGGCGAAGATAATTCTGCCGTCGGCGGCGTAGTTCTTCAGGCCCTTGATCTCACTGGAGTCCGAGCTGTGCCAGTAGCCGACGTTCTGGATGAATTCCTTGACGAACTTGTAGCCGATGTTGACGTAGTTCGGATCCTCTTCGTAGTCCTTTCCGAAGTAGCTCTTGTAGGCGGCCTTGAGTCTCTCGCAGGAGCTCGGGCTGGTCAGCATGATAAGGAAGCTCATGTTGATGTCCTCTCCGAGCGGGTTCTGGTAGGAGACGTTGTGCAGGCCCTTGAGGGAAACGCCGTCGACTCCGGTCATCTGCCAGACGTTCTTCAGCTGCTCGGTTCCGACCGTGGTGTTGTCGTAGATAAAGACCTTGTTGAAGGTGACTCCGACCAGCGGGTTCTTGTCCTCGTCGGCAATCTTGATGTCGGCGTCGGACGGGTCATAGCTGAGCAGGAAGTTGGTGTCGAGCATGGCGTTCTTGAGGAACGAGGCATCCTGGATCATGACGAAGTCGGCGATGTAGGCGTTGGCCTTCTGGGCTGCGATCAGCTTGGGCTGGTACTCTGAACCCTTCTTGGAGTTGTAGGCGACTCTTCCGGCTGCCCATTCGTATTTCTTCTCGAACGCGGCGAGGGCCTTCTTGATTCCGGAGGTGAGAGAGTCGGCGTTGAAGGTCAGGTCTTGCACTTTAATATGATAAAGTGATAATGTGATAGCACGCTAACACGGGAGGCGGATATGACGTACAGAAACGAAGCGACGGATTTGTTGTTCAGGGCCATCGGACTGCTTGAGTCGGACGAAGAGTGTGCGGCTTTCCTGGAGGACCTGTGCACCATCAGGGAGATTCAGGACATGGCCCAGCGTCTGCAGACGGCAATCCTGCTCTCCGAGGGGCGCAACTACCAGACCATCTCCTCCCGGGCGGGGGTGAGCACCGCCACGATCAGCAGGGTATCCCGGGCGCTGAATTACGGAAGCGGCGGATACGGCCTGGTAATCGGGAAGCTTGTTTCACAGGGAGAGGGCGATGAGAATTGACGACGCGGTTCTGGCACCGGGGGAAAAACTGGCGCTCGGGCTCAGGCAGCTGTACCTGGACAGAGGCTACCTCCCCTACCGGATGGGAAAATTCGAGGAGTACGATTTCTACGCCCGACACAAGGACTTTCTGGTTTCGGACAATGTTCTGACCTTCACCGACACCGACGGGAAGCTTCTGGCGCTCAAGCCGGACGTGACACTTTCGTTGATCCGAAACCTTTCCGACGAGCCCGACAAGGTCAGGCGGTTCTTTTACAACGAAAACGTCTACAGGGTGAGCAAGGGCACCGGCTCTTTCGGCGAAATCATGCAGTCGGGTGTCGAGTGCCTGGGAAAGGTGGGCACGGCGGAAGTCGCCGGCGTGATTGATCTGGCCTGCGAAAGCCTGGAAATGATAAGCCCGCGGTCCTTGCTTTGCATCTGTCCGCTGGGGCTGGTCGAGGCGCTTGTGAGGCAGACCGGAGCCGACGACGGTACCGCGGGTGCGCTGATTTCGGCCCTCTCGCGCCGCCAGAGCGCCGGGATGAAGAAGATCTGCGATGAGAACGGACTGGATTACACGATTCTTCAGGGGCTGACGGGCAACCCGGTCGGCCTGAAAGAGGCCTCTGCGCTGATCGAACGCCGGGCCGCCTCAGGTGACGGGGCCGTCCGTGATCAGGCCCGGGAAACTGCCGGCCTTATCCGTATCCTGGAGACAGGAAAACGGGCGGCGATGATACGGGTCGATTTTTCCGCCGTGGCCGACGGGGCTTACTACAACGGCACCGTATTCAGCGGCTTTGTGCCGGGTGTCCCGGAGGCGGTGCTTTCGGGTGGCCGGTACGACAACCTGATGGTCAAGCTTTCACGCCGCTCCAGGGCTGTGGGCTTTGCGGTTTACACCGACAGACTCGCCCGGGCTCCTTTGGCCGCGACAGCGGATGACACGCTGAGTATCGCCCTGCCGAAGGGAAGGCTCGGAGAGGAGGTCTACTCCCTCTTTGAAAAAGCCGGATACGGCTGCGGCACTCTCAATCCGGACAGCAGGGCGCTGATTCTGGAGAACCCTGAGCACAGGGTGCGGTTCTTCTGGGTCAAGCCCTCGGATGTGGCGGTGTACGTCGAGCGCGGGGCGGCCGACCTGGGGGTCACCGGACAGGACATAATAATGGAGTACAAGCCGGACGTGTATGAGCTGTTGGATCTGAACGTCGGAAAGTGCACCCTTGCCGTTGCCGCCCCGGACGGCTGGCAGGACAACCGCGAAGGAACCCTCAGGGTGGCCACCAAGTTCCCGTCGGCGGCCCGCTCGTTTTTCCGCAGCCGGGGACGGGACATCGACATCATCAGGCTCAACGGCTCAATTGAGCTGGCTCCTCTGCTGGGGCTGTCGGACGTAATCGTCGATATCGTACAGACCGGCACAACGCTTAAGGAGAATTCGATGTCCGTTGTTGAGAAAATCGCCCCGTTAAGCGCACGGCTCACGGCCAACAAGGCATCGTTCCGGTTCAAATCGGAATCGGTAAAGAGTTTGGTCGCCGCCCTTGTGGAGGAGGTGCCCGTATGATCTGCGTCAGTGACTACGCTCCACAGCTGCTGAACCGCAACTGCTCCCCGGAGGCGGACCGGGACATCAGGGAAACCGTCCGCGCGATTATCAGCGACGTCAGAAGATGCGGGGATACGGCCCTGCTGGAGTACAGCCGTCGCTTCGACAAAGTCCGGGACCTGTGCATCGAGGTTCCCGGGCAAGTCATCGACGCCTCTGCCGCCGGGATCGACCCGGAACTGCTTGGGACCATGCGCCTGGCCGCAGGAAGGATAGAGAGGTATCACCGCTCCCAGCTGAGGGAGGGCTTTGAGATCAGGGAACCGGACGGAACCGTGATGGGCCAGAAGGTCCTGCCGATTGAAAAGGTCGGAATCTACGTCCCCGGAGGAAGGGCCGCATACCCTTCGACGGTGCTGATGACAGCCATTCCGGCCCGGATCGCCGGTTGCGGTACGATCGTCATGGTCACCCCGCCCGATTCAGACGGCACAATCAGTCCCACCGTACTGGCGGCCTCGAAAATCGCCGGTGTGGACCGGGTGTTCGCCATCGGCGGGGCACAGGCCATAGCCGCCCTGGCCTACGGGACACAGACGGTGCCCAAGGTGGACAAAATCGTCGGACCGGGAAACGCATATGTGGCCGAGGCAAAGCGACAGGTATTCGGAGCGGTCAGCATAGACATGATTGCCGGTCCGAGCGAGATTCTGATCATCGCGGACAAGTCGGCCTGCCCGGCTTTTCTGGCTGCCGACATGCTGGCCCAGGCGGAGCACGACCCGATGGCAAAGGCGGTGCTTCTCACAGACAGCCGTGAGCTCGGTCTGAATGTGCTCGATGAGATTCAAAAGAGACTGCCTCAGCTGACCCGCGGAGAAATCGCCGGCCGGAGCATCTCCGACAACGGGAGGATTCTGATTGTCGATTCGATAAGCCAGGCAATCGAGATCTCAAACGAATGGGCTCCGGAGCATCTGGAATTGTGTCTGGACGACCCGATGCCCCTTTTGGGAAGCATCAGGAACGCCGGCTCGGTTTTCCTCGGGCACTACTGCCCCGAGGCGATGGGAGACTATCTGACAGGGCCGAACCACACCCTGCCGACGTCGGGGACAGCCCGGTTCTCAAGCGCCCTGGGGGTGGATGACTTCACAAAGAGGGTGCAGTATTCCTCCCTGCCGCGGGAGGTCGCATGCGCCCTGGCAGATGATGTGAACCGTTTTGCCCTGGCCGAAGGGCTGGGTGCCCACGCTTCAAGCGCGCTCATCAGAAAACAAGCGAAGGAGGGACAGTTATGAGCCGTTTTCTCAGACCGGGTCTGTCGGGCCTGACCCCGTACACTCCGGGGGAGCAGCCGCGGGACATTGAGTTCGTCAAACTCAACACCAACGAGTCACCCTTCCCTCCCTCCGCCTATGCCCAGCGTCTGGCCCGGCAGGCCGCGGGAGATCTGAACCTCTACTGTGACCCGGAGTGCACCGCCCTCAAGCAGGCGGCTTCGGAGGTCCTGGGGGTCGGCAAGGACCGCATCCTCTTTTCCAACGGTTCGGATGAGGTCATCGCCTGGGCTTTCCAGGCATTCTGCGATGCTGACACTCCGGCCGTGCTGACGGAAATCACCTATGGTTTTTATTCCTCCTGCGCGGCCCTGTACAACGTGCCGGTCGTCACGGTGCCGCTCAGGGATGATTTCACAGTCGACATCCGGCCGCTGGCCGGGGCCCGGGGAACCGTATTCCTGGCCAACCCCAACGCCCAGACGGGGATTGCCGTCGGGACGGAACTGATCAGAAATCTGGTCTCATCCGACCCGGACAGGCTGGTCATCGTCGATGAGGCTTACGTCGGATTCGGAGCACCCAGCGCCCTGTGCCTGACGGAGGAGTATCCAAACCTTCTGATAATCAGGACCCTCTCAAAATCGCACTCGATGGCGGGAGCCAGACTGGGGATCGCAATCGGCGACCCCGGGCTGATTTCCGATCTGGAGAAGATCCGCTGTTCGTTCAATCCGTACAACATCAACCGCATGACCCAGGCGGCGGGAATCGGGGCATTGCTGGACACCGAGTACTGCAGGGCAAACTGCGCGACGGTGGCCTCAAACCGCGAATACACTGCGAAAGAACTTCGCAGAATGGGTTTCAGGGTACTGCCGTCAAGTGCCAACTTCCTGCTTGCCTCGCCGGGGAAAGCGGACGCGGAATACTTGTACCGGTCGCTGCGCTCCGAGGGCGTGCTTGTCCGGCACTTCGACTCACCCAGGCTCAGGGACTGGATCAGGGTGACCATAGGGACCAGGGAACAGATGGACACCTTCCTGACAAAGACGGGAAAGATCCTCGGGGAGAAATCATGAGACAGGCCTCAATCAGAAGAACAACCGCGGAAACGGACATAGAACTGACCCTCCGGCTGGAAGGCGGAGATGTAAGAATCGACAGCGGCTGCGGGTTTCTCAACCACATGCTCACCCTGCTGGCAGTGCACGGGGGACTTGGGCTGACTCTCAGGTGCAAGGGGGATACCGATGTCGACTACCACCACAGCACCGAGGACATAGGAATCGTACTGGGCCAGGCCTTTGCACAGGCCCTGGGAGACAAGAAAGGCATCCGCAGGTACGGGGATTGCTTCCTGCCGATGGACGAGACCCTGGTCCTCTGCTCGCTGGATCTGAGCGGACGCAGTTATCTGGGATTCTTTCTCCCCATGGAGGCTCAGAAGGTCGGGGATTTCGACACCGAACTGGTAAGGGAGTTCTTTGCAGCCTTTACACGGGGTTGCCCCGGTGCCGTGCACCTGAGGCTGCTCAGCGGTCAGAACACGCACCACATCATCGAGGCCGCGTTCAAGGCCTTTGGCCGGAGCCTGCGTCAGGCGGTCTCGATTGACCCGCTTAACGCCGGTGTGATTCCTTCGTCAAAGGGAGTGCTCTGATGACGGTGATTGTCGACTACGGGGTCGGAAACATCTTTTCCCTGCGTTCATCGTTTGGCACACTCGGAGAGGAGGCAGCGGTCACGTCTTGCCCGCAAACGGTAAGGCAGGCGGGGCGGATCGTGCTGCCCGGAGTCGGAGCGTTTGCGGATGCCGCAAAGCAGCTGAAACGGACGGGACTGGCCGGGGCTGTTGCCGACGCGGCCCTGTCGGGAACGCCGGTGCTGGGAATCTGCCTGGGGATGCAGCTGCTGTTTGAGAGGAGTTTTGAAAACGGCGTGCATCAGGGCCTGGGGCTGATCGGGGGCAGCGTCCGTCCCATCCGTGAATCCGCCGCTGAGGGGCTGAAGACTCCCCAGATCGGCTGGAACCGGCTGATTCTCTCACAACCGGTCCATCCGCTTTTCAGATTCCTCAAAGAATCTGAATATGTCTATTTCGTCCACTCGTACCACGCGGTCTGCCCGGAACGGTTCATAACGGCCAGAACCGAGTACGGAGGGCTTCTGACCGCCGCCGCGGCGAAGGGCAATGTCATGGGTTGCCAGTTCCATCCGGAAAAGAGCGGACCGGCGGGACTGAAGATTCTCAAGGCGTTCTGCATGATGCAAAGGGGGGACTTCGTATGCTGATATTTCCCGCCATGGACCTCTGCTCAGGCAAGGTAGTCAGGCTGAGAAAGGGCGACTACGACGACATGACGGTGTTCAGTTCCGATCCGCTCAAGGTCGCGCGCACAATCGCCGGAGTGTCCGACCGCGTACACATCGTCGATCTCGACGGGGCGAGGGACCTCGGAGCGGTCCATCTGGACGTGATTGCCCGGATCAAGAAGGAAACCGGATTGTTCTGCCAGGTCGGCGGCGGCATCAGGTCCGAAGATATGATTTCAAGGTACATCGACAGCGGAATCGACCGGGTGATTCTGGGGACGGCGGCGGTAACCGATCCGAAGCTGCTGGACCGGGCCCTGGAGCGTTGGGGCGAGGCAATCGCCGTCGGCGTGGACATCCGAGACGGTTTTGCCGCCATCCGGGGCTGGAAGGAAACAAGCTCTCTTAAGGCTATGGGGTTCTGCCGGGACCTGCACAACCGGGGAGTATCCAACATAATCTGCACCGACATTTCCCGCGACGGTATGCTCGGAGGAACTAACCGGGAGCTTTACCGCAGACTCTCCGGGATAACCGGACTGGACATTACCGCCTCGGGCGGGGTTTCGGGAATTGAGGACATCAGGGAACTCAAGGCCCTGGGTCTGTACGGGGCGATAATCGGCCGGGCCTGGTACGAGAGGCGCATCGACCTGGCTGAGGCGATACGGGAGGCTTTGTGATTACCAAACGGATTATCCCCTGTCTTGACGTCCGGGACGGGCGGGTCGTAAAGGGCGTGAACTTCACCGGACTGAGGGAAGTCTCCTCCCCTGTCGACCTGGCCTCGTTTTACAGTGACAACGGGGCGGATGAACTGGTCTTTTACGATATCACCGCCTCATCCGACGGCCGCAAGCTTTTCACCGAAATCCTGAAGAAAACCGCTGAGAAGGTCTTCATCCCACTGACGGTGGGCGGAGGGATTACTTGTACGGACGATTTCAGACGGGTCCTGGACTGCGGCGCCGACAAGGTCAGCGTCAACTCCGGGGCGATTGCCGATCCCCGGCTGATAGAAAAGGCCGCCGCCCTTTACGGAAGCCAGTGTGTGGTTCTGTCGGTGGACATAAAACGGGTCGGGACAGAATACCGGGTCTTTTCCCGCGGCGGGCGCACCGATACGGATCTGGAGGCCCTGCGGTGGATAAAACAGGCAATTGAAAGCGGAGCCGGAGAGATTGTGGTGAACTCCATAGACACTGACGGAGTCAAAGGCGGATTTGATATCCCGCTGTTGAAAGCGGTCTGCGAAATCAGCACCGTACCGGTGATTGCCTCCGGCGGTGCGGGACGGATTGAGGACTTCATCGACTTGTTCAACCAGGTCCCCACCGTCGACGCGGCCCTGGCCGCATCGGTGTTCCACTTCGGGGAAATAAGCATTCCGGCACTCAAGAGGACAATGGCCGAAAACGGCATTCCGGTCAGACCGATGACCGGGGAGGAAATATGAACGATATTCTGTTTGACATCGGAACCCTGAAATTCGATGAGAAAGGGCTGATTCCTGCAATCGTTTCAGACGCGGACACCGGTGAGGTGCTTTGTCTGGCATACATGAACCGGCAGAGTCTGGAAAAGACGATCGAGGGCGGACTCACCTGCTTTTTCAGCCGCTCCAGAAACCGACTCTGGCTCAAGGGTGAGACGAGCGGAAACACCCAAAGCGTCGTCTCGATTACAGCCGACTGCGACAAGGACGCCCTGCTCGTGGCGGTCCGTCCGAACGGACCTGCCTGTCACACCGGCAGCCGTTCATGCTTCTTCAACACCCTCCAAAGCGGACCGGAGAGTTTCAGCATGGAGGCTCTGGCCGCTCTGATCAAGGGCCGCAGGGACAAACCGGTAGAGGGCTCATACACCTCGTATCTGTTTGACAAGGGGCTGGACAAGATTCTCAAGAAAGTCGGCGAGGAATCGACCGAGGTAATCATTGCCGCCAAAGGCGGTGAGAAAAAGGAAACAATCTACGAGATTGCCGATCTGGCCTACCACCTGCTGGTCCTGATGGTCCAGAGCGGAATCTCAATCGGCGACATAAAGGCCGAACTGGCCTCGCGCCACGTAATCGACAAAAAGGTCAAACAGGAGAAGATGGTCTGATGAGCAACCTGTGCAAAGCTTATCCGGAAGATTTCCACGTACACTCGACCTTCAGCGACGGAAAGGACAGTCCGCGTGCCCTTGTCGAAGAGGCCCTGCGCCGGGGAATGACCGACCTGGGGCTGTCCGACCACAGCTATACTGTTTTCGACGGCAGTTACTGCATGCCCAAGGACAGGGACATCGCCTACCGGGATGAGGTTGCCGCGCTGCGTGAGGAGTTCGCCGGGAAAATCCGCATCCGTTGCGGGATTGAACAGGATTATGACTCGTCAGAGAGTACGGCGCCGTACGACTACGCCATAGGCTCGGTCCACTACATCAGATTCGGAAACGACTACTGCCCGGTCGACGACGGGGCGCAGTATCTGGTTTCGGCGGCTGACAGCCTGTTTGGCGGGGACATCTACCGTGTAATAGAGGCCTACTACGCGGCGGTCTCCGATGTCCTGGAGCGCACCGGGGCCCAGATCATCGGCCATCTGGATCTGATTCGCAAGTACAACGGGGTCACTCCCTTCTTTGACCCGCAGAATCCCAGATATATCGAGGCCTGGCAGACCGCCGCCGACAGACTGCTGAAGTACAAGGTGCCGTTTGAAATCAACACGAGCCCCATCGCCCGGGGCCTGGGAACCGAGCCCTACCCCGCAGCCCCGATACGCCGCTACATCGCCGAACACGGCGGAACCTTCGTGCTGACAAGCGACAGCCACAGAGCGGCGAACCTTCAGCTCCTGTTTGGGCAATGCCTGGCCGATCCGGTTACGAAGAACTCAATCCTCAGGTTTTCGGAAATCTGCTGAGACGTTGCTGCCTCGCTCCGTCGGTTTTTATCAATTCGAGGACGTTTTACGGCCTCGCTCCGTTGATTTTTTGCATGTCGAGGCCGAAAAAGGACTACCTTCGCGCGTTTTTGACGGAGCGAGGACACCGGCGGCCGAATTCGCCGCTTATGGCCAATTCCCGGGCGTCTCCGACCGATGGCCCGAAAAACGAAAAGCCGAGACAAATCAGTTCAGGGTAAAGGATGAGACAAGGGATGCTATCTCCCCGACATCGGTCTGGGGGTTGACCCAGTGAACCGAGGGGAAGCTGTTGAAAAAGACCCTCTGGCGTTTTGCATAATGGATTGAGTCCATGATTATCTGCTGCCGGACAGAGTCGAGATCGACCTCCCCTGCTTCCCTGGCTTTGAGGTACTCACTGTAGCCGATTGCCTTCATCGAGGGCCATTGCAATCCGGCGCCGCGGGAAATAAGAGACTCGATTTCAGCAACCAGGCCCTGTTCGAACATCATGTCAACCCGCTCCCGGATTCTGCAGTCCAGCTCATCTTTAGGCCTGGTCAGACCGAGAATCAGGACATCCAGCCCCTCCCTGGGTGTGGTTGGGACAGGATAGTCGGAGAGCCGGCCGCCGGAAGTGTAGCAGACCTCCAGGGCGCGGGTGATCCGGTAGACATCATTCGGGTGAATTCTTAAAGCGCTGGACGGATCCAGGCGCGAAAGCTCTTCGTAGCACCACTGCCTGCCGTTTTTCTCAAGCATGTCGAAGACCTTCTGCCTGATTACGGGGTCGGCCTTCGGACCTCCGCTCAGGCCGTAGAGGAAATGTCTGAAGTAGTAGGCTGTCCCGCCGCAGACGACGGGGATGTTTCCCCTGCCGGTGATCTGCGAAACGGCCTCGTCGGCAAGGGTGACGAAATCACCGACGCTGAAGTCCTCCCAGGGGTCGCGGATGTCGATAAGATGGTGGGGAACAGCCTCACGCTCGGCTAACGTTGCCTTTGCCGAACCGATGTCCAGACCGCGGTAGACCTGAACCGAGTCGGCGTTGATTACCTCAAAGCCGTGCGCGAAGACATTAAAAAGCAAGGCGGTCTTGCCGACCGCCGTTGGACCGAAGAGGAATATTACCTTTGAAGGCTCACTGCTCTTCATCGGAGGAAGTGTACTCCACTTCGTCGTTGAGCACCTTGTCCAGGGCCACCGAGACGACCTTTTCTCCGTCGCCCTCGGTTTCGGTGTTGCCGGCGCGCTCGGAAAGAAGGGTCGCTTCCTTGATGGCCACGCAGGTCATTTCGTATACGTTGCAGTCTTTGTCGATAAGTTTGTCAAGAGGAATGCTCACTTCGTTCTCCTTATGTCAGCAACTGGGAATTATACCCCGTTCCGCTGTTTTTGTACAGACAGGCGCCGGGCGGTGTCGACGATGATGTCGGCAATTTCATCCGGAGTACGGGCCGAGGTGTCGATCACCAGGTCGGCTACCGAGGTGTCGTTGTTGTCGATGCCGTAGATTCTGCCGTAACGCTCGGTGTCTGCGGCATCCCTGCGGCAGGTCTGCTCCATGATCTGCTCAAGCGTACCGCCTTCGCGTTTGAAGATCCGCCCAGCGCGTGTCTGCGGGTCCGCAAGCAGGTAGACCTTCAGATCGGCATCGTCGAGCATCCAGATTGCCAGGCGGGAACCCAGGACGCAGTTGTCCAGGGAGCGGGCCATCTGGACCTGGCGTGAATCAAGTTCACGGTCGATGTTGTCGTCCTTGTTGGCCATCTCGCAGAATGTCCAGAAGTCGATTCCCTTCTCTTTCGAAAGGTTGCGGAAGGTAAAGTTGATCATCGGGTAGCCGAGTCTGTCCGCCACCAGGCCGGAAACCGTGGTGTTTCCGCAGCCGCTCTTGCCGGAGATTGCGATTCTCATTCGATGTTCCTTATCTGTTCACGGATGTTTTCAAGGCAGTCCTTCATCTCGACCACGCACATGCTGATCGGCACGAGGATGTTCTTGCTTCCGATGGTGTTCGTCTCGCGGTTCATTTCCTGACTGAGGAAGTCCAGCCTCTTGGCGCAGGGACCGGTGCCCTGGATCAGCCTGCGGGCCTCGGCGATGTGGGCGGAGAGCCTGCTGATTTCCTCGTTGATCGAGTACTTGACCAGCATCACGGCCACCTCCTGCAGAAAGCGCCCCTCATCATAGTTTCCATCCCCGAGCATCTCGGAAAACCGGGACCGCAGGTTCTGCTTGATTGTGTCCTCCAAAGTTGCGGCGTTTGAGCGGACAGTGTCATAGGCGGCCTCGAAGCCGTCGAGCAACCTCAACAGGTCGCAGCGGGTATTCTCGCCCTCGCGGACCTTGGATTCCTCGAACTGCCCGAGGGCCACAGAGAGTGCGGCGCGCAGAGGTCCGGCCAGAAAACCGGAATCAATGTCCTCTTCTTCGGTAATCAGGTCACCTGCGGCGGCCAGATCGGCAAATGAGAACACCGTCTTGATCCCTGTGGCCTCGGAGATTTCATCCAGGGCGGCCTTGTAACCCTCAAGGGCGTCGCGGTTGACGGTAATCTTCAGGCGGTTTTTGAGCACCCGGTATCTGATCGTGACCTCAACATGGCCGCGGGTCGCGGTCTGCTTGACGGCCTCGTCGATTTCCGCCTCGAACGGGCTGAAGGCGGCCGGCATGGTGTGGATTATCTCGAGGAAACGGCTGTTGTACGATTTGATTTCGACGCTCAGATTCAGGTCGTCCGTCACGACGCTGCCCTGGCCGTATCCCGTCATGCTCTTCATTGTTTCAGGCTCCTTCTGCATTCCCTGACGGCGTCCAGAATCCGGCGGTCGTTTCCCGCCCCCAGACTGACGCAGACACCGCCCTGGGAAAGGACCCGGGCGGCGAAAGCGGCCGCGTCCTCATCATATTGGAAATAATGCGCAGACTCAAGGCAACCGTAAGGTCGGCTCAGGGCGACCTTTTCAAGCTGTCCGGCCAGGTCCTCTGCATTGTCCCTGCCGGCAGTCTCGTTGCGGGCGCTGGCATAGGTCTTCTGGATGACGACGTCATCGGCCAGCGACAGGGCGCGGACGAACTGCTCCATCAGGGCATCGGTCCGGGAGAAGGTGTGGGGGCAGAAAACCAGGCAGATCTTTCTGCCGGGGAACCTCCCCCGCAGATCACCTACGCAGGCCTCGATCTCGGTGGGATGGTGGGCGTAGTCGTCGATGTATACCACCCCGTCCTCATCGGCGATGATCTGATGCCGCGAGGCAACGCCGGGAAACTGCTCAAGCTGACGGAGCATCGTTCCGGCCAGGGTGCTGAAAATCTCATCTCCGACCGGTTCGTCACCTTCGAAGTAGAGTCTGGGGTTCGGCCTGTCCAGCAGAATCGAGGCAGAAAGGAAAGCCGCTCCGAAAAGGTCGCAGACAAGCGGCCTGCTGTAGGCGTCGAGTTTGAAACTCCGGTACGGAAGCAGGTCGGTACGGTACTCCCCCGTCCCCCGGTCACAGCGGATTCTGAACGGACCTTTGGCCTCGAAGCCGTATTCGAGCAGTACCAGATCCCTGCGGTTCTCGCGAACCCACCTTGCCAGGGCCTTTACGTTGGGCGAATCGGTGCAGAGGATCAGAAAGCCGCCCCGGCAGATGTCCTCGGCAAAGGCGCGGAAGCTGCCCTTGACCGCCTCCTCGGATGAGAAATAGTCCGGATGGTCCAGCTCAATCGATGTAATCAGGGCCCCGCGCACCCTGTACTGCAGGAAATGGTCACGGTACTCGCAACCCTCCAGAAGCAGTTCCTCAGTCCCCTGAAAGACCGGCCCCTCGCCTATTACCGTCGAGCCGAAGATTGAAAAGAAGGGAAAGGCCGCTCTTTTGCCGCGGCTTAAGAGCCATGAAGATGCGGCGGTCGTCGTAGTCTTGCCATGAGTGCCGGCCACGACGTAGCAGACTGTGTTCTCGGACAGGAAAGCGAGGAACTCCGGATACGAACATACCGTCCCGGCGCCGGAGCAGGACAGAGCCCGCCGGAGGACCGGACAGGTCTGGGGCCTGTAGGCGTCGCTGTAGATGACGTAGTCGACGCTCTGAGGCAGGTTTTCCTCGCCGAAGCCCTCGTCAAACCCGATTCCGTTCGCCTGAAGCACGGCGTCGGTGGGGAAAACCGTCGGAACATCGCAGCCGGACACGGTCGCACTGGCACGGCTGAGGATTACGGCCAGGTTGGACATCCCGGTCCCCTTGATGCCGATCAGATAAAACGAATTGCCTTTGAAGTCCATATCGGTCAAAAAAAAGGACTGAATCCTCAGCCCTTTCAAACAGCCGCGCTACAGTGTCAGTTGGCGGCGTTCTTCTGCTTGGCGTTGCACTGCTTGCAGATCTTGACGGTCTGACCGTCGATGCTGGCCTCATAAAGAACCTTGATTCCGGTGCGTCCGCAGACGGGGCAGGTACCTCTGCCGTTGTTCTTCTGATCCCTTACTCCGAAACCTCTATGTGCTTTTGACATATCAACTCTCCTTTACCGCAAAGACTATACGAAAATCCCCGTCCGTTGTCAAGGCAAGCCCTGACCGTCCCGCCTCTCAGAATGAAACCGAACCGGACAGGCCGATACACACGTCACCCGTGCCGAAATACATGGAAATGGGGATTTCGGCAAAAACCTGGGCCTGGATGTTGTTGCCCTTCATCCCCAGTCCCAGGGAGTGCGACCCGCCGCGGAAAAACAGGGATCCGATGCCGCCGCTGCAAAATCCGCCCATAAGGGACACCGACAGACGCGAAGACAGCTGAACCATCAGTTCCAGCCCGGCGCAGAGCTCCGTTCTGCGCTGTTTCATCCCATGTCCGGGGAGCTCGACGGCGGCATCGGTTCCCGCCACCGTGTCGGCAAAGGCATTGTGAAGCTCGATGCTGACAAACGGTACGACCGGGATCAGGCCGGTTGTCCGGGTATTGTACCTGCTGCCGCTGTAGCGGACTCCGAAATTCATCGTGCTGAGCATCGCGTCCATGCTCAGGGATGCCATGGAGGAGGATGTGACCTTTGTCAGGTCGTCGAATGTCAGGGCCAGGGTGAACGGCCCGATCCGGCCCATCAGCCCGACGGCGAAGGAAACGTACTCCGAACCCAGCACATGGTAGTAGCGCTCGAAATAGGTTTTAAGCAGGTACTCGTAGAACGCCCCGGAGCTGCGGATCGTCAGGTTCTCGCGGGTCATCAGGTTTCCGCCGTTGACGGAGAATCCCGCCGCGAACGAGGACCAGCCGTAGGCGACGGTCAGCTGCAGGTCGGAAACGTTGTAGGCGTTATAGCGCCCCGAACTGTCATCCGGATAGGAGTCCAGAAGGAGGATGTTGGTGATTCTGACGCTGACGGCGGCATACCGTCCGGTAAAGCTCGCCGAACCCGAGGCGGTGGGCCGGGTCAGAGCGGCATTGGGCAGAGCGTCACGCAGGGCGTCGGTGTCCAGACAGTCGCTGAACGAGCCGCTGAGGGTGACAAGTGATGAGTCGGACTTGTAATAAAGGGCTGCGGGGTTGAGGAAATATGAGCCGGCCTCGTTGAACGAGGTCATTCCGGTGCGCCCCATCGCCAGGCTCTTTGTATCCCTGAGCATGAGCGGAGCGCACAGAACGCACGCCGATGCGAGGCAGACAAGCATCAAAAGCGCGGCGGCCTTTTTCAACACCCACCCCCTTGTGCAGAACTACCTGGTCTTGAGGGCCTGTGCCAGCTGGTCCGGGCAGGAGGTGTTCTTGTAGCCGCACCTGATTCCCTCGAGGCGGGCGATGACCTCGTCGGCCTTCATTCCCTTGCAAAGAGCGTTGAGTCCTCTGTGGTTGCCGTCGCAGCCCCCGTAGAAGCTGACGTCGCTGACGGTGTCGTCATCGTTGAGGACGACTGTGATTTCCTGGGCGCAGATGCCTCTGGGTCTGAATTTGATTGTTTTAGCCATGGCTGCATGATAGCAGAATTCCGCAGCATCCGCCAGTACCGGGGCTTTGCGCAGGGGCATCTGAATGATAGAATCAGACCATGGCGGACATTCGCGATATCACGATGGATTCCAGACGCTGCGTAAAGGACACTGTGTTCTTTGCCTTTCCGCCGATGGGTCACGGGCGCAGCGGAGACCTTTTCATAGAGGACGCGATCTCCCGCGGTTCGAGGACGGTTGTCTGCGCCCGCTCAAAGAACACCGAAAACCTGGCCCGCAGATACCCTGATGTGAGGTTCCTCTTCCGGAAGTCACCCCAGGAGGAGTTCTCCCGCCGGGCAGCGCGGATTTGCGGCAATCCCCAGCAGAAGCTGAGAATCATCGGAATCACGGGCACCGACGGAAAGACCACCACGGCGTTTTTTCTCTACACCCTGCTGAAAAACCTCGGGATCAAGGCCGGAATCCTCAGTACCGTGTACCTGGATGACGGAAGCGGAATCACCGACTCCCCATACCGCCAGAGCACCCCGGAGGCGGATGTTCTTTTCCCGTTTCTCAGCCGCTGCGCCCGCAACGGGGTCGACACAGTGGTCCTGGAGGCAACCAGCCACGCCCTGAGCCCCAGAACGGCGCGTCTGGGTCCTGTAGTCTTCGAGGGAGCGGTATACACGACAATCAGCTCGGAGCATCTGGATTTCCACGGGAGCCTTCAGGCCTATGTCGGAGACAAACTCAACCTGGCCCGCAGGACGCGCAAAGGGGGCTTCGTCCTTTCCCCCTCGGACGGGACGTACAACGACATGATACGTCAGGCCTGCCCTCAGGCAGTTTTTGATACATATACGGCATCCTCGGTCCGGGTCCTCAGGCGTGATCTGGAGAGCACTGTCATTGGGGCCGGAGACGGAAAAGAAGTCATGTTTCCCTATGGGGAAGATGTCTTTCTCCAGAACGCCGTCGGCGCGCTCAGGGCGGCGTCCCTGATTTCGGGCAGGGAGCTCGGGATCGGGGAGCTGTCAGGGATCGCCCGGGTCAAGGGCAGGATGCAGGTCATCCGCACCGGGCGGGGGCTTTTCGTGATTGATTTCGCCCACACAGCCGACGCGTACGAACGTCTGATGCGCTTCGTAACCGCGGCGGAAAAGGGCAGGAAAATCTGCGCCGTTGTCTCGTCCGGCGGGCAGAGGGATATCGGCAAGCGCGCCATGATGGGCACAATCTGCGCACGTTACTGCTCTGTGATCATAATCACGAGCGAGGACCCGCGGGATGAGGGCTTTTCTCCGGTGGCGGCGGACATCCTGGAGGGAATCGGGGACTGCCCGGCCCGGGTGCTTCAGATTCCGGACCGGACAGAGGCGATCAGGACAGCGGTGAAGCTTTCCGACGCGCGGACGGTGACGTTGCTTCTTGGCAAGGGACACGAGAAGACAATAGAATTCCAAGGCGGGAAAAAGGTGCCGTGGGACGAGGAAGCGGTGCTGCAGGAGGCCCTCAGTAGATGGGAGTAGCGTGTCTGGTTTTCGGAGGACGAAGCGCGGAGCATGAGGTTTCAATCCGAAGCGCGCAGTTCGTGGCCGACGGGATAAGGTCGGTTGAGCCCCAGCTGTTGCTGATAAAGATAACAAAAGACGGGCGGTGGTTCCTCACCGACGCCATCGATATCGCCGAACCCGAAGCGCAGAACCGACTCGTCCTGGTGCCCGGGGACGGAATCTATCTGAAATCCACATGGGAAAAGCTCGATATCAGCCTGTGCTATCTGGTCATCCACGGGACTGCCTGCGAGGACGGGGAGATTCAGGGATTGCTGGACAGCTGCTTTGTACCCTACACCGGAAGCGGCCTGTTAAGCAGCGCGGATTCGTTTTCCAAGACGCGGACAAAGGAGCTTGTCAGCAGGCGCTTTGCGGTGCTCCGCTCCAGAAGCTTTTCCGTCTGTCCCGAGCCGGAGGAACTGGAGGGCTTGTCTTTCCCGCTGATAGTCAAGCCTGATGCCGCCGGATCCTCCGTGGGAATCTCGGTGCTGCACCGGAATGCGGCTGAGGACATCAGACAGGCATTTGAGAGGGCGTACGGGTATTCGGATTTGGTGATCTTCGAAAACGCGGTGACCGACTGCCGTGAGTTCGAGTGTGCCGTGGTGCGGACCGACTCAGGGCTGAGGGCGATGCGTATCTGCGAGTTGATGCGCTCCGACATGTTCCTCTCCTACGACTACAAGTACCTCTCGGGAATCGACTACGTCCGCTGTCCCGCCGACGTGAGCAGTCAGTTTGAGGGTCTGATTCAGCAGACTGCTCTCGAAATCTTCACTCTTCTGGGCTGTTCAGGCTACGGAAGGGTCGACTTCCTCTATGACAACAAGGCCGGAATCCTCTACTTCAACGAGATGACCACCCTGCCCGGGATGACGGCAGCCAGCCATTTCCCGAAGATGCTGAAGGCCTCGGGCATCAGCTGGCAGGACTTCTGGACCTGGGCACGCGAGAGTGCTTTGATGAGGGCACACAAGCGGGTGATTGAGGTCGGGTGAAAAGTTGGGCGAAGTTTTCTTTCACGTGGACCTGGACGCCTTCTTTGCCTCAGTCGAGCAGAGGGACCATCCGGAGTACCGGAACAAACCGCTGATTATCGGAATGCCCCAGAAACGGAGCGTGGTCTCGACCTGTTCGTATGAGGCGCGGCGCTTCGGAGTCCACTCCGCCATGCCGGCAATCCAGGCTCAGAAACTCTGCCCTCAGGGAATCTTCATCCCCGGAAACTACCGGCTCTACCAGAAGGTCAGCCGTCAGGTGATGGAAATTCTCTCCCGCTTCTCCCCTTCGATGCAGCAGGTCTCGGTGGACGAAGCGTTTCTCGACATGACCGGAACGGGCCTTTTGTTCGGTCCACCCAGGGAAGCCTGCGTAAAACTGAAGCAGGCGGTGCTGGAGGAAACCCGGCTGACAATCAGCGTCGGAGTGGCCCGGAACCGCTTCGTAGCCAAGCTGGCCAGCGATTTCCACAAGCCGGACGGAATCTGCGTGGTTTCCCCGTCAAAGGAAGAACTGTTCATCGACCGGGTCGGACTTGAGAAGCTCTGGGGAATCGGAAAGTCGACTTTGAATCTGATCCACTCAAAGGGTCTGACCACCACAGCCCAGATCAGAGCCCTCGGAAAGGAAAAGCTCGCCGGCCTTTTCGGCGAGAACCTGGCGGACTACCTGTACATGGCGGTCCGCGGACAGGATCCGGGAATCTGCTCGAACCAGACCAAAAGCCACTCGGTTTCGACCGAAAAAACATTCATCGACGACATCACGGACAAAGACACGCTGACGGCCCTGCTCAACCAGATGTCGACCGAAGTGATGTTCCGCGCCCTGGACAGCCACGAGCTGGCCCGCACCGTCGGGGTGAAGATCCGCTACGGGAATTTCGAGACGCTGACGGTGCAGCTGACACCGGACGACCCCCTTCTCAACACCGCCCAGGTCTATGAGAACGCCAAAAAGGCGTTTCTCTCAAAGTGGAACGGAGGCGGAATCCGCCTGCTCGGCGTCGGACTTTACAATCTGTACAAGGGAGACACCCCTATCCAGGGAACGCTGTTCGACGAGGAAGACCTCAGGCGCCGCCGACTGGACAGGGCCATACTGGACCTCTCCAAAAAAGGCCACAGTCTGAGCAAGGCTTCGGTTCTGGAGGGTAAAGGCTCACTCTCCGGTTCTGGCCCGGATGATAAGGGAACGCTTGAGACTCTTGAGTGATTCAGAAAGCGAGACTTTGTAGATGTGCGGGTTGATGAAGCGCCGGTAGCTGCGGTGCAGGCGCTGCAGGTTCGCCTTTACACTGTCACGGATCTCGGACAATCGGCGCTCTGGCACGCAGACCTTTCCGCCCTCCATCACCTTTTTCAGCAGCGGTTCAAAGGCTGAGTAGCTGGTGTGCTTCAGCCTGAACAGGTCGGTATCGGAGAACGGGTGGTAAAAGACGAAATCCTGTCCCGCTTCGGGCTTTTCATCGTCCAGGGTGATATAGTCTGCCAGCGCCAGGCCGTCATTTCCGTAGAAGCGATATACCTGCTTGATCCCCGGGTTGGTCGTCTTTTCGAAGCTGTTCGAGATCTTCATTGCCGGGACGAACTCAGAGCCTGCCTTCTTGGCGGAGAGTTTGTACACCCCGTTGAGCGAGCTCTGCGATCCGCCGGTGACCATGTTGGTGCCGACCCCCCAGCTGTCGATGGGAACTCCGTCGGAGACGAGGGCCTGGACGATTTCCTCGTTGAGGTCGTTCGAGACGCAGATTGTCGCGTCCTCCAGCCCCGCCTCGTCCAGCCTTGAGCGAATCACCCTGGGCAGATACGACAGGTCTCCGCTGTCGATCCTGACTCCGATGCTCAGGCCTTTTTTCTTCTGCTCGAGGCCGACCGTGATGGCGTTTTCGATTCCCGAGCCGAGTGTGTCGTAGGTGTCGATCAGGAGGATGCAGTGGTTCGGATAAATCCGGGCAAACTCCCTGAAGCTCTCAAGCTCCGAGGGGAAGGACATAATCCAGCTGTGTGCCATGGTTCCGCCGGTGGGGATGCCGTACTTCTTTGCAGCGTAGGTGTTGCTGGTAAGCCCCGCCCCGCCGATGTAGGCAGCCCTGCTGGCGCTGTCCGCCCCGTCCGGGCCCTGTGCCCGGCGCAGGCCGAACTCCATCACCGAGGACTGTCCGGCAGCCTGGCAGATCCTGGCGCTTTTGGTGGCAATCAGGGTCTGGAAGTTGATTGTGTTGAGAACCAGCCCTTCGACCAACTGACAGTCAATCAGCGAGCCGTGGATCCGGATCAGCGGTTCCTGGGGAAAGGCAACGGTCCCCTCAGGCATGGCGTGGACTGTTCCCCTGAATCTGTAAGTGCCCAGGTAGTCCAGAAAGGAGTCGGAGAACTGTCCCAGGGAACGGAGGTAGTCAATGTCTTGCCCGGAAAAAGCGAAGGACTCGAGGCGCGAGAGCAGCTCCCCCAGCCCGCAGAATACCGTGTATCCCCCGCCGAACGGGTTGGTCCGGTAGAACATGTCAAAGACGACGTCGGGGTTGTTCCCGGCCAGGAAGTACCCCTGGGTCATCGTCAGCTCGTAGAAGTCGGTGAAAAGTCCGGAAACAGCCATGGCGGCCTCACTTGCTCCGGATGATGTCGAAGCCGCACAGACCCTGAAGGGCTTCGGGGATGCGGATGCTCCCGTCCTCGGTCTGGTAGTTCTCCATGATGGCGACCATGGCTCTGGAGAGGGCCACGGCGGTGCCGTTGAGCATGTGGACGAACTTGGCCTTTCCGTCGTCGTCGCGGTACTTGATGTTGAGGTTGCGGGCCTGGTAGTCGGTGCAGTTGGAGGTGGAGGTCACCTCTCCGTACTCGCCTGCCTCACCGCGTCCGGGCATCCAGGCTTCGATGTCGAACTTCCTGTAGGCCGGGGCTCCGAGGTCGCCGGTGCAGGTGTCGACAACCCTGTAGGCCAGTCCGAGACCGGAGAAGATCTCCTCCTCGATGGCCAGAAGCATATCGTGCATCTTTTCGCTGTCCTCGGGCAGGCAGAACACGAACATCTCGAGCTTTGAGAACTGATGGACTCGGTACAGCCCCTTTGAGTACTGCCCCGCACCGCCGGCTTCGCGTCTGAAGCAGTGGGACAGTCCGGTGTAGAAGATCGGCAGATCCTTTTTCTTGAGGACGGAGCCGGAGAGGTAGCCGCCCAGGGTGATTTCGGCCGTGCCTACGAGACAGGTGCCGGTGCCCTCGACGGTGTAGATGTTCGACTCGGCGCCTCTGGGGTTGAATCCGATGCCGGTGAGGATTTCCTCCTTGGCCAGATCGGGGGTGATCATCGGGACAAAGCCGTGCTTCATCACGATATCCAGGGCGTAGCGCTCAAGGGCCATCTGGAGGATGACCGCCTGGTTCTTTACGTAGTAGAACTTCGGTCCGCTTACTCTGGTGGCGGTGTCGAAGTCCAGTATGTCCAGGCTCTGTCCGAGCTGGACATGGTCCTTGGGCTTGAAGTTGAACACAGGAGGCCGGCCGACGAACTTGATTGCCGTGCTGTCCTTGTCCTCCTTTCCCACGGGAGCCTTCGGATGGGCATAGTTGGGAAGGGCCCGGGCCTTTGCCTCATAGAGGGCGTTGACCTCGGCCAGTTCCGCCTCGGAGGCGGCGATGGTGTCCTTGAGGGCCTTTCCCTCCTCAATCAGGGCCATCCGCTCGTCCTGCTCCAGGCGGGTCTTCATCCTGGCGGCGATTTCATTGCGGCGGGAGCGCAGGTTCTCGGTCTGCTGCATCAGCGCCGAACGGCGGTCCTGAAGGTCGATGACCTCATCCACGTCGCAGTTCATAAAACGGTTCTTGATATTGAGGGCGATTTCGTCCCTCCGCGTTCTCAGTTCCTTGAGGTCAATCATGTCCAAGCCTCCAAGGCGGATGATACTACAAATGAAAAAGATGATAAAGACGGACCGCATGCGGGCCGGTTGCCGTTCAGTCGGCGGCGCTGAGGATTCCGGCGCAGATTGCCTTTGCCATCGAGGAGACGAATGAGGCTTTCTTCATGCTCTGAGCCTCCTCTGGGTTGGAAACAAAGCCCACCTCCACAAGGATGGAGGGCATCGAGGTGCAGTTGAGCACATAGAGGTTGTCCTGCTTGACACCGCGGCTCTTCATGGAGGGAAATGCCCGCTGCATAGCCTCCAGAACACTACCGGCAAGAGATGCCGAGGCATCCCATCTGAGATTGCTGGCCTCCTGCGGGGAAAGTGCGGCGAACCTGAACCCCTGGGCAGAGGGGCTGAGGGATGTCAGCACCGGCACGAAGCGGTCCTCGTGACAGGTGTAGACCTCCAGTCCCGAGGCCTCGGATGTGGCGTAGCTGTTCGCGTGGATTGAGACGAACACAGCCGTCACTCCCAAAGGCCAGTCGGCGGAGTTGGCAATATCGCATCTGTCCTGAAGGCCCAGATAAAAATCATCGTCCCGGGTGAGGATGGTATTGATGCCCGCTTTTGACAGTTCATCGCGCAAAGCCAGCGCTATTTGCAGATTCAGGCTCTTTTCCTCGATGCCGTTGGCCACCGCCCCGGGGTCAGAACCGCCGTGGCCCGGATCGATCACGACCAGGCCGAGCGGGCCTTCAAACGGATTGGAAGACCCGGACGCGCAGAGACCGAAGAGGGAGAAAATGAGGATGAGGATTGCCGCGGGCGCAGCTTTCGGACTCATACGGAGGGCCTTCTGAAGTCCTGGCACAGGCGGGTCCAGTCGGTCTTGTACAGAGCCAGCCGCGGCTTGACTTCGTCGCGCATCAGTCTGCCCAGACCGCGGTATCTCAGCCCGCGGCGGTTGAGGTAGTTGCGTCCTCCGACCTGCCGGACCCCAAGCAGCTTGGCCAGGCAGCGCTCGGTACCCTCGGACCAGCTCATGTCCTCGGTGGTGCTGACCTTGTAGCGGAATTGCATCTGGAGGCTGTTGGTTGTCACCAACGGAAAGCCGAACATCCAGCTGCGGCCGCCGAAGTCCAGGGCCTGGTAGAAGGACGACTGTATCTGCTCGTCCATTCCCCGGATACGCTGGAACGCCGCACGCTTGTACAGGCCCAGCCCCCAGAAGGGATAGAGGGTGTCATAGACGGTATTGGTGTCAAAGCTCCCGTCGGGGAGGCAGCACTCGGTGCGCATCAGCCGGCCCTCAGGCAAAAGCGGCAGTCTGACCGTGGGCATGACCTCGCCGTACTGGTTGCGGATGACCGGGCATATGCAGCTGATCTGTTCGTTTGCCCGCAGGAGGTCGATCAGGGCCCCGCCGTCGAAACGGATAAGGGACGCATCACTCCGGGCCACGAGGAAATAGGTCGAGTAGCACTCGGTGGCTATGGCGTTGATCACCAGCCCCATTCTGACCGGGCGGTTGAAAACGATGTAGGTGATGTCCGGATGGAGGGTGGTAAGCTGCTCGAGTTTCTCACGGTCATTGTTCAGCGTCACATGAATGGAGAAGTTCATGTTCTCCTTGTACCAGCTGATTGCCTCCAGGAGGTCATCGAAACTACCCTTGTCCTGGATTACGACGCACAGAAGCTCCTCCTTGTGGAGGCGGCTGATTACCGAGCCGATAGGCTGGCTTTTGTGGATGACCGTGTAGTCGCTTTTCATGCCCCGGCCTTTTTCAGAACCTCTGAAATCCTGTCGGCTGTGCTCAGAGCACGCCCAGGGGCGATGCCGACATAGTCAGCGGCATCCAGCGCGGCGCGGATTTCCTTTTCGGACATGAATCCGAGAATCTCAGGGTCGGCGGCCAGAAGGTCGGCAAGGTTGTTCGCCCCGCCTCCGGTGACGGTATCCCACGCCTGAAGGCTGCAGCGGCGGATTACCTCGTGCATCTTCTGTCTGTCTGCACCCTTTGAGGAGAGAATCATCAGCAACCTCTCGGTGGCGGCGAAGACCCCGAAACGGTCGAAGTTCGCCCGAATCACCGCGGTGTTGACATTCATCCTTTCCACCAGCGACGTCGCCACGCGAAGAATCTCGTCCACGGCGATGAAGGACTCGGGCAAAAAGACCCGGCGGTTGGCGCTGTCGTCCAACGTCCTCTCGAGGATGTTCAGGGCGCTGTTGTCCCAGGCGGTGTCCTGCCAGGAGCGCACCAGACGGCACAGCGAACAGATTTTCTCGCAGTTGATCGGGTTGCGCTTGAACGGCATGGCCGACGAGCCTACCTGGCCAGGGGCGAAGTACTCACCGAACTCGCCTATCGACGAGCCCTGGAGGATTCTGAAATCAAGGGCGAACTTGTGGATTGCGGCGCACAGCAGGGACAGGGCCTGCATCACCTGCAGATCCTGGAGCCGGGTGTAGACCTGGGTGGCGTCCTCAAAGACCTCCAGCCCCAGCCTGTCGGCAACCTGCTTTTCAAACGAATCGAAATCCGTGCCGGTACCCTCCAGCAGGGTGCAGAAGCTGGCACCGGTTCCGGCAGCCCCCTTGAAGCCCTTTCCCTTTATCCGGAGTGATTCCAATCTCTCCAGGCAGGTCAGCAGATCCTGGGCAGTCTGGGCCAGGCGATAGCCCACCGTGGTCGGTTCGGCGCTCTGGATGTGGGTAAATGCCATGCAGCGGCAATCGGCCCAGGCGCGGATTTGCTTTTCAAAGGCGGCAATCAACTGCCTCAAAAGACCGGTGACCCTCTGAAGCGACTGCCTGATGCGAAGGGCATCGACGTTATCCTCGATGTCCATCGAGGTGCACCCCAGGTGGATCGAGCCCCCGCCGACCGGACACTGCTCGGCAAACGCGCGGATCTCGGCCATCAGGTCATGGCGGGTCTGCTTTTCGATTTCCAGCGAGCGGTTGATGTCGATGTCACCGCTGTGCTCCTTTATGTCCGAGAGGGCCTCGTCCGAAATCAGGCCGATGGTGTTCTGGACCTCGGCAACGGCAACCCAGACCTGTCTCAGAGCCAGGCGCTTGCCCTCCTCCGACCATATCCGGCGGATCTCGGGCGAGCCGTACCGCCAGGTCATCGGGCTGAGAAAGGTGTCAAATCCGTATTCCATGCTTTCTCCGCGAAAAGTTCAGGGAACGACTATTATCTGGTCCCTCTCCGGTCCGACCGAAACGTATCTGATCGGAGTGCGGGTCAGTTCCTCAATCCGTCTGAGGTATCTGCGGGCGTTCTCCGGGAGATCCTCCCAGCGGCGCACCGAAGAAGTCGGGCAGAGCCAGCCGTCCATCTCCTCGTAGACCGGCTTTGCCTGCTCCTGCAGCCGGGTCTCCGGCAGCTGGGTATAGGTTTCGCCGTTGATTCTGTAGGCGGTGCAGATTTTGAGCTTTTCAAATCCGTCGAGGATGTCCAGTTTGGTTATCGCCAGGCCGGTAAAGCCGTTGAGATAGGCCGAATAGTCCAAAGCCACCGCGTCGAGCCAGCCGCAGCGGCGCGGTCTGCCGGTGGTCGCTCCGAATTCCTGACCGACATCACGCATCTTCTTTCCGTCGTCGTCGAACAGTTCGGTGACGAAGGGGCCGCCTCCGACCGAGGTCGAATAGGCCTTTACCACTCCAATGACCTCATCCAGCGCCTTTGCCGGGATGCCTCCGGTGTTGCACGCGCCGCCGCTGGTGGGGTTGCTGCTGGTCGAATACGGATAGATGCCCCAGTCCAGGTCGCGCATCACGCCCAGCTGACCCTCCATCAGGATGTTGCGTCCGTCCTCGACGGCGTTGCGGATCAGAGGCAGAGTGTCGATGATTTTCGCACCGAAGCGCTCCCTCCAGGTTTCGGCCTTTTCCATCAGTTCGTCGATTGTGAAGGTCCTCAGCCCGTAGAACTCAAGCTCGCGGTTCTTTTTAGGCAGAAGCATCTCCAGGCGGGTCCTGAACGTCTCCGGGTCGTTGAGATCCCCGGCGCGCAGTCCGCAGCGGGATGCCTTGTCGCTGTAGCAGGGGCCGATTCCGCGCTTTGTCGTTCCGACCTTCCAGTGTCCGCTGCGGCTCTCCTCCTCCGCCCCGTCGAGCAGGCAGTGGTACGGCATGATCAGGTGGGCCCTGATGTCTATGAACAGGTTCTCCTGCAGCTGCTTAGGAATAGCCTCAAGCTCGTGGGCCATCGTGTCGAAGTTGACCACGGTTCCGGCCCCGACTATGCTGCAGCACTCGTCGTTGAAGATTCCCGAAGGAATGATGTGCAGGGCGAACTTTCCGAATTCGTTGACCACGGTATGACCGGCGTTGTCGCCGCCCTGGTAGCGGATCACCAGATCCGAGCGCTGGGCGAGATAGTCGACGATTCTTCCTTTGCCCTCATCGCCCCACTGGGCGCCTACGATGGAGACAACACTCATCTCAGGCCTCCTGGCTCCTGTATTCCGCGATATACGGCAGCGTCCTGTACTTTTCGCCTACATCCAGCCCGTACCCGACGACCCACACATCCGGGACCTCGAATCCCAGATAGGCGATGTCGACATTGACCACGTGTCTGGTCGGCTTGTCCAGCAGGACGCAGTTCTTGACGGACTTGGTGCCGCGGGTCTTGAAGTTGCGGTCCAGATAATCCAGCGTGTAACCGCTGTCCAGGATGTCCTCGACGATCAGCACGTGGTGGCCCTCCTGGTTCTCGCGGGTGTCCATCAGCAGACGGACGTTTCCGGAGGTATTGGTTCCGGCGCCGTAGCTGGACACGGAGATGAAATCAATGACGTGGGGAATCGTCAGTTTCCGGCAGAGGTCGGAAAGGAAGATGAACGAACCTTTGAGCACCCCGACGAGAATCAGCGGCTCGGTGATGCCCGCGTAGTCGCGGTTGATCTGGTCCGCCAGCACGGTGACCCTGCGGTCGATAGTCTCGGCATCGATGAGAACTCCTGCCAGCTCGTCCGTCAGAGGCGGAATTGCGATTGTCTTTGTCATTTTTTCCTCCGTTTACGGCCAAGGCCTCACCGTCTCCGGCATTCAGCCCGACACCCTGTAATATTAGATGAAAAACCGCCGTTTGTTCAACCGAAACGACCCTCTCCCGCCCCCTTTGAAGCCTCCTTCCGGGCTGCGGAAATTCGGCCTTGCATTTTCGGTCACGGACTATATAATTTGACGTGCGTCAGCAGGCGTCAGGAGGGCCGATGTACATCAATCCGATTCTCAAAAGCAGGAACCTGGGAAGGATGCTTGAATTCTCAGACACCCTCAGCACCCCGCACATAATCATCGACCCCGAGATGGTCAAGAACGAGTTCAGGAATCTGGTCTCCAAGTTCCCCAGGACCAAGATCTTTTACGCGGTAAAGGCCAACCCCTGCCCCGAGATTCTCAGGCTGGTTGCCCGTCTGGGCTCGAACTTCGACGTTGCCAGCCGGTACGAGCTGGACATGCTCATCGGCCTGGGTGTCGAACCGGAGAGGATGTTCTACGGCAATACAATCAAAAAGGCCGCCGACATAGCCTATTTCTACTCAAAGGGCGTTCGAACCTTCGCCTCGGACTGTGAGGACGACCTGTTGAAGATCGCCCGCAACGCCCCGGGCTCGAAGGTCTATTTCCGCCTGCTGCTCGAGGGCGCCGAAGCCACCGCCGACTGGCCGCTCTCGCGCAAGTTCGGCTGCCGCGCCGAGGTCATTCAGGACCTGATCGTAAAGGCAATCGATGTCGGATTGGACGTATTCGGCCTCAGTTTCCACGTCGGCAGCCAACAGCGGGACATCGAACAGTGGGACCTGGCCCTCAGGGCCGTCGCCGAGATCTGCAAGGTCAGCCCGGTTCCGATCCGCCTGATCAACATGGGCGGCGGACTGCCGGCCCACTATCTGCACGAGGCCAAGCCCCTGTCCACCTACGCCGCCCACATCAACCGCTACATCGAGAAATACTTCCCCGACCCGACGACCCGCCCAGAGATCGCCATGGAACCGGGCCGCTCGCTGGTAGCCGACAGCGGCATCCTCGTGACCGAAGTCGTCACCGTCGCCAGAAAGAGCGTCGAGGCGGAAATCCGCTGGGTATACCTGGACGCAGGCAAGTTCAACGGCCTGATCGAGACCCTCGACGAGAGCGTCAAATACGTGGTCAAGACCGAGGATGAAATCAAGGGCACCGCCGACCCGACCGAACCGCGGGCCGAGGTAATCCTCGCAGGCCCCACCTGCGACAGCATGGACGTCATGTACGAGGACTACAAGTACACGATGCCCGAGAGCCTGAAAAGCGGTGAACGTCTGTACTTCCTCTCCACCGGAGCCTACACCTCATCCTACGCCTCGGTGGCGTTCAACGGCTTTCCGCCAATCCAGACCTATGTCCTGCCCCAGCACTTCGTGGCGCGCAGGCTGATCAAATGAGTTTCACCGACCTGGTCGACAGCCACTTTCACCTGCTGTCCATGAAGAACGCCGGCATAGACTGCGCCGGCGTGCTTTCGGACCTTGAAGCCGGAAACTGGGGCGGCGGGATTGCAGTCTGCCTGTCCGACGAGGACTGCGCCTATACCCTGCCGCTGGTCCGCGGCCGGAAGAACATCTTCTGCGCCCTGGGCTGCGGCCCGTGGGACCTGGACCGGGCGGACCGGCCCTCGCCGGAAAGCCTGGTTACCGACCTCGAGCGGAAACTGGGTACCGGGGACTTTGCCTTTATCGGCGAGTTCGGGCTGGACGCCTATTGGCAGTACGGCACGCCTGAGTCGCAGGAGAAGCTCATGCACCTGCAGCTGGAACTCTCCGCAGCCCTGAACAGGCCGGTCATCATCCACAGCCGGGACGCCGGGACGCGGACCTTGGAGATCCTACTTCAGCACCCGGGTGTCCGGGGGATTTTCCACTGCTACTCGTACACCGCGGATGCCGCGCTGAAGCTGGCCGGCCGCGGCTGGTACATCTCATTTGCCGGGAACATCACCTACAAGAAGTCCGACGCTGTGCGCTCAGCCCTGTGCGCCCTGCCAAAAGAGTGCGTGCTGATGGAGACCGACAGCCCTTATCTGGCCCCGGTGCCCCACCGCGGCCGCCCCTGTGACCCGCGCATGGTAAAGGACACCTACGCGGCATCTGCCGCTCTGCGCGGGGTTGATGAGCTTTCCTGGCGCGCAACGGTGCTGGAGAATTTCCGCCGCCTGACAGGCGAACCGTGTCAGTAGAGAATTCAGTAGAGAATCAACATGCGGCGCAGGGGCAGGACCAGTGTCACGGGCAGGCTGCGCAGTCCGGAGATGAGCAGTTCCCTGACTGAGGAGTAGATGTCGGTGACTACGACGCCGCCGAGGAAATCCTCGTTCATCAGCCCCGTCAGTGACTCGTCCACTATCCACTTCACCTCGCCCATCTTGTCAATGTAATTGTAGATGTCAGGGATATAGGGACAGCAGATATACCGCGCGCCGATGAGGGCCGCAGCGGCTGCGGCATTGTCAGGGTCGCGGTCGGTCTGCCCTGTTTGAAAGATTGCATACAGCGAGGAATCGGCAAAGACCGTCCCGAGGCCGGGGATTCCGGGGTCCAGAATCAGAGCCGGGCCGCTGAGGGACTGAGGAACCTGCTCCCAGCCGGAAAGGGTGTCGTAGACAAAGCGGATATCCCAGGGGACGCTCTCCTCCGAGGAGACGCCCAGGACCACCGGGCCGTTTTCCGGAGGTTCCCATCCGGCGGCCAGGGCAAAGCCGGAAACCGCCGGGCTGAGCATCAGGGCCCGGCCGGAAAAGGAGTTGAGAGCGGCGTTGATGCCGGCTGTGTCATCGAGAACCGCCGAGGGGATGACCGTACGGCAGAAGCGGTAGCCGGAAAAGGCAAAGCGGAAGTAAATGGTCCAGTTCTCCCCGGTTTCCCAGGCCGCGGCGGCGTAGTCAAAGCGCGGGAGGACAAAAAAGTACACGGAGGCGATGACCGCAATAAGGCCGGCGGTGATTATGAGGATTGTCCTGAGACTGCGCGACATGGCTCAATCTTGGTCCCGACGGTGCGCTCTGTCAAGCACAGTGTTGACCCTCAAAGGCCGCTTAAAATAAAATGTCGGCGGGCCTGTGGCCCTTTAATGAGGAGATAATATGACATCTTACAAGACACTCGGCCTGGTCAACACCAGGGAAATGTTCGCGAAGGCCGTCAGCGGCGGCTATGCGATTCCGGCCTACAACTTCAACAACATGGAGCAGCTCCAGGCTATCATCATGGCCTGCGTCGAGACGAAATCACCCGTCATCCTCCAGGTTTCCCGCGGCGCCTGGGACTACGCCAACATCAACCTGCTGCGCAACATGGCCAAGGGTGCCACCGAATATGCCCACGAACTGGGTTACGACATCCCGATCTGCCTCCACCTGGACCACGGCGACAGCTTCGAGACCTGCAAGGACTGCATCGACAACGGATTCTCCTCCGTCATGATCGACGGTTCTTCCCTGCCCTACGATGAGAACGTGGCCGTCACGAGAAAAGTCGTCGAATACGCCCACAAATACGATGTCACCGTCGAAGGTGAGCTCGGAGTCCTGGCAGGCATCGAGGACGATGTCGCCGCTGAGGTTTCCCACTACACCCAGCCGTCCGAAGTCATCGACTTCGTGTCCAAGACCGGCGTCGACTCCCTGGCCATCTCCATCGGAACCAGCCACGGTGCCAACAAGTTCAAGCCGGAGCAGTGCACCCGCAACGCCGACGGCATCCTGATTCCGCCGCCGCTTCGCTTCGACATCCTCCACGAAATCGAGGCCAAACTCCCCGGATTCCCCATCGTTCTGCACGGCTCGTCCTCTGTTCCGCAGGAATATGTGAAGATCATCAACGAGCACGGCGGCGCGCTCAAAGACAGCGTAGGAATCCCCGAGGAGCAGCTTCGCGAGGCTGCCAAGAGCGCTGTATGCAAGATCAACATCGACTCCGACGGAAGGCTTGCGATGACCGCCGCCATCAGGCTGTACTTCGACGAGCACCCCGAGGCTTTTGACCCGCGCAAATACCTCAGCCCGGCCCGCGCCGAACTGAAGAAGATGTACATGCACAAGAACATCAACGTTCTCGGTTCTGCCAACCGGGCGTAAGTTGCGCTTTTACCGTAAGACCGTGCTTCGGCACGGTCTTTTTTTATGCTGCGGCAGGTGTGGATTGGCCTCGCGCTTTCATTTTTTTCTGAAAGCGGCCAAGGTTTTGGCCTGTTTTTGAAAAAAATACGGAAAAGTGGCCAAGGCTTTGGCCTCTTTTTTCAGAAAACCGCGAAACCAGGCCAAAAGGGACAAAAAAAGAGCCGCCGCGAAAATGCGGCAGCCCTTTGGTTTAAGGTCTGAAAGCGGACTAGAAGAATTCCACGGAATCCGGGTCTTCTTCAACGACGGCCTCGCCGCCGGCGAAGTTCTCAGCCTCGTCGAGGTCGTCGAGCTGGAGGTCGGGCTGGAAGTCATCCAGGCCTTCGATTGCGTCAAGGGTTTCGATGGACCTGTCGATGCTCTCGTTGATCAGGTTGGTGTCTTCCTTGTAGGAATCCGCGTACTTCTGCAACTCTTCGTTGTGCATCTGCACCAGTTCGAGCGTCTGCCGAAGCTGGGCCAGTTCCTCCCGCTGCTTCTCAATGAGAAGGGCGGCCTTCTTGACTCTGATCTCAACCTGCTGAACTCTCTCGTAAGCCGACATTGGAATCCTCCTTGCTGAATCAGTTCGCTGCCTTTACCTGGGCCACGAGGGCGGAGAAAGCGGCCTTGTCCTCGATTGCCATGTTGGAAAGGGCCTTTCTGTCCAGGTTGATCTGCGCGAGCTTGAGGCCGTGCATGAACTGAGAATAGGTCAGTCCCTCGGCTCTGACGGCTGCGCTGATTCTGGCGATCCAGAGCTTCCTGAAATCACGCTTGCGCTCCTTGCGCCCGCGGTAGGCATACTGCCCGGCCTTTGCCACGGCATCCTTGGCTACGCGGTTGTTGGTACTCCTTCTGCCGTAGTAACCCTTTGCCCTTTCCAGGATCTTGGACCTTCTGTCCTTGTGTTTGGTTCCGTCAACTGCTCTCGGCATATTCTACACCTCCCTACTCGTACGGCAGCATGACCTTGGCGGCCTTGGCTGCGCTTTCGCTGAGGACTCCGGTGGCCCTGAGGTTTCTCTTGGTCTTGCGAGTCTTCTTGGTGAGAATATGGCGGAGTCCCGCTTTCTTGAAGCGGATCTTGCCAGTCCCGGTTACCCTGTACCGCTTTGCGGCGGCCTTTCTTGTTTTCATCTTCGGCATCATGTGCCTCCTTTCTGAGCCGGCAAGGAACAAGAATACCCTTGCCAAGCCGATATGGCATCCCTTACGGGTTGCTTTGCTGCTGTTTCTTGCCTTTGGAGGGGGCGAGCATCATGCTCATCATCCTGCCCTCCATCCGGGGAAGCTGCTCCAGGGTAAAGACGGCGCCCAGCTCGTCAAGCTTGGCAAGAATCTTGTCCAGAACAACTTTTCCCAGTTCGGTGTGCGCCAGTTCCCGGCCCTTGAAACGGATGGTGACCTTGCAGCGGTCGCCACCGTCGAGAAAGGATTTGATGGCCTTGGACTTGGTCTCCATGTCGTGGACATCGATCTTGGGCTGCATCCGCACTTCGCGGACCTTTACCACCACCTGGCTCTTGCGCGCCTCTTTCTGGCGCTTTTCCATCTGATAGCGGTACTTGTCGTAGTCCAGAATCTTGCAGACCGGGGGGTTGGCGTTCGGGGAAACCTCAACGAGGTCGTAACCCTCCTCCTCTGCCAGAGCTATGGCATCAAACGTACGCATGACGCCGCGCTGATTGTTGTCCGCGTCGATCACCAGCACTTCAGGAGCCCTGATCTGCCGGTTGACCCTGAGTTCTCTTTCCTTTGTAGCCATCTAACCTCTCTTGTATCGGGAGCCGGCGGACAAGCCGCAGGCTAAATCGCAATATACCATAACCTTAGTTTCAATGTCAAAGACTGACAACAAAAAGTACGCCGTATCTTTCAAAATCGGCCGACTCATGGTAGCATTGAGGTGGAATTTGCCGTGGTGACAGGTAATATTCTCTTGCTCAAACTTAAAAACGGGTTTGCGGCATAGCGACGGTGCATTGAGCTTGCCCGCAGGGTTGAAAAGTTCAGAATCCGGAGCGAAACTGGCATCCTACTTGAACGTCAGGTTCAAGAGATACGCTTCCTCACCACGGTTTTTTCTTTGTCCGGAGGCGATCATGGAAAAGTTCAACCCTTCTGCCCTCAGCGATGTGCGCTTTCTCGATCTTAAGGCAATGGCGGGGATTCCCGCTCTCAAGGACGGCGCAAAGTATCCGGTGCCGGTGCAGTTGACCGAGGGAACCGAGCCCGGCCTGGAATCGATCGGGGCCGGTCTGATAAAGGTCCTGGCCGAGGAGCCTTCGTATCTGAAGAACATCGACCGCTTCAAACCGATGCATGACGATGAGAGGCAGAAGGTCTACGATTACTACCGCGCCCTGCTGCTGTTGATGCGGCCGCAGATCGAGGAGGAGCTCATCATGGCCGGGATTGCCAAAACTTCGGCCAAGGACTACGCCTTTGCCGAGCAGATTCTCACCGCCGCCAAGAACATCGGCCACTCGGAGCGCAGCTACATAAATCTGGCCGTCCTCTACGCGAACCAGAGCGCGGATTTGCTGAAGGCAAAGAGGACAAAGGAGTCCCAGATTGCCGACGAGAGGATTGTTCAGATTCTGCACGAGGGTCTGAAACAGCACCCGAAGTCGTACGACATCATGGCCGAACTGGGCGGGTTCCACCTGAGGCACAAGGACCTGGACATAGCCCGCGAGTTCTTTGAGGACAGCCTCAAGGACATGCCGGACTCGGAGCGCAAGCAGCAGATCCAGGCCCTGTCTCTGGAGCTCAAGGCCCAGCTGGACCAGGACAACGCCGTGCTCGAGGCCTATGACCAGATCATGATGGGAAACGAGGCGAAGGCCCTTGAGACAATTGAAAAGCATCTGAAGGTCGACCCGGACGGCTGGGAAGGCTGGTACATCAAGGGCTGGGCCCTGAGGTGTCTGGAGCGCTATGACGAGGCCCGCGCCGCCCTGTTGAAAAGCGTGTCCAAGGACCCTGAGATTAGCGCCACATACAACGAACTGTCCATCTGCGAAAAGGAGAGCGGCAACCTGCCGCTGGCCAGGGAGTATCTGGAGATGGCGGTCGACCTGGAGGATGACAACGTCATCTACCTGGCCAATCTGGCCTATCTGTTCCTGCTGGACAGGGACTTTTCCCACGCCCGGTACTATCTGGACAGGGCCCGCACCGTCGACCCGTCGGACAACCAGGTGCTGGATCTGATGGAGGAGTACGAGGCCCTCTCCGGCGAGAAGCTCGGACCGGCGGTTGTCGAGGAGATTCTCTCCGCGGACGAGGTGCGCGATCTGGCCAAGCGCGGTGAAAACGATGGCCGGGTGAAAGAGGTCTGAGGCAATGATCTTCGTCTGCGGTTCGGTAGAGGATACCCTTGAGCTGGGAAAGAGGATCGGGAACGCCGTCCGGCCGGGGACGCTGATCAGCCTGCGCGGGAGCCTCGGGGCCGGAAAGACGGTGCTTACAAAGGGCATCGCCCTGGCCCTGGGCATCGGCGAGTCGATCGTCAGTCCGACCTTTACCCTGGTTCAGGAATACGACGGCAGAATGCCCCTGCACCATCTGGATCTGTACCGGATTTCCGGCTGCGAGGAGTTCGAGATGATGGGCGGAGAGGAGATGCTCTACGCCGACGGGGTGACGGTGATCGAATGGTCGGAGAAAATCGGGGAGATGCTCCCCGACTCCACTGTCTTTATCGAAATCACCATCCTCCCCGACCAAAGCCGGCAGGTTGAAATCAAAGGACTTGAGATATGAACACCCTGGCAGTCTGCACATTTGACGATGTTCTCGAGATAGCCGTCGGAACAGGCGGCTCTTATACTTCGCGCGTCTCGAAGCTGGGCATGACCCACTCGGAGAGCCTGCTTCCGGGAATCCTGGAGCTGCTTTCGGAGGCCGGGCTGGACAAGTCCCAGCTGGACCTGCTCTGCTGCGCCCGCGGCCCTGGTTCGTTCACCGGGCTGAGAATCGGGATGTCCGCGCTCAAAGGCCTGGCGATGGCCCTGGACCGCCCGCTCGTGTCGGTGCCGACCATGGAGCTTCTGGCCTATGGCAGTGAAGACTTTGACGGGGCGGTCGTGCCCCTGCTCGATGCCAGAAAGAAGCGTTACTACGCCGCTGTCTTCAGCGGCGGGGTGCGGGTCTGCCCCGATCTGGACTGCACACCCGGGGATCTGGCGCAGCATCTGGAGGGCTTTGCCCGTATTCTTTTCACCGGGCACACCGACGTCTGGGCCTTTGCTGAACAGGTCACAAGGGCCCTGCCCGGGGAAAGGTTAGTTATCACCCGCAAAGGGTTGGGTCCGGCCTTCCCCGCCCTGCTGGAGCTGGGCGAAAAGTATCTGTCCGTCCATGGACCGGACGACATAGGCCAGGGTCCGTCGTACATCAGAAAGAGCGAGGCCGAGGAGGCCCTGGAGGAGCGCCTGAGGAGGGAAAAGGATGAGTGAGACTGTATATACCGACCTGGCGGTGATCGGAGCCGGACCGGCGGGGCTGAGCGCGGCTTCGTACGCGGCCCGGGCAGGGCTGGACACTCTGGTGCTGGAGCAGACCGGCGCCGGCGGCCAGATGCTCTTTATCGACCGGATCGAGAACTACCCGGGGTTCCCCGAGGGAATCACCGGCTATGAGCTGGCCCAGAAGTTCGAGGACCAGGCCGCCCTATTCGGGGCCAGGATTGAGTATGCCGAGGTCCATGAGGCCGCCAGGGATGACGGGGGATTCGTTCTGCAGACTTCCATGGGGACTGTCCGCTCAAAGGCGGTGATTCTGGCCACCGGGGCGGTGCACCGCCCGATGGGCGTGCCCGGCGAGGAAGAGTACCGGGGCAAGGGGGTCAGTTACTGCGCCACCTGCGACGGGCCGTTTTTCAGGGACAAGCCGATTCTGGTCGTCGGCGGCGGGGACAGCGCCGTTCAGGAGGCGCTGTATCTGACCGGATTGACGGACAGGCTGACCATCATCCACCGCAGGGACAGGTTCCGCGCGCAGGCTGCCCTGGTTTCCAGGCTTGAGAGCAATCCGGGCGTGACAATCAGGCTCAACACCGTGCTCAGGGAGATCCGCGGCGACGGCAGGCAGGTCACTTCGGCGGTGGTGGAGAACACCCGGACCGGAGAGGTCACCGAACTGGACACGGCAGCTGTGTTCGGCTTTGTCGGGATGATTCCCCAGACCGCAATCGCGGTCCAGCTGGGTGCGGAACTGGACAATGCAGGATACGTAATCACCGATTCAGGCATGGCCACAAGCGTGCCCGGGCTCTACTGCGCCGGTGACGTGAGAAACACCCCGTTCAGGCAGGTTGCCACAGCCGCGGGTGACGGAGCCTGCGCGGCGCACAAGGCCCAGGAGTACATCAGCGCGCTGGAGGGCAGGGCCTACTGAGCCTGCCTTTTTTGCGCAGGCGGACCGGGGTTTTCAGTCTGAGAGGATTTCCTCGAGGACAGGGGTAAGTTCCTTTCGGCGGGCACGGAAGAAAAGGTACGCCAGCAGAAAGCCGAGCGCTCCTCCGCCGATGCCCCAGAATGCCTTGATAAACTCGTTTTTCGCGGGAATCAGCAGATACAGGACAGCAAACAGCACCAGCGGCAACCCGAAGAGAATCAGGGTGCTGAGAATCGTGCGCCCCGGCGGCAGAAAGATCCGGACTCTGTCGCCCGGCTTTACAGAGAGAGCCTCGGGGTTGCGGACTTCGAAGGTCTGAAACTTGTTGGTGCAGAAAAAAGAGGCCTTGCACCCCTCGCAGGCACCGCCTGCGCAGCCCACAGTGACCAGGCCGGTTTCCGCTTCAGTTCCTTTGACAAAGACCTCCTGGTACATCAGCTCTGCTCCTTCTTTCCGACCGGCAGGTTGACCGCGGAGATTGAGACCGCCCGGCCGTCGGGTCCGACCTCGACCAGGGCGCCCTGGAGGCGGACATCATCGAAACACTCCGTTGAGCGGCGGTAGAGCCCGGTGGTGAATTTCTGGATTTCGTTCTCGGGGGCGAAGCCTCCGACGCTCATGAACGAGCCGCAGCGTCCGTTGTCGCTGATATAGGCGGTACCGCGCGGCAGGAGCCGGGCGTCGGCTGTCATGACCTTTGTGTGTGTTCCGATTACGGCGCTGGCCTTTCCGTCGAGCAGATAGCCCATGCTGGCCTTTTCTGCGGTGGTGCCGGCGTGGAATACCAAAAAGACGAACGGGGTCTGCTCGAGGGCCTTGGACACCAGGAACTCAGCCTGGGGAAACGGGTTGTCCAGATGGCAGTTGAAGTCGGTCATGCCGAGCAGGTTTATCACGGAGACTTTCTGCGAACCGACGTTGTAGAAACGGCAGCCGCGGCCCGGGACGTCGCCGGGGTAGTTGGCCGGGCGGAGAATGCGGTCTTTGCGGGTGATGAACTCCTGCATGTCCAGTTTGAAAAAGATCTTCTCTCCGCCAGTGATGATGTCGATGCCGTACTTGAACAGCGTCATGGCGTGCTGCGTACCGATGCCGAAGCCGGAGGTCACACCCTCACCGTTGGCAATCACCAGGTCCACGCCCTGCTCCTTCACATACGGACGCAGACCGTCACGGACGGCGTCCAGCCCGGCCTTTGCCGTGATTTCCCCGAGAAACAGAACTTTCATATCATCTGAACTGTAGTCTTATTTGCCTCTTGATTCAACTCTTGTGTATAATCTATCCGATGAAACGCGCCGTGATAGTCTGGGTTGTCTGCCTCTGCATGCTGCTGTGCTCCTGCGAAGCGACAGAGCGGGAACAGTATTCCTCCGCCCCCGAAGAGCGGCCGGACATGAGTTTCGAGAACGTGACCTACACCCTCAACAGGGGCAGTTTCGACCCGGTCTCGATCACGGCATCCCACATGGACGTCTGGGACGAGCTGGCAAAGGCGGTCCTGACCGATGTGACCTTTGTCCAGACAGACGCCGACGGGCAGATTGTGCTGACGGGCAACGCCGAAACGGCGACCGTGGACACCGGGACCTACATGGTGGAACTGGGCGGAAAGGTCGACATGTACAAGACAGCCGACGCCCTGGAAATCCACGGCGAAGACTTCATCTGGGACAACGAGGCCAGGCGGATTTCAACTGACAAGGCCGTTGTTTTGCGGTATGATTCGGACATCGAACTCAGCGCTGTAGGCCTGACGGGCGATTTTGCCACATCGACCTACAGCTTTGACCGGATTACGGAAGGGAGACTCGGAGAGTGACGCTCAGAAAAGCACTTTTGATCTTGCTGATCGCGTTCTGCGCCTCAATGTGCCTCTGGGCCGAGCCGATAACGTTCAGCGGGGGCAGCACCTCGATCCGCAAACAGGGGGAGGACCTGACCGTCACCCTGTCCGGAGGGGCCGTCGTCCAGGCCGACGGAGTAAAACTCACCGCCGACGAGATTTCAATCAGCGGCGAGAACTCCCGCATAGTCAAATGCTCCGGCACCGTAAAGGCGGTGAGGGAGGAAAACAAACTCACCCTGCTCTCCCCCGAGCTTACCTTCGACCGCAAGACCCAGCTCCTGCTGGTCGACTCTTGGGTCCAGATCCAGCTGGTCTCCGAGGAAGTCGCCCTCAGCGGGGCCAGGCTCCAGTACAACATGGAAACCGGGCTGATGATTCTGCAGATTCAGGCGCGGATTCTCAAAGTCACGGACAAAGGCCTGCTCTCCTGCCAGGCAGACAGCATCACCTATGACAGCAAGAACGGCACCCTCCGCCTGGAGGGCCGGTGCAGCGTCAGCTGGGGCAGCGACGAATACCAGGCGGCGGTCATCACAATCGACCTCAACACCGAGGAGCTGAGGATGGAAGGCCGAATCACGGGGACCGTCAATGGCTGATACACTGACCATCGAAGGCCTGACCAAGAACTACGGCAAACGCTGCGTGGTCGATCAGGTGTCCTTCGAGATGAACGGCGGCCAGGTCGTCGGAATCCTCGGCCCCAACGGGGCAGGAAAGACGACGACATTCTACATGATAGTCGGATTCATCCGGGCAAACCGGGGCTCGATCAAACTCGACGGGCATGAGATTTCCAGACTGCCGATGTACCGGCGCTCAAGGATGGGAATCAGCTATCTGCCCCAGGAACCCTCGATTTTCCGCAAACTCTCCGTGAGGGACAATATCCGCCTGGTCGCCCAGACCCGCGACCGCCTGAGCCCGGCGAAAAAGGCCGAACTGACCGACTCGCTTATCGAGCGGTTCCAGCTGCAGAAAATCGCCCACCAGAAGGGCTACACCCTCAGCGGAGGCGAGCGGCGCAGGACCGAAATCGCCCGCTGTCTGGCCTGCGAGCCGAGTTTCCTGCTGCTGGACGAGCCGTTTGCCGGAATCGACCCGAAGGCCATCTATGAAATCAAGCTTATAATCCGCGACCTGGCCAGGGACGGAATCGGAGTCCTGCTTACCGACCACAACGTCAGGGACACGCTTTCGATTACCGACGTGTCGCACATAATCAATCAGGGGAAAATCATCGTTTCGGGGACAAAACAGGCCCTGCTGGCCAACCGGGAGGCACGGGAAATCTACTTCGGCGATGCCTTTGAGGAGGTCTGAGATGCCCCAGGGGCAGGTCCTGTCTCAGTCTATGCGCCAGGAGCAGGTCCTCTCGGCCCAGATGCTCCAGAAGATGGCACTGCTTACATTGCCGGTCAACGAACTTCAGGACACGATCCGCAAGGAAATCCAGGAAAACCCGGCTCTGGAAATTCCGGGCAACAACAGCATCGGCACCACCGACGATGTACCGCAGCAATCCGCAAATGATACAGCATACGATGACTTTTCTCAGTCCTACGGCACGGACACGGCTGACCCGGATGCTTCGGACCGCAAGTCGGCCTTTATCGAAAACTCCGCCCGTGAGGACGTGAGCCTGCAGTCCTATCTGATGCAGCAGCTGGACGACACGGACAACCTGGACGAGGATGTCTACAACGCCGCCCAGGTAATCATCACCAGCCTCGATGCCAACGGGTTCTACACCCAGCAGCCTCTGATGCTCTTCGAGGGGCGCCCAGAAACCCCTCAGACCGTCGAGGCGGCGGTGAATCTTATCCGCTCCTTCGACCCGCCGGGGGTCTGCGTCCGTGACTACAGGGAATCTCTGATTCTGCAGGCGCAGCGGGGCGGTCTGGAGCCGGATGAACTGGAACTGCTGACCCGCATGGTCCGCGATCACATGGAGGACCTCAGGCCGGGACGGCTGGCCTCGCTGGCCAGGCAGCTTCGGGCCGACGAGAAAGACGTGAACTTCTGCTTCGGCTTTCTTAAGGAGCTCAACCCCTTCCCCGGCGCCGGCTTTGCCGACACCCAGCAGGTCTTCGTGGTTCCGGAGCTGTCGGTGCACAAGGTCGACGGCCGGCTGGAGCTGAACATCAACCGGGCCAACGCACCGGATCTGTCCATCTCCGAGGACTTCACCTCTCTGGCCTCCCGCCCGGGGCTGAATCCCGAGGAAAAGAACTTTCTCAACACCTCGATTGACCGTGCCCGGATGCTGATCAGCCAGGTTGAGCTGAGGTACCAGACGCTGTACAAGACCGCCCTGGCCCTGATGAAGCTCCAGCGGGACTTCTTCCTCGAAGGCCCGTCCAAACTCCGTCCGCTGACTCTCAAGGATGTGGCGGCCGAGGTGGGTGTCCACGAGACCACGATCTCCCGCATCTCCCAGGCCAAATGGATTGAGACCGACTGGGGTCTGTTCCAGCTCAAGCAGTTCTTCACCCAGGGGCTGACGACCCGCACCGCCGACGGCGGCCATGAAGAGGTCTCACGCAACGTGGTCAAGGACAAGATCCGCGCAATCATCCAGTCGGACACTTCGGGCAAGAAGCTGTCGGACCAGAAAATCTCAGACCTGCTTGCCGCTCAGGGAATCAAGGTTGCCCGCCGCACAGTGGCAAAATACCGGACCGAACTCAATCTGGATTCCTCCTACGACAGATAACGCCCCCCTTATACATTCTTTTTTGTTTTTTCCCAGTCGGAGAAGCTGCCATTCAACTGAGCTTTGGAGAAAAGAAAAGTGCCCGCAATACTGCAGGCACCCAAAATGGATAAATGTTTAAATGGCTCAGAAAGCCCGTACAGGATGCACACACATAGGACCTCCGCCGCCCCCCCCAGTCACGCCAGACAGGGGTCTGGTCCCCATTGTAGAAAGCCTGTGCCCACGCGTCGGAAGCGTAGTTGCTGCTCTCACTGGAGGACCAGTAGTAGGCGTTGCTGAAAAAGCCCATGCCATTTGCTTTAAGCTGTGTGTACATCAGGTTCAACTCATCCTTGCTGGGTAGGAACCAGTCTGAATAGGTGACCCCCTTGTATGTATATGTCAGATCATCACACAGTTTTGCAGCATAGTATGCTGTTTTTCCCGAACCGGAACGTGAAGAATAAGCTTCAGCTCCCATTGCATCAACCAGAAGCTGTGTGTTCGTCTTTCCGGTTCCAATTGCTGTTCCGGTACAGTCTGCTGCATTGTAGGTTTTCGTTCCGTTGACATACAGATGGCTTCCATCGTCAGTTGTTCTGTAGTATCCGAAACGAAAGCCGCATTCTCCGGAACTTATAAAACCAACAGTCGGAACACCGTTAACAAGCCTCAGGTCCGCAGGTGCTGCCTCAAGGTATCTCCAACCACATTCAGTAGAAATCAACCCGTCTGCATTGCCGGAATCGTTATCCGCATCGCAATCATAGAAAACACGGCAACCGGTTGATTCATGGAATTGACACCCGGTACACACACCATCACTGTTGAAAAAATGCCTGGAAATGGTCAGGCTTTCCTTAGTCACTTCCGTTTTCCCGGTTTCGTCAGAGAACAGTTTGTCGCATCTCGTGCACATATAATGTGCCTTCGTTCCGTCGGCTTTGCATGGGATGGCAGAAACGGATTCGACAGCCTTCAAATCGTGACCCAAAGCAGCAATAGCCTCGGTTTTTGTTTCTCCGCAACGATCACAGATATAAACATTATCGACTTCCTTACAGGCAAAGCGGATATCAATCTGTCATGAAGATAAATAATTCGGCAAAGTTCTTGAAAAGCTTGGAGGCGAACTTGTATTTACAACAGTGGATAGAAGCCGTTCACTTGGAAACAATCCACAGTCGGTCGGAAAAGATAGAGGACACTGGGTTACGTTGTACATGTTGGTTCGAATGAGTCTAATAGATTGATTAAACTTTGATTAAACTGTTTTGGCTCCCCTGTTTCTGGGGAGCTTTTTTTCAGATTGGACGACAATATCAAACAATTCCGAGTGTTGCTACTTCACCGGATTTTTTTCCTTGCGGAGCGGACGACAATCTGGTAGTTGTTCGGATCCATTGTAGTTCCCTGTGCATTACACCTTGCAAGTTCACTTTTGGTCAGATCCTTTACTGCACCTCTGCCGTAGTAATCCAGTGTTAGAAACTGTGCAACCATATATTCACATCTTCCGACATGTACTCGTGAAGCACTTGTAGTTCAATTAGTTCAAAAACATGATAAATAAAAAAATCGCAAAACCCTGATACAAGCTATGGGAGGGGAGACCTCGCATGTACACAACCTTCTAGGTAATGTCATCGAATAAATGTCCAATGAGCCGCGGTAACTGAATGATACTGAAAGTGACAGAAAAGCACCGAAAAAGTTGACTTTCAGGGAAAACAAAGCTAATAATTTACATACCAGCGCCATGCTTTCCTGCGTGGTCAGGATCAGAGCCACATGACAGATATAACTTGGTCCATGGTTGTTCGAAATTGTTCGGTGATTTGAACAAAGGTGTTTTAAGGCGGTTAATATGGAGGAAAAAAGAAATCTGGATGAGGAGCTGCAGGACATTCGTGCCATGGCAGACGACATTATCCCAATTGAAGACCTTGACTCGGATGATTCCAAGAAGCAATCCTATTCTATTCTTGTCTCGGTGAGGGGAACTGTTTATGGGCAGTAAGCTTGATATTCAGAAAGAGATTCTTGACCAGAAGAATTATGCCCAGGATATCATCAGAAGAAAATATCTGAAGACGCTGGCTAATTACACTGGTAATGACACGATTCTGTATTCTTCAGGGTTTCTCTCACCCAAGCCGATTCCTGCGATCCACTACATGATCTCAAATTCCGATGTTCAGGGGTTTATGTGTGCTTTGAAGGGTTTGAATGAGAACAAAGACAAGAAGCTAGACCTGATTGTTCACAGCCCCGGTGGTTCACCAGAAGCAACAGAACAGCTGGTTCATTATCTGCGAGGAAAGTATTCCTTTATTCGTGTCATAGTTCCGGAGAACGCCATGTCCGCCGCGACGATGCTGTGCTGCGCGGCTGATGAGATTGTCATGGGAAAGCATTCTGCCATAGGGCCGATTGACCCTCAGTTCTTCTTCGGCGACGGACAGTCGTGTGCTGCTCAGGTTATACTTGACGAATTTGAAAGAGCCAAAGCGGACATCGCTGCAAACCAGACCTCCGCGCATCTTTGGGTTCAGAAATTCAAGGATTATCCCAAGGGGATACTCACTTCATGTCAGCGTGCCATCAGTCTTTCTGTCGATATGGTGGCTGGATGGCTGGATGCTTATATGCTGAAGGGGCTGGACATGTCTGAGTTCCTGAAGGGGAAAACGCTGTTCAACAATTTCCAGGAGCCGCCCAGGAGCAATACTCCTGGTTACTATGTCGCGACCTGGCTTGGTGATGCAAGGATTCACAAAACCCATGGCCGTCCGATTGGCATTGATCTTGCAAGGGCGCTTGGCCTCAAGGTCTCCGCACTTGAAGATGACCAGAAGTTCCAGGACATGGTTTTGAATGTATTCCACTCAATGTTGGTAACTCATGAGATATCCGACTGCGCGAAGTTTATTGAGAACCATAACGGGATTGGCCATTACCTGAATGTTCAAGTGAAATAGGTAATTAATTGATGACATTCCTCCAGCATAGGCGGTTGGTTTTAATCTTACCCTGAGAACAGGTCTTCAACAATCTGGGAAGTGCCAGTTCCGGTGTATAATATTAAATTCTGGTAGCAGGAGTTTGATAATTGGAAATCGCATTTTGCGATATACAATTCTGGCAAAATGAGTTTACGCCTTGCTCCTTTTGCCTTTACAGAACAGGATATGGCTATGCTTGTAACCGTATTTAAAAGCAGAACCGTAATCAAGGCAATCATTCATCAGTGAGCATATAAAGAATATCTTTCTCGAGGGAGAGTTGGAAGAAGAATCAGTTGTTCATTCGAACAACAGCCTCTGATCGGAAACCTTACCTATCTTGAGAAATCCTATCTACACTTTCATGTCTGCATTATAGAGCTTAGTGGCACTTAACACTTTCGTTTAGTTCAACTAAACACAACTGGGTTCGGTGTTTTTCGAATCAATCTTTCGGTGGATGAATTAAAGTCCAGTTGGCCGCGGTAACATTGTTCCCTGTGATATTTGGTCATTGGACAACGTAAAGCTCAGAGCTCTTCAATGACAACAAGAAAAATCCTAACTTTTTTTTGAAAAGCTGAAATATTTCCAGCACTTTTCTCGTATAGGTATGTGAAACTAAAGAAATTCGGAAAAATATCACATTTGCTATTGAAGAAGTATATCAAATTTGATATCTTATAGGGAGGAAAGATTTGTTTGAGATTGAAATCTATGAAGATGAACATGGAAA
>JAGABZ010000011.1 GCA_017614375.1 Spirochaetales bacterium
AATGATGGATTACCGCATCCCCTACGAGCAGGGAATGGCCGCCTTCAATGCCGCCCAGATGATGGGGGTCCCGTCCAAGCTGGTCATCTTCCCGGAGGAGAACCACTGGATCCTCCAGCCGCAGAACGCCCTCTACTGGCATCGCACCTTCTTCGACTGGCTGGACCGCTGGATGAAGTAATATCGAATTCCGGACAGAAAACCCCGGGGTTTTCGGGAAGGTCCCTTGTTCTCAGGCACCACCTTCCAGGATTCCCCGGGGTTTTCTGTCTTTATTAAACGATTATCGAGTTTTAAAGACCTGATTTATTTCACAAAATGTGACGGGCGGGACGAATACCCTTGGTTTTAGCCGGAGAGCTTGGTAACTTGATGCAAAAATGAACAATACCAGCTCACATTATTATCACTGTGCATCGAAGGGGTTTGACCACTGTATCCTATTCGCCAATGACCGGGAGTTCATTGCCGGCATGAACCGCATAGCCTTGTGCCGGTCCAGGATAGCGGAGGTAATCGTCCTCGCTTTCTGCCTGATGGATAATCATGTCCATTTCATCCTGTATGGCACAAAGGAGGCCTGCCTGAGATGGATGAGGCTTTATCAGAAGTTGACCATGATGTGGTTGCGGCATCACCGCGAAGGCAACCCGGTAGATGAGCCTTGGGAGTGTGATGCCTGGCAAATCTATGACGAAGAAGATCTGAAACAGAAAATAGTCTATGTGTTCCGGAATCCTACCGTGGCCAGGATGGGCTTTGTCCCCGGCGGATACCGGTGGAGTTCTGCGCGGTTTGTCTTCACCGATGCCGGCTCGGAACTGGGGGCAGGCCGACGGCTTGGCACTTTGTCTTCCTATGAGAACCGCAAACTGTTCGAAACACGTATTGACCTGCCCGCAGACTGGACACTTCTGCCCAACGGACTCATCTGGCCGGGCAACTACACGGAGACAGGCCGGGTGGAAAAACTGTTCGGCCATCCCTGGAACTATCTGTTCTGCCTGAACCAGAACGTCGAATCAGAGATCAACCGGCAGATGTATAAGGACAAACTTTCCCTGCCGGATCAGGACGTTGCTGCAATTGCCCGGGAATTGTCAGACAGTATGTTCGGTTCCCGGGACATTTCATCCCTTGACTTGCAGAGCCGTCTTCATCTCTGCAAACTCGTCAAGAAAAAGACCGGGGCCTCGCTGAAACAACTGGCCCGGATTGTCCGTCTGCCTCTGGCTGACCTTAAAATGATTTTTGACTGATTTCAGTTTAAAATTCGTATCTTCGCATTTACTTAAGTTTATTCCTATGGCACTCGAACAACAGATCCAGAAAGACATCATGGCGGCGATGAAGGCTCACGACTATGAGCGGACCAACGCCGTGCGCGCCATCAAGTCGGCCATCCTCCTGGCCAAGACCGCCGAGGGCGGTAAGAAGGAGCTTGAAGACGCCGACATCATCAAACTGATCCAGAAGCTCATCAAGCAGCGCAAGGAGGCGGCTGAGCAGTACGTCGCCGCAGGCCGTCAGGAACTTGCCGACAACGAGATCGCCGAGGCGAAGGTCCTCGAAGAATATGTCCCCAAGCAGCTCACCCCCGAGGAAATCGAAGAGCGGGTCCGCGAGATCATCGCCCAGACCGGCGCTTCATCCCCTTCCGATATGGGCAAGGTGATGGGTGTGGCGACCAAACAGCTCGCCGGCCTGGCCGACGGCCGCGCCATCTCCACGATCGTCCGTCAGCTGCTTGCGCAGGGATGAAGCTGCGGGAAATCATAGCCGCGCTCGAGCGGACCGCTCCGCTGCGGCTGCAGGAGGAGTGGGACAACTCAGGCCTGCAGGTAGGCTTTCCCCAGGCGGAGATTTCAAACGTGCTGGTGTGCCTGGACGTCACCGAGGCGGTGGTGGAAGAAGCCGCCGCGAAAGGATGCCAGCTGGTCGTATCCCATCATCCACTGCTTTACAGGCCCCTCCGGCAGGTCAGCGATGCCACCTACCAGCAGCGCTGCGTGGTGAAGGCCCTGGCGGCCGGCATTTCCATCTATTCGGCCCATACCAGCCTTGACAACGCGCCCGGCGGCGTCAATCATAAGATGGCAGCTCTTATCGGGCTGCAGAATCTCAGCTGGCTCGCTCCGCTCGCCTCGGGTGAAGGAGGGTCGGGTCTGGTGGGAGAACTGCCGGTTCCGGTGGAGGACCGTGCCTTTTTGGAGCGCGTCAGGCGGACTTTCCGGGTCGTGAGCCTGCGTCACTCCGCCCTGGACGGTCGGCAGATCCGTCGGGTTGCGCTGTGTGGCGGTTCCGGAGGGTCTTTCCTGTCGGAAGCCATCCGGGCAGGGGTCGACTGCTACCTGACCGGCGAACTGCACTACCACGACTATTTCGATACCGGGGGCGTGCTCCTGGCCGAGCTCGGCCACTACCAGAGCGAGCAGTTCACCCAGGATCTGCTGAAGGACCTGCTGGTGGCGGCTTTCCCGACGCTGCGCGTCGTCAAGACGGAGCTCGACACCAATCCCATCTGCTATGACTGAACTGAAAGACAAGTTCTGTGAAGATATCGTCGCCGCCTGCTACATGGTGGACAGGCGGCAGATCCTGCGGCCTTCGGCTTTTCTTGACCTGGCGCAGCAAATGGCGGTCTTCGGGGCTGACAGGCTGGATTTCGGCGACGACACGCTCGGCCATTTCGGCTGCACCTGGGTGCTTGCCCGGCAGCACGTCCGCTTCGAGCGTCCGCTCCGGCACAAGGAAAGGGGCCGGATGCTGACCTGGCACAAAGGCCTGCAGGGGCTGTTCTTCATCCGCGACTACCAGCTGCTTGGCGCAGACGGGGAGCCCTGTGTCAATTCGACCAGTTCCTGGGTGGTGATGAACGTAGAGGAAAGAAGGGTCGTGCGGCCAGACTTCCTGCGGGAGGTCGTCTCGCTGGACCCGCAAAGCCCCGACTCTGCCATTGCGGAGCCGGCCGCCAAGGTCGGCCTCCCGCGCGAGTCGGAACTCTCGCTGATCGGCACCCGCCGCGTCCTCTTCTCCGACGTGGACTACAATCAGCACGCGAACAACGTCAAATACACCGTCTGGGCGATGGATGCCCTTCCTGAAGAACTGGTTAATGAGAAATTGCTCAAGGAATTGACTATCAACTTCAATAAAGAGGCTCGACCAGGCGAGACCGTGGAGCTTTGGCATGCCCTTGACCCTGACGGTGCGCACATCGTCGAAGGGCGGGTCGAGGGACATCAGGTCTTTATCGAACGGCTGATCTTTGACTAGCTGTTTTGTTTTATCAGACAGAAAAACCCGGGAAAACCTGGAAGGTAGCATCAAAAAACAAGGGACCTTCCAGAAAAACCCAGAGTTTTCTGCTCAAAAAGCACAGAACTGTCATTCGTTGAACCAAGACAGGTCTCCATCGGAGCAAAGCGACGCAGGGGAAGTTTGAGGGGGTCCGCCCCCTCATTCATAGAGCCAAGATCAGGCCCGTAAAGGCCGGATCTTGGCGTATTTGAGCAGGAGGAGCTTCTCACCATGGGCATCGAAGCGGATGCGGGCCTTCATCTCGGGGGCCGTTCCGGACAGTTCGAGGATGGTCCCGGGGCCGAAACGGTTGTGTTCTATCCGCTGATCCACAGACAGTTCCGTCATCGGAACGCCCACAAAGTCCACATCCGATAAAACTGTATGGATGCCGGCCTTCGGCTGGCCAGCCAGCCCTCGAATGGGTTCGGCCTTCGGCCTCATCCCTCCCACAGCCTGCGGCTGCGGGCCCCTCCCATTTACGAAGCCATGGGTGGCTACGCCCCTCGAGGGCTGCTGGCCAAACCG
>JAGABZ010000012.1 GCA_017614375.1 Spirochaetales bacterium
GCGTTCTGCAACCTGGACGGGGACAGGGCGTGGGTCGAGGCTTTCCTGAAGTACATCTTCAGGGCGGTTCTGCGCGACCGGATGGAGGATCTGGAGTTCTTCGACAAGTTCACCGAACCCGGTCTGATCGAGAAGCTTCGGAAGGTCGTCGAGACCCCGTTTGCCCATCTGACCTACACCGAGGCGGTTTCGGAACTTGAAAAGGCCAAGGTCGACTTCGAGTTCAAGCCGTACTGGGGTTGCGACCTGCAGACCGAGCACGAGCGCTATCTGTCCGAGACCGTCTGCGGCGGGCCGGTGGCCGTGACCGACTACCCGGAGGAAATCAAGGCCTTCTACATGAAGCAGAACGACGACGGAAAGACCGTCGCGGCGATGGACGTCATGGTTCCCAGACTGGGCGAGATAGTCGGTGGCAGCGAGCGTGAGTACCGCTACGATGTTCTGCTGACAAAGATGCAGAAGCTGGGTCTCAAGCCGGAAGACTACTGGTGGTACCTGGATCTGCGCCGCTTCGGATCGGTGCCCCACGCCGGTTTCGGTCTGGGTTTCGAGAGGGCGGTGATGTACGCCACCGGAATCCAGAACATCAGGGACGTCATCCCGTATCCGCGCGCAGCCGGTTCGGCGGAGTTCTGATATGAAAAAAGTCATTGTTTTTCTGGCTGAAGGTTTCGAGGAAGTCGAGGCCATGACCCCGGTCGACGTTCTGCGCCGGCTGGGGGCTTCGGTCACTGTTGCCGGTGTCGGTTCGCAGACTGTCAAAGGAGCCCACGGGGTCAGCGTCATCTGTGACGAGGTCGCCGGCGAATACTCCGAGCCGTTTGACTGTGTGATCTGCCCGGGCGGGATGCCCGGGGCGGTCAATCTGGCTTCGAGCTGGCCCGTGATGCAGACCCTGGCCAGGACCGCCGCGGCGGGAAACCTGGTCTGCGCCATCTGCGCGGCTCCGGCCGTTGTCCTCGGGCCTGCCGGCCTGCTTGAGGGACACCAGGCGGTCTGCTATCCGGGTATGGAGGCAGCCTGTCCGGATTTCGGTTTCGACAGGGAACACCGCGTGGTCGTTTCGGGCAACCTGATCACTGCCAAAGGGCCGGGTTGTGCCGAGGAATTCGCTTTCGCAATCGGCCGGGCCCTGTTCGGCCCTGAGGCGGCGCAGAAGGCCGCGCGTGATTATCAGGCGGGGGAGAGAAAATGACAGTCAAACCGGGAGTGCCTTCGTTCATCGGCAGAATCGGATTCGACAACGAGAAGTATCTGCAGCTTCAGATGCAGATGATTCTTCAGCGGATGGAGCAGTGTGACGGCAAACTCTATCTGGAGTGCGGCGGCAAACTGCTTTTCGACATGCATGCCAGCAGGGTTCTCCCCGGTTACGACCCCAACGTCAAGATGAGGGTCTTTCAGGCTTTCAAAGACAAGCTTGACGTCATAATCTGCATCAACAGCAAGGACATCGAGCGTGGAAAGGTCCACGGTGATTTCGGCATCTCGTATGATGTCGAGGTATTCAAGATGATCGATGACTTCGCCGCCTGGGGCATCGAGGTCCGAAGGGTCGTCATCACCAGGTTCCGCGGAGAGCCCAACTCGGTGACCCTTAAAGAAAGGCTCGAGCGCCGTGGGGTGAGCGTGTATTTCCATACTCCGATTCCGGGCTATCCGAACGATGTCGATATGATTGTCAGCGACGAGGGCTACGGACGCAATCCGTACATCCCGACCGAGAGACCTGTGGTCATTGTCACCGCCCCCGGTCCGGGAAGCGGAAAGCTGGGAACCTGTCTGGGGCAGCTGTACCATGACTACAAGGCCGGACGCCACAGCGGTTACTCCAAATTCGAGACCTTTCCGATCTGGAATCTGGGAATAGACCATCCGGTCAACGTCGCCTATGAGGCTGCCACGGCGGACATCGGCGATTTCAATATGATTGACCACTTCTATGTGGCTGCCACCGGACAGATCGCCGTCAACTACAACCGCGACCTGGAGGCTTATCCTCTGCTTAGGAGAATCCTGGAAAAGATTACGGGCAAGGAAGCTGTGTTCAACAGCCCTACCGCCATGGGGGTCAACTGCTGCGGGTTCGGCATCACCGATGACGAAGTGGTCCGCTGGGCCTCGAAGCAGGAAATCATCCGCCGCTATTACCGCTGCGCCTGCGAATATGCCCAGGGGCTGGGAAGCATCGACGCCGTTCACCGCTGCAAGGAGCTGATGGAGCGTTGCGGCATCACCGTTGAGGACAGACCCGCCGTCGGTCCGGAGCGCGAGGCGCTGAAACTGGCACAGGAGCAGAACAAGGGGAACCGCGGCGTGTCCTGCGCGGCGGCAATCGAGCTTAAGAACGGACTGGTCGTGACCAGCCACAATTCTCCCCTGATGCATGCCGCAAGCGCTATGATTCTCAACGCCCTGAAGTGTCTGGCGGGAATCCCCGAGGGAATAGATCTGATTTCCTCGCAGATTATCCAGTCAATCACCGACATGAAGAGGGACAACCTCAACGGGCGCGGGGTGTCGCTCAATCTGGACGAGACCCTCATTTGCCTGGCGATGGCGGCTACGGTCAACACCGCCGCAAAGTCCGCCCTGGAGCATCTGAGCGAGCTGCGCGGCTGCGAGTGTCATCTCAGCCATGTTCCCTCGCCGGGTGACCTTTCAGGCCTGCGGAAAATCGGGGTGAACGTCACCAGCGAGCCGCTGTACCCGTCCTCAAGTTTCAGAAACTTCTGATCAGGGCAGGGATTCCAGTTTCAGGGTAAACAGCCGGTCCTGGTTGACCGACAGAGTCAGTTTCAGCCGTCCTATGACAAAGGCCCGGCTGATCTGCGCGCTGAGTTTTCCTCCTGCCCAGGTCACGCGGCAGCCGGGAGTTTCAAAGCTGACCGATATATCCCTGTCCTCAAGCACGACGCTCATCGGCCCGGCGCTCAGGCTTTGCAGGCTGTGTCTGACCAGGCTTCCCTCACTCTCCAGCGTCAGGGTATATGAGTTTCGGATTTCCATGGCACCTAAGCGGATGCCGCGTGAGATTTCCAGTTGTACCCGCTGGGTCAGGGAATAATAGGCCGGCGGGCTGAAACGGCGCAGTGTCCATGAAAGCGAGCCGCCGCCGGGGGTCAGAGTAAGGCTGGTCGTTTCTATTTCGAAGCAGTCCGGAGTGTCAGTCTGTCCGCTACCGTAGAGAAAAGGTTCGGGGCCGGGGGAGGAGAGGCTGTGCCCGAATGTCCAAAGCACGGTTCCGATTCTGACTGCTATGGTCCGGCCCCAGCCGTTGATTGAACTGAATGCCCCGGCGGCGGACACGGTTGCAGTCAGTTCCCCGCAGCCTGCTTTCATTTCCGCCATGATGCCCCAGACCGGCCTGCCTTGGGGATTCTGCCGGCGGTCGGTGATGAAAAGCTCATTCTCCGAAGCCGTCTGCAGGCTTTGGATTACGCAGGCTCCGAGGGTCAGTCCGCGTTTTGCGGCGGTAACGGCAAAGACCGCCGGCCCGAAGCGGCCGGAAGGCCCGATCGAGGAAACCAGGGTCAGGCTTCCGGTTGACAGCTGCACCCCGCAGATTGTCCCCGCGGTGCTGCGGTGCCGGTCCAACAGGAAGGCCAGGGAAGGGGACAGGGGGATCGACCCGGCCAGAACCGAGTCTGATTGGAAATACAACTGCGGCCCCGCAATGAACATAAATGTCGGTCCGGCGGCGCATAGAAGGGCCGGGGCCAGAAGCAACGGCAGAAGCAGACGGGCTTTCATGCCCTATATACGTCACCGATGGGCGTTTCGCTGAGACAAAGTTGCAATTTTGGTTTGGGTGTGTCAAAATGTTTTCCGGCCCGCGGGCCTTCTAATCAAAGATTTCGGGAGAGGAACATGGTCATTCTCACATTGAACTGCGGTAGTTCATCGGCAAAATACCAGGTCTACGACTGGGACGAAAAGGACGTTCTGGCCGTCGGCGTCGTCGAGCGCATCGGTTTGGAATACTCCACCGTCGAGCACAAGGTCAGAGGCAAGGAGGAGTACAACGAGCGCTTCCTCTCCCCGACGCACAAAGAGGCCATCGAGAAGATCATCGGACTTATAAGCGACCCGGTGCTCGGATGTATCGACGATGTGTCGCAGATCGGAGCCGTCGGACACCGCGTGCTGCACGGCGGAGAGATTTTCAAGAAGTCTGCCCTGGTCGATGACGAGGTCGTCGAGAAGCTCAAGACCGTCATCCCCCTCGGACCGCTTCACATGCCGGCGAACATCATGGGAATCGAGGCAGCCCGAAAGGTAATGCCGAACGTCCCGCACGCCATCGTCGTGGATACCGCCTGGCACCAGACGATGCCGCCCGAGGCCTTTATGTACGCCCTGCCTTACGAGTGGTACACCAAGTACAATGTCCGTCGCTACGGCTTCCACGGAACCAGCCACCTTTACTGCGCAAAGAGGGCCGCGGTCCTGCTGCACAAGCAAAACAAGGATACCAACGTAATCATCTGCCACATCGGAAACGGGGCTTCGACCTGCGCTGTGAAAAACGGCATCTGCGTCGACACTTCGATGGGACTTACCCCGCTTGAGGGCCTGGTGATGGGCTCCAGGAGCGGAGACATCGACCCGGCGATTGTTCCGTACATGATGAACAACCTCGGTTGCACGGCAAAGGAGATGGACACCTGGCTGAACAAAAAGAGCGGACTTATCGGTATCTGCGGGATGAGCGACAGGCGTGATGTCGAGAACGCCGCAGCCGAAGGCAACGAAAAGGCCAAACTCGGAATGATGATGGAATGCCACAGAATCCGAAAGTATATCGGTGCCTATGCCGCTGAACTGGGGAGAGTCGACGCGGTGGTGTTCACCGCCGGAGTCGGAGAGATGGGCCCGGCAATCAGGCAGGGCGCCTGCGAGGGCCTGGAAATCATGGGAATCAAGATTGACCCGCACAAGAACGCCATCTGCAAATGCCGCAACGGTGAGTTCGAGATTTCAGCCGATGATTCGCCGGTAAAGATCTACGTCATCCCGACCGACGAGGAACTGGTGATTACCGAGGACGCCTTCGCACTGATGAAAGGTGCCTACGACGTTCACACCAACTTCCATTACTCGTTCGAGGATCCGTCGTACGTCAACAAGGGGCGTGAGCGGGGCCTGGTCGAGAACCTCAAGAAGAAGCCCGAACTTAAGTCAATACTTGTCCGTCCCTGAGTGAGCAGATCATGGCGGGGGCGATAGGAATCATCGGCGGAGTGGGACCGATGGCCGGGCTCGATCTGGCCCGGCAGGTCTTCATGCAAACAAAGGCGACCTCCGACCAGGACCACATAGACCTGTTCCTGGTTTCATGCCCCCGTCTGATTCCCGACCGGACGGAATACCTCCTGCACGGCGGGGACGACCCCGCCCCGGGGATCGAGGCCTGTGCTCAAAGGCTGTCCGCCATGGGTGCTGCGGCAATAGGTGTGGCCTGCAACACGGCCCACAGCCCCCGCATCCTCAGCCGGGTCAGGGTTCCTTCGGGGGTGGTTCTCGTCAACATGATTGACAGCACCTGTGCCTTTATCGCAGAACACTTCGGAAAGGGAAAAATCGGAATCATAGCCACCCTGGGAACAATCCACACGGGAATCTATGATGAGTACTTCGCCCGCTATCCGGATCTGGAACTGGTCAAGGCACCGGAGCAGACAAACCGGAGCGTCCATGAGGCGATCTACCACAGGGAGTGGGGAATCAAGAGCACCCAACGGCCGACTCCCCAGGCTTCGGAGGCGGTAAAAGGAGCAGTCAGAGAATTGGGCCAGGCCGGATGCTCCGCGGTGATTCTGGGCTGTACCGAACTGCCGCTTGTATTTCAGGGACAGAGCAGCTTCGAGGGTATCGGCCTGATTGACCCGACCGAGGTCCTGGCGACCGAGCTTATCAGACACACGCAGCCGGATAAGCTCATCGGAATCAAGCTATGAAGAAAGTCCGCATAACTGTGATGCGCATCGCCAGATACGATGATCTGATCTCCGAATACGAAAATCCGATTGAGCATGCCTGCTTCATGCAGACCGGTCAGGTCTTTGTCGCGGACGGGTGGGTCTGCCCGGAGGGCTTCTGCCAGAGCGCCTGGGAGAGCGTCTCGCCTTTTGTGATGGCGCTGTCAAACGGGGCGGAGAACCTGTACGACGGCTGGATGAAAAACCCCCGGTCGGCAATGATTTCCTGCAACGACGGATTCCGTCCGGTCAGTTTCCTGCTGGAAGCGATGGATGAAGACGCCGGCTGACGGTCTGATATTGTCAGTTTTTGACAACATCCATATCAGGTTTATCTGCATTTCTGATAATTTGTTAATTGCTTTGCCGCGGAAACGGGGTTAAGATTGTTTCAAAGGGGGGACCTATGAAAAAGTCCGTATTCACTTTGATTCTGATTACCTTGGCCTGTCTGGCGCTGGTTTCCTGCGCTTCGGCTTCTTCGGCCAAGTCCGAGGCCGCACCTGTGACCGAAGCCACCGTCACCTCGCTTGAGGAGCTGGTCGTTGCCGCAAAGACCGTCGCAGCCAACGGCACCATCACCCTGGCCAACGATGTCACCTGGAATTCCGTATATACCGGTTCCGCTCCTCTGGAAGTCCGCTTCTCGAAGAAGGGAATCACCTTTGACCTCGGCGGACACACAATCGAAGGAGTCGCCACCGGAGCGCTCCGCTTCTTCGGTGACTTCACCATCCAGAACGGAAAAATCACCGGACTCGGAGACAGTTATGTCCTCCTCATCAACAGCGTCAACTCCACCTCGGGCATCGACTACGCCGAGGCCACCAGAGAGAACCACAAGGTCAACGTGAACAACCTGACCCTGGTCGAGGGCGGAATCCGCGCCGAGCTTTCGACAATCAAGATCAACGACTGCGACGTCCAGAACTCCGGTCAGTCCGGCAACTCCAACTGCCTGTACTTCGTCGGTTGCTGGGCTACGGTTACCGGCGGCAAGCTCAACCAGACTGCCGAGACGGTCGACACCATTTCCAGAACGAACTGCGTCTACTGCTCCGGTACCTCGACGATCCAGCTTTCCGGCATCGTTCTCGAGGGCACCAAGCGCCTGAACGCATACAAGAACACCGTGGCCTACAAGATCACCGACTGCGGCGACTACGTGACCACTACACCTGAAGTCGTATAAGACAAGGAGCACATGATGAAGAAAACTATGCTGATTCTGCTTGCTGTCCTTCTGGCAGCGGCACTGATTGTCTCGTGCAAACCGGATGTTCCGGAGGGCGGAGGGGAGGAGCCCGTGGACGACGGACTGGTCCATGTCAGCACCTTCACCCAGTTCAAGAACGGCATCGAGACTGCCAAGACCAAGGAGCTGAAGACCGTCGTCCTCGACAAGGACATCACCTGGGACGCCGACTACAACAAGGATGCTGCCTTTACGCCCGATCTGACCGGTCTGACGATTGACCTCAACGGTCACAAGATCAAGGACATCATTTCCACCGCCTTCAAGCCGAGCGGAAACTCGTTCACCATCAAGAACGGCACTCTTGCCCTGATCGACAACAGCACGGCCACTTACCAGAAGGTAATCATGATCGGTTTCAGCGAAGCTCTCACAGGAAAGGATTATTCTGTTCCTGAAGAGCAGGCCAAAGCCATCACCTTTGAGGGTGTCACCTTTGAGGGAACTCCGTACCTCGGGGACGGTGTGTTCGTATTCACCGACTGCACGGTCAGAGGACTGGCCCAGAAGAACAACAGGGGACTTGTCTGCTACTCCGGTTACGTGACACTGAACAACTCCTCCGTAATCTCACAGGCCCATACCGATGGTTCCGAGGTTGCCATTTATGTCAGAGAGACCGTTCTGAAGCTGAACAACGGCACTACGGTCACATCCGCCAACCACGGAATCCAGGCATACAACAACAGTTCGCTGACTACCGAGGGAACCGTGACGGTGCAGTGCGCCGGAAACTTCGCGGTTTACACCAACTATGCCTCATACACCAGAAATGACGGGATTTACCACAATGTCGTCAACATCGGTTCGGGTACTACGCTCAGGGGTTCTGTGAAGGGCGTCCTGGCGATGACTTTCGGTGACCAGTACACCATCGCCGCCGGAGCAACCCTCATCGGTCCGCAGGGAACCGCCGAGCCCAAGTATGACGCAACCAGCATCACCGGTGCCGTCGGTACTGCCAATACAAACGGCTACATCGGCTGGAGTAGCGGAAAAGGGAGCAGCGCCGGAGCCGCGACCCTGACCGACAACAGGACATAAATTTCGTTCATGACCGGAACCGGCTGCGGCCGGTTCCGATTCATTTATCATCAAAGGAGAAAAAGATGAAGAGAACTTTGGTATTTGTGCTCGCGATTGCCCTCATGCTGTTCGCGGCCGTCTCATGCGCACCGGAAGTTCCCCACGAGCATGAGTGGGATGCCGGTGAGGTTACCACGCCGCCGACCTGCGGAGCTCCCGGTGAGAAGACTTATCACTGCACCGGTTGTGAAGAAACAAAGACCGAGCCCATTGCGGCCACCGGAGCGCATCAGTGGGACGCCGGCCAAGTAACGACCAATCCGACGGAGACAACGGACGGAGTAAGAACCTTCACCTGTACTGTCTGCGGCGGGCACAAGACCGAACCGGAGCCGAAACTCGCTATCTGCGTTGCCACGTTCGCTGAGTTCGAGCAGGCCTTTACCGCCATCCACGCCGAAGGTGAAACCCGGACGACTATCTACCTGACAGCCGACATCACCTGGGATGCTGAAAAGTACGACGGCAGCACGGCTGAGAAAACGTTCAGCCCCGACATGACCGGACTTACCCTCAATCTGGGCGGAAACACTATCTCGGGAATTGCAAACAAGGCTTTCGCCCCGACCGGCAACACGTTCACAATCAAGAACGGAAGCGTTCTGCTTGCAACCGGATTGTCAACAACCTATCTCAAAGCCATAACAGTGAATTTCTCGGAGACACTGACCTATGCTGATCACACAACCGATGCCGAACAGGCAAAGGCGGTGACCTTCGACGGAATCACAACAAACGGATGTTTGTATCTCGGCGGCGGTGTGTTCAGGATCAAGGACAGCACAATCAATTCCTATGGAACAAAGACCAGAGGTCTCTGTGCTTATTCCGCTTATGTCGATGTCACGAATTCGACAATTGTGGCGACGAACGGAGAGGTTGCGATCCACGTCAGGGATACCGTGCTGAACCTCAACAACGGAACAACAGTCACTTCACCGACTCATGGAATCCAGGCATATTACCAGAGCACGCTCACAACCACCGGCACTGTTACGATTACAGCAGCGGGAGCGGGCTATGACATCTACCTGAACTACGGCCCGAACACTGTCAACATCGGTTCCGGAACCTCCATCTCCGGGGCGACAAAGGGAGTGTTTGCCCTCACATTCGGTGATGAGGTTACGATTGCCGACGGTGCCGCAATCACCGGTCCTGCGGGAGGTGTTGAGCCTAAGTATACTGCCGCCGGTTATACTGCGGCTTCCGGAACAGCCAGTACCAACGGCTATGTCGGATGGTCGAAGGGCAACAACAATACTTCGGATACTGCCCATATCACCGACAACAGACCCCTCTGACAACTCTTATGAGGCTACGGAGCCAGCCGGAAACGGCTGGCTCTTTTCTTTGCGGAGGTTTAGAATGATTGTGCGGAGGCACCGATGAAATATCTCAGAAAACTTGCCGTGCTATTTGTCGTTCTCGCGTTCCTTGCCATGGGTTGCGCCACACCGCCTGAGGCGGTCGTTGAACAGCCCCTGCCACAGGTGGAGGAAGAGCCGTATGTGGCTCCGCAGCACCACTTCTCGGTGGAGGTCGACCCGGTCTTTACCGTAAAAGAGACTACAATCGAGGACAAGCTGATTCCGTGGAACGAGGACGCGGTTCAGAGAGCAATCTCGACCAAGTCCCTGCTGTTCTACTTCATGGCCTCCGAGGGGACACAGGTTCCGGGAGTGGGGGAGAAGATCGGTGACAGCTGTCTGATTGTCTTCCCCGACGGTACTACCATGTTGGTGGATGCCTGTCAGGAGCCGTACTATCCCCAGTTGAACGCCAACCTCAAGGCGCTGGGAATCACCCATCTGGACTACGTGCAGATCTCCCACCCGCATTCGGACCACTACATGGGATTGGTCAATCCCGAGGGGCTGACCGCGGAATTCACAATCGGAAAGGTATTCTACAACGGAATCACCAATACCGGAAACACCAGAATCCTGGACATCTGCGCCGAAAAGGGTATCCCGGTGCAGGTGCTCAAGGAAGGTGACATGATGGAAATCTGCGGAGTGACGGTTGAAATCCTCAACCCGACGGAAAGCGTTTCACAGTCGGCACTGACCTCGACGGCTGACGTGAACAACTCCTCAATCTGCATGTTGCTGAGCTACGGCAGCAAAAAAGCCCTGTTCACCGGCGACATGTACAAAGCCGGCATGCAGGAACTGGTCAAACGCTACGGCTCCTCCGGAATCGTTGAAAAGGGCAAACTGAACGCCGACTTTCTTAAAATCTGCCACCACGGCCACTCCGAAACCTCGATTCTCCAGTCGTTTGCCAACGCAGTCAGCCCTGAAATCGCCCTGGCTTCGTCCGGAATCGCCCTGAATGCCTCGGTCTATGAGTCCTACGCCTCCGCCGGCGCCCGTGTGCTGGGCGACTACACCGAGGGCTATATCGCCGTTTCAATCGACGGTCAGACAATCGATGTCCGGACAAGCCGGACCCGGACCACCGATTATTACGCCCGTTACGACAAATCCCCGCAGGTCGTCGGGTCCGTCGGAAAGGCTGTTGTATCGGACTACGCCACCGGAACTTTCACTGTTGTAAGCAGCGCGGTCGAACTCAAGCAAGCCGTCCAGGCCGGTGAGAAAAACATCCGTCTTGGGGCGGACATCCCGGTAAGCGCGTTCTCGGCATCGAATTCACCTCTTGTGCTGGATCTGACCGGAGTGGTGCTCGACATGAACGGTTTCAGCTTCACCGGGTGCGTCAGCATCGTCTCGGAGATTGTGAGCAAGGGCCAGGGCTGTGTCTGCAACCTTGTTTTCAACGGCTCGGATTTCGCCATCCTCAACGGTCATGTCAGAAAGAGCAAGGACGGTGGCTACGGCTTCCAGATCAATCCCAACTCGACCGACCCGCTTTCACGGACGAACATCGTCATCGACGGAATGACGTTCGACAACTGCGGACTGGATGTCAGGGGAAGCACAGTGACCCTGCGAAACTGCGCCATGACCCAGCCGAGGAACTGCACGGAGAACTTCTCCACGCTGATGTTTACCGATTCCTACGTTGTCATCGAGAGCGGGGACTACAGGAATATCGCTAACAACACCTATCAGCGCTGGCTCAAGCTGGCTAACTCAAAGGCCTATATTAAAAACGGCGTCGACAGGACAGGGACAGTGCTGTACTCCGTCGAGGATTCGGTTCTGATTCTTGAGCGCGACTGAGCAGTATGGCCGACTCTCCGAGCGTCATCTTCGACATGGACGGGGTCATCTTCGACTCCGAACGGGCCCTGCTGGGGTGCTGGATTGACGTGGCCGCCGAAATCGGGATTTCCGCCGAACAGCTTAAGGCAGTCCACCCCAGGTGCATAGGATGCAACCGCAACCAGGATCTGGCCACACTGGACGGAGCTTTCGGAAAAGGGGCGGGGGAGCACATCCTGGTACGCGGCCATGACCTGATGGCCCGGCGCTATGACAACGGGCGGCTTCTGCCTGTGAAGCCGGGAGCGCGGGAGTTGCTCTCCTGGCTTAAGGCCCGCGGGATACGCATAGGGCTGGCCACATCCACCCGGAGCCAGACTGCCCGCACCGAACTGGAGTCGGCCGGACTGCTATCTTTCTTCGAATCGGTTACCGGAGGGGAATCGGTGCTGATCAGCAAGCCCGACCCGCAGATTTACCTCATCGCGTGTGATGCGCTCGGAGTCGAACCATCGCAGACATTCGCCGTCGAAGACTCGTTCAACGGTATCCGCTCTTCATATGCCGCCGGAATGCGTCCAATCATGGTTCCCGATATTCTGCAGCCGGATGAGGAAATGCGTTCAATTGCCCGGGCAATCTGCCCCGATCTGTTTGCCGTACGGGATTACCTCTCGGACAAACTCTGACCGGATTCAGATGTAATTCCGCAGGGTGTCATACCAAAGGGTGTTGCCGGCGTCGGTGAAGTGCACGCCGTCCAGGCTGTATTCTGATTTGAGCGTTCCGTCGGGATTGTTCATGAGATCTGCCATCTCAATCAATGTCATGTCGTGTTCCGCGGCCAGTTGCCGGATGATTACGTTGGCCTTTTGCATGTTGGTGTTCGCAATGTCTATGTGTCTTTTCGCCAACGTGGAGTTTTCCGTTGTAACTCCCGCTATTGTGCATATATAGACTGTAATCCCCAGATCCTCGAGCCCGCACAGCAGTTGGTCGTAGTGTGAGCGGAAAACCTCTTCCGAGAATCCTCTGTCCCAGCAGTTGTTTCCGCCTATGGCCAGAAAGCATGTCTTGATGTCCAGGGCCTTGAGCAGAGGCAGGCGCTGGATTGTCCCCTCGACTATGTCCCCGCCTACGCCGAGGTTCACCACGTCAGATTCGGCAAAAGCAGCCTCCCAATCGGCCAGAGCCACCCTGGAGTCTCCGTAAAAGGCGATTTCGTGGCTGAACGGCTCGAGTGTGGCTGCCCATTCCCGGATGTAGTAATCATTGAAAGGGCCTTTGATTTCCGCGTCCGCTTTGCAGCCGGGGATGCAGAACAGAAGCGTGAGGAGTATGACGGGCAAGGTGAATCTACGCATATTCAGATATCAAAACCATATGTTATCACTTCGGGTTCTAGGGTTATATTGTATAATTTCAATACAGTTTCTTTACAGGTTTGGGCAACTTCGGCGATGTCTGAGGCGGTCGCGTTTCCCAGATTCACGATGATGTTGGCGTGCCTTGTGCTCACGGCGGCGTCTCCTATTCTGAAACCTTTGAGTCCGGCGCTTTCAATCAGTCTGCCGGCAAAGTCGTTTCCGGGGTTTTTGAAGAAGCTCCCCAGGGAGGGTTGCTCGTAAAGCCGGTTTTTTCTGCGGAGGGCGAGGATTTCCTTTGCTCTTTCTTCTCCTCCGGCGGACGGGGGAAACTCAAATTCTGCGGAAACGATGATGAGATTTCTGTTCGTTCTGAAAATGCTTTCACGATAGGCAAAGCCGCACTCGGAGGCGGGGATGGACAGGGACTTGCCCGAAGAATCCATGCAGGTGACCGACTTCACGAAATCTCCGATGGCGGCCCCGAAGGCTCCGGCGTTTCCGTTCAGGGCACCGCCGACTGTACCCGGGATGCCGGACAGAGGCGCGGGTGCGGCGGAAAAGGGGAGGGCGGCGCGAATCAGCTCCGAAAGCAGGGCTCCGGCCTGGGCTCTGAAGTACGGCGGGTCGGACAGGATGGAGTGCATTTGCCTGAGACTCACGAACTTCGGATAGTCAGCCATGAAATCGCTCAGGAGGAGGTTTGTGCAGCCGCCGAGGACGACCGGGTCTGAAAGGGCCGGAAGCAGGCCGGCAAGTTCAGCTTCGGAGCCGGGCATGAAGCATCGGACGCTTTGGGGCCCGGCGTGGATCGGACTGAGGGCCCGCACGGCAAGGGCGCAGTTGATTTTTTCATGTGAATTGCTTATTCTATCCACAATTACGTATTCTACGCGAAACGTTTTGCCAAGGCAACAGGAGGCAGTGATGCCGATAAGACTATACAACACAATGGGTAGAAGGACAGAGGAATTCGTACCCATCGTACCGGGGCAGGTCGGTCTATATACCTGCGGGCCCACTGTTTACGACTATGCCCATATCGGCAACCTGCGTACATACATCTTTGAGGACGTTCTCAAGAGGGTTCTGCTTCACAACGGCTACAAGGTCCGTCACGTCATGAACATAACCGACGTCGGCCATCTGACCGGGGACGGGGACGAGGGGCAGGACAAGCTGGAAAAAAAGTCCCGTGAGACTGGCAGATCCGCCTGGGACATCGCCGCCTTTTATACCGAGGCTTTTTTCAAGGACTACGACAGCCTGAACATTATCCGGCCCGATGTCATCTGCCCGGCCACCAGGCACATAGGCGACATGATTGGCCTGATCCGGAGGCTTGAGAAGGGCGGACACACCTACATAGCCGGCGGAAACGTCTACTTTTCAATCGACACCTTCCCCGACTACGGTAAACTGGCGAACCTCAACCTGGAGTCACTTCAGAGCGGGGCCCGGATCGACATTGATTCGAACAAGCGCAATCCGAAGGACTTCGTGCTGTGGTTCACCAACAGCAAGTTCGGCAATCAGGAAATGATGTGGGATTCCCCGTGGGGACGCGGATACCCCGGATGGCACATAGAGTGCTCAGCCATGAGCATGAAGTACCTCGGCGAGCAGTTCGACATCCACTGCGGCGGAATCGACGCCATCCCCGTCCACCACACCAACGAGATTGCCCAGAGCGAGGCTGCCACCGGCAAACAGCCCTGGGTCCGTTACTGGCTCCACGGCGAGTTCCTGCTCTCGGGCAAGGGCAGCAAGATGAGCAAGAGCTCGGGTGAGTTCCTGACCCTGCCGCTTCTGCAGTCAAAGGGGTACGACAGTCTGGATTGGCGTTACTTCTGCCTGGGAGCCCACTACCGCAGCCAGCTCCAGTTCTCCTATCAGGCCCTGGACAGTGCCCGCGCCGCGAGGAAGTCACTCTGCGACCGGCTGACGGCGCTCACCGCGCTTAATGACGGGCAGGTTCCTCTTAAGGCCCAGAGAGGGGAAAACAGGTGGCTGGATGATTTCGACGCGGATACCGCCTCGGATCTCAACATGCCGAAGGCGATGGCGGACCTCTGGGGTCTGCTTAAAGACGAGACTCTGACTCCGGCTCAGAAGCTCTCCGGCGTGCTGTATATGGACGAAGTTCTCGGGCTGAAGCTTGAGGGGGCGATGAAAACTCCGCAGGCAGAACAGATCCCGCAGGAGGTTGCCGATCTGCTGCAGCAGAGGGCAGAGGCCAAGAAGAACAGGGACTGGGCCGCGGCGGACAGCGTCCGTGCCCGGATCGAGGCACTGGGTTATATCGTGAAAGATACACCCCAGGGGCCGAAATTGGAAAAAAAGGTGTAACCTTTAACAGGTTGGGTTGGTTAAGCATATGGAAATGAGAAGTGGCGATGAAGCCGCGTTCAGACAGGTCTACGAACAGGTTTTCCCTGTTGTAATGAGAGTGGCATTCCACGTCACCTACAACATGGATGTTTCGGAGGACATCTGCCAGGATGCATTCATCCGGTTCTTCGACAAGAACATGGTTTTCCAGACCATGGATGACGCGAAGTTCTGGCTGATAAGGGTCACGAAAAACCTGGCCATAAACCACGTGAAGCGGAAGGCCAGGGAAGCCGCCTCGATGGAGAAACTCAAACAGGTGACTCCGACGAGCAGCTACAAGGACGGTGCTTCGGAACTTCTCTTCCAGGAAACGACCGAGAACGTCAGAAAGGCGGTCTCGCAACTTTCCGAGAAATACAAGACCGTCATAGTCTTGAAGGAGTATGCGGGACTTGACTACCAGCAGATAGGAAAGGTCCTGAACATTTCGGAGAGCAACGTGAAGGTCCGGGTGCACAGAGCGCGGAAGGAGCTCGAGGCACTGCTGGGAATGGAGAATTGACTATGTGCTTGGACGACCAGATACTGAACACCTACTTGGACAATGAGCTTGCCGAACCCTGGAAAAGCCAGGTCGAGGAGCATCTGAGTTACTGCAGCGCCTGCAAGGAGCGGTTTGAACAGCTCAAGGCCCTGAAGCAGACCCTTCAGAGCGCGGCCCTCACTGATGAGGAGATCGCCCCCAGACAGGAAAACGTTCTGCGGATGATCAGCAACACCCGCTTCAACACCAAGAGAGCCTCCTTCCTCCGCCGGCAGTTCAAAATCAGCATTCCCGCCTTTGCCACCATCGCAGCCGCCTTTGTCTTTGTTTTCGTCGGTGCGATTCTCCACATCAACAACGGGAGCGGAAACGACTTCATACCCGCCGCCATGGACAGTGCCGTGGACGAGACCAACGTCAGTCTGGTTTCGGACGCCGGTCCGGCCAAGACAATCTACGAATACAGCCCCAGCCTTGAGGAAGTCCTGGACTACCTCGACAGCCTGGGATACACGGTCAGCGTCACCAAGAAGGGTGTCGAGCCGTTCACTTTCGACTGATTAAGCTCAGGAGTCAATCATGAAAAAACTTTCGGTCCTTGCGGTTCTGGCTGCATCGGTTCTGCTGTTCGTATCCTGCGGACTGTTCGTCGCTCCGGTCGCCTATACCAGATTTGACAGCCAGACTTCCCAGTATGTCTATTATTCATCCGATGTATACGGCATCACCGAAGGCCAGATTGAGGTCTACAAGGATGCCGAGGAGTTCAACGCCCAGTTCGGTATTCCCGATCTGGAGTTCCATTTCGGAAAGTGCATGGGCGCCGATGACGTCGACGGAACCAGATACATTCTGGTCAGCCTGCGCCGGGGCTTCGAATCGGATTTCACCGTGTACGTCCTCAATGAGGTTTACAGCTCAGGCAAGCATTTCTACCTCAACGGAACGGCGCTGGTTCCGGACAGGATCGACCCCTACGATACCATAACCGCTTACACGTTCAGTAAAGTCCCGTTCAAGAGGACGAACCCGGACGGTATGCTCCATACCGACATAGTAAACGTCCTGGAGTACAAGTGACTCAGAGCCGGGTTCGCCCGGCTTTTTTATTGCCTGAAGGATTCAAGATTTGAGAATGTGTCCCTGACCAGCCTAAGGTACGCCGTCGTCGTGTGCGACAGGTAACTCCCGGTTTTGTACGCGGCGACGATCGAGTGTGTCGGCGCGGCATCCAGGAGCCTGAAAAAGACCGGACGGGGGGACTGGACGACGTAACGTGCCGCCATCTCCCCTATAAAGGTAAATCCCAGGCCGTTGGCCACCAGCTGCTGGGCAGTCGGCAGGTTGTTGACCTCAAGGGCGATGTTCTTTCCCAGTCCCTTTTCCCTGAAAAGCTTTTCCGTCGTCTCGCGCAGTTTATGACCCCCGCGGAGAATGATGAATGGTTCGTCCCTCAGCTTTGAGACGGGAATTCCCGGCAAGTCGGAAAAATCCTGGTTTCCCGGGTCTGTGCCTGCGCAAAGCGGATGGTCCGGAGGAGATGCAACCAATATCCGTTCATCACAGATGGGGACGACGGTCAGAAGTGAGGTCGATTCGGGGCGGTTCATGATCGAGAGGTCTACCAACCCCTTTTCCGTGATTTCCAGGAGCCTTTCGGTGTTCTCCTCCACGACGGATAACTCGATGTTGGGATAACGCTTTCTGAATGCGGGAATCGTCTTTGACAGGATTATCTGCCCCCTGAAGTTCGGTACCCCGATTATCAGGCGTCCGCGTTCCAGATTCGAAATGTCTTCAAGCTTGGAAAGAAGATTCCTGTTCGTCTCCAGAATGCTTCGCGCGGCCTGTACGAACTGCTCTCCGGCGTAGGTCAATGAGATTGCGGACGTGGTCCTCCGGAAAAGAAGGACCCCCAGTTGTTTCTCGAGCCCCTTGATGCTCTGGCTCAGGGCGGGCTGGGTTATGTGAAGCCGCAGGCAGGCGTTCGTGAAGCTCAGTTCTTCCGCCAGCACCACAACATAGTTCATCTGCTCAAGTGTCACGTTCGTCCTCCTGATAATGATTGTAAAGGACTAGCTTATAAGAATCAATTATAAAACCTATCCTAAAATCGAATTTGACTCCTATAAATCGGGCCTGTAGAATCGATTTGTAAACGTTACAGAGGACACTGATGAACATCATTCAGAAGCTTATTTCAACACACCTTGTCGAAGGACAGATGATTCCCGGAAGCGAAATCGCCGTCAGAATCGACCAGACCCTGACCCAGGACGCCACGGGAACGATGGCTTATCTTGAGTTCGAGGCCATGAACATTCCCAAGGTAAAGACCGAACTCTCCGTGAGTTATGTTGACCACAACACAATCCAGATAGGTTTTGAGAATGCTGACGACCACCGGTTTCTAAAGACCGTGGCTGCCAAGCACGGCATCGTATATTCCCGCCCCGGAAACGGAATCTGCCATCAGGTACATCTGGAGCGTTTCGGTGTCCCCGGCAAGTCCCTGCTCGGTTCGGACAGCCACACCCCGACCTGCGGCGGTCTGGGAATGCTCGCAATCGGAGCCGGCGGTCTGGATATTGCCATGGCCATGGCAGGCCGGCCGTTCAGACTGAACATGCCCAAGGTGGTAAAGGTGAATCTCACCGGCAGCCTACGGGGCTGGGTGTGTGCCAAGGACATCATCCTCGAACTGCTCAGACGCCTCAGCGTCAAGGGCGGTGTGGGCAAGGCCTTTGAGTTCTCCGGCCCGGGTGTTGCCACCCTGTCCGTGCCTCAGAGAGCCACAATCACCAACATGGGCGCCGAGCTCGGTGCTACTACCTCGGTGTTTCCCAGCGACGAACAGACCCGGCTCTTTCTCAGGGCCCAGGGAAGGGAGGCGGATTACCGCCCGCTGAGCGCCGATGCCGACGCGCAGTATGACGAAGTAATCGACATCGACCTTAGCGCCCTCAATCCCGAGGTTGCCAAACCGCACCAGCCCGACCAGGTTGTTGAGGTGGAGCAGCTCAAAGGTATGAAAATCGACCAGGTATTCATAGGTTCCTGCACCAATTCCTCCTATGTGGACATGGTAAGGGTCGCGAAGATCCTCAAAGGCCATCTGGTCCATCCGGACGTCAGCCTCTCGATCGCGCCCGGTTCAAGGCAGGTTTTCGAGATGCTCGCCGCCGAGGGGTATCTGGCCGACATGATCAGCGCCGGAGCCAGAATCCTCGAGTGCGCCTGCGGACCCTGCGCCGGAAGCGGACAGGCTCCCTCGACCGGAGCCAAGTCCCTCAGGACTTCCAACCGGAACTTCCTCGGCAGGTGCGGAACGCTTGATTCCGAAGTATATCTTGCCGGCGCGGAAACCTGCGCCGCTTCCGCCATCGCCGGTTATCTGACCGACGCCGAACAGTACGCCTGCGTGCTGGACATCGAGATGCCGTCTGCCTTCCGTGTGGACGACAGGATGATCATCACCCCGCCGGCTGATTCCTCCGATGTGACGGTTCTCAAGGGGCCGAACATCAAGTCCCTGCCCGAATTCAACGAGCTGGAGGACAGTTTCTCCGCCCCGGTTGTTATCAAGACCGGCGACAACATCAGCACCGACCACATCATCCCCGCCGGGGCAAAGGTCATCCCGCTGAGGTCGAATGTTCCCGAAATCTCAAAGTACCTGTTCTCCCGCGTCGACCCGACCTTCTATGACAGGCTCAAGGCTGCCGGAAGCGGAATCATCGTAGGCGGAGAGAACTACGGACAGGGATCGAGCCGTGAACATGCCGCGCTGGCCCCGAAGTACATGGGTATAAAGGCGGTCCTCGTTCTTTCCTTCGCCAGAATCCACATGCAGAATCTGGTGAACTTCGGTGTCCTGCCGCTGCTGTTCGACTCGAAGGAGGACTATGAAAAGGTCAGACAGGACGATGTCCTGAGCCTGTCTGGTGTCAGAAGCGGAGTGAAGAACGGCTCCCTGACGGTAAATGACGAGACACAGGGCTTCAGTTTCACGGTGCATATGGCACTTTCCGAAAGACAGAAGCAGACAATACTTACCGGCGGACTGCTCAACGCCATGGAGGACAGGAAATGATTGAGATTCCCTGCACGATAATGAGAGGCGGAACCAGCAAGGGGCTGTTCTTTCTCGATTCCGATCTGCCCCGGGACAGGGAGGAGCGATACAGACTGATATCGAGGGCCTTCGGCAGCCCCGACCCTTCCGGACTTCAGATCAACGGTCTGGGCGGGACGTTGGCCAACATGAACAAACTGGCCATCATCAGCAAGCGCGAAGGTGAAAAGAACGCCGTCAACTACGATTTCGGCCAGATTGATATCTACAGCTGGATAATCGACACAAAGGCCAACTGCGGAAACATTTCCTCCGCCGTCGGCCCGTTTGCCATCGACCACGGACTGGTTGATGAAATCACCGAGCCGATTACCCAGGTGATGATTTACAACACGAACACCAAGAAGTTCATCCGCGCAAATGTCCCGGTAAAGGACGGAAAGACCCTCTACGAGGGAGACTTCAGAATCGCCGGGATCAACAGACCTGGCGCCCGGATCCAGCTCGACTTCCTTGAGCCGGGCGGAGCCACCACCGGAAAGCTTCTGCCGACGGGTAACGTAATCGACAGGGTCAGGACGGTCCATTACGGAGAGTTCGACATCTCCTGTGTCGATGCGACGAATCCGTTCGTTTTCGCCCGTGCCGGGGACCTCGGTCTGAAGGGCAACGAGTCGCCGAAGGAAATCGAGGCCATCCCCGGAATGCTGGACAAGATGCTCGAAATCCGCGAGGCCGCCGCCGTCCTGCTCGGGTTCGCCTCCACCCTGGAAGAGGCCCACAACAAGGTCAAGGCAGTGCCCAAGTTCTGTATGGTCGCCCCTGCCCAGGATTATGTGAGCGTAGCGGACGAAAAAGTGGCCCGTGACGATGTCGATCTGCTCGTCCGGATGCTGTCGATGGGCAAGGCCTTGCCCTCCCTCGCCATCACCGGGGCAATCTGCATCGGCGTCGCGGCTAAGATCAAGGGATGTCTGGTCAACGAGGCTGCCGACCCCAGGAAGGCGGATTGTGAGCAGGTTCGTATCGGCCAGCCGGGAGGAATGCTCCCGGTGAGTGTCAAAGTGGAGCAGCTTCAGGACGGCTCGTTCCACGCGATTCAGGGATCGGTATTCCGGACAGCCAGAAGAATGATGTCCGGAACAGCGTATATACCGGAAAACGATTGACGTCAGTCAATAAAAGGAGATTCAGAATGAAAAAACTGGAAAAAGCACTTTTGATCGTGCTGGTTGTGTGTCTGGCGGTTTGTCTCGTCAGCTGCAAGAAGAAGACGGAGACCTATCCGAACAGAGCAATCGAACTGGTCATTCCGTTCAGCGAAGGCGGAGCCAGCGACATCACCGCACGTCAGTTCGCTGTTGCTCTTGAGAAGGAACTCGGAGTTTCGATTACCTGTGTCAACAAGTCGAGCGGCGGCACCGTCGAGGGTCTTGAGTATGCATATGCCCAGGGCAACGACGGATACACCCTTTTCTGGCTGACCAACTCGGTACCGATGAAGCAGGCCCAGAACGCCACGAAGGTCAAGTTCACCGAGTCCTTCGAGCCCCTGTTCCAGGTCTGTGCCGACCTGACCATCATCATGGTCAAGTCCGACTCCCAGTTTAAGACCATGCAGGAACTGGTTGCCTACGCAAAGCAGCATCCGGGCGAACTGCTGATTGCCGGAACCTCTCCGGGAGGATTTGACGACTACCAGGTTACCAACGTCTGCGAAGAACTCGGAATCGAGCTGACCTATGTCCCGTATTCCGGCGGTTCCGCCGTCAAGGCCGCTGTTCTCGGAAACGAAGTCGACATCTATCAGGACAAGATCGCTTCCTGTCTGTCGCTGATCCAGTCCGGCGATGTCCGCCCGCTGGCCGTTATCGCAAAGGAACCGGTTGATTCCGTTCCCGAACTCAAGGGAGTCCCGACCCTCAGACAGCTCGGTGCCGACTTTGACGTAGGTCCGTGGAGAGGTCTGTCGGTTCGCAACGACGTCGACGCCTCCATCCTCGCCAGACTCAAGGAAGCCTGCCAGAAGGCCTATGACAGCGCCGAGTTCCAGGAATATCTGCAGAAGAACTATCTGAACATCAACAAGATCATTCCGCAGAAAGACCTGAAGGAAAGCATCATCGCCGAGACCGCGTCCTATGTGCCGTTCTACGAGTCCAGAGGACTGATCAAGTAAATTAGCTGCCATGGCTGTTTTTGAACTGATATTTGACTTTTGTCTTGAAGTTCTTTTGATCCTCTTGTACGGGATGTCCTACGGTTTCAACGTAGGACAGCCCACAAGGGGTGACATCCTCGGGGCCACCGGGTTCCCGAGGATCGTCATAGTAATCGCTTTCGTCCTGATTGCGTATCAGATTGTCGTTCTGCTGCTCAAGATGAGACGGGAGAAGAAGAACGCCCAGGAGAACACCGCCGCGGATGAATCCCACAAAGGCGGATATCTCAGGTTGCTGGCCTGCATCGCGCTGCTGATTGCCTATGTGTTCCTGATGAACTACATCGGCTACGCTTTCGCGACGATGCTCTTCGTTTTCGCGTTCGGAAAAACCATCGGGTACAGGAACAATCTCAAGCTGCTGATCTTTACGGCAGCCATCACGATAATCCTCGTCCTGGTGTTCGGAACAGTTTTCTCGATAACCCTTCCGAGAGGAAAGTGGTTCTTCAGGGAACTGAGTTTCTATTGGTATTGAGGAGGATAACGTGGACTTTTTCCTTTCTTTGTTATCCCAGGTTTTCACGCCGCTGAATCTGCTGCTTGTCGTGGCCGGTTCCGCATGGGGACTGGTTGCCGGTTCGCTTCCGGGAGTCAGTTCGTCGATGGCGGTTATCCTGCTTCTTCCCTTTACCTACAGGCTGGGAATCATGCCCTCAATCGTCATGATGATTGCGGTCTACGTCGGCGGCAGTGCCGGCGGAAGCGTTTCGGCAATCCTGATGAAGACCCCGGGCACCCCCGAAGCTGTTGCGACTACATTCGACGGTTATCCGCTTGCCATGCAGGGAAAGAGCGGCGAAGCTCTGGGGCTGGCAATCACCGCCTCGTCGTTCGGCTCGATCTTTTCCGGAATCTGCATGATGATATTCGCTCCGGTGCTCTCGGCGGCTGCCCTGAAGTTCCAGAGCGGAGAGTATTTTGCCCTGGCTCTGCTGGGCCTGAGTTGCGTAAGCTCAATCGGTTCCAAGCATCAGGGAAAGGCGATAATCTCGGCCCTGCTCGGGCTGCTGGTCGCCTGTGTCGGAATCGACCCGATTACCGGTGTCGAGAGATGGACCTTCAACCAGAGTGCTCTGGTCAGCGGCGTCGAGTACATCCCGGTCATCATCGGTTCGTTCGCCCTGGCGGAACTGTTCACCAGAATCCGCAGGTTCAACCCCGAGGCCACCTCCGCCGAGGCGACCAAAGTCTCGCTCAAGCTGCTTAAGTTCAAGGAGCTGTTCAAGATGTGGTTCACCTTCGTCAGAAGTGCCGTCATCGGAACGGTCATCGGAATCATGCCCGCTGCGGGTGGAACTATCGCCTCGCTCGTCGGCTACGGTGCCGCGGTCAAGTCGGACAAGAACCCCGAACGCTTCGGAACCGGAGCTTACGAGGGAATCATTGCCCCGGAGGCCTCAAACAACGCCGCCGTAGGCGGAAGCATGGTCCCGACGCTGACTCTGGGCATCCCCGGAAGCGCCACTTCGGCCGTCATCATGACCGTCCTGACGATTCAGGGCCTGACACCCGGACCGCTTCTCATCAGGAACCAGCCTGAACTCCTGTACGGAATCTTCATTTCGATAGTCCTGGCATCTCTGCTGCTGTTCATCGTGGGAAGATTCATCACCAAACAGTTCGCCCGTGTTCTGAAACTGCCGTATCCTCTGCTGGCAACCACTATTTCCCTGCTGGGAGTGGTCGGTGCCTTTGCGCTGCGCGGAAGCATCTTCGATTTGAAGGTTATGCTGGTCTTCGGAGTCGTGGGCTATCTGTTCAACCTGTTCGGCTATTCGTCGCCGGCATTCGTCCTGGCCCTGATTCTGGGCAAGCTGGCGGAAACCGGTCTGAGACAGCAGACTGTCATCGGTCACGGAAGCTTCGCCGGCCTGTTCACCCGCCCGGTTTCCTGCGTGATCATCATCGTGGCGGTTCTGGTCTTCGTGTCTCCGTTCATCAAGCCGATGCTTCAGAAACTGAAAAAGAGAGGTGAAAATGCTTAAATGCAAGATTTTTGTTCCCTACGGAGCGGTCGGACTTGACTGCTCCGAGGAGGCCTTCGCCGCCGGTCTGGCGATGAAGCCTGATATCATTTCCAGCGACGCGGGCTCTACCGATTCCGGCCCCTACTATCTGGGATCCGGCAACGGAAAATACGCCACCACCGCCGTCAAGAGAGATCTCAAGAGGATGATCCTCGGTGCCGATTCCCTCGGAATCCCGATGACGATCGGAAGCGCAGGGACATGCGGCTCGAATTTCGGTGTCGATGAGGCTGCCAGAATCTGTGAGGAAATCTGCCGGGAGAACGGCCTTCACAAGAAGATTGCCAAAATCTACGCCCAACAGGACCGTGAGCTGATTAAGAGAAAGTACCGCGAGGGAAAGGTTCACGCCCTGGAGGGAGCTCCCGAGATTTCGGAGAAGACCTTTGATGAATGCAGCACCATCGTTGCCCTTTCCGGCGCGGAGCCGTTCCAGAAGGCTCTCAGGGAAGGAGCCGATATCGTCATCTGCGGAAGAGCCACCGATACCGCGGTGATTGCGGCATATCCCCTGATGAAGGGCTGTGACGAGGCTTCGTGCTGGCACGCGGCAAAGGTCGCCGAATGCGGAGGCCTGTGCACCAGCGCCGGACTGTCCGGCTGTGCCTTTATCGAAATCGACGAGAAGGGATTCAATGTCCGTTCGGTCATGCCCGGAAGCACAGTTTCCGAGTATTCCGTGGCTGCCCACCTGCTTTACGAAAACGCCGACCCGGTATATCTGAAGGAGCCGGGAGTGTGCATCGATACGACTTCCTCGAAGTACACCGCCGTTTCGCCCACGAACGTCAGGGTTGAGGGGACCAAGGTCACCCACATGCCCTACACGATGAAGCTCGAAGGTGCCGGTCCGGTCGGTTTCCAGACAATCAGTATCGTCGGAATCAGGGACCGCAAGATCATGAAGGATCCGATGGCATGGGTCAACGCCGTCAGGCAGCAGGGAATCGCCAAGCTTGATAAGACGGGGATTCTGTCGGAGACTTACAGCCTTAACTTCAAGGTGTTCGGTTACAACGCCGTTTCCGGCATGCCGGTTCCCGAGGGTTACGTTCCCAACGAGATCGGAGTTGTGCTCACCGTCACCGCCGACACCCAGGCTCTGGCCACACAGGTCGCCAAGGCGTTCAACCCGCTTCTGCTGCACCTGAATATCTTCCCGGAGAGGCAGATGCCGTCGTTTGCGTTCATCTCTTCCCCCGCCGAAATCGAGAAGGGCAGCATCTATGAGTTCAAACTCTACCACGTCGTCTCGATCGATGATCCTTTGGAACTGGTGAAGATCAGTTTCACGGAAGTATGAGGAGGAAACCATGAGCAAAACCATCGAACAGACGGTAAGGGCAATAAGAAGCAAGAACGCCGGTCCCTTCTGGGTGACGATCGATGCCTTCTGCGACAACGCTGAAGACACCGCGCTGGTCTCCGCCTCGTTCACCCGCAACAAGGCGCTGATTGCCAAGATTTTCAACGTCCGGGAGAGCCTGGTCAAGATTTTCACCCTGACCCACATCCACGTGGTTAAGGTCAGCGTTCCGAGAATCCCGATTGAAGGCGCCCGCGACGAAAAGGACATGCACGGCGGCCAACAGTATGTCTCGCTTCTGGATCTTGAGGTATAACCCATGAAACTAATTCAGATTGTGTTGAACCCGGCGGAATCGAAGAAACTGATTTCCGATGCCCTTTTCAGGATGGGGTGTGTCCAGAAGGCCTTCAAAAAAGGTATTCTGGCCATCCATCCGAGCAGCACCGTGTACTTTCTCTATGAGCATCTGACCGGGAGCCTGCCTTCCGAGGGCTGGATTTTCGGAATGGTCTCCAAAGACGGCCTGTGCCGCTCGAAGTACGTCGCCCAGTCCCTCGATACCGGCAAGCCCGCAAGGAAGCTCTGGGTGTTCAGAGAGGGCGTTCTGTCGGACCCCGTGCCGCTTGACGCGGTGCTTCAGGAGATGGGCCCCGGCGATGTATTCATCAAGGGGTGCAACGCAATCGACTCCTACGGCAATGCCGCGGTTCTTTCCAGTTCCCCGGACAAGGGCGGAACAACCGGCAAGATTATCCGCGCCAAGGCTGAGAGGGGCTTTAAGTTCATCGTTCCTGCCGGAGCTGAAAAGAGCATTCCCGGCAGGCTTTCCGAGGTCTATGATTTCTGCGGCAAGGACAAAGCTGATGCCGGCGGAGGACTTGCCTGCGGGGTCTTTCCGGTGACCGGAGGTCTGGTCGTGTCCGAAACGGACGCCATCAGAGTCCTTTTCGGAGCCGATGCAGTGGTCGGAGCCGGCGGAGGTGTATCCGGAGCTGAAGGTTCCGTCATCGTCTTCGTCAGGGCCGAGGAAGAAAAATGCGGCGAAATCCTCGATTATTTCGCCTCAATCAAGGGCGTTGAAATCCCGTATGCCGAGTATGTGACATACAACTGATCCGCCCTGATTCACAAGGACTCCTTTTCTTGCGGGAGGGACTGCTGAGGTCCCTCCCGGTTTTTTATCCGGATTGTTGTCTTTAACCCCCGAAAACGGCTAGAATAGCGGTGATTTTCGTCCGGGAGGCAGGAAGTGAAACTTAAGGCGATCAATCTGGAAAAAGCGTACAACCCGAAGGATTTCGAGGACCGCATCTACGGGCAGTGGAAGGAGTCCGGCTCATTCCGCCCGAGCGGAGACAAGGGTGCTGCGAAGTACTCGGTCGTCATGCCGCCGCCGAATGTCACGGGGATTCTCCACATGGGGCACGCCCTGAACAACTCGCTTCCCGATGTGCTTATCCGCTACCACCGGATGCTCGGTCATGATACCCTGTGGGTTCCCGGAACCGACCATGCCGGAATCGCCACCCAGAACGTCGTCGAACGTTTCCTCCTGAAGGAAGGCCTGACCCGTCAGCAAATCGGCCGCGAGGCCTTTCTCAAAAGAACCTGGGAGGTCAAGGAACGGCACCACGACATAATCGCCAGCCAGCTGGAGAAAATCGGAAGCAGCTGCGACTGGGACCATGAGCGCTTCACCATGGACGAGGGCCTGTCCCGGGCCGTGAGGGAAGCCTTTGTGACATTGTACGAGCGCGGACTGATCTACAAAGGCAACTACCTGGTCAACTACTGCCCGAAGTGCGGAACGGCGCTGGCCGATGATGAAGTTGAATACCAGGAAATCCCGGGCAAGCTCTATGAGGTGCGTTATCCTTATTCGGACGGCTCAGGTTTCATCACCGTCGCCACCACCAGACCCGAGACCATGTTCGGGGACGTCGCAGTTGCCGTCAACCCGGAGGACGAACGTTACAAGTCCGTTGTAGGCAAGACTTTGGACCTCCCCCTGACAGATCGCAAGATACCCATAATCGCCGACGGCTTCGTAGACATAGCATTCGGAACCGGAATGGTGAAAATCACTCCGGCGCACGACCCGAATGACTGGCAGTGCGGAAAGCGCCACAATCTGCCCCAGATAAACATCCTGAACCCGGACGGAACCCTCAACGACAACTGTCCTGAGAAGTACCGCAACCTGCCGGCGCTTGTTGCCCGTGAAGCGGTGGTTGCCGACCTGCTTGCTCAAGGTTATCTCATCGGAGAAAAGGAGCACAACCACGAGGTCGGACACTGCTACCGCTGTCACACCGTAATCGAGCCTTATCTTTCCGAGCAGTGGTTCGTAAAGATGGACGGCATGGCACGGAAGGCTCTGGATGCCTGGAAGAACAAGGAAGTCAACTTCTACCCCAAAAAATGGGAGAATACATACGTTCATTGGCTTGAGAACATCAAGGACTGGTGCATTTCGCGTCAGCTCTGGTGGGGCCACCGGATTCCGGTCTGGTACTGTGACAAGTGCGGAAAGATGATGGTCAAGCGCGAGGATCCAACGGTCTGTGACTGCTGCGGTTCGGACCGGATCCATCAGGAAACGGATGTTCTGGATACATGGTTCAGTTCCTGGCTCTGGCCGTTCAGCACTCTCGGATGGCCCGATAAAACGCCGGATTTCGACCGGTATTTCCCGACCGACTGTCTGATTACCGGGTACGACATCCTCTTTTTCTGGGTGTCGAGGATGATAATGGCCAGCGAGGAGTTCCTGGGAAAGAGCCCGTTCAAGGATGTATTCCTGACGGGTCTGGTGCGTGACAAGCTCGGACGCAAGATGTCAAAGAGTCTCGGTAACGGCATCGACCCCCTTGAAGTTGTGGACCGCTACGGTGCGGACGCCATGAAGTTCACCCTGGCCCACGGCTGCACCCAGGGACAGGACATGAAAATCGACATGGACTCCTTCAAGATGGGTTCAAAGTTCTGCAACAAGATCTGGAACGCAGCGAGATATCTTCTTATGAATCTTGAAGATGTCACCCTCGGTGATCCTGATTCGCTTGAACTCGGGGTCCTGGACAAGTGGATCTACAACCGGCTCAACCAGGCTGCCGCGAAGGTCGCCGAAGGGCTTGATTCCTACAAGTTCAACGAGGCCGCCCAGGCAGTCTACGAGTTCTTCTGGAATGACTTCTGCGACTGGTATGTCGAATCTTCGAAGAAGGACCTTTACAGCACCGACCAGGCGGTCAAGGACAGGGCCATGACAATCCTTCTGGATGTTTTGAAAAAGTCCCTGAGCCTGATGCATCCGTTTGTTCCGCTTGTGACGGAGGAAATCTATTCCAAACTGCCGAATACCGACACCAGCTGCATCAACAGCAGATTCCCGTCGTTCAATCCGAAGATTGATTATTCGGATGAGGAAAAAACCGTCGGAATGATGCAGGAAGCGGTCAGACTGGTTCGAAATGTCCGAAGTGACCTTCAGATTCCGCTGGAAAGGAAAATCCATGTAGTCGTCCGTCCGGATGAGGACAACGCCGCTTCGGCTTTCATGGCGGCAAACAAGGATCTTCTTTCGTCCTTCATGACTGCAGGAGAGCTGGTCATCGATACCGCAAAGAAGGCTGACATCAGTGAAGCCTTGCCGGCGGCCGGTCTGGGGATCAGTGTCTATGTCTTTGTCCGTGAAGCAGTTGATATCGAGGCAGAGATTGCAAAACTCCGGGACGAAATAGAGAAAAACCGCAAGAGTCTGGCTCAGACTATGCAGAAGCTCTCGAATGAGAACTTCATCAACCACGCGAAACCAGAAGCAGTGGAAAAGGAGCAGCAGAAGAGGGCGGAGTTTGAGGAGAAGATTGCAAAGGCAGAACACCACCTGAATCTGCTGCAATCGTTCTGATTCTCTACAGGCTTGTGGGAATTCTTTTTGCTGTGGTATAATCCGGGGCAAAGGAGGGAGAAATGAAAAAACGGTCTTTAGTGTCATTGCTTGTCAGTTTGTTGCCGTTCTCCCTCTTCGCAGCCGGAAATGAAGGAAGCACAGTTGCGAAAGCCGGTACAAATGCGGAAAAAACTTCCGGGTTAGGAAGTATAATCGGAGACACAATCTCCTCAATCTGGCATAGTTTTATTGAACTCAATGTCAAAGCATGGGATTTCTGGAAGACTGCAGGGGTCCGGTTCTTCAGAGACAACTGGATTCCGGTAGCCGGTGGCATTGTGCTGGTAATTGGGATTATCATTCTGATCAAAGGAATCCTTTACAAGCCCAGATACATCCTCCAGGATGTTCCTGAAAACGCAATTCCTGTTCCCAAAAAGGTTAAAAAGGTTGTAAATGCGCAGCCGGAAAAGGTCCGCAGCGCCGATGATTCCCTTGTCGATTCGGTTAATCCCCTCAATCAGCCTCACCATGAAGCTGATCTATATTATTCTTCTCCTTCTGATAGCCAGGAGGCCGGAATCAACATTTCTGACTATGAGGAATTGAATAAAAAGCCTGAAATTGACAAGGAAGACCTGGACTTCATCCGGAATCTTGCCAATGATTTCAATATGAAATCAAATTAATTCAATTTACTTTCATTAAGAAAAGATATTACTATATAATCATTATTATATAACTACGATATCGTTGCAATTATTTATGCCTATTTAAAACCTATAGAAAAGATGATATAAATATATTGCTATTATTTATCAAAGATATATAAAACTAGGGTAAAAACTATAGAAAATACATCGCAAATATATTGTTACAATGAGATAATTCATTGTAAAAGATATAAAAACCGTGTTTATTTGATTCCAAAATTTCATCAAAACAAAAAAACACTTGTATGTATTTCAAGTTATCACTATACTGTTTAATAGGTACAATATGGCTAAAACTATAGCTTTTCATCTTCAGAAAGGTGGCGTCGGAAAGACCACTATCTCCGGAACCCTTGCATGCCAGTCGGCTATGGATGGGTTCAAGACCATATTGATAGACGTCGACCCCCAGGGAAATGCTTCTTCCTGGTTCCTGAAGGATTCTCCCCGTTATGAATTTGCCGATGTGATACAGGGGAAATGCTATATAAAGGACGCGATTGTACCCGTTCCGACCGTTGAGAACCTTTTTATCCTTCCCACCTTCGGGATTAACGGCAGCCTGAAAAACTATTCCGAGACCAAACTGGCCGAGGAACCGTTTGTAATCCAGGATGCCGTGACCGAAATCAAGAAGGAGTTTCCACATATTATCCTCGACCTTTCTCCCGGTTTGGGGAGATTGGAGAGGTCTGCGCTGATTGCCAGCGACGAAGTAATAACCCCGATGACTCCTGAGGTCTTCAGTCTTGACGGACTTGAGATTTTCATCGATGAGCTTGCCAAGATCAAAAAGAACTTCAGGGTCAATATCAAGCATAAGAACATCATTATAAATTCTTACGATGAAAGAATCAGACAGCATCGTGAGATTTTCAGGGCCGCAAGCGAGGGAAATTTCAACATCTTCCGGATTCCCGTTGATCCGGTATTCAGAAAATCCCAGGAAGCTCAAAAGGCCCCTCAGATGTTCCGTCAGTCTGGTAGGGGACTTAAACCGAAGACGTTGGAAGCAATCAACGAGTTGGAAAGCATTATCTGGAGATAGTATGGCAATCAAGAAAGAAATCAAGGAAGACGAAATCATCGAAGAGACAAGCCTGAGTACAACAAAGGCAAAGGCCTTGTTCGGCACCAAGGGCAAAGGGAAGAATTCCGAGAACATGATTCTCACGACGTTCTCGATTGCTCCCTCGTTTAAAAAGGATCTTGAGGATCTGTTCGGGGAGATGGGGCTGCGCTGGGCTTCCGGAATCCGCTTCGCCCTGACAGAGTTCTATAAGAAGTACAGTTCCGGAAAATAAACCGGAGAATATATATTCTATACATTTATAAGAGTGGTTCCATATTGGAGCCACTCTTGTTTTATGCAATAACAATAGAAAACACGTCTTAAAACTATAGGTAAAGCCTATGAGAACTATATAAGAAACATTAAAAAGCAATTAAATAGCAACTGAATGTATAAAACCAATATAGTTACACCAAAAAATAATTAATAAATTCAATTAATACTATATAAGATTTAAATTTTAGTTATTGAACTTTCTTGATGAAGATAGAGTTGAGACCGACGCCCAAAGAAAGGAGAGCAGTCACTATACATGCACTCATCAGTATTCCCAGTGCAATAAAGAGCGCCGCCTTCTTTTTGTCCAATCCCAGTACCCAGGCGCCGAGAACTCCGGTCCATGTACCGGTAATCGGAAGCGGAATTCCGACAAACAGCATCAAGCCGGCATAACCGAATCGGTTGAATTTTTCGCCGACCTTTTCCCTGGCCCTTCGGAGGGTCCGGTCAAACAGACGTTCGTACCACTTCATTTTCAACAACAGTCTGTTCAATGTCTCAAGGAATATCCAGCACAGGGGTATTACCAGCAGATTCGCTCCGACGGCAAGGATGAATGAGAGAAGCAGACCGTTTCCGTTGAGGTAACAGTAGGGTAGTGCTCCCCGAAGTTCGGAAATCGGGATCAATGCGAGAATCAAGGTATTTATAAGAACCGAACTAGCCACTAATCGGACCTCTTTGGGATGCTGATTGCGTTGACAGGACACACTTCATGACAACAATAACAGCGTATGCACAGATTTATGTCTCTTTCAACCCCGGATTGCTGCATTTTGAGAGCTTTAGGTGGGCAGATGTTCACGCAGCGGCAGCATCTGATGCATTTGCTGCTGTCGAACTCGGGAGCCGGCTCTTTTTTCTGAGCTGCACGCTGAATCGAGCTTGTGAAGAAGGGAAGCACCAGAGAGCGGACGAATTTTGTCTTTTCACGGATTTCAATCAATTCGAAGCCCTTGAGTTTTTCCTTGTAAGGATCAAGGAGGGTGTATTCTGCCTGCTCGGCCAGAAGGCCCTGCTTTTTAAGCTCGGTCAGCAGCGGCAACATGTTCGGGTCGTATCCCATCAGAACTGCCTGTGCCCAGTCCACGGCAGGGCAATCAGTTGAACCTAGAATCAGGCCGGCGGGGTAGGGCGTCCCGTTGGCCGGGCCGGCTCCCTGCATTGCGATTACTGCATCCATGAGACAGTACGAGGGCTTGGCAAAGCGGTATAAACCGCATATAAGTTTCGAGAAACTCTGCCGGGATGGGCATGATAGGTGGGTTTGACTTTTGTTCAGACCGGGAATCAATCCGAAGAGATTTTTCACTCCACCGGTTGCGTACATCAGTTGGTGTGTCTTCATCTTGGGCAGGCTGATCAGAACATCGGCCTTCTGCGCCCAGGAGGTGACCGGTTTTGTAATCTTCGTTCCGGGAATCTTCACGTTCAGAGTATCCTTTGTGAAATCAACCCACTGAAGTCCTTCTTCTTCACAGATTTCCCAGATTCCGCAGGCCTTTCCGCAAAAGCTCTTTGACTGCATTCCGGGTGAATCCCCGACCAATATTCGCGCGGGTTGGCGTTTTTTGAGCAGACGCACAAAGACCCTGAGAAACTCCGGGTTCGTCGTTACACAACGTTCGGGAGGCGCGTCATAGAGGACATTCGGTTTCAATAGTACGGTCTTCCCCTCAACCTCAGGGAAATCGGAAGACTCCATTACCTGTGAAATTGCTTTTTCCAAAGGTTCCGGATTATATGAATCACATCGCGTTATGGCGACCTTTACTTTCATTCTGTTCTCCTGAGCAGGCAGAAATACAACGGCCCCATGTTCTGCCCGTTGTCCGGCAGGAAAATCCTCCCGTGTCCGAGTTGTTCGGAACCCCGGGCGTCATCATCAGCCAAAGCTATTTCGCGAACTTCGTCCGGGTGTCTGGAAATCAGTTTCTCAATGACTTCCTGGTTTTCGGCAGGGCAAATTGAACATGTGCTGTAAAGTATGTACCCTCCGGGCTTTACCGCAATCAAAGCAGAGCTGAGCATTGCGAACTGCTGGATACTCAGACGCTTGGGACGCGAAGGACTCCACTGTCTGAGTGCGACCGGATCCTTGATGACATGACGCTCGCTTGAGCAGGGCGCGTCCAGAAGCACACAGTCGTAGACACTCTGCTCATGAAGCCCCCAGCGGGTGCTGTCATGTCCGGTAATCTTCACCGTTTTCGAGAGTTCCGGGCCCAGGCATGACCCAACCACATTGTGAAGTCTGCCACGGCGGTCCGATGACCGGTCATTAGCCACGAGAAGTCCCTCGCCGTAGAGTTTCATTGCCAGAATCAGCGTCTTTCCTCCGGGCGCGGCGCACATATCCAATACGCTCTGCCCGGGGCTGACCGGAAGCAACGACGCCGCTGCGATCGAGGCGCGGTCCATGTAGTAAGGAGAGACCAGCGGGCCGTCAGGACAAACCGGAGCGGTCTCCTGACACAGAGCCTGCTTCAGGCCATCCCATCTGTGGCCGTAGACTGAACTGTAGTATTGTTCGAAAAGCTGCTCTCCCCCGGCTTTATCTCTGTGCACGGAACAAATCTACCCTAAACTGCCCGCCTGTGAGAAGTATGATTTTCTGTAAGTCAAAAAGTTGAAAACTTTGACAATAATTTCGTTTGTTGTCGGAGGGCTCGGTCTGTTGGTCGGGGTCGTTCAGCTTCTGCTGTTGATTCTGTCATGTAAGAGCAATAAAAATCGCCACTAGTCTTGCACGGCCCGTGGCGATTCAATTCATAACGGCAAAAGGCAGGCTGACCGCTTCGGGCAACCATTTTTCTTTTGCATGTGCATTGTACCTCTCAAAAGGGCAGTAGTCAATCAGCACGCTGGCTGTTTGGGGAATTGCACGTTCCGGAATTCCTTGGGACGGCCGTTTTTTGAAGAACGAGGCCATTTTTGTCCTCGCTGCGTGCATTTTTGCAAGGACGAGGACGCCGGAGGGAAGTCCGGCAAGCCGGGCCCAGGAGGGCCAAGGGCAATGAAAAAGGGCTCCGCAGAGCCCTTTTTCTCTTTAGTGCAATGAATTGCGACGAGAAGGAATCGAACCTTCGACCCACTGCTTAGAAGGCAGTTGCTCTATCCCCTGAGCTACCATCGCATGCAGGGCAATGATAGCTAAAACGCTGAGGCTTTTCAAGTGCCGGGTTCTTGTTCGGGGGCCGGCTCCGAAGCGGGGGCCTCGGGGGCGGGAGCTTCTTCTGCTGGGGCGGCCTCCGGCGCGGGCTCTTCTGTTGCGGCGGGAGTCTCTTCAGGGGCCGGCTCAGGAGGCTGTGGGGCGGGATCGGTCGGGGCTTGCCCTAAATGGTGCTTGCAGCAGCATTTCTTTGCCTTGTAAGGGGGAAGCTGGGAGACTTCGGCGCTGAGAATGAACAGAAGCAGGCCGGCGAGGATGCCGGAGCAGCCGCAGATGAGGGTTCTGGTGTCACCGAGCTGTCTGACTGTGGTGTAGCGGACCGTCATGTGGCCGCGGGTTTCGGTGTGGACGACTGTGGCGCTGCAGAAACTGAGGACAATCAGCACGACTGCGCAGACCATGACGACGATTCCTATGATGAAGCAGGCTTTTGACAACTTTTTCATGTCGTTCCTCCGTGTGGTTTTTCTGAGGTTAATATAACCACGCCGGGGCCGGGAGTGAAGGGACGGGCGGACAACTCCAGTTTTCTACAAGATGCGCCGCGTGCGCGCGGGTACTGTACAGGGTATTCTCATTGAAGGCGAAATGCGGTACCTTTCAACTATGATCACCATTAACAATGTAACGAAAACTTACGGTAACCAGCCCAGTCCCGCGGTGGATAAACTCTGCCTTGAGATCGGCGAAGGTCAGATTTTCGGATTCCTCGGCCCCAACGGCGCGGGGAAGTCGACCACGATCAAGATGATTGTCGGCATCCTGAAGCAGGACAGCGGCACGATTACGGTCGAGGGTCTGGACAATGTCAAGGACCCGGTGGCAGTCAAGTCGCTGATCGGTTTCGTGCCCGACGAGCCGAACCTTTATGAAAAGATGACGGCGGTCAAGTATCTCAATTTCGTCGCCGATATCTACGGCGTCAGCGAGGCGCAGCGCAAGGAGCGGATTGAGAAGTACGCCAAACTCTTTGAAATCGACCGCAACCTGCCTGATGAACTGTCCTCCTTCAGCCATGGTATGAAGCAGAAGATTGCCGTCATAGCCGCCATTCTCCACGATCCGAAGATCATCATCCTCGACGAGCCGATGGTCGGACTGGATCCGCGCTCCAGCTTCATCCTGAAGGAACTGCTGTCCAAGCTGGCCAAAGAGGGAAAGACCGTGTTCTTCTCCACCCACGTGATGGAGGTTGCCGAGAGGCTCTGCGACCGGATTGCCATCATCAACAAGGGCAAGCTGGTCACCCAGGGTACCCTTGAGGAGATAAAGGCGATGAAGGGCGAGGAGAACGCCACCCTTGAGAAACTCTTCCTGGAACTCACCGGTTCGGACGATGTGCTTACCGAAGCCGCCGAAGAGGGGAGAGAGGAGGAAATATGAGGCTGAAGTTGGTTTTCTCTCTGGTGAGGGGACTGTTCAGCGGTACCAGCCTGAAGGATCTGTTCAAGTTCGGCCAGAGTGAGGGCGATGAAAAAAAGAAAAAGCGCAGCCTCATCCGGAAGGCCGGAGGCGGGGCGGGCAAGGTCCTGCTCTTTCTGCTGATTCTGATGGCGCTGGCGTCCTACCTGTTCATGTTCGGACTGACGTTCAACACCTATGAGGTTCTCGGGCAGGTGCTCGGGTTCGGGCCCGGGCTGAGCCTGTCGTTCTGCTCCTTTATCTCGTTCATCATGTTGCTGGTTTTCTCCTTCATGATGAGCATCGACATGCTTTTCAAGGGCCGGGATCTGGCAATGCTCCGCACCATGCCCCTGACCGACGCCGAAATCACCGTCTCCAGGGTGATTGCAATGTATCTGTACATGCTTCCCCTGCATATGATCATGGCCGTTCCGGCTGTGGTTATCTATCTGCTTTACAACCCCTTCTGCGGGGCGACCATTCCGGGAATCCTGATTTCCGTGCTGGTCCTGCCGCTGGTGCCGGTCTGCCTTGCCGCGCTTCTGGGGGCTCTGACTGCCAAAATCGGCGGAAAGGGTCCGGGAAGGCTGGTGATGCAGCTGACTCTGATAATCGTGATTGTGGTCCTGTTCTCGCTGCTGCAGATGGGCAAGCTTTCAAATCTCGATCCCACTGAGGCGGCTTCACTTGAGGAGTATTCCCAGATGGGCGGGGCGCTCGGTTTCGTGGCGTCAAACCTCGAGTCCATTCTGAGGGTGGCTCCCATGCTGAGGTGGAACGCCTCCCTGATGGGAAGCGGAGCCCTGACAGGCTCGCTGCTTGCCGTCGGGACCACGCTGGTCCTGTGTGCCCTGTGCGTGTGGGGCGTGAGCTCGATGTTCTACGGAATCTGCTCCTCGATGGAGTCCGAGGGCAAGGGCCGCAGTCACCGCGCCGCCGTCGAGCCTGTGTACCGGCGCAGCAGTCAACTTCGTGCGCTGTTGGGCCGCGAGTGGTACATCCTGCGCAGTTCCTCGTCGTTCATGATTGAAATCATCGGCGAATCGCTTGTGCCCGTGCTTATCCTGGTCATGTGGGGGGCCATGGGGATGCTCGGCCAGATGACTTCCGGGCTGGTAGGCATGCAGGGGGCACTTTATTTCCCCCTGATTGTCTGCGGAATACTGCTGCTCGTCCAGGGACTTGACATGGTCAGCGCCACCAGCGTCTCACGCCAGGGCAAGCTGTTCTACACCGACCGTGTATTCCCGGTGGATTACAGGGTCCTGATCAACGCCAAACTGCTCATGCACCTGACTCTGGCTTTCGCGCCGAACGTGCTTTACACGATAGCCGTTACGGTGTTGTTCGGACTGGGTATCTGGGACATGCTGTGGATTATCCTTGTGAACTTCATCTTTGCCGTGGGCATGTGCTATCTGGGGCTCTCGCTGGATTACACCAAGCCCAACCTGACGTGGAAGAACCCGCAGCAGGCGGTGAAGAACAACCTCAACGGGCTCAAGTCGATGGGGCTGTGCGCTGCGACGGTGCTGATCACCGGAGGAGTGTGCGTGCTGCTGATTCTTAAAGTGGATTACTGGCCCTGCTACATCTGGGTTCCCGCCGCGCTGACGGGGATTCTGGTGCTGGCGCGCCGGTTCGCGATGAAGGCCGCTTCTGAGAGGCTTTGCTGATATGAATGATTGTCCGCCCCTGCGGGGGCGGTGACAAAAAGGGAGGAAGAATGCCTTTTGACTTTTTCCAGTCGGGACAAAACGGCGGGCCTCAGGGACCGCAGGGTCAATCCGACAGACAGACCCGCCGAAGGGGCGGGTACGGAATCAGCCCGAAGCTGATAATCGGCCTGATCATAGCCATCGTGCTGATTGTCATCATTCTGAGCAGTTTCTACGTCGTCGACCAGACGGAGCAGGCGGTTGTCCTGCGCTGGGGCAAATATGTCAAGACCGAGGGCCCCGGCCTGCATTTCAAGCTGCCTCTGGGAATCGACACCAACTACAACGTTCCGACCCAGGTCATCCAGACGATGACCTTCGGATACCGGAACCCCGATTCCAACTTCAAGCTGAGCAGCAACTACTCCAACGAGACGGTTATGCTGACCGGAGACCTGAACATCATCGAAATCGAGTGGATAGTCCAGTACAAGATCGTCGACCCGTACGCATGGCTGTTCAACGTCGGAGACACCAGGACGACCATTTACGATGTTTCCCGCTCGATTATGAACCAGCTGGTCGGAGACCTTCCGATTCTGAGCGTCATGACCGAGGAGAGAACCTCGATCGAGGTCGAGGCCGAGGAGATGATGCAGGCGATTTTCGACCGCTACAAGCTCGGTGTCCGCGTCGTGACGGTCAAGCTCCAGAACATCGTTCCTCCGAAGGGTTCGGTTCAGGATGCTTTTGAGGACGTCAACAAGGCCATCCAGGACATGAACCGCTACATCAACGAGGGAAAGGAGAGCTACAACAGCGCCATCCCGGCGGCACAGGGTGAGGCGAGCAAGGCCATCCTGGTTGCCCAGGGATACGCGGCAGAGCGCGTCAACCAGGCAATCGGTGACGTGGCCCGCTTCTCCGCCGTGCAGAAGGAATACGAGAATGCCAAGGAGGTGACCCGGATGAGGCTCTACATCGAGGCGTTCGAGGAAATCTTCGCCGGAAACGGCACTCCGGTGACCCTCATAGACAAGGATCTGGAGAACTTCCTCCCGATTTCGAACATCCAGACAGGAGGCGCGAGATGAAAAAGCTTATCACCGCTCTGGTAGTTGTTGCCGTCCTGCTGATCATCCTGCTCATCCTGGGACCGTTCTACCTGATCCAGGAAGGGGAGCAGGCCGTAATCACCCGTTTCGGACGGATAGTAGACGTCGTAACCGACGCCGGTCTGCATATCAAGGTTCCCGTGGTTGACAACGTGGTGCGCTATACCAAGAAGATCCTCAGCTGGGACGGAGAGGCACAGCGCATTCCGACCAAGGAGAACCAGTTCATCTACGTCGACCCGACCTCCCGCTGGAGAATCGTCGACCCCGCCAAGTTCTATGAGACGGTCAACACTGTTTCCAACGCCCAGCTGAGGCTGGACGATGTGCTGGATTCGACAATCCGCACCGTCATTTCCGAAAACTACCTGAACGAGGCTGTACGCAACTCCAACCGTATCAACGAGATAACGATTGTGGAATCCTCGCTTTCCGGAGTTGAGAATCTTGAGGACGCCGAGAATCTGCGTGATCTGACAAAGACGAACACAAAGCAGGAGAAGATCACCAAGGGACGCGAGGCCCTGTCCAACATCATGCTCGACATGGGGCGGGTGCTGACTGAGGAATACGGAATCTATCTGGAGGATATCGTCATCCGCCAGATCCGCTACTCCGATGATCTGACCAGCAGCGTCTATGAAAGGATGATCAAGGAACGTAACCAGATTGCCGAGGCCTATCGCTCATACGGACGCGGACAGCAGGCGATGTGGGAAGGAAAGACTGAGAACGAAAAGCGGACTATCCTGTCCGCCGCCTATGCCGAAAGCGAGCAGATCAAGGGTCAGGCCGATGCCGAAGCCACCAGAATCTACGCCGAGGCCTACAGCGCCGACCCGGAGTTCTTCGAATTCTGGCGTTCGCTCGAGTCTTATAAGAAAACCATGTCCGGGATGGACGCTGTCCTGTCCACCGGCATTCCCTACTTCGACGGGGTTTACGGACTATGAGAAAACTGATTACAAGCGCGTTGCC
>JAGABZ010000013.1 GCA_017614375.1 Spirochaetales bacterium
TGCGGATTGCTCCGCAGTTATCTTTCCAGTTCTTTCCTCTGTCACGGGCCCTGTCTTAAGACAAGCCCCGCTTCACTCGAAACTACATCAGCTTTCTTGCTTCTGTGTCTCGGAATTGACTTCGGAAGCCCTCATGCTTCCTCGGAACTTCCGTTCCGACGATCGGGACCAACAACCATCGGTAATCGTCCCTCTCGACCTTCCCTTCTCTTCTCTAATATCTCTGTAAAAAAACACTCTGAAAGGCTTTCGCCCTTCCAAAATTCTGCTTCGCAAACCGAGCGTCCGCTCAGCGTGCCCGGTTAAAATATCAAATCCGCCCTTTTTTTGTCAATACCTGAAATGAAAAATCCGAAAAAGTGAAAGCCTCCGCAAAATGCGCCCAAAATGCGCCGCGCGGCAAAGGGAACCTGTTCCGCAACCTGTTCCACAAAAGAGGGCGGAGCCTTATTATATAGAAAGAGGTAGGGAATGCGTAACGGATTGCTTACTGGCGACAGACCATTGGTATTGGGCCACCGGGGCTGCTCTCAAAGGGCGCCGGAAAACACGATGGCTTCATTCGGAATGTGCGTTGAGGACGGCATCGACGGAGTCGAGCTGGACGTACATCTCTGCAGGACCGGGGAGCTGGTCGTGGCACACGATTCGTCCCTGAAGCGGACGGCCGGTGTGGACCGGGTCATAGAGGAGACGGACTTCGGGGAACTGCGCACATATGACATCGGATCGTTCAAGGACCCGAAGTTCTCAGACCAGCGCATCCCCCTGCTGGACGAGGTCTTCGATGCCTTTTCAAGCCGTTTTGTCTATGATATCGAACTGAAATCAGACATAAAGACCATCAAAGACAACTATCCCCTGGCCGAGCTTACCTGGAAGACGATCAAGGACCACCACCTGGAGGAACGCGTCATGGTTTCGTCGTTCAACCCGATGGCCCTGAGGGCCTTCGGCCTGGTCTGCGGCAAATCGGTTCCCACGGCGGACATTTTCTGCGACGCTCCGTCGATTCCGCGGATTCTCCGGCACGGCGCCGGCAGGCTGATCAGCCTGAGCAGTTACCTCAAGCCTATGTTCGACCAGGTCGACGAGGTCTGGATGCAGAAATACACCCGCCGGCTCGGGTACCCGGTCATCACATGGACGGTCAACGACCCCGCCGAGGCCCGGAGGCTGACGGAGCTCGGTGTAAACGGGCTCATCGGAAACGACCCGATGATGCTTCGCGACTGCGTCCGGGCCGGGCACGGAGATCGACAGGGACTTGCCCCGGAAAACCAAAGGAGTGGAAAATGAACTGGAAGTTTTTAGCTCTGGCGCTGCTTGCAGCGTCTTTCATCTGGAAAGTAATCCTCAACATCGCCGACAGGCGCTCGGCCGACAACCCGACCCCGGAAAACGTAAAGGACGTCTATGACGCGGAGCAATACGCCAAATGGCGCTCATACCACTTTGAAAAGGTACGCTTCAGCCTGATCAGCACCGCAGCCTCGTTCGTACTGCTGTTCTGTCTGGTCCTGACCGACGCCTTTTCCGCGATTGTTGCCGGCGTGACGGACACCTACAGCGCCGCAATCTTCGTGCTTCTGCTCTACGAACTGAGCACCGGCATTCTGAACGTTCCGTTTGAGTGGTACGGCACGATGGTCATCGAGCAGAAATACGGCTTCAACCGCACCACGCCCGGGACCTTCGTCGCCGACACGATCAAGGGCCTGGTCATAGGCCTGGGGGTCACGATCGGAATCCTCTGTCTGTTCATCGCCATCCATCTCTGGCTGGGTGACGGCGTCATCTGGCTGTTTGCCATAGCCCTGTTCGCGATTGTGATGTTCTTCAGCTTTCTCTACCCCGTCTTTGCCAAGATCTTCAACAAGTTCACCCCGCTTGAGGACGGCGAACTTAAAACCAGCCTGCTGGGGCTGATGGAGAAGCACGGCTACAAGGTCCGGGCAATCAAGGTCATGGACGCCAGCCGCCGCACCACAAAGGCAAACGCGTATTTCACCGGCTTCGGAAAGATGAAGACCATCGTCCTCTACGACACCCTGCTCAAGACAATGACACCCGAGGAAATCTGCGCCGTTTTCGCCCATGAGATGGGACACGGGCTGCACAAGGACACTCTCAAGAACCAGATCATCAGCCTGGCGCAGATCTGCATAATCGCCGTACTGATGTGGCTGACCGTCCGCACCGTGGAAATCTACGGATTCTTCGGATTCGCCGCGGTGAACTACGGATTTGCCTTTGTCCTGCTGACCGAAATCGAACTGCAGATCCTCTCCCCGCTCATGGGGCTGGTATCCAGCGCCTTTTCACGCAGGGCCGAGTACCGCGCCGACAGGCAGGCGGTCGACGAAGGCTATGCCGACGCCCTGATCAGCGGGCTGAAGAAGCTCAACAGGGACTCGCTCGGCAACCTCTCGCCCTCTCCGCTTCTGGTCAGGCTGACCTATTCGCACCCCACGCTCAGCCAGCGCATCGATGCAATCAGAGCCTATCAGGCAACAAAAACTGTTTCCGCTTAGGTTCTTCCGGGCAAGCCTTTACCGTCCCCGCCCAGTCGTCAATCTGCCTCAATCGGAACGAACTTGAACTGATCGTAGTCAAAAAGTCCCGTGTCGGTGATTTTCAGTTTGGGAATCACCGCCAGGGCCATGAAGCTCAGCGTCATCAGCGGATCGACACCCTCGTTGATTTTCAGCTCCTCGCGGGCGATACGGTGCATTGAGGTCAGCTTCGCATCCACCTCCGCCCCGGTCCGGTCGCTCATCAGCCCGGCTATCGGATGAGGCAGGCTGTCCAGGACCTGACCGTCGCGCACGATGGCAATTCCCCCGCCGGTGCGGATCAGATACTGCGCCACGCAAAGCATATCCGCGTCGTTATCACCCACCACAATCAGGTTATGCGAATCGTGGGCGATTGTGGTTCCGATGGCACCGTGCTTGAGCCCGTAGTCGGCGAACAGGCAGCTGTACATATATCCGGTGGCATGGTGGCGCTCGATGACCGAAATCTTGACGATGTCCTGATCCGGGTTGTAGATCCAGTTGCCCTCAGCGTCACGCTTGATCTTGGCGATATACTCACCCGTGACAACCCCGCCGGGGATTGCCTGGATGCAACGGACGGTGTCGGATTTCAGCTTCAGGGCAAACGAATCCAGCGACAGCGGGGCCACCTTCATCCGGCTGCTCACCGAAGAGGCGTCGCATTTCGGACCGTCAAACAGGTACCTGCCGTTCTCGGCGACAACCTTTCCGCTCTTTATGACAAGTCTCGGGACGAAGGTCTTCAGGTCGTCCACCAGCAGAAAGTCAGCCACATATCCGGGGGCAATCGCGCCCCGGTCGTACAGGCGGTGGCACATGGCGCCGTTGATGGTGGCAATTTTGATTGCGTCCAGCGGGTCCATTCCGGCTCCGATTGCCAGACGGACGTTGTTGTCGATGTCGCCCTCCTCCAGGATGCTCTTGGGCTGGCGGTCGTCGGTGCAGAACAGGCAGCGGTCGATATTGCCCGGGGTCACTCCCGGCAACAGCCTGAGCAGGTTCTTGCAGGCCGAACCCTCGCGGAGCATCACGTACATACCCTTTGATATCTTTTCCTGCATCTCCTCAGGGGTCTCGCATTCGTGGTCGCTCATTATCAGGGCGTCCATATAGGCATCCAGCATGGAGCCGGTTGCGTTGGGGCTGTGTCCGTCGGTGTGCTTGCCCGCTTCCTCGCAGGCCACGACCTTTTCCAGGACGTCATCATCGCAGAAACAGACTCCCGGGACGTTCATCAGCTCGCCCAGACCCAGAATCCGCGGATGATTGATCCTTTGGCGGACCGAATCGGCAAGCAGATCAGCCCCCGCGTGCTCGAAACCGGTGGCCGGGACGCAGGAGGGGAACATAAAGAAGATGTCCATCGGCAGGTTCTCGGAAGCCCTGAGCATGTAGTCGACTCCCTCGATTCCGCAGACGTTGCAGATTTCGTGGGGGTCGGCGATGGCGGTGGTGGTGCCGCAGGGGACGACCAGGCGGGCGAACTCCTCCGGGCTGCAGTGGGAGCTCTCGATGTGGACGTGGCCGTTCACCAGGCCGGGGACCAGATAGGACCCGGCAGCGTCGACGGTCTCTGCAGCCGGCGGGAAACCCTGACCGCCGAAGCCGGCTATGCGCCCGCAGGCGACGTACACGTTTCCTTCGAAAACCCTCCGGTTGAAAACGTCGACAATCCTGCAGTTGCGGATTTCAAGGTCGGCCGCCTCCCTCCCGGAAGCGACGTTGATTATCCTCTTGAGTTCACTTTTACGGTCCATGCTGCTCACCTCCCCCTCTGTGAAGACCGGATAAAAAGGCCTTTCATGTTGCGGATTATACCACAGCATCGGCCGAAACATGTGGCAAATGCAACAAAGTAAAACAAAATAATCTGTACAAAGAACCCCGCCACAGTTAAAATTGGATATCAAATCAAAAGGAGATTCGTATGGCTGAAAACACTACCTCATCCGGCCTCGTTAAGTTCTTCAAGATGAACGAGCGCGGCACCGATGTGAAGACCGAGATCATGGCCGGCGTAACTACCTTCCTGGCCATGGCCTACATTCTGGCTGTCAACCCCGGCATCCTCGCAACTCCGGGAACCGGACTTGACTTCTACAGAGTGTTCTCCGCAACCGCCATCAGCTCAGCGATTGCAACTCTGGTTATGGGTCTCGTGGCCAACCTGCCCTTTGCCCTCGCTCCGGGCATGGGTCTGAACGCCTTCATGACCTACACCATCATCTTCGGAATGGGTTACAGCTGGCAGTTCGCTCTCACCGCCGTCTTTGTAGAAGGTATCATCTTCCTGATCCTGACCTTCTGCAACGTCCGTGAAGCCATCGTCAACAGCATCCCGGCCAGCCTGAAGAAAGCAATCGGCGTCGGTATCGGAATGTTCATCGCATTCATCGGGCTGCAGAACGCCGGAATCATCGGCGGAAACGTCAGCACCCTGGTCGAACTCAGCGGTGACTGGTGCAAGGGCGGCAAGCTGCTCACCCTGATCGGTCTGCTGATCACCGGCGTGCTCCTGGCCTACAAGGTCAAGGGTGCCCTGCTTCTGGGTATCATCGCCACCACCATCATCGGCATCCCGTTCGGCGTGACCAAGTACAACGGCGGCTCCTACCTGCCTCCGGCCCCGTACTTCTTCCAGTTCGATTTCGGCACCATCTTCAACGGCCACTTCTTCGACTTCATCGTCGTCATGTTCACCTTCCTGTTCGTTGACATGTTCGATACCGTCGGAACCCTGATCGGTTGCGCCACAAAGGCCGACATGGTCCAGGAAGACGGCTCGATCCCCAACTGCAAGGAAGCTCTCCTGGCCGACGCCATCGGAACCACCGTCGGTGCTGTTCTCGGAACCTCGACCGTCACCACCTATGTCGAGTCCTCCACCGGCGTTGTCGAAGGCGGACGCACCGGACTGACCGCTGTCGTCGTCGCGGCTCTGTTCGTCCTGTCGCTGTTCCTCTCCCCGATTTTCGGAATGATCCCGTCCGAAGCCACCGCTCCGGCCCTGATCCTCGTCGGAGTCTTCATGATGACCCCGGTCAAGGACATCGATTGGGAGGATTTCACCGAAGCAATCCCGGCGTTCCTCTGCATACTGTTCATGATTGTTGCCTACAGCATCTCGACCGGTATCCAGATGGGTATCCTCGCCTATGTCATCCTGAAGCTCTGCGCCAAGAAGGCCAAGGACATCAACGTCATGACATGGATTGTCGCCGGTCTGTTCATCCTGAAGATCGTCTTCGAGCAGATCTGACCGACTGCGTGAACTCAAAGGCTGCCGCCTGCGCGGCAGTCTTTTTTTTTGCCCTTTTACTCTCCGGCGGTGAGGGCTTTTCATCAATTCAACAGTTTTTCTACCTATTTGAGTGAAAGTTTTCATCAATTCAACAGTTTTTCTACCAATTTGGATGAAAACCTTCAGCATCTCAGGCCGGGAAAACGCAACGCCTTCCTTTTACTGCCTCTCCCTGTTATTATTCAGGTATGAAGCGCACAGTCCCGTCCCGTCTCCGCCTTTGCGTCCTGACAGTTCTGCTGGCAGTGCTGACAGCCTGCTTCCCCACGGGTGCCTATGCCCTGGACCTGACCACCGAGATAGTCGACTTCCAGATGCACCCCGATTTCTGGGCCGGTTTCCTCCCCTCCTACATCGCTTACAAATTCGGGTTGGACAACCTGCTTCAGCTGATTCCGGACAGACAGACCGAGATATCGCTGACGCTCTCTACGGGAATAATCCCCAGAACAATCTCCCAGAACCCGGTCAACGGTGACCCGTTGTGGATCTGGAGAAGCAACACCGCAATCGAGGTCCCGCTCAATGACGGGACGGACGGCTCAGTATTGCTGGACACGCGTGACCTGATCGAGGCGGACTACGATACCATGTCCGGCGGCTGGAGCCTGAAGTTCGGTCAGGGCTTCGGCGAGTCGGTCGAAAGGGGCAAGGATGCCCTGGAAGCCTGGTTCAGTTTCGACGGCCACTGGGAACGGGCAATGGACCCGATTCTACAGCTGGACAGGACCGGCTACCCGTTTGAAAACGGAATCTTCGCCTACGACGTCGCGGACAAAAGGGCCGTCCCCCGGTACATCCTGAGCGGCACGCCCGACCTGCGCGGCGACAGGCAGATGCTGAGCATGAGCTTCAACCTCGGCTTCAGCTACAACATGCGCTACATAGCCACCGCCCGCATGACCGGAATTGACCTCCAGGGCACGTTGACCTGGGCCCCGGGCGCTTTGAGCAACTCCTTTTCCGGAAACGCGGATTACCTGCGGCTCTGGCTCTATGCCACCTGCGGCTATACGCTGATTGAAAAACTCGGCGATGACGGCCTGATCAACCGTTCGATGGTCCTCGAGGACGATGCCGAAATGAGAGTTCTGGCCGGCTCCCTGGTACCGAAGTTCGCCGAGACCACCAGGGGCCAGGTCTGGGGCCTGACACCGGACAACATGAGCTTCTTTGCCCGCAACAGCCTCAGACTCCACTACTACGGCCAGCAGTTCATGAGCGGCCTGTGCGTCCCCTCGGTTTATCTGTTTGTCGACATCGGATACTCCGGCGGCTTTGTGAACAACACCGGCAGAACCATCGCCGGCAGCTTCTGGACCGGCAGCGCGGGGCTGAACATTGATCTGCAGATGTTCGAAGTCCTTCACGTTTACTACGAGTTGGGCTACATCTTCCTCCCGGGCAACGACGTCTCCAAGCACGGCTTCTCCATACCGGACAGGATCAAATTCCTCGTAAAACTCGCCTACTGATTCAGCGTGCCGCTCCGATTATCCCAATCAGCGCCAGCACGACGCCTGTAATGGCTTCGCCTCCGAGCAGACCGCTGGAAATCTGCCCGACCGCGGCGTCGACCTTTGAGGTGTTTTTCGAACAGGGCCGGATTGCCAGCAGCACGCATGCCCCGAGTCCCATGGACGAAGACAGGTAAACCGGCAGGTAGATTCCCAGGCCCAGAGTCGCCGTCGGGGCTTTGAGAAAGAACAGCACAATTCCCGACGCCAGTCCGATCAGGACCGCGACGCTGTCGAAACCTCCCTCGACCATCGCCATGACAGCCGCTGCCTGAGGTGCCGGGAATGGCGAATCCGCGCCGAAACCGAAGGCCTTCTTCAGCAGAAGGAGAACCGCCACCGCGACCAGCGCCCCGGCTATACCGCCGATGGCCTCTGCCTGGAGCTGGGCCCTGTGGTCGGTGCCCAGCAGGCTTCCGCTCTTGAGGTCGTTCATCACATCCCCGGTAAGCCCGCAGGCCACGGCCGTCACTCCGGCGATGCTGAACATCATTATCGAAGATGCACCGGTCAGCGCCCCAATCAGCAGGAAAACGAGAATGCCGAAGATTTCCATCGGGTTGATACCCGTCTGACCGGTGAGCGTTCCGGAGAGGTAGCAGCAGAGAGCACAGCCCGCTATCAGAAGCAGACTCTGGATGACGCTCATTCCTCCGAAGACGCACAGGACAACCGCGATTCCGGCCAGCGCCGCGGCGGGAATCAGGAGCCTTTTCCCGTCCTGCCGGCTTCTGCCCGCGCGGATGATTGCCCGGGCCTGGGTGAAGAGGATTTTCAGGGCCACGCCGACCCCGGTTCCGAGCATAAGCCCGATTCCCAGCCCTTGTCTGAAATGCTCCGCCGCGGCGACGTCGGCAACCAGACCGCTGACGCTCAGAAGTGGCACGAGGATGTAGTATCCGAAGACCGCCCCGCCCAGCCAGACCAGCGAGTACAGCGGCCCGATCATGGCACCGATTCCCAGAACCATCGGAGATACGTAGAACTGCAACGCGGCGGTGAGCGCGGTGGCCGGTATGAGGGTCGCCAGTGCCGGAATCAGGCCCAGCCCGTCACGGAACACAGTAAAGACGGCACTGAAAACGAGGGCCGAAAACAGAATTCTGGCCGCGGTTCCGCCGCCGGCTCCGGCTTTGAGGGTATCGTATGCTGCCCTTCCCATCGGAAAGGCCAGGTTGTGCTTCTCAATCAAGTCCGACCTGTAGAGCGTGGTGAATATCACACCCAGCGCCGCTCCGCAGACGGCAATCACGACCAGCCGGACAAGCGGGAACTCCGCCTGTGCGCCGGACATCCAATAGCCCGGGATAGTAAAGGCCAGCCCCCCGGCGACCATGGCCCCGGCGCTCATCAGAGTGTGGGTGACGTTAATCTCCTGAAGCGTGGGCTTTTTCCTGAACAGATTGAGTACGGCGAAACTTGTTATCGTCACGAATACCGTCGGCCAGGGAAGGGCTCCGAGCTTGAGTGCCACATACATCGAACTGGCCGTGATGATGACCATTCCGCAGAGACCTATGATGACCGACCGGATTGTCAGCTGTTTCTCCTGTTCCATGAATACCCCCTCAGCCCAGCGCGCTGACACCCTCGGCAATCAGGGCGTCTTCAAGCCCCGGGTTGTCCGCCTGGTCCCAGTTGAGGATGAATCCCTGCCTCAGGGAGGAGTCGGCGATGAAGATATAGGACGGACCGAGCATGACTTCGTCCCTGGTGTAGTTGCGAAGCCCGATCCTGCCTGCGTAATCCAGCAGGGCCCCGACCATCCCCGCCGCCCCTGCCAGAGTCCGATGCTCCACACGGGCAGGCTCCTCGGAGTCTTCGCCGACGCAGTACAGATGGCAGGAAATCCCGCTTTGGGGCTTCAAATGCTGTTTGAGCCACTTGGAGAAGTTCTGGGGCGAGGTTCCGAAACGCTCCGCAATGGCGGCGTTTCTGACCCCCTCGGCTTTCAGCCGCAGGATTTCCTCCCTGTGCGGGTCGAGCATGCTCCTGCCGCTGCCCTTGGGTCTGCCGGGTCGGGCGGAGCTCTGGGCGGAAAGGGCCTGCTTCATCCTCAGGGAAACAAGCTCCCGTTCGTAATCCCCGAGTATCCTCAGGGCGGTGACCAGACCGGCGTTGAACTCGTTCTTTTCACCGGTGATTGTCACGTTCTGCTCAAGGGCGGTTACCCAGACGCCTCTGGAATTGATGGCCTCCAGGATTTCGCAGAGCTGGATGGTCGATTTGGAGAACATCATCAAATCAGGGACTATTATCAGGTCCCCCTCCCTGGCGCCGGAAATCATTTGTCCCAGGGCGTTCTGCTGCCAGACCTTGACCACCGTAGGCGGCTCCTTGACGAACTGGATTTTGCCCAGCCTGTTGTCGATGGCGAACTGCCCGGCCCTTTTGATGCATGAAGCCTCGTCTATGCCGGGAAACAGGCGGATGTAGCAGTACACGACCATGACTTGATTATAAATGATTGGTCAAAAACAAGGAATCCCGTGGTATCATCAAGCCATGGATTCGCTCAATCGTCTCACAGACAGATTCATGTGGCTCATCTCCCCCCTGACCATCCTCACCGGCCTGCTTCTGGGGGACAGGATTTCGTCCCTGTCGTTTCTCAGCCGCTATGTCTTCATGCTCCTGACCTTCTCCGGAGCCGTCGGGATGAGAATCGGAGACTTCACGGGGGTCTTTCGCAAGCCCCGGCCCCTGATTACCTTTTTGGTTTTCTGCAAGGTCCTCATCCCCCTCTCCCTGGCCTATATCGTGAAACTGGTTCTCCCGGGAAACGAGAGCGCCGTGCTCGGCTTTGCCCTGGTCATAGCAGGGCCTGTGGCCGTCTCATCGTTTATCTGGACGGCTGTTTACGGCGGAAACGGGGCGCTTACGTTGTCAATCGTCATGCTGGACAGCCTGATTACCCCGCTCACCATGCCGCTGTTCACGCACCTGGTGGCGGGAACCGCCGTGGAGGGTGGCACCTCGGACCTGATCGGCTCACTGGTTCTGCTTGTCATCGTTCCGATGGTAATAGGCGTGGGGGCGAACGAACTGTCCAAAGGCGCGATCAAGAAAAAGTTCGGCAGCGGATTCAGACTCATGGGAAAAGCCGCGCTGGTGATTGCCCTGATTCTGGGAACCTCCAAGGTAAGTACCTCCGCCGCAGCTCTGCGGCCTTCGGACTGGAAGCTCGCCGCCTGCGCCCTGGGGACAATATGCGTTTCGGTTCTGGCCAGTTACCTGGTTTCCAGGCTCTTCGGGCTGCCGACTGATGAGGTTGCCTCGCTGACGACGGCAGGAGGGACGAAGAACAACACCGCCTCGCTGGTTTTGGCCACGAGTCTTTTTTCTCCGCAGTGCGCCGTACCGGTCGTGCTGGTGATTCTGCTCCAGTCGCCCGTCCTAAGCACGCTCGGAAGGCTCCTTTTCCCGGAAAAGAAGACCGCAGCAGACCCCGCGATTGAACAAGAAGCCGAAAAGGAATAGAATCTCTCCCATGTAAGCAGACTGCATCAGCTCTCAGTTCCCCGGGCAGTCAGAAGGTCGGGCACCCGCCCCTCCTGTTCGTTCCGATTTCCGTTGCGGTAAGATGAAAAGATTCCTCAGATACGCGTCCCGCCACAAGACGCTCTACATATTCTCAGCCGTAATGATGGGGCTGGGAATCGCGTTTGACGCATTCATTCCTACCTTTATCCAATCCCTCGTCGACGATGTCCTCGAAGGCGGACAGACTGCGCTGATGTGGACGCTTCTGCTGGAGATGCTCGGATGCTTCATAATGCGCGGCCTGACCAAGTACGCCCAGGAACTGGCCTCCGACATCGTCGGCTGGAAGGTCGTCCTCGACGCCCGGAACGATTTGTTCGGCTTCGTCGTTGCGCAGGACCAGAACTTCTTCAGGGAAAACACCCCGGGCGAGCTGATGAGCCGTATCAAGAGCGACACCGAGTCGGTCGGTATGGCGATGGGCTTCATCGGCCTGTTCATGCTGGAAATCATCATCCACGTCATCGTCATGCTCGTCTGCCTGATCCGCATCAGCTTCACCCTGGCTCTGGTCTGCATCGTCCTGATGCCCGTCATGGCCCTTCTCAGCCTGCGGAGCGAGAAGAAGGGGGACAAGATCTTCGGCGACCTCAGTGAGGAGACGGCCACGATGAACAAGACCGCCGGCGAGGCGATCTCAGGCGTGAGGACCGTCAAGGCCTTCAACAAGGAGGAGCACGAGAAGCGCCGCTTTGAAAAGCGCAACAAGCACTTCTACAACCTCTCCGTCGGTCTGGAATACATGTTCACCAACTACGAGAGCGTCGTTGACTTCCTCGGTCGCCTGATGCTTACCCTGTCCGTCCTGGTCGGCGGATTCATGGTGATGCGGGGCAGCATGAGCCTGGGCAACCTGGCCGAATCGATTTCCTACGTCAACAACCTGGCATGGCCGATGATGGAAATCGGCTGGGTGGTCAACGAAATCGCGTCCGCCAGCGCCTCGGCCAAGAAGATCGGCAAGCTGTTCAGTTACAAGACCGGACTGCATGAGGGCAAGCTCTCAAGAAAGGTCAGAAACGGCACTCTGGAGTTCCGCAACGTAGGACTTAAGATCGGTGAGACGACCGTACTGGATGATGTCTCGTTCACCCTCGGCGAGGGCAAGACGCTCGGCATCATGGGAGCCACCGGCTCGGGAAAGACGACGATCACCAACCTGGCGATGCGTTTTCTCGACCCGACCTCGGGGACGATCCTCCTCGACGGGACGCCACTGGCAGAGATGGACTTCAAGAGCATCCGCGATGCCTATGCCATAGTGACCCAGGACATCTTCCTCTTTTCAGAGACGGTGATGGAGAACATCAAGATCGGCTCGCCTCAGTTGACCGATGAACAGGCAATCGAGGCAGCAAAGATGGCAAAGGCCGACCCGTTCATAACCAAGCTCGAGGAGGGCTACAACACCGTCATCGGCGAAAAGGGCATCGGCTTGTCCGGCGGTCAGAAACAGAGGCTGTGCATAGCCCGTGCCCTGGCAAAGGACGCTCCGATCCTGATTCTCGACGACTCTACGTCCGCCCTGGACATGGAAACTGAAAAGGAAATCCAGCGTGAACTGTCGGCGCTGCAGGAAACCCGCAGTTCAATCGTCGTCGCCCACCGCATTTCGGCGGTCCGCCGCGCCGATGAAATCATCTACCTGGAAAAGGGAAGAATCGTGGAGCGCGGAACCCACGAGAGCCTCATGGCACTCAAGGGACGCTACTACGACACCTTCGTAGCCCAGTACTCAAAGGAGGAAGCCGATGGCCGTCAATAGATCAAACGCCGACGAGAAGCGGTCGACCGTCAGCAAGAAAACGACAATCCTCCGCGTACTGAAATACATAGCCGAATACAGGCTGCAGGTGACCTGCGTCATTCTTATGATGCTGGTGGCCTCGGTCATCACGGTCGTCCTGCCCCTGCTTACAGAGAACGCCATCGATGTCCAGATTGCCGGAGGAAACAGGCAGGGCCTGATTACGGTCTCGATAATCGCCGCCGCCCTGGCTCTCCTCTGGTCGGCGCTGATCATCATCCGCGTCCGGATCATGGCCAAGATCTCCAACGCAGTCGTGCTCAGGGTACGCTCGGAGGCGTTTGCACATCTGCAGACCCTGGGCCTGCACTACTTCGACTCCAGGCCGACCGGAAAGATCCTCTCCAGGCTGATCGGAGACGTGACCTCGCTTAAGGACCTGCTCAGGCAGATGGTGACCAACCTCATCCCGAACCTCTTCTTCCTGATTGTCGTCTCGGTGGTGATGGCGGTGAAGAACATCCTCTTCTTCGGAGCTACGGTCGTCGTCATGCCGATCATGGTCGCCGGCACCTTCATCATCTTCAGAAAGGCCTTTGACTACTGGCAGGGCTTCAGGCAGAAGCAGTCCAACGTAAACGCCTTTGCCCACGAGGTCACCTCCGGCATCCGCGTAGTGCAGAGCTTCAACGCCCAGGAAGAGGTCAAGAAGTCGTTCAGGACCATAACCGAAGAGGTCCAGCAGCAGTGGACCGGCGCCGTATCGCGCTCCGACTTCATCGGAATAGTCATCGACGTCAGCCAGGGTCTGGGATACTTCCTTCTGTACTTCCTGGCGGTCCGGACCCATGCCACCGTCGGATCCCTGGTCGCATTCACCACCTTTATCGGCCTGTTCTGGCGCCCGCTGAGGCAGCTTGCCAGCATGGCCAACAACCTGGGCAACCAGCTCTCCGGTGCCGAGCGCGTGTTTGAGATCATGGACACCAAGTCCACCCTGCTTGAAAGCGAGAATCCCGTCCCGCTCAAAGCCGTAAGCGGCAGAGTAGACTTCGAGGACGTCAGTTTCGCCTACCCGGACGAGCCGGAAACCTCGGTTCTGGAGCACGTCAGCTTCAGCGTCGAACCGGGAAAGACCATCGCCCTGGTCGGGCCCACCGGAGCCGGCAAGACGACGATCATCAACCTCCTGGCCAGATTCTACGACCCGGTCGGAGGCAGAATCCTCATTGACGGAACGGATATCAAGGACGTGAAGATCGAGGACCTGAGGAGACACATCGGGGTCATGACCCAGGACAGCTTCCTCTTTTCCGGTACCATCCGCGACAACCTCGTATACGGAAAGCTTGACGCCACCCAGGAGGAAATCGAGCGTGCCTGCAAGGCCCTCGGAGCCCATGACTTCATCATGGCCACCGAAAAGGGTTACGACACCGAGATCAACGACCAGACCCTGTCACAGGGGCAGAGGCAGCTCCTCTCCCTGTCCAGAACCCTCCTGGCTGATCCGTCGATTCTCATCCTCGACGAGGCGACCAGTGCCATCGACACCTATACCGAGATGCTCGTCCAGAAGGGAATCCGCCTGCTGACCGAGGGCCGCACCAGCTTTGTGGTGGCCCACCGTCTGTCGACGATCAAGAACGCCGACCGGATTCTCGTCATCGACCGCAAGGGCATACAGGAACAGGGCAACCATCAGGAGTTGCTTGAAAAGGGCGGCCAGTACAGCGCCCTGTACCGCGCCCAGTTCGAATGGTAGGATTATCAGCCCTGTGCGGTGTTCTTGATCACATCGTACAGGGTTCTGTCTCCCAGACTTGAAAAACCGCCGCGTCTGAATTCAGCGGTGAGGCACTCTCCCGGCAGGGCCTGCTTCACGGCGGCGGGATTGACTTCGCCCAGGACCGCGGAGGCGATGTCGGTCAGCAGAATCCCGTCAAGCGGACGCCCGGGAACATAGGCGGTCTTTGAGGCGGGAACCTCGATGAGCAGCCCGGCGGCAGTCAGCGACCTGAGATCCTCAATCAGGTTCAGGTGGGTTGAAATCATACCCCGTTCCATCTCATCCAGGGTGACGGCACCCCGGCCCTCCTCATAGCGTCCGGCTATGAAGACCATCAGGTCAAAGGCATCGGACAGGGTCTTGACCCCGGTGCGGGTTTCCCGCTCCGGCCTGGGTTCAGGTCTGAACTGCAGCACAAAGCAGAGCTCGAATCCGGTGAGGATTATCTGCCAGAAAATGTAGAGCCACAGAATCGAGATGAACAGCACGGCCAGCGAACCGTAGATGATTGAGTATTTGACCATCTGGCGGGAGATTCTGTAAAAGACCGTGTTGAGAATAGTCAGCGCAACGGTGACCGTAAACGCGCTGATTGCGGCGTATCCCGGTCTGACCTTGGTATTCGGGACCATCATTGTCAGCCAGAACAGGATCAGGAACATCACCGCCCGGCCGCCGAGGAATCTCAGCACGCGGTTGGTATGAACCGGAGCCTCCGCGGTGAGTTTGCTGTACCAGGAGCTCATCTTGGCAGTCATACCGAGCGCCAGACCCAGAATCACCGTCGAGACAATCAGCACCATGAAGAAGTTCAGGTAGCGCTTCAGGACGTTCTGCTCGATGTTGGTCCGAAAAAGCTTGTTTGCCACAGTCCAGAACTTGTTGATAAGAAGGATGAAGGTCACCATGAACGAGACGATTCCGAATACCCCGAGGGTACCGGCGTTCTTGGTCATAGTGGAAATCGTCGTCGTCAGAAGTTGACCCTGATCGGCTCCGAACGTCTCGACCAGGAAAGTTCCCACCCCCTCCAGAAACGGGTCCAGGACACCGAAGGCACCGAAGAAAAACACAAAGAAGGTGACGCACGGCACCAGGGCGACTATGGTCGAATAGACCATGCCGCTGGCCAGGATTGACACACCGTCCTTGGTGAAACGGCCCAGAAGGGCAGAAAACAGATACTTTGGCGTCAGGCGCGCATGCCCGGCTTCCGGTTTGACTTTGGAATTTCTTTTCATGGTTTGTTTATCAGACGTGGCCGCGGATCCAGTCAAGCAGATAATCGTATGTATTCTGCCTGTCCGTCTCGTTGAGCAGTTCGTGACGGGCTCCGGGTACGAGCTTCAGCGTCAGGTCGGTCAGACCGCATTCGGTGTACATCCTGAACACCTTCTGTACGCCCTTTCCGAAGTTTCCCACCGGGTCCTCCTGTCCGCTGATCAGCAGCACGGGCAGGTCCCTGGGGATCCTTGAGGCGTTCTGGCGGCTGTTTGCCAACCTGATTCCGTCGATGATATCGACAAAGAACTCACCGGTGCACAGAAAACCGCACATCGGGTCATCGACATACTTCTTGACCTGGGCGGTGTCGCGCGACAGCCACTCGAATCCGGTGACACCCGGCTGGAAGCGCTTGTTGTAGCTGGAGAAACTCAGGGCGTTCATCTTCACCGAGGGCTTTCTCCTGCCGTTCTTCCGGACCTCGCACAGGGCGATCCGGCGACCGATGACCCCGAGCAGCCCCTGTCCGGCTCCGGTGCCCATGACTATGACGCCGTTGTACAGGTTCGGGTGCTGGACCATCAGAGTCCGGGCGAGGAAACTTCCCATGCTGTGTCCCATCAGAAACAGCGGCACACCGGGGTTCTCGGTGGCGATACTGCCCGACAGCTCATAGGCATCGTCGGCGACCCTCTGCCATCCGCCGTTGTCCGCGAAAAAGCCCTTTTCACCGTTCTCCACCGATTCACCGTGACCGCGGTGATCCTGGGCATAGACGGCAATCCCCTGACTGTTGAGGAAAGTCGCGAAATCATCGTAGCGGGCGCTGTGCTCAGCCATCCCGTGCAGGATGTGCACAACGGCTGTAATCCCGGTTCCCTTCGGGGGGAGCCAGACATGATAGGCGATGTTTCGGGAGTCACTGCATTTGAATGTTCTTGTCTCCATGGCGGCCGTCCTCATCGTTTTTATATAAGTGCTATATCATACTAACATCGGAATTACAGTTGTACAAGAGACCAGAAACGGTTTTTTGCCCCTTTTTTCGACTTTTTTATCCTTTTATCCGCCTTTTCGTCCCCGTTTCAGTGCTTTTCTTGACAGGTGACGTTTTCACGGGGTAGATTTCTCATTGTCATGAAATCAAGGTTGTTCGCTTTCGCCGAGGCCGTGGACGCACGCCAGAAACCCCGTCTGTGCGCCTCACCCTCAGCCCCGCTCAGGGCAGAAGGGGCGGTCAACGCACTGGAAGTCAACCTTGCCTCCGGCTCCTGCGTCCGGGTCCGGATACCAGACGGTTTCATGGATGCTTACCTCGGCGGCCGGGCCCTGGCCTGCCGGCTGTTTGCCGAACACGCCTGCGGCGACAATCCCGCCGACAACCCGATAATCATCACCGCCGGACTCCTCAACAACACCCTCACCCCGTACGGAGACAACTTCAGCATCGCCTTTCACAGCCCCGTTACCGGACGCTTTTGCGTATTCGGCTCCGACTGCGGCTTCGGGAGCAAGATGAAGGCCCTCGGCCTGGACGCCATAATAATCACGGGCAAGTCCCAGCAGACCGGCACAATAGAGATCGGAACCCAGACGGTTTTCACCGCCCACCCCGAACTCAAAGGCCTGTCCACCGCCGAAATCGAGAATGTCCTCAGGCACACACCTGAACAGGCAATCCTGACCACCGGGCCTGCCGCCGACAACGGGGCCCCGTTCGCCGCTCCTGTCTGTGAAAACACCGTTCTCGGCCGCGGAGGCCTGGGTCTGCTGATGGGCCAGAAGAACCTCAAGGCCATAATCCTCAACCCGGACCCGGAAAAGCTCGAGGCTCCTCTCAAAACCACCGTCAACTCTGCGCAGCGAAGCAGCACTCACGCCCGCACCCGTCTGAAGAAGATCCTCGAAGGCAGCCGCTATCTGGGCAGATACGGGCTTAATATCCTGTACAAGGGCATGCGGGCCGGCTTCATTCCCGTATGCGGATTCTCCGAACGTACCGACCCTCGGGCGCAGTACCTGCTCTCCAAGCAGGACATCAGTCTGGCCATATATCACGGCGAATCCTATCAGGCTCCCCTTCTTTCAACCCAGGCAGAGGGCCTGCCCTACGCCGTTTCCTCCATGTTGGGGACAAACCTCGGCGTGTTCAACATCGACCGGGTCCGCGAATGGGGCCGCGAATGCGTCCTGCTGGGCCTGGATCCTGTTTCAGCGGGAAACGTCATCGGCTGGGCTGTACAGGAACGCAGAAAGGGCAATCTGGAAGAGTACCCGGAACTCGAAGACCTGTCGGCCCGCAATGTTTCCCGTTTTTTAAGCCGTCTGGCCAAGCCCTGGGGCCGCAAGCTCTATGGGCTGATGGCTTTGGGAGCGGCGGAGCTGAAAGCCTCCGGTCTGGCAGAGTCCTCGACGCTGCATGAGATTTCCGCACTGGAGTGCGGACCGTTCGATTACCGCGGACTGAGGGCGATGGCAATCGAGGACTACTACGGTTATCAGCTGACCTGTCCCTGCGAGCCGTTCATGCCGCTGTACAACGAGACCCCGCGCCGGCTGGCGAAGTTCATCGTCTGGAACAACAACATCAGCGAAGGCCTGGAGTCGGCTGGTTTCTCCCATCTGGTCTCCGGCCCCGTCCTCTGCGAGCGTGAGAACATCCACAGCTTCGCCTCCTTCCTCTGCCCCACGCTGTTTCTGCCCTGGTACACCTCCGGACTATTCAATGCCTGCATATGTGAAGTCACAGGCCTTAAGCTGAGAAGAAATGCAATCCGGGACATCGGACGGGCCTGCTACCTGCTGGAGACGGGAATCAACCGGATTCTCTCTCCGAACCCTCCGGTGTTCGACAACTACTTTTCAACCCAGGCCGCCGACTCCGGCTCCGCCGCCAAAGTCGTACCCTTCACCAAACTCCGCTCGTACTACGAAAAAGAACGCCTCAGCAATTGAGCCTCTCTTTGTATTGCTTTTAGCAATCACCTGATATACAATTTTGTCAGATAGAGGGAGGTGCCACATGCCGAGAACAGCAACCAGAACAGCCAGTGTTTTCACGAGAATCGACCCGGAAACAAAAGAGCAGGCCGAGATAATCCTTGATCAGCTGGGAATTCCGCTTTCCAACGCCATTTGTATGTTTCTTAGGCAGATTGTGCTTCAGAAAGGAATCCCATTCGATATGAGGCTGCCCCAGCGTGGCCCGGTGGAACTCAACGCGTTATCCACCGAGCAATTCGATGCTGAATTGAACCAAGGCTTTGATGATATGTTGAACGCGAGGGTTCTTCCTGCCGATGAAGTCGAGGCGGAAGTCAAACCCCTGGAATCATGTATGGCGGACGAGATGTTTCCAGACAACTGGAAGAGGTTCAGATAGACTGATTCGCTTGACGCAAGGCACAAAACGGACAATGCTCTGAAGTGTATTACCGCCTTTGGGAGGTGCTTATGTTCACAAAACCGGAACTGCCGGAGGATTTTCTCTTCGGAACGGCGACGGCCAGCTATCAGGTGGAGGGAGCCGGTTCGGAAGACGGACGGACCCCCTGCATCTGGGATGATTTCGCCAGGATTCCCGGAGCCGTCTATAAACAGCAGGACGGAAGCGTGGCAGCCGACCAGTACCACCGTTTCAGGGAGGATGTCGGGCTGATGGCCGACCTGGGATTCAAGGCCTACCGCTTCTCGGTATCCTGGTCCAGAGTTCTTCCGCATGGCGGAACCCGGGTCAACCCCAAGGGCATAGCCTATTACCGCAACCTCTGCGAGGAACTCCACCGGCACGGAATGAAGGCCTGCTGCACGATTTACCACTGGGACCTTCCCAGCGAGATCAGCGCCGCCGGAGGCTGGGCAAACCGTGAGACAGCCTTCTGTTACGCCGCTTACGCAAAAGTCCTGTTCGAGCAGCTCGGCGACCTGGTGGACATGTGGATCACAATCAACGAGGCACGCTGCCTGACTTTTCTGGGGTACTTCCTGGGAATCCACGCCCCGGGGGTTAAAGACCTCCGGAAATACATAAACAGTATCCACCACATCAACCTGGCCCACGGACTGGCGCTGAAAGAATACCGAAGGACCGGGCTCAAGGCCCCTATCGGGATCACCCACAATCTGGAGGTCCCGCGTCCCGCGACGGCCGACCCGAAGGACAGGATTTCCGTATCGCGCCACATCGACCTGGCCAGCGGAGTATTCATGCAGCCCATGTTCAGGAAGTCGTACCCGGACTACACCACCCGTACCCTGGGCTGGAAGTTCCCTGTGGAACCGGGCGATATGGACCTGATCTCCCTTCCCGTTGATTTCATCGGGGTGAACTACTACAGCGAGGCGGCGCTCCGCTGGTCCGACACCGCTCCGGACAACATCGCCCCGGCCCCGCGGTGGGAGGAACACACCTCCGGCATCAACTGGCCAATCACCCCGCACGGGCTTCTGCGTCTGCTCAGGTGGACCGCTGAATACACTGATTACAAGGTCCCCATCTTCATAACCGAGAACGGTGCCGCCTGCGACGACAGGCCTGTCACCGACCCGCAGACCGGCCAATTCCGTGTCCACGACCCTCAGCGCGTCCGCTACCTCTCCGAGCACCTGAACATATGCGCCGAGGCCCTGAAGGAGGGCATCCCGCTCAAGGGTTACTTCTGCTGGAGTTTCATCGACAACTACGAGTGGACCTACGGCTACAGCATGCGGTTCGGAATCGTCTATTGCGACTATGAAACCCAGAGGCGCATCCCCAAGGACAGCGCGTACTTCCTCAGGGACGTGATGGCCGGCTACGGCGACTGACTGATCTTACCGCTCAGTGCCGCCGGAGCCCGGAAACAGCTGGCAAAAACCCTCCTGAGGCAGGACTGAGTGTCCGAAAAACGGCTTGTGGCAGATTGTTTCGGATACCCTAGTGTCCGAAAAACGACTTGAGACAGGTACTTTCGGATACCTGAGTGTCCGAAAAACGGCTTGAGACTGATTGTTTCGGATACTGCTCAGAATGTCAGTTTTGCCGCCAGCGAGAGACCGGAAGACCCATCTCCGGCGACAGTCGGAGTCATGGCAAACTGAACAGAACTGACCCCTAAGGCTTGTGATAGTTGCCTGTTGTACTCGTTGGTATAGCTGATTGGCCTGAATATTTCGTAAAGGCGAAAAGCCAGTAACCCGATGATCCCCATGAGAGCGGTATCCGGGTTCCCGTTGGCGGCTCCCAAGATATACACACTGACAGAAGACAACTCTCCCGCCAGCCCGATTAGACCGCCTTCGTTATCCCCCTCTGCAAAAGAACCAATTCCGCACCCCAGGAAAAAGTTCAGTAACAGCGGAACAGCGAGACCTTTCTGTTGGTTGTTGTAGTACATGATTTTTTGGGTGGTATCCATTCCGGCTACCGCACTTTTAAAGCCGATTATTTCGTTTTGGTCTTTCGGGCTGAGTTTGACCGCGAATGCTGTACCAGGCACAAGCAACAGGACCAAAAGAGTGGCTGTCAGTATTTTCTTCATAATCCCTCCCATTCTCAGATCCTTTCTTACAAAGGACTCTGAACAGTGTAGTTTCGCGCAACATCAAAAAGGTCGCCTGTGAGGCGAGTTTTGGAATATAATTACTGCATGACCAAGGAAGAATTCGCGCAGACAATAGAGCGGTTTCTGAATGACCGGCCAGGCAGGATTATTACCAGAAGGGTTGGATTCGGCCCCTTCAAAAGGAAGATCCAGAAACGATTCTTCCTGTCCGACCTGACCCTAATCGGTTATCAGAGTTTCATTGAGAAAAACTATCAGGGCTTCGAAAAGCCCGAAGGCGTCCGCGGAGGGATTCCGACAGGCGGGCCCACCATTCTTCATCAAGCTATTGCTTCCGAAGATGACGAAAGCGCCACTCTGTATTCTCTTTCGGATAGCAAGAATCTGCACAGCAGTATTGAAATACCGGAGGAAATTCGGAAAATCTTGACCCAGAGAGTGACTGGCGAAACCTTTTCCGACATGTTGATAAGACTCCAAAATGAACGAAGTATCAAAGCGCCTGACCTGTACCGGAGTGCAAGGATTGACTACAGGCATTTCTCAAAAATCATTTCGGACAGGCAGTATCGCCCCCGGAAAGATACGGTATTTGCCCTGGGGTTGGCACTGAGACTCGACATCGACACCGCTGAGAAGTTCCTTGCCAGAGCCGGGTATTCTTTCAATCCGTCAAGTCTGGCCGACATGACCATCCGGTTCTTTTTCGAGATACACAAATATGACAGGAACGCCATTGATACTTTGATGGAGGCCATGGGCTTACCATTACTCCCTCAGAACTGGTAGCAGCTGCCTCTACGAAGGTTGACACCGGTCAATCCGCCGTTTATTATTCAGATGCAAAAGCGGCCACCCGAAGCGGTTGTCCTGCCTTTTGCCGTTGGTTTTCGAAACCGCCGGTACTGGTCAAGTTAGCGGCGGTTTTCTTTTTTCTTTCGAATCCAAATCATCAGCACAAGCCGGACAATCTCATTAATATTTGTATAGTAATCTCTGCCTGATATCGCTCCCTCTTACCGCTTGCGGAAGAGGACGAACTTTTCCAGGGGGAACAGGGTCAGGGTGTAGACAGCGCCGGCGAACAACACCGCCAAAGTCGGGGCGAGCTTGATCAGAAAGGCGCTGCCTGAGTTGATGAAGAAGTTGTTGAGCACACCCTGAACCCAGGTGACCACGAAAATCAGGATTACAAGGACGACAAGGTAGACTACAAAGCACCACTTCGGGGCCTCGACCTTGAACGTGGTTTTCTTGTTCTGGATGTACTGATAGGTGTTGGCAACCAGATTCGAGGTGAAAAAAGGCACAACGTAGCCCCAGTTGCTGTTGCCGCTGCCCATCGTGGTCTCGCTGAATATACCGCTCAGAACCGCCGGAAGCGGGGCAGTCCAACCGCGCATCAGATAGTATAGGACGTTGACGACAACCAGCTGGATAACGCAGCCGATGCCGCCGACCAGCAGGAACTTTACAAACTGCCAGCCCGTCCTGTTTTCCTTTGTCTCAGACATCCCGAAGCCTTCTTACTCCCCTTTCGCGACGGCGGCACTGCCTCTTTTGCGCGTCACGAGCCGATAGACCAGCCAGTCGACACCCAGCAGCAGAAGCACCGCGGCAACCAGAACCGCCCCGGTAAGCCAGATTGAGTCGGGCAGGAAGTCGAGCATGGCGAAGTTGCCGTGCTTGAGGTAGAGATAGTGGGCGTCTTCATACTTTCCGTTGAAATAGATGCAGGGAACTGCCAGCAGGAACAGAAAGCCCAGGACCATGAGGATCCCGTACGGGCGGGGTTCGTACTGATGGACGAACATCATGTAGTATACCCCGATGATCGGCAGCAGGTGCTCGCCCCAGTACTGGTAGTAGCGGTAGTACGTCGGCGGCATGGCCGAGATGACGGCGGGGAACAGAATCGGCAGCAGCCCGGCGCTCATGGTCAGAAAAAAGCAGAGCGAGAACAGTTTCTTCGACTCACGCATCATCATGAACACGGTGGTGATCAGGGTCCACTGGCAGACCTGCAGAGGCAGAAAGCCCATCATCGTCTTGTCCGGGTCGGTGCCGGGACCGACATAAACCAGGCGCCAGAAGTATGACATCTCGCAGAGAATCATGATAAAGGCGAAGATGAACCTCAGGTCCTTTTCGTATTTCCAGTTGCGGATTTTGTCTTTAAAACGCCACACGAGCACGATCAGCCCTACGGCGACCAGAACCGGCAAGAAATGGGCCGGCGTCCACTGTTTGAACTCACCCAGAGTACCGTAACCGAAAAAACCTGATTTGAAGTAAATCACTTCACGGGCAATCCCATCCATACATCTCCCCTTCGGCCTGTTAAGACCGGACTTATTATTACGCTGCGGGTGGTTTTGGACAAGCCCTTACCGACTGCCGCCTATGGTGTTATAATTCCACCATGACTTTCGGACTTTACATTCTTTGGGCAGGATGTGTGCTGTGCGCCTTCTGCATCGTGAACCTGGTCCAGCTCCCGCTCCGCCGGGGCCGTCACCCGGTTCTGACACCGATTCTCATGGCGGTCAAGTTCCTGCTGTCCGTCATCGCCGCACTGATGGAAATCGCACTGGATACCTGGCTCAGCTGGCACGCGGGCTTCGTCCTGGGGGCCCTGCACATCGCCCTTTTCGCCGATGCCACGGCCGATTTAGTCCTGCTCATCCCGCTGTACAGGAAAAAACAGCCGCTGGGCAGGAAACTGTTCATCATCGTTTCCCTGGTGCTGACAGTCGCCCTGGCCCTGTACGGGACACTGAACATGCAGGCCACCGCCCGGGCAAACGAGCACACCTACACCTCGGAGAAGCTGACGAAAGAGCACACCTTCGCCTTCCTCTCCGACCTCCATGTCGGCACGGCCCAGAGCCCCTCGACAATTGAGCGGAACCTGAAGGCAATCAAGGACAGCAACCCCGACTTCATAGTCCTCGGAGGCGACATCACCGACGAGTTCACCAAAAAAGAGGAGATGCAGGACATCTACAGACAGCTCGGCGCCCTGGGCATCCCGGTGTACTTCGTCTACGGCAACCACGACAGGCAGGCCCACAACGACCTGGCCGGGGGCAGACAGTACACCCCGGAGGACCTCGAGCAGGCCCTGGAGGCAAACGGCATCATCATCCTCAAAGATCGCTGGGTCAGGATTTCGGACGACCTGGTCCTGCTCGGAAGGGAGGATGTAACCGTCGATACCAGATTGGAGGTGTCGCAGCTTCAGAGCAGACCTGAGGGCACCTATGTAGTCAGCGTCGACCACGCCCCGTTCCAGCTGCAGGACATCATCGATACCAAGGCCGATTTGCAGATGTCCGGCCACACCCACGCCGGGCAGATGTTCCCGCTTCAGGCGATGTACAACCTCCTCGGGTACGATGCCCTGGGTGACTTCCGCTACGGGGACACCACGGTCTGCGTCTCGGCGGGAATCTCAGGCTGGGGCATCCCCTACCGGACCGAATCGAACTGTGTTTACGAACTGGTTCATCTGGTTCCTGCCAGATAAAGGCAAAAGAGAGGCCAAACCATGACGGCGTCTGTGATAATCAACTTCATAATCGTTCTGGGGACCCTGGTGATCTTCTTCGGCGCCCTGGCAAAGAAACTGTTCGGAACCGCCATCCGGTACTTCACCGTCCAGTCGAACTTCCTCTGCGGCGCGGTCTGCCTGCTTGCCGCCCTCTACGGACTGAAAGGGGAAATCCCGTTCTGGGTCTCGACGCTCAAGTACATCGGCACCTGCGCCGTCACCGTCACCTTCGTCACCGTATTCGCGTACCTGGGACCGCGCTTTCACAACTGGGACGTGCTCCTGCGCGACGGAAACCTTTGGATGCACCTCTTCTGTCCGGTTCTGGCCATCGTTTCCTATCTTTGCTGGGACCGGGTTCCGGCGCCCTTTCCCTACGTCTTTCTGGGAATCCTGCCGATGATACTCTACGGAATCCTGTACTTCTGGAAGGTGGTCATGGAAAAACCGGAGAAGCGCTGGGACGACCTGTACGGCTTCCAGAACGGCGTGAACTGGAAGACCAGCGCCGCGGCGATGCTCACTCTGGATTTCGTGCTGAGCCTGGTTTTGTGGGTTCTGTAAAGCCTTGACCTGAAACCGGAGAAACTACTCCCGGTTCAGGCACCTGTACTTCAGCGGGCTGCCGTCGTTGTTGTTCCGCCTGAGTTCATAGCGGGTCGGGAAGGCCTCCAGCAGCGTCGAGAGCTTTGAGAAACCGTAGGTGCGGGTGTCGAAATCCGGCTTGGCCCGCTTGATGTAGTTGCCGGCCAGGCTGACGTCGGCCAGAGCGTTGTCGTCCTGGTAGGAGTCAAAGGCCTTGACCAGAAGGGCGTGGACGTCCTTGGGCACCTTGGGTTTCTTGACGGGGGCTTTCTTTTCGGCTTCCTTCTGGGCGCTCTTGCTGTCGCCCCGCTCCTGCGCCTCCGGGATTTCCGGCGGTTCGTCATTGGTCAGGTTTTCCAGGAACAGGAAGTCGTCGCAGGCGTTGCGGAAGGACTCCGGTGTGTTCTGGACTCCGATGCCGACAATCTTGGCCCCCGACTCGCGGAGCCTGATGGCCAGCGGGGTGAAGTCGCTGTCGCTTGAGACGATGACGAAGCTGTCGTAGGAGTCGGAAGAGAGCAGGTCCATCGCGTCTATGACCAGGGCCATGTCGGTGGCGTTCTTTCCCGGGACGTAGTCGAACTGCTGCTCCGCCTTTATTCCGAGCCGCTTGAGCTCCTCCTCCCACTTGCTGAGGTTCCGCTTCTTCCAGTTCCCGTAGGCTCTCTTGACGACGATGCGTCCGCGGGTCGAGACCTCGGTGATTATCGCGTCCAGCTTCTGCAGCTGGGTATTGTCCGCGTCGATGAGAATTGCAATCTTGTCTGAATCGTTCATGGTTCAATGATAGCAACAATCCGCCGTTTGGCAAACGCCCCGGGTCGCAAACCGGTTGATAATCCGGCATTTTGCCGTCAGAATGGACGCAGTTTACGGAGACACCATGCAATACACCCTCAGGCCCGACCTGTTCAGCGACTTTTCCGTCATAAAGGTCAATGCGCTGCCCGGACGCAGCTACTTCATCCCCTATCCGCTTTCAGCCCGACCCGAAACAATCCCCGCCACACAGCGCAGATACCGTTCCCCTCTGGTGCGGTGCCTCAACGGGAAATGGGATTTCAGGTACTTCGCCGACCCGAACGCCCTGGGGCAGACGATCGACACCGACAGGATGATGTTCGGGAGCATCGACGTTCCTTCGGTCTGGCAGTACCGCGGATACGGCACTCCGATGTATCTCAACGTCCGGTATCCTTTCCCCTACAAACCGCCCGTCATTCCGACGGACCGGCCGGTCGGCAGGTACTTCTCCATCCTAGACGGTTTCAAAAGGGCCCCGGACAACGAGATGAACAGCACGGGTGTGTACCGGACCTTCTTCGACCTGGAGGAAACGGCCGACAAGCGGATTGTGATTTCCTTTCTCGGAGTCTGCAGCTGCGTCGAGCTCCACGTGAACGGACAGTTTGCCGGATACAGCGAGGAGTCGCACAACACGGCCGAATTCGACCTGACCGACCTGGTGCAACCCGGCAGAAACGAGATGGTCTGCGTCGTGCGCCGCTGGTGTAACGGCTCGTATCTGGAATGTCAGGACATGTTCCGCAACAATGGCATTTTCCGAGATGTTCTACTCAGAATCACAGACAAAGATGATATCTGGGACATCGATTTCAAGACAAAGAAAGAGAACGGCCGCTACACTGCAACCATCACGGCGACCGTTGCCGACGGAGTACCCGTCCGGTTCTCGATTAATGGCCACGGCCTGAATCAAAGCACCGAGGTCATCTCCTCCGGCGGCAGGGCCGAAGCGGTCTTTGAGGATTTGTGCGTCCGGGAGTGGAACGCGGAACAACCCGAACTCTATCTGCTTGGCATCTGCAGTCCCCGGTCGCAGACGGTGCTGAAAGTCGGGTTCAAGGATGTGCGCATCGACGGCACCCGTTTCACCCTCAACGGTTTCCCGCTGAAGTTCAAAGGGGTCAACCACCACGACACCGACCCGGACAACGGCTGGTACATGAGCCCGGAGCAGATCCAAAGAGACCTGCGGCTGTGCAAGGAGTACAACATCGACACAATCCGGACCTCGCACTACCCGCCCGATCCGCTTCTGATCGAGCTGGCCGCCGAGATGGGAATCTACATCATCGACGAGGCCGACATCGAGACCCACGGGGTGCTCTACGGCAAACTCCCGCCCTCGTTCAACCGGCTGTCGGACAACCCCGGCTGGAAGGAGCACTATCTAAGCCGGATCTGCAACATGTATCAGCGGGACAAGGCCCTGGCCACCCCGGTGGTGATGTGGAGTCTGGGCAACGAGAGCGGCGCCGGCTGCAACACGGACGCGGCGTACAACTGGCTCAAGGGCGTTTCAGACCTCCCCGTGCACTACGAAGGTGCGGTCCACTCAAAGCGCAAGGCCTACGATGTGGCCTCGCGCATGTACCCGAAGCCCTCGGAACTTCATGCCGTCAGCAATAATACATGCAAAACCCCGCAGTTCCAGGACCGCCCGTACTTCATGTGCGAATACGCCCACGCCATGGGAACCGGACCGGGGAACATCGAAGCCTATTGGAATGAAATCTACAACAGCGAGAACCTCATCGGCGGCTGTGTCTGGGAGATGAACGACCATGCCTTCAGGGAAAAGGACGGGCAGTTTACCTATGGCGGCGACCACGGGGAGTGGATTCACGACGGAAACTTCTGCTGCGACGGCCTCTTTTATCCGGACCGCAGGCCGTCTACAGGGGCTCAGATAGTCAGACACGCCTACCGCCCGATCCGGATCCGGCGGCTTGAGGCCGACAGGTTCACGGTATTCAACACCACCGCCTTTACCCCGGGAAAGGATTTTCTGCTCAAGATCAAAGTCTCCAACGGCCGAAGCTTCGATTTCGTACCGCAGGCCGGGCCGCTGGAAACACAATTTGTCCGGTGGGACATCGGCCCTGTCGAGGGGGACTGTTTCCTGACAGCCGAGATCCTGGGCAAAGACGGGCGCAGCCTGGGAACCGAGCAGATCTGTCTGCACGGGCAGATTCCTTCCGCCCCGCAGACAACCGGGGTATTCCCGCCGTGGGCGGTATGCTGTGCCGGATTCAACGGGCGTTTCGGAATCAGCACCGGGCGCGGCACCGTTCTTTCCCCAGAAGATCCGTTCACCATTCTCTACAGGGCGGAAACCGACAATGACAGCATCAATTTCACCCTCAGGCCGATGCGCAGGTGGTACAAAAACGAAGAGAAGATCATAGCCGGCCAAAATGAGGGCGAAGGCAGAACGGTAATCACCGAAATCAGGACGGCCGGACGCCTTTTCACATGCAGGGACACTTACCAGGCCTGCATTCTTCCCGACGGCACAAAGGGAATACTGATTACATCGGTGCTCCACCCCCACAGCAAAAGGGGATTCATTCCGAGGTTCGGAAAGGTCTTCAGGCTGAGCGAAGACTGTTTCAGCGAGGTGGAATACTTCGGCAGAAGCGGAGAATCCTATCCCGATATGAAGGAGCAGTTCCCGATCGGGCTCTGCAGGGTGAAACCTGCGGAGATGGTTGAGCCGAACATCCGTCCGCAGGAGAGCGGACTGAGGATGGACTGCCGCTGGGCTGCCTTCGGGCCGGTGCGTTTTACGGCAGTGGACGCCCCGTTCGGGCTGTCGGTCAAGACTTGCCCGGACAGCGAACTGATCGGGACACGACACCGGGACGACGTGAAGAAAAGCGGGGTGTACGTGACGATAAACGCCTTTCAGCAGGGAATCGGAACTGGAAGCTGCGGGCCGTATGTGGACCGGCAATACATGTACCCGGCCGACCGGGACTACACGCTGCGCTTTGTAATCAGTCTGGACAGGGAGCAATAGCCAAGAACGACGGAAAGGGCTATATTGTAGCGGGCGCCTGAAGACGCCGATCGGAGACAATATGGCATTGCTTTCAAAAAAGAAAATCCCCATCACACTCCTGTGCGGTTACCTGGGAGCGGGCAAGACGACGCTGCTCAACAGGGTTCTGAACAACCAGCAGGGATACAAGGTCGCCGTCATCGTAAACGACATCGGAGAGGTCAACGTCGATGCCTCGCTGATTGCCAAGGGCGGAAACATAACCGACACCAGCGATATCGTGCCGCTGACAAACGGATGCATCTGCTGCACCCTTAAAAGCCAGCTGGCGGCCAACATCGAGAAGCTCATCAGGACGGGACGCTACGACTACATCCTGATCGAGGCCTCCGGTGTCTGCGAGCCGATGCCGATAGCCCAGGAACTGGAGCTTATCAGAAACGGACAGGTGGACAACGTCGTCGGAGTCGTCGATGCGGCCAGACTGGTCGACGAGTTCGCAGGCGGCGAGAATCTGCTTAAGAAGGACTCAATCGAGGAGGAGGACGTGGAGAGCCTGCTGATCCAGCAGATCGAGTTCTGCTCCACCCTGGTGATAAACAAGACCGACCTGGTCTCCGAGGCGGAACTGGCCAAGGTCAGAAAGGTTATCCGGGCCCTGCACCCCGGCGTCAGGACCATCGAGACCCACCATGGGGATGTTCCGGTAGGTGACATCCTGGCCACGGGCTCGTTCAACTTCGACAGCGTCTATGCAGAGGCCGGCTGGTGCCGCGCCCTGGAGGAGGGCGAGCTCGGCTCCGATGATGACGAGCTTCAGGAAGTCTCCCATGAGCACGACGAACACGAGGAGCACCACGGTCACCACCATCACGACGATGACGACGATGACGATGATGAGCACGGACACCACCACGAACACCATCACGAGCACAGGCACGAGGGTGAAAGCGAGGACGAATACGGTATCGGTACATTCATCTACTACCGCAGGGTCCCGTTCAACCGCAAGAAACTCAGCGCATATGTAAACACCTGGCCTAAGGACATCATCCGCTCAAAGGGCCTGGTCTGGTTCGGAGACGAGTACGACACCGCCTATGTTTTCGAGACCTCCGGACGCCAGCTCCTGTGCGGGCCTTACGGCAGGTGGGTTGCAGCCGCCCCGGCCCGGGAGAGGGACGCCATCCTGGCGGCGAATCCCCAGATCATCGCCGACTGGGACGGACAGGTCGGAGACAGGATGGTCAGGCTCTGCATCATCGGGAAGAACCTCGACCGCAAGGGCCTGTCCGAAGCGCTCGACGCCTGTCTGGAGTCAATGGACAAGTGACCTTATATGTGTTAAATAATGAGCAGGGAAACGGGCCCTCGGGGTCCGTTTGACGGAGGCCGACAATGAAGGACGGGTTTATTAAGGTTGCCGCTGCCACTCCGGCAATCCGCGTCGCCGACTGTGTCTACAACACCTCGAAAATCACCGACCTTATCCGCAAGGCGATAGCCGAAGGCGTCAGGCTCCTGGTTCTGCCCGAGCTCTGCGTCACCGGATACACCTGCTCCGACCTGTTTTTTCAAAAGGCCCTGGTCGACAGCGCCCGCGAATCGGCCGAAAAGATAGTCTCCTGCGTTCCGGAGGACCTGGTTGTCGTCTTCGGCTGCCCGGTCGAGTTCCGCGGCAAGCTGTTCAACTGCGCTATCGTCGCCAGCGACCGCAGAATCCTGGGAATAGTGCCCAAGGTCAACATTCCCAACTATCAGGAATACTACGAGTGCCGCTGGTTCTCTCCCGCACTCAGCCAGCCCCAGAACATCACCTTTGCCGGTTGCGATACCCTGTTTTTCAACAAGGTGGTCTTCCAGTGCCGCCAGATGCCCCTGTTCAGGCTGTCGGTGGAAATCTGCGAGGACATCTGGGTTCCCAATCCGCCGAGCGTGTCGCATGTGGTCAACGGGGCGACCCTGATCGCCAACCTCTCGGCCAGCGACGAGTTCACCGGAAAGGCGGCCTACCGCACTTCGCTTATCAGCGGCCAGAGCGCACGCCTCGTCTGCGCCTACATCTATGCCGACGCCGGAGAGGGCGAATCGACCCAGGATCTGGTGTTCGTCGGGCACAACATGATCTGTGAGGACGGCGACATCCTGGCCCAGCACCGCGAGTCGGAGGACAGATTGCTCGTCACGGAGATCGACCTCCAGAGAATCGACCATGAGCGCAAGGTCCGCAACACCTTTGCCTGTGCCGACGATCCTTCGTACATCTATGTTCCCTTCGACATGGAGTGCGCCCCCACTTCCCTCACCCGTGTTTACGAACGCCACCCGTTCGTCCCGGAGAAGGAGGGCCTGCTCTACAGCCGCTGCAACAACATAATCCGCCTTCAGGCCCTGGCCCTCAAGCGCAGGCTGCAGCACACCAATTCCAAAACCGCCGTCATCGGCCTGTCCGGAGGGCTTGATTCAACCCTGGCCCTGCTGGTCACCGTAAAGGCCTTTGAGATGCTCTCAAAGAGCCGCCGGGACATCATCGCCGTCACCATGCCCTGCTTCGGCACGACTTCCAGAACCCGGTCCAACGCGCAGAAACTGGCGGAGTGCTACGGCTGTACCCTGAGGACAATCGACATCCATGACGCCGTCTACGGCCATCTGAAGGACATAGGGCATGACCCGTCCGTACGCAACGTCGTCTACGAGAACGCACAGGCCCGCGAACGGACCCAGATTCTGATGGATATCGCAAACGGAGCCAACGGTCTGGTCATCGGAACCGGTGATCTCAGCGAGCTTGCCCTGGGCTGGGCCACCTACAACGGTGACCATATGTCCAGCTACGGAGTAAACGCCGGAGTGCCAAAGACCCTGGTCCGCGCCCTGGTCAGCGTGGTTGCCCAGAACAGTCCGGCAGAGCTTAAGGCAATACTTGACGACATCGTCGACACCCCTGTCAGCCCGGAACTCCTGCCTGCCGACAACGAGGGAAGAATCACCCAGAGCACGGAGAACATCGTCGGTCCGTACGAACTCCACGATTTCTTCCTCTATCACATCCTCCGCTGGGGCTGCTCCCCGTCAAAGGTACGCCGTCTGGCCCGCCACGCCTTTGAGGGCGAATACTCCTCCGAAGAAATCGAGAAATGGCTGAGGATCTTCTACCGGAGGTTCTTCACCCAGCAGTTCAAGCGCTCATGTCTGCCCGACGGCCCGAAGGTCGGTTCGGTTTCCCTCTCCCCGCGCGGGGATCTGAGGATGCCTTCCGACGCCTCGATGGCTATCTGGATGGATGACCTGGAAGAAGACCAGCAGTAGTTTCAGCTTCAGATATCGAGGTTGTATTCCGCTATCTTTGAGATCAGCGTCCGTCTGGTTATGCCCAGTTCCGCGGCGGCCTTTGTCCGGTTCCCTTCCCAGCGGCGCAGGGCGTTGATGATCGATTCCTTTTCGATTTCCTTCAGGCTTTTTTGCGGAGCCAGGGGGGCTCCCGGGGCGAAATCGTTAAGCCCCTGTATCTCGCCCGGTCTGGAAACGCTGCCGCGCAGATCAAGGCAGTCCGGAGTAATGAGGTTCCCGTTTGCGAAAATCACCGCTCTTTCGAGAATATTCTCCAGTTCCCGGACATTGCCGTAGAAACTGTGTGATTTGAGAAGGTCCATCGCCTCTACGGAGAAACCCTCGATTCTGCGTCCGATTTCCTTGTTCAGCCGGGCCAGGATCTGGGCAGCCAGCGGTTCAATGTCATCCGGTCTGGCCCTGAGCGGCGGGATGACTATGCGCACAACGTTGAGGCGGTAGAACAGGTCTTCGCGGAAATCTCCACGGCGGACCATATCCTCCAGGTTCTTGTTGGTTGCCGAGACGATGCGGGCGTTGATCGGAATCTGGACCGTACCGCCGAGGCGTGAAATCCTGCGCTCCTGAAGCACCCTGAGGATCTTCACCTGCAGAGGCTTGGGCATGTCGCCGATCTCATCGAGGAAAAGCGTTCCTCCCGATGCCATCTCGAACATTCCGATTTTGCGGGCAACAGCTCCGGTGAAGGCCCCCTTCTCGTGTCCGAAGAGCTCGCTTTCCAGCAGGTTCTCGGGAACACCGCCGATGTTTATCGGGACGAACGGACCGTCGCTGACCGAGGAGTTGCGGTGGATGCTCCGGGCAACGACTTCCTTTCCCGTTCCGCTCTCGCCCGTAATCAGGACGCTGGCGTTGCTTTTTGCGACTCTTGAGATGATATCGCGGATCCGCATGATTTCCGGCGACACTCCGGTGAGCAAATCATCCGGCTGCTGCTTCAGTCCGGCGCTTTCGACCATCCGGGAGAGGTCACGTGACTTGATCAGAGAGCGGATCCGGATGATGAGTTCCTCCGGGTCGAACGGCTTGACCAGATAGTCCTGGGCCCCGAGTTTCAACGCCTGGACGGCATCCGAGATCTCACCGTGGGCGCTGATCATGATAGCCGGCATCGAGAAGCCGTTCTGCCGCATCCATCCGATGAGTTCCAGCCCGTCCAGTCCCGGCATCTTGAGGTCAATGACGCACAGATCGTAGGCCACCTCGCTCAGCAGGCGCTGGGCGGACAGACCGTTTTCAGCCCCGTCGCAGTCCATGCCCTCGGTGGCCAGATACTTTGAAAGCAGCGTCCTGATGTTGTCTTCGTCATCTACAATGAGGATTTTCATTCTGCGGACCCCACGTGGCCGGCGGCAAGGATGACCGCGGCAAACTTCTCAGGAACCGCCGGAAGGGTAACCTCCGCGCGGGTGCCCCCGCCTTCGCGGGCAGAGAGCTCTATGGTGCCGTTTCTGGCCTTCAGGAACTGGCGGGTAATCGCCAGACCGATGCCTGAACCGTGGATTTTGGTGGTGAAGAACGGGTCGAACACCTTCTTTTGATCCGAACCCTCCGGCAGGCCATCTCCCCTGTCGAGAACGGAAATCGAAACCATTCCGCGGCGTCCCGAGGTGATTTCGACCTCGACCTCAGGGTCACGCCCCGTACAGCTTTCCATGGCGTTCTTAAGCAGGTTCTCGAAAACCGAACGGGCACGGTCGGGATCGAACTCGATGTAGGCGCGGCTGAGGCTGTCCCCGGTGAACCGCACCGGAAGGGCAAAGAGGCTGAACAGCCCCTCGATGAAGGACCTGACCTCGATCAGCTGCGGGTTCCCGACGGGATTGCGCAGGAAATCGCTTACCTTGTTGGTCAGCTGGGTCAGACGGCCGATTTCCTGGTCGACCACCGCGAGTTCCCCGCTGTACTGTTCGGGCAGCACCTTTTTAAGCAGGGCGACCTGGATCGTCATGGCCGAGAGCGGATTCTTGATTTCGTGGGCCAGAGTCCGGGCCGCGGCTCCCAGACTTACCAGGCTTTCCTGGCGGGTGAGCATCTCGCGGTAACGGACGTTGTTCAGATACATCCTGACAAAGATGAAGAACACCACAATCAGCAGTGTTTCGGCGGCCCCCGCGAGCATCCAGATCCGGGTCAGGGCCTTGGCGTAGCTGCCGGCGTCCATAACGACGTAAAGAACCTCGGGGAAGTTCAGGTCGGTCTTGAGCTGTCCGGCCGTGTCGATCTGCAGCGAACCGGCGTCGATATCGATTGAAAGCCTGGCCATCCTCATGTACTGGAGAATTCCGCTTGAGCGGTTGAACCGGTACATCCCGTAGGCGGCGCTCTGCGTGCCCGCGGCGGTTTCGGTCTGGAAATCGTCATAGGGAAAGACAAACGGGACGTTTCCCAGCCAGCGGACCAGGCGGCCGGCGCTGGAATAGATTCCTATTCCGATGACGCCCTCCTCGTTCATCAGCGACGTGGCCTTGTCCGTCGTCGGATTCTCGGTCAGTGCCATATAGATCGAGTTGAAGGCGCGCTCGGCCTCAGTCTTCATCAGCAGCGTTTCCTTTTCCTCGTTGGAATAGCCGACGTAGAAGACCATCGCCGAAAAGAGGATGAAAAGCAGTCCGATCATGGCGTACGCGAACGCCTGGTCCTTTTTCTGAAACAGCTTTCCGAAAAACGCGCCGTTCATGTCAGTCCCGCTCCGCCGGGTTGTCCCTCTCCCGCAGACGGGCCTTCAGTCCGTGCTTCACCGCGAGGGGGACCTTTTTTCTGTGACGGATCTCAAAGCAGTAGTGTATCCTGCGGTTGCGCTTGAAGTCGTCGCCGATTGTCTGCTCCGAGATGTCGCTTACATCGTAAAGCTCGCCGATGTACGGGTCCAGTTTGAATTTCGTGAAGTTTGTCGAGAAGATCAGAAGCCCGTCATCCGAAAGGTGGGCCATGCAGGCCTTGATCAGACGGCTGTGGTCGTACTGCACGTCGAACGTGTCCCGGCTCTTGCTGTTGGAGAAGGTCGGCGGGTCACAGAAGATCAGGTCAAAGGTGTCCCTGCAGGACTGAAGGTACTTGCGGCAATCCTGAAGGTAGTAGAAGTGGTTCAGACCGTCAAAGCCGTTGATCTCCATGTTCTTCTGCGCCCAGTCGAGGTAGGTCCCGCTGGCATCGACGCTGACGGTGCTCAGGGCTCCGCCGGCTGCCGCGCATACCGTGGCGGTGGCCGTGTAGCAGAAGAGGTTCAGAAAGCGCTTGTCCTTGGAGAGCGACTCGATCATTCCCCTCACCGGCCGGTGGTCGAGAAAGATTCCGGTATCGATGTAATCCGCGAAGTTGGCCAGGAAACGATGTCCGTTCTCATGAATCAGATACGATTTTCCGTCAGCTTTTGAGGATTTGGAGTATTGATTGCTTCCCTTCTGGATTGAGCGCTGCTTGACGTAGATGTTCTCGATGTCGATGCCCGTCACCCTCTCGGTGGCCAGGACGAGTTCCTCCAGCCGCCTTTTGGCCGCCTCCGGGTCGATGGTCGAAGGCGCGGCGTATTCCTGCAGGCAGATCCAGCGCTTTTCGTACATGTCTATGGCGGCGCTGTACTCAGGCATGTCGGCGTCGTAGATTCTGAAGCAGGTGACCCCCTGCTTTTCCATAAGCGGCAGGAGGGTGTCCAGATTCTTTTTGAGTCTGTTGGCCGCCATCTGTGCCCCCGGCGAAAGCGGTGTGGAAAGCCGCTCTTCCTTTCTCTGCCTGGCACGCTCGACCAGGGCGGCCTTTTCATCGGCCGTGTAGATGTAGTAGTGGGCCAGCTGGCACTCAATCCCGCCGTTGTACAGGGTGTTGGTCCTGTCGGGCTTCATGTCGACGTATCCGAGCAGGCTGCTGTCGCCGCAGAGGATCGAGGCGTACCAGCCCTCGAAAAGGGAGGTTATTGTCCGGCCTATGGCCATGTACAGCTTTTCCATTCCGCCTTCGCCGCTTCCCAGCCTGAGGCCGTACGGAGGGTCGGTGACTATGCAGCCGGGTCCGTCCGGAACATCCGAGCCGGTCACTGCGGTGAAATCGGCAACCCTGAATTCAATCTGGTCCTCGACTCCGGCGGCTCTGGCATTCTCGCGGGCAATCCGGATTGCCTTTGGGTCTATGTCCCAGCCGATAATCCGGCACTGAGGGGGCTGCTGCTTTTCGTCGGCTTCGCGGAAGACCCTGTCCCAGATTTCCTCGTCGTGGAACGGCAGCTTGTAAAAGGCGTACCTGTACGGGTCGATAAGTCCCGGGGCTGTGTTTCCGGCGGCCAGGGCAGCCTCGATGCACAAAGTACCGCTCCCGCAGAACGGGTCGAGAAATGTCGTGTTCATCCCGGACTTGTACCACTGGCTGCGCATGATGACGCTGGATGCCAGGAACTCCGAAAGACAGGCGGAAGTCTGGTGCTTCCGATAGCCCCGTTTGGCCAGGTCACGGCCCGAGAAGTCGACGTAGTAGCTGACTTCATCACCGTGGATATGCAGCGCAAATGAAACATCGGGGTTCTTCAGATCGACCGAGGGCCGCTCCCCTCCGCATTCCTGACGGATTCTGTCGACTATGGCGTCCTTGAGGCGGATTGAAACGTAATGGGTGTTGTTCAGCCACCTGCAGCCGGTAACCGTCTCCGAGACGGCAAAGAGCGAATCAGGAGTCAGGAAGTTCTCCCACGGCAGGGTCAGGCTGTGCTCATAGAAACCGTCCAGCGAATCGACCGTGGCCTGATGAATCAGAACCAGAAGCCGGCTGGCGCAGCGGCTGTACAGGCAGAATCTGTAACCCGTCTCGAGGTCTCCCTTGAAGAAAACTCCGCCGGCAGTGACCTTCACGTCATCCGAACCGGCGGCCCGGGCCTCGGTCTCTACCAGGTCGGTCTGGTTGGCAGCTGTGGTTGCGAAGAAAATCATGTCTCGTCTCCGAAAATCTCTTCTTTTGAAAATGAATAATCCGTTCCGCAGTTCAGGCAGGTGACGGTCAGCGGGTATTTCCCTTCGGCCCTGATTGCGTCCTTTTCATCCTTAGGCAGGTTCCTGACATGGGACAGGTAGTTGTCGCGGTTGCACGGGCATGAGAAGCCTGCAGGAGCCTTCTGAAGAAAGACAGGATTCAGCGGGCCGAAAACATCCGCAACATAATCCCTGAGGTCCGTACCCTCGCTGACCGCCTTTCCCAGATACGGGATTCCGGAGATTAGTTTCTCAAGTCTGCCGATGCTCTGGTCGGGACAGCCGGGAAGCACCTGTATAAACAGTCCTCCGGCGCCCATGACCCGCCCCTGCCGGTCGAACTTCAGACTGAGATCGAACACTGTCGGGGTCTGTTCACTCTGCTGATAGTAGAACGCCAGATCCTTTGCCAGGTCCCCGTACTCCATCATGATTTCGCCCCTGAACGGTTCCTTGCTTCCTTCGATTATTTTCGTGATGCTGAGAAAACCCGGTCCGTACAGCAGGTTCAGGTCGTTGCTCTCAAGGGGTTTGTCGATCACAATCGGCGGGTCTGCCAGGCCACCCCGTACCGCTCCGCAAGCCCAGGCTTCGACGTTGAAACCCTTGATCGGACCGCCGCACTGTACGCCGAGGATTATCCGGTCATTGCCTTTGACCTCGCCGGCAAGCAGACCCGCGGCGATGTAGGCCTGACCCAGAACCCAGGTTTCCAGAAAGCCGAGGGAAAAGTTCGCCCTGACCTGGTTCACCATTTGTGTTCCCTGCAGCGCGGTCAACCGGAAATGTCCGTCGTCCATCGTGTAGATGTAACGGCAGTCACCGGGCAGTCTGCCCAGCTGTTCCAGCACCGCACCGTCACCGATGCGTTTTTTGATCATAACATCCAGAATGTATTGGATTTGCGGCTTTTTTTCAAGCCGCAGGCAAGCCTCTCAGCTGACGACGGCCTCGGAGAGCACGTCAATCAGAAGCTGGTACTCACCGGTTATCGCGCTGATGTCCGCCTCAAGCAGCCGGTCCGGGTCAATCTCGTACCACTTCATGTCATAGCCGGCGTTGAGAATCAGCAGATAGAAGAAAGCCCTCGCCGAGCGGCCGTTTCCGTCGAAGAACGGATGCAGCGCCTGGACCTCGCCCATGTAAAAGGCCAGGTCGTTTATGAAGCTCTCCTCGTCCCTGTCGGTGAGGTAGCGGTCGGCAAGCAGCTTGCCGAAGATATTATCCGCCATGTCCTGGATGTACTCCGGACGGCAGAACGAGGTCCGCTTCGAAGCTCCGAAGTGCCTGATTTCGCCGGCTGACGGATAGATGTCCGAAAAAAGCGCCGAATGAATTTCCCTCAACAGATTGAAATCGAACTTCACCGGCAGTTCCCCCGCCAGAAGCTGGGCCATGCGGATCGGGACGATGCGGCTCTCGACGGCCTTGAGCTTTTCGCGGTCACGGATGTTGAAGAAGTTGACCAGGCACTTGGTCCCCGGATAGCGGCCGTCCTCGTCGCCGGAAGGTTTGAAGGCGTCATCCAGTCCCAGTTCATCGACAATCTCCTGAACCGCCTCATCGGGGTTCAATTCACCGTCGAGCACCATCCTCAGCTGCTCGTCCTGGGACTCGGTCATCTGCGCACCCTCGGCCTCCAGCGAGAACCTGAGAAAATCCATGAAAGCCTGTATCTGACCTTCGTTCATCATCACCTCCGCGCGCCGGACATCAGAACTCCAGCCCGAACGCCACGCCGCCGGAGAAGCACACCCCGGTCGTAAGAATATGGAAAGTCCCCCGGCCCTCCAGCCTGAGGGAAGAAGTCGGGCGGAAACCCATCATCACACCCAGCGTCAGACCGAACCCGAAGCGCCTGTTGCCTGAAGTTAAGTCCATAGCCGCCTCCAGCCCCGCCACGGCCCCGACCGAAAGCTTTTCGGTCAGGGGGTACTCTGCCAGGGCATATCCGGTGATTCCGACCGACTCGAGCTCAAACGGCCCGTACGGATGAATCACCGCGTACAGCTCAGTTCCGGCATCCAGCACCATTCCCAGGGCAAGTTCCGACAGATCCCCGAATTCAAGGTTCAGCCCGGTTCGGATTGCTTTCTTCGTCGTCTTGGCGACGGCGCTCTGAATTTCGGCAAAGGCCCCGATTTCAATCGGCCCACGGGTCCTTGCCGGCTCTTCAGGTTCGAGCTGAACCTCAAATTCGAGGGCGGCGTCAGACTCCGCCTCCGGGGTTTCGGTGCCGGACTCCTGTGTCTGAATTGCGGCATCGGATTCATCAAAGGACAATCCCTGACCGGGCAGTATCTCCGACTCCTCGGCAGGATAGTATGTAAGTTCCGCCGTCTCGCTCCAAATCTGTCCGTCGTAGGTCTGCTGTATATACAGCGTGTGCGGCACGCTCAGATCAAGGTCATAAAATGTGGCCGAGGTGAGGTAATAATCCTGCCACGTCCACTCTCCCTCCGTGCTGTCCAGCTGGTAGCGGTATCCGGTCACGCTGAAGTCGTTCCAGTCCCAGACGAAGGTCAGACCCTCGCCGGTGGCCCAGATCGCGGCACAGACCGCAAACGCCAGAATCAGACAGAGTGCGCGTTTCATGATCAGAGCGCCTTCGTCTTTATCGGGAGGATGTAGTTGATCTTGGCTCCGATGCTGAAGTCATTGTTGGCATAGAGCCTCAGTCCGGCCTCACCGACGAAACTGAACGTCAGGGCATCGTGGGTCAGGACGTTCATGTCGACCATCCCGCCGATTCCCGCCGCGAATCCGATCAGGCCCAGCTTGTAGGCGACTTCACCTCCGAACTTGAAACCGAGGGTCATGGGCTTGTCCCAGAACAACCCGAGAACGAATCCGGCTCCGACCTTTGAATTACCGGAGAAGTAATCACGGGCATAGGAAATGGACAGGGCCTTTGACAGGCCGCTCTGAGTCTGGTACAGAGCCCCGGCAAAGTCAAAACTGGTAATGCCGTATGTGCCTTTCTTCTCTGCCGGTGCCTCTGCCTCAACCTCGGCAACAGCTTCAGTGGTCGCAACCTCCGGCTCGGGGGACGGCTCGCTTACAGCCACCGCGGCGGCATAGAAGGCCTCGGCGGAAACGCTCCAGATTGTTCCGTCATAGGAGGCCTGAACATATACGGTGTGGTCGGCGTTCTCGTCGACGGTAATCAGGATTCCCGGAACGGAGCTGTCACACGCAATCCACAGGCCGTCCTCCTGTCCGTCAACCTGATAGCGCAGGTACTGGGGGACGTTCTCGACTCCGGTCCAGTCGAAGGAAACGAAGATGTCGGCGGCGAATACCATCGCCGAAGCGGCAATCAGAACCAACAAAAAGGCTGCTGTTCTCTTATTCATCATTCTCTCCTGTCCGGACATCCGCGGATGCCGGCTGTTTGAATATAGCACTAAAAGTCCGACTAATCCACATCAAGACTTCCCTCAGAACGAATCGGGACGGGAAAGGGATTTGAAGCCCTCACCAAGTACATTGTAGGCGTCCGACACGACCATGAAGGCCTTCGGATCGGCGTTTCTGACGATTCTCGTAAGCCCGGCGACCTTGTTGTTCTTCACCACGGTCATTATCACCGGCCTGTCCTCTCCGCTGTACATCCCGGTTCCCTTGAGAATCGTGCCGCCGTGGTTGAGCTCGCTGAGGATATTCCTCTCGACCTCCTCCATGTTGCTGGAGCAGATGATGTAGACGGTCTTGGCGTGGTTCTTGCCCAGGGTGAGCACGACCTTGTCGATCATCACCCCGGCTATATAGACGGTGATGACGGCATAAAGAGCATGTGTGATTCCGAAGATGAAAGCCGAGGAGCAGATGATTATCCCGTCGACAACCGTAAGGGCCACTCCGAGGCTCATCGGGGTGTATCGCGAGATTATCTGGGCTATGATGTCCGTCCCGCCGGTGTTGGCACCGCTTCGCATCACCAGCCCCATCCCGATGCCGGTCACCACCCCTCCGAACACTGCCGAGAGCAGGGTCGAAATCGGGTCGGCGTAGTCGAGAATCCCCTCGGGGCCGATAACCCGGATCAGCAGGCTGGTACTCCCGGAAAGGAGAATCGTCCCGAGAAAGGACTTGAAGCCATAGACCTTGCCGAAGATGGCAAAGCCTGCCAGAAACAGCGGCACTCCGAGGACGAAGATCATCAGACCGGGGTCCCAGCCGAGGGTATGGAACAGGATGGTGGCGATACCGCTCACCCCGCCGGCGGCGATTTTCCCCGGGTTGATGAACATGACCAGGCCGGCTCCCGTCACAAACGAACCGATGACTATGTAAAGATAGCTCGGAAGGACATCCCGGATTTTAGCCGCCTTCTGCTCAGCTGACATCGGCTCAGTCCTTTTCCCAGAGTTTCTCGGGGTAGAGGCCTTCGGCGGTCTTGCGGATCAGGTTTTCCCTGACGACCTCCCGGTCTTCCCTGTAGGTCATGCCGAACCAGCGCTCCGGGGTCCCGAAGACCCTCATCGTCCCCAGTCCGAGCCTGACGATTTGTCCGGCGGCGTCGGGCAGCAGGCACTCCCCCTTCGGGGTCGAGACGGCAGCGGGAATGAAGTCGGCGAAGTACTTGCCGAAATAGTCAAAGGCGGCGGGGGTAAACCCGAAGAAGTTCATCGACACCGGCTCCTCGCCGGTCAGGTATACATCACCCTCCGGCAGGTGGCTGACCACCCTGCCCTGCGGGTCGAACTCAATCTTTGTGTTCTCCCTCATCCCCTGCAGAAATCCGTCCTTTACCTGGCAGACTCCGCGGGATACCGAGCCGGCGGGGGTCATGGTCTTGTTCAGCGTGTAGCCGACCATGGCGTACTGTGTCGAATCGGGGGTAAGTGTCGACAGGTAATCCCCCAGGATTTTGTACGACTGCACTCCGTAGTAGTCGTCGGCGTTGATGACGGTAAACGGCTCCTTTACCGCGTCCCGGGCGCAGAGCAGCGCGTGCACCGTGCCCCAGGGTTTGGCCCGTCCGTTTTCGCAGGCGGTCCGGTACTGGTCCTCCGTCAGCAGGCTGTCCAGCCCCTGGAATACATACTGAGCGTCCATGTTCCGGGCGATGCGGTCGAACAGGCGCTCCCTGAAATCCTTTTCTATGTCCTTGCGGATGATGAACACGACTTTCCCGTATCCGGCCCGGCGGGCATCGTAAACACTGTAATCCAGCAGTGCCTCGCCGTGCGCTCCGACGGCATCGATCTGCTTCACTCCGCCGTAGCGGCTGCCCATTCCGGCGGCCAGAACCAAAAGCGTAGGTTTCATATAATCCTCCTGCTTCAAAGTGTTAAAATCATAACATATAGGCCGGGTTGAATCAAACACGGACCCGGCCGTCATCCCCCGAGTTCCGGGGCACTATTTGCGCTTGGTGACCTTGCAGAGCCGGTTGCGCTCGGCCAGGACGACGAGGATCCTGTTGCAGAAATCGGCCGTAACCTCTTCGTTCTCGACAACGGCGCTCTGCAGGTCCGCCACCATGGATTCCAGGGTTTTCTCGACATCGGCTGTGGCGTCCGAACTGACCGGGTCGCTGTATCTGAACTCCTCCGACACCCGCCGCAACAGCTCGTTCGTCTCCGGATCCTTGGCAAATCCCACCAGGGAATTGACCTTTGAGCGCAACCCGATGATGCACTGGGTCTGGCTGGACAGGATGTCGTCCTGCCGCTCAATCTCGGACCTGACGATATCGACAGTGATGAATCCGATGGCGCAGAGGCACAGCAGTACTGCAAAGACCGCCAGCGGAATCCACAGCGGCACCGTTTGGGGCAGGAGCATCGTGACGATGCTCAGCACAACCTGCGCAATCAGATAGACGGTTCCGAGTTTCGCGACTGGAATCCCGTAGAACCGGCTGCGCGGCGCCCCCTCCCTGCCGAAGGCGTTGAGTATGGCCAGCAGATGCAGCACCAGCGCGGCGACGGCAAACACGTAGGCCAGCCAGAAGTTCGCGCCCCGGCTGAACGGCAGCACGAGGACGATTACGGAAAACACAATCGCCGCCAGAATATAGGCGATGACGATCTTTACCAGAACACTCTTTTTCTTTTCAGTCATGGTTCACTCCGTTTGTGCCGCTTCGGCCGTCACTCCGCGTCGGGTCTCCTGGCGCCGCAGTCGGGACAATGCTTTGATGTCAGTCCCCTGGCTCCGCAGGCACAGTCCCATGTGCCTGCCGGCTCGGGCCGGGCGGCTCCGCAATCCGGGCAGAATTTACTTGTCAGCCCCCTCCGGCCGCAGGAACAGCTCCATGTGTTTCCGGCCGGCTTGTTCTTTGCCGGGCTCATGGCTCTGTCAAGTACAGGTTCAAGAACTTCCCTGGTAGTCTGGGCTACGGTACTCGCCACACCCAGACCGAATCCGGCTTCGATGACCTTTTCGGCAATGCTGCTGCCGCCGCCGCTCGAGCCGCCGCCTCCGTTGGCTTTCTTCATCATTTCGGTTGCCACGATACGACCCGTCTCATCCTGATAGGTGTAACCTCCCATGATCCTTCCCTCGGCTTCGGCATAATGATGGAGCAGTTCCGACGTCGCCTCACCCTGGGATTTGATAACGCTGGCATCCCTGTCCCCTGTGGCCTCAATGATTTTGGTTTCCTTATTGATTTCCGCCACTTTCTTATCCGTATCCGCCTCTACGGTCTTTAAGAATCTGCTTGCAAACAAATTCTTGGCAGCCTTGAAGTTGGGATCATCATCGGGAAGCATGACATTCTGGACGATGAACTCGGGGATGGAAAGCCCGTACTCCGCGAACTTCGCATTCAGCTTTTCCCTCAGAGCTTCGGACAACTCCATCAGATAGCGGTCAATCGCCATTACGGGGATCTTGTTATCCGTTATCGTCTGGGCCAGGCTGGACTTTACCTGGGCGCGGACCAGGGAGCCGAAATACGACCTGCCTTCTTCGCCTGTGATATCGCCCCGGCCGAAGGTTCTGCCGGTCCCGACAACCTTGGTCAGCAGTTTCCGGGAGTTGCTCACGCAGACTTTGAACTCGCCCCGGGCGCCGATTTCAAAATACATTCCCGTGTCCGGGTCGAACAGTCTGACTCTGGAGTCGGTTCCCCACTTGACCCCTTCGATGACCGACAGATTGACGAAGTACACTTCCGAATGGAAAACCCCGGTCGGTTCGGTGGGGAAGTCCAGGGCCTTGCCCAAAAGCGGGAGCTTCTGCGTTTCCAGGGTGTACCGCCCCGGTCCGAAGGTGTCCAGGGCCTGTCCGTCACGGAAAAAGACCGCCTCCTGGGACTCATGGACAATCAGCTGCGAGCCGTAGTTGAAGTCCTCGATCGGGTGCTTCCAGACTATGGAGCCGATGTCGCCCTCGTACTTGATCAGATTCGGCACGCCGCTCTTTTTGATTTCATCCTGGACGACCTTTGCCTGGACGTTTTCCATCACATGGGAGCAGACCGGGCAGGTGAAGGACTGTGCGCCCTTGTCCACCAGGAACCGGATTCCGCACTGGTCACATGCAATCTCGACGTTTTTGATCTTGTCTTCGGTCCTGTTGATCGGATGCTTGCACAGCGGGCAGAGGGCGGCGTCCCCCTTGGTGCGGTCGTAGACGACGATGTTCCCGCAGTGCGGGCACTCCTGGGAAACGAGTTTTGACTGTCTGATGTCAATCTTGTTTCCGCAGGCGCATTCGACAATCTTCTTTGCGAAGATGCCTCTTCTGGCCTGGACATAACTGCCGCACTCCGGGCAGCTGATCATGAAAATCTTATCGTTCTTTTCCATCGCGGACACCTCCCCGTCACTCGACTTCAACGTTCTTCAAGGCAAACTCAAGCAGGATCTGGACGATCTCATTGCGGGTCCTGGCGGAATCATTGGCAATGCGATCGATTTCCTCAAGCATATCCTTGGGGAGTCTGCTTGTGATAACCACCGATTCATCACGGTACTTTTTGGATTCGATTTTAAGCTTCACATCTTCCATAAACTGCTCCTGGCTTACATTGGCAATCTATTTGTAACACAATTGTAATCTATTTGCAAGCACTTTGTGCTTTTTTAATCAGTCCGGGTTCTGCTCCTCTTCTTTCCGGCGGGCCAGCCTGTCGGAAAGAACCGTGGACATCCCCTCAACTCCCTCAAATGCCTGAAGGGAGGCATAGTGCCCGGCCTGTTGCCAGAGCTGATGAATCTCCTCGTCAATCTTGTCCCTCCTGTCAAAAAGTCGCTTCAATTCGTCTTCCTTGCCGGCAAGTTCCTTGTCCGCAGCTTCAAAGTTTTCCCTGCACTTTCTAATCGGTCCGCCCAGACAGAGGGAAAGAAGGACTATAACCGGAGGCCCGCAAATCAAAGTGTCCATCAGGTGGAAATTCTTTGTGTTTTCATTCAACCCTCCGACAAAGAGCAGTACAAGTGCAACCGGGGCAAAAACCCACAGAAACGGGCGTTCCTTTTTTATGCCGACAATCACGCCGGCAATCATCACTGCGAGCCAGAAGAGGTAGAAAGGTCCGTCATCGAACACCGCCTCGTGGGACGCGTACGAGCCGAACCACAGCCACAGCAACGGAGGTATTGCAAGCAACACCCCGATCAGAGTCAAAACGAACTGCTTTCTGTTCCTGGTCTTTGCCAAAGCCTCCCGTTGTTTGCCGTACCCCGCAAACGGATGCATGCTGATCTGTTTCCGGATGGGAACCTTCTCCATGGCCTTTGCGCAGATTTCCACCCATAAATGACTGCCGTTGTAGTCTTTCAGTTCCTGGAAAATCTCAGAGGCAGCCTGATACTCAGTGTCGTCATACTTCTTTCTGGCCTCCTGAAACCTCTGCTCAAGCTTTGCCTTCTGACAGTTTTCTATCCAGCGGTCCGAACCCTTGTATTGCTCTTTTTGCAGTTGTCTGAAGATTACCAGAGCCCGGTCAAAGTCTCCGTTGTCGTACAGGCCTTTCGCCTCTTTGAATTTCTCCTCAAGCATCCTGTCGCGGTCGGCCTCAATATCGCCGCGGACCGCTTCAAGCTCGGAGCGCACCCGGTCAAACTCCTCCGATGCGTCCTTGTAATCGGTAACCATCCCGAAGAGAAAGACTGCCACTGCGAGGCTTGCTTCCTTCGCCTTCGGATCAGATTGACTCAAGGCATTATCCCTGCTCTCCGATGCGGCGTTGTATATTGCTTCGCAGCAGTTCTCTTGCAGGGCATCGTTTCCGAAGCGCTTTGTACATGCCGAAACGAATTTCTCCGCACTGCGCATCTGTGGCTTCAAGTCCTCAAGGAAGTCGGATTCGGGATTATCGACCGCTCTCTTCAGAAGCCTTGAATAACAGAACTCCGCGTATTGATTTGCCAGGCGTTCGGAATCGGCATTGACAGTCTCCAGGAGTTCTGCTCTCTCGTCCAGTTTTTCCGGCAGTTGCTCAATCTTCGCGATAACCTCGTCAAAATCAGCCATGAACTCATCAAAAGTCACGGCAAACAACGGCTGGTCCTTCGTAATCCGCGCACCGGAGCGTTTGACAGCCTGCTCGTGAAGACTCATGCACTGGGCACAGTGCCTGCTCAAAACCCGCTTCAGAACCGACCGGAGGTAGCCGGTAATCTCTTCTTTGAGTTCGGGCGAAGCGTAGCGCTGGATTTTCTTCAGATACTTGTTGTTGTCAAAGGCCGCAGAGGAATCGAGATTTCCGAGGTCCTCCCGGTGGTGCAGCCCGAGGGAGGCCAGCCACTGTCCGAGATAGGCTTCGGCGTTTTCAGGATCCATGTCCAGAATCCGGTCGCTGTATTCGACGGCCTTGTCGAACTCCCCGTCTTCGAGGAACTGGAACATCCTCTTGTGCAAGCCTGCGATTTCCGGCCTCATGAATGAGGAGCCGGCCCGGGCGGGTTCCTCTCTTTTGCCGCCGGCGCCGCGGACGATTGTCTTCACCCCGTACACCAGATTCTGCAGGTACCCCAGGGCGGACATATCAACTGCCTGGAGCTTGAGGCCGCTCGGAGACTCCTGAAGCTCCCTGGGTATATCCATCAGGTCGATGTCCGCGTACGCCGTCATCAGGACCTTTGACGGGTCATCAGCCATCAGACGCTTGAACCGGGACCACTCGTTCTTGACCCAGGGGGCGTTGAAATACACCTGCTCGGTCCCCACCACTATCATCACCTTTGCTGTCTGCAGAGCGCCGAAAATGTAGGGCTCATACTCAATCCCGGGCTTGTTCTTCAGCGTCACCTTGGAAAAGAAGACTCTCAGTCCTTCCTTTTCAAGGGCATTGTAGATATCGAAGGCATAAACGCTGTCCTTCGTCTTGGCTTTTGTCTTGTCATCGGTTTCCTTGTAGCAGATGAAGACATCATAAGGTTCGGTATTCCGGGAAACCATGAGGATGTTTTTCTGCATCTCGTCAATCCGGGCCGCTTCTTCCTCGTAGAACTCCCGCTGCCGGGCATCTGCGTATTCCAGGGCCGAGAGGTAATCCTCATCCTCGAGTATCGAGGACTGCTGTGTTCTGTGGACAGTAGGAACAAGGCGCTTTGTCTCGCGGTTTTCCACATACTCTATGCCGTATCTGCAGAGCACTATGGACCAGTAGCTTTCGGCGTCGGTGCTGTCCTCCGCAAGTACCTGCTCGTACAGGCTCATGGCACGGTCGAAATCATTGTTCCGCCGGAAGTGGTCCGCCCGTTTGTAGAGGTTCTGTTTCTTGTCCGAATCCAGTCTGGGTACGGTCTGTTCAGTACCGCAGTACGGACACTTCGCCACAAGAGAGCCTTCCTCAACCAGAAGATTCGCTCCACAATTCTTACACATCCGGCTGTTCGTCAACATCAATGCCCCTTCCGGAACCGAAGACCGCCCGGGTTCCGGCAGCTCTCCAGCCTCGCAGATTACATTTGCAACTTAAATGTAATCGCTTTGTAATCAGAGCGCAAGCCCCTTTTTCAAGGGGAATCTGATTTCACGTATGTGATGATGCTCTGTGAGGCCGGGACTCAGGTGGTCTCGAACTGGATGTAAATTGTGGCGGTGTACTCTTCGTCCTCATCCTCGCCGAAACCCTCGGGCCGGCCGAAGGGGAAGCAGACGTAGATTCCACCGAGAAGGGCGTTGGGAGAATCGCTGATCAGATTCAGTATGTTCAGGCCCGAGGTCTGCTGGATTCCTGAAACGAGTCCTTCGTGGTTGTAGGAAATAATCGCAATCTCAAAGGGATAGACAGCATCCGAATTCTTCGCCCGCAGCAGGAAAACCGCGTCTCCGTTTCCGGGGACAATCGAAAGCTTCGCCGAAGAATTTGTGCTGTTTTCGGAGAGGTTGAAAGTCGCAAGGGCGAACTGTTTGCCTTCTACGTTCTTGAGAGCCAACCCGCTCTGGTCGGACTCTACGACGGAGAAGTCCATCTTGGCGTTGACCCTTCCGGAAACCGAGATTTCAACGGTGTTGGAGGTCAGATCATCAGCGTACAGTGACAGCGCCGAAACCAGGACCAGAATCATCACCAGGAGCTTCTTCATAACAGACACATCCTCTTCCAATGCCGATTCTAGAGGAACTTCAAACTTCTGTCAATAGTTTGAATTGCCCGTTGTTTTTTTCGGCCGGTTTTTGACCCCAAAACCATCTAAATGCCTCTGTTTGCGAAATTTGCGCTTATGTCATAATTGCCTCTGCCCACCCCGCTTCCTCCTATCTTCCCGCTTCCTTGTAAAACCCCCGGCTTTGCGCTATATTCTTCCTTGCGGGTGCGTAGCGAAGTTGGATATCGCGTGTCCCTCCGGAGGATAAGGTCGTGGGTTCGAATCCCGCCGCACTCAAGAACAGGCTAGCTGCCTCGTGCAGCGGGCCTGTTTTTATTTGTCGGAACGCCAGGGATTCGAAGCGAGACGGGAGAATCCCACCGGCACCTGAATCGCAGCAGGCATTGACCCAAATGGTGTTTTTTTTTCAAATCGCACGAAAAACCACCTCGAAAATGGTGGTTTTTTTTCAAATCTTGAGGAAAACCACCACGAAATTGGTGGTTTTTTTGAAAACTCGGGAAAAACCACCAATGAGTAATAGGGAAGAGACCAATCGGCAACGGGGATGGGTCAGGCCTTGCCCGGAATTGTAGAGATAGTCCAGCTTTTTCGGGGAAGGCCGGACCGGCTTCAGCAGAGATGATTAGACTCAGCGAGACGGGAGAATCCCGCCGACCACTGAATCGCAGCAGGCATTAACTCAAGTGGTGGTTTTTGTCAAATCGCACGAAAATCCACCTCGGAAATGGTGGATTTTTTCAAATCGTGAGGAAAACCACCACGAAATTGGTGGATTTTTTGAAAACTCGGGAAAAACCACCAAAGAGCAACAGGGAGGAGACTGATCGGCAACGGGGATGGGTCAGCCGGGATATTAGGACTCAGCGGTAGTCGTCGACGTCGAACCGGCGGTCGCGGAAGTAGAAGTCGCGGTCGGCCTGTGTGATGCTGCGCAGAACGCGGCAGGGGTTGCCGACGGCGATTACGTTGGCGGGGATGTCTGATGTCACGACGCTGCCGGCGCCGATGACGGTGTTGTCACCGATGGTCACGCCGGGGAGGATGCAGACGTTGCCCCCGATCCAGACGTTGTTTCCGATGGTCACGTCGATGCCGTACTCATAGCCGGAGTTGCGGGTTTCGGGGTGGATCGGGTGGCCGGCGGTGTAGATGGCTACGTTCGGGGCGATCTGGACATTGTCGCCGATACGGACGTGGGCGACGTCGAGGACGATGAAGTTGTAGTTGGCAAAGAAGTTGTCGCCTACAGTTATGTTGTATCCGTAGTCGCAGTGGAACGGAGGCTCGATGTGGGGGTCCGCCCCGGCCGCACCGAGAATCCCGCGCAGAAGCTCTTCACGCCGGTCCCACTGATTGGGGCTGAGGTGGTTGTATTCGTAAATCCGTCTGCGGTTGTCGGTACGCTCCTCCTTGAGCCCGTCGAGCCAGGCCTTGTAGGGAAGATTTGCGAGCATTCTCTCTTTTTGCGTCATCGGGAACTCCTCGGAAGTCTTTTCGGGACAACCCGGGACAATCATAACACAAATGTCCCGGATGTGGCAGGGCGGCAATTGCACTCTCCCGGGCGGGCAGGTATAGTCAAACCATGTCGGACAATCCTTCAATTACAATCCGCAGCGCGGAATTACTGGACGCCGGGCGGCTGCTGGAAATCTACGGGCACTATGTCAGCCGCACCGCCGTGACTTTCGAATACGATATTCCCACGGCAGAGGAGTTTCTGGCGCGGATGAAGAGGACGATGGCCCGCTATCCCTTTCTGGTCATTCTCCGGGACGGCCAGATTGAGGGGTATTCCTACGCCGGGCCATTCTACGGAAGGGCGGCCTACGGCTGGTGCTGCGAGACGAGTGTCTACCTCGCCCCTCAGGCCCGGGGACAGGGTCTGGGTCGCCTGCTGTACGGTGCGCTGGAGAGCCGGCTGAAGGAAATGGGGATTGTCAGCATGTATGCCTGTATCGCGGTGCCGGAGGTGCCGGATGAGTATCTGACCGGCGACAGCGAGGCTTTTCACAGGCATCTGGGTTTCACCCGGGCCGGGTATTTCAGGGAGTGCGGCTATAAGTTCGGCCACTGGTACAGCATGGTCTGGATGGAGAAAACCATCGGAAAGCGCGTATCGCCGCAGCCCCCGGTCAGGGCCGGTCACTCGAACTGAGAGGAGTAGAGCCGGTAGTAGAAGCCCCGGGCGGCCATCAGTGATTCGTGGGTGCCCTGCTCCACCACGTCGCCGCCGTCGATGACGAGGATGTTGTCGGCGTTGCGGATTGTCGACAGACGGTGGGCGATGACAAAGCATGTGCGGTCGCTCATCAGGGCACGCATGGCCTTTTGGATCTGCATCTCCGTGCCGGTGTCCACGTTGGAGGTGGCCTCGTCCAGAATCAGCATGCTGGTGTCGTACAGCATGGCCCGGGCTATGGTCAGAAGCTGCTTCTGACCCTTTGAGATGTTGCCTCCGTCCTCGCTGATGACCGTGTTGTAGCCCTCGGGCAGGCGCATTATGTACGGATGGATGTGGGCAGCCTTGGCGGCCGCGACCACTTCGTCCATCGTGGCGTTTTCCTTGCCGTAGGCGATGTTCTCGAAGATTGTCCCCCTGAAGACCCATGTATCCTGCAGCACCATGGCAAAGGCGCCGCGGAGGCTGCCGCGGGTGTAGTCTCTGATGTCATTTCCGTCGACGCGGATACTGCCGCTTATGGGGTCGTAGAAGCGCATGAGCAGGCTGATTATCGTCGTCTTGCCCGCCCCTGTCGGACCGACGATGGCGATGAGTTTTCCGCTGTCGGCCTTCATCGACAGGTCGTGGATGACGATCTTTTCGGGGAGGTAACCGAAGACGACGTGCTCAAGTTCCACATCGCCGCGGGCGTTTTCGAGGACCAGTGCCTGAGGTCTGTCCGCCGGCTCCTCATCCTGGTCGAGCAGCTCAAAGACGCGCTCCGAGGCGGCCAGGGCGGAGAAGATTTCGTTGAAAATGTTGGAAATCTCGTTGATCGGTCCGGAGAACTTGCGCGAATAGAGGATGAACGAGGAGATCTGGCCGAGGCCGACGATGCCGTTCATGTAGAGGACGGCGCCGAACACCCCGATGAGCCCGAGCGAGATGTTGTTTATGCAGCCCATCGTCGGCCCGATCGAGATTCCCCAGTAGTCTGCCTCGTAGTAGGCGTCGGCGGCAGTGGAGTTGACCTCGTCAAAGCGCTCTTCGACCTTGTGCTCGTAGGCATAGGCCTGGATTGTCTTCTGGCCGGAGAGCATCTCCTCCACAAAGCCGTTCATCGCCCCGTAGCACTTCGAACGGCGGGAGTATTTGGGCTGGGTCTTTTTTCGCATCCTGATTGTGAAGATCACCGAGACGGGAATCGTGACCAGAACCATCAGGGACATCAGCGGGGAGATTCGGACCATCATGATCAGAGAGCCGACGACCGAGACGGTACAGGTGAGAATTGCGACGACATCGGTGGCCAGACAGGTGCTGACGACGTCGATGTCGTATGAGACGCGGCTGATTATGTCGCCGGCTGCGTTGCGGTGATAGAAGCCGACGGGAATCTTCATGAGTTTGGAAAAGACATCGGCGCGCATCCGTTTGGCGATGCCCTTGCTGACGTACATCATAGTCACGTTGATGCAGATGTTTATAAGTGACGAGGCGGCGTAGCAGAGCAGCATCCGGCGGGCATAGTAGAACACGGCGTCGAAGTTGACCAATCCTGCGCCGGCGGCGGCCTCGTTGATTGCCGAACCGGCCAGACGCGGCCCCTGGAGGGCCAGAAGGTTGGAACAGAAGCTGAGAACCAGCACCAGAAGGATGACGAATCTGAACGGACCCATGTAGGACAGGACCCTGCGCAGGGCCTTTCTGGAATCCTTGGGTTTCTTCATCACTTTCGGAGGTCCGGGCATCAGCAGTCCCCCATCTGGATATCGCGGATTTCCCTGTACTGCGGACAGGTCTGAAGCAGTTCGTCATGGCTTCCGTAGCCTATGACGTGCCCCTCGTCCAGTACGATGATCCGGTCAAGGTTCATTATCGAGCTTATCCGCTGGGCGATGATAATCGTCGTCGTGCCGGCGTAGTTGGTGTTGACCGCTTTCCGCAGCGAGGCGTCGGTCCGGTAGTCCAGGGCGCTGGAGGAATCGTCCAGGACGAGGATTTCCGGCCTGGCCGCCAGGGCGCGGGAGATGAGGATCCTCTGCTTCTGACCGCCGCTGAAGTTGGAGCCGTGGATTTCGGCCATGTGCTCAAGCCCGTCGTCGTAATCGCCGATGAAGTCCGTGGCCATCGCGTCTGAGACGGCCTGCTGCATCCGCTCTCCCGAGACATCTCTTCCGAATGAGATGTTTTCCGAAATGGTGTCCGCAAAGATGACATCATTTTGGAAAACAACTCCGAACTTGCGCCTGAGGTCATCAAGCTGATAAGTCCTGACATCTTTGCCGTCGATGAACACGTGGCCCGATGTGGCATCGTAGAAGCGCATCATCAGGTTTATCATCGTGGTCTTTCCGCTGCCGGTGGGGCCGATGATTCCCAGCGAGCCGCCCCGGGGAATGCTGAAGCTGACGCTGTCCAGACTCATCCGGCGCTTTTCCCCGGCGAAACCGGAACTGTCCTCCGGCTCCGACGGGTCGACATAGCTGAACGAGACATTGTCGAACACCACCGCGTCGGAGGAGCCGGTGGCGGCCGCATCCTCCTCTGAAACGGCAACGGGCTCGGCCGGGCTGTCCGAGACCGCCTGGATTCTCTTTGCCGAGGCGTTGGCCTTCGAGGCCATCATGAACACCCTGTTTAAGCCGAGCACACCCATCAGAATCATGTTGAAGTAGGTCAGGAAGGCCAGGATTACTCCGGGCAGTGTCCGGCCGGCGTTTACCCTGTAGGCGCCGACCACAACGACCACCGTAAGTCCGAGGTTCAGAGCCAGCGACATGATCGGCCCGGGAAGGGCCATGACGATTCCCGCCTTGCGGTCCCTCCGGGCCAGGGTCTCGTTGGCCTCGGAGTACCGGCGCCTCTCGTAGTCCTCTTTGGACAAGGCCTTGACGACCTTTATCCCGGTGATGTTTTCCCTCATGATCCGGACGATGCTGTCCATCCCCTGCTGGACCTTGTCGTACAGGGGCACCCCGCGGCGTGAGACAAAGACGATGATGGCAATCATTACCGGGGCCATGATGCACAACACGCCGGCCAGGCCGGTGTCCATCGTCATCGTGACGACAATCCCGCCGAAAAGAAGGATCGGGGCACGGACGACGAGGGTCTGGGAACTCTGGATGAAGCCCTGGACGTTGTAGGTGTCGCTCGTCATGCGGGAGGTGATCGAGGGCAGGCCGAAGCCGTCCGTCTGGCGGCCGGAGAGGTTTATCGAAGTGTGGAACAAATCGCGCCGGACCTCGTAGATGCAGAGTTTGGCGACCTTGACCGCGTTGCGGTTCGCCTTGACGTTCAGAAAGCGGACCGTCAGGGCCAGAAGGAGCATCGCCGTTCCGGAGAGCAGGACGATGCTGAGGTTCTTCGAAGGAGCGGCGTAGTCGATGATGTACTCAAGGACGTACGGAATGAGCAGCTCTGAAAGGGTCGCGAGAAACTTTATGAAGACACCGAAGGCAATCATCCTCCGGTATTTCCTCATGTATCTGAAAATGAACTGCATCCATGCTAGGATAAGGCATCGGCTCCGCCTGTTCAATCATGAAGCCGGTCTCAGAAAGCAAAAAACCTCCCGGCCTCCATCATCGACAGGTAGCCCTCGCTGCTGAAAATCAGATGATCCAGGACCCTGATTCCCAGAAGCTTGCCCGATTTGATCAGCATTTCGGTGACCATCAGATCCTCCTGGCTCGGCTCGAGGTTGCCCGAAGGATGGTTGTGGGCGATTACGATGGCGGTCGCCCTCAGCCGGAGGGCGTCGGCGAAGACTTCCCTGGGGTGGACGAGCGAGCGGTTGACCAGCCCGACCGAGACGACGTTGACCCCCATTATCTCATGGGCGCCGTTGAGGAGAACGGAGAGGAAGCTCTCCTGCTCCCGGTCGCCGAAGTGCCGGATGACGTTGAAGATCTCCGACGGGTGGCGGGCTACCTTCTTCACGGACACACAGCGGCGGCGCCCGAGTTCCAGACAGGCACAGAGCATGGCGGCCTTGGCAGCCCCGAGGCCCTCGACCCTGAGCAGCTGCTGAGGGTCGGGCTGGGAACAGCCGCCGAGTCCGTCGAGATAGGCCACGACGCTTCTGGCCACGGAGCGGACATCCCTGCCACGGGTGCCGGAACCCAGGAGGACACAGGCCAGTTCCTCATCGGACAGAAACTGCGGCCCGAGTTCGAAAAGACGTTCCCTCGGCCGCTCGGACCGGGGAAGCTCGGTAATCGACAATACCTGAGAGTTGTTTGAGAGATCGTACTTCATGCCCCTATATCGGGGCGGGAAGCCGAATCGCTGAGAAAATCAGTTCAATTCTTCGACGGAATTCTTTGTCTGTTTCTCCCTGACCTTTATCGCGATGGTGGAGATGAGGGTCACCAGGCCGCCGGTGATCAGCACAATCCCGGCGACGGTCAGCAAGGTCTGGCCCAGAGCCTGCGGAGAGAGGATCAGGATGATGCCCAGCAGCAGGTCGATGAGGAACTCGGTCAACAGATTGTTCGAACTGACGTTGAGCGCCAGCAGGCCGAAGTACATCCTTGCGGCGACAAAGGCGGAGAAGAAGAGGAACACGGCCAGGGCGTAGGAGACGATCGTGCCGATGGTGTCCGCCCAGGCGATGGGGGCTATGACGGCGATGATGCCGATGACGATTCCGAGGATGCAGTCCACCGCGTCGAGGACCTTCGCACCGTGGCTGTGGTCGAAGAGGGCCTTGTAGTTGGACCCGGAGAACAGGCGCGAGGCGCAGTTGCAGACGATGACCAGCCCGCATACGACGATGAGAATCCGGGTGAAGGTCTCATTATGCGATACGGAGAGAATGCCGATGAAAACCATCAGCACGCCGACGAAAATGCGGAACAGAAAGGTTCTGAGTTTCATATTTGCTCCAACGGTCTAGTTGTTGATTGCCAACAGCTCGACCTCGAATATCAGCAGTGTATTCGGCTCGATTGCCGACGAACCGGACTCGCCGTAACCGAGTTTCGGGTGGATGAAGAAGCGGAACTTCGAGCCGACCTTCATCAGCTGAAGGCCTTCGGAGAAACCGGTGATCACGGCGTTGAGGTTGAAGTCGGAGGGGACCTTGCGGTTGTAGGAACTGTCGATGACGCTGCCGTCGAGCAATGTCAGCTCATAGTCGACGCGGACGTTGCTGTTCGGACCGGGTTTCTCGCCTGTACCCTCCCTGAGGATCTGGTACTGCAGGCCCGATGCGGTCTCGTACACACCCTGCTGGGTCTTGTTGATCTTCAGAAAGTCCTCGGCAAGCTTGAGGTTCTCCTGGGCGAGCTTGCGCTGGGCCTCGGCGTTGGCCTCCAGGGTCATCATCTGGTAATCGGTGAGAATCTGCTGCATCTGCGCGGTGGTGAAGAACATCTCACCGTTCAAAGCGTCGTAGATGCCCTTTCCCCAATAGGCTATGTCCAGATCCGGGTAGGACTGGAGAATCGACTGGATTACAAGCAGGCCGTAGACATAACTGAACTGACTGTCCAGGTCGGTCGGAGCGGGCAGCGCGGCCATGGCTGCAAGGGCCGACGTGTCGGCCGCCGAAGCGAGCAGACAGAACCCTGTGCAGAAAATCAAAGCGATGACTAATACTCTTTTCACCGTCTCTCCCTGAGAGCAGTTTTTTACGACCTTTTGCCCGTCAATCCTAAACCCACAGGGGCCGTTGTGTCTACTTTTTTGTATCCGGGACGCTCCGGGTTGCAAGCAGATTGACAAAAACCGACGAAATCAGGGCGCCCAGGAGAGCTCCGGAGGCGTCCATGACGAAGTCGAGCCACTCCCGGCTTCTTCCGGTGAAGGGCTGGACCAACTCAATCGCCGCGCCGAGGGCCGAACCCAGAACCAGGGGCAGAAGAATCCTCACCCACAAAGGCCTGGCGGAGCTGAAGAAGCACATCTGCAGGAAAAAGCCGACGGCGATATAGGCCAGAAAGTGCCCGAGCTTGTCGTTGACCTGCCCCAGACCGGTCGAGGGTACGGTTTTCGAGAGGGAGAGCACAATGACGAGCACGGTGACCACCGACGACATGACCAGTCCGATTGTGTTGATCAGTTTGCGCACAGATCCCCCTGATACGCCCCCTTCTGACGCATCCGCTGCTCCAGCGCCCGCAAAAAGGCGGACTTGTCCGGAAACTGGCGGGGAGAAGCCAGCCTGTGGGCCGGGGTTTCGCAGATGAGGCGCTCGATTACTATATCAGGACGGAGCCTTCTGAGAAAGAGCACCGTCGACTGCAGATGCCGCTCAAACGACGGAGCTGTAATCTCCCCTTTGAAATAATCACCCAGCAGGGCAGTCCGGGCGGTGATGTTGAGGTTGTGGATTTTAAGCGCCGACACCGCAGAGCGGTTGATCGTCTCCACGGTCAGGGCCTGGTCTTCGTCCGTTTCGGTCGGAAAACCGAGAATCACGTGGGCCCCGACCTTCAGCCCCGAACCGGAGGCCCTGCTCACCGCGTCCTGCCAGCATGAGACGTCATGGCCGCGGTTCATCATCCGAAGCAGCCTGTCACTGGCGCTCTGCAGACCCAGCTCGACCCAGACCTCATCCACACGGTCACGGTATGAGGCCAGCAGCGCGATTGTCTCATCCGTCAGGCAGTCCGGGCGGGTCGAGACGATCAGCTCGGTGAAATCCCCGCAATCAAGGGCGGCGTCATACAGCTTTTTCAGATCCTGAACCGGGGCATAGGTATTCGTGAAGGCCTGGAAGTACAGGCTGACGCGGCGCGAACCGTACCGGCGCAATATGAAGTCCCTGCCCTTCTCAATCTGCTTTTCGATTGCCCCGATCCGCTCCCTCAGCGGGAGCCGGCTCCTGCCGCAGTCACCCTGCCCGATTGTTTCCTCAAACGGGCTTGAGCGCCTGAACGAGCTTTCCGAGGTCCTCAGCCAGGCGGCGCTGGCTCCGAGGGCATCGCAGTAGACGCAGCCCCCGTTTCCGTTTTCGCGGTTGGGGCAGGAAAAGCCTCCGTCGATCCCGATTCTGTAGACAGGTTCCCCGTAAAGCGAGACGAGGTGCTCCTTGTATGAGTTCCAGGGCGGCATCAGAGGCCGAACCTCATGCCGACGAGGTTCTTCTTCTGGTTGGCCAGGTCCTGCCAGCTGATTTCCTTTCTGGTCGGAAGCTGAACCCTGCTGATGTGGATGAAGCTGTCGGAGCAGGCGACCTTCAAACCCTTGCCCTTCTCCAAGGCGACGATCGTTCCCGGCGGAGTGCCGGCGCAGTCCCAGGAGGAATCAAGTTCCTCAAAGCCGCCCCAGACACCGGTGATGAGAATCGGAGAACCGTCCAATGTCGTGGAGGCCTTTGGCCAGTCGTACATCGCCCGGATCAGGGCATGGACGGCCAGGGCGTTTTGGTTGAAGTCGATAAGTCCGTCGTCCTTTCCGATGAGACGGCAGTACGAAGGCTCACCGCTTTGTCCGACAGGGACGGCGGTGCCCGCCTCTATGCGGCGAAGAACCTCGGGACAACGGGCGGCAGCAAGCGAAGCGATGGTCTGTGTGAGAGAAACCGTGTCTTCTCTGCCTGTGAGATTGAATCTAAGGACATCGTACAGCCGTCCGCAGTCCATCTCCAATCCGATTTCCTGAAAGCTGATTCCCCACTCCCTCTCCCCGGAAAGGATTGCCTGCTGCACAGGTGCCGGGCCTCTGGATTTCGGAAGAACCGACGGATGGATGTTCATCGTCCGGTCAAACAGGGAAAGGAACTTCGGGCCGAAAATCCGGCCGAAACTGAAGCTCAGAAGAAAATCACCCCCCAAGGCACAAACCGCCTCACGCTCGGGACGGTTCACATGCTCGCATTGGATTACCGGCAGGCCCAGGGCATCGGCGGCGGTTTTCACCGGAGGGTCGACAAGCCGGCGGGAGCGCCCCTCGGGCTTGGATGCTGCGGTCAGCACCCCGGCGACCTCGAAGTTCTCCGCCAGGGTCTGCAGGGTCGGGACCGCGATTTCCGATGTTCCGGCGAATACAATCCTCATCCCGGCCTCCGTTCAGTGCTTTTTCCTGCGGCTCTGGCGGCTGAGTTTCTCATACTGGCGCACCGCCCCTTCACGCTTGTGGGGAGGCAGGCGGTCTATGAACAGCTTGCCGTCGAGATGGTCGTACTCATGCTGGATACAGCGGGCCAGAAGGCCTTCGGCATCGAGGTTGAACGGCCTGCCCTTGGCATCGTAGGCAAAGACGGAGACGGCTTTCGGCCGTGAAACGTCGGCCCACAGCCCGGGGATGCTCAGACAGCCCTCCTCGTACATGGAGCGTTCGGCGGAAGTGGCGGTAATCTCGGGGTTGATGAAGACCCTGGGAATCCCGTCGTCGAGCTTTATCACGAACAGTCTGAGGTTGACGCCTATCTGCGGGGCGGCCAGTCCGATCCCGGGATTGGCGTCGAGGGTCTCGAACATGTCTTTGATGAGTTCAGCCAGCGCGGAGTCGAAACTGCCGACGGGAACAGCCGTGCGGGCAAGCTCCTCCGAACCGAGGGTAAGTATTTCTCTGACCATGCCAGAATAATAACAACTACGGTCCGCCGCGGTCAATCAAACGGGCCCGGCCGGGACAGGTACAAAAACTATGAAAACGGCCGGAAATATTCTATAATCACCCCTACGGAGGAAAAGGATGAGATATATAGGAGCCCTGGACCAGGGTACCACCAGCACACGTTTCATCGTTTTCAGCGAACAGGGTGAAATCTGCGGCTCCCACCAGCTGGAACACAGGCAGATTTATCCGAAGCCGGGCTGGGTCGAGCACGACCCGATGGAAATCTGGCGCAACTCGGAGATCTGCATCCGCGAAACCCTCTCGAAGCTCGGCCTCAGGGGCTCTGACATCAGCGCCGTGGGAATCACGAACCAGCGCGAGACCATCATAGCCTGGGACCCGGAGACGGGAGTACCCTACCACAACGCCATCGTCTGGCAGGATTTAAGGGGTGCGAAACTCATCGATTCGCTCAAGCAGCAGGGGCTGGAGGCTTCCATCCAGAAGACGACCGGATTGATTCCCAGTCCGTATTTCTCCGCGTCCAAGATCCGCTGGCTGTTGGCAAACGTCCCGGACCTGAGGAAACAGGTCAGTCAGGGACGGGCCGTGTTCGGCACGATCGACAGCTGGCTGATCTACAACCTGACCGGGAAAAAGGCCCTGGTGACCGACGCCACCAACGCCTCCAGATACATGCTGATGGACATCCGCAGGCTCGAATGGGACCCTGCGATGCTCAAGCTGTTCGGCGTTCCGGAAAAGGCCCTGCCCAGAATCGTCAGTTCCACCGGCGAGGTATACGGGCTGACTACCCAGGACGGACCGTTCTCCTTCGCCGTCCCTGTATGCGGGGCCATGGGGGACCAGCAGGCGGCCCTGTTCGGGCAGGCCTGTTTCGACCCCGGCCAGGCGAAGTGCACCTACGGTACCGGCTGCTTCCTGCTTCAGAACACGGGAACCAAGCTCTGCCGCTCCAAATCGGGGCTGCTGACCACCGTGGCCTACAAGGCTCCCAACAAGCCCCCCGTCTATGCCCTGGAGGGTTCCATCGCCGTGGCCGGATCGCTGGTCCAGTGGGCCCGTGACAGCCTGAAGATGGTGAAAACCCCGCAGGAACTCGACCTGGCGGCCTCCGAGGTCTCGGACTGCGGCGGCGTGTACGTCGTGCCTGCCTTCAGCGGGCTGTTCGCCCCCTACTGGCGTTCCGACGCCCGGGGAATCATAGCCGGACTTACCGGATTCGCCACCCGCAACCACATCTGCCGGGCCATTCTGGAGTCGACGGCCTTCCAGGCCTACGACATATTCAAGGCAATCGAGTCGGACAGCAAGGTCAAGATGACCGAACTCAAGGTCGACGGAGGCCTGACCAACAGCGACCCGCTGATGGCTTTCCAGGCCGATGTCCTCAGGGTGCCCGTAATCCGTCCGGCGATAGTGGAAACCACCGCCCTCGGCGCCGCCTATGCCGCCGGCCTGACCGCCGGGGTGTTCAACGGCACGGAGGAGCTGACCCTCCACTGGAAGCAGGAGAAACGCTGGGACCCGAAGCTTGACGAAAAGACGGTCAGGGCCAAGGTCCGCTTCTGGAAGAAGGCTGTCGAAAGAACCCTGGACTGGGTGGACTGAGGAAGATATGAGCCTGATAAACGTTTTGCAGATAATCGCCGAGATAGTTCTGGTAGCCTGGCTGAGCTACTACTTCTACACCGCAGTCAAGAACACCCGTGCCGTGAGGATGATCAGGGTCTTTCTGTACGCCTTCGTCATCTACTCCGCCGCCGTGTTTCTGAAACTGGACGTCATAGTGACAATCACCGGCTTTGCCATCGTGCCGCTTATGGTGATGATGCTCCTTGTATACCAGCCGGAACTGCGCAGGGCCTTCGCCACCGAGCAGAAGAACACCAGCTTCTTCAAGAAAAAAGTCCAGACCAGCGGTGACCAGATCGATTCGATTCTCAGCGCGTGCAAGGTTCTGGCCTCCGAGCGCCGCGGGGCCCTCATAGTCTTCCCCAGACAGATTTCCCTGAAATCGATCATCGACACGGGCACGAAGATCAACGCCGACCTGTCCAGTTCGCTGATTCTGACCGTGTTCGACCACGACACCCCACTCCACGACGGGGCCATGATAGTCAGCGAGGGCCGCATAGTCGCCTGCGGCTGCTACCTGCCGCTCTCCGACCAGCGTGATATAAAGAAGACCTTCGGAACCCGCCACCGCGCCGCCCTGGGTATGGCCGAGGAGAGCGACGCCATCGTGCTGGTCGTCTCCGAGGAAAAGGGTACGATCAGTCTGGCGTACAACAGTGATCTGTACTACGACCTGGAGAGCGAGACGATCAAGCGGACGTTGCTGTCGCTGTTCAACTACCAGTCCGACGCGCCCGAGGTAATCGGGGAGGTGAACAATGAAAACGAATAACTTCTCCCGCAAAATCTTCAACAACTGGCCGGCGAAGCTCTGCTGCTTCCTCTTTGCGGTCTGCATAGTCTTTGTCCTGCGCTTCCAGATGTACAACAGCCATCAGGTCAACATCCCGCTGGAAGTGAGGATTCCCGAGGGCTACGAGGTGGTGAACAACCTCGACACCACCGCCGTCCTGACCATCCGCGGAGACCGGAAGATCATCTACATGATCGACCCGTCGCAGATCACCGCGGTGGCGGACTTCTCCGTAGTCACCGAGGCAGAAATCGAGGAATCGATCCGCACCGGAGTCCCGCTGATCGTGCGCACGACCCTCGTATATGACAAGGGAATCGTCGACCTCAGCGAGGAAATCGTCCTCACGATAGAACCGTCCAGGGTCAGGGTACTGCTGAGGGAGGTCAAATGACCTCTTTCCGCGTGGGAATAGACGCGGTCTCGATCAGCCGGGCGCGCAAGCTTTCCGGACACTTCATCGCGTCCTATTACCACCCCGACGAGGTCGCAAAGGCCCGGTCAATCGGAAACGAACAACTGCGGGCACAGTATCTGGCGTCCCGCTTCGCCGTGAAGGAGGCCTATTGCAAGGCCTGCTCAAAGGGCATCTTCGATACGACCCTCAGGGAAATCCAGGTCGTCTCCTCCCCCTCCGGGCAGCCGTCGGTCGTACTTCACGGCAGGGAGCTTGAGCGCTTCAACTCCGCCTATCCCGGCGGGAACATCCAGGTTTCCATCACCCACGAGGACCCGCTGGCCGTGGCGGTCGTCCTGATCAGTTTCGGAGAAGTCAATGTCGCGAACTGACTGGAACCGCCCTGCCCCCGGACAATACCGCCTCAGGCCGGGATTCAGACGCATCGCCATGACGGTGGCCTATGACGGCAGGGATTTCTGCGGCTGGCAGACCCAGGACGGACAGCGTACCGTCCAGGAAACCCTCGAGCAGTGCCTGAAGGACCTGACCGGGCTGACGCTGAACGTGGTCGGCTCGGGCAGGACCGACAGCAAGGTTCACGCCATGGGCCAGGTCTGCCATTTCGATCTGCCCTGCGAATCGGCCATCCCGGCGGAGGCGTTCGCCAAAGCCCTGATCGTTCCCCCGGACATCACGATCCGAAGCTCATGGGAGGCCGACGCATCCTTTCACAGCCGTTTCTCGGCCATGGCCAGGGAATACAGGTACTTCATCCGCGACAGGCGGGATTTCACCTGCATGGAGAGAGGTCTGGCCACAGCGGTGAAAAACCTCCCCGATGTTAAGCTGATGAACTCCTACGCCGCCTGCCTGAAGGGAACCCACGACTTCTCCGCTTTTGCCGCGGCGGGGGATCTGTCGGAGAGCAAGTGCAGGGACATCTACGAATCCGAAGTGTTTTCATGTGACTCACCCTACGGCGGACCCGTGCAGGTCTTCAGAATCTGCGGCAACGCCTTTTTGTACAGACAGGTCCGCTCGATGGTCGGGACGATGCTCTGCCTGGCCAGGGACAATGCCCCGGCAGAGCAGTTTGCAGCGATTCTCGAGAGCAAAGACCGCTCCCGGGCCCTCGATACTGCCAGGCCGGACGGTCTGTACCTCTGGCGCGTCAGCTTTGACCCCGACGAGTACGGCTGGTTTGAGGAGGCCCCGGATGGGAATTGACCGGGAAAGAAAAGAATTCCTCGACGCGGCATTCTCGGAAATCTGGAACGCCGCCTCGGACTTTGAGCGGACCATCGACCCGGACCTGCCGATCCGTCCCGCAGCGCCCGATTTCTCACCTGTCACCAGGACCCTGGCAGAGGAAGCCTCGACCTCCGCGGAGGTCTACGGGGCTGATTTGCCCAGACTGGAGGAAATCTGCCGCAGATGCACCTCCTGCCGCCTGGCCGGAACGAGGACGAACGTCGTCTTCGGCACGGGCAGCACCAACCCGCTGGTCATGGTCATCGGCGAAGGCCCGGGCTACCACGAGGATGTCCGGGGCCTGCCGTTCGTCGGGGACTCGGGGCAGTATCTGGACAAGTGGCTGGCGGCCATCAACCTCAGCAGGGATACCAACGTCTATATCTGCAACATAGTCAAATGCCGCCCACCGCAGAACCGCGACCCGATGGATGATGAGATTTCCGCCTGCCGCGGCTATCTGATCCAGCAGATCAGGCTCCTCAAGCCGAGGGCGATCCTCGGTGTGGGCAAATTCGCGGCGCAGTTTCTGTGCAACAGCGACCGGGGAATCAGCGACCTGCGGGGGAATTTCCGAATCTACAGCGGAATCCCCGTGATCTGCACCTATCACCCCTCGGCGGTTCTCCGCAACCCCGGACTTAAGCGGGACGTCTGGGAGGACCTGAAAAAGCTCTCCGCATTCATCACCAGGGCCTCGTCATGACAAGATTCGCCACGGTTTTCGTCCCCGTTCCGCTTAAGACGGCGTTCACCTACTCCTTTGATCCGGACAAGTGCCCGGTACAGCCGGGAATCAGGGTCCGCGTTCCGCTGGGAAACAGGAGCGTCACGGGCTTTGTCACCGGGGTCTCCGACAGCCGCCCGCAGGGAGAGTTCGAAATCAGGGAAATCGAAAAGCCGGTGGACAAGCAGCCGATTTTCGGAGAGGGCGAGACGGAGCTGGCCCTGTGGATGGAAAAGTTCTACCTCTGTTCCCGCGGCGAGGCGCTGGATACCATGATTCCCAACGCCAGGCGGGACAGCAGTCTGCCGCCGCTGGGCTTTGACCCGGAGCCGATGAAGGAGGGCATGGTTCTCTCCGACGAGCAGCAATCCGCCCTTGATGCGATTCTGTCACGAAAGCACGGGGCGTACTACCTGTACGGGGTCACCGGCTCGGGAAAGACCGAGGTATTCCTGCGCGTCGCCGAGCAGGTCATCGCCCAAGGCAGGCAGGTCATCTACCTGGTTCCGGAGATCACCCTGACCCACCAGCTGGCCAGGGCCGTGGCCTCCAGATTCGGAGACAAAGTCGCCATCCTCCACTCGGCCCTGACCCAGGCGCAGAGAATCAAGCAGTGGAGGCGGATCAGAAACGGCGAGGCCGCCCTGGTGATCGGGGCCCGCAGCGCCGTGTTCGCCCCCTGCCCGGATCTGGGCCTGGTCATCATCGACGAGGAGCATGAGAACTCGTACAAGTCGGGCAACACCCCCCGCTACCATGCACGCCAGGTTGCCTGGCACCGCTGTCAGGAAACCGGAGCCCTGCTTCTGATGGGAAGCGCCACCCCTTCGCTTGAGTGCTACAAACTCGCCGAGGACCCGGACAGGCTGTGCATGATCAGGCTGACAAAGAGGGTCGCCGGCGGAAAGCTGCCTGAGATAAAGGTCGTGAGCATCCTCGGCCAGAAACCGATCCTCAGCCCGGTTCTGGTGCACGCGATGAACACCGTCCTGGACCAGAAGCGCCAGGTGATTCTCTTTCTCAACCGCCGCGGTTACAACCACAGTTTCCGCTGCAACTCCTGCGGCTTTGAGCTGACCTGCCCCCACTGCTCCGTCGCCCTGACCTGGCACCGCCGGGAACAGGCACTGATCTGCCACTACTGCGGGTACCGGACAGCCCCTCTTTCGGCCTGTCCGAACTGCAACTCACTGGATGTGACCTATGCCGGTTTCGGAACGGAGAAGGTCGAGGATGAGGTCCGCAGGGCCTTTCCCAAAGCCGCCGTGGCCAGATTGGACACCGACGTGACAAAGGGGCGCGAGGCGGGGAAAATCATCGACGATTTCCGCGAGGGTCGCACCGACATCCTCCTGGGGACCCAGATGGTGGCAAAGGGTCTGAACTTCCCCAACCTGGCGCTGGTCGGGATCGTCCAGGCGGACAGCACTCTGAGCCTGCCGGACTTCCGCTCGGCGGAGAGGACCTTCAGCCTGATCGTCCAGGTCAGCGGCAGGAGCGGGCGGTACGACGACCAGGGCCGGGTCCTGATCCAGACTACCCGGCCGAACGAGCCGGCCATCGCATACGCCGTGGCGGGAAAGGTCGATGAATTCTATGCCCTGGAACTGGAAAACCGCCGGCAGACGGCCTTTCCGCCCTACACCAGGCTGGTTCAACTGGTGTTCCGGGGAAAGAACGAACAAAAGGTCAAAGCCGCCTGCGAAGAGGCCGGGGAGTTGTTCAAAGCCTCGGCGCGGGCCTACCGCCGCTCAGGCGAGCTGCTGGAGGTCCTCGGCCCGGAGGAGTGCCCGGTTTACCGGATTGCCCAGAACTACCGGCGCCAGCTTCTGATCCGCGGGGAGAATCCTTCCCGGGTCCACAACCTGGTCTCCAAAGTCGCGGAAAAACTCAAGCCCGTTTCGGGTGTGTACATCGAGATAGACTTCGACCCGCTGAGCCTGATGTAGGCCGAGACGTTCAGGACTTGCCCGGAAACAAAAAACCTGTGTCGGGGCGGCAAAGCGTGTTATAATCGCACCATGATGAAACTCAGTGATATTGTCAAGGCGATAGACGGAGAGGTCCTCTGCTGCGAGGACCAGCTGGACATGGAGGTCAGATTCGGGTTCTCGAGCGACCTGATGAGCGATGTCCTGACCCTGAGGGATGATGACATCCTCCTGATTACGGGGCTGGCGAACATCCAGTCGATCCGCACCGCCGAACTGTCCGACATAAACGCGATCGTGCTCGTCCGGAACAAGGTTGCCACCGACCAGATGATCGACATGGCGGCCGACGCGGGAATCGTCCTGATTACGACGAAGTATTCGATGTTCAAGACCAGCGGCCTGTTGTACGCCGCGGGGCTGTCTCCCATTTACTGAGCCCGGAGGCAGGATGCATACGGTATTTCCCGTAGAGGCGGGCAATTTCACAAAGGCAGGCAACGTTTCCAGCGACGTCAAGAGGATGCTCAAACAGCTGGGCGTGCCGCACAAGACGGTCAAGCGGATCGTCGTGGCCCTGTTCGAGGCCGAGGTCAACGTCATCGCCCACTCCTGGGGCGGCCAGGTCGAGATCACTGTCGACCCGAAACAGGTTCTGGTCAGGGTGGTCGACACCGGACCGGGTATCCCCGATCTGGATCTGGCGATGACCGAGGGATTTTCAACGGCCTCCGAGGAGGTCCGCGAGATGGGATACGGCGCCGGAATGGGCCTGCCAAACATCCGCAACAACGCCGACGAGCTCAAAATCGAGACGGGGGCGAACTCGCACACCGACATACACATGACGTTCTACATCGACGAGGAATAGCATGAGCACATATCACCACAGTCTTGCCATCAGGGAGCGCCTGTGCCACGGCTGCACCCACTGCATGAAAAAATGCCCCACCGCCGCAATCCGCATCGAAAAGGGCCGTGCCCAGGTGGATTCGGCAAAGTGCATCAACTGCGGTCAGTGCATGCAGGCCTGCGCCAACAACGCCATCGGGGTCGAGCAGAGTCCTTTTGAGATGCTCTTTTCGTTCAAGCAGCGCGTGGCCATCGTACCGGCGGTTTTCTTTTCCCAGTTCGAAGAGGAAATCACCAACAAGCAGATCTGCATGGCCCTGTACGACATCGGGTTCACCCATCTGTACTTCGCCGAGTTCGGCATCGACATCCTCGACGTCCTGGGCGTTACCGAGCCTGAGGACGTGCCCAAGCCGGTAATCTCCAACTACTGCCCGGCGGTCAAGCACCTGATCCACACCCGCTATCCGGGGCTGGTCCAGCATCTGTCCCGCCTGCGCGCGCCCAGCCAGCTGACCGCCATCCTGGCCCGGGCCGAGGTCGACCTGCTGTCCGGTTCCCCCGAAGACACGGGTGTCTTCCTGATCACCCCCTGCCCCGCCAAAATCGCGGAGCTCAAGACCGAGGAGAGCGACGGCATCATCACCGGCCTGTTCGACGGGGTTCTCAACCTGGACACCGTGTACAACATGGTCCGCAACTCGCTGACCAAGAACCGGCGCCGCTTCGCCGCCGCGCTCGAGGACACGATTCTCCCGCCGATGACGGCGCGGGCCTGCAAATGGAGCCTCATCGCCGGCGAGAAACCGACCGACACCCTGCGGCGCCTGGCAATCGACGAAATCCACCAGGTCATCGACTTTCTGGAATACATCGAGGAAGAAGACGACCTGACCATCGACTTTCTCGAGCTTAAAAGTTGCGCCGAGGGTTGCGTGGGTGGAATCCTCTGCACGAGAAACAAGTTCCTGGCAAAGGAGCGCCTGACCCACCTGGTCACCCAGTTCCCCGAGACTCTGGATGACGCCACCCGGGCCCGCATCCTGGCCCACGCGGACCTGCTGCGGGAAAACGTCTACGAACAGGAGCCGGAAACCGACGAGTCAATCAAACTGGACGAAGACCTGGAGGTGGCGATCCACAAGATGGAAAAGGCCCGCCGGATTGTGGCGGCCCTGCCGGGAATCGACTGCGGCCTGTGCGGCGCTCCGACCTGCGCGGAACTTGCCCGGGACATCGCGCAGAGTTCTGCCAGCATCCGCCAGTGCGCCGTGCTCCGCCTCAAGGACCCGAAGGAACTCAATACCCTCGCGCGGATCTGGGGTGAAAAAATCTCAACCGAGAGCTGATTCCACTGACTGCGCTCCGGTGGGTAGAAAACCGCGCTTTTTCCCGTTTCGCACCCACTTCGGTGGGTAGAAAAATGCTTTTTTGCGGGAAAAAGTCCACTTTTCCGATTCCTGCCCGATCTACGAGTCCGGGCAAGTCCTGACCGGTTCCCGCATAGGTGCCGGTTAACTGTCAGACATTGAGAGTGATGGTCCCGGGGAGTAAAAAGCCCTCCGGGCGCAGGCGCTCCTCCGAGGCGAAGACCAAGGTGCGCACGCCCGGGCCGTCCATTGCCTTCAGAAGCTCCCGCGCCTGCTGAACGATGTCCTCTGCTTTCAGCTCCAGTACCGCCCTGAGCCTGCTGCGCAGGCGCTCCTCGGACATCCCCAGGACAAAGCTCTTACGGGCCTCGCCGCAGATGTCGGCAGGCGACCGCGGCCTCAGCTCACGGCCGATGAGGGAGATGATTTCGGACAGGACGACCCCGGGGTCGGCCGCGCCGGCGGCGACCGAGGCAACGGCGTTGCGGAAATCCTTCAGCGTGCCCCCGATTCGGGGGTCGCGGTAACTGGAAAAGCAGAAACAGTCGTTGTAGGCCGACATGCGGGCATAGGCCATGTACGCCCCGCCGCCGCGGACGCTCTCCCAAAGAGCATTGTCCGAAATCATGGCTCCGAGAACGATCTTTGCCATTCTCTGTTTGTCGGTCTGCGGCCCGAGAGGGACTGCGACACCGTTGTAAGACACCTGACCGGGTATGATGAATGACTCCTTTTCACTGTAGGGGGCGGTCCTGTAGAAATCAGGGTCCGGAACCACCGGTGTGGCCGGGCCCGGGTCCAGGGCCAGGGCAAACGCTTCAAATGCCGAGACGCACATGCCCAGGTCGTCCGGGTCGCTTCCCGTCTGGCCCTCGAGCCTGAAGCAGCAGAAAACCCTGGAGCGCAGAGCCTCGAGTTTCGCGGCGGTTTCCCCGACCGGGGCTTTGTCGATTTCGCAGAGGAACTGCCACTGGCGGATTCCGGTCAGGACTTCCTGTTCATTCGAGGACGGATTGAGCGGCGCCGTGACCCGGCGGAGGGAGAACACGTTGGCCAGTTCGATGAAGTTGGCCTTGAAGTCGGTCAGCAGGTCCGTTACCGCGGCCTTTATCCTCCCGGTATCGGAGACATCGGTATCCCGAAGCATCCGCGCCAGGAATGCCAAAGCGGCGGGAGTGTCCTCTCGGGTTGCCTTGGCGGAAAGAATCACCATCGAAACAGGCCTGCCGTCTACGGTCATGGCGCAGGCGGGAGCGAGCAACGAACCTCCGGTCAGTTCCTTGAGCCTGACGGCGACGGCCGAATAATCCAGCTCCCCAACCCCTGTCATCCACATCAGCCTGGTAAGAAGCGGCAGCAGAAGGTGTTCTTCCTCGCTCAGGTCCCTCGTATCGAAACTCATGTTGAAATAGCAGATTCCGTTGGTGAACATCGTCTGCGTGTAAAGAGTGCGCCCGGCGACGACACTCCGGTCATACGGGAAATACCTGAACGCGTCCCCGAGGTCCTCAAGCTTCAGATGCCCGACCGAGGCCAGGGCCTGCGGGCTGTCGGGTTCGTCGCGGAAGGCCTTCAGATGCTGTTCCTGCTTTTCAAGTTCCGCGTCATCCGCCGGGCCGAGTTTTGCCTTGAGCTTTCCGGCGATGTTCTTCTCGTAGTTTTCATCCGGATAGACGGTCAGAAGCATCCTGCGGGGGTTGTTCAGGAGGTTGCGTTCAATCCACTTCTCCAGATAGCGCGGATCGGCGGCGATTGCCTTTTCCAGGTCCCTGAACCCCGCCGTCGTACCGATGGAGATGAACGGATCCCCGCTCTCCCCCAGCCAGCCGCGCAGGGCTCTCGAGCAGGCGCTGTATCCGATCGGCATGTATTTGCGCTGGACTTCCCTGAGGGAGAAAGCCTCCGCCTTCAGGGTCGCACGGATCAGATCCGGGTCGATGCCCTCCTCACAGATTTTCCGGAGGGTGTCCATGATGAAGGTTTCGATTTTTTCCGCGTCCTCACGTCGGGCACCGGAGAAACCGACGGCAAAGGGAATGCGGAAAAAACCGACGCCCATCCCGCTGGAGTCGCTGAGGTCTTGCCCGAGACCGCTCTCGGTGATTGCCCGGTACAGGGGGTTGCCCGGGTCGCCGAGGAGCACCTCGACCAGAAAGGACAGGGTGCCGGCATCCAGCCGGCTGTCTTCGGGACAGGTCGCCCAGCATACCAGGACCGACGAGGAGTCGGATGCCGGACCGGGGACATCAAGCCTGAACGGGGTGTCCTTAGTCAGCGCCGTCCACGGCCCCTGCGTCGGGGCGGCGGTCCGTCCGGCGAGGTAGTTTTCCTCCAGGTACCGCAGGTAGGGGGCGATGTCCAGATCGCCGTACATAAACAGGCGGCAGTTGGACGGATGGTACCAGAAGCGGTACAGCTCCAGGTATTTCTCATAGGTCAGATCGGGAATCTCAAGGATGTTTCCGCCGCAGTCGTATCCGTACGGAGTCCCGGGAAACAGCCCCGCGCTGGAGTAGAAGCCCACAAGTGACTCCTGGTCGGAGCAGTTGCCCTTCATCTCGTTGAAAACCACCCCGTCAAAGCCCTCAGGAGTGCGGCGGATACCCTCCAGCATGAACGATTCACGCCTGAGAAGCGGGTCGAAAACGGCGTCGGCATAGACCTCGAAGATGTTCCGGAAATCCTTTTCCAGAACCGAGGCAAACGGATAGAGGGTGCAGCCCGGACTGGTCATGGCATTCATGAACGTGTTCACGCTGCCGCAGGAAACCGCCATGAACGGGTCCTTGACCGGAAACTTCTTCGAGCCGCTGAGGACGGTGTGCTCCAGGATGTGCGAAGCCCCGTTCCCGCTTGAGGCCAGGGTCCTGAAGATGAAGCAGCAGAAGCGCTCGCTGTCGTCGTTCTTCACGTGGAGGACTTCCATCCCCGTTGCCCGGTGCCGGTAAAGCAGACCGGTGCCGTGGTAATCCGGCAGTTCGAGAGTCTTTACAAGATCAAAAGTAGATGAAGGTCCTGATCCGGCTGAATGCGATTCGGACATACAGGTCAAATGCCTCCCTTATTGCCTCGTCACGGGTCCCGGCTCCGGCAATGGTCTGCACCGTGCCGCTTTCATCCAGGACCCGGCCGTCGGCGGTCGAGATTGAGAGCGAGCCGTTGGCGATTACCCAGAACCGGCCGCCCGCCTCCTCGACCTGTCCGATTGCCACAACACAGCGGATTACATGTGTGCAGCCCTCAACCGCCGATGTCGCGTATGCGTAGAAATCCTCGTCGTCGTCATCGCTGGCGTAGTCGAACGGGGCCGTCTCGATTCCGTCCGCGGCCAAAAGGCCCGACAGCATCAGGGTGCTCGGGTTCAGATCGCCCTCAAAGGCCAGGGCATCGCCGGTCTCGTTGTATTCGGACACGCACAGGGCCAGCTGCTTCCCCGAAAACGGACTTTTCAGTTCATACTCCAGCTCCATGTCCTTTTTGCGAAGCGACTGCTCGATCTGCAGGACGCTGCTGTCCGGCATGACGCTCTTGAAGTACTCGTACTCCTCCCCCAGATCGAGGGAGAACGAAACGGTTCCCTTGTTCACAAGCCCGCCGTTGGGGCTGAGGAAGTCAAAATACCCGCTGCTTCCCGTGGCGAAGACGTAGCTCTCCTGATAGACCTCGCCGTCACCCCGCCCGGCACTGAGGGTGGCCCGGATCGTGGCGTTGACGATGTCCGACGGCAGAATCACGTAACGCCGCTGGACGGTAATCCGGCATGAAGCCCTCGAGGCGTCGATGCCAGTCATCCTGATCTGAAGGTTGTCTATGAGATTGACGACCCGGGTGATCAAAGCGTCGGTCGAAATCGTTGTCACATCGTTCTCATAGGCAATCGCGGCAGTTTTTAAAAAGGTCTTGACGGCGTCCACATCGCGCTCGGTCTGGTAGCATTCCTGAGCCGAGAGCACCAGGGCGTCAAGGTCGTTTATCAGCTGCTCCCGTTCAAGGGCCACGACCGAACGGCTTCGGGCCAGACGGCTCGAGCTGCCGACGGCAAGCAGATACACGGTCGTTTCACCCTCTACGGTCTTTTCCGCCCGGTTCTGGATAATCAGTGAAAAGGCGGAAATAGCCGAAGTCGACGTCAGTTCGCGGAACTGGTCATCGGTCAGCTCGGCCCCGAGATACTCTGCCAGCTGATTCGAGATGTCGACATAGGCCTTCAGCCCCGCTCTCTGGACATCGGCATCGGTCCCCGTCCCCATGAAGGCCATCCGTCCTTCCGGCGGGTCGTAGGAAAAGACCCACACAGGCAGCCCTTCGTTCTGGGCCTTCACCTCCAGGGACAGACTGGTGCAGGAGGCACAGACCATGAGGCACAGGACGGCCAGACAGGCCGCTGCCCACCTCGGAAACAGTGCTGTTTTCCCGGCTGTCCTTCTCATAAGGTCCGCGTAACCCCCGCTCCGAAATCGTTCTGCCGGTACGTACCGGCCGCCGACGTTTCTATTCTGCGCACATAAAACACACTCCAGGACCAACCGGCGCTGAGGCTGTGCTCATAGGCAAATCCGTACTGGGCGCACCAGAGAGCCTTTCCCTTGGAATCCAGACCGATGCCGGCGTCGGCCTCGGCGCATATGCGGGCATCGGCGAGCATGGTGAACGCCGCCCCGGTCAGGCGGTACAGGCTCAGGGAGTATCTCAGCCCTGCCAGGATGTTGAGTCCCAGACCGTACGTGTACGAAACCCGGATCTCCGGTGAAAGAGGATAGGAAAACGACGGAGAGAATCCGAGGCGGACACCGGCTGAGGAAGTGCCCACGACCAGCCCGAGCGAAACCGGGGACGGGCTTCGGCTGAGTTTCATTCCGGTTGTAAGCGACGGGGCGTAGACACGGTCGAACAAAGCCAAATCTCCGTTGTCACCCCGCTTTACGAGAACCCCTCCGTTGTCCAGGGTAAAGAACGTTCCGTCCGGGACTTCGGATGAAAGGCTCCGGGAAACCAGTTCCCCCCGGTAAACATAGTCCAGGCGGTCATCGGGGTCCGTTGCCGTGACAAAAGCTGCTATATCCGACTCAAACTGCAAAATCAGGACATCGGCAATCTGCTCTGCGGTCATCCGGTCATCAAAGATGCCCATCGCCCTCAAAGCGACCTGTCTTTCGTCCACGGTCAGAGTCACAAGGACTTCCGAAACCCCGTCATCACCGGTGACGACCTGAACGCTCAGCCCGGTTTCCCCGTCCTTTCCCAAACCGGAAAGCACCTTCCCCACAGCCCGGAGCGCTCCGTCCCGGACAGTCTGCTCATCAGCGCAGAAAGCACAGGCGCAGGATACAATCAGAATCACAAGGACAAGAAAGGCCCGCTTCATTATTCGGCCCAGCACCTGATAATCTGCCCGACGAGACGGAAGGCCTCGTGCATCGCTTCAAGCGAGGCCCACTCATTCAGGCTGTGGAAGTTATAACCGCCGGCGAAGATGTTCGGGCAGGGTATGCCCCTTTCGGCCAGTCTGGCTCCGTCCGTACCTCCGCGGATCAGCCCGACCTGTATCGGCATTTCCAGCTCTCCGGCGGCCTTCATCAGCATTTCAAGCGGAACCGGGTCGGCGTCGTTGGCCTGCTGCATGTTTCTGTACGAAATTGAGGATGAGAAATCAATCCTGGAGCCGGGGTACAGTTCTCCGATGGTGTTGCTGAGGGTCTTAAGGACATCAATCCGCCTCTGAAGCCCGTCAAAGTCAAAGTCGCGGAGCATCAGCTTCAGCCGGACCGACTCGACCGAACCTTCGATCGAATAAGGGCAGTAGTACCCCAGACGGCCGTCGGTAGCCTCGGGGCTCTCCGACTGGGGGAGAGAACTTACAAAGGCGCTGGCCATCGTCAGGGCATTTACCATCCTCCCCCGCGCGGCACCGAGGTGGGCCGAAACTCCGGTGAACCCGATGTTGACCGTGGCGGCGTTGAAACACTCAGTCTCGATCCGGTAGCAGGCACTCCCGTCCAGGGTGTAGACAGCCCGGCTCTTGAGCCTGTCCATCGGGAAATGATCCATCCCCATCCCGGTTTCCTCGTCCGGGGTGAAGATCACCTGAACCGGTCCGTGCTTGATCGAGGGGTTCTCCATCAGGACGCGGACGTTTGACATTATGACGGCCACACCGGCCTTGTCGTCCGCGCCGAGAAGCGAGGTCCCGTCGGTTACTATCAGCGTCGTGCCGCGGTACTTCTCCAGATCGGGGTTTTCCGCGGTCTTCAGAACCAGATCGTTTCCCAGGACAATGTCGTTGCCGTCATAGCTCCCGATGACCCTGGCATGGACATTGTTTCCGTTGCAGGCGCTTGAGGTATCGACATGGGCCATGAAGGCCACCGACGGGGCATCCGAGCCGTTGGCCGGGATATTTCCGACGACAAACCCGTTTTCATCCAGTACGGTGTCCTTCACCCCCATTGCCAGCAGCTCGTCCCTCAGGGCCCTGAGCAGGTCCCACTGTCCGTCGGTCGAAGGATGCTTGGCCGGCAGACGGGTCTCGTCGCTCATCGTGTCGTATTTCGTGTATCTGACAAATCTCTCAAGCAGGTCCTTTCTGGTGTCCATGGGTACTCCTCGCGTTTCCGGCCCTCAGCGGGCCGGAACACAGTCGCATTATCCCATAAACAATCAGTTGGCACAATCGCTACACATTCAGATTGTAGGTCTCCAACATCGGCTTGAGGATGTCGATTGCCTGGTATATGGCATAGACGCAGAGGACTATTCCCGTCACCACGGGCCCCTGTTTGAGGGTGGTGCCCATCGTGATGACGGTCGTGGCTATGGCGTACTCGGCCTGCGGCAGGGTGATGACCTCCTGAAGCCATTGCTTGAAACTCTCATCGCCGCTTCTGCCGAACTTGTAATGCTCGTAAATCGACAGAACCGTCACGGCGGTGGCTCCGGCGGCTATCGAGATGCCCGCAGCGGCGGCGACCTTGCCCCAGAGCATCACCTCCGGCATGAAGCAGTAGACTATCCCCGCCGTCATGAGCACTATCGACTTGACCGCCAGTTTCTTTACGTCGGCAAAGAACTTCTCCTGCTGTGCCACCGGCAGACCCTTTGCCGCCTCGGACGCGACCCCCTGAAGCTCCTCCTCCAGCTCCCGGGCCTGTTGCTCGATTTCGGCGTAGGTCTGTGCATCGACAAGTCCCCTGGCCTTTTGAAGAACCCCGGAGGCGTCCTCAGCGTCCTCCACGGCAGCGCAGAACTCGATGTAGGCCCTGCCGTTCTCCTCCTCAAGCGCCCTGGCCACTATCGTGTCCGGGTCCTCATCAAGCAGAGCCGGGTCGATGTCCAGATACGAACTGATTATCCCCTTCTGAGATTCGACCAGGCCGGACACCCTGCCGATCAGTTCGCTGTCCGACAACTCGCGGCGCTTGATCGATACGTTTTCCACCGAGCAGCCGGTCATGCAGACAATCAGCAGCAGTATCAGGGCAAAGCGGGCCCGTTTATGTCTTTTCATCTTCTTCCTCCCTCAAGAGAATCCACCCCAGAGCCAGCCTGACCCTGAAGGTTCCGTAGTCCCTGTATCCGGAGCGGATCATCGAGTACTCCTCCCTGAACGCCCCGGAGGGATCCCTGAATACGGCCTCCGCCCGCAGGCAGAGGTGCTCACTGAAGCTCCACACCCATCCCAGGCTGACCTCGTTGAGCGAGAACAGGGACTGCTGCAGTTGCCTCTGCCCCACCTCGAATCCGAAGTGCAGCAGCGAAAGACTGACAAACGGCCCTGTCCCGTACGGGTGGTACACCAGAAGCAGCCCGCTTTCGGCAAAGACTTCCTTTCCCGCCACACAGGCCGTCTGCACCAGCCGCAGACTCAGCTCCCGGTCCAGCCTGAGTTCGGCCCCCAGGCAGAACTGGGTACTCCGGCCGAAAACCAGATCTGCCGCAAATGCACTATCGAAGTCCAGTGAAAACCTGTCGTCCCCGCGGCCGAAAATCCCTGCGGAGACCGGCCACACGGCCGCGAGGAACAACAGGAAGGTGATAAGGAGCGACCTCAGTCTATGACCCGGCATAGGGCGAGCCTTCCGTCAGCCCGGCAGACGAGCATGTACGAGCCGGAAAGAGCGAACATCGACAGACCCGGGGTGCTTTCCTGGAATACGATGCAGTTTTCAAGCATCGTCAGCACGTTACCGTTGCTTCTGGACAGGCAGTAGACCACCCTCTGCTCCGAGTCCATCGCGTAGAGATAGGTCGACTGGCTGTTGTAGAGCAGCTGGTCTGCCGTCAGCTGCACGGTCTGCGGAGTAACGTATGCCGTCTGGTTGATCCCGATGGCCCCGATGCTGAAGACGAAGTTCTCCAGACTGCCGTTGGAGACGGTCAGACAACCGTCCGAACCCAGGGCGACAGCTGCCGGGACACTGGTGGTGCTGCCGATTTTTCTGAAGCTCTGCACCGCTCCGGTCTGGGACCTCTGGGCCAGGTAGATCTCGGTCTTGTCCGCGGCGGTGAGGGCAACCACTCCTCCGGAGGGCGAGATGGCCATCCTGCAGTCGGCGGTGAAGTCCTCGGGGATGGTGCTGAAACCGCCCAGGACCGGGGAGCCGGTGGACATGCGGAACCACAGGATTCTGTGACTGACCGTGGTACCGTTGAGCACGGTCCGGTTGGCCAGCACATAGGCCATGTTGTCCGACGGGGAGAAATCCAGGGCGCGGACCTCGGAGATCTGGGCCGAGACGCTCGAGCCTGGGATGGTGAAAGTCCCGGTAATCCTGGCCAGGTCGCCGGTACACATGGCGATGGTTCCGGTATCCTGGTCATAGCGCATGAACGTGACGTTCTCGGTACCGCCGTAGTTGTCCAGAGTGATTATCCACGGCAAAACCGGGTGGCTCTTTACCATCGTGATGCTGCTGATGAACGGGAAATCATCGGTGCTGTACACGCTGACCAGATCCAGATAGTTCCGGGTAACCTTCATTACGGCGATCTTTCCCGCGGACGGACTGACCACGAGGAACCGTCCTCCGGGTAGGGCCGAGACCATCGTGTCGGACCCCAGCTCGAGATAGGTGCAGGAACTGCCCGTCTTTCCTATCTGGATTGTCGAGAACTCGCTGATCTTGCAGATCGTGCCGCTCTGGCCACCGGATATGGCCAGAAACGAGGCCGACACGCAGCCCAGGCTGCCCTGAAGCGAATTGCTCACCACCGCGTCGATCCGGTGGCTGCCGGCTGTGACATTGACCGTCTTCGTATTGGTCTTTTCCAGAGTCGCAGCCGCACCGCAGGCCTGGCCGTCGATGAACCACTGGATCTTCAGACCGGGCGAGGCCTCGAACTCGTCATCCAGGGTAAAGGTGACCTGGTTGTCGGTGTTGGCCTGAAGCTGGCAGGTGTCGTCGGAAAACGTGAACCCCGTGAGGGTCCCCCTTACAGGTACGCTCGAGCGGTTGTTCAGCAGGAAGTAGCCGGACGCGTCGGCGTACTGCATCTGCATTATGCTCAGGTTTCCGGTGGTGGTCTGGCCGCCGACTATCCGGATTGATTCGACGAACCCTCCCACGTGGAAATCTCCCGACATCAGCACCCCGCGGACGACGTACGAACCGGCGGCCAGCTCGGTGCTCAGGGTGACCCTGCGGTTTGCGTAGTCCGGGCTGATCTCCAGCTGGCTCTCCTCGCCGCCCTGGGAACGGATATAAAGCCTGATGTTTGGATCGGGCACCTCGGTGTTTTCCCAATCCACCGTCAGGTTCAGCGTACCCGTACCGACCATCTGGTCCAGGGTAATCTGGACGGTTCCTGAATTCTGGCTCAGCTCGCAATCGGCCGAGCCCCGGATCAGCGCCACACCCTGTGCGTTCAGACCGGTGGCGGTCACATGCCATGAACCCACCTCCAATCCGTTGATCGTCACCGAGGCGCTGTCGGTGGACACTTCGAACACGGCATTGTTCGGCCCGCTTCCGTTTACGCGGTAACGCGTGATCTGAAGCGACGCGGTGTCCTGGGGCACCAGGGTCTTTACTCCGAGCTCGGTCTTTCTGAGTAGCAGCTTCATGGCGGCAGTACCGCTTTCGTCGCTGCATGAGACTCCCAGCAGGAGCACGAATACGCAGAGCAGTGCAACGGCTCTTTCAAACAGATGTCTTTTCATTTTTCTGCCTCCGCCCCCTCTATCCGCGTCAAAAGCCGAATCGCTGAGAAGAAAATGAAAAAACTTTGAGAATCGTGTAAACTCAACTCCGGAGGCCGTCAATGCTGACAATCGTGAAGGGCCTGATTCTGGCCTGCATGCTGATGATTATCGCCGGAGGAATGGGCGCCGTGCCCCGCTGGGTCGACATCCCCGTCTTCATAGCCTCCATGGGACTGGTATACCTCTACTGGCGCCTTTCCTACTGGGTCTCCGACAAGATGGTGGGCAAGTCCCGACCGACCTCCGCCCCGGTGCTCTTCTCCGTTTTCGCCGGCAAGGTCCCGGCAATCGCCGAGGACGACCTCCTTCGCGGCCGGCTGATAATCAGCCAGGGGCGCATTGAGCTGTACAAACGGACCAGGGACCGCAAAAACCCCTGCGTCCTGGCCTGGGAAATCCCGGCGGATACGATTACATCCGTCAGCTTCGGGAAGGTTACAGGCTCCAGAAGCGGCTTTACACTTCACACCGCCGATGACGGATTCAGTTTCACCTGCGCCTCCATCGACAAGCACAAACAGCAGCTTTTCTCCGCCCTGGGCTGGAAGATAGAAAACTGAATCGGCTTGCTAAACGCCCCGGCCGTGGTTAAGATTAGCGCTATATGACGGATTTTGACGAACTTGCGAAAATCAGCGAAACATTGCTGAGCACCGGAGTTTCCGATGCCGCGCCGTATGTCGGGCTCAAGGAGCGCACCGAAAAGCTCACCGATGACCTCCTGGCCACCCTCTATCCCTGCCACCTCTCATCAGCCGGGGCGATTGCCTGCGGTATTTCATGGCTCAGAAGCATCGAGGGGGCGATGGCCGAAGTATTTGCCCAGGTCTCGGTTCCCGAACCGGAAAAAGTCGCCGGAAACGTCATCCGCCGCCTGCCCGAAATAAAGGACACGCTCGACAAGGACGTCCGTGCCGCCTTTGAGGGTGACCCCGCCGCAATCAGCATCGACGAGGTGATTCTCACCTATCCCGCCCTGACGGCAATCGGAACCTACAGGCTCGCCCACGCCATCCTCACCGAGGGCGTTCCGCTGATTCCCAGGATCATGAGCGAATACGCCCACCGCCTGACCGGCATCGACATCCATCCGGGAGCGAAGATCGGGGCATGGTTCTTCATCGACCACGGCACCGGGGTCGTAATCGGCGAGACAACCACGATAGGCGAACATGTAAAGCTCTACCAGCACGTCACCATCGGCGCGAAGAGCTTCGACGCCAATCCCGACGGCAGCCTGGTAAAGGGCGTCAAGCGCCACCCCGACATCGGAAACAACGTCGTCATCTACGCCGGAGCGACAATCCTCGGCGGAGACACAATCATCGGAGACGGAGCGGTCATCGGCGGAAACGTCTGGCTTACCCACTCCGTCGCCCCGGGCGAAACAGTCCAGGCCAAACCCGCCAGCCTCACCAGAAAGCAGAACTGATTCCGCACCCCTGACTACGTCCACATCAGGCTCTTTTTTAGGAACATGAGTATCCGCAAATCGTCATTGCCGGTCGTTTTCGTGTGCAGTATCCGAAAACATCATCTCAAGGGCATTTTTCGGATACAAGCGTATCCGAAAACCTCGTTTCAAGCGCTTTTCTCGGATACAAGCGTATCCGAAAACCTCGTTTCGGCGCCTTTTTTCGGATACATGAGGTATCCGAAGCATTTGCGATTTTCACAAAAAAAGAGGCGCCCCGAAGGACGCCTCCAAAGTCGCGGGACGCGGTTTACTGGTAAATCGGTCTCTGGTGATACTTGGTGTGCAGAAGCTCCTCCGACTTCTCGGAAAGCGGCGCACCGAGGAACTCATCGTAAATCTTCTTGATCGACGGATTCTGGTGCGAGCAGCGGACCGCGCTTCTCTTGTCGTCGGCATACAGGCCGGCGGTTCTCGCGGCACGGTTCGGGGTGCTGCTGGCGTAGGGCTGTCCGCCTCCGGAGATGCATCCGCCCTTGCAGGCCATGACCTCGATGAAGTGGTATGGAGGTTCCTTGCCCTCGGCCCTGGCCTTGCGGACTTCTTCCAGAACGGTCTTTACGTTGCCCAGACCGCTGACAATCGCGACCTTCAGGTCCAGATCGCCGGCCTTGATGGTGGCGGTCTTGATTCCTTCCGGTCCGCGGACGGCGTCGACATCGACACCCTCGAGCTCCTTGCCCGTCACAGCCCAGTAAGCGGTTCTGATTGCCGCTTCCATGACTCCGCCGGTGTTTCCGAAGATGGTTCCGGCACCGGAGTACTCTCCGATCGGATCATCGACGTCGGACTCGGGCAGGACGGAAAGGTCGATGCCCTTGGCCTTGAACATCCTGGCCAGTTCGCGGGTGGTGATGGAAATGTCGGTGTCCTTGTATCCGGAGGCGGACATGTTCTCGTCACGGCCGATTTCGAACTTCTTGGCGGTACAGGGCATGACGGCCACGTTGACGATGGTCGCCGGGTCGATTCCGGCCTTCTGTGCCCAGTAGGTCTTGGTAATCGGGCCCTGCATCTGCATCGGGGACTTGGCCGAGGAGAAGTTGGGAATCATATCCGGGTAGTACTTCTCCATGTAGTCGGTCCAGGCCGGGCAGCAGCTGGTCAGCTGGGGCAGGACTCCGCCGTGGGTCAGGCGGTGGACAAGCTCGCTTCCCTCTTCCATGATGGTCAGGTCGGCGGCGAAGTTGGTGTCGAACACCTTGTCGAAGCCGAGCTGTCTGAGACCGGTGTACAGCTTGCCGACGGTCAGGGCTCCGTCGCCCATTCCGAATTCCTCGCCGATACCTACGCGGACCGACGGAGCGATGTTGACGACGACCGTCTTGGCCGGGTCGTTAATCGCCTGGCGGACCAGTTCGGTGTCGTCGCGCTCATAGATGGCTCCGACCGGGCAGTGGGCAGCGCACTGGCCGCACTTGACACAGGGAGAATCGTTGAGCGGGAGGTTACAGGCAGGCTGCATCTGGGAACCGTCGCCGCGGCCGACATACTCGAGGGCGTAGACACCCTGCAGGTCCTGACAGACCTCGACGCAGCGGCCGCACTTGATGCACTTGGTCGGCTCGAGGATGATCGACGGGGAGGACTCATCCTTTGGCAGGCGCTTTACGCGGGCATCGAACGGGATTTCCCTGATTCCGAAGTCGGCAGCCAGCTTCTGCAGTTCGCAGTTCTGGTTGCGGATGCAGGTCAGGCAGTCCGCCGGATGGGTGGAGAGAATCAACTCGATGACGGTCTTGCGGGCCTGGAACAGCTCCGGGTCATCGGTGATGTAGCTGGCGCCCTCCTGTACCGGAGAAGCACAGGCTCTCTGGATCTTCGGCGAGCCTTCCATCTTCACGATGCACAGACCGCATGAGGCGGTCGGCTTGATGTCCTCGTGGTAGCAAAGGGTCGGAATCTTCACTCCGGCCGCTGTCGCCGCTGCGAGAACAGAGGATCCGGCTTCGACTTCAACCGGGATACCATTTATCTTTACATGAACAACACTCATTGCTTACTCCTCTTTACTGGATCGAGATGGCGCCGAACTTACAGGTCTGGATACAGGTTCCGCACTTGATACACTTGGTCTGGTCGATCGTGTGCGGCTGCTTCAGACTGCCGGAGATGCAGCTGACCGGGCACTTGCGTGCGCAGGCCGTGCAGCCCTTGCACTTCGCCGGGTCGATGACGTAGCTGATGAGCTTCTTGCACTTTCCGGCCGGGCACTTCTTGTCCACGATGTGGGCAATGTACTCGTCCCTGAAGAACTTCATCGTCGACATGACGGGGTTCGGGCTGGTCTGGCCGAGGGCGCAGAGCGAAGCCTTTCTCATCGTGTTGGCGATTTCGGTCAGGGTGTCCAGATCCTTCATCGTTCCCTTTCCGTCGGTGATCTTCTCGAGGATTCCGAGCATCGTCTTGCCGCCGATACGGCAGGGCATGCACTTTCCGCAGGACTCGTCGACGGTGAAGTTCAGGTAGAACTTGGCCACGTCGACCATGCAGTCGTCCTCGTCCATGACGATCATTCCGCCGGATCCCATCATCGAGCCGATCTTCACCAGCGAACCGAAGTCGATCGGGGTGTCGAGGTTCTCGGAAGTGATGACGCCGCCGGAAGGTCCGCCGGTCTGCACAGCCTTGAACTTCTTGCCGTGGGCGATTCCGCCGCCGATGTCGTAGACGATCTCACGCAGCGTGGTGCCCATCGGGACTTCGACCAGTCCGGAGTTGCAGATCTTTCCGGTAAGGGCAAAGACCTTTGTTCCGTGGGAATCCTCGTCGCCGATCTTGGAGAACCACTCGCCGCCCTTGTGGATGATGACGGGGATGTTGGCCCAGGTCTCGACGTTGTTGATTACGGTCGGCTTTTCCCAGAGGCCCTTGACGGCCGGGAACGGCGGACGCGGAACGGGCATTCCCCTGTGTCCCATGATGGACTGCAGCAGAGCCGTTTCCTCACCGCAGACGAAAGCGCCGGCGCCGAGGCGGATCTCGATGTCGAAGTCGAATCCGCTTCCGAGGATGTCCTTACCGAGCAGGCCGAGTTCCTTGGACTGGGCCATTGCGACTTCCAGTCTGTGGATGGCCAGCGGGTACTCCGCGCGGATGTAGATGAATCCCTGATGGGCTCCGATCGCCTTTCCGCAGATAGTCATGGCCTCGAGTACCGAGTGCGGGTCACCTTCGAGGGTGGAGCGGTCCATGTAGGCACCGGGGTCGCCTTCGTCGGCGTTGCAGACGACGTACTTGATGTCGGACTCGACGTTCTTGGAGAAGTTCCACTTCATCCAGGTCGGGAATCCGGCGCCGCCGCGTCCGCGGAGACCTGCGATCTTGAGCTGTTCGATGATGTCCTCCGGGGTCATCTCAAAGAGCGCCTTCTCCAGGGCGGCGTAACCGTCTCTGGCGATGTACTCGTTGATGTTCTCCGGATCGATGAATCCGCAGTTCCTCAGAACGATTCTGAACTGCTTCTGGTAGAACTTGATGTCCTCGACCTGGGCGTGCTTGGCGGCCTTTTCCTTATCGTAGAGAAGGCGCTTGACCTCACGGCCCTTGATGATGTGCTCGGCAATCAGTTCGTGAGCGTCCTCCGGGGCGACCTTCACGTAGAAGGAGTCCTCCGGGAGAATCTTTACGATCGGTCCCTGTTCGCAGAAACCGAAGCAGCCTGTCTGGACGATCTGGACCTCATCGGCCACGCCCTGCTTCTCGGCCTCCAGCTTGAGGTTGTCGAAGATCTGCTGACTGCGGCTGGATTCACAGGCGGTACCGCCGCAAACCAGGATATAGTTTCTAAAAGCCATTGCTCTCCCCCGTTCCTCAAGCCTTCATGATGTCCACGGAAGGCCTGTCGTAGATGTGGTCGGTGACAAGCTTCTTTCCGATGACGTGCGATTTGACAATCTCGCGGGCAACGGCGGCGTCGACCTTTCCATAGATCGTGGCGGGCATGCCGGGAACGATGACCTCGACGGTCGGCTCGACGTAGCACAGACCCATGCATCCGGTCTGGGTTACGGCGACGTTCTCAATCTTTTCCTCGTCCAGGACCTTCAGGAACTCATCGAGGACCGTCTTGGCTCCGGCGGCGATACCGCAGGTGCCCATGCCGACGATTATCTGGCTGTCCTTGCCGGCCAAGTCGCGCTTCTGGAGCGCATCCTGTTTCTGTTCTCTCAGTTTCCTGAGCTCTTCCAAAGAAATCTTTGCCATTTCTGTTCTCCTGTATGTTTTTACCGGGCCAAACGAAGCTCGTGTTCCGTCCTGCAACCGTCCAGTCCCTCCTCAAGCCCCTCCAGATACTGGCGGGCCAGATTCAGCGAACCGGCGGTCTTCAGTTCAAGCAGGGCGTCGATCAGGTCGGATCTGCTGACCTGGTAGGCGTCGCTTCCGGCAGGGGTGTCCAGGCTCCTGTCAACCGCAACATCGCATCCCTCCGGAGCTCCGGAAAAGATGGCAAGCAGCGTCGAGGGGAGGTTTCCCAGGGGCGGTACGTCGATGTCGGTCAGATCGAACTCAAACGACACCTTTGTTCCGCGGCCCTCCTCGGACTCCAGACTGAAAGCGCAGCTCGTCTGTTTGACGAACGGCAACCCCAGTCCGACCTTTCTCCTGCTGTGCTTGATTCCGTCCGTGTAGAACGGGTCGGTAACGCGCTTCTGCACCTCCGCGCTCATTCCCTTTCCGTTGTCCTGAATCACAAAACCGATCCGGTCCTGTGTCTCGGCGATGGTGATCCTGACCATTGTCGAGCCCGCCTCGAGCGAGTTCTGGGCGATGTCCAGGAGGAAGTCGCAGAGGAATACATGCATCCCGGCCGGCCTTTACGCGAATTTAGCGAGGATTCCCGGTACGGCTTCCTTGGTCAGTTTGCCAAACACCTCGCCGGAAATCGTCATGACGGGAGCAAGTCCGCAGCAGCCGACGCACCTGACAGCCTCGAGCGAGAACTTGCCGTCCTCGGTGACCTGTCCGACGTCGATGCCGAGCTCCTTGTTGATGGCCTCGACGACCTTGTCACCGCCCTTCAGATAGCACGCCGTTCCCAGGCAGACAGCGATGTTGTGTTCGCCCGGTTTGGTGAGCTTGAAGAAGTGGTAGAAGGTGACGACGCCCCAGACCTTGGCAAGGGGGATGTCCAGCAGCTGGGAAACTTTTTCGGCAGCCTCCCTGGAGATGTAACCCACCTCCCCCTGCACCTTGTGGAGAACCATGATCAGGTTCCCCGGCTTCTCTTTCCACTCGTTGATGAAAGCCATCAGCGAATCGGAAAACTTCAATTCTTCTCTTTCAGACATGGAACCTCCAAAATTCCTGTGAAATCTCACTTTTTTAATCGTATCACAAAAGACTTTACAACTCAACAAAAGATGTCAGTCTGACCCACACCGGAAGGTGGTCCGAAAGCCCGCTTCTGAGCCTCGGAACATAGGCCACGGGCAAGCCCTGACCGTCCGTCAGCCCGGAGCCGGTGTACACACCGCCTCCGTCATACTCCGGCCCCTGCCTGTCAAAGGCTTCCCCGCCGCAGAGAATCCTGTCGAAACAGTACCACTCCCCTCTGTAGACATACGAACCCGGAGCCTCCTTCTGCGTCCCTTCATCCTCCCAGAACGAGTACCAGCACCCCGCCGCCGGTGGCCCGCCGGTAACAACCAGCGAGCCTGCGCACCCGGCCAGGACAGCATCATCCCAGCCGGCGTACGCCAGCGCGGGGCACAGCCCGGGGGCCTTCTGCAGCAGAGCCGCCGAACAGTTGATGTCCGTGTTGAAATCCCCGGCCAGCAGCACAACCGCCCCGGGGTAGAGAGCCGAAGCCTCGGCGGCGGCGCAAATCAGCGCTGCGGACGTCGCCAACCGGTCCGGCTCGGTTTCCTCCGGACCGTCGCTGCGGCTCTTGGCGTGAAAGCCCAGAACAACAACGTCAGCCCCGCCGAAAACCAGACGGATCCGCAGAACCGGCCTCTGGCCCTCCACCCCGATTACCGCCACATCATCCCGTTCCACCGGGACGCGGGCTATGAAGCCGGTCTGGATTGCCCGGCCGGCACCGGCGGTTGTGCCGTACCAGAGATAGCCTTTTGACGCAAGCAGAGAGCAGAGGTCATAAAGCACCCTGTCGTTCTCAACCTCCTGCAGGACCAGCAGATCCGGACGGGGATCGAGGGCGGTGATTGCCGACGCCAGATTCCTCACCCGGTTCCGATAGGCTGAGTGATCCCAGAGGGCGGAGTTCTGAAAGTCGGAGTATTCGGTTCCTTCGGTGAGGTCGTCGAACATGCATTGGACGTTCCAGCTGGCCACCACCAGAGCTGACCTCGCCGGCTCGGCCGGGCCGCAGGAGCAGCTGAGAAGACAGAGCGCGCAGATACAGAGCAAAAAGATGCAGGATTTCCCGTTCAAGGTTAACCTCCGCCCCTATATCCGCGCCGGAAGGCGTTTCGCTGAGAAAAAGGCGGAAAATCAGCGGGAAACTTTACGGAGGCTGTATCCGAAGTAAAGCAGGGCGAGCATGTCCTGGACGTCGAACGAACCGATGTCGATGTCCGCTGCGGCCAGGAGACCCTCCTTGAGGTTCTCCAGACGGCTGTCATAGGACACCGATGAGCGTCTGACCATCTCCAGACAGAACGAGCGGATATAGGCACTGTCGCTCCGGGCAAAGGCACTGTAAATCGCGTCGTAGCTCCCGTCGATGTCCTCCAGGTCCCTCGCCTCGGGCAGGAAGTCGTCGAGGAAATCGCTGCAGGTGCCGATGTTCATCAGCTCATACAGCTGGGTCAGGCGGGGCGAGCCGAATTTGAGGAAACTGGCGATCAGGGCGTAGCGGGTCTGGCGGTAGGCCCAGCTGCGGCCGTTTCTGACCGGCAGGAAGAAGTCACGGTAGAACAGCCCCTCTCTGTCCATGTTGCGCTTGGCTATGAGGAAGTCTATCTCCTCGTCTATGTGGCTGGCCTTCAGACTGAGGGCGTTGACCTGGTCGAGGTACCTGTACGAATCGGAGAAGCGCGAAAGGCTCTTGCTCGCCATCGAACGCGAGGCTCCCCAGCGTGAGTTGAGCAAATGCTCCAGGGCCTGTCTGGCCGTCGGGTCGTCTATGTAGCCACCCAGGGCGCCGATGGCGTCGAGCTGGGTATAGGAGTCGTCGTCCTGCGCTATCAGGGCCAGGTCCTTGACCAGGGCCGGGCGGGGATGGTCACCCAGGGCGTGGATTATCTCGACCTTGTCCGGTGAGAACGGGGAGTAGAGCTTGCGGCGGATGTCGTCTGTCGCCACCCCGGTGAGGTTGTTTCCGAGGGACAAAAGCAGGATGCGGCGCCTAAGCGGGTCCTTTGTCTTTTCAATCCGGTCGATCATCGAGAAGGCCTGTAGCCCGTGCATCGAGAAAATCGCCTGGGCGGCCCGGGCGGCGGACAGACTGTGGCGCTCCGTGACAAACAGGGTCAGCACATAGCCGCCGATGCACAGAATCAGAGCGAGCAGGAAGCAGAACGAATAGGTGTTGCCCAGAAGAGGCAGGGACGAGCTTCCCAGGACGGACACCCCGAGGTCGACCGCGTACCCCGCCCCGATGCCGACGCCCACCGCGCAGACGGCGATAAAGAACGTGACAAAGGTGCTGAAGCCGACCGGGTCGTCCTCCGGGATAATCGCGGTGACCATCTTGCTCGTCATCAGGTTGATGCAGTTGATGAAGAAGTTGGCCAGAAAGCCCAGAGCAAAGAACAGGGCCACAGGGGCCGTCGGCGGCAGGACGATCCACGCCGCCAGCACGATGGTTATCATCACCGTGTTCAGCAGAACCAGGGGCTTGGCCCCGATCCGGTCGGAGAGCCTTCGCATGACCATGCTTGAAGACACCAGTCCGACGGCTGCCGCGACCGAGTAGACCAGGACCATGGTATCCCCCAGTCCAAGCACCCGGCTCATGAACGGCACCGCCATCTGGACGATGATCAGGGCGCAGATGAACACCGAGCGCAGGACTATAGGCAGCCACAGACGCGGGTCGGCAAAGACCTTTTTCCACAGGGCCCCGAGCGGGACTCTCTTTTGCTCGACCGTCCTGCGGCACGGGATGCGGGCGTAGTCGACCGAGCTTATGCTGTTGGCCAGGATGCCGGCCATCTGCAATCCGATTATTCCGGTAAGGGCGGAGAGGGCCCTGATACCCGTCACCAGGGCGCTGATTACCTTTGCCGCCAGAGACGAGCACTGAAAGGCGGTGCTGAATCTCGACAGAACCGCCCCGCGGTTGTTGATGCTGCTGACGTTCTTGGCAGAGAGGTCGTTGAAGACTATCCCGAGCGAACGGAACAGGCAGTACATCAGATAGGTCCCCAGAAGCAGGGCAACCGCCGGGGCGCCCTCGAGGAAGAACAGGCCTATGTATCCCAGACAGAACACGCCCCGCATCATCCAGCAAAAGCCGTGCGAGTGCTCCTGATGGTGCCCGTCAAAGAGGGGTATGATGAACGGAACCGCGATCCCCGATGCATAGAGCGCGGCCGAAATGATGCCCATTATCAGGTTTCCGGCGTTGAAATGCGCGGCAAGAAGGAAAACCAGGGTATCGCCGAGGAAAATCGCCGAGAAACCGTTGAAGATTTCGGCCCGGAACATCCTCCTCCGGCCGTCCTGCTTCTCCTCTTCGTTGAGAAATCTGGTTGGCATCTGTCAAACGGAACTAGAGTTCCGACCTGTTTCTCACAACCTTTGAAATCAGTCCGTACTCCACCGCCTGGGCGCTGTCCATCCAGCAGTCCCTGTCGGTGTCCCTGCGGACATCCTCGATGCTTTTGCCCGTCTGGGCGGCAATCTCGGCGTTGATCTTTTCCTTGAGCTTCTCAAGCTGTCTGGCGTGGATCTCGATGTCCGAGGCCACCCCGCGCATCTGGCTGGAGGGCTGGTGAATCAGGTACTCCGAGCCGGGGAGGCCGACGCGGTGCTCCTTGTCCGCGGCCAGCAGAATCAGGGCGGCGGCGCTTGCCACCAGGCCCATGCCGACCATAGTCACCGGGCAGGAAACGAAGCGGAGCATGTCGAAAATCGCGTAGCCGGCGTTCACGTCGCCGCCGGGGGAGTCCAGGAAAACGGTGATCGGGCCGTCGCCCTCCGCCTCGAGGATGAGAAGCTGCTTGGCGACCCTTTCCGAGGTTTCTTCGGAAATCTCGCCGCAGATCATTATGCTGCGGGTCTTTATCAGTTTTTCATCAAGTCCTGTGGACTCGGCCTTTTTCTCTTCCAAAACAGTCCTCCCGGCCCTGAGGGGCCTCTGTATGCAAATCCTGCGTGGTAAATAATAACAACCTTTGGACTCTTTGATAAGGCCTTGATAAGGCCCAAGGCACCTTGCTGTCCTTAAGCGGTGCCTCTATAATCGCCGTATGGGAACCGAGAAACTCAAGTGCGCCACCGTTTCGGTCATCGGCCGCCCCTCGTGCGGCAAATCGACCTTTTTAAACTCGATCTGCGAGAACAAGGTCGCCATCACATCGCCCGTCCCCCAGACGACCCGCAACCGGATCAAGGGAATCTACACCGATGTCCGCGGACAGCTGGTGTTCATCGACACCCCCGGTCTGCATGACAACAAGGCGGAGCTCAACCGCCGGCTGAGAGAAATCGCCGTCACGGCCCTGAGGGAAAACGACCTGGTTCTCTACATGATTGATGCCACCCGCGCCCCCGGGCCCGAGGAGAGGGACGTCTCCAGAATGGCCGCCCAGTGCGGCAGGCCGGTCGTCATCTGCGTCAACAAAAAGGACCTGGCCACGCAGGAGCAGATCGACCGGACCCTGGAATACCTGGCGGAAGTCCTGCCGGGAAACACCCCGCTGGTGGCCTCAGCCCTGGAGGACTCCGGGCTGGACGAGGTGCTCATAGCCCTCTTCGCCGCCGCGCCGCAGGCCCCGCTTCTCTACCCCGGGGAGGAATTCACCGACCAGGACCTGGACTTCAGGGTCTCCGAAATCATCCGGGAAAAAGCCATGGAGGGCATGCGTGCCGAACTGCCCCACTCGGTGTTCGTCGAGGTGGAGGACCTGCAGATGACGGATGACGGTCTGTTGCTGATCAGGGCCGCGATAAATGTCGAGCGGGACTCTCAAAAGGGCATAATAGTCGGAAGCGGCGGGTCTAACATCAAACGGATCCGCACCGAGGCGGCCAAGGACATCCGCAGAATCTTCCCCGGACGCAGGCTCAATCTGGACATCAGGGTAAAGGTCAGCCCGAACTGGAGGCGCAATCAGTCCCTGCTCAAATCAATGATTAAATAGAAACAGCTCAGTAGCGGGCCAGGATGGGAAGGACGCGGGCCTTGCCGCAGGCCTTGATGAAGCCGGCCAGCTTCGGGCCGCGGGCCTTTGAGATCAGGACGTTGTACACCGTGCTGAAAAACTCGCCGGCTTCGATTCCCGCGTCGGCGGCGACCTGGTAGAGTCTCTCGGAGAATTCCTTTTCGCTCATGCCGTCCATTTCCTCAACCGCCGCCGCCAGACCGCGGATCGCCTTTCTCTGGGGTTCGGCCAGATCAAGCGGGGGTCGGTCAGGACTTGCCAGGGAAAAACGGAAATCCTCAGGAGCGTCGGTGGTGATCCAGTTCCAGGCGCAGACGCACTTGGCCCTCAGGCGCTCAAGTTGCGAGGGTTTGACGTCGCCGAGGACGGAAATGACCTTTTCGGTGTCGCCGTCGTGGATCTGCAAAAGGTTGCAAAGGTGGCGGAAAGGAATCTGGTAGCTCGGCTCGGAGGGGATGCCGTCGACCTGGCTCAGCTCGAAGATACGCTTTCCCTTTGCCAGGCGCTTTTCGTTGACGGGCAGCAGGCCGAAGTAGATACGTTCACAGTTCTCGTAGTCCTCGTAGATTTTCAGTACGTCCAGGTCAAACGAGATGCTGAATTCGGACGACGGGCGGGTCGAGGCGAACAGGTAGCGTACGATTTCCGGGATGTAGACCTCAAGCAGGTCGTCCAGGGTGTCGACGTTGCCCTGGGAGGAGGACTGCTTGCCCTTGCCCTTGAAAGTGATGAAGTCGTACTTGAACGAAACCGGAGCCTCGGCACCGTAGATGCGCACAATCTGGCGCGAAGTGTCGAACGAGCCGCCCTGGCTGTGGTGGTCCTTTCCGGCCGGCTCGAAGTCCACTCCCTCGCGGGCCCAGCGCATCGGCCAGTCGATTCTCCAGTTGAGCTTGACCAGGCCGGTCTTCCTCAGGTCGACCGTCTCGGTTTCGCCCGTCTCATCGTCGCGGTACGTCAGGCCCCACTCCCCGTCCCAGCCCAGGACCGTGGTCGTGTCCTTTCCAGTGAAGCCGGAAAAGACGCTGACCGGCCACCAGTTTCCGTCCAGCGGCTCGGTGCGGTAGGTGTTGAGGATGTCGATTATCTCCTGCCTGTGCTCCAGGGCGGTGCGGATGCCCTCGGCGTACATCGAGCTCTGGTAGCGCTCGGACTGGTAGAGGTACTCGGGATGGATTCCGACTGTGGGCAAGACCTGTTCGACCGCCAGTTCGTTGGCTCTGGCGTAACTTGAGGCGTTTCCCACCAGATCGGGGACGGATGTGATCGGCTTTCTCAGGCAGGTCTCCAGAAAGTCCTGTCTGGGCATGTTCTTCGGGACCTTGCGGAACACATCGTAGTCATCCCAGCTGTAGATGAAGCGGACCTTCTCGCCCCGGTCGCGCAGGGCCCGGACGACGAGGTCGACCGAGATAATCTCGCGGAAGTTTCCGATGTGAACCGTGCCCGAAGGGGTGATTCCCGAAGCGCAGGTATAGACGGCCTTCGGCCCCTTTTCCCTTATTATCCTGTCGGCGTAAATATCCGCCCAATGAAGTGAATTCTGTTCCATGCCGACGATTATATGCCAAGCCGCCGCTGTGTTTCAATTCAGCGGCTTTCACGCCGGCGCAACTTCCTGAGAGGCCCGCGATGTGTTATCATTAATCCGACTACCGGAGGAAAACCGTGAGAAGAATGAAGAAAGCCCTCGTACTGTTGACAATCATCGCCCTGGCAGCCGGAATCTGTTTCGGCGCCGGCGGAGACTTTGCGTTCCTGTTTACCGAACTCGACCAGCACGTCGAGATTCTCAACGGTTTCCTGCCCACGTTGGTCACGGTGGGCGCCGGCTACAGGGGGCTGACCCTCTCCGATGGCGACCTGACCCAGATCAACCTCACCTTCGGCGGCGGCTACACCCAGCGCAAATCCTACCAGAACCCCGTCGACGGCAGCCCGCTCTCCGGCGATTTCCTCGTCTTTGACGCCATCCAGACCCGCTGGAACCTCAAAATGCTCCAGGGACTGGGCGAAAGCTGGGTGCAGGGACAGGACCTGGTGACCCTCTACGCAGGCTACGAAGGCCGATGGGAAAAGTACGTCGACTCCATGGTCAAAACCCAGCTCAGACACAACGGCACCGCCGACATCACCCACCCCGCCGAGACCACCTACCCCGTCCCGACGCTGGCAGGCTGGCAGGGCGGCGCCCTGGCCGGCACCACAATCCTGCGCGAGCTTGACGCCGACCGGACGATGACCGCCACAACACTTTATGCCGGAATCATCCTCAACGGCATGGAGGACACCGGAGTCACCTCGGACGGCATCCTCGGCAAATTCGACCTCCAGTGGGCACCCGGCGGGCTCAGCACCGACGAAATCTCGTACTTCTCTGCAACACTCAATGTCGTGGTTTCCAAGACCCTCTGGCAGAAACAGGCCGCAAACGGCTCCAACGCCCTGTCGATTGTCCTCATCGACCGCTTCAACGCCAACTGGACAGACGGCTCCTATGTCCCCCTCTACGCCCAGGGCCCCGTCTCGCTCGGCCGCAAGGTCCGCGGGTACAACACCTACGCTTTCAACACCAACTTCACGGTGGTCAACAACCTCGATTTGAGAATCAGCGGCCCGGACAGGATGCTCGATTTCCTAAACGGCGTCTTCCCCCGCCTGAACCTGTTTGTCGACTGCGGCTGGCACTCCGGCCGGTACTTCAACAGCGCAATCGAGGGCAGCCACTTCCTGGCCAGCACCGGCGCCCAGCTGGAGATGTCGTTCATGGACTTCATCGACCTGGGCATCCAGGTCGCCTGGATCCTCTCCGACACGCAGAATCCCGTCACCCCGTGGAGCCGCATGATCATGGGCGCCACCTTCTTCCTCGACTTCTGATGGCCCGGCGATGAGTTACGCAGACACTGTTTTCATAGACAACATCCGGCAAATCCTCAGCCGGGGCTTTGACGACTCCTCACTCGAAGTCCGCCCCCGCTGGCAGGACGGAACGCCCGCCCACACAATCAAGCTCTTCGGGCTGGTCAACCGCTACGATCTGAGAAAGGAGTTCCCGATTATCACCATCCGGCGCACCTACATGAAGTCCGCCGTCGACGAACTGCTTTGGATCTGGCAGAAGAAGTCCAACAACATCAACGAGCTCGGTTCCCACGTCTGGGACAGCTGGGCCGATGAGAACGGCTCTATAGGCAAGGCATACGGCTACCAGCTCAGCGTGAAACACACCTATCCCGAGGGACAGTTCGACCAGGTCGACCGGGTACTGTACGACCTGAAGCACAACCCCCAGAGCAGGCGGATTCTCACCAGTTTGTACAACCACTCCGACCTCTCCGAGATGCGCCTCTACCCCTGCGCCTGGTCAATGACCTTCAACGTCAGCGGCAACACCCTCAACGGCATCCTCAACCAGCGCAGTCAGGACATGCTGACGGCCAACAACTGGAACGTCGTCCAGTACGCAGTCCTCCTGCACCTGATGGCCCACGTCAGCGGCCTGGTCGCCGGCGAGCTGGTACACGTCATCGCCGACGCCCACATCTACGACCGCCACATCCCCATCGTCAAGGAAATCATCGAAAACCCGCAGTACCCCGCTCCGCAGTTTGTGATGAACCGCGAAAAGACCGACTTCTACTCCTTCACCCCGGACGACTTCAAACTGGAGAACTACCTCTGCTGCAAGAAGAAGTTCGACATCCCGGTGGCGGTCTGAGGAGGGACGATGCAGGCAATCCTCCACTGTGACAGAAACTGGGGCATCGGCCGGCGCAACGACCTGATGTTCCGCCTCCCGAAGGACATGAAGTTCTTCCGCACCACCACCTCGGGCAAGGTCGTCGTCATGGGCTCCAACACCCTGCTCTCCTTCCCCGGCGGCCTGCCTCTGAAGAACCGCACCAACATAGTCCTCTGGCCCGGCGGCGACCCAAAGCGCGCTCAGCGCGACGGCTTTGTCATGGTCTCAACCCTCGACGAACTCTTTGACGCAATCCGCGGCTATGACCCCGACTCGGTATTCGTCATCGGCGGGGCGATGATGTACCGCACCCTGCTGCCCTACTGCACCCGCGTCCTGCTGACCAAGGTCGACGCCGACGGCGGGGCCGAGGTCTTTTTCCCCGACCTTGACAGCCTGCCGGAGTGGCATCTGGTCTCCGAATCAGCCCCCGAGTAGGACAACGGCTACACAATCCGCTTCACAACCTACGAAAACGCCTCGCCCCGGCAGTTCTGACACCCGCTGAGGTTTCCCGTCAGGACCGGTCAGAAGTCGCGGTGAAATCGGCGCAGCGCTCGACCACCCTCTGAAATGCCACATCCGCGTCCGCCCAGGCGGAAAGGAAATCCCTGTCGCTGCCGGCGTCGGCGAACTTCTCCGGCTCGAATCCGGCATAGAACGCCCTCTCCTCCTCCAGGCACGCGCGGGTGAACTGCTCAAAATCACCCTCCGGGACGCTTCGGGCACGGTCAATCCACCTTCTCTGGGTTTCGGCCAAAGCCTCGGAGAACTCAGCCGGCACGACCCGGCCCACAAGCCTGCGGCGGTACCTCTCGGCCGCAATCCAGTAATCCCTGTCCAGAACGTTGACAAAAGAGTTGAACTTGAATGGCTTGTACAGAGTCACGCAGGGCTGGCTGGCGCCGGCAAGCCACAGCGTCATACCGCGGTCCCCGATTTCCACCGCCATGGACTGGGTCGTGTTGTTGCGTGCCTTGTCGCCGAAGTGCATGCAGACGGAGGCCTGCCCGTTTTCAGCAAACGGGTTGCGCACGGCGTCGTTGTGCTGACGCAGGGCGTTGATCATTTCCTCAATGTTCCCGATTGAGTCAAGCACGCGGCCCGTCTGGGCGAAGCGCTCACGGGAGCGGCTGCGGCGGGTCAGAGGCTCATCGATGTATTTTCCCTTGAAATCAAAACCGCTTGCACTCCTGTAGGCATCGGCGTCCGCACCGAGGACGATGCAGTTGCTGATATTGATCCGCCCTCCCCTCTTGAGGGCCCAGTCGCGGCCGCAGGTCTCCAGGTAGGCGATTCCGTTGCGGTCGGCCAGCAGATAGGCGTTGTCGTAGTGCATCTCGATATCAAATGCACCGTTCCCGCCCTGACCGTACTGCTCCAGCAAATCCGTGATGACCTTTACACCCTCATCGACACTGCCGGCCCTCTCCAGGGCGGCGCGCAGGATATCCATTCCCATCAGGCCCCTGTCCGATTTCGGGGTGTTGGACCACAGAGCCTCGTTTCCGATGCACAGCCCGTGCTCGTTCACCCCGATTTCAGCTCCCCAGATCCACTGCGGCCGGCAGATTACAACGGCGTTGGTATGGGCCGCCTGGGGAAAGTCGATATAGCGGGCATGGATCATCTCACCCGGCGCCCGGTCCGCGGCGGGATGAAACTCAATCGGCTGAATCTCGTTCGGCCGGCGGTCGCTGTTTTTGCCGAACAGCACCGCGTTTCCGGTTTTTACGCTCAAAGTGTCACACATACCCAACCTCCGCTGCTGATTATAGCCCCTGCCGGGCCTGTTAACAATTACGGTGTTGCCCGCTGCCGGCTCTCGAGGCGGAAGCCGGGATTCTTGTGAGCCAACCAGGCCCTGGAAATCGTCGTTTTTGTTTGATTTCAGATAAAAAAGACGATTTGTCGACCCTAACCCCGCCTTTTTAATAAAAAACGACGATTTTCCCAACGAAGCCGGGCGGCAAATTGAATCAGGACAAAGCCCGGCAGATTGATTACAATCAGTTCAGGCTGCGGCAGAATCGATGACAGGCAATCTGGGAACGAGAATTCTTATAGTGGGGTGTCCGGGCAGCGGAAAGAGCACGCTGGCCCGCAAACTCGGGGAGCGGTCAGGACTTGCCCTGATTCACCTCGACAACATCTGGTGGAAACCCGACCGGACCCACGTAAGCCGCGAAGAGTTCGACCAGGCGCTGAAGGCGATTCTCAGGACCGACGGCTGGATCATCGACGGCAACTACAGGCGGACGTACGAAATGCGCATCGCCGCCTGCACCGGGGTGATTTTCATGGACCTGCCCGAGCAGCAGTGCCTGCGCGGCATCACGGAGCGCATCGGACAGGCCCGCCCAGACATCCCATGGACCGAGGACAGCCTCGACCCCGAACTGGTCGCCATGGTCCGCGACTACCGCCGCGCTGTCCGCCCCCTGCTCTTATCGCTGCTGGCCGCCCACCCTGACAGGCGCACGGTCATCCTCACATCCCGCGCCGAAGCCGACGCCTGGCTGGAGAGCACCGGAAACAGTTTCCGCGTATTTCCGGCTGATACAGCACGGGATAGTCCCTGAGTCCCTGATTAGATACCTGGGTATCAGCAGCAAAGCATGTTCTTGAGGTATTCTCTCAAAGGGGCGTCTACGCAGTAGATGTAACACCCCTTGAGGCCTCTGGAAAGAAGGACTTTGTATGTTCTGCGGATGAGTTGATCTGCTTCTTCGTCACTTGTTGTTCTTCTTCCGATACCGCTGGATTTGTCGTCCTTTGAAACAGCATTCCTGTCGGTCCGGACATGACCGTCCTTGTAGTACAGATCCCTGCCGATAATCACCCCGACATAGTCGAATTCCATCCCCTGACAGGTGTGAATACAGCCGACTTCCTCAAAAGAAGCAGGATTCACTGCCCAGTGGTCATCCTTCTCGAGATTCCACTTTGCCCTGAAGCCGCCGGGAAGCTCAATATCCCAATCTCCACGTTTGTTTTTCACATTCCAGTCAAAGCAATAGCCTGAAATCATTCTGGCTTTGTTGTTAATTCCGTTGAGTTCCCTCAATTCATCCCGCATGGCTACAGGGTCGTCAAACACCTTGACCTTCAGTTTGTTGAACTCAAAGGAAGTGTTGGCAGTGCGTTTAAGCTCCAGAAGATTGTTGAGAAACGAAATGTAGCCGTCACTACCGTCGCATCTGAACTGAGACACCAATTCATAAGGCCTGTGCAGAACCGCGCCTTCCCTTCTGGCGTACTCTTCTATGGTCTTTACCGAGTATTTGTCGAATACCGTAATCCGCTGGTCTTCATCAACAAAGAAGACCGATATCCTGGCCGCCTTGATTGCGTCTTCGAGCATGTCGTTTCCGGGATACATGTAGGGTTTCTTCTGCATCCTGTGGGCTTCATCATAGATTCCGACGTCAAGTCCGTTGACAGGGGTTCCCGGAAGGGCAAACGGTGACTGAATTGCCTTCTGGAGGTTGACCATCTTACGTGCATTGCCCTTGGAAAGGAGAACCGAATAACACTTTCTGGGAGCCATGTTCTTTGTGATGTATGAAGCATTCAACTTAAGATCTGAAATACATTTGGCAAGAACATTGATTGCAACGACGGATTTCCCGGTACCCGGGCCGCCGGTAATGATGATGACATGCTTCCGGCCGTCCTTTTCGGAGTCCTTGATTGCCTTCATGATTTTGTCATAGGCGACAATCTGTTCATCAATCAGATGAAACTCCTCATTTCCGCAGAGCATTGAATCCAACGCGTCCTGAAGCGACTTCGTCGGCTTGAGTCGGCCTTCCTCAATCCTGTACAGCAGCGAATCGTCCTCTGCCTTGAGATGGATATACTGCTTGATGAAATTTCGGATTTTCAGGACATCTTTCTGAAGGAATGCCGGAGCTTCCGCTGTCCATTCACTGTAGAGATTGTCCTCTATCACCGGACGGTACACCTCTCCGAGGTTGTGAAGATAGGTGCAGGGAATCAGCGTGCGGGAATTGACATGAATATCATCGCAATAGTCCAGAATCAGGCATTTGTATGAGTAGGCCTGATACGAGGGATGCGCAACCGGCTCATGCGACCTGAGATCGGACATAACCAGATGGCTGCAGTTCTCATCGACTTTCTCCACCTTGGCCCACTGTTTGAGTTCGACTATGACAACGTGATCCTCTTCCCCGCTATTCCCCATAATCATGAAATCAACTCGTTTGCTCGTCTGGGGAATGTTGTATTCAATTGCAACCTGACAATCCGGGGAGAAGTAATCGTCCTTCAGCGCATCCTTCATAAACCGAAGGGAGTTATTCCAAGAATTGACCTCGCTGGGAGACCCACCGCTCAGACCCTTTTCCCTGAGTTTGCCCAAAAGAATATCCGGCATCTCATTCAGTTCGACATTCTCCCTGAACCTGCCGAGGCTGTCGTTATAGATGATCAATTATCCCTTCCCCTATCTGAGGCATTATAGGCCGCCAACATGGTGGATAACAAGGTTTTCGGCTCCGCCGCCCGGTATCTGCGTCAGAAGGCTTTTCGCCGGGAGAATTCAGAAGAATGTGCAGTTTTTTTCAAAACCTGCAAATTGATGCTATTTGGATAGCATCATTTTTCGGAAATGAGGGAAAAGATGTCAAAAAAATAGCATCGATTTTGAGTTTTGCGATAAATGATGCTATAAACCCAGCCCGGAGCAGGAGCAGGTCAGCAGGTGGTGAAGCAACAGAGGGTGGTGCCTTCGAAAACCTGGAAAAGGCTTCGGTCCGGCAGTTTTCTCGCGGAGCTCAGTCATTGTCATTCATTTTTCAGGCAGCGCTGAAGTCAGGCCCGGGGCATGGACCGGCCAAGGTACTCAGCGACGGCCAGGGCGCAGTTCATGCCGTCGAGGGCAGCGGAGACTATGCCTCCGGCGTAGCCGGCGCCCTCGGCGCAGGGGAACAGGCCCGGGCGGGACATCAGGCTTCGGGCATCGCGGACTATGCGGACCGGGCTGCTGGTCAGGGTTTCGGAGGCGATCATCAGAGCGTCGTTCGTAAGGAAGCCGGGGGCCTTGGATCCAAAGTTCCAAAAGCCCTCGCGCAGGCGGCAGGCTATGCCCTCGGGCAGCAGGCGGTTGAGATCGGCCGGAACGACGCCGTTCATGTATGAGGTGCGGATCAATGTCCTGTTGGGCTGTTTGTTGACAAAATCGGCCATGAGCTGGCCGGGAGCGGACATCGAACCGGAGGAGAAGTCGAAGGTGCGCTTCTGCAGGGTCCGGACGAAGTCCAGCATTCCGAACACCCCGGAGAATCGGGCCGGGAGGTCTTCGGGGCGGATTTCGACGACCATGGCGGAGTTGGAGAACCTGCCGCTGCGGGCGCTGGCGCTCATGCCGTTGACGTTGACAGTGCCCGTTTCTGTCATGGCGGGGACGACAACTCCGCCGGGGCACATGCAGAACGAGTATACGCCCCTGCCGCGGACCTGGGTGACAAAGCTGTATTCAGCCGGCGGCAGGAACTGCGGGCGGCCGTTGTACTGGATGCTGTCGATAAGCTCACGCGGGTGTTCGAGGCGGACGCCGACGGCTATGCCTTTGCTCTGGAGCTGAACACCCTGGGCATCGAGGAAATGATAGACATCAAAGGCGCTGTGCCCGGTGGCCAGGATTACCGGTCCGCGCAGTTGTTCGCCGGATTCGGTCGCAACGCCGGAGACGGTCAGGACTTGCCCGGAAAGGAGGGAAGTGACCTTGGTGTTGAACCGGACGATTCCGCCGCAGGAGGTGATCAGGGAGCGGATCGAGCGAACGATCGAGGGGAGTTTTTCCGAGCCGAGGTGGGGATGGGCTTCGTAGAGGATGCCCGCGTCGGCGCCGCTTCGGACAAAGGTGTTGAGGACCTTGGGCAGGTCGCCGCGCTTGGTGCTGCGGGTGTAGAGCTTGCCGTCCGAGTAGGTGCCCGCCCCGCCCTCGCCGAAGCAGTAGTTGTTCACCGGGTCGACGATGCCGCTGCGGTGCATGGCTGTGATGGCGGTGCGGCGCTCTTCGACCGGGCCGCCGCGTTCGAGGACTACGGGTTTCAGGCCGAGTTCGATAAGCTGCAGAGCGGCGAAAAGCCCTGCCGGGCCGCTTCCGACGACGATGACTTCAGGCGCACCGGAGACGTCGCCCAGGGTAAACCGGCTCTGCGGTGGCAGGCTCTCGCCCGGCGCGTAGAGTCTGACTTTGAAGCAGATTCTGGTCTCTCTGCGCCGGGAGTCGATGCTTTTCTTTTCGATTGTGAGCCGGTCGACGGCACCCGGTCCGAGGCCTGTGCTTCTGAGCGCGGCGGCCAGCAGACTCTGATAGTCGTCACTCTGGCCGGGGCGGAGGATTACCTCGGTTGTGATGCTCATCCTTCGCGGCCCTCGGTGTCGGCCGGTTCGGTGAATACGATGTCATCCGGACGGAAAAGGACGTCCTTGTACCCCTCGCCGAGGATTCCGGCCAAGTCCCGGCTGTCCTTGCCGGCGACCATGGCGATCTGGGTGCTGGAGTAGTAGACCACCGCCTTAGCAAACGGGGTGCCTTCTTTGTCCGAGATGTGGACCACGTCGCCCCGGTCAAAGATGCCCTCGACCCGCACGACGCCCTTTGGAAGGAGCGATTTGTGCTTAAGCAGGGCCTTTTTCGCCCCGTCGTCGACGAGGATGCTCCCCTTGTGGGTGTTGTTCATGATCCACCTCTGACGCTGGGACAGGTGGGTCTCGGGGACTATCCAGGTTCCGATTTCCTCCCCTGCCAGGATTCTGGGCAAGGCATTGTCTTCGTACCCGCTGGCGATTATGCACCCGCAGCCGGCCCGGCCGGCTATCTGGGCGGCGGCGAGCTTGCTTTTCATCCCTCCGGTGCCCAGACGGCTTCCGGCGCCGCCGGCATAGGCCAGGACGCTCCGGTCGATTTTCCCGACGGTAGTAAGCAGCCGGGCCCCGGGGTCCCTGCGCGGGTCGGCGGTGAACAGGCCGGGGATGTCGGAGAGGATAATCAGCAGCTGGGCGTCGATCTTGCTGGCAATCAGGGCGGCCATCTGGTCGTTGTCGCCGAAGGTGGTGCCGATTTCGCGGGTGCTGATCACGTCGTTTTCGTTGAAGACAGGGACAACCCCCAGCTCAAGCAGGGTGTTCACGCTGTTTCGCAGGTTCACGTAGGTGCGGCGGTTGTTCATCTCGTCCCGCGTCAGCAGGACCTGGGAGCAGACGATGCCGTGACGGGCGAAACTTGAGCGGTAACTGGACATCAGAATCGGCTGGCCGATGGCGGCGCAGGCCTGGCGCATCTCGATTTTCGTGACGGCTTCGGTGATGCCCAGCTCACGGCGCCCCATCCCGATTGCCCCGGAGGTGACCAGCAGGACCTGCAGGCCTTTGTCGCGCAGGGCCGAAAGCTGATCGACTATGGAGTCGATCCTGGCGGTGTCGATTCCGCTGCTGCAGGTCAGCAGGTTGGTGCCGACCTTTACCACAACCGTCTTCACATGGTCGAACTTTCTCATGACTTCTCCCCGCCGAGGTTGACCGACTCTCCGCCGGCGCCGAGGTTGATGTGCTCAAAGGCCCGGGCGCCGCTTCCCATATAGGTGGCGGCAACCTGCCCGCTTCCGCAGAGCAGATACTTGGTCGTCATCAGGCCCTCAAGTCCCACCGGGCCGCGGGCATGGATCTTTGACGTCGAGATTCCCACCTCCGCCCCCAGTCCGTAGCGGTAGCCGTCGGCAAACCGGGTGCTGCAGTTGGCAAAGACGCTGGCGCTGTCGACCTTTCTCATAAAGGCTGCTCTAGCTACGGGGTCCCGGGTGATAATCGCGTCGGTGTGGTGCGAGGTGTGCTTTGAGATGAAGTCTATCGCCTCGTCCGTACTGTCGACGGTCTTTATGCTGATTATCAGGTCCAGATACTCGGTGTCCCAGTCGGCGTCGGTTGCCGGCTTGCAGTCAATGATGGCCTGAACCGCTTCATCTCCGCGGATTTCCACACCGGCCGCGGCAAAAGCGGTCGCCATTTTCGGCAGGAACTCCCCGGCGACCGCCCTGTGCACCAGGAGGTTCTCGATGCTGTTGCAGGCCGAGGGATAGTTGGTCTTGGCATCCAGGGCGCAGGCAACAGCCAGGTCCGTGTCGGCCGCGGCGTCGACGTACATCGAGCACAGTCCGTCGGCGTGTCCGAGCACCGGAATCAGGGTGTTTTCCATGACGTAGCGGACAAAGCGGTTCGAGCCGCGGGGGATGATCAGGTCGATGACGCCCTGGGCCTTGAGCATCTGCGCCACATCATCATGGGTCTCGAGAAGTTCAATCCAGCCGGGAGTGGCAAACGAGCCGGCGCAGCTGCGCCTGATGCTTTCAACCAGGGCGCGGTTGGTGTTGATGGCCTCGCTTCCGCCTTTGAGAATCAGGCAGTTGCCGCTTTTCAGACAGAGAGAGGCAATCTGCAGCAGGGCATCGGGCCTGGCCTCGAAGACCATCCCTATGACCCCGATCGGGACGCTGATCTTCTCCAGAAGCAGGCCCTCGTCAAGCTTCTCGCGATACAGCACCCGCCCGATCGGGTCGGGCAGAGCGGCCACTTCGCGGATTGAGGCGATGGAGGCATCGAGTTTTTCACGGGAGAACTTCAGCCTGGCCCGGACCGGAGCCGGCAGGGACGCGGCGTTCTCCAGGTCAGTGCGGTTCGCCTCGAAAATCGCGTCGGCATCGGCCAGAAGCCCGCCAGCGATTCTTTCCAACAGAGCCCTTCGGTCCGGGTCGGAGGACGCGGACAGAGCGGTGGTCATGGCCTTGACCTGCAAAAACCTGCCGTAAATGCCGGATGTCATGTAAACCTCCCGTTTGAATCAATATAGCCCAAGCAGGCACGGAAAGTAAATCTCGCCCGGCGGTAGGCACCGGCGCGTTTTGGTTCTATACTTCGGACAGCGGCGCCGGCCGCGTTTTGGAGGAAATATGGTTGAAGTCGGAATTATCGGATGCGGAAACATGGGAAGCGCCATCGCCTCGGCCCTCTGCGGCAACCCCGGTTTCAGGGTCACCGTCTTCGATTCCGCCCCCTCGGTCACCTCGGCTTTCGTCCGGGCCAATCCGGGAGCCCGCGCCGCGGATTGCGTGCAAGCCCTGACCGCCTCCGCCTCTTTTGTGGTGTTGGCCGTCAAGCCTCAGACCCTCCCCTCGCTTTATCCCGTCCTCCGCGGGTGCGGTTCAGAATCGAAAAAGTGGATCAGCATAGCCGCCGGTGTCGATCTGGACACCCTGGTACGCAATCTGGGCACATCCGAGGTTGTCCGCTTCATGCCCAACATTTCAGCCCGGGTAAAAAGCGCCGTCACCGCCGTGGCAGCCGCGCCGGGAGCCTCTGAGCAAACCCTGCGGACTGCCTTGGAAATCGCCGGGGCTTTCGGCTCGGCCTTTGTGCTGGAGGAAAATCTCTTTTCCGCCTTTATCGGCACCAGCAGCTCGGCCATAGCCTATATCCTGCAGTTCCTGCACGCACTGGCCCTCGGCGGAGAAGCCCAGGGCATCCCCTACGAAACGGCAATCCGGATGGCCGGGGACACGATGACCGGCGCGGTAAAGCTCCTGCAATCCTCGGACAAGGGCGCCCCTGAGCTGGAAAAGTCGGTCTGCTCACCCGGCGGCACTACAATCGAGGGTGTGAAAGTACTCGAAGACGAACACTTCAACGACACCGTAATCCGCGCAGTCGCCGCCGCCGCCCAAAAGGCCGGGATTATGGAAGAAGCAGCGAAAAAGGCCTGATCCAGTTTTCGCTCAGGCTTTCAAAGCGTCAGCCAGCTGTGAGAGTTTTTCTTCGGCCTCAGCCCGGTTGCTTCCGGGGAGCCGGAGGCAGACCGAGCTTGCGATTTTACTCCCGTTCAGGGCCGCCGCGATGTTGTCAAAGGCCCTGCCCTCACTCCCGCTCGCGCTGCTGGCGACCAGATGGACTGTTTTACCCTCAAGCGGATATTTTTTCAGCAAAGCCCCGATTGCCGGGGCAAAGGTGCCGGCCCATATGGGAAAAAAGAGAACGATCTGCTGATAATCCGCGGGGTTGAGGGTCAGTTCGTTCAGCCCCGGGTCGATTCCCTTGATGGCGCTTCGGCCGCCGATGAGGAACTTGAAAAAGCCCCGCTTCGGGGGTTCACGCCTGACAATCAGGCGCTCGATGTCGGCCTGCTCCCCGAGCTTCTCGGCCAGACAGGTCGCCGCCCACTCGGAATTGCCTTCGAACGAATAGTAGAGAATCAAAGTGCGCTTCATGCACAGCATTATACAGCCGTCCGTACTGTTTTCATACAGCCGATTACCCTATAATAAGCCAAGCGAGGTTGACATGGCCGATCTTCAGGACCTGAGAGACACTATAGACGCCATCGATGAAAAGATGGCCCGGCTTTTCTCCGAAAGGATGGACGCCGTAGCCGCGGTGGCCCGGTTGAAAAAGGACACCGGAAAGCCGACCCGGGACGAGGCGCGCGAAAGGCAGATCATCGAAAGCCATCTGGCTGAGATTCCGCCGGAGTACCGGCCGGAATACCGCGCCTTCATGAACGACCTCTTTTGCGCGTCGCGCGCCTATCAGGACCGCGTTGCCGGCCGCGGTGAGAAGCTGCTTCGGGCCGAAGCGGACGGAACGCCCTACTTCGACAACGCCTTCGGCGCTGTCCGTGCCGCCCGGCAGTACACCGCGACAGACAAAATCAATGCCACGGTCGGTTCCCTCTGCGACGAAGACGGCTCCCTTGTCGCCTTCGACTCCGTCTGGAAAACCTACGATGAGATTGACGGCAGGGCAAAGGCGGCCTACGCGCCGGCCATCGGCGGAAGCGGGGAATTCAACTCCGCCGTCTTTGCCTGGCTCAACCGCCTGGGCAACATCCGCCTGCCCCATGCCTGCCTGGCCACACCGGGCGGCACCGGAGCCCTGAGCGTCGCCGTCGACAGCGCGCTGGAAAGCGGCGGGACACTTCTGATTCCCTCCATAGGCTGGGGTACCTACGCCGTAATGGCCAAAGTGAAAAAGTGCCGTATTGCGCGGTATCAGTTGTTTATTGACGGCAAACTGACAACAGAGGGCATCAAGACCGCCGCCGAAGCGGTGATGAAAGACGAGGGACGGGTCACGGTAATCATCAACGACCCGTGCCACAACCCCACCGGCGCCTCGTTTACCTCACAGCAGTGGGCCGACCTGATGGACTTCTTCAACGACCTGTCCATGTCGGGCCCGGTTACTCTGATAAACGACATCGCCTACATCGACTACGCCGCGGACCCGGACAGGGCCACCGCCTACATGGAGAACTTCAACCGCATCGCAGAGAATGTCGCCGTCATCCTGGCCTTCAGCTGCTCAAAGACGATGACGGCCTACGGAATGCGCCTGGGCTGCGCCGTGATTCTATGCGCCTCTGCTGACAAGGCCGACAGGCTGCTCAACGCCTATACCCGCTACGCCCGCAGTACCTGGAGCAATGTCAATAACGGCTTCATGCAGTGCTTCTCCCGTGTCATGGCCGACCCGGCAGCCTTTGTTGAGGAAAAGAAGCAGGCGGTAGAGATGCTCAAAAAGCGGGCGCTGCTGTTCTGCACCCAGGCTAAGCGGTGCGGTCTGAGTCTGTACCCGTACACCGAGGGCTTTTTTGTCACAATCCGGGTGGAGGATGAGCAGAAACTGCTTGAACTGGATGAGGCGCTTCAGAGGCAGGGCATCTTCGGTGTGCGTTTCCCCGGCGCCCTGAGGCTGGCCCTCTGCGGAATCAGCCTGGCCCAGACCGACGGTCTGGCCCCCAGGATCAAGGCGACCCTGGACAGCCTCGGTCATTGAATCCGATTGGAACCTTACTTGCGGAGCGCCAGACTTTTAAGCAGTTCCAGCGCCTCGATGTAGCCGTCAAATCCGTGGCCAGCGATGGTGGCGGCGCAGACTGCCCTGCAGTAGGAAACGCGGCGGAAATCCTCGCGGGAACCGACATCGGAGATGTGGACTTCCACAACGGGGAGCGGAGAGATTGCCTTTATGGCGTCGGCCAGGGCGATACTGGTGTGGGTGTAGCCCCCGGGGTTGAGCACCACCCCGTCGTATTTCTCAAAATACGCCTCTTGAATCCAGTCGATCAGCACACCCTCGTGGTTTGACTGCCTGCATTCCACGGTCACATCATTCCCGGCGGCCCACGACAGGGCCTTGGCCAGAAGATCCCCGTAAGAGGCCTGACCGTAGATTTCCTTTTCGCGGATGCCGAGCATGTTCAGGTTCGGCCCGTTGAGCAGCATGAACTTCATCTTTTTCCGAACCTCTTGCGTCGCTCGGTGGCGAGAATCATCAGTTTCTTGAGCTCCGGCACGTCCTCGGCGTTGATCAGGTCGCGCATGCGGGTCATCTGGGCAATCAGGGCGTCGACCTCGGCTGTCAGGTAGTCCTTGTTGCATATAAACAGCTCCGGCCAGAGGTCTTCGTTGATGTTGGCCACCCGGGTCAGGTCACGGAAGCTGTCGCCGGTGTAGTCACAGAGTTTGGGGTTGTCCGAGATGTTCATCAATGAGAGGGCTATGACGTGGCAGAGCTGGGACACGAAGCCGATGATCCGGTCGTGTTCTGCGGCGTCGAGGGTCGAGACCCTGTGGAATTTGAGGATCCGGGCCAGTTCCCTGGCCGTCTCCAGTCCGCGCTCGGTGTTCTTCTTTGTGGGGACGATGATGAAGTTGGCCTGCTCGAACTGGCTGCAGTCGGCGTAGGCGATTCCCTTGTACTCGCGGCCGGCCATCGGGTGGCAGGCGATGTACTCCACATCCGGGCGGAGCATGTCGTTGACACGTCCCATCACCTCGCGCTTGATACCGGTCACGTCGGTCAGGATGCTGCCCGGCTTGAGCAGGTGCTGGTTGGTCCCGATCCACTCGACGAAGGTCCGCGGATAGAGGGCGCTGATGACGATGTCGCTGTCTTTGACCAGCTCGGGCTCAGGCCCGCCCTCGACTATCCAGTGCATCTTCTTGGCAAAGGCGATCGTCGACGGGTCGATGTCGATTCCCGTCACGTTGTAGCCGGCGTTGTACAGGCCCTTCGCGTAGCTTCCGCCCAGCAGGCCCAGGCCGACGATTGTTATCTTTGTCGCTCTGCTTATCATACCTCTTTCACCTCCGCTCCCAGTTTTTGCAGTTCTTCAAAGAACCCCGGAAAGCTCTTTCCGACCGATTCCGCCCCCGAAATCACCGTCGGTTCATCAAAACACGCGGCAAGGACGGCGAGGGCCATGGTAACCCTGTGGTCGTTGTGCGAGTCGAACCTTTCGGGCTTGGCGGGAACGGCCGCGGGTCTGATTACCACAGTACCAGTGTTTTCCTCTGTTGCGCAACCGGTGCGCCCGAGCTCCGCGGCCATGGCGGCTATCCTGTCCGACTCCTTCATCCTCAGCCGGGAGCAGTCGGTGAACACCGACGGCCCTTCGAGGGCTGAGGCAAAGGCGAAAAGCGCCGGTCCGAGGTCAGGACAGTCGGCCAGGCTTGCCTTGATTCCCCTGAGCCTCACTGAGCCGGGGACGGAGAATCTGCAGCCTCCGGCGAGGGGCGCAACTTCCATCCCGGACTGTTCGCACAGGGCGGCTATCACGCTGTCCCCCTGAACGGAGTCCGGATCAAACCCGGCTACCGTGACCGGCACCCGCCCCAGTCCGGCCAGGACGGCGAAAAAGGCCGCCTGCGAGGCATCCGGGGGCACCGTCGCAGTAAATGACCTGTAGGCCTGCCCTCCGGGAACTGTGAAAACGTCCCCCTCCCGGATGACCCTTATCCCGGCCCGGCCGAGGGCTTCAAGGGTGAGGTTAACATACGAAGCGGACTCAAAAGGCGCTTCTACGGCTATCGTGCTCTGGCCCTTGAGCAGGGGCAGGGCAAACAGCAGCCCGGTTATGAACTGTGAGGAGATGTTTCCCGGCACCCGGTACGCCCCGCTTTTCAGAGTGCCTGACGCCACGATGATGTCGCGCTCCGAGTCCCTGTCCCGTGTCAGGCTGAACAGCCGTTCATAGACGTCCATCGGCCTTCGGCTGAGCCGGCCGGAAGTCCTGAAAACGCACTTTCCGGAAAAAAGACAAAAAAGCGGAAGCAGGAAGCGCAACGTGCTGCCCGACTCCCCGGCGTCGCAGATGAGACCCGGATCAGAGCCCGCGGACAGGCCGCTGCCCGAAACGCGACCGCCGATGCCCCGGACGGAGACATCCAGCGCACCTTCTGCGCAGGGGCTGATCGAGAACGAAGCCCCGAGGGTCTCCAGGCACCCGATTGTGGCGCGGATGTCGGCGTTGTCCGCCACGTTGCGGACAACTGAAACCCCGTCGGCAAGGGCGGCGGCAATGAGCAGCCGGTGCGATACCGATTTGCTCGGCGGCACTCGCACCTCTGCGCCCTTCAATGCCCCCCTGCAGACCGCAACATCCATCAATGGTTCCTCAGAGATCCCTGCCCACCGCGCGGGCGACCGCTCTGGCCTTGGTCACCAGAGCCCGGAACTTCTCCGGCTTGAGGGACTGGGCGCCGTCGCTGAAAGCCTGGTCGGGCCTGTCGTGGACCTCGATTATCAGCCCGTCCGCACCGGCGGCAACCGCGCCCAGGGCCACCGGCTCGACGAGTTTCCAGTCCCCGCTGGCGTGGGACGGGTCGATGACCACCGGCAGATGGGTCTTTTCCTTCAGAAGCGGAATCACCGCCAGGTCCATGGTAAAGCGGGTCATCTTCTCAAAGGTCCGGATGCCGCGCTCGCAGAAAATCACGTTCGGATTGCCGTTGGCCATGATGTACTCCGCCGCCATAATCCACTCCTCGACCGTCGAGCTCATGCCGCGCTTGAGCATCACCGGCTTGTTGATCCGCCCGACCGCCTTCAGAAGTTGGAAGTTCTGCATGTTCCGCGCCCCGATTTGGACCAGGTCGATGTACTCGATGAACTCGTCCAGATTGCGCTCGCTCATGATCTCCGAAACCACCGGCAGCCCGGTGCGTCTGCGGGCTTCGGCCAGGTCGAGAATTCCCTCGTAGCCCAGGCCCTGGAATGAATACGGCGAAGTCCGGGGTTTGTAAGCCCCTCCGCGCAGGATGCTCGCCCCGCAGTCCTTGACCGCCCGGGCGATGGAGCACAGGCCCTCCAGCGACTCGACTGAGCACGGCCCGGCCATCACGGCCACCTTCTGCCCCGCTCCGATCTTTACCCCCTCGACGTCGACGACCGTGTCCTCCGGGTGAAACATCCTGTTTGCCAGCCGGTACGGAACCTGTACGCGCTGGACATTCTCGATCCATACGTTGGACCGCACATCACGCTCGTCCAGCCTCGTCGTGTCGCCGACCAGACCGAAAACGTCGAAATTCTCACCGTGGATCCTGTGGACCCGCACGCCCTTTGACTCGAAATACTCGGCCAGACGGTCGATTTCGATCTGCGGCGTGTTCGGTTTCAGGGTGATGATCATATTATGCTCCTTCGATTATTCTCATGATTCCGGCCAAGGCCTGACCGACCCCGGCGTTGTTGGCCACCGTCGCGTCGGCGTACTTCTCATAAAGCGCTCCGCGCTCCGAATAAAGCCTGTCCAGGTCACTCCGGGACCTGGCCAGCGGACGGCCTTCGCCTGCCTCAAGCAGCTCGGTCTTTCTCTCCAGCCGGACAATCAGGCCGTTGTAGGCGAGGTTTCTCATGTTCCGCTCACTGAGCACCACCCCGCCGCCGGTGGCAATCACCAGCCCGGTCCGCAGTCTCAGGCCTTCAATCACCTCCGCCTCACGGGCGCGGAACCCAGCCTCTCCCTCGGTGGCGAAGATTTCGGGAATCGTCCTCCCGGCGGCGGCCTCGACCAGCGCGTCCGTATCGACGAAAGCCCTGCCCGCCTCCCCGGCCACGGCCTTTGCGATGGTCGTTTTTCCCGAGGCGGGCATCCCTATCAGCACCAGATTGCGCCGTAAGGTCGTCAGCCTTGTCAGACACTGCCGCGCCTTCGCCGGGTCCAGCGGGGTACCGGTGAACAGTTGATCAGCGTAAAAAGCCTGGGTGACGAGCATCTCAAGCCCCCCGAAGGCCTCAATCCCGCACTTTTGCGCCTGCAGCATCAGCGCCGTGCGCAGCGGGTTGGCAACCACGTCCACCACGGCCCGCAGCCCCCGTATCCGGCCGGTTTCGACCGGGACGGCGTCCACATCGGGGTGCATCCCCACCGGGGTCGTGTTGATCAGGACGGCAAACTCCCTCCGATACAGTTCATCGTACCCGATGGTTCCCCCATGGGAGGCGGGAGTGCGGCTGACGCGCACAGGCTTTCCTTTGCAGAGGCACACCGCCTCGACGGCGGCCAGGCTGGCCCCTCCGGTACCGAGGATCGCCACATCGGCTCCTGCGACCGGCAGACCGTGGTTCTCAAGAATCCCCCTGAGCCCCAGACAGTCGGTGTTGTACCCGCACAAACGGCCTTTGTCGTTGACTATCGTATTCACCGCCCCGATTCTCCGGGCTGAATCATCAATCTCATCCAGCAGGGGCAGCACGGATTGCTTGTACGGAATCGTCACATTGATTCCGTCGAAGTCTCTCTTTCGCAGGAAGTCCGGCAGACTCTGAGGCTCCAGCTCCCACAGGGCATAGTCCTCCCCGATGAGCATCCTGTGGATTTCAGGCGACCAGGAATGCCCCAGCCTCTGCCCGATCAGGCCCAGTTTCAAAGGTCGCCTCCGCCAAGGGCATCCGCCCCGCGCCTTTGGGCAATCAGATCGGCAATCACAAGCGCGGTGATACTGTCAACGACCACCCTTGCCCGGTGGATAATGGCCGGGTCATGCCTGCCGTCCAGATGCAGTCCGGTGTTTTCCATCGATGAGAAATCCACCGTCTCCTGCGGCTTTGAAACCGAACTTGTCGGCTTGATTACGGTGCGGAAAACCATCGGCATCCCGTTGGTAAGCCCGCCGTTGATTCCTCCGGCGTTGTTCGTCAGCGCCGTGACTCTGGAGTCAACGACCCTCAGCGGGTCATTGGCCTGGCTGCCCTTCATCCGGGCCAGTTCAAACCCGGCGCCGAACTCGACGCCCTTTACCCCGCCGATTGAAAAGAGCGCCCGGGCAAGCGCGCCCTCGACCGAGTCGAACCAAGGCTCGCCCAGACCGGCCGCCAGTCCGCAGACGGCCGTCTCGAGGATTCCTCCGACCGAGTCGCCCTCATCTGCCGCGGCCCGGACAGCGGCCTGCATCCTCTGGGATGCTTGGGCGTCGAGGACGGCGAAGTCCGTCGCGTTCAATGCCCTGATCTGCTCAACAGGGTTGAAATCAAAAGCAATATCTTGAATTCCGGCTATCGAAGCGATATGGCTCCCGATAAGCACGCCCTGTCTCTCCAGCGCCTGGCGGACTACTGCCGCTGCAGCAACAATCGGCGCGGTAAGCCTCCCGGAGAAATGCCCGCCTCCGCGCCAGTCGTAAAAATTGCCGTATCTGGCGCGGGCAGGCCAGTCGGCATGCCCCGGCCGGGCGACATTTTTCAAAACATCGTAGTCGCCTGAGCGCACATCGTTGTTTTCGATTATCACGGTCATCGGAGCGCCGGTGGTAAAGCCGTCCTTCACCCCGCTGACAAATCGCGGGATATCGGCCTCGTGCCTCTGCGTGGACAGCGTTCCGACTGCCATGCGCTGATTCATCATGGCATCTATATATGCCTCATCCACAGCCAGACCGGCCGGCAGGCCGTCAACCACTGCACCGACACACGGTCCGTGGGACTCTCCGAACAAAGTCAGCCTGATCAGTGTTCCCAAAGTATTGCTCATCCGGCCCTCCTTGTGAGTATCCGCTCAAGCTCCCCGTATGAAACCGTCCGGAGCTCGCCCCGTCCGATTTCATCCACCCGGACAATCGTCACTCCGTCGGCGGACGCCTTTTTGTCCGCCGAGACCAGCTCCATTATCCGCCGCGGTTCATAGGCGCAGCTTACAGGCAGGCCCACAGCGCAGAGTACCTTTTCCAGCCTGCGGCGGATTTCATCGTTTTCAAGAATCGCGACCATCCCCATCGCCACGCACTCGCCGTGGAGGTACTCCCCGCCTGAGGCGCTCTCAAAGGCATGGCCGAATGTGTGTCCGAAGTTGAGGATTCTGCGGATTCCCTGCTCGTCCTCGTCCTGCTCGACGATTGACCTCTTGTACTGAAGACAGGCGGTGATGACCCCCTGAATATCGTTTTTCCACGTTCCGTCCTCAAAGGCGGCAAACAGCGCCGCGTCGCCGATCATGGCGGTCTTGATTGCCTCCGCCAGGCCGTTGGCCAGCTGCCGCTTCGGCAGGGTCGAGAGGGTGTCCGGGTCGATTATCACCATCGAGGGTTGATGGAAAGCACCGACGATGTTCTTGATTCCGCCGAGGTTCACAGCGGTCTTGCCCCCGATCGAGGAATCAATCTGCGCCAAAAGCGTCGTCGGGATGCCGACATACCGGATGCCGCGCATGTAGGTGGCGGCGGCGAATCCTCCCAGGTCCCCGACCACCCCGCCGCCGAGGGCAATCAACGTGCCGCTGCGCCTGATCGGGCAGGCGGCCATGTGCTCAAGCACCTCGGTGTAGGTCCCGATGTTCTTCGCCCGCTCGCTCGCGTTAAACACGTGCACGGACGCGCGCGGAAACTGTGCGGAAAGCTCGTCCACCCAGCACCGGGGCACCCCGGAGTCGGTCAGGATGAACGCGCCGCCCTCGCACGGACCGATCAGTTCGGCGGCCCTTTTCAGCGCGCCGCGGGCTATGGTTATCGGATAGGTTCTCTCTCTGGTCCTGACGGTGATTTCCACTTTTCGCTCCGGCTTCAGAGGGTCACTTCGGCGGCCTTGTAGCAACCGAAGACCCTGACGTCGATACAATCGTACTTCAGACGGCGCAGAACCTCCTGGACATCCGGGTCGCGGAGGTTGCCGGCGAAGTCGAGATAGAAACTGTACTCGAACAGCCTGCCGACTATCGGGCGGGACTCGAGTTTGAGCACGTTGATATTCAGCGCCGAGAAGATTCCCAGGGCGTTGTACAGAGCACCCGGGCGGTGCTTGAGGGTAAGCATTATGCTGATTTTGTCGGCGTTGGAGGGGAACGACGGGTCCTGTGTCAGACATAGGAAGCGGGTCATGTTCTTCGGGTTGTCCTGGACCGGCCCCTGCAGGATTTCCATCCCGTAAAGCTCGGCTGCCAGCGAACTGGCGATGGCTGCCTTGCTCCGGTCACCCTGTGCGGCGATGAACTTCACGCTCAGGGCGGTGTCGTCGTAAACCACTGGGCGCAGTGCCGGGTTGCGCTGGAAAAAACCGCTGCACTGGGCGATTGCCTCCGGGTGGCTGTAGACCTCCCGGATTTCCCCGAAGGACGTCCCCGGCAGGACGATGAGGTTCTGGTTTATCGGGACAACCACCTCTCCCACCGCGTTGAGGCTGTGCTTCTGGAAATGGTCATAGGTGCGCGAGATCAGGCCGGTCGTCGTGTTTTCCACCGGGAACATCCCGAACTGGACCGTCCCTTTTTCCAGGGCGTCGAACATATCGGAAAACTCCCTGAATCCGACCGCCTCGCAGCCGTCCTGACCGAAAAAGGACCTGACGGCCATCTCCGAAAAGGCGCCGTGCACCCCCTGATATCCGACTTTCATGACAGGCCTCCTCAGGCGGCGAGCACGTATGCCCAAAGCAGGTACAACAGGGCAATCTGGGCCAGAAGCATCAGCGGGAAAAACAGGGCGAAGTACCAGTGCTTGGTCTTGTGACGCATCACCGTCATCCCCAGCACGCCGCCCAGTCCGCCGAACAGACCGCAGAAGAGAAACAAGGTCTTCTCCGGCACCCGCCGCTTGCCCTTCTCGGCACACTTCTTGTCGTAGGCCATCATGCAGAAAGAAATGATGTTCATAAGCAGCAGAACCGCGCCGATGATGATGTACTTGATATCCATGACTCCCTCCGTCATTCCGCTCAGCTTTATTTTGGAATGTTGCCGCTTGTCCGGTTGCCGGCTCCGATGAGCGCGCCCGGGCCCAACACCCCGCAATACCCCGTTAGAATACTATTTTCGGGATTGGGATAACAAGGCGTGAGCCGGAGTTTCCCGGCCCTACCACCTCAGCGAAAAGACGAAGTCGTCCATGTAAAAGCCGTGGCCGATGTCATTCTTCTCCTCGCGGATGACCTGAAAACCCATCTTTTCGTAGATTCTCACCGAGCTGTTGTTGCGGTTTACGTTCAGCTGGATTTCCCTGAGCCCGGCCTCCGCGGCCCTTTGCCGGACATATCCGACCATCCGCCGCCCCAGCCCCCGGCCCCGCACATCTCTTTCGAGGTACAATTTGCTCAGGTACAGATGGTCATCCCGGCGGTACCAGGCCAGAAAGCCGACATCCCGGCCGTCGAGTCTGACAAACCGGTAGTTGTAGCCGTGCTCCAGCTGCTCCCTGATTCCCCGCACGGACTGGAAACGCTCCAGCATATAATCGTTCTGCTCCCTGCCGATTATCGGGTCGTAATGCTCGCGGACTATCCCGGTGGCCAGGGCCGACATCGCCTCCAGAGCCGCCTCATCCCCCGCATCCAGGGCAACGAACTCAACCATCAGAGGTACTTCACCGTTTCGCAAAGGGGCTTGCGGCTGAAATGCCTCTCCGACGGGCCGACTCCCGAGGCGGCATACCCCAGCGGCATCAGCGCCACCGGCACCAGATTGTCCGGCAGCTCAAACTCCTTTGACAACTCGTCCGGCAGAAACGAGCCGACCCAGCACGAGGCCACACCCAGCTCCTCGGCCTGCAGCATCATGTGGGTCATCACGATCGAGCAATCCACATATCCCGCCGGAAATCCCGGTTTGGCCGGATTGGTCCAGCACTCATCCCGGTCAAAGCAGATCAAAAGCACGGTCGAGGCCCCGTAGATGCTCCTTGTCAGCGTGTTGACCTTCGCCAGGGCCTCGGCGCTCTGAAGCACAAAAACATGCTGCGGCTGCAGGTTCTTCGCGGTCGGCGCAAGCCTGCCCGCCTCGAGAATCTTCCCAAGACTCTCTGCCTCCACCGGACGGCCGTCAAATCCGCGGGTCGAAAACCGCCGCGACACAATCTCAGCAAAACCCATATCTGCCCCCTGTTGAGAGGATTCTACCACACCGCCCCGGCCCGCACAAAATGAATCGGCCAGGCCTTGACCTGCAACACTAAAGCACCGATAGTAAACTCCAGCGGAGACAACATGGAAATCAGACAATACACCTTCACCAGCGGGCTTTACTCGTTCTCGATCCTCAACCTCGGATGCGCCGTGACCGCAATCCGCACCCCGGACCGCTGCGGCCGGATCGCCAACGTCACCCTGCCTTTCATCGGCACCGAAGCCGACGTCATCCTCCGCTCCGCCAGCTTCTTCGGCATGACCATCGGACGCTTTGCCAACCGCATCGCCGGCGCCTCGTTTCCGCTTTCGGGCAAGGCCTGGTCGTTCGCCCCAAACGATGGCCCGAACCTCCTCCACAGCGGCAAAAACGGTATCTGGTCAAAAATCTGGGACATCAAGCCCACCCCTGACGGCTTCCTCTGCACCCTCTCCGCCACCCAGGCCGAGGACGGCTTTCCCGGCGATGCGGAAATCACCGTCCGCTTCTCCCTCTCCGCCGGCGGGGATTTTACCATCCGCTACAGTGCCACCTGCACCGCGCCGTGCCCGTTCAACCTGACCAACCACACCTACTTCAACCTCACCGGCGACCCGGCGCGGGACATCCTCTCCCACACCGCCCGGATCAACAGCAGCAGCATTGTCGAGGCCGGAGCCGGCCTGATCCCCACCGGCCGCATCCTCCCCGTGCAGGGCACCGCCTGGGACTTCACCGCCGAGAAACCAATCGGCCGGGACATAGACTCCCCCGCCCTTGCCCCCGCCGGCGGCTATGACCACGCCTTTGTCCTCAGCCCGGGCGGGCCGTTTGTACGCATCACCGAGCCGCAGTCGGGGCGCGTCCTCGAGGGCTTCACCGACATGCCGGCGGTCCACTTCTACACCGGCAACTACCTCGACGGCGAATTCGGCTATCACCGCCGGCACGGCTTCTGCCTCGAAACCGAGTTCTACCCCGACTGCGTCAACCGCCCTGAATTCCCCTCCTGCATAGTCCGCCCGGGCGAGACCTTCGAAAGCACCACACTCTACCGCTTCACCACCTGCTGATTCTGTTTTCATACGTGCCCAATAGCATCTTTTTGCGCCAAATGCAGAATTGATGCTATTTTTGTGTCATCTTTTTTCGCATTTCGAAGAAAAGATGCTATCGAAATAGCATCAATTTGCAAGTTTTGAAAAAAACTGCACATTCTCCTGTTTTTCTTCTCAGCGAAACGCCTCTTGGCATGGATAGTAGCGGCGGAGGAAAAACTATGTACGAGGAAACTATCAAGGCACTTCAGCGAAGGCTGGCGAAGGTTTCTGAGGTGCTTTCGAGACCGGTTCCGGATACTGAAGGCAGGCTCCTCTGTCGGTTGAGCCGTAATCCTGTGATGTATTACAGGAAGACAGCAGCCGGAATCGAATATCTGGGCCGGGGAAAGGAAAACGAGATCCGGCTGCTGGCCCAGAAGCGGTACGAGCAACGGCTGCACACGCTGGCGCTAAAGGAGAAGCGGGCCCTGGAAACGGCAATAGCGCTTTTGGGCAAGGCCAGACCGTTTGAGTCGGTCGGGGCCGAAATGTCCGAAGGAATCATGCGCTTTGTTATCCCGCACGGCGGTACGGATGAGGATTTCGTGAAAAGCTGGCTGGGTGTCAGGTACAACCGCAAGCCTGTCGGCAGAGAGGCTGTTGTCACGGCGAGGGGTGAAAGCGTGCGGTCAAAGAGCGAGGCGATCATTGCCGACAGGCTGCTGAGGGCCGGGGTTCCGTACCGCTATGAGTTTCCGGTGAATCTGGGAAAGGACGGGCTGTACCACCCGGACTTCATGGTGCTGAACAGGCGGACCCGGCAGGAATTCTTCTGGGAGCATTTCGGTATGCTGGACAACCCCGGATATGCCTATACGAACATCAGAAAACTGCGGATCTACGCCGCTCACGGCCTGTATCCAGGGGTGAACCTCATCCTGACCGCCGAGGCCGAGGGCCAGGTGCTGGACACACAGGAAGTCGAGGCGCTGATCAGACAGTACCTGCTGTAGATGCGCAAACGCAAAGGCCGGGGGTCGGAACCGGGGTCAGAAAGAAACGAAGACAGTGCCGTCGCCCTTGATCTGGCGCTCACGCTCCAGGGCGTGGAGGACGGAGGTGGTCAGGGGGTCTTTTTTCTGCTCTTCGGTCAGGGCAAAGCGGCCGGTTGAGGCGATTGCATTGAGGATGGTGCGGGCGACGGCCGTTTCGGGACGGTCGGCGTTGCGCATCGCCTGGCGGTGGCGGGCCGTCAGGGCCTCTGCGACCGGCCTGAGGACGTCGGTCAGGGAAGGCACGCACTTGAGATAGACGGCGTTCTTGTCCTCCGTGCCTGAGTTGCGCGAGACAATCAGGGCGACGGTCATGCCGTCCTTGAGCACCGCACAGGACAGGACGTTGCGGTCCTTGAAGAAGCGCCGTTCAAAGGTCAGACCGTCGCGGATGGCCGCCGGCGCAGAGGCCAGAGCGGGACCGAGGGCGGCTGAGAGCATAGCGGCATCTTCGTCAAACAGCGCCGTGCCCTCGGCAAAGAGGTGCTTGTCCACGAAGTAGGTGTAGTAAGTGCCGGAGAACCCGCGCTCGAAGCTCTCCAGACCCTCTTCAAGGGCCAGGGCAGTCAGGGCGGCGGTCAGCAGGCCGTTGCCGGAGAGCAGGGTCTGACCGTTTTGCAGAGGCATCGGGATGATGACGTGGCCGGAGGACTCGAAACCGATGGACAGGGCCGGGTCGGCGCAGTTGCAGATCCACTTGTCACCGACGTCGGTGATCAGGCTGCGGCAACCGAAACGGCCGGCGAAGGAGACGGAGGCCATGATGTCCGACTCGAGGGTGCAGACGATGGTCGATGCCGGGGCCAGCCGGCCGGAGCGGTCGAGCAGGCCGAGGATGAGATAGGCTTCCTCGTCTCCGTCGTAGACCCGCACGCAGTCCGAGGCCGCGTCATATTTGAGGAGCATGCCCCGGTCGCCGTCGCCGTCGGTGACGATGCCGTACGAGGCGGGGTTCTCAAAGAGGGTCCTGACAATCGCCGGCGAATAGGGAATCTGGGCCCGGGTGTACTTCTCGTGGCCCTCGATTTCGGCCACTCCGCAGTTGCGGTTGATGTTGTAGCCCTTCTCGTCCTCGGAGATGCGACGGAAACAGAGGCCGTGGCCGGCGAAAAAGGCGTCGGCGTAGCGGGTCCAGGCACCGGCGGCGGTGTCGAGGATGAAGTTCATCCCCTTCATGCGGCCGTAGGGAATGTTCTTTTCCAGCGTGTCCAGGATCATGCCGGCCGGTTCAGCCTGAACCACGGGGCCGGTCGACGAGGACTTGCCCGAAACCGGTGAGGGACCGGACTGTGAGGCGGCGAGGGCCTTTTCGTACATGATGCGCGAGAGGCGGATGTCGCTGATTTCGCCCTCGGGGAGGAGTTTTTTGCCGTTGACGAAGAACTTGATGCCGTTCTGGTTGGACGGGTTGTGGCTGGCGGTGAGCATCGCCGCGCCGTGGCAGCCGTGCAGCAGCTGGTACTGGGGAACGGCCGGCGTGGGGACGGTGCCGAGCGAATACACGGTAGCGCCGCCGGCTGCGAATGCGTTGTCCATGGCGCGCACAAAGGCGTTGTCATTGACGGCATCGCGGCCGTCGGAACCGGTGACGTAGGTGCTCGCGGCAGTCCCGCCGATAAGGGTGGTGAACGAGAGTACCGCGAGCTCGATGAGGGATGGGGTGATGACGGCGCTCTTTCTGAAGAGCTTCAGAGCATCCATCCAGGAGAGGGAGACGGTGTCGGTCTTGCCCCTGATACCGTCGGTGCCGAAGAAGTTCACATTCTCAAGAGTGCTGTCCATATGCTCAACCCATTATTACTTCGACGAGGTGCTTCTTTCCGTCGCAGAAGGAAAGCGGGATATAAGCGGTGCCTGTCTCCTTTCCGTCGACGAGGAGTCTCTTCACCCCGCGCTGGACGGCAGAGGGGTTGGAGTACTTGATGCTGAACTCGGTGTTCCTGAAGGTGCGCACCGCGGTGAAGGTCTTCCACGAGGCCGGGACGCACGGGTCGAGGATCAGGCCCTTGTAGTCCGGCCTGATGCCGAAGATGTTCTCGCAGAGCACCCTCTCACGGGTCGGAGCGGAGCCGGTGAGCCAGGTGTGGCCGGCGCGGCCGTATTCCTGGCTGGCGGGGCTGCAGACGTACTCGGGATAGACAAACGGCTCGGCGGCGTAGTTGAACGGATTGTCCTTGGCACAGACGGCCGGCAAGGTGCTGTAGAAATAGTGCCATGCGCGGTCGCCCTCACCGGCGTAGCAGAGGGAGGCGATGAACCAGCTCTCGGCGTGGCGGAAGAAACTGCCGTTCTCCTTCTTTCCGGGCGCGTTGCGCTTCCAGGCGGTGTAGTCCACAGGCGGCTTGCCCTTGGCCAGGGTGTAGTCGGCGGTGCACAGGGCGATTCCGCCCTTGGCCACGAGTTTCTTCTCTACCGCCTTGCGGCTGGTTTCGAACTGCTCGGGGGTGGCCAGGCCGCTGTACAGGGCCCAGGCGATCGGCTCGAGGAACAGCCTGCCGTCGGTGTCGGCGGAACCGACATCCTGGCTCTTGTCCTTGTTCGGTCCGAGCAGGCGGACAAAGGTGCCGGTGGAGTCGACGCAGTACTTGCTGACGGTCTTCTTGATGAGAGCAGCCTTGGAGCGGGAATCGGCGGCCAGTTCGGGCTTTTTGATGAAGTCGCACAGTTCGGCGAAGTCGCTGAAGGCCTTGTACAGCTGCATGGCGGCCATGACCGAGCCGTGGTCCTCGAATCCGGAGAGGTCGTCGTTCCAGTCGGCGTCGAACATCTGCGGGATGCCGTCGTCGCTGTGGGTCCAGACCTGGCTGAGGGCCATCTGGCAGTGTTCGAAGATCGAGCCTTCGCGGGCAGGGCGCTGTTCCTTGGCGTCGGCGTAGGGAACGATTTCGTCAAGCAGCGAGGTGTCGCCGGTTTCCTTTACATACTCGCACACGGCATAGATGAACCAAATCGGATCGTCGCAGGCGTGGAAGTCCAGAGTTCCCGGGGCGGAGACGTAGAAGTTGTGGTAGGTTCTGCCGTCGGAGAACATCTGCTCGGCGATGTACTTGATAAAGGCGCGGGTCTTCGGGCTTTCCTGGGCAAGTCCTGCCAGAATGTCCTGCAGGATGTCCCTGAAACCGAAGCCGTACTCGAATCCGGAGTGGAAGCGGCTCTTCATCCTGTTGAGGTTGAGAACCATGGCGCACTGGTACTGGATCCACTTGAACGATGGCCCGAAAAGCCTGTTTCCGGGTACATGGAAGCGCAGTTTGTCGAAATCAGCCTGCCATTCCTTTTTCACCTTTGCCAGCATCTTTTCCGCCGTCTCGGGGTTGGAGAGCTTGGCGCAGATGGAGCGGAGCTCCTTTTTGCCCTTGTGGTAGTAGTTGTCAGTGCTGCCGGCGGCGCTGAAGATGGTGAAGGTCGTCTCCCCGTTTGCCGGAATCGTGATGTCGAAGCACACGACCGAGAGCGAGCTGGTCGAATCCTGGGCGTTGGCGCAGGAAAGGACGCCGGTCTCGGGAGCCAGCGGGTCGGCCATCGTCCTGGTGTAGTGCCCGACGAAGTCCTCGTAGCGCATGCTGTACTGTACGAGCTTCTCGCTGGAGCCGTGCAGCAGGACCTTTCCGAAGAACCCGTAGTCGGCGTCCTCGTCGTCGTCGAACGGGATTCCGTAGCCGTTGAACCAGATCAGCGAGTCGAGCTTCTTGTCGTAGAAGCCGCCGGCCATCATCATCGAGTTGAAGCCTGAGAACTGCAGGGCGCGGGCGTCACCGACGTTGACCGGATTGACACCGAAGACGCGGAGCTTTCTCTCCCTGTTCTCGGTGTTTTTGACATTGACCAGCTGGACCATCGCGTCGAACTCGTCGGGGATGAAGCAGCGGGTCCTGGTCTGAAGGCCCATGTACTCCGTCTCGCGGGTCACGCAACCGAAGGAATAGGTCGTGGTGAGCTTCTGGTCTTGGTGGAGCACCGGGTACCAGCAGTCGGTGAAGTACTTGCCGTTCTCGCTGAAGTAGATGAACGAACCGAGCTGGCGGCACTTGTACGGGTCCTCGTGGACAAATCCGTTGACCAGATCGCCCTCCTGGGTTCCGATTCTTGCAAACGAGGAACCGTTGTTGGTGATTCCCCAGCAGAGTGTCTTGGTGGGTTCCTGGTTGCGCCTGGTCTCAAGCATCAGCCAGGGCTCGCGGGTCATGTTTCCCGCCTCTTCCCTTATGCATACGTCACCGTTTCTGAGGAAGGAGAAATCTCCGTTCCGGCCTGTTTTTCCCTTTCTGTTCATACTGCCCCCGTAGTGTGCCGTTTTCACGTTAAATGTGTTTTTCCGCACCGGCGGAAAAGCCGTGAAAAGTCGCCTTCGCGTCAATTTCAGGTCCCGCAAGACATTAAATCGAAAACGCCCCCGAAAAAACCCTCGATTTAACGTGAAAATTTGCTTGACTTTTCACTTCGGAGAATACACCATGAAAATGCACTTGTCAAATTCGAAGTGTAAGAAAGTGTCAGAAAAGGAGAGAATGATATATGAAGAAAACCTTTACTGTTCTTCTCGTCGTCCTGCTGATTGCGTCGGTCTTCATGGCCGTATCCTGCAGCAAGGGCGAAACCACCGCCAAATCCTCGGCCAAGAAAGAGACCGTAAAGATTCAGGTGATGGTCGGATTCGGAACCGGAACGGATCCCTCGCAGATTGCCGTTCATGAGGAACTCCAGAACGAGTTCAACAGCACAATCGGCAAGGAAAAGGGAATCGAGCTCGAGTTCGTCACCGTCCAGTACTCCGACGCGGCTCAGAAGTTCACCACACTGCTCTCGGCAAAGATGGCCCCGGACATCTGCGGACCCGTCGGCGTCATGGGAGTTGCGAACTTCATCGACGAATGGGAAGACCTGACCCCGTACCTCGAGAGGGACAACTACGATCTCTCCGTTTTCGACAGTCAGCTTGTTGAGAGCAACCGTTACAACATCGAGGGTGAGTCCAAGCTCGTCGGACTTCCGATCGGCTACTACCCCTCCGCCCTGTACTACAACGAGGACATCTACGACAGAGCCGGACTGGAGTATCCGCCCACCGAATGGGGCACTCCGGAATGGACCTACGACGCCCTGTACGAGCAGGCCAGGAAGATGACCATCGACAAGTGGGGACTGACTCCCGACGACGAGGACTTCGACGAGGACAACGTAGTCCAGTACGGCTACGACGGAACCGACTGGAGCCCGTGGAGAGCATGGGTCGGAAAGTTCTTTGACGAGAACGGCAAGTCCGTCGCCCTCGGAATGACCGACGACTTCAGGACCGCCACCATGAACAGCCCGGAGTGGATCGAGGCCTTCACCGAACTCGAGAGACAGCTCTATGTCGAGAAGGTCAGACCCAGATCCTCCGCCGCGGCCGGCGCATCCCTGTTCGGCGACAACGACCCGCTCGGATCCAACAGACTCGGCGTCTGGGAAGTCTTCTCCTGGATGAGCTACGCCTACGAGACTTGGGACGCCAACTTCACCTGGAACATCGGCGCAATCCCCTCGATGAACGGACACGTCGTTTCCGCGACCAACATCGACACATTTGTCATGACCAAGAGCGGAAACCACAAGGACGAAGCCTGGGAAGTCTACAAGTGGCTCTTCAGCGAAGACGTCTACAACAGGCTCAGCCACAACTACGGCAGCATCCCCGCCATGAAGTCCCTCCAGGACAAGTGGCTTGACGAGCAGAAGGCCGTCAGACCGAACATCAACTGGCAGGTCCTGCTCGACGCCGGCGAGTACGCCGACAACCCGAACAACGAGTCCTGGGTTCCCAACTTCGGAGAGGTCTGGGATGCCATGGAATTCGCCATGTCCAGCATCATCGGCGGACTGTATGACTCTCCGGAGCAGGTTGCCGAGGAACTCAACGACGAGGTCCAGGGCTACCTGGATGAGTACTGGGCCGCTCAGGACGCCAAGGCCAGCAAATAAGCCGGGGGAAGTATGGGTAAGAAAAAGGAAAAGAGGATAATCCCCCAGTCCGAGAGATACGCGCGGTTCGGATACTGGTTCATCCTGCCCTGGATGATCGGTTTCACCGTGTTCACCTTCGGACCGATGGTATTCTCCCTGTATCTTTCGCTCACGGACTTCGCGGGGACCAGCCTCAGGGACGCCTCGTTCGTCGGTCTGGGCAATTTCAAAAGGCTCTTTACCGACAGCGAGACCTGGCACAGTCTGAAAGTCACACTGAAATTCGGAATGATGTCACTCCCGCTCGGGCTGGTCGCCGGCTTCCTGCTGGCGTACCTCCTGAACATGAAGGTGCCCCTCATGAAGATGTGGCGAACAATCTTCTACCTCCCGGCGATGATAAGCGGAGTCATCGTCGCCACCCTGTGGCGCGGACTCTTCGACGACAAGTACGGAATCATCAACTACCTGCTCGGACTGGTCAACATCAACGGTCCGCAGTGGCTGCTTGACCCGAAGTACATCCTCTACTGCTTCCTCTTCCTCTCCGTCTGGGGATGCGGAGGCGGCATGGTCGTTTACCTCTCGGGACTTCAGAGCATTCCGACCGCTCTCTACGAGGCGGCTGAGATCGACGGCTGCAACAAGTTCCAGCAGCTGATCTTCATCACCATCCCGCAGATGACCCCGATTTTCTTCTTCAACATCATCATGGGTCTGATCGGAGCGTTCCAGTACTTCGCCGAACCGATGACGCTGGTAGGTGCCAACGGAGGCCAGGCAAAGGCGGCCCTGTTCTACAACCTGTATCTGTACAACCACGCGTTCAGGTACAGGAACATGGGTTACGCCTCGGCACTGGCCTGGTTCCTGTTCGTAATCGTTCTGGTGCTGACACTGCTTGTGTTCAAGTCTTCGGAACTCTGGGTCTTCTATGAAGCGGAGGTGAAGAAATGAGCAGAGCACTTACAAAACAGCACCTGGCCAAACGGCGGACCATAATCGCCACAGTCCTGATTGTCCTGGCAGCCATCCTGATTTTGTATCCGGTTGTCTCGATGATCGGCGGCTCGTTCTCCTCCAAGCAGGCGTACAAGACGATTCCGTCCTCGATCGTCCCCCTGGAGGGAAAGGACGTCCAGCTCAAAAAGCAGACAATCAAGGTCTCCGGAAGCGACTTCACCATCGCCGAAGGATCCTACAAGGTCTACTGGGTTGAAATCGACGGTGAGAAACACGCCCTGGCCGATGTCGGAAAGGACAACGCCACCAAGCAGCGCATCTTCGTAAATCCGGACAACACTTCAGAGACGTACCTCGCCCCGGCGGCGATGCCGGACGACCGTGTCGTTCACATGGTCTTCCACTTCACCAACTACCCCGAGGCCCTGGAAAAGGCTAACTTCGGACGCTACATCCTGAACACCCTGTTCCTGGTTGTCGTCAACACGTTCGGAGCCCTGCTCTCGTCGTCTCTCGTCGCGTACGGATTCTCCAGGTTCCGGTTCAAGGGACGCAACGCCCTGTTCATCGTCCTGCTTTCGACGATGATGCTGCCGGCCCAGGTCTCCCTGATTCCGAGCTTCATCATCTACCAGAAGCTGGGTTGGTATAACACCTACCTGCCGCTGACCGTAGCCGCGTACTTCGCCTCCAGCCCGTGGAACGTATTCCTGATGAGACAGTTCTTCATGGGACTTCCGATGGAACTGGACGAAGCGGCCAAGATCGACGGATGCGGACCTCTGAAGATCCTGTGGAAGGTCATCGTACCCCAGTCGACCGCGGTGCTCCTGACGATCACCCTCTCGACGGCGGTGTTCTGGTGGAACGACTACTACTACTCGCTGATCTACCTCCAGGACAAGGACAAGTACCCGGTCGCGCTGGGACTGCAGTCCTTCGACGCCCTGTATTTCCAGAGCAGCCACCTGAAGGCGGCAGCCACCGTCATGATGATGATTCCTCCGATTCTGATGTTCTTCCTCTTCCAGAAGTACTTCATCCAGGGAACCGTCATCTCCGGCGTCAAGGGTTGACAGATGCAGAACCTGTACGGCGTCAAGCTTTACAGTCCGGCTTTCTGCGACAGCAGGAATCTGGATGCGATGGAGGAATGCGGCATAAACGCCGTGTTCCTCGGTCGCGATGCCCTGACGCCGTCGTTCTGCGCGGAATTGAACAAACGCGGGCTCTTCTGGAACATAGTCGAGCCCGTTTTCCTTCTTGACGAGCACGAAACCCGCCCCGCGGCAACCCTCGGCGACGGGTCGGCGGCGGTGGACGACTGGGTCAGGTTCGCCTGCCCGTCGGACGGCGCCCACATGGACGGTGTCCGTCGGAGGCTCGTTGACGACATCAGAACATACAACCCGCCGGGAGTCTCGCTGGACTTTCTGAGGTTCTTCCAGTTCTGGGAGACCACGGCCCCCGACGCGGACCGCGCAGCACTGCCGCAGTCGTGCTACTGCGATGAATGCAGAAAACGCATGCAGGCCTGTGCCGACGCCGCCGAATGGAGGCGAAGCGTCATCACATCCACCGCGGGCGAGCTGTCAGGGCTTGCCCGGGAAAACAAAAAAGGCATCAGGGTCGGAATCCATTGCGTGCCGTGGAAACGCGACATGTACGACGATGCAATTAGGGATATCATCGGCCAGGACTTCACCGCCCTCGCCCTGGTTGCGGACTACCTGACACCGATGATCTATCATTTCATGATGCGCCGCGAAAGCGCCTATGTCCGGGAGTTCATCCTCGACATGGCCGCCCAGGGGTGCACCGAGATTCTGCCGTCCGTACAGGCCCGGCAGGTTTACAGACAGGACATAATGGACGTGCGCGAGTTCGCCGCCGTGATTGACGCGGCGCTGTCGGACCCTTCGCGCGGAGTATTGATATACAGATGGGAGGATCTGGCGGATGACCGGCAGCGGCTGGAAATCCTGAAATCCGCCCTGAAAGGCTGATTACAGAGGTTTGAGAATGAAGAAGAGTTTCACCCGTATCGCTGCCGCCGCCCTGGCGGTGCTGTTGCTGGCAATCATCGCACTGACCGTTTCCTGCTCAAAGGATTCCAAAGGCGCCGCGGAAACGGCCAAGGTCGACTACGGCCCGAGCATTCCGTTCGAAAAGACGGCCAAAGTGACCTGGGCGGGCTGCAGATGCTCCACATACGGAATCAAGCCCTTCCCCTCCGCCGAGGAGTGGGATACATACGTGACCCGCATGGCCTCCGAGTACGAGGGCAGCATTCCGACCTTTGTCTGGATCGTCGGCTATGTCTCTGGAAACGGCGATGTGCAGAGCTGCACGATCAACTTCCCCCTCGAAGAAAAGATCCAGGGCGTCGTGACATTCCCCTACGACGAGAACGAGGACTTCCTGACCATGTGCGACGAAAAGGGCTACTCGGTCTGGCTGCAGGTCGAACCGGGCGACTGCGACGTGGTTTCCCTGGCAAAGGCGACGATGGAGCGCTACAAGAACCACAAGTCGGTCAAGGGATTCGGCGTCGATGTGGAGTGGCACAAGACCTACGACACCGAGGGCTACGGAACAAAGATCACCGACGAACTGGCCCGGCAGCTTGACGAGGCAATCAAGTCGGTCGACCCGCGCTTTACCCTTTTCCTCAAGCACTGGGACATCAACTGGATGCCGGACGAGTACCGCTCCGATATAATCTTCGTAAACGACAGCCAGCAGTTCAAATCGCTCGAGGCCATGAAGAAACTGTTCGACGGCTGGGCCAGATGGTTCTACCCCAACGCCGTTCTGTTCCAGATTGGCTACGAGGCCGACTACAACCTCTGGCGCAAGCTGGACAATCCGAAGAAGGACCTCGGTGATTACCTGGCGGAGGACATCCCCGACGACCAGCATGTGGGAATCATCTGGGTCGACTTCACCCTCAAGCAGGCGATGAAGAAAGGAAAGTAAGACATGAAAAAGATGGTTTTGTTTCTTATACTCTGCGTTTTTCTGCTGGTATCCTGCACCGGCGGCATCGAGCTTCCATGGAACAGACCGGACAACGGTGATGACAACGGCGGAGGCGGGGGCACCCAGGAACCGGGTGGAACCGGCGCCGTGAAGTGGGCGGGAATCAGGTTTTCCTCATATGGAATGAGGTCCGCCTACGGAAAGGACAACTTCCCCGACAAGACCAAGACCTCCAACCTGATTTCCAAGATGCGGGGCTACTATGACGACAGCAAGGGAACCTGCATCCTCATAGTCGGTACGGTCAGCGAGTCCAACTGGACCTGCAGTCTGGATTTCCCGCTGAGCAAGGAAATCGACCTGGTCTACGGCAGCAAGAATGACAGATATGAGGATTATCTCACCGCTTTCGACAATGCCGGCTACTCCGTCTGGCTCCAGGTCGAACCGGGCAACGCCGACCTTGTGGCCCTGGCAAAGGAAGTGATGACCCACTACAAGAACCACACCTGCGTCAAGGGATTCGGAATCGACGTCGAGTGGTACAGGCCCGCCGGAACCGACGGCTACGGCACCAAGCTCACCGCGACCGAGGCCAGGAAAGTCCTGACCGAAATCCGGAAAATCAACTCCGGCTACACCCTGTTCATAAAGCACTGGGACAGGAGATGGCTGACCGACGGAAAGTCCGCCGACGAGGGCATCATCTACGTCAACGACAGCCAGAACTATCTGGGCCTGGACGAAGACGACGAAATCACCACCGCGCTGATCAACTCCTTCTCCACCGAGGAACTCAACGAGGCCGCCGAGGACATGATCGACGACTTCTCCAGATGGGCCAAGGCTTACTACCCCAGCCCCGTCATGTTCCAGATCGGATACGAAAAGGACACGCCCTTCTGGAAGCGGCTGTACACCAACCCCGCCAAGGGCCTGGGCGAGGCAATCGCCGCCGGCATTCAGACCAAGAATGACATCGGCATCATCTGGGTGGACTTCACCGTCAACCAGGTTCTGTAGGAGCGCTGCCGGTCTATGGTAACGATAAAGGACGTAGCCCAACTCGCGGGAGTCTCCCATACCACCGTTTCGCTGGCGATACGCGGCTCAAAGAGCATCACGCCCGAAACGAGGGAAAAGGTCCTGAAGGCGGCGCGGCAGCTTAACTATCACCCCAACCATCTGGCCCGTTCCCTGGTGAACGGAAAGACGGGCGTAATCGGCATCGTCGCCAACTTCTTTTCCAGCACCTTTGAAATGGAGATTCTCAAGGGCATCGAGCAGAGCGTCCACTCGACCGAGACCGACTTTTCAATCAACCTGTTCTCGACCCTGGGCAAGAACGACGAGGTCCTGACCGACATCTGTCTGGGCCGCCACGCCGACGGGGTCATCCTGCTTTCAATCAGCCCCTCTGCCGAAATCGTCAAGCTTTTCAACGACAACAACTGTCCGATGATAGTGATTGACGAACAGGCCGAGGGAGCCATTGAAATCGTCATGGACAACTTCCACGGGGCCTACATGGCGACCGAGCACCTGATCAACTCCGGCCGGAAGAATCTTGCCCTGGTCCTCGGCCGGGACAACCAGCGCGAGCTCGGCCTGTCTCAGAGCGAGAGGAAAAACGGCTTTCTGCAGGCCCTGAAGGACCACGGCATGAGCTTTGATGACCGGAACACCTTCTACATCGAGGACTATTACTTTGAGGAAGGCCAGGTCGTCTTCAAGCGCATGCAGCGCTACCGCGGGAACATCGACGGGATATTCTGCGCAGCCGGCGATATGGTGGCCTCAGGCATGGTTCTTGAGGCGAAAACCGAGCACGTCAGGATTCCGGAGGACATCGCAATCATCGGGTACGATGACATAATCTCCTCCTCGATGATCGACCCGCCGCTGACAAGTATCCGCCAGCCGCTCTTCCAGATCGGAAAGAACGGCTACGCCAGGATGGTGAGGCTCCTCGAGGGAACCGAGGAGTACAAGCCGAACAAATTCGTATATGAACCGCAGTTGATAGTCAGAGGTTCTGTCTGACAATCTGCGTTTCGCATAAAAGGAGTAGAAAATGAAGAGATTTCTGACCTGCATTCTGGTGGCAATGATCGCCTTTTCCGCCTTTGCCGCAGTCAACGTCACAATCGACACAATCACCATGTTCTCCGGCGCCGGAGATCCCCAGGGACTGATCCAGAAGGGTTTCGTCATCGGTGGCGCCGACGAGGCAATCATGGCCGACATCAACTTCAGCCTCAGCAGCAGCTACGGCTCGGCTCTGGTCAACATCCGCGCTGAAATGCCCTCCAGCAAGTACAACGGAGCCAGCGTCTCCATCCACGGATGGGAAGTGAACGCCAAACTCAACGACTGGGCAACCCTTTCTCTCGGAAACACCGCCGTCGAGCTGTTCAACGAGAGCATCAACTGGGAACCCGTCTTCGGAGCCGGTCTGTTCGAGTCGATGCGCAACAGGCTGTATTTCGATCTCGACGTCGGTTCGGACATCGAGGTCATCGTCGGAATCTCCCCGAAGAACTACGCGACCAACCCGCTTAAGACCCTGCAGCTCGCCGCCATCTACGATATTCCGATGCTGATGAAGGTCGCCGCCGAGTTCTGGATGGTTCCGGACAACCTCTGCCAGACGATGTACGGCGACGGAGAAGTCAAGGCCATCAGCGTCCAGCTGGACTATGTCGAAATCGAGAACACCAACCTGCTGCTCGGATACACCGCCTTCCTCGCTGAGGGTGCCCTGGTCCAGAACAGAATCGACCTGCTGGCCTCCTATACTCCCGAAGGATTCGAGTTCGAGGTTTACGACGCCCTGCTTCTGCGCATGTACGCCGGAACCCACCCGGGTAACAGATTCGCCGCAAAGGCCACCTATTACGCCACCGAAAAGCTCGCCCCGTCGATCAGCTTCAACTGGTTCAAGAACTACGGCTACAACGGCGAGTCCGGTTTCGCATGGTCCGACTGCCAGCTCTGCGACGCCATCGCCAACGGGTCGCTGTTCGTAATCGAGCCGCGTCTGGGCTTCACCGTTTCGGACAACACCTCCGGTTACCTCGGAGCACAGTTCAAGTTCGATGCGACCCCGGAAGCCGCCAGCAAGTCTTTCTGGTCCCTCCAGCTCGGCCTGACCGCTACATTCTGAGTTCCTCCAGGGGCTGAAAGATGAAAAGATTCTACCGAAGCCTTTGCGTCTTCCTGATTGCCTTGGCGGTCGTCTTCGCCTGCTGCTCGTGTACCGAGAAGCAGGTGGAGATCGAGAGGATAACGCTGAACGTCACGACCAAGACCCTGGTCTCCGGCGAGTCGTATCAGCTTGTGGCCAAGGCCTATCCGGAAAACGCCTCACAGGAATTCACCTGGACGTCGTCCAACACCAGCTACGTCACCGTCTCTGAAACCGGCCTGATCAAGGGCAAGAACACCGGCAACGACACCTCGTCGGGCATCAAGGTCACCGCGACCAGCAAGTCCGACCCGACCAAGAAAAAGGCCTGCACAATCTATGTCGAAGTCGCTCCGCCTGCCACCTTCACCGTTTCCAAGACTGGTATGCTCACCGCCGGTCCCGGACAGGACGCCTCCACCAGCGCCGTAATTTCCTGGCACGCCGCCACCCCCGATTCGGTCCTTGAGTACACGACCTACGAGGACACCGGATACGCGGCCAAAACCACCCAGGAGTGCCCCGGAACCATTTCCACGGCCGACTTTGCAGACACGGCCACCCACTACCGTTGCAGAGTAGTGCTCACCGGCCTGACTCCCGACACCTCCTATCGGTACCGCATCGTCAACGGTACCAGCACGACACAGGAGGGCTACTTCAGGACCGCCGGAAGCGACACGACCTTTCAGTTCATGTGGCTGAGCGACCTGCACACCCCGAAGGGCAGTTCTTCCTACGTCTCCAGAGTCTCCGAGCTGATCAACTTCGCCAACGCAAAGGACGGGGTCGACCTCGACTTCTGCCTGTTCACCGGCGACATGGTCAACAAGGGCCAGATATACAAGCACTGGAACTACTGGTCTGACAGCGGGCTGATGAGGAACATGACCTACGCGTTCCTCAGCGGAAACCACGACTACTATCCGTACGGCACGAAGGACCGCAACAGCAACGCCTATTTCAAGGATGTGGCGGCCTATCCGTACAACAACACCCAGGCCTCCACTGCCGTTCTGGACAGCAACTACTGGTTCATCTGGAACAGGGTCATGTTCGTCTGCGTCGATAACTTCACCAGCGAGGGCGCTACCACCAGGACCCAGAGCGGAAGCAGTGTTTCCGCCCAGGTAGCCTGGGTCCGGGCCGTGGTCAACGCCAATGCGGGCAACTTCGACTATCTGGTCTACGCCCAGCATCTGCCGTTCTTCATCAACGACGAGCCGTGCAGCTATGGCCAGTACTCCGACTGGCGCGCCCTCTTCGACGAGCTGAAGGTTGACTTCGCCCTGTCCTCGGACGAGCACGCCTACACCCGCACAAAGCCGCTGAAGAACAACGCCGCCGTAGCCCTGACCGACGGAAAGGTCACCGACGGCACTGTTTACGTCACCAGCTTCGAGACCGAGGGCTCCAAGGTCGACACACCGACCAACAAAGCCTCGGCCTCTGCCAAATACGCTGCCTACTACGGCGGCGGCGGTGTTGCCGGTGTCTACTTCACCGTCACGCCCGAGGAGATGACTCTGCACCTCATCGGAGCCAACGGCACTGAGTATGACACTGTCACAGTCCTGAAGAAGACCCGCTAGGCTCCTTTTCAGGTCATCGATTTCCAAGGCCGCAACCTCTCTCGACGGGCTGCGGCCTTTCCTTTTAACTGTGCTGTACCCGGGTTTTCAGAATAAAACCCGGGAATTTGCCCTTTTATTCTGAAATTTCCGAATAGAGGCTCCGATTTTTGCGGTTTATTCTGAAAATTCAGAATAAAGCCCCTGATTCCGGCCTTTTATTCTGAAACTCCCGGAATCTGCCCTTCCCCAGCCCGGGGGCGATTCTTGCCGGACAAAAAAATCCGGGAGTTTGCGCTCCCGGATTTATGCAACTTAAAGGTGAGACTCAGATCTTCAGCCCGGCTTCAGGGTCGCTGAGCATTTCGACCATCTGCTTGGCGGTGACCACCTGTACATCAGGCTTGGTGAGGATGTACTCGAGCAGTCTGCGGACGAAGTTCCTTCTCTCCGGGCCGTGGGCCTTGAGTCTGGCCGGGTCGGCGTCTTCGAGGTCGTACTTCTCGTATTTCTCCGAGTAGATGTCGGTGTGGAATCCGAGGAAATACGGACAGCGGTTGCCCTCGTAGTGCAGGTCAAAGGTATAGGCAAAGGTGGCAAAGGCATCGTCTTCGGACATGAAGAACTCAAACCATGCAGTCCAGTCCATGCCGGTGACCTTTCCGGTTTCCTTGTCGAAGTACTGGTTCTCGGCGGCCAGGCGGTCCCGCAGGCCCGGCTTGGTGCCGTACTTCTCGCACAGCTCGTCCGGCGGGGCGATGATGACATACATCGGCAGGGCCCACAGACCGGGGTGCTTGCCTATAAGCGGCTCGCTGGCGTAGAAGTCCTCGGCGACGAAGGTCTCTCCGGGGCTGCCGTTGTCCAAGGTGTACGGCCACAGTTCGTTTGAGCCGTGCCTGTCGTTCTGCCAGCCCTCCTCGACAGCAGCCTCGAACTTGAGTCCGAGCTTCTGGACCGAGGTGAAAACATTGTCGTTGTACTCGAGGTACGGGGTTCTGAAGCCCACGATCTTCGAGCGCTCCAGGCCGATGCCGGAGTCCTTCTTGGTCGGGTCATAGGGCTTTTCCAGTACGCTGTAGCACTTCTCGTGCTCGGCCATCCAGTCCTCTGTGCTCATGATGGGGACTCTCTTGGCGGGCACGTCGTCCCAGTCCACATCAAGTCCGTGGGGGTGGGAATAGGTATGCATCTCCAGCTCGTGACCTTCCTCCAGGGCGCGGTGCCAGATCTGCTTGACGAAGGAGTCGTCCTCGAGGGGGTTGTTGTCGATGTTGTTGCCCTTGAGGAAGAATGTCCCGAAAATCGGGCTTCCGTCATGGTTCTTGTGCTCGGCGAACAGATCGAGGATGAACTTCATTCCGCCTTCACCGCCTGAACCGGGAAGCCCGGAATAGGCGTTGTCATCAAAGGTGAAGGCGACGAGCTGCTTTACTTGCTTCGGCTCAAGGCCGAACGGGGGTTTATCGGAAGGTATTCTGTTCATGCCCCAAGCATAACACTTTCACGTTAAACAATAAACTGTTATTTCCCTTTGTCGATGACATCGGCCAGTGTGAAGTCCACCCAGATTATTCCCTTGTCGTTGTCCGTGTAGCAGGCATCGAGAATTGCCGCGCCGAGCTCCTTTGCCGGGTTCTCCATTTCGCCCCAGATACCCTCGTCGGCCTCGTAGCCGATCTGGAACATCACCGGGCAGGGGTCGAAGTAGAATGCCCAGGCGGAGAACTCCTCCTTCATCTTATCCAAAGCCGACGAACTTCTGCCGCCGCGGAAGCCCTGGCTGTCGTTGACGTAAATCAGCCCGTCCATCGCGTCGGGAAGCCATTTGTTGTCCCAGTGCTTGACGAATACCGTGTAGTCGGGGTTGACCGCCCTGACCGCCTCCAGAACCTGTGCAGCGAGGTCCTCGTCCAGCTTTGTGCCGTACCCGCGGGTTCCGGCGGGTTTGTACCACTCCACGTCGATTCCGAAGCCCTTGACGCAGGGGTGGTTCTTGTAGTGGTTCATGACTTCGGTTGCCAGGGCCACGAGGTCGGCGTTGCCCGGCTCGACCTGGAGCCAGACGGAGTAGCCGGCTTTGTCGAAGGCCTTGAGGTACGCCTCGTAGAAGTCCTCGTCCTTTCCCTGGACCATGTCGATCTCGTGCGAGAGGGGGAAGTCCAGACGGCAGGTCCATTCGGACTCGCTGACGACTCCGACTATGAGGATGAAGGTTCCCGTGCTGCCTTCGTAGCGGTCAGCCATCTTTTGGGCGAAGCCGGACATGGCTTTGACCTTGGGGAACTTGCCCTCTCCGAAACTGTCCTCCATGCCGTAGCCGGACACCCTGATACCGGCCCACTTCGCGCCGTCGGCAGGTTCGGTATCGACCTGCCCGGCATCGCGGGAGGCGGAGGAATCGGAAGTCTTTGACCCTGCGCAGGATGGAATCACAATCAGAGATGCCAGAAGCAGGCACACAACAAACAGAGACAGGATACTGCGGTTCTTCATACTTACCTCGATGCCTGAATGATACCACATCCGGGGCTTATGAATCAGGGCAACTTGCGCCAAACGGTGTTTTGTTGTAGGCAGGGGCGGCTTCGGCAGCAAGCATTCCTGGTTCGGAATTGCTGTCCCACTCTCTGGATTTTAGGGGGCCGTATTCCCGAATCATGGCACTTCTGGTCACAACCCATTGCTTTCCGAAGTTGCAGACATCATAACCGACGCGGAGCTTGCCATAGGAGATGGCTTTTCTCAATGTACTCTCATTCAAGCCCCAAAGCTCAGTCGCGTCACTGAGGGCCAGCAGATCGTCAAAGGGAGTCGGGACAGGGGTTCCGTTGTCCCATAGCTCATTGCAGGAAAGATCCAGTTCGTCATCCCAGACCACCCCGTATCCGGAGCCCTCGACATGAACCATTTCCAGAAGCTGTCTGTTCTCAAGCAGCGGTTTGAACCCGGGGAACCTGCCAAGCAGTTGCCTCATATCATAAATCTTGCTAATCCCATCCTCAAACTGCGCAATCAGCGTGTTTGCGTCCACAACTCCGATACTTTTAACCCTATGAAAAACATATTCCATATTCACTCCAGAGGCGGAAGAGACCTGAACTCCTGACTCTCCCACATCGAGAAGATATCACGCCAACGTGATAATGTAAAGCCCTGCTGTTTCCGGGCAAGGAAAATGGTTTAAGCAGGGGCGGTTTCGAGGGCGGAGCACGCAGGCCGCAGGCCGATTACAACTGAGCCGGAGGTGCCGCGTCCGCGGATAAAAGACAAGGCAGAGGACCAAGCCTCTGCCTTGAATGTATATTCTATACATGTGGGGACCGTTTCATTACCCGGGATCCCCGTCCCAGGTTCTCTCGCTTGCACCCCGCAGGGGGATGCAAGCTGACAACCTAGGGTTGATTCTTTGTTACGTGATGGTGTAGTTGATGGTGACAGTAGCGGTATAATTGCCCTGGGAAAGACCTGCTCGCTCTGCCCAAGAAGCCACGATGTATCCAACAGCCGCCGGGGAGGAGGTTCTGTTGATTGCAATATTGGCAGCATAGGTGAGATTCAGCTTCTGGTCGACTGTTTCGTCCTTGGCAATAGCGCTGATGCCAGAGGGAAAAGTGGTCTCGGGAACGAATTCTCCGAGGGTAACAGCGTTGCGAACTTCACCAGCTCCATTGAGCTTCCAACCGACACAGGACACTGTGATAGAAGCAGTTTCTGCCGCAGAAATTGAGTAAAGAGAAGAATCGAAAATCTTCAAAGCAACATATCCCTTAGGCATTGTTCCATTAATAATCGAGTCATCAACTACTACCGGTTCAGCAAGGGTAGAAGTTCTTGCGTCGCTGTAGGTGAGATTAGACAGGGTCGCAAGATTATTAGTAGGAGCATCGGCGTCGTTCCCAACAACATAAGCCCAAGAATAAGCAGGAGCCCAGTTATCAGTAAGAACATACTTAAGAGTCAGAGTGCTGTCAGCCGGATCAGTGGCGAACACACCAACCATGGCGATAGCCAGAACGAGAAGAATTGCAAAAGCCTTTTTCATTTTTATTTCCCTCACATTTTGTAAGTCTTGCTTTTTCCGAGGCTACGCCCCGTTGCAATGGTAAGGTACTATACCCTGGGGCCAGATGTCAACAGTTTTATCAAAAAAAGTTAAAAATTTTTCAACCTCATAGTTTGCCATGTGTTCATTTTCTTTTATTACAATAATTAAAACAGGGAAAAAATTTTTGCAACTTATGACACATTTAGATCTCTTGTCAAAACTTTCTGCCCTTCCGGCCCTTGGTTCAGGTGAAAGTTTGTCGTTTTTTGCCAAACTTCGGACAAAAGCAAGGGCGGCCGCAGCCGCCCTGTCGGGGTTGAGGATGGTCCCTTGTTCAGGCCAGCAGGTTGTGCAGGCGGCGGGAGAAGTCAGCCGGGTCGGAGGGCATCAGGCCCTCGGCCAGCAGAGCCTGGTCGAGCAGGACCCGGCAGGCGTCGGTGACAAAGCTCTGGTCTTCGGAGTTCTGGATCTTTTTGACCACCGGGTCGTCGATGTTGATCTCCAGGATCGGCTTGATCTGCGGGGCTTCCTTGGTGTGGTCCATCATCCGCATGATCTGCTGCATCTGGATGGACATCTCGTCGGCGTCAGCCACTACCGCGGCGGAGGCATCGGTCAGACGGTTGGAGACCTTAACATCCTTGACGAGATCGCCGAGGGCTTGCTTGAATCTGGCAACCAGGTCCGGGGCTTCCTTTTTCTCCTCGTCAGAGGAAAGCTCGTCGGCGCTGTCGGACTTGTTGACCGCCTTGAGAGGGACGTCCTGATACTGCCCGAGGGAGGTCATGACCAGGTCGTCGATGTCGTCGTCCATCAGCAGGACCTCGATGCCCTTCTGCTTGTATTTGCCCAGAAGCGGGGAGTTGCGCAGGGTGTTCTCGGTGCTGCCGGTCAGGTAGTAGATGCTCTTCTGGTCCGAGCCCATCCGCTCCTTGTACTGGGCCAGCGAAGTGTAGCCCTCGACCGAGGTGCTCTTGAAGCGGACCAGTTCGGCCAGTTCGGACTTGTTGGCGAAGTCGGAGTACAGGCCCTCCTTAAGCGGGCGGTTGTAGTTGTCGATGAACTTCTTGTACAGCTCGGGGTTGGACTCGGCGATCTTCTTGAACTCGGAGAGGAGCTTTTTGACCGAGGGGGTGCGGATGTTGGACATGACACGGTTCTGCTGGAGTATTTCGCGGGAGACGTTCAGCGGCAGGTCCTCCGAGTCGATTATGCCGCGCACGAAGCGAAGGTAGGTCGGCAGCAGCTCCTTGTCGTCATCGGTGATGAAGACGCGCTTGACATAGAGCTTGACGCCGGGCTTGTAGTCGGCGTGGTACATGTCGAACGGGGCCTGGGCCGGGACGAAGAACAGCGTGGTGTACTCGTTGGCGCCTTCGGCCTTTGTGTGGACGTAGAACAGCGGGTCGTCGGAATCGCCGGTGCTGCTCTTGTAGAACTCGTTGTAATCCTTGTCGGTCAGCTCGGATTTGGAGCGGGTCCACAGGGCGCTGGCACTGTTGATCTGCTCGCGCTTGTGCTCCTTTCCGGTGACCTCGTACTTGTCGTTGTAGGTGTTCTGGTCATAAGAGAGGAAAATCGGGTAGGCAACGTGGTTGCTGTACTTCTTGACCAGCCTCTCCAGGTCCCAGCGGTTGGCGAACTGGCTGCCGTCCTCGTTGAGGTAGATTGTAATCGTCGTTCCCTGCTCCGGGCGCTCGGCCTCCTCGATGGTGTACTTCTCCACCCCGTCGCTGGCCCACTTCCAGGCCTGGTCCTCGCCGTATTTGCGGGTGACGACCTCGACCTTTGAGGCGACCATGAACACCGAGTAGAATCCCACACCGAACTGTCCGATCAGGTTGGAGTCCTTCTTCTGCTCCTCGGTGAGGTTCTCGAGGAACTTGCGGGTTCCGCTGCGGGCAATCGTGCCCAGGTCCTCGTTCAAATCGTCGTGGCTCATGCCGATTCCGTTGTCCGAGATGGTCAGGGTGCGCTTGTCCCCCTCGGTGAACCCGAGCTCGATCTTAAGCCCGCCCTCGATCTCGTTGCCCGAGGTCAGCAGCTGGTACTTGAGCTTGTCCAGGGCATCGGATGCATTTGAGATCAACTCGCGCAGGAAAATCTCCCTGTTGGAGTAGAGTGAGTGGATTATAAGGTGAAGAAGTTGCGAAACTTCCGTCTTGAACTGCTTTCTTTCCATGAAAGGCCTCCGTTTATTGGGAAGCGGCCCGCGGTCGCTTCAATAGGGGAAGATAACAAAAATCCCCGCCGGAGGCAAATGTGCTCAGAGCAGCGGGCGCACCGATGACAGGAATGAAGTGTGGAACAGGAACTCGTCCAGAGCCAGGTTTACTGCCGCGACCATGTTTGCCCGCTCACCCAGGGATGAGGGCCGGATCTCCGGCACGCCGACAAAGCGCGGGCAGTGCGAAGCGACCGATTCACGCAGTCTGTCCGACAGCTGAGGCGGGATTGTGCTCCCCTGCCCGCCGAGGATGACCGTGCTGCATCCGCAGACCGCGCAGGCCGAGACGATTGCGCGGGCCATGGCGCCTATGGCTCTGTCGATGCCGGGGCTGTCCCAGAGCTCTGCGAGCGTCTTTCCCGCCTCAGCCCCGATTGCCGGGCTTGAGGCGCAGGCCTCCAGACAGCCGATGCTCCCGCAGGTGCACAGAGCGGTGTCGGAGACCTTCAGGTGCCCGAACGCTTCGCTGACGGAAACAGCCCGCCCGTCCCTGACCAGGGCGGCGCTGATGCTCTCGCCCCAATCTATATATAGTATGCTCCCCTCAGCGGGGTTTTCGGCCCGGACCAGAGCCTGAAGCGACGGCGCCAGCACGGCTTTGAGCCCAAGCGACTTTTCCATGACTTCGGCCAGGGGGATGTCCGGCCAGGGCAGGAAGGGACAGCGTTTCAACAGCCGCCCGTCGGGGGAAACGGAGCCGCGCACGGTGATTCCTATGCCCGCCACGCTGCCCTCAGGGGCCAGTCTGACGCTGCGCATCGCGCTTTTTATGAGGCTGACGCAGAAATCCTCGGCGCTGCGGGTAGCCTCGGTGGGGATGCGCTCAAAGCGGACAACCGAGTTGTTCATGTTGCCGAGGGCGATGGTGCAGGTTTTCGGGCCGATGTCGATTCCCAGGGCCAGGGCAGCGTCGGGGACCAGTTCAAGGGCCGTCGGGCGGCGGCCGTTTGAAACCTCGATCTTTCCGGCGGCGCGGACCAGGCCGCGCTCGGAGAGGTCATCGACTATCTCGCCTACGGAGACCTTGTTGATTCCGGTCATGCGGGCAAGAGCGGCCTTTGACAGGCCACGGTTATCCCGCAGGAGGTTGAGCACCCTGCAGGTGTTGATTGCCCTGGCCGTGGCCGGCCAGCTGAGTTTCATTGTCTGTCCGTCGGATTCCACCCCTTCATGATACTACAAGTCAGGCCGGGTTGAAACGCCGCGGACAAAAGAAAGGGCGGGTGCCTGACATATAGGGTTGGGAGTGGGGAGATTGTGCTGTCAGACACCCGCAAAAGGAGGTACATGAGTTGCCGGAAACAATCAGGCAAAGGTATTCTTGCATAAAAATCCGTAACGCGCAAGACTTTTCCCGGACTTTTTTCGTCGCAAACCTCTACATTGTAACAATTAACATAAGACATAACGCATGTATGTGTCAGAATAAACACTGCATAAATGACACCTGTCGGAATAAACCGCCCTTTTACGCCCGATTGACTATCCGGCGGCGGATTCGTATTTTCAAGGGGATGAGAAACAGCATACTCAACAAACAGTTCAGATATACATACTGGAACGCCTCGGCGGTACTGGCCGGAATCAACCTGCTGGTGTTCTTCCTGGTGAACTCGAACATCTATATCCGCAACTATCCCCTGACCTACTGGCTCGGCCTGAGCAGGGTGTTCATGGTCAACTTCCACGCCTTCTGGCAGTTTCTGACCTATATGTTCGTCCACCAGACCTTCGCCCACCTGTTTTTCAACATGCTGGCGCTGGTAATGTTCGGACTGGCCCTGGAGCGCAAGATCGGCTCGAATGAGTTTCTCGTCTTTTACCTGGTCTGCGGCCTTGTCAGCGGCGCCGTCAGCTATCTGGTCTATGCCCTGACCGGGACAAACATTCTCCTCTACGGCGCCTCGGGGGCCATTTACGGACTGCTGTTTCTGTTTGCCGTGGTGTTTCCCGACGCCCGGCTGCTGCTGTTCTTCTTCATACCCATGCGGGCACCTGTTGCCGTGCTCGTCTTTGCCCTGATCTGCGTGTTCGAGGAAATCTTCATGCAGACCGGCGTGGCATCGCTGACCCACCTGGCCGGGATGTTCGTCGCCTGGCTTTACTGCCTGATCCGCTTCAGGGTCAGCCCGGTCGCAATCTGGAAGAACTCCCTGCGGCGTTGAAACATCCGTCGGCGCATAGTATCATCAAACCATGATTGACCCGAAACTCATCGCCAAGGTACCCAAAGTCGAACTTCACGACCACCTGGACGGCGGACTCAGGCCGCAGACCGTCATAGAACTGGCCCGCGCGAACAACGTCGCCCTCCCCTCATACGACGCCGGGGAGCTTAAGGAAGTCTTTGTCCGCGGCTGCAGGCAGAAGAGCCTGAGCCTGTACCTGGAGACCTTCGGTTACACGGTCGGGGTGATGCAGACGCCGCAGGCCCTGGAACGCGTCGCCTTTGAGGCGGTCGAGGACCTGGCCGCCCAGAACGTCGTCTATGCCGAGATCCGGTTCGCCCCCGCATTGCATCTGCAGCAGGGTCTGACGATGCAGGAAGTCGTGCTGGCCGTCCTGCGCGGGCTGGAGGCCGGCAAAAAGGCCACCGGGATGCGCTTCGGGCTGATTCTCTGCGCCATGAGGCACAGCGACCCGGCCCTGTCTCTGAAGGTTGCCGAGTTGGCCGTGGCATTCCGCGACAGAGGGGTCGTGGCCTTTGATCTGGCCGGCGACGAGAAAGGCAACCCGCCGAAGAAACACCTGGAGGCGTTCCAGTACATCCGTAACCGCAACTTCAACATCACCATCCACGCCGGCGAGGCTTTCGGGGTCGAATCGATCTGGCAGGCCATCCAGGTCTGCGGCGCGCAGAGAATCGGCCACGGCACCAGGCTGGTCGATGACATGGTGGAGATGGAGGACGGCAGCCTGCGCTTCGGGGCCCTGTCCCAGTTCGTCCTGGACAAGCGCATCCCGCTGGAGCAGTGCATCTCCTCAAACGTAGGCACCGGCGCGGCGGCGGACTACGCCACCCACCCGTTCAACATCTTCTACAAAAACCGCTTCAGGGTATTCCTCTGCTCGGACAACCGCCTGATGAGCGACACAAACCTGACCCACGAGATGACCATCGCCGCGCAGAACTTCAACCTCGGCCTTGATGACCTGGAAAAAATCACACTGAACGCTATGAAGTCGGCCTTTGTCCACCACGGCGAGAGGCTGGATATCATCTACAACGTCATCAAGGCCCGCTACGCCGCCATCCGCGCCGCGCAGGCATAAACGGCAGCTAATATTGGGTGATTTTTCTCGGTTTTTCTGATTTTTTACCCAACGAATTGGGTAAAAAAATCAATTTTTAAAAATTTTTACCCAAAAAATTGGGTAAAAAAATGAAATCAGCCCCGAAAAAGTCCAAAGGGACGGGGACGGCGCACAAGCGCGGGGATCGGTAAAGCCTTGGCCGACCGCCCTGTCAGGCCAGGGCGGCTTTCAGCTCGGAGATGATTGATTGGACTTCGGCGGGGAGGCCCTGAAGGTCCAGCATCAGTGTCCTGTCCGGGTCGTTGCGGAGTTTGACCTCGACCTTGCCCTCTGCCAGGCTGCGGTTGCCCACGGTCATGCGGATCGGCAGGCCGATTAAATCGGCGTCGGAGAATTTGACTCCGGCGGATTCCTTGCGGTCGTCGTACAGGACCTCGATTCCGGCGTTCTGGAGTTCCCCGTAGATCTTTTCACCGACCGACGGGTCTTTGACCAGGCTGACCAGGTGGACCTGGTAGGGCGCCACGCTGACCGGGAGGGCCAGGCCCTGGACGTCATTGTAGTTCTCGGCCAGACAGGCCAGCAGGCGTCCGATTCCGATGCCGTACGAACCCATGATGACCGGGCGGCGCACACCCTGCTCGTCCTGGTACCAGCAGCCCATCGACTCCGAATAGCGGGTTCCGAGCTGGAAGATATTGCCGACCTCCACGCCCTTTGAGCACTGCAGGCTCTCGCCGCAGACGGAGCATACGTAGCCGGTCTGGGCGCTGGCGATGTCGGCGACCTTGCCGGTGTAGTCGCGGCCGAAGTTGGTGTTCATCAGGTGGTAGCCCTCTTTGTTGGCTCCGGCGACGAGGTTGTTGCTTTGGGCCACCGAGTCGTCGACTACGAGGATGAAGTCACCCTTGGCGCCGATCGGGGAACCGAAGCCGGGGACGATGCCGCAGGCGGCGATTTCCTCGTCGTGGGCGGGGCGCAGGCCGTTGGCTCCGGCGGCGTTCTGGAGCTTGTTTTCCTCGATTTCCATGTCGCCGCGGACCAGGCCTATGACCAGTTTGTCCACTTCCTTGCCGTTGGTGTCGTCGATGAACGAGCCGACCATGAACAGGGCCTTTGCCGTCTGCTCGGGTCTGATGTTCAGGCTCTGACAGAGTTGCTCGATTGTCCTGGCACCCGGGGTGGCGACCTCGGTCAGGGCCGCGGGCTCCGAAGGATAATAGGTCTTTTTGAAGCGGGCAACCTGGCGGTTGGCAGTGTAGCCGCACTTCGGGCAGATGACGATCGTGTCCTCGCCGATGGGCGACAGGTACATGTACTCGTGGGCGACCTTTCCGCCCATCATTCCGCTGTCGCTTCCGACGGCGATGACCGGCAGACCGCAACGGCGGAAGATGCGGAAATAGGCGTCGTAGTGGGCCTTGTACACCTTTTCCAGGCCTTCCTGGTCACGGTCGAAGCTGTAGCTGTCCTTCATGGTGAACTCACGGACACGGATGAGCCCGGCCCTGGGCCTGGGGTCGTCGCGCCACTTGGTCTGAATCTGGAAGAACAGCTGGGGCAGACGCTTGTACGAATCGATCTGGGCGCGGGCCAGGTCGGTGGCCGCCTCCTCGTGGGTCATCGCCAGAACCATGTCACGGTCGTTCCGGTCGGTGAACCGGCTCATCTCCCTGTCGATGCTCCAGTAGCGCCCCGTTTCCTTCCAGATGTCGCCCGGGTTCACCAGCGGCATCAGGACTTCCTGGGCTCCGATGTTCTCCATCTCCTCCCGGACGATGGCCTCGATCTTTCTGATCGAGCGCAGTCCGAGCGGCATCAGGTCAAAGATTCCGGCGGCCAGCTGCTTGATGAAACCGGCGCGCAGAAGGTATTCGTATCCCTTGCAGTCGGCACCGTTGGGCGCCTCACGGAGGGTTCTGGAAAACAGGGCGGACATTCTCATGATGACAGACTCCTTATCGCTGTGGGATTGTACCAAAATCACCGCCTTTTGTCACTTGACCCCTTGGACAGAAGGGACTTTGCGCCTACAATTCCGGTATGGCTACAAGCAGAAGGGACAAGGCCGATTCTTACACCCTGCGGGCACACCGCGAGGGCTATCCCGCCCGCTCGGTTTACAAGCTCCAGGAAATCCAGGAAAGTTGCCGGATCATCAGACCGGGCGACAGCGTCCTGGACGTCGGTGCGGCCCCGGGAAGCTGGACGCTGTATGTGCACCGCCAGCTGATCAAAGGTCAGGGCAGAATCGTTGCCGTCGACCTCAATCCGCTGGGGCTCAATCCCGTGCCCCCTACGGTCACCTCGTTTACCGGCGATGCCTTCAGCCGCGAAATCAGGGCGCAATTGACCGCGCTCGGGCCATATGACGCCATCATCAGCGACGCCGCCCCGATGACCACCGGAAACCGGAGCGTCGACACCTCGCGCAGCGAATACCTGGCGCAGCAGGTGATGCTCCTGGCCGACGAACAGCTCAAGGTCCACGGAAACCTGGTCATAAAAATCTTCCAGGGCGGCGGCCAGCAGGCAATCCTGGCTCAGATGCGCCAAAAGTACGCAAAGGCCCGGACGCTCAAGCCCAAAGCCTGCCGCTCCGACAGTTTCGAAACCTATCTTATAGGATTGGATAAAAAGGAAAACCCCTCGTAAAGAGGATCAACTAGTCTCTCTTGAGGGAGATTACGACGTCGCCCCTGTACTCGCCGGCCGGAAGCTTGGCGCCGGTGGCGTTGGTCAGCTTGATCCTGAAATCCTCGGAGTAACGCTCGTTGGTGGCGACAGCCTTTGAGGTTGCCTGCTTGGGCCATTCGGTGATGGTCCTGCGGTCGGTGCTGTTCACGAACTCAACCAGGATCCTCGCCGTCGGGTCGCTGTCCAGAGTCAGATCGGAACTCTTGATCTGGAGCTGGAAAATCGCCTGGCTACCCATGGAGTAGCTGTAGACGAAGTGGTAGACCTTTTCCGAATAGAGGGACTGGTTCTCGTTGAGAATCGAGATGTCGCCGAAGGAAATCTTGTCGACCGACTCACCCTCGTTACCCGTGCCCTCGACCAGACGGAACCTGATGTCGCTGCCGGTGACCGTGTAGCGCAGGACGATGGTGGTGGATTCAGGATCGTTGCAGAAGACGCCGGAGACCACGGTGATTGCAATAAGAATCGTGATGATGATCTTTTTCACAACCGGCCTCCTCTACACCGACTGAAGGGTAAGGCTGATGATTCCCGTATACAGCCCGGCAGGAATGCTCGAGGAAAACCTGTTGGTCAGCTTCAACCTGAACGTCTGGAACACGACGTAGTCGTTGCCCTCAGTCGTCTCGATGGCCACGGCGTCCCACTTGACCTCTTCCTCGACATTGTCCTCGTTCACAAACGAAATGCCGATCGGATAACTCTCCCCGCCATCCATCGTCATCCCGTCGGAACTCGCCTCAATGCGGACCATGACGGCGGCAGCACCCTCCGGCGCCGAGTAGCTGTACGAAATCCTGAAAACATCCTCCGTGATGATGCTCCCCGAGCTGTTCAGTTCCGTAAGGTCCGGAAAACTGATCAGGTTCACGACCTCGCTGGTTTCCTTGTTGGCCAGCTGGATCTGAAGAACCTTTTCGCCGGAAGTATCAAAGATCGTTCCCGACAGAGACACCCTATAATCCCCGCCCGAATCGCTCCATCTGTAGTCATCCGTCGCGAAAAGCCCGGTCAGAACAAAGAGGAAAGTCAGAAGTAACGCAAGCATTCGTCGTGTCGGAGTTTGAATATGCATACCTCTCAGCCTCATTTCCGGTTCTAAAGATACCCGCGCGTGATGCTTATGTCAAGAGTATTTGCAGTTTTTCTCTTTTCTTTTTCGGGCAAGGCCTGACCGTCCTGCCTATTTCGTTGTAAAACTAGAAATTAAATTGCTTTTCTCCGCCGCTCAACTTGTGACATGAACGGCGGAATGCGTTCAGGACAGCGCCTTAAGGATGACGTCGGCGAACGAACCGATCCGCCCGCCGAACTCGACCGACGGGCGGATTCCGCCCTCCTCGCCGCTTACGTGGATCAGAGGTTCCACCGGCAGGAGCTCCATCTCCATCTGAAGCGCCCAGGTGTTCATCGCCGCGATGGCCTTTTTCGCATCATCAAGCCCGCCCCCGCAGCTGGTGAAGGCGGCAAACAGCCTGCCGTTCATATCCCCGGTACCGTAATACCCTATGGTACCGTCGATGAAGGCCTTCATCTCGGCGCTGACGTTGGCAAAATACGTCGGGCAGCCCATGACCACCGCGTCGCTTTTGAGCAGCTTCTCGTTCTTGACCACCGGGATGGCAAGCAGATCCTCAAGAAATTCGTTGGTCCGCTCGTTCTCGTTTGCCAGGATGTGCAGATCGGGGTCCTCCACCCGGTACAGGCGGGCATCCACCCCGCCCTCACGCAGCAGCTTGCACAGATGGTCGGCGATGATGAATGTGTTTCCGGTGACACTGTGGATGATGATTGAGCAGCGTTTCATGGCGAGCCTCCTTTGCCTGGCGGGTACGTTTACTCCTCGAACTTCTGTCCGACTTTCTGACTGACGGGGAACAGGGCGGCCAGCACAAGCGCCACCGCCAGGTCCGTCTGTCCGTTCCGGATGGCGTCGCTGATGTAGGAAAACTCCCGGGCCCTTTTCTGCAGGTCATGGTAGGTGAACTTCAGCGTCCGGATGTTGGTGTCGAGCAACGGGACGAGGTTGTCGTATATGGAATTGAGAATCGGGTTGTTGTTCGAGCGGATCAGGACCTTAAGAAAGGACGACTCCTGGGTGAGGAATTCGTCGTAGGCCTCCTGGGACCGGGCCAGGACGTCGGGAAGCAGGGATGCCATCCTGTTGGCTATCCTGTGCATCTCCCTGCTGACGGCGACGCGGTCCGGCATCCTGGAAAACTCCCTGGCCGCCGAGACGCACAGGGTGGTCCGGACCTGAACCAGGTCTAGAATCAGCTTTCTGTTGGATGAATGGTTGGTCTTTATGGTTGTGGCCAGGGACTCGACGAACCGGTCGAGGTTGTTCGATTTGACCTTTGCCCTCTTGCCCTGGCTGACGTCGATCAGGCCCTTTGCCTCGAGCTGCTTGAAAGCCTCCCGGATCGAGCGGCTGGAGGCGGAGAACATGTCCTCGAACTCGCTCTGCGACGGGAGCTCCTCCCCCGGCGCGTACCGGCGGGAAACTATCATGTTCTCAATCACGTTCGCGATTTTGGAAGCCTTGGTGTCCTTCTGCATCTTTGCCTCCTACATCTCCAGCGACTCGCACTTGGTCTTGGTTCCGTTCAGGATGACCAGAATCAGTGCCACGACCAGGTCGGTGGTTCCCGAGGAGAATCCCTCGACCACGTACTCCAGCTCATTGATTTCCTTTTCCAGCTCGTCGCGGGTATAGGTCAGGCGGCGCAGATGGAGGTACAGAATCGGCGAGAGGCTGTCGTAGATTGACATGAGAATCTGGTTGTCATACGCGGAAATGATGTCCTGATGGAACTCTTTCTCGTAGTCCTGGACCTCTTTTCCGAATTCTTCGGCCATCGGATTGTCCTCGAGCAAGGCCCTCATGTCTGCCACGACCTTGTGCATCCTCAGGAGGGTTTTCTTCCTCTCCGGGTCGCGGGACAGGCCTCTGGCGGCCTCGACCTCGATGGTGATTATCACCTGAAAGAGGTTCATCAGCAGCTGCCTGTCCATATCCTGACCGGTGAGCATCGAGGAGGACAGAGACTCGATGAAGCGGTCGAGCGAGGTTTCGTTGACCACCGTGTTCTTGCCCTGAACGATGGATACCAGACCTTTGACCTCAAGGCTGTTGAGGGCCTCCCGCACCGAGCGGGGGCTTACGCCGAAGCGCTGGGCCAGTTCTTTCTGAGACGGCAGACTGTCGCCCGGCTTGAACTGATGGTCTAGAATCATCTGCTCAAGACTGGCTTCGATCCTGGCTGACTTGGTGTTGTTTGCCATGTTGTCTCCTGTTGTTCAATACCCCACAGCAAGAAAGACCTGCTGAAAAATGATAAGTCGAAAGCCCTCGAGAATCAAGTTTTTCCCGAGCGTCCCCTGATGCGGGCAATCCACCTGCGGAGCATCCCCTTTCCGTGTTTCTTCTCGTAGTCGTGCCCCGCCTCGTCGATCGTCACTCCCGGGTCGGCCTTTTTCAGGTCGTCCCAGTGCCTGACCACCCACATGTACAGATCGGCCTTTGTACGGCCGGGGAAATGGAGCCTCATGTGCTCCCTGCCTATCGACCCGCAGATCGGCTTGTAGATGTTCTCGTACCACGACCTGGCCGCTTCCTCAAAGGTGACCTCGTAGTCCTTGTCCATGTTGATATAGTACTTGTGCACCAGGATGTGCTGGACAAGCTCCGGATATCCGCCGACCGAGGTGAACACGATCTCGTCCATCGGCAGGTAGTCCTGCGGATGATACTGCTCGATGAAGCGCTCCCGCTCGTATTCGCAGAGCTTGGCTATTATCTGCTGCTCGGTCATCCCGCTGTGAAGCTTGATGGCCGAATCCAGCTCGACGATTTCGGCGTCGATAAAGGCTATGCCCAGCGCCTTTGCCACCGAGACGCGGTGGTTGCCGTCGCGGACGAAGTACTTGCCGCCGAGTTTGAAGACGCTGATCGGCGGCAGGTCGATGTTGTCCAGGTTTGCCCTCTCGATGCTCTCCCACCGTCTCTGCAGCTCGGGGTTCTTGGGAAAGAACGCCGGGGAGAAGTCGTGGTAGCGGCACTCGGAGCCGATGATGTCGGACACCTTGATCGGGTGAATGCCCCTGTAGCACTCGTTGCGGGGCTTGATCAGGTTGGTCACCTGGTAGAAGGACAGCAACTCGGTGTTGGTCCTCTTGAATCGGGACAGGATCTCGTCCACCCTGGCCCTGTTCATCGCTGCAACAAAATCCATCGGCATAGGCTTTCCGCTCAGGATCGGCCCGAAATCGGGCGTTCGGTGTCGATTACGTAGCTCTTGAACACGTTGACGACAGTCGTGTCCCCGACCCGGCTGACCGGGCGCTCGTTGAGGTCAAAGACGTGGACATGTCCGTGGAGCATCAGGCGCGGTCGGTAGCGCCGGATAAAGGTGTTGAAGCACGTAAATCCCGTGTGGCAGCGGTCCTGCCCGTCGCCCACCCCCCTGGGGGCGGCGTGGGTCAGGAGGATGTCGCACCAGCGGCCGTGAAAGATCCGGTGCCACAGCAATGCGGGAAAGAGCCGGAGCATCCTCAGACGCTGAAAGGTTTCGGAATACTGGTCGGGGCCGCCGTTGTACTCCATGCTCCCGCCCAATCCGGCGACAATCAGATTCAGGTTCCTGAGGTAGACCACCCTGCCGTCGATGAACTCGCCGCAGTAGTCCGGAACAATCGGTTTGAGGGGCTGTTCCTTTTGAGCGTCCTCGGGATGCCAGCCCTTGTGGTTTCCGTTGACGAACAGCAGAGGCTTGTTGAGCGAGGAGATGATGAATTCGTAGTACCGCGTGCCCAGATCCCCGGCGGACAGGACCAGATCGACGTCCCCGAAGTGCTTTTTGACGTTCGGGGAATACACCAACGGGTCGACTTCATCCGAAATGCAGAGAATATTCACACTCCAATAATACAAATATCCCGCGGGCAAGTTAAGCATCATTCACACAAAGAGTTTGTTGGACGCCGCGGTTTGGGCATGTTACAATGGAAACGGTGCGCGGCAGATTCGGCGCGCCTGACCCGAAACAGGAGGATTTTATGAACAAACTGGCAGAAGACCTCAACCGGACTCTGGAAAACACATCGGCTGCGGCCCTTCTCTCCGATTACGGAAAACGGCTCTACGTTCCCAAGGGAATCATCGTCCAGTCGGCCGAGGCCAAGCAGAAGGCCAAGAAGTACAACGCCACCATCGGAATCGCCACCGAGGGCGGAAAGCCGATGTACATCAAGCCGATCCGCGACGCCTTTTCCGCCGAGCTGACCGACAGCGAGATTTTCCCCTACGCCCCGATGGGCGGTGTGGCGGCCCTAAGGGCGGCCTGGCTGGAGCAGATGAAGCTCAAAAACCCCCTGCTCGCGGCAAAGGAAACCTCCCTTCCGGTGGTCACCAGCGGACTGACCAGCTCGATAAGCATCGTTGCCTCGCTCTTTCTGGACAAGGGCGATGATGTGGTGATGCCGGACCTCTACTGGGAGAACTACAACCTGATTCTCACCGAGCAGCGTCAGGCGAAGATCAACTTCTACCCGTTCTTCTCCGACAAGGGCGGCTTCAACGTCGAGGGGCTCAAAGCCGTGCTTCAGGGCATCAAGGCGCCCAAGGCCTTTGTCTTCCTCAACTTCCCCAACAACCCGACCGGATACGCCCCGACCGCCGCCGAGGCGGATGAGATTGCCGCCGTTCTGGTTGAGCAGGCTGCCAAGGGCAAGAAGATCGTCGTCCTCTGCGACGATGCCTATTTCGGGCTGTTCTTCGACGACAAGGTCTTCAGACAGTCGATGTTCGCCCGCCTGGCCGATGCCCACGAGAACATCCTCGCGGTAAAGGGAGACGCCGCGACAAAGGAGGAGATGGTCTGGGGCTTCAGAGTAGGATTCATCACCTACGGATGCAAGGGCTACACCGCTGCCCAGTACGACGCCCTTGTCCAGAAGACGATGGGCGCACTGCGCGGCTCGCTGTCCAGCTGCAGCCTGCCCTCGCAGAACGCCATTCTCAAGGCCTTCGCCTCTCCTGAGTACGAACAGAGCAAGCAGCAGGGCATCGAGAAGATCCGCCTGCGCTTCGAGGCGCTGAAACAGGAGCTGGCCAAGCACGCATCGGACGACTGCCTGACTCCGCTTCCGTTCAACAGCGGTTACTTCATGGCCTTCGGCTGCCGGTGCGACGCGGAACAGCTGAGGCAGTTGCTGCTGAACAAGTACGAAACCGGAGTCATCCGCCTGGACGACAGCCATATCAGGCTGGCCTTCTCCAGCATCGACCTGGAAAAGATCCCCGCCCTGGTGAACACCGTCTATCAGGCCGCCGCCGAGCTTTCCTGAGCAGTTTCAAACCAATTGCTAAAATTCAGGCCCGCCAGTTTGAGATTTCAAACTCCGGGCCTGTTTTTCAAATCCTAAAGAAACACGGCTCTCAGGGTTTCGTTTACTTTCGCTTGCTGGCCCAAATGGGTCTACATCTCGGCGACTATGGCCTGGACGAGGTTCTCAAAGTCCCTGGCCACTTTAAGACCGGTTTCCAGAACCTCGGAGTGGACCAGCGGGGATTGGCTGACGCCGGCAGCCATGTTGGTCATGCAGCTTATGCCCAGGACCTTCATCCCGCAGTGCCTGGCGGCGATAGCCTCCGGAACGGTGGACATCCCGACCGCGTCGGCCCCGGCGGTGCGGGCGAAACGGACCTCGGCCGGCGTCTCGTAGTTGGGGCCTGTGAAGTACTGGTACACTCCCTCCCTCAGGCGGATGCCCAGCCTGTCGGCGCAGCCGCGGGCTATCTTTCGGAACGCCGGGGTGTAGACATCGCTCATGTCGAAGAACCGTTCTCCGAGGGCGGGGTCGTTCGGGCCGCGCATCGGACTCTCGGCGCAGAGTTTGATATGGTCGGATATCAGCATCAGCTCGCCGGGGTTCCACGCGGCGTTGACGCACCCTGCGGCGTTGGTCAGAATCAGCTTTTCTATCCCGAGAATCCTCATCGTCTGAATGGGGAAAACCAGGGTGCCCATGTCGTAGCCTTCGTAGAAGTGGAAGCGGCCGGACATGCAGAGCACGTACTTCCCTGATAATTCACCGCAGACGAGCTTGCCCGCGTGGCCGGCGACGGTGGAAACCGGGAATCCCGGGATGGTCGCATAGGGAATCTCCACAGGATTACTGATCTTCGCGGTCAGTCCGCCCAGTCCGCTGCCGAGGACGATGCCGATTTCCGGCTGGCGGTCAAGCCTTGGCCGGATAAAAGACGCTGCGGCTTTGAGTTTTTCCATCAGGGTTTCTGCCATGTCTGCCTCCGTGGGCGCGAGGGCCCGGGCAGATTATAAAACGCTTTCGTCCGGCGCGCAAACCGTCAGGCTCAGAACAGCAGGCGCTGGCCGAAGTCGATGACGCGGCCGTTGTCGGTGAGAATCTGTGAAAGGTACTTCGTGTTCAGTCCGAGGCGCGAGGCTATGCTTACGACCTGGTCGTCGGTCAGCAGGTTCTGCTCGCAGACAAGGTAGCACAGAGCTTTTTCGGCGATGAAATCCACCCTGATCGAGTCGAGGTAGACCTCGCGGTCGGGCAGGGAGGCGTACTGCTCCAGCATCGAGCAGAACAAGGCGGAGTTTTCCTTGTCCGTTGCCAGGAGGGCCAACTCGCGCTCCAGCGGGGCGGAGTCTCCGGCGGCGGCTTTTTCACCCAGCGGCTTTAGGGTGAAAAAGGTGTATTCCTTGCCGGGCAGGTAGTGGTGGGCGTCGCAGCGGGCGCAGTAGTTCGGGGCCCAGGAGCCGGATTTTTCCTTGTCGCCGCCGACGATGATCAGCGGGTCGAAGTACAGTGCCGGGCATTCGCGGCCGTCGATGTTGTAGTAGCGGTAGGTGTAAAAGGCTCCGTCCAGGCAGTCCCGGTGGTCGCAGTACGCGGTCAGGGGAATTACATCGGTGGCGATGTCGAGCATCAGCCGGGCGGTGGAGTTGAAGATATCCCTGCGGAAGTTGAGGATCAGCGTCGGCATGACGAACATCACACCCCGCTGCAGGCTGTGCTTGCGGATGACGTAGACAATCCTCTCGTCAAAGAACGAAGCCTCGTCGATGATGAACGTCCCGACGGACGGATTGTCCTCCAGAACCTTTTCCAGGCCGAAGGAATCGCTGATGCGGGCCATGTTTTCCCCGCAGCGGACGTAGCCCCCGCGGTATGGCAGGGCGTCGGCGGGATAGTCCTCAAACCGCGAGGCATCCAGGACGCTGCGGATGAAGAAGACGTTTCTCCTGTCGGCGATTCCGGTCGAGGTCAGGGCCTTGACGGCGGGACCCTTTGACACGGCGACGGAGGCATCGCGCCAGACACGGGCGGCAAACTCGGTCTTGCCCGAACCCATAGGTCCGATGACCAGGACCCGTCTGCCGGGGCGGGTGAAGTCGAAATGTGAAAAGGACTGGTGGACCTCGATCGAGGGAAAGCCCAGGCTCTTGAGAAAGGCGTCGGTGTTGTCGTCCGAAGCGGGACGGGAATTGTTGTTGTTCATCCGTTGCAGATTAAACCAAAACCGTGCCGCAGGCAATCGGGAAGCGTTCCAACCGGGGGCCGTGTGTGGTATCATCAAGCCGCCGCGGAGGGAATATGCACCTGAGGGAAATCGACTGGAAAAACTGGACGCCCAGAGACCTGTGTGTCGTGACCTACCTCGGGCGCACCCTGCCGGACGGCCGGCAGCAGGTACTGCTGATCGACAAGAAGACCGGCTTCGGAAACGGCCTGGTCAACGCCCCCGGCGGACACATCGAGCCGGGCGAAACGCCCCTGCAGGCCGCTATCCGCGAGTACCGGGAGGAAACCGGGCTTGAAATCGGCTCGGTCAGGCAGGTCGGACTGCTCAACTTCCAGTTCACCGACGGCTACAGCTTGCGCGGCTGGGTCTTCCTGGCCGGAAGCTACACCGGGGAGCCGGTCGAAACTGCGGAAGCCCGTCCGTTCTGGCAGGACACCGGCTCCATCCCGTATGACCAGATGTGGGGCGACGACCGCTACTGGCTGCCCCTGGCCCTGTCCGGGACGCCCTTTTGCGTGCACTCGACCTTCGACGGCCGCCGGATCATCTCGCTCCGGCTGACAAAGGAAGTCTGATGGACTGCGCCCTGGGTTGCTGGCAGTTCGGCCCGTCGTTCGGATTCTGGGACGGCCAGGATGCCGCCCAAAGCCGCGCCGTCCTCCGCCTGGGCCTGAAATCCGGAATCAGACATTTCGACACCGCCCCCTCCTACGGCAACGGCCTGTCCGAACAGCTGCTCGGGTCTGTCCTCAAATCCCGCGACCGTTGTGGGGTTTTCATCGCCACCAAACTCATGCCCGGCCCTTCCGATCCGTCAGCCTCCTTCCGGCGCAGTCTGGACCGGCTGAAGACACCGTACATTGATCTTGTCTATCTCCATTATCCCGGATCCCGGGCTGACCGTCTGCGCACCCTTCAGGCCCTGGCCGGCCTGAAGGAACGCGGCCTGGTCCGCGGCATCGGGCTCTCCAACTTCAGCCTCCGGCAGATCGAGGAGGCCTGCTCACTGTTTCCGATAGACTGGATCCAGCGGCCGGTGTCGCTCCTCTGGACACGGGAGCTGGACGCCCAGCTGGCCTTCTGCAGGGAGAAAGGTATCAAGGTCGCCGGTTACAGCCCGCTGGGGCTCGGGCTGCTTCTGGGCAAGTCCGCGCAGGACTCCAGGAGAAACCTCTACTGCTTACGGCCCGAATCGGCGGAGGCTTTCAAGGCCTTGACCGAAACCATAACAAAGTCTTCTGACCCCGTTTCCACCTGTTATTCCTGGGTAAAAGCAAAGAATCCGGACATCATTATCCTCGGAGCCCGGACAGAGCAACAGCTGAAGGACGACATTTCCCGGATGAAATCGGCTCCGGTCGGCGGGCCGCTTTTCTCCCAGCTGGACGAGCTTGCCGACCGCCTGCAGGCCACCGCCCCGCCTGAGGAGGAAAACCTGTTCTTTCATCGGGGAAGTCTGTGATAACATCAAACCATGATTGTTCCTGCCGAAACAGCCTGCGCCGAGATTGAGGTCCGAAAGTCCCGCTTTATCGCCTGCGCCTTTTACTGCGACAGCTTCGACGCGCTCAAAAAGGCAATCGCCGACACCCGGGCCCTGCACCCCGGCGCGCGCCATGTCGTCCACGCCGCAATCATCGGCACACAGTTCTCCGTCAGCGATGACCGGGAGCCGAAGAACACCGCCGGGAGGCCGGTGCTTGAGGTACTCAAGGGCAGCGGGGTGACAAACGTCGGGCTGACTGTGACCAGGTATTTCGGCGGCATCCTTCTGGGCACCGGCGGGCTGGTCAAGGCCTACGGGGACAGCGCAAAGGCGGTCCTGGCCGTGCTCAAGACGGAGGAATACACACCCCGCGTCCCGGTGCTGATCAGGGTGGGATACGAACTGCACGACCAGGCTCAGAGGATTCTGACAGCCTGTCAGGCGACGGATATCAACTGTGATTTCGCCGACTCGGTGACCGTCACGGCCATGGTTCCCGCCTCATGCAAAGACCGGCTGGAACATGATTTCTCCGAAGCTTCCAACGGCCGGGCCACTCCGGTTTGGTGTTGACAAAGCCCCAGTCGGTCAATATAGTAGGAGACCGCTGGAGAGATGTCCGAGCGGTCGAAGGAGGCAGTCTTGAAAACTGTTGAGGCGCAAGTCTCCGGGGGTTCGAATCCCTCTCTCTCCGTTAGACGCCGACGTCCGGCATCGGAAACCGGCGCCTAACAGCGGGAAACCGCGCTGGAGAGATGCGAGAGTGGCCGAATCGGGCTCCCTGCTAAGGAGTTAACCTGCGAAACGGGTTCGGGGGTTCGAATCCCCCTCTCTCCGGTCCCGGGCCGTCGTAACACGGCAGCCCTTTTTCATACCCTCATTTCTTTGTTTTCCTTGACAAATCCCGCGGGATGGCTAGGATTGTATTCACCTGAAAAGAAACAAGTCGGAGGTGGCTTTTGGACGGAAATCCGGAGCTGGCAGGTCGCAATACAGTAAAGGAATTGGTTCAGCTCCGGCGGACGTACTTCCTTCAGGCCCGCGCCAGTATCGCCAGAGACAATATCAACGCCCTCTTCGTGGCCTCATTGGGAATCGGACTTCTGTCTGGATTCTTCCTCTTTCTGACTCCGCTTCTTATTCCCGGCTGGCACTTCTCCAACGAGTACATACCGCTGATTCCGCTCTGCGTGGCATTTTTCATCCCCGCGGCCGTATACAGGGGGCGGTCCCAGGTCCCGTTCACCATTGCCCAGGCACTCTCAATCCTCTTTGTGCTCGCCATGGGTCTGAACCTGATTGCAATCGGAGTCTTTCCTTACCCCGGCGACCCCGAATCGCTCTTTCCCCTCTATCTGGCGCTGATTCCCGCCCTGTTCATCCTTAAACAGTCGCAGATCATCTCGCTTACAGGAGCTCTCGCGGCCCTGGACATCATCCTGACAATCCGGTACAAGGACAGCTCGGTAATCAGCCACGACGTCTTTACAGTCGTGGCGGCCTTTGTCTTTTCCGCCTCGGTCAGCTTCCCGATCCACAGCAGCCGCCTCAAGAACTTCAAAGTGAACAAGACCTTGCAGGACCTGTCAGACACCGACAGCCTCTCCGGAATCTGGAACAAGCAGAAAATCGAGACCGAGGTCCGCGAATTCATCGACTCCGAGCCCGAGGGCGTCTGGGCCGTTGCCATCCTCGACGTCGACGACTTCAAGCGGGTCAACGATGTCCATGGTCATGACAAGGGGGACAAGGTCGTGGCCTCCATCGGCTCCCAGCTCAAAGGCATCCAGAAAGGCGGCAACTTCGTCGCGGGCAGAATCGGCGGAGACGAGTTCATCGTCCTCTGCAAGGACTGCAAGACCGACAAAAACCCGGTCATCATCTTTGAAAAACTCCGCACGCGCATCTCCTCCGCCATCAAGGAAAACGCCGACATCGACCTGACCATCAGCGTCGGCCTGTTCATCTCCGAGGAAAGCACCCAGACCAGTTTCGAGCACGTCTTCAAAAACGCCGACCGCGCCCTCTATGAGGCAAAGGACAGGGGCAAGAACATCTGCGTAGCGTACTGACGGGACAGTGTTTCAGTCAGCAGCCTTTTTTCCGGATTCCGACTATTCCTCAACGGAAGTAGCGCATAAAAAGTGTCCGGCTCAGTCGGGGGACAGGCCGGACGGGGAAAAGGAAAAAACGGATGGCCGAAAAAGTCAGCTTCCACTCGAAACAAGAACAACTTCCGCCCTGTCGCCGTTTCCGAGCAGCGTGCTTCCGGATGCGATAGCCACGGATTTGCCGTCCGCGGCGGTCGCGTAGGAAACCACCGTAACACTTGTGCTCCCGGCGGGAACGGAAATCTGGAGGACGGACGGGAATACGGAATTGGGAGTTTTGTAGACTACCTCGTCTCCGTTTCCGGCGCTTACCGACACCTCATAGTAAGAAGCCCTGGCCACAGTATTGTCGACCGAAACGCCAAGTAGCCTTGAGCTGTCGGAACGGCAGCTTGCGAAAGAAAGGCAAACTACGGCCGCAATGACTATCACCGCGATTCTGAATGCCTTTTTCATCCTGCCGTCCTCCTTGTTTCAACCTCTATAACACCACTGCCACGTGGAGGTTACACGATGCGGGAAGCCCACTAGACAGAACGGAGCACAATAACTAAAATACTCCTGCTTAAGAAAACGAGATCGTAGCTCAGCTGGATAGAGCATCAGATTGCGGATCTGAGGGTCAGAGGTTCAAATCCTCCCGGTCTCATAAAACGGAAACTCCCGGCTCGTCCGGGAGTTTTTGGTTTATTCAGACCACAACGGAGGATTTGAAGCGGAGCGTGAGTCCGGACGCGATTTGATGAGCGTCCGGCAGCGGAGCCGGCCTGAGCCGGACTTCCGGGAGGCGAAGGCAAATCCTCCCGGTCTCATAAACGGAAACTCCCGGCTTGTCCGGGAGTTTTTGGTTTATTCAGACCACAACGGAGGATTTGAAGCGGAGCGTCCGGCTCAGAACAGGTAGTAGACGCCGGTTTCGATGCAAAGATTGAAGTCGGTGTTTCCGTTGCCCTTGTAGCTCTGGTGCAGCAAGCCGAGGGCGGGACGGACAAAGGCTCCGAACTGGCCGTTGTCAAACGAAAGCTGGCAGTTGAAGAGGAAGCCGAGAACAAAGAGGCTGTCTCTGAATCCGAGAGTCAGCTGGGCACCGGGAGCCACGTCAAAGACGGTTTTGTTGTCAATGTGCAGTTCCGCCAGTTTGTAGTTGGCACCTGTGGAAAATCCGAAATAGCCCGCGTATCCCAGCCTGCCGTAGACGTCGAGATTCTCCGCGGCTTCAGCGGTGACAGAAACGAAATACCCCTCTCCGGTCTCCAGGCCGACGGACTTGACCTTGAATTCGGCAAAGGCCGAAGTCATCACCACCAGGGCAATCAGCAACACTGCAACAATTCTCTTCATCATGAACTCCTTTTGGTTTTCCCCGGCCATTCTATCATGTTCCGCCGAAGACAGGAATCTGTTATTCTGTTTCAGAAATGAAAATTGACGAAATCAAAGCAACTCTCGCCTCATTTCCCTACCCGGACGGCTGGTGGGTCGTCACCGGCGCGGCCATGGTGCTTTACGGCATCAGGCAGGAGGCCGGCGACATCGATCTGGGCTGCACAAGTGAGCTTGCCGACAAGCTCCAGGCCGACGGCCTGCTGTGCGGCCACACCTCCGACGGCAAACGCAAGTTCCTCTGCGCCGGGAACATAGAGATCTTTGAAGGCTGGCTCTGCGACCGGGTCGAGACCGTCGAAGGCTTGCCCGTCATCTCCCCGGACGGCCTGCTTCAGATGAAGCGCGCCCTCGGCCGGGAAAAGGACCGGCGGGACATCGAGCAACTCCTCTCTTTTCTTTCGGCCAAGACCTGACCGCCCCCCCCCACCCGGACGAGGTGTGCACCGGAAGGTTTGACACTCGTGGAAAATATGGTAATAATGCACAGAGTTGGAGCGATGTCCGAGTGGTCGAAGGAGCCAGACTCGAAATCTGGTGTGGGGCTCGTCTCCACCTAGGGTTCGAATCCCTATCACTCCGAAACAGAGGCACCGGGGGCTTGTCCCTCGGTGTTTCTGTTTTTTTTGATAGGTGCTTTGGTGGTTTTTCTTGAATCCAGCGGAAAACCACCATCTTTTTGGAGGTTTTTTTGATAATCCGTAAGAAACCACCATTTTTTTGGTGGTTTTTTTCTCAGACGCGGAAAAACCACCAATTGCGGGCGGGGACGGCGGCTGGAGGCGGGGGACGGTCAGGACTTGCCCGGGAGCAAAGGAAGGGGAGCACTTGAAGCGGCGCAGGGTTTCTGATATATTCACTTTGCGTTTGGAGAGATGTCCGAGTGGTCGAAGGTGCACGATTGGAAGTCGTGTAAGGTCAAAAGCCTTCGGGGGTTCGAATCCCCCTCTCTCCGTTGGAGACAGATTCTGCGCAATTGACGCCGCCCAACCCCGCCAGGGTCGGAAGACAGCAACGGTAAGCGGTCAGTTGATGTGACGCAGGCGATTTGTCTCCTTTTTTGTTTTCGGCCCGCATGGTATAATCGCGTAGAACAGCACCTGAATCGGATCCGGAGGAAATGATGGCCTACGAAGTCACGGCAACCAGGAAGCGCCCGCAGCAGTTTGAGGCTGTGGCGGGGCAGGACTTTGTCATCTCGACCATTACAAATGCCGTCACTCAGGGCCGGATTGCCCATGCCTATCTGTTCTCCGGACCCCGCGGGGTGGGCAAGACCACGACGGCCCGCCTTCTGGCCAAGGCCCTGAACTGCGAACACGGACCGACGGCGACCCCGTGCGGAAAGTGCGACAACTGCCTGAGCATAGCCAGGGGCGTCGACACCGACGTCATCGAGATCGACGGAGCGAGCAACACCTCGGTCAACGACGTGCGCACGATAAAGGACGAGATTTCCTTCCCTCCGCAGCACTCGCGGTACAAGATCTACATAATCGACGAAGTGCACATGCTGTCCAACAGCGCCTTCAACGCACTGCTGAAGACCATCGAGGAGCCGCCGCAGTACGTGGTGTTCATCTTCGCCACAACCGAGACGCAGAAGGTGCCGGCGACAATCCGTTCGAGGTGCCAGCAGTTCAACTTCCAACTGCTCAATATTGAGACAATCAAGCGCCTGTTGCGCGAAACTTGCGAGGAAACGGGGGTCAAAGCCGAAGATCAGGCCCTTTTCTGGATTGCCAAGGAGTCGGCCGGCGGCATGCGCGACGCCTACACCCTCTTTGACCAGGTCGTCTCCTTTTCCGACGGCGACATCACTATGGAAAAGATCCGGACCAAGCTCGGCCTGACCGGAATCGACAACCTCAACGAGGTGATGCTCAGCCTCATCGGCGGCCGCAAGGGCCAGGCGATCGAGAAAATCGATTCCCTGATTCAGAGGGGCGTCAGCGTCGAGCAGTGCGTCCGCGACTTCGCCGACTATTTCCGCGTCCTGCTTCTGATGCGCAAGGGCATCACCGGCGAGTCCGTCCTCGGGGAGCAGGTTTCCGCCTTTCCAAAAGAAGTCCGCGACGCCTATTCCGAAATGCAGCTCGAGGCCGGACTGTCGATGTTCCTCAACCTTTACCGTGACATCCGCTACTCGCTCAACCCCCGCTTTGAACTGGAGCTGGCAGTCAGCCGCCTGAACACTTTGCGCTTTCTGGCCTCCGGTCCGGTCATCATGGAGCAGTTGACCCGGCTCAAGAACGACCTGGTTCTGGGCAAGCTGACTCCGACCAACCCGAAACTCCACCGTCTGCCCGACCTGCCCGTCCGCCAACTGCCCGAGGAGCCCCGGCCCGAACCGCAACCGGTTCATCAGCCGGAACCGAAGGCGGAGCCGGTGAAACCTCAGCCGGTTCAGGCCGAACCCGCACCCGCACCCGCGCCAGTTACTGGCCAGCAGCCCGAACCCGCGGTTGTTTCCGCCCCGGCTCCCGTTGCAGAACCTGAACCGCAAAAGCCGACGGTCAAGGAGCCAACCCAGGCCGACCTGCCTGCAATCATGGATTATTGTCAGAAGAACGACCCGCAGATGTACTCCATCTTCCGCCCGGTCAGAAAACTGGGGATGAAAAACGGGGCGGCCTGTCTGGTTTTTTCCAGCAGCTTCGCCCTTCAGAATGCCAAGGGCAACGAGGAGGCCATCAGGCAGGTTCTGGGACGGGTGCTGAACTACACCGGCGCGGTGGTCCTTGAGGCCGAAATCCGGCCGGAGACCAAAGCTGTCCAGGATGCGGCTTCGGACCCGAACTCGCCGGAGGCTCTGGTCAGAAGCATGCTCGGAGGAATCAGGGAATGAACCCTTATGAACTGTTGAAGAACCTCCCCGGCCTCCAGCAAAAGGCCCAGGAGATGCAGCAGAAGCTCAGGACCGTCACGGTCGTCGGCGAGTCCGGAGCCGGATTGGTAAAGATTGAGATGAATGGCGCGATGGAGGTAGTCTCCGTTTCCATAGACCCGGCTGTCTTTGATGCCGAACACGCCCAGACCGTCGAGGTGCTGCTGGCATCGGCAATCAACAGCGCAATTGCCGAGGCCCGGACAAAGGCGATGGAGATCGCCCGTTCCAACATGGGCGGAGCCTGAGCATGTCAGCAATCGAAGAACTCTCCAGAAGCCTGTCCCGCCTGCCGGGAGTCGGCCCTAAGTCGGCCCTGCGCATGGCATACCACCTGATCAAGACCGACCCGGAATTCAACCGCGAGCTGGGAGAGCGGATTGTCTCAATCCAGGAAAAGGTCCGGCCGTGCAGCGTCTGCGGGTGCTTCACCGAAGAGGACCCCTGTCCGTTCTGCAGCGACCAGACCCGCGACCGGAGCCTGCTTTGCATAGTCGAGCAGCCCCAGGACGTGGTCAAGATTTCCTCCAGCGGGGTGTACAACGGCCTGTTCCATGTTCTCGGCGGAGCAATCAACCCGCTTGAGGGAATCGGCCCGGCACAGCTTTCGTTCGACAGCCTGAAAAAGAGGGTCCGCGAAGGACAGTTCAGGGAGATTATCATCGCCACGAACCCGACCGACGAGGGCGACACCACTGCCCTTTACCTCAAAGGACTGTTTGCCGACTCTCCGGATCTGAAACTGACCAGACTGGCCTCCGGCCTGCCGATCGGCGGTGAACTGGAGTACGCGGACAAGCTGACCCTGGCCCGCTCGCTGAGAAACAGGACCAGCTTTCAGTAACTTTTGATAGCCCGAAATCCTATTTCAACCCGCGGGACGCCTTGATTTCCTGATATGCGGCGTTTATTTCCTTGAATTTCTCAGTGGCGAACTTGGCAAACTCCTCCGGCAGGCCCTTTGACGCGACCATGTCCGGATGGTACTCGATGCTCAGCTTGCGGTAAGCCTTCTTTACCTCGTCATCGCTCGCGTCCGAGGTCAGCCCCAGCACCGCGTAGCTGTGGGCCAGACTTGAACTCTGACTCTGCTGAGCCCCGGCTCCGGAACCATAAGAGCCGTAGGAGCCGGACGAACGGTTACCGGAATACCCCGACGCCCCGGAGGATGAGTAGCGGTAGCCGGAGGCGTACTGGCGCCTGAAGGTTTCCATCGCCATGTAGGAGAAGTGGAAAATCTGCCCGGCACTGTCAATCAACCGCTGCTCGGCACTGTCCATCGTTCCGTCGGCCATGGAGACCTGAAAGAGGATGTGCATCATCGTCACCAGCATGTTGGAATCGGCACCGAAGTAACTGTAGAACTGCGAGGCGAAGCTTTCGAAACTGAAACTGCTTCTTGAGGCCTCTTCGAAGATATTTCGTGCCAGCCGGGCCGAGCGGCCGTTGCTGTCCATGTTGTCCCGGATGAACTGCTCAACCCTTTCTCTCGAACGGGCGTTCATCGTCCCCGAGGCGGTGCAGAGCTTGGCCAGCATCGAAAAGACGCTGACGAAGTAAATCATCTGCCGCTTTTCACCCTCAGTGGCGTCGCCGGGGAAGTACCTGCTCTGCTCGGCCGGGCCGGGCTCGTGATACTGCAGCCGGAATTCGGCGGACTTGTCGACCAGATGCCCCAGCGCCGCTCCGGCAATCATGCCCAGCGGCCCGCCGAACAGAAGCCCGATGGTCCCTCCGATAATCTTTCCGATCCAGCTCATCGCTACTTTACAGTTTGTCTATCAGCATCGAGCACTTCCCGCTGGGAATCGGCAGGGTCTTTTTCTTGTGCTCGTTGAGAATCTCAATGGTGAAATAGTAGAGTTTCTCGCTTTCAAGCCTGATCTCCCAGCCCCGGGCGTTCCGGTTGGCCAGGATGGTGATCATATTCTTTTTCAGCGAGAGGTTCGCAATCCCCATACCCTCCAGATCGGGCACGGCCCAGTAAACCGTCTTTCTCGGGAGCGAGACATCAAACCCGATGATGTTCTCAATCATCAGCGTGATGGAGACGATGCACACGCCGCACAGCAACCGCCTGCGCGGGAATTCCTCACCATCAGCTTTCGGTGCCCCTTCGCGGCCGGGCAGGTAGGCTTCCCACATCTCGCCCGTCTTGCCCTCCTCGGGATTGAGGGTGTCGATGATGAAATAGAGGTTCCTGATAGCACATTCGCGGGCGAAAATCAGCTCTCCGTACTTTTCCAGGCCCTTGATCACCATGTAGGTGTACACCGGAAGCACAGCCCCGCAGAAACCGTTTCCGTCCTCGCTGAAGTGCGGCGAGTTGGCCGGGAGACAGGGGAACGGGTTGTCCGTGCCGAAGTACTCCGGGTCCTTGAGATAGGCAATCAGATACGACGCCCTCTCGTCATTGGGGATTTCGGCAAGCATCGTCCAGAACCCGCCGATGTGCATCAGATCGGTACGGTTCCCCGACTTGTCCAGGTCGAAGTAGAAATGCTTCTCCGGGTCCCACATCAGGTTGCTTATGCGGGTCTTGTACGCGAAATACAGCCTCTTGAAGCGGAAACTCAGCTCCTTGTCGTTGAGGATGTCCCCGATCATCGACATGTACAGGGCATTGACCGCCAGCGCCGCGTTGAAATCGACCGGATAGTACGCGTCCTGGCGCGGCAGGTTTCCAGTGTGGCACGCCTCGACGGGCACGTGGCACAGCCCCGTTTCGTCCTGGAACGTCGTGGTGACCCACTCGAAATACTTCTCCAGCACCGGAACGATATCCTTCAGGCGCTTTTTGTTCCCGACTTTGTGATAGAAAACGTACTCGACATACGCAAACAGAGGCAGGGCAAGTCCCTGGGGATTGCCCGCGGTAAGCAGCGGCTCCCCTCCCTCGATTTCATAGTCCGAGCGGATCGCTCCGCTTTCCTCCTGGCGGGAATAGAAGTAGTCGACCATCGAGTACGGAGAGTACTGACCGTTGCTGTAGTTCAGAAAAAGCGAACTGACGCAGGCGTCGAACTGGTTGAGGTATTTCTGGTCCGGATAGGAGAGGTACGGGCCCGTGAATCCCGTCGGAGAAGTGCATGTTTTCCACTGTTCGTCTATTCTCACCCAGGACCTGTCGTAGAGATCCACGAAGTCCTGATCATAGAAAGATATTGACGGAATCGCGTCCCGGTTCAGCACTGCCGACCTCTCCTTAAAAACAAATAGTCCCATAGCATACGCATTCTGGGACTATGTTATATTACAACGCTTTTTAGCTCTAGTCAAACGGAAAAAGCACGTTTTCTGTTGCCTCAAAGGTTTACGCTTGATTTTCACTTGGGGGGCGGGTTATCTTGATTTCGGATTCAAGCGGGAGGCCATTATGATTCTTGAAAACTTCAGCCGGATTGCGGCGGTACCCAGGGAATCGGGACACGAGGAAAAGATCAGGGAATTCATCACTTCCTGGGCCTGTGAACACGGCATCAGATACGCCGTGGACGCGGCCGGCAACGTCGTTCTCTACAAGGACCCCACCCCGGGACATGAGAACGCCCCCGCCGTCGCCCTGCAGGGCCACATGGACATGGTCTGCGTCAAACGCCCCGGCTCCGGGCACGACTTCAGGACCGACCCGATCGAGATAGTCCGCGACGGCGACATCATCCGCGCAAAAGACACCAGCCTGGGCGCCGACAACGGAATCGCCCTGGCCCTGATGATGGACCTGTTCACCGATTCGGGGTTTGTCCACGGTCCGCTCGAAGGCATCTGCACCGTCAATGAGGAGGTCGGCCTCTCCGGCGCCAAGGGTCTGGACCCGTCCCTGATTCACGCGCGGATGCTGATCAACCTCGACAGCGAGGAGGAGGGTGTGATTTACATCGGCTGCGCCGGGGGATCGGATGTAAAGGGCGTCTTCCGCGCGGAGAAAAAGCCCTGCTGCGAGAAATGGACCGGCCTGCGCCTGAGCGTCGGCGGGCTGAAGAGCGGACACAGCGGAGGAAAGATCCATCTGCAGAGGGCAAACGCGATAAAGGTCGTGGCCCGCATGCTCCACCAGGCCGGCAAGCAGGCAGAATACCGTCTGGCCTCCTTTGACGGCGGGAGCAAGCACAACGCCATACCCGCCCAGGCCGAGGCTGTCTTTGCCGTCAAACAGGAGAACGCCGACGCCTTCAGGGCCTGCCTTGAGACCTACGCCGGGGCGATGCTCGCCGAAAACCGGGTCGAGGAGCCGGGAATGACAATCGAGGTCACCCGGGCCACGGTCAACTCGGCCTATTGCCCGGAAGATTCAAAGAAGTTCGTCGACAGCCTGTTCATGGCCCCTCACGGCGTCCTGGCCTGGAGCAAGTCCCTGCCGGGAATAGTACAGACCTCATGCAATCTGGCAATCGTCCGCACCGAAGGGGATGAAATCCTCCTGCTGACCAGCCAGCGTTCCAGTGTGGAGAGCCAGAGGGACGCGGCCTCGGAGAGGATGGCCATGATTCTGGCCACCAGCGGCGCGAAGATGGAAATCGGAAACGGTTACCCCGCCTGGACTCCCGACCCCGATTCCGCCCTGGCACGCATCTGCGCCGATGTCTGGAAACGGACCACCGGCCGGGAGGCCACGGTAACGGCAATCCACGCCGGCCTGGAATGCGGAATCATCAACAGCCGCGTCCCCGGGATGGACTCGGTATCAATCGGACCGGATATGAAGAATGTCCACACCGTTGACGAGTGTCTCAACCTGAAATCCGCCGAAAGAATCGAGCGGTACGTCAGGGACATCCTGGGCGAAATCGCTAAATAAAACTGTTGAAGTATTCCCGTCCGAGCCTGGTCTTCAGGTCCTTGCAGTCCGGAAGGACCGAGGCGACCAGGGCCTTGAACTGCGGCCCGTGGTTCATGTACCTCAGGTGGGACAGTTCGTGGACAATCAGGTAATCCAGCAGATCCGGATTCAGTGAAGCGCTCTTTACCGAGAAGCTCAGTCTGCCGGCGGCAGAGCAGGACGCCCACTGCCGTACGGCGTTGTTTATCCGGAAATCCGGAGTCCCCAGGCCCATCCGCTGAGCCCAGAACGGTATCCTGATTTTAAGATATTCATCCAGTTTTCTGGCGTATTCTTCCCGAATAAGCCGTTGTCTGAGGGAGGACGGTGCAGACTTGTCCTTGAGAAAGAGATACAGCTCCCCGCCTCTGACCAGACAGCGGTTCTCTGCAGCGTCAAAGACCTGACGAAGCACAAGTTCATGTCCGAGCATCCTGAAAACATCCCCGGTTCGGTAGTCGTGCTCGACTGTCCGTGTGCTGACAGCCTTTTCGTACCAGGCGGATTTGGAACGGACGAGATCTGCTATGTAAGCGTCACTTACAAACTCGCCGGCAGTGACCAGGAGGCTCCCGTCGCTGCGGATCTTCAGATAGACGCCCTTCTGCCCCCTTTTGCGGCGCAGTTCGTACTGTACTTTCAAATCGGATTCCATTATCTTTTCCATGATGATTAAACTGCATTTGCTTCAGGATATTCAATACGAAAAGGCCGCCCCCGCCGGGGACCTGAGACAGGCCTACGGGGCTCTGGTTTCCGACCTTTTTTCCCTCCCGGTCGGCGGCGAGGCGTGTATTGAGATTCTCTACAGATGCCGGGATTCGGTTTCTCTCGAAACGGGCGTTCTGGCCTTGAAGAACCCGCCGACACCCTCGGTGAAGGACGCGGTGGACAACGCCCGGCCCGTGCCTCCGGTTCCCGACGCGCAGTTTTCCATTCCCGCAGGCGAATACGACTTCGAACAGCTGACCGAGCTGCCCGGAGAGGACCGTCTGACGCCGTTTCTTCTGAAGTTCTGCACCGGAAAGAACGGCCGTCTTTTCATCCGGATCCTAAGGGAGCACGCCGCTTCGTTCGCAGCCCAGATTCTCGCCGAAGGAGAGAGCGTTTGAAAACGGAAATTCTGTCGGACACCCTGACCAGACTGACATTGGAGGACGGAACCGTAATAACCCTCATCGGAACCGCCCACGTATCCCAGCAGAGCGTCGGAGAGGTCGAACGGGTCATAGACGAGGTCAACCCGGACCGGATCTGCATCGAGCTGGACCGGGGCCGCTTCGATGCAAAGACAAAGGAAAAGGACTACTCCTCGATGAACCTCCGCCGGGTCTTCAAGGAGGGCAAGGCCTTTTTGCTTCTGGCAAACACCGCCCTGGCCTCGTTCCAGAAGAGAATTGGCGCCGAAACCGGTGTGAGCCCCGGAGACGAGATTCTCGGAGCGGCCCACATCGCCCAGGAGCGCAACATCCCTCTGTCCCTCTGCGACCGGGAAATCTCCGTCACCCTCAAGCGGGCCTGGGGCCTTTCAGGGCTTTGGGACAAGTCCAAGTTGCTGGCCACACTGATCTCCAGTGCCTTTTCGAAGGAGAAGATTTCCGAGGAGGAGCTCGAGCAGCTCAAGCACAAGGACACGCTGGAGTCGATGATGCAGGAGCTGGCAACAGAACTGCCGGCTGCCAAGCGCGCCCTGATTGACGAGAGGGACCGCTACCTGGCCACCAGCATCTTCACCGCCCCGGGCAGGAACAAGGTTGCAGTCATCGGTGCAGGCCATGCCTCGGGCCTGGCCTCTACAATCGGGGAACTTGAAAACGGAAGTCTGGGGACGGACCTGTCTGATATAGCCTCACCTCCGCCGAAGAAGAATACGGGCAAATTCCTTTCCTATCTGATTCCGGCACTGATCGTGCTGGTCATAGCCTGGGGCTTTGTGTCAAAGGGCTGGGACCAGGGATTCTGGCGGTTCCTGCTCTGGGTCATCGCCAACTCAGGCTGCACCCTTATTGCCGCGGTCCTGTCCGGCGCCCATCCGCTCAACTGGCTGATCAGCGCCGTAACCGCGCCGTTTGCAGCACTCAACCCTGTAGTCGGTGTCGGATTCTTCTCCGGAATCGCCGAGTCGGAACTCAGAAAGCCCAGAGTCAAGGACTTTGAGGGAATCGTCGATGATGCCGGTACCTTCAAGGGCTGGTTCACCAACCGTTTCCTTCATGCCCTGATGCTCTTCTTCACAACCAGCATCGGCTCGATAATCGGGACGTTCGTCATCTTCCCGATTCTTCTCGGGCGCTTCGGTTGATTTTCAGATAAAATTCCCAGTTCGGAATAAACAAAGAGGCGGAGCCCAAGCTCCGCTTTTTTCATTCCCCGGTTCTGGAGCAGCAGGAGACGGCCTGGCGGACGTTTCTGCACACCGTGCAGGACAGTCCCTGGCCGGTTTTCTTCATCGCGGGAATCAGCGCACCGGTAAAACCAAGTTCGGACGCGGCCTTGATCCGCCTGTCGAGGAAAGAAACGGGCCTGACCTCGCCTGCCAGGCTGATTTCGCCCACAATCACCTTCTTGCTGTCCAGCGGGACGGAGGAGAGGGCAGAGTACATAGCGCATGCCAGGGCCAGCTCGATGCTGACATCGTTGAGCCTCATGCCGCCGGCGACGTTGACGTAGATGTCCTTGTCGTTCAGAGTCAGTCCGGCGTGCCTCTCCAGGACCGCGGCGATCCGCGTCACCCGCGCCGCGTCGATTCTGTCGGAATAGACCCGGCTGTAACCGGACTTGGCCGGGACAACCAGGGCCTGAATCTCCACCAAAAAGGTCCGGCTTCCCTCGGTCACGGCGGTAAAGGCGATGCCTGCCGGAACCGTGGCGTCGTTCCTGTCCGAGAGGAAAAGCCCCTGCGAATCCTTCACCCCCTCCAGCCCGGTCTGGGTCATTCTGAAGATGCCGATTTCATCCACCGACCCGAAGCGGTTCTTCGACGCCCTGATCAGCCGGACTCCCGAGCCGGCCTGGTCGAAGTAGAGCACCGTGTCGACCAGATGCTCCACGACCTTCGGACCGGCCAGCACGCCTTCCTTTGTCACGTGCCCGATGAGAATCACCGCGCTGCCGGTCTGCTTGGCCGCGGTGATGATTTCCATCGTGCAGGTCCGGATCTGGTTCACCGAGCCGGCGGTCGACGGGACATCGGCGCAGGTCAGCGTCTGCATGGAGTCGACTATGACCAGAACAGGAGACGTGTTGCGTATTGCCCCGACTATCCTCTCCACCCGGGTTTCACAAAAGATGTCTATCCCCTCTGTTTTCAACCCCAGGCGCAGAGCGCGCTGCTTTATTTGGGCGGGACTTTCCTCTCCGCAGACGTACAGGACTTTGTAAGTCTCGCTTACTTTCTCGGATATCTGCAGCGCCAGAGTGGATTTACCTATTCCCGGCTCGCCGCCGAGAATAACAGAGCTTCCCCGGTTCAGCCCGCCGCCGGCGACCCTGTCGAATTCCTCTATTCCGGTTACAAAGCGGAACGAAGGCTCGATTGTCACCTCCGACAGGCTCTGAGGGCGGGGTCCGTCATCGGACTGTGAAACACTGCCCTTGGCTTTGGGCTGTTGAATGACCTTCTGCTCGCTGAAACTCGTCCAGGCACCGCAGGAGGGGCAGTGTCCCAGCCATTTCGGAGACTGGAAACCGCACTCGGAACAGACGAAAAGGAGGGATTCCTTCATAGTAAGTACTCCTTACCAACTTAGAAATCGATCAGTTCCACATCGAAAACCAGGTAGGCGTTGGGCGGAATCACTCCGGGATAGCCATGGACGCCGTAACCCAGTTCGGGCGGGATGATTAACTGTCTCTTCTCCCCTCTGTGCATAGTCTGCAAGGCCTCGTTCCAACCCTCGATGACCTGCCCGATCGTAAACTCTATCGGCTCTCCCCGGAGAACCGAACTGTCGAACATCTTCCCGTTCAAAAGAGTCCCGGTATAGTGGCACTTGACCTTCTGTCCCATCTTGGGACACTCGGTGCCGGAGCCCTCCTGAATGATGACATAGCGTAGCCCCGAGGCGGTCTTGACCGCTCCCGGCCAGCGTTTCTCAATCTGGGCGTTGATCTGCTTTTCCTCCTCGTCCAGACGCTTGAGGTCAGCTTCGGCAGCCATCCTTACTAACTCGGAAAAACTCTGTTTGGTGACTCCGAAAGCCTCTGCTTCGGCTCCGACGCGCTCGATTGTGACCTTTTTGATGACATCATTCTGGGCGATGGCGTTCACCACATCCTGACCCTCGACAACGTGGCCGAAGACGGAGTGCTTTCCGTCCAGCCAGGGGGTCGGTACGTGGGTGATGAAGAACTGACTGCCGTTGGTCCCCGGGCCGGCGTTTGCCATCGACAGGACTCCGGCGCTGTCATGCCTGAGGTCCTTGTCGAACTCGTCCGGGAAGTTGTATCCCGGCCCGCCCGTGCCGTTTCCCTTGGGGCAGCCGCCCTGGATCATGAAATCCTTGATTACCCTGTGAAACTTCAGCCCGTCGTAGTACGGCTTGCCGGGATTCTTCAGGTTGAGCGTTCCCTCGGCCAGACCTACGAAGTTCGAAACCGTCATCGGAACCTTTTTGAATTCCAGAGACAGCACAATCTGCCCCTTTGTCGTATCAATGACGGCATAAAGTCCGTCTTTGTCCTTGTATCCCATATTCACCTCTCACTCGTCGCCGAACAGGCTCGTATCCGGAACAAACAGCCGGTAGATGCGCTCAAGCTCATCGGCGTTTTCGTACGGAATCTCCAGTTTTCCCCTGGCCGGACTCCCCTTTATCGTCACCTTAGCGCCAATCGCTGAGACAAAACGCTCCTCCATTTCAGAAATTTCGGCGTTTTTCTCCTTCGGAGCCCTCCCTGAGGCGTCATTCAGGAGATTTCTCTTGCCTCTGTTCAGCTCCGAAGCCAGCTTTTCAGCCTGCCTGACGCTGAGATTCTCCTTGATTATCTTTTCAAACAGGACAGCCTGGTCGGCCGGGTTCATGACAGCGAGCAAGGCCCTGGCGTGTCCCGCGCTGATTGTGCCGTCCTCAAGGGAGCCAAGCATTCTCTCCGGCAGCTGCAGGAGTCGGACGCTGTTGGCTATGGCAGAGCGGCTTTTGCCTACACAGCTGGCAAGCTCGTCCTGTGTAAGTTCTTTCTCTACAAGAAGATACTTATACGCCCGAGCTTCTTCGACTGCATTCAGGTCAGCCCTCTGGATATTCTCGATCAACGAGACTTCCAGCCTCTGGAGCTCATTGAAGGAGCGCAGAATCACCGGAACCGTCCTCAGCCCGGCGGCCTTTGCGGCTCGGTAGCGGCGCTCTCCGGCGACAATCGAATACTTGTTCTCGGTGACCTTCTCGACAATCAGAGGCTGGATGATTCCGTTTGCCTTGATTGAAGAGGCCAGTTCGGCTATCGCGTCGGCATCGAAGCTTTTTCTCGGCTGGTTGGGATTCGGCTGGATATAGGCGATGTCGACGTCCACTACCTTATTATCAACACTTACGACGGGGGTCTCTCCGTTCTGGAACTCATAGGAATAGTCGTCCAGAAGGGAGCTGATGCCCTTTCCAAGTCCTTTTTTCTTAGATTGCACGGTCTATCACCTCCAAAGCGAGTTCGCGGTAAGCCTTTCCTCCGGCACTGGAGTTGTCGTAGGCGTTGATCGGCAGCCCGTGGGACGGAGCCTCGCTCAACCTGACGTTCCGGGGGATTTTGGTCTTGAAAACCAACTTGTCGAAGTAGTTCGAGATATCCTCGACCACTTCATTGCTCAGGTTGGACCTCTTGCTGTACATCATAAAGCCGATTCCTATGATTTCGATTTCCGGATTGAGGCTCTTTTTGACGTTGGAAACCGTCCTCATCAGCAGATTCAGCCCTTCCATGGCGAAATACTCACACTGCATCGGGATAAAGACGTATTTGGTCCAGGCAAGGGCATTCATCGTCAGGATCCCCAGATCCGGCGGGCAATCGACAAATATATAGTCATAGATGTCGTCAAAACCCTCCAGAGCCTTTTTCAGATAGTGATTCCGGTCATTGAGATTAGCCAGTTCAACGTTCAATCCGGCCAGATTGATGCCTCCGGAGAGGCAATAAAGGTTCTGAACCGGTGTGTTCTGAACAAAATCCTGATCCTTCCCGCCGGCAATCAGCTCATAGGTTCCGGGAAGCATCGTGTCCGCCGAAACCGCGCTGGAAAGATTCCCCTGGGAGTCGAGATCGACCAAAAGCACCTTGTAGCCCATCGAAGCGATGATTGAACCGAGATTGGCACAGGAAGTGGTCTTTCCGACCCCGCCTTTTTGGTTGAGAAAAACTAGTTTTTTGGCTGCCATGAGCACATATTAGAACAACAATGGCCGGATTGTCGAGGTTTTGTTGACGCAAAGGGCCCGGTCGATTACATTATCAACAAGGAGAAAACGATGGAACAGAAGATTATCGAAGCAATCAACGCCATACGCCCGTCGCTCCAGAACGACGGAGGGGATATCGAATACCTCGGATTGGAGGGCTACACGGTAAAGGTGAAGATGCACGGAAGCTGCGCCCACTGCCCATATCAGCAGATGACGCTTAAAAACGGCATCGAAAACTACCTGAAGAGCTACATCGACGAAAAAATCGAGGTAGTCAACGCAACCGAGTAGAAACGAAACGTTTCACGTGAAACACCGGCCGTCCGACAGGGCGGCCATTATTTTCCCTTCAGGTTTTCTCCCGGAGTGTTCCACGTGAAACACTTTCCGCTTGTCGGTTTTTTCTACGGGTTGTTTTTCATTTTTCAAACAGCAACAAAAACCGCATCCCAGATGTCTGAAATGCGGTTTTAAAGGCCTGTTTCTTTTTACAGAAACAGAATCTTCCGGACAGAAAGCCCGGAATTTTCAGTTTTCGGAGCCTTCGTCCTTTGAAGCCTCGGCGGGGGTTTCGACGGTTGTCTCGGGGGCTTTTTCGCCTTCAGGCGCATCCTCCCCGGTTTCTTCCTGAGGCTCCTCATAGTAGGTCGAAGCACAAACGGCCATGATCTCGTCATCCTCAACCTTCATCGAGAAGACCTTTACTCCGGAGGCGTTGCGGCCCTGCTTGGAGATTCCCTCGACGTGGGTGCGGATCGTCAAGCCGCGGCGGGTGATGCAAACAATGTCGTTTGTATCATTAACTCCAAGCGCGGCAACAAGATACTCTCCTTCAGAGAGCCTGTAGATCTTCTGTCCTCCGGTATGGCGGCCGTGGGTGATGAACTCGTCGAAGTCAACCCGCTTGCCCTTGCCCTTACTGGTGAGCATCATGATTTCGTCCTCGGGAGTGACACGGATAAGTCCGACGATTTCGTCATCCTCGGCAATTCTCATTCCGTGGACGCCGTACGAGGCGCGGCCCATTGAGCGCACGGAGTCACAGGTGAACCTCAGGCCCTTTCCGGTGCGGCTGACAATCATCGCCTCATCGTTGTCATGAACCATGATGCAGCCCTCAAGCAGGTCCTCCTCGTTGAGGTAAAGGGCCCGGATACCGTTCTTCCTGGCGTTGACAAAGGCTGTCAGAGGCACCTTTTTGATTATGCCTTTTTTAGTTGACATAAGCAGATAGGTGTCTTCGTCAAAGTCCTCGAAGCTGATTATCGAGGTAATAGCCTCGTTCAGTTCGAGTTTGGGAAGCAGGGCCTTGATATTCACACCCTTGCCCGTCTTGCTTCCCTCGGGAATCTCGTAGACCTCCATCCAAAAGGCTCTTCCGGCGCTGGTGATGAACATCACGTGGTTGTGGCTGCTGGTGACAAACAGGTGCTTTATGAAGTCGTCATCCCTCACCGAAGCGCCCCTGACGCCTACTCCGCCGCGTCCCTGTGAGCGGTATTCCTCGGAGCTGACCCTCTTGCAGAAACCCTTGTCGCTGATGACGACTATGACTTCCTCTTTTTTGATGAAGTCCTTATCCACCGCTCCGCCGACCTCGCGCGGGTCGATCTGGGTCCTGCGGACGTCGCCGTAGGTGTTGCTCATCTCCTGGGCTTCGGCCTTGACCACCTGGAGAATCTTGAACTCGTCAGCCAGCAGATCCTTGTAGTAGGCAATCTTCTGCTCGAGTTCGGCCAGCTCATCGAGGATTTCGTTTGTCTCCATGTGGGACAGGCGGCCGAGCTTCATGTTGATGATTGCCTTGGCCTGGATGTCGTCCAGCGGGAAGGCCGCGCAGAGGTTCAGACAGGCCTCGTCGTTGTCCTTGGCCTTTTTGATGATTTCAATCACTGCGTCGATGTTATCCAGACCGGTCTTCAGTCCGAGCAGAATGTGCTCACGCTCCTGGGCCCTTTGCAGGTTGAACCTGGTGCGGCGGGTCACGACCTCTTCGCGGTGCTTGATATAGTAGTGGATAAGTTGTTTCAGGTTCAGCAGTTCCGGCTTTCCGTCGACCAGGGCCAGGTTGTTGACGTTGAAATTCGTCTCCAGGGCCGTTTCCTTGAACAGGTGGTTGACGACGATCTCGGGTACCGCGCCCTTTTTGAGCTCGATGACGATTCTCATGCCGTCGCGGTCCGATTCGTCGCGGACCAGGGTGATGTCCTTGAGTCTGTCCTTTCTGAGGTCGTCGATGTCCCTGACAAGCTGGGCCTTGTTGACCTGGTAGGGTATCTCGGTAAAGACGATGCTCTCGTGGGTCTTGTGGTCCTCGATGTTGTAGCGGCCCCTCATCACGATCTTTCCGCGGCCGGTGGTGAACGCCTCGCGGATTCCCTGGGTTCCGCAGATGATTCCGTAGGTCGGGAAATCCGGCCCCTTGATGTACTGCATCAGCTCGGGAATGGTGATTTCGGGATTGTCGATCTGGGCGGCTATGGCCTGGACGATTTCGCGCAGGTTGTGCGGAGCCATGTTCGTCGCCATTCCGACGGCGATTCCGCTCGATCCGTTGGCCAAAAGGAACGGGAACGAGGCGGGCAGCACCAGAGGCTCGGTCAGGGACTCGTCGTAGTTCGGGCCGAAGTCGACAGTCTCCTTGTCCAGGTCCTCAAGCATAAGCTCGCCGATGCGGCTCATCTTACACTCGGTGTACCTCATGGCTGCCGGGGCGTCGCCGTCGACCGAACCGAAGTTTCCCTGCGGCTTGACCGCCGGATATCTCAGGGAGAAATCCTGGGCCAGACGGACCAGGGCATCATAGACCGACGCATCCCCGTGGGGATGGTATTTTCCCAGGACATCTCCGACGATTCTGGCGGATTTCTTGGTTTCGCCCGTGGCGCGGATGCCCATGTCGAACATTCCGTAGAGGATTCTCCTGTGGACCGGCTTCAGTCCGTCGCGGACATCGGGGAGGGCCCTGCTGACTATGACCGACATGGCATAGTTCAGATAGGAGGTCTTCATCTCCGAGGTGATGTTTGCCTGTATGATTTTTCCAACTTTGTCTTCCACGGTTTCTTCCTTTAAATGTCCAGATTGGAGACGTAGACTGCGTTCTCGTCGATAAAGGCGCGTCTGGGTTCGACATCCTCACCCATCAGCATGTTGAACACCCTGTCCGCCTCTACGGCGTCGTCAAGGTTCACCTGGGTGATCATCCTCGTTTCCGGGTTCATCGTGGTGACCCACAGCTGCTCGGGGTCCATTTCTCCGAGACCTTTGTACCGCTGGATCTTGACGTTTGAAGAGCCCTCGGTCACTCCGCATTCGGTGAGGTAGCGGTCCTTGTCCGCCTCGTCATAGGCGTAGTAGGAATCGGCCTTTTTGCCGACGTTGATCTTAAAAAGCGGCGGCATGGCGAAATAGACGTATCCGGCCTCGACCAGCGGCCTCATGTACCTGAAGAAGAAGGTCAGCAGCAAGGTGCGGATGTGCGAGCCGTCGACATCGGCATCGGCCATGATGATTACCTTGTGGTACCTGGCCTTTTCGATGTCGAACAAGTCGCCCACCCCTGCCCCGATGCTGGAGATGATCGGCTGGAGCTTTTCGTTCTGGGAGACCTTGTCCGCCCGGGCCTTTTCGACGTTGAGCATCTTTCCCCACAAGGGGAGGATCGCCTGGGTTTTCCTGTCGCGTCCCTGCTTGGCCGAGCCGCCTGCGCTGTCCCCCTCGACGATGAAGATCTCGCGCACGGCGGGGTCCTTTTCGCTGCAGTCGGCCAGTTTGCCGGGCAGGCCGGTTCCGTCGAACTTCTTGCGCTCGTTTTCCTTGGCCTTCCGGGCGGCGATTCTGCCCTTGGCGGCGGCGATCATCTTTTCGAGGAACAGATCACAGATTGCGGGGAACTCGTCGAGGTAGTCGTTGAACTTCTCCTGGACGATCGAGTTGACGATGCCCTGGACATAGGGGTTTCCGAGCTTCATCTTGGTCTGACCCTCGAACTGCGGGTCGGGGATTTTGACCGAGACGACGGCGGTCAGGCCCTCTTTGATATCGTCCCCGGTAAGCACCTCGTCGAAAGATTTGGCAAGTTTGTTGACCTTGGGGTTCTTGTCCGTCTGGCGTTTTTTGAGCTGCTTGTTTATGACCGAGGTCATGGCCGACTTGAATCCGACCAGGTGGGTTCCTCCCTCGCGGGTATTGATGTTGTTGACAAAGGAGAACACCGCCTCGTCATAGCGGTCGTTGTACTGGATGGCGACCTCAACGATGGCCTTTTGGTTATTATCCTTGCCGTCTTTCTCGACATTTATGTAAACCGGGTCATCGTTCAGGATGCGCTTGCCTTCGTTGATATAGCGGACGAAGTCCCTGATTCCGCCGTTGAACATGAACTCGCGGCGGATTGGCTCGTCGCCTCTGTCATCTATGGCGACTATCGTCACACCGCTGTTGAGGAAGGCCAGTTCCCTGAAGCGGGAGCAGAGGATGTCGAAGTTGAAATCCTCCGTTTCCATAATCGAGAGATCGGGATGGAACTTCACGATGGTTCCGGTCCGGTCGGAATCACCGACGGGACGGACCTCGTTCTGCTTTTTCCCCATCCGGTAGGTCTGGGTCCAGATGTGTCCGTCGCGATGGACGTTCACCTCGAAAAAGTCACTCAGGGCGTTTACGACGGACGAGCCGACTCCGTGGAGTCCTCCGGAGACCTTGTAGGCGTTGTTGTTGAACTTTCCGCCGGCGTGGAGCTTTGAGAGGACAACTTCCAGGGTGCTGACACCCTCCTCCGGATGGATGGCTACCGGGATTCCTCGCCCGTTGTCCTCGATGGTGACGTAGTTGCCCTTTTCAATGAGGATTTCGATGTGGTCGCAGAATCCGGCCATGGCCTCGTCGACGGCGTTGTCGACGATCTCGTAGACCAGATGGTGCAGGCCTACGATGCCGGTGGAACCGATGTACATTCCGGGCCTTTTGCGGACAGCGTCCAGACCTTTGAGGACCTGGATTGAGTCCACTCCGTAACCGTCGGCGGCCCTGTTCATGTCGATGTTGTCCCGGTGATCCTCCGGGTGAAGTCCGAGTACAGACTTATCTTCTTCGCTCATAAGATGTTATCCTTGTGCTTTCAAAATTGCTTTCAAATCCGGCCGTTTTGCCGGTGATTTGGTTCATTATACTATTTTTCCGGGGTTTTCATCAACCACCGCCCCGTAGGGGCGGGACCCTCGAACCGGGACTTTTTCCGGCAGGGGAACCTGACGCTTGTCAATCGCCGCATCTTCGGTTTAGAATTTTCCCATGCCCGACGAAACCGTATCTTTGGAGGAGTATTGGAACGACGCCGCCACCGCCATCAAGGAGGCCCTGGGGGAGTCTGATTATGCCACGTGGTTCAGCAGGGTCCACTATGACTCCAGCTCCGAGGGCGTGCTCCGTCTGAAGGCCAGTTCGACATACGTCCTGGAAACCGTATCGGCACGCTACTCCGACATAATCATACAGAAGGTTTCCGAATGCGCCGGTTTCCCGGTCCGGATCGAGTTCACCCTCAAGAAATCCGAACCCTCCCCGAAAAAGGAACCCCGCAAGGAGGAGCAGTCTCCTGCCATGGCCCCGGCTCCCGCTCCCTCTAAAAAGGAGGGCAGGGCCCGCGGTTCGGAGATGCTCAATCCTGCCTATACCTTTGATTCGTTCGTTCCCGGGGAAAACAGCCTGTTCCCGTTCAGCGCCTGCAGGGCCATAGCGGAGAACCCCGGCGGGAGCTACAACCCCTGTCTGATCTACGGAGGGGTCGGTCTGGGAAAGACCCATCTTCTTCAGGCCATCGGCAACCAGATAGTCCAGAACTCAAAGCTGAAGGTCCTGTACGTCACGTCGGAAAACTTCGTCAACGAATACATCAACGCCGTCAATACGAAGACGACCGTCCAGTTCAAAAACAAGTACCGCCGGACAAATGTTCTGCTGATGGACGATATCCAGTTTCTGGAGAACAAGGACCAGTCCCAGACGGAGCTTTTCAACGCATTCAACGACCTCTATGACAGCGGACGCCAGCTGGTCTTCACCAGCGACCGCCCGGTCAGCGAACTTAAGAACATCACCGAGCGCCTGAGAAACCGGTTCGCCCGCGGACTGAATGTCGACATCCAGCCGCCGGAATACGAGACCCGCATGGCCATCCTCAGGCGCAAAGCGCAGGAAAAGAACTTCCACATGGAGGAGGATGTCCTCGACTACGTGGCCCAGAACGTCAAATCCAACGTCCGTGACCTGGAGGCCTGTCTGACCAGACTGGTGGCCTACAGCGAGCTTATCGGACGTCCCGTGACGCTGGAAGTGGCCAGGGAGCAGCTGAAAAACTCCATCAGTGTCAGTATCGACCGCAGCACGGCCTCGGTTGCCAACATCATCAAATGTGTCGCCGAGTTCTACGGAATCTCTCCGTACGACATCAAGGGAAAGAGCAAGAAGAAATCCATCGCCGGAGCCAGACAGATAGCCATGTACCTGGCCCGCAAGCAGACCGACTTCTCGACGACTGAAATCGGCACCGAGTTCGGCGGACGGGACCATACCACGATCATGTATGCCATCCAGAAGGTCGAAAGCGCCCTGACCGTGCCCAATTCCGAAACCCAGGCTGTCATCAACCGGATAATGACGATCATCAAGGCCGGCGACCGCCAGTGACTTCAGTGAAAACTTCTGAAAAACCTGTGGAAATCCGGTGCACAACAGGGTGTTTTTCCACAACTCTTTTTCCAACGCCGGCATGATTGTGGATAAACCGGGAAAAAGGCGGATTTATCAACAGGATCTGCACGGGCTTGTCCACAGATAAAAGAAAGGACAAAAGCATCCGTTTCAATACATTAGTCTGTAAATCCACAGAAAAATGTGCTACTATTATTGCTGTTGTTGAGTTATGAATATTTCCGTATTTATTAGGAGAAGCGTATGAAATTCACCTGCCAGAGAGACTCGATTCTCAATGAAATCGCCAAGGCTTCGGAGTTCACATCTTCAAAGAGCAACCTCTCGATAGCTGCAAATATCTTTCTTGAAACCAGGGGTGACAGTCTGGTAATCAAGGCCACCGACCAGAAGATGGGATACTGCTCCAAAATCACCGTGCAGACCCAGGAGGACGGTTCGACATCAATCAGATGTGACAAGTTTCTCAATGTTCTGCGCTCGTTGCCCAATTCACAGGTGACCTTCTGCGAAAACGACGGGCAGATGGATATCACCAACGAGACCGGAACGATTTCCTTCAACCTCAGAACCATGCAGGAGGACTTTCCGCAGCTTATCGAGGTCGGCGATGAGTTTTTCAGGGTTTCAAAGCAGGCACTTTGTAAGATTATTGATCAGACTTCGTTCTCGGTCGGCACGGATGAGTCGAAGTATTTCATGTGCGGCGCTTTGCTGAGTCACGAGGACAATTGCCTGGTCATGGTCGGTACCGACGGAAAGAGGTTGTCATATATCAAGGAACCGGTGGACACGGAGATCCCGCAGTTTGACGATGTGACCATTCCTCTGCGCTTTCTCAGCGTAATCCGCTCGTTCAAGGACACCGAGGGTGATTTTGAGGTCCACATCGACAAGAAAATCTTCATGATCCGCTCCAACAACGCCGAGTACTATACGGTGCTGATCAACGCCCCGTTCCCCAGCTACAAAAAGGTCATCCCCACCAACCTGGAGCATTTCTGCAAGATCCGCATCAGTGAGATGGACGAGGCCCTCAAGAGGGTTTCGCTTTTCACCGACTCGAAGTTCAAGAGAGTCATCTTCCAGATTGAGAACGACAGAATCCTGATTTCCACCGAGGAAAGCGAAATGGGCATGGCAAAGGAAGAAATCCGCTGCGAGTTCGCCGGAACCCCGTTCAAGTGCGCGATGAACTTCGCTTTCCTGCAGGCACCGCTTAAGACGATGGAGGGTGAGTTCTTCAGCATCTGGTTCAACGACCCGTCCAGGGCGTTTGTGATCAAGCCTGAGCCGGAGAGGGAATACCTTCACGTCATCATGCCGATGCAGCTCAACTGAAATGCGTTTCTGCGAGGTCAGACTCAACAATTTCCGCAACCTCATGGACGGCAGCGTCGGTGTGTCGTCCGGTCAGGTATTTCTCGTAGGTGAGAACGGCCAGGGCAAGACCAACTTCCTCGAGGCTCTGTATCTGCTGTGCTACGGAAACTCCTTCAGAACCCGCAATATCCGCGACCTGGTCAGACACGGTTGTTCTGACATGTCTGTCGGCGCGGATTTCATAGACATCCACGGGGACAAGAGGAGCATCAGGCTCAGCTACGCCGACGGCAAGAAAACGTTCTGCCTCGACGGCAGGGAGGTGCGTGACCGCAAGGAGGTCATCTACAATATTCCCTGCATCGTTTTCTCGTACGACGATATCAACCTGGTCCGCGGTGAACCGGAGTTCCGGAGAATTTTCTTCGACCAGACACTTTGCATGATGGACATGCTCTATCTTGACGACCTGAGGCACTACAAGGCGATTCTTAAGCAGCGCAACGCGGCGGTCAGGGAAAGCATGACCGGAATGCTCGACACCTATGACATCCTTCTGGCCCGCTACGGAATCCGGATTATGCAGGCCAGGAACGAGGCATGCAGGATAATGAACCTGATATTTCCCGACCTGTACGCCTCGATTTCAGGAGACGGGCGCAGGCTTGAGATGAAATACCGGCCCTCCTGGTCCGGGGCGTCAACCGAGGAGGAAGCAATCCGGATTCTGGCGGAAAGCCGGGAGAGGGATCTGAAGATGCAGTTCTCCACCAGCGGTGTCCACCGCGACAGGTTCGTCATCACCGACCAGCGCGGGCTTTTTCAGAACACCGGATCGACCGGACAGCTCAGGCTGGCCTCGCTGGTGCTCCGCACAGCTCAGGCTGCGTACTTCCGCAGACAGATGTCACAGGACCCGGTGATGCTGATAGACGATGTCCTATTGGAGCTGGATTCAGGTAAAAGAGGGGAGTTTTTGCGACAATTAGGCTCTTATTCGCAGGCTTTCTTCACTTTCCTGTCGGATGAGAAATACTTCACGGACAACCTCGGAGTCCGCGGCGGTAGCCTGTACTACACCGTCAGAGGCGGTGAACTGACGGAGGACGCAAATGGCTTCTGACAACCGGAGAAAAACACGGTTCCGCAAAGCCCCGGAAGATCCGCAGCCGGCATCTTTCTACATGGATGACGCTTTAAAGAGGCTGGGCATAGACTTCAACGACCCCCGCGGCAGGCTGTTTTCCGACTGGGAGAATCTCGGTTTCGGTGATGTTTCCAGGCATTGCTCCCCGGTGTCGCTGAAAAACGGCTGTCTGGGAATCAAGTGCGAAACCGGCGCCTGGGCATCGCTTTTGCAGATGCGAAAGGCCGAAATCCTTCGCACGGTCAGGGAAAAATACCCTTCCCTGGAAATCAGGACGCTGAAGATCTTCGCCTGATCCGCCTCTTATCAGCCTCATATAAAGGGAAACCGGTTCAATACTTGACTTCATTCGGCAATGGATTGTACAATCATTTCCCGTACGGCTTTTAGCCATATAAGAGTTATATAAAAATCCGCTTTACGCGTTAACGTTTGGAGTGTTTCCATGAGCTACAAAGGTAAAAGGACATATCAGCCGAGCAAGGTGAAGAGAAACAGGAAATTCGGTTTCAGAGCCCGCATGGCTACCAAGGGTGGACGTCTCGTCCTGGCCAGAAGACGTGCAAAGGGCAGACACAGCCTGACCGTCTCCGATGAGAAGAAGCCTTACTAAGAGCGAAATAGTCCGCAGCAGTGCCGAAATTGACAGGCTGTTCAGGACGGGGCGCCGTTACAACGGCTCCGGCTTGAAATTGATTGCCGCACCGAACGGTCTGGATTATTCCAGACTCATTGTCATACCTGTCAGGCATTTCGGGAACTCGGTTCAGCGTAACCTGGCCCGCCGGCAGTACAAGGAACTGTTCAGGACAAACAAGGACCGTATCAGAAGTGGCTTCGATCTGGCTTTCATCGTTTACAAAGGACAGACTGCTTCCTACGGGGAGAAGGAACTTATACTGATTTCCCTGCTCAGTCAGGCCGGACTCTGGACGGCCTGAAGTCCTCTGTCTTTCCTTTGAGCGCGCACCTGCCGCCCGAAAGCCCGTCGAGAAAGAAAAAGGAAGGATAAATGGACAAGAAATCGATCCTCGCAATCATACTCTGCGTCGTCGTCATAATGGCGGGCTCCTGGTATTCGATCTTCAAGCAGAGCCAGGCCGCCGAAGCCCAGCAGCAGGCCGAAGCCGTGCAGGCTGTGGTCGAACAATCCGCGCAGGAGGTCAAGAACGAGCGCAGCGGAGAGGTCAAGGTAGCCTCCTCATCGGGGAGTGCCGAGCCCTTCCACTTCGAAACCGACCTGTTTGACATCACCTTTGACCCCGCCGGAGCCTCCGTTTCCAGCATTCTGCTCAAAGCCTACACCGACAACGGCGAAACGCTGGACCTCATCTTCAAGGGTGAGGGGGACCACAACGCCTTTCTCCTGTATCTCGGGGACAACCTCGAAAAGCCGGTTACCGATGTCTTCAACTATACTGTCGGCCAGGACCGCGTCATCTTCACCCAGACGTTCACCGACTCCGGCACCGGAAACAAATTCACCGTAACAAAGACATTCCAGTTCAAGCAGGGCGATTACATGTTCAAGGTCTCGGTCGACATCGTCTCCGATTCCCCGCTTGATTTCGACGGATACGCCTACACCCTGGGTTTCGAGCCGCAGATCGGCCCGACCTTTACCCAGATGAAGAACGACAACTACAACTACCGCCGCTTCTACATCTCCTCGATCAAGAGCAACGGAAAGAACAAGAAACTCCAGGCCAAACTGACAAAGAACCGCATCCTCTACGAGGACCCGTTCTCCTGGGTGGATCTGACCGGAAAATACTTCAGCGTCGTGGCAATGCCCGAGGTCGGGCAGTTCGATTTCATCGCCACCCAGAGCGATGAGGCGGGTGTTCCGCTTTCATCCAATTTCTTCCTCGCCCGCAACTCCGACGGGGAGACGACAATCAAGGACGAGGTCTACTACTACTGCGGACCGCAGCTGAAAAAATACCTGAGCACCTACTATGTGGCCGAAAACAACGCCTGGGGACTCCGCGGACGGAACCTCGACACCGTTGCCGACGGAGCCTCGTGGCTCGGCTGGCTTGAGACGGTGCTCAAGTGGTTCCTCGATATGTTCTACGCCGTCATCCCGAACTACGGCGTTGCCATCATCCTCACGACGGTCCTGATCAAGTTGCTGACCTATCCTCTTACCCGCAAGTCGACCGAGTCTTCTGCAAAGATGGCCATGCTTGCGCCAAAGATGGAGGCGCTTAAAGAAAGGTACAAGGACAACCAGGAGAAGCTCAACCAGGCTACGATGGAGCTGTACAAGGAGGAGGGTGTCAACCCGATGGGAGGCTGCCTGCCCCTGCTGATCCAGTTTCCCATCCTGATTGCCTTCTATGGTCTGCTCAACAAGCACTTCGAGCTCCGCGGAGCCATGTTCATCCCCGGATGGATTCCCGATCTGAGCATCCCGGACACAGTGCTTACTTTGGGGTTCAACATCCCGCTTCTGGGTAACCAGATCCACCTCCTGCCGATTCTCTACACAATCAGCATGATCTATTCCTCGAAGCTGACTTCGGCCAACAACAACCAACAGTCCTCGATGAAGTTCATGACCTACGGACTGCCGATAATCTTCTTCTTTGTCCTGTACAACGCCCCCTCGGGATTGATTCTCTACTGGTCAATGCAGAACCTCCTGTCAATGCTGATGCAGGTCTATATGAACAAGAGGATGAAGGAGGGCAAGACCACTTCCCGCCTGACCAGGCAGCAGAAAAAAGAAGAGGAGGCCAAAGTCCCCGAAGCAATCCGCAGATTCGAGGAAAAGAAGCGCCGCCAGGCCCTCGAGGCCAAAAAGCCTGCCAAAAAGAAGTAGGCTCCCGAAAAAGAAAAGAGGTTACACGATGATAAAGGAATTTGAAGGAAGAACCGAACAGGAAGCCGTCAGAAAGGCCGCGCAGGAGCTGGGCCTGGGAGAGACGGACTTTGAAGTCGAGGTCCTTGACGAGGGCCGCGGCGGACTGTTCTTCAAAAAGCCGGTCAGAATCCGGGTAAGCGTCCCCGACGGGGAAAGCACCGGCTCTTTCGAGGAGGCTTTCGAGCAGGAACTCAACCAGCTCAACGGAACCGGGGACGAAGAGGACGAGGAACCGGACCTCGACGCGGAAACAGTGGAAAAGGTCAGCACCTTCACAAAGCAGCTGGCCGAGCTTATGGGTTATCCTGCCTCGGTCCAGGTCCGCAGCATCCGCGGAGTCAAACTGACTCTGGACATCGAGAGCCAGGATTCTTCAATCATCATCGGACGCAAGGGGAGAAATCTCGACGCCGTCCAGGTGGTTGTAAACGCCTACGCCAATCAGATCGACCCCCGCTGCAAGGTAATCCTCGACTGCGAGAACTACCGCGTCAGACATGAAAAGCAGATTGTCCGCGCCGCCTTCAGAGCAGCCCAGCAGGTCAAGAAGACCGGCCGCTCGGTTCTGCTCGAGCCGATGAATCCCTTCGAGCGCCGCCTGGTTCACACCGCGCTGAATGATGTCACCGGAATCGAAACCAAGAGCGAAGGCGAGGGCCTGATCAAGCAGGTCCGCGTCCTCTCAACCAGGGGAAGAAGATAACGGCTTTTTGGTTGTTTTCTCGCTGACCCGGGAAAAAACCACCATTTTTTTGGTGGTTTTTTTGCAGACTCGGAAAAAGCCACCATTTTTTTGGTGGTTTTTTCTTTAATCCGTAAAAAACCACCAACGAAGGGCTATTCGACCAGCACCAGGCGGGCATCCTCCACGCCCCTGATGTCCGAGATTCCCGACAGGACGTCCCTGACCGGGCTTTCAAGCCTGCTGACATCGAGGGTGAGCATAACGCTGGCCACGTTGTGGATCGGCACGCTCTGGGATATGGCAATCACGCTTCCCCCGAAGGAAGAGAGGGTGTTCAGGACGTTGGACAGAACCCCGATTTCATGGGAAAGCAGCATCGAAATCACAGCCTTGCGGCCGGTCTTCTCCGAATTGAGGCTGAAAACATCGTCCTTGTACTTGTAGTAGGTGCTGCGCGAGATCCCGGTGCGCCGGACGGCTGAGCTGACATCCTTTTCCGCATGGCTTTCCAGCAGGCGCCGGGTCTCGACGACCTTTGAAAAGCATTCCGGAAGCAGTTTGCGGTTGACAATCAGAAAATCGGCGTTTTTCATTTCCTTCTCCTGAAGTACTTGAAAGGTTACCTTTTTTGTGATAGTTTGTCCACCATTAAGAGACAAGTGTCCGTAAATTAAAGACAGACGGGAGAAAGGCAATGAATATCGGATTGCTCGGAACAGGAACCGTAGGCGGCGGAGTAATTCAGATGGCCGGCCAGACGGCCGACCTGAGGATTGTGAAGGCCCTGACGCTGGACAAGCCTGAGGGAATACTCACCAACGACTTTGCCGACATAGCATCGGACGGCTCAATAGACACCGTGGCCGAGGCGATGGGCGGAATCAGCCCTGCCTATGAATACGCCCGGGCCTCGCTTGAGGCCGGAAGGAACTTTATAACCTCGAACAAGCTTCTGGTAAGCGCCAAGGGCGCCGAGCTGGATGCCTTGGCCAGGAAAAAAGGCGTGGCCTTTCTGTTCGGCGCGGCCTGCGGAGGAGGAATCCCCTATCTGGAGAGCCTCTCGGTTGCCAGAGAGTCCTATCCGCTTGACCGTGTCGGCGGCATTCTCAACGGCACGACCAACTTCATGCTGTTCAACATGGAAAGCCGCGCCCTGTCCTATGATCAGGCGCTGGCCATGGCCCAGGAACTCGGCTACGCCGAGCGGGATCCGAGCAGTGACGTTTTGGGGCTGGATACCGCCCGGAAGATAGTTCTGGCAATAGCGGTGGGATTCGGTTTCGATGTCCGTCCTCAGGACGTTCCGACGTTCGGAATCTCGACGGTGACGCCTGAGGATATCAAAGCAGCCAGGTCGACAGGCAGAGCCCTCAAACTCTGCGCCCGCGCATCATTCAGGGAAGGGGTGCTCGAGGCCAGGGTCAACCCGGTCTTCTGCGCACCCCAAAACCCCGAGGGCGCGGTGAGCAGGAATTTCAACATGGCCTGGTTCGACGGGCCGCAGTGCGGAAGGATTGCCCTCTACGGCCAGGGTGCCGGACGGTTCCCGACGGCGTCGAACATGATCCGCGACCTGCGCTCCATCCAGGCGGGAAAGCTCCACATGCTGCCTGAGACGCTCAAACAGGCCCAGCCCGACCAAAACGGTCGAAGCAGGCTCTGGTATGTCAGAACGGATGCCGGAAAACAGGAGATCCGTGCTACGGTCGGGGAAATCCACAGACGGTTCGCGACGGTTCCCGGAGCGTTCTTTGCCGAGATCGAAGAGGAGGAATGATGATAAAAGTCGCTAAATTCGGCGGGTCCTCGATGGCCGACGCCCTGCATTTCAGAATGGTCCGCTCAATAGTCAAGGACGACCCGGGCAGGGTGTGTGTGGTGGTTTCCGCCTGCGGTAAACGGAACAAGCAGGACAACAAGATCACCGACCTTCTGTATCTGATCCAGGCTCACAGGCAGTACGGGGTCAGCTACGACGAGATTTTCAATACCATCCGGGAACGCTACAAGGATATCGCTGCCGAATTGAGGCTGAAGTTCGATCTGGACGCCGAGTTTGACGCAATCCTTGAAAAACTCAAAGGGGACATAGATGTGGATTATCTGGTGTCCCGGGGCGAATACCTGACTGCCCGGCTGATGGCCGAGTATCTGAGATACGCCTTTGTCGACGCCGCCGATACGGTGTTTTTCAACTATGACGGGAAAGTCAACATGGAAAAGACCACGGCCGCGCTGTCCGAAGCCGCCCGGAAATACGGACGCTTCGTGCTTCCCGGCTTCTACGGAACACTGCCCAACGGCAGAATCCGCCTCTTTTCCAGAGGGGGGAGCGACATAACCGGAGCCATCGCCGCCAACGCCCTTGACGCCGACTGTTATGAGAACTGGACCGATGTGTCGGGAATCCTGATGGCGGACCCCCGGGTTGTGGACAACCCCAGGCCGATAAAGCGGATCACTTACGAGGAGCTGCGCGAACTGAGCTTCATGGGGGCCTCGGTTCTCCACGAGGAAGCGGTTCTTCCGGTAAAGGAAAAAGGAATTCCGCTGAACATCCGCAACACCATCCGGCCGGAGGACAAGGGCACTTTGATTCTCAACAGCATTGACGAGGAGCCGGAAGGAGACCACCTGCTGACCGGAATCGCCGGGCGCAAGGGTTTTACAGTGATGACCCTGTACAAGAAGCAGATCACCACCGACACCCTCATAGTCCGCCGCACTCTTGAGATTCTCGAGGCCTGCCATGTCGAGGTCCAGCACATCACCCTGGGAGTGGACAGCTTCAACGTCGTCATGCCTACCGCCCAGGTCAGCGACCGGATCTACGACATAGTCTCCGAAATCCGCAGCACCCTCAGCCCCGACGACGTGAAGATTCAGGACAACATAGCCCTCATTGCCTCGGTCGGCCGGAGGATGGTGAGCGTCCCGGGAAGCTCGGCCAGGCTTTTCGGCGCCCTGGGAGCAAACAATATCAACATCAGGATGATTGCCCAGGGGTCGGAGGAGATAAGCATCATAGTCGGCGTGGAGAACCGCGATTTCGAGCGGACGATCCGCACCCTTTATGAAGGATTCATGGACAAGGAGGAAGGCAATGCGTAGCGTCAATATCGGTATTCTCGGAGCAACAGGCGTTGTCGGCAGACAGATGATGCAGGTCATAGAGGAACGTTCTCTGCCGGTAGGGGAGCTGAGGCTCCTCTCCAGCGCCCGCAGCGCCGGCTCAAAGGTCCTCTTCAAAGGGCAGGAACTGACTGTTCAGGAGGCCAAGGAGGGCGCGTTTGACGGACTTGATTTCGTCCTTGGGGCGGTGAGCTCCGGACTGTCCAGGGTTTTCGCCCCTGAAATCAAAAAGTCCGGCGCTGTCTTTGTGGACAATTCCTCCGCCTTCAGGATGGACGACTCGGTTCCGCTGGTTGTGCCCGAAATCAACCCGGAGGATGCCTTCAGACACAACGGGATCATCGCAAACCCGAACTGCTCTACGATCATCACCCTGGTGGCAATCAACGGAATCAGAAAGCTCTCCCCGATTGAGACGATGGTGGCCGCGACCTATCAGGCGGTCTCCGGAGCCGGCCACGAGGGGATGGAGGAGCTGGAGCGGCAGATGAAGGACCCCGATTCCCCGCCGAAGGTCTTCCCCTGCAGAATCGCCGCCAACGTCATCCCGATGATCGGAAGCGAACTGGAAAACGGCTACACCGCCGAGGAGATGAAGATGCAGAACGAGGGGCGCAAGATCATGCACCTGCCCGATCTGAAAGTCTGCTGCACATGTGTCCGCGTGCCGGTGGTCCGCTCCCATTCGATAGCCGTTCAGATGGTCACACGTGACCCGATTACGGTAGAACAGGCAAAACAGGCTATCGCCGCTGCTCCGGGATGCGTCCTGGCGCAGGATCTGGACGGCAGGGATTATCCGACCCCGATCGATACTACTTCGCAGGATCTGGTCTATGTCGGAAGGGTCAGAAGGGACCTGATCGACGACCGTCGCGGACTGGCCCTGTGGTGCTGCGGTGACCAGATCCGGAAGGGCGCGGCGACAAACGCCGTGCAGATCATCCAGCTGCTGCTTGATAAAAACTGAATCTGAAGGCTGAATCAGTTACCGGCTATCTTCAGGACTTCCTGCCGGATTTCGGGGAGGGCCTGAGCGCTGAACTGTGCCCCGAACTGGGTGATTATCCGTCCGGCGAGGAACGAGGCGATTTCGCCGCTTTTGTCTATGCCCAGACCGCGGCACTGGCCGTAGAGGAATCCCGCGGCGTAGTTGTCGCCGGCGCCGGTGGTGTCGGTGGCTTTCTGCGGGCCCGAGACTGCGACTGTGTGGATTTCCCTGCCGCATGAGATGTATGAGCCGCGCTTGCCGTTCTTGACGATACCGATGGGGCAGAGCTTGCCCAGCGACTTGCAGCACTCCATCGCGTCATAGTTGTCGAACAGAATCCGCGCCTCCTCGTTGTTGGCATAGACTATGTCGCAGTCGTTTCGAATCAGGTCGAAGAAGTCCTGGCGGTAACGGCTGACGGCGAACGGGTCGGCTATGTCGAACGAGACGCGGATGTTGTTCTCGTGTGCGATTCTCAGCGCCCTGCGGATTGCGGCCTTCTGGCTGTCCGTGTCCCACATATAGCCGGTGAAGTGAAAGAAATCCGATTCCTTCAGGGCCGCTTCGTCGATGTCGTCGGGGGTGTACATCCGGTTCGCCCCGAGATATGTGTTCATGGTCCTCTCGGAGTCCTCCGAGACGAGGATTATCGATGAGCCTGTAGGCTCGGAGCAGACTTTCAGGTTGTTTCCGACCCCGTCCGTACCGAGTTTTTCCATGTAGATCCGGCCGAACTCGTCATCACCGATTTTTCCGGCCAGAGTTGCCGGCACGCCGAGGGCGGCCAAGGTGATTATCGTGTTGGGACAGGAACCGCCGCAGGTGTAGGAGGCTTGACGGGTGGAGACGAACCGGGCCAGCTCCAGCCTCTGCTGCGTTCCGATCAGCTGCATGATGCCCTTATGCATCCCCAGTTCGGACAAATCGCTGTCCTTGACGCTGACTATGACGTCAATCAGAGGGTTTCCTATGCCGTATACCGACTTGGTCTGCTTCATACGGCAATAGTACCACACAAAAGGCTCAGGCGTCTTCTTGTAAAACGGATGCTTTGATTGTACGATTCGTCTATGGGTTCGTATCTGATAGAGGGAAGGCGCCCGCTTGAGGGACAGGTGAGGATCAGCGGCAACAAGAACGCCGCCCTTGCCTGCATCTTTGCCACCCTGCTTACCGATGATACGATCATCCTGCGCAATATTCCCCTGATTGAGGATGTCCAGGTCTGCGTCAGGCTCCTGCAGGGGCTGGGGCGTAACGTCGCCGACCTCGGCGGAGGGGTCCTCCGTTTCGACGGCGGAGACCTGCGCGGAGAGGTTTCCGGGGAACTTGTGGGACTTGCCCGTGGGACAATCCTCCTGGCCGGGGGGTGCGCCGCCAGGCATGTGGATCTGGTTCTGCCCCCTCCGGGAGGGGACGTCATCGGCCAGAGACGGCTGGACTCGCACTTCCAGGCCCTTGAAAACCTCGGTGTAATCTGCTCGATCGATTCAAAAGGGTGGCTTGATTTCAGGGTTTCGGCCCTGAAAGGCTGCTCGGTCTTTCTCGACGAGGCATCGGTCACGGCCACGGAGAACGTCCTGCTCGCCGGCGCCCTGGCCGACGGGGAAACGGTCGTATACAACGCCGCCTGCGAACCCCATGTACAGGACCTCTGCCGGATGCTTTCTCTGATGGGATGCCCTGTTTCCGGTATCGGCTCGAACCTCCTGCGGCTTCAGGGGCAAAAGAGCCTGCACGGCTGCGACTTCACCGTCGGTTCGGATTATATGGAGGCCGGCTCGTTCATCGGCCTGGCCGCCGCCGCAGGGGGAGAGGTTGAGCTTCTTGATGTCGAGCCTGAGCATCTGAGGGTTCTCTCCGACGGTTTTTCCAAACTCGGTGTGTCCTGGGTCAGGACCGGGGACCGGTCGGTACTGGTCCCGAAGTCGCAGCACCGGGAGATCAGACGGAGCATGGACAACCGGACGATAAAGATTGATGATGCCCCGTGGCCGGGGTTCCCGACCGACGTCCTGAGCATAATCACGGTGGCCGCGACGCAGATGAAAGGCTCGGTGCTGATTCACGAGAAGATGTTCGAGTCCAGACTGTACTTCGTCGATTACCTGATCAGGATGGGTGCCGACATCATCCAGTGCGACCCCCACAGGGTCATCGTCACAGGGCCGAGCGAACTGGTTGCCTCGAGTCTGATCAGCCCGGATGTACGGGCAGGCATGGCGATGGTGGCCGCCGCCCTCTGTGCCAGGGGCGAATCGGTCATAAACAACGTCTACCAGATTGAGCGCGGGTATGAGAACCTGCTGGAAAAACTCTCCGGTCTGGGCGCGGGAATCCGCAGGATCTGATTCAGTTTTCCATCTGCCGGCAGTATTCCAACAGCACTTCGTCTCCCTCGCAGCCTGAGAGGACCTTCTTTGCCAGCTTTTTGCCCAGCTGGACGCCTTCCTGGTCGAAACTGTTGAGGTTCCACAGGAAGCCCTCGAACATCGTCACGTTCTCGTAGTGGGCCAGAAGGGCGCCGAGGGCCTGCGGGCTTAGTTCCTTTCCGTGAATCAGGCAGGAGTATCTGTTGCCGCCGAAACGCCGGTTCGGGTCGGCGTCGTCCTTTCCCAGGGCAAAGGCGGCAATCTGGGCTATCAGATTGGCCACAAGTTTTTCCTGGCTGGTCGAGCCCTCGATAGTCACGTCAATCCGGCGCTGGGAGCGGGCGAAGCCGATGAAATCCATCGGGACGATGTCGGTTCCCTGATGCAGGAGCTGATAGAAGGAGTGCTGTCCGTTGGTTCCCGGCTCACCGAAAATCACCGGCTCGGTCGGGTAGGATACGGGTTGTCCGTCGCGGGAGACACTCTTTCCGTTGCTTTCCATAAGCAGCTGCTGAAGGTGCGCCGGGAATCTCTCGAGGGCCTGCGAATAGGGGAGCACCGCCCTGGAGGGGCAGTTGAGGACGTCTCTGAGATAGAGGTTGATGCAGGCGTGGAGCATGGCTGCGTTCTTCAGAACCGAAGGCTCCAGGGCCAGACGGTCCGCCTCCCGGGCTCCGTCGAGGACGGCCTTGAATACGTCAAAGGAGAGGGCGCAGGAAAGCACCACGGCTCCCACCGCGCTGGTGGCGCTGAAGCGTCCGCCGATGAAATCGTCGATAAAGAAAGCATCGAGAACACCCTCGGAATGTGCCAGCGGGCTGGTCTGCGAGGTGACGGCCACCAGTTGCCTCCTGCGGTTCTCGGGGCTCAGGGAAGACATGACCAAATCCCGGTTGGTCAGGGTCTCGAGAGTCGTACCGCTCTTTGAAACCAGGACAAAGAGGGTGGTTTCGGGGTTGATGCTTCCCAGGACCTTTGCCGCGTCATCCGGGTCGACGTTGCTGATGAACACGCCCTTGAGGGTCGGTATGCCCTGAGCTCTGCACCAGCCCTCCAGGGCCAGATAAAGAGCCCGGGGGCCGAGGTCGGAGCCGCCGATTCCGATTTGGCAGACGGTGTCGAAAGGCCTTCCGGTCGGACCGGTGATTTCCCCGCTGCGGATCTTGGAGGCAAAGACACGGACCCGCTCAAGCTGCTCTTTGTAGAAGGCCCACTCCGGTTCCGAGGCCTTTGTCAGTTCCGGGGCGGGTTTCTCCATCCTCAGGAGGTGGTGCAGTACCTTGCGCTTCTCGCCGGTGTTCATGACTTCTCCGCCGAGGATCAGCCTGTATTTGTCAATCAGCTGCTGCTGGTCGCAAAGCTGCTGGAAAATCCCGAGCGTCTGTGCGCTTACGGGCATCGCGGCGTAGTTGAAAGAAAGTCCGCCGCCGGCCTGGGCCGTATATGTCCTGATTCTTTCCGCGTTCAGGGCGGTCTTTACGTCGGTCGGCTCTGCGCTGCAAAGGGAAGAGAAGGCCGGGGCCTTGTCCAGATTTTCGTATCTCATTTTTCCACCTCGGCACAAGTTTATTGCAAAACAGCCGCCGTGGGAACAGCAATCCGCCCTTGACCCGGGACGGGCATGGGTTAGAATGGAAAAGACGGAGGACAACATGGTCAACTTCAATTACTACGCCCCCACAAACGTACTCTTCGGCCGGGGTGTGGAGGAGCAGGTCGGAGAGATCGTTTCCGGCTATGGTTTTTCAAGGATTCTGGTTCATTTCGGCGGCGGAAGCGTGAAGCGTAGCGGACTGTTGGACAGGGTTCTGGCCAGGCTTGAAAGCGCCGGAGTCGGCTATGTCCTGCTCGGGGGAGTTGTCCCCAACCCGAGAATCTCCCTCGTGCGGGAGGGAATCGGAATCGTCAAAAAGGAAAAACTCCAGATGATCCTGGCCATCGGCGGCGGAAGCGTCATCGATTCGTCCAAGGCAATCGGCTACGGTGTGGCCAGCGGCGGTGATCCGTGGGATTTCTACAGCGGAAAACGCAAACCGACCGGCTGCCTGCCAGTCGGTGTCATCCTCACAATAGCAGCCGCCGGAAGTGAGATGAGCAATTCATCCGTCCTGACCAACGAGGAGGAGGTCCGCAAGAAAGGCTGCTCAAACGACCTTTGCCGCCCGCTATTCGCGTTGATGAACCCTGAACTGACGATGACCCTGCCGCCCTACCAGACCTCCTGCGGCTGCACCGATATCGTCATGCACTCACTGGAGCGCTGGTTCAACCGCGGCGGCACGATGGACCTTACCGACGCCCTCGCCGCCGGACTGATCAGGACCGTGATGCGCAGCGCCGCGGTTCTGATGGAGCACCCTGACGACTACGAAGCCCGTGCAAACGTGATGTGGGCCGGCAGCCTGTCCCACAACGGCCTGACCGGCTGCGGCGGAGTGGGCAGGGGGGACTGGATCACCCACAACATGGAGCATGAGGTCGGAGCGATTTTCGACGTCTCACACGGGGCGGGACTGGCAGCCCTCTGGGGCTCCTGGGCCAGATACGTCCTGCCGTCCTGCACGGAGCGCTTCGTGAAGTTCGCCACGATGGTGCTGGATGTCCCGCAACAGGAAAGCGACACCGAAACTGCCCTGGAGGGAATCCGTCGGATGGAGGCCTTTTTCAGAAGTCTGAACATGCCGACTTCGCTTGCAGAGCTGGGGGTTTCCCCGACCGAAGAACAGATGAGGCTGATGGCTCACAAGTGCAGCGGAGGCGGGACGGTAGGCCGAGCCGCCGACCTGGACGAGAACGACCTGTACAACATCTACAAAGCTGCTCTCTGAACATTTATCTGAACAGGCTCTTGTTGTAATTTGTTGCGGCAGAAGAGTTGCGATTTTTTGTCCGGAGAAACCCCCGCAGGGGGCTTTTCCCCGGGGGTTCCCCACAGGTTATCCACAGGTTGCAAAAAAGCTATTTTTGAATATCTTTCTGTAACAATGAATTAAGCAGAAGCTCCCCGGACGTCTGTCCCGCCGGAGGCGTGTTTTTCGGATAATTGTTTCAGGATTAATAAGTTACAGAAAAAATAACAAACTGATTCAATTAAATTGTTATATAACTCCTGTTAAAAACCTTAAGTGCCGGAAACCGGTCTCCCCCGGGAATTCACAGGGGTTTTCCACCGGTTATCCACAACCTGTGATTTCACTTAACATTCGTCATGCGGAAGGGGCCTGAAGTCAGTCTTTCTGTCTGTCCGAAACCTGAAGGGCGGTCTGGACCAGGGCCAGGGCGTACACCGCCGCCGTCTCCGCCCTGAGGATGTTCGTCTGAAGGAGAACCGGTTCCCAGCCGCCGTTTCTGAGGAGGGTGCACTCGTCATCGTCCAGTCCCCCCTCCGGTCCGATCAGAACCGCTCCCGGAGACTTGAGGCTGTCCAGGGCCTGGGCAATTGTCCGCTGGTCCTTCAGAGAGGTTTGGTGAAAGAACAAAGGAGTCGGGCAGGCCGAGGCGTCGGACGGGACGGCGGAGATTTCAATCGGGCCCTCGATCCTCGTCGTGACGGTCGAGCCGCTCTGCTGGATTGCCTCCTTAAGCTGGGCCGAAAGCCGCTCTTGCCTGAAAGGCTCGGTGCATGAGAACCTGCTTCTGACCAGGACAATCCTGTCCACTCCGATTTCCGTCGCCTGGCGGACAATCTGCTCAAGCTTACGGGGTTTTGTCAGACACTGGTACAGAGTAATCGGAACAAGTTCCCCGCAGCACGGAAGGGCGTCGGTGTTCTCCTTCGGCGCCTGAAGGGGGGAGGTGTTCACGGTACAGGCGGAAGATGAACCGCTGACCAGAAGCAGATTCCAGAACCTGCCCCCGGCATCTCTGGCGGTGATGTTCTGTCCGACGGGCAGGCGCAGAACCGACCAGAGGTAACGGGCGTCCTTTCCCGTAATCTTGAAGACCTTCTGTCCGTGAAAGGATTCAGGAAGCAGGAGAAGTCTCACCCTCAATCTCCGTTGATGTATTCGATGGCCGCCCTGACGCAGTCGTCGTAGTCGGGGTCGATGATGAACTGCTGGTCTCCGGGCAGACGGTTGATGTACTCGTAGCGCACCAGGACCCTCAGCACCTCGTGGCGGATCTCTCCGTACTTCTCGGTGTCGATGGCAAAGGCTTCGATGTTCTCATCCGTGAAATCGGGATGCTCATCGACATATTTTGCGATAATCCGGTCATTGTAGATGGCCGTATAGGCCTCGGCCTCCTCCTCGGTCATCACCAGTTCGGGAACCTCGATGTCCGGCTCGATTCCGACTCCGTGGATTGCCTCGCGGCCGGAGGTGGTGAAACTCGCCTCGGTAAGGGAGATGTATCCGTCGCCGTACGAGGTCACCGCCTGCATGATGCCCTTTCCGTAGGTCTGCGTCCCGATGATCTTCGCCCTGCCGTTGTCCTTCATCGCTCCGGTAAGGATTTCCGAGGAACTGGCGCTTGAGCCGTTGACCAGAAGCGCCACCTTCACCGAAGAGGGAACCAGCGTCTGGGTGCGCGCGGTGTAGACATCCTTCTCCCCGCCCTTGTATGTGACGGTAAGCAGATCACCCTTACGGATAAAGGAGTCGGCAATCGAAAGCGCCACGGAGATATCGCCTCCGCCGTTGGACCTCAGATCGATGATGATTCCCTTGACGTCGGCCTGGGTGAACTCCAGAATCGCCGAGACAAAGGCGTTCCAGGTGGAAGAGGTGAATTCGGTGATTTCGATAAAGCCTATCGTACCGTCCTCGATGGTCGTGTACTGGACTGTCGGCACATTTACCATCTCCCGGGTCAGGACAAGCTCGAAAGTCTGCTCCCCGCGCCTGACCGTCAGCTTTACCGTCGTTCCCGGGTCGCCCTTCATCATCCGGGCGCACTCGGTGGCTTCCAGCGGGATGACATCGGTGTCGTCGATGGCGATGATCAGGTCGTCCGAGCGCAGACCGGCCCTGGAACACGGGGTGTTGGGAAAGACCCTGTCGATCACGCAGTAAAGAGTGGTCGGGTCCCCTTCATTCTGGTACTGGATATAGGTTTTCGAGAAGTAAAGTCCCAGCCCGCCGTATTTGCCCAGGGCCGTCTCGACGTAGTCATCCTTGTCCTCGGCGACGATGTAGTAGCTGTACTTGTCCCCCAGGCTCTCGAACAGGGCGGTGGCCATGGCCTCGTAGGCCTTCTGGTAGTCGACGTCCTGGTAGAAGTAGGTATCGATGTAGCGGTAAAGATACTCAAGCCTCTCCATGTCTTCGTCAATCTGATCCGCCTTGGTTGCGTTTCGGGAGGAGGATGACGAAGACGACGAGGGCTTTCCGAAGCTGCTGCTTATAATCTGCGGAACCTCGGGGGCTCCGGCCGCGGAAAGGATGGAAACAATCAACAGGGCCAGCACGGCCGCGAGAAGGGTTTTCTTTTTCATAGGGATAATATAAACCCAAATCCGCGGTTGTGTTAATTGCGCTTTGCCCCGGATGGATGGAGTTGTCTGTAGTTGTCGCTATTGACCGCTTCGCGCACCGCAGGTAAACTTTCAGCCATGCATCTGTACGTGGATTATCCCTCGTTTCTGAGCCCCTACATCATCCCCTCGCTGGGCATCAGATGGTACTCCGTGATGTACCTCGTGGCCTTCACCGTTGCCTATCTGGTCATGCGTCTGGAGCGCAGGAAGGGCCTGATTTCAATAAGCGACGACGACATGTACTCCCTCTTTGTGTGGGGAATCGGGATGCTCCTTCTGGGGGCCAGACTGGGGTCGGTGCTGATCTACAACGACGACAGGCTTTACTACCTGCTTCATCCCTGGATGATCTTCTGGCCGTTTGAAAACGGGCAGTTTGTGGGACTTCCCGGCATGAGTTTCCACGGCGGAGTAGTAGGCGGGGTGACGGGGATCTTCATCTTCTGCCGCCGCTCGCAGAAAAAGGCCCGCCTGGCGGCTCAGAAGCTCAGGGGCAGAAAGAAGGAAAAGGCCTTCAAGGGCTACGGGTTCTTTCAGATCACCGATGTCTTTCTTCCGGCAATCGCCCTGGGATATACATTCGGCAGAATCGGGAACTTCCTCAATCTTGAGCTTTACGGACGGGTCACTGACAGCCCGATCGGGATGATCTTTCCCCAAGCTGGCAAGCTGTCGACCTCCCTTGAGTGGGTGCGGGAAATAGCCGACAAAGTAGGAATCAGCTACACCGCCGGTGAGTACCTGAACCTGCCCCGCTATCCGTCTCAGCTGTTTGAGGCGTTCTTTGAGGGAGTCCTGTTGTTTGTGATTCTCTGGTTCTTCATCGGACCGCTTGCCCGCAGAAAGCGTCCTGACCGGCCGGGAATGATTTCGGGGTGGTGGCTGATTCTCTACGGGGTGTTCCGCTTCTTTATCGAATACCTCAGGGAGCCCGATTCCAACCTCGGTTATGTCATCAGCCTGGGAAACAGCGACGGACCGATTGAACTGTTTGAGTCGATGCTGAACTTCTCGATGGGACAGATTCTCTGTGCGATGATGATAATAGCCGGAATCCTCATGATTGTCCTCACAGGACACAGAAAAGACCTCCAAGGAGACATCAAATGACGATAGAGGCCAAAGTCGCGGCAATCCGCCGCAGTATGGCCGGGCTGAAACTGGATGCCTGGGTCGTCTATGGCTCGGACCCCCACAACAGCGAGTACGTCTGTCCCAGATGGCGGACCAGAGCCTTTATCAGCGGTTTTACCGGGAGCGCCGGAACGGTGATGATCACTCCGACCGAAGCCCTGCTCTGGGTCGACTCCAGGTACAACATCCAGGCCGCACGGGAGATCGAGGGCACACAGTACCGGCTGTTCAGATATCAGGATCCGGGCGTACCCTCGTTTTTTGAGTATCTGCAGAAGAACAAGGACAGACTCCACCGGATAGGAACATCGGCCGACTGCCTGATGAAGGCCGAATTCGACCGGCTTGTTTCCGAAGGCTTTGAGGTTGTCCCGACAGCGGATTTCCTGGATGAGATCTGGGAGGACAGACCTCCCGTTCCCGGCTTTGCCGTCCGCGCCCTTGATGACGCGATCTGCGGCGAGAGCGCGGAAAAAAAGCTTGAAAGAATCCGGGCCTCTCTCGACGGGGCGGACTGGCTCTTTGTCTCCAGTCTGGATGACATAGCCTGGACGCTCAACCTCCGCGGCAGGGACATAGAATACAACCCCGTCTTTCTTTCCTACCTGCTTGTCGGAAAGCAGAAGGCCGTTCTTTTCGCCGACCGGTGCAAGTTCACTGAGGAACTGTACTCAAGGCTTTCACGATTCATCGAAATCAGGCCCTATGCCGATGTCCGGGCGGTCCTGAGTACCCTGGGCGGTTCACAGAAGGTTGCCTTGGATTTCCGCAGGACCAACATGCTGGTCTACGGGGCTTTCCCCGGAAACACCGTGTTCCTGAACCGGACCGACTGCACCACCGAGATGAAGGCGTGCAAGAATCCGACCGAACTTGAGGGGATGAGACAGGCCCACGTTTTCGACGGAGCGGCACTGGTCAACCTGCTGGCACAAACCGACAGACAGCCTTCAGGTTGGACCGAGATGAAACTCACCGATGCTCTGCAATCCGAGAGGGACGCCTTTGCCCAGTCCAGGGGACCGTCGTTCGGGCCGATTGCCGGATTCGCCGAAAACGGGGCGATCGTGCACTACAGCGCCACACAGGAGAGCTCGGCCGAAATCACCCGGGGGCTTGTCGTCCTGGACACCGGCGGACATTGGGAGACGGGCATGACCGACGTTACCCGGACGTTGGTATTCGGAGAGCCCACCGATGATGAGAGGCGGGACTATACGCTGGTTCTCAAGGGTCATCTGGCCCTGTACAGAACCTGTTTCCCCGCCGGAACCACAGGTGCGCAGCTTGATGTGCTGGCCAGACAGTTCTTGTGGAACGAAGGTCTGACCTACAACCACGGAACCGGTCACGGTGTGGGTTTCTGCCTCTGCGTGCACGAAGGCCCGCAGTCGATTTCCCCGAGGGGTACCTATCCCCTCAAGCCCGGAATGGTGATAAGCGACGAGCCGGGGGTTTATCTTGAGGGACGCCACGGGGTGAGGATTGAGAACCTCTTTGCAGTAGTTCCCAAGTTCACCACCGAATTCGGCGATTTCTACGGATTCGAGTTCCTGACCCTCTGTCCGTACGAGCGCAGGCTGATTGATACGGGCCTGCTGACGGAGGAGGAAATCAAGCTGGTCGACGAATATCACGCACAGGTCCGTGAGAAGCTCTCCCCGGTCGTCAGACCGGAGAATCTTGATTATCTGAACAGAGCCACAAGGCCCTTGAAGGGCTGAGGGAGTGAATATGAGCAAAGTTGCAGCATTGGAAAAAAGGCCGGGTTTTTCCCGCCGCGGCCCGGTAGTACTTCTGATCATGGACGGTGTCGGTTTCGGCAAATACGCCGAGGGTGACGCGGTAAAGGCCGCAAGGACCGAGACCCTGGACAGGTTGTTCGCCACCTGTCCCTGGACCGCTTTAAAGGCCCACGGAACCGCCGTCGGCCTTCCCTCCGACGCGGACATGGGAAACAGTGAGGTAGGCCACAACGCGATGGGGTGCGGTCGTGTCTTCGCCCAAGGCGCCAAACTTGTCGACCAGTCAATTGAGACCGGAGCGATGTTCAGCGGCAGGACCTGGCAGGACCTGATTGCCAACGTCAGGAAAAACAACGGAACGCTCCACTTTCTGGGACTTCTCTCCGACGGAAATGTCCACTCAAACATCAGCCACCTCAAGGCCATGGTCGCCCGGGCCAAGGCGGACGGAGTCAGGAGGGTGCGCGTCCACGCCCTGCTTGACGGCAGGGACGTAGGTGAAACCTCCGCCCTGGAGTATTTCGACCCGTTTGAGGCCTATCTGGCCGAACTCTCGGATGATTCGTTTGATGCGAGAATCGCCTCCGGCGGCGGGCGCATGGTCATCACGATGGACCGCTACAACGCCAATTGGGAGATGGTCCGCAGGGGATGGGACATCCATGTCCACGGGGAGGGCAGGCAGTTCTCCTCCGCCCATGAGGCCATCCGGACCCTCCGCGCCGAAACAGGGGCGATTGACCAGGACCTGCCTGGGTTCGTGATTGCCGAAAACGGCAAACCGGTGGGGCCGGTTCTCGACGGGGACAGCTTCATCCTGTTCAACTTCCGCGGAGACCGGGCAATCGAGATTTCCCGCGCCTTTGACGAAAAAGGTCTGGACACCTTCGACCGCGGCAGGATTCCCGACGTGATGTACGCCGGAATGATGGAGTATGACGGCGATCTGCACATCCCCTCGAGGTACCTTGTCCAGCCTCCGGCCATCGACAGGACCCTGGCCGAGTATCTGTGCGCCACCGGATTGAGGCAGTTCTCAATCTCGGAAACCCAGAAGTTCGGGCACGTGACCTACTTCTTCAACGGAAACAAATCCGGCAAGTTCGACGGCAACCTCGAGCAGTACGTCGAAATCCCGTCGGACATCGTTCCGTTCGAACAGCGCCCCTGGATGAAGTGCGCCGAGATTGCCGACCGGTTGATTGCCGAGATTGAGAGCGGGAAGTGGGACTTCTTCAAGCTCAACTTCCCCAACGGCGATATGGTGGGACACACGGGAGTATTCCAGGCGGTCGTATGCTCGATGGAGGCGATGGATATCCAGATCGGAAGAATCGCCAGGGCGGTGGAAAAGGCCGGAGGAATTCTCCTGATAACGGCGGACCACGGAAACTCGGATGACATGTACGAGCACACCAAGACCGGAGAGGTCAAGAAAAAGGCCGACGGAACGCCCTGCGCCAAGACGAGCCACTCTCTCAACCCCGTCCCGTTCATCGTCTACGACCCGTGCTATGCCGGTGAGTATGACAGGGAACTGAACAAGGGTCTGGGAATCACTTCGGTGGCCGCGACGTGCATGGAAATGCTCGGGTACATAGCCCCCGACTTCTACGATAAGTCGATAGTCAACTTCAACTGAGAGACTCTATGAACGAGACGATGATTCTTGCCGAGTGCAGGGCCGTCTCGTTCTCGAATCTGGCGAACGAATCGGTCGCCTGACCGTCGGCCTTGTCCGATATCACCCTCAGTACGGTGAACGGGACTCCGGCGCCCTGGGCGGTCTGGGCTATGGCCGCGCTTTCCATCTCCACGGCGAGCGCGTGAAAGAGGCTGTGGATTTCCGCCTTCAGCGAGGCGTCTGCAACGAATACATCGCCGGTGGCGACGATTCCGGGCTTGACCTTATCCGGACCGATGATGTCCCCCGCGGCCTTTTCCAGCGCCCGAACCAAAGCCGGATCGGGAGTATAGACCGTCGGTTTGTCCTTTGAGATACCTGTGCACATGTAGCCTTTGGGGTATCCTCCTGCGGTGACGTCGAAGTCATGCTGAACCAGCCCGGTGGCAACGACCGCATCGGCGATTTCCACCTCGGGGCCGGCCCCGCCGGCGATACCGGTGCTTATGATCAGGTCGACGGGAAACCGGTCAATCAACAGCTGGGTGCAGCGGGCGGCGTTTACCTTTCCGATTCCGCAGCGGACAGCCGTGACGGTCTTTGTGCCGAGCCGGCCGGTGGTAAAGGTGTAGCCGTAGTGTTCCCCGGTCCGTTTGGAGGAGAGCTTCTCAAGCAGGTGCGCGATTTCCTTGTCCATGGCGCCGATCACGCCGATGTGCTCACATTTCATAGTCAAGTTTCTCCTCGGTCCAATCCTCAAGGATTGCCGCCATCTTTGAAGCGGTCCTTCGCGCCGATTCCAGGTCATGGTCCAGATAGTTTCCGCATTCCGGGCGGGTGGCTCCGGGTATCGGCCCGTCAAAACAGGCGATAAACGCCATCGCTTCCCGAACCAGTGCTATGGCTTCCTTTTTCCCGACGGTGTCCCGCAGAAGAAGGTAAAATCCTGTTCTGCATCCCATCGGACCGCAGTAGACCACATCGTCCCTAAAGCGGCTGTTTCTCACATAGGTGGCAAACAGGTGCTCGATTGTGTGGGCCTCGCCCGTATTGAGATAATCCCCCGCGTTGGGGCGCTTCATCCTGACATCATACGTAATCACGTCTTTGTCAATCCTGGAGACATAGAGCCCCTCGGTCAGCCTGTCGTGGTTTACACAGAAGCTCGCTATCCTTTCCATTTTCCGTGTCATATGGGTTCGGAGGCGATGATTTCGGACATGCCCATGCTACGGTTACCCCTGCGGATCATAACGGTCAGGAAAATCTCACAGGCGGTGAAGATGACCAGCCCGATGTACAGCGGGGCGGCGGATGAGAACATCGAGAGCATGAAGTCTCCGACGGTCAGGCCCAGGAGGGCAACCTGTTTCCCGATATTGTAGGTGTGCAGGTTGGTCAGGATTCCCGCGGCGAAACTCACGACGGCGGTGGAGAAGAGGATTATGATCAGCATCCTGTATACGGCTATGTGCCTGATGTCCGCCGCATCGGAAATTCTCGGCCCGAAGGCCATCACCAGCACGACTCCGACGATGCCGGCGAGGATGTAGTGGTTGACCGAGATCAGGCTTCTGGAGAGAAAGGTGAAGCTCAGTCCGCAGAACATGACCAGCGACAGAAGCAGCGAGAACAGAAACAGCGCCGCCAGGACATCGCTGCTTATAAGCTCGGCGTGCGAGTATTCGGCGTAGTAGGAAAAGATTCTGATGTTCTCAAGCGAAGTGGACAGCAGCAGGAACGGCGCGATACTCAGCTCGACCATGCCCGTCTTTCTCAGGCCGAAGAAAAGAATCACCGAAAACAGGAGGTTCGCCGTCGTCTGGACGGAGCACGGTATGCTTCTGGTTACCATCGGACGCATCGTCTCGCCCTCGGAGATTCCCAGAACGAGGATGCTGAAGATGACCAGTGAAATCAGGATCTGGGCTATGAGCAGGGCGTACCGGGCCGCCTTTGAGTTCATAGGGTCTCCTTGAACGAAACGGGAACCACTGCCTCGATTGCGCGGCCGGCGACGTTGGTCCCCAGTGAGCAGAGAACCATGTCGATAAGGACCCCGGCGCCGTTTACTATGGGAAGGACGGCAATCATCAGAACCTCGAGGCCGCCGAGGTCGATGCCCATCATCCTGGCTCCGATGACCGTGACGAAGATTGTCTCGTAACCCAGGTTCAGCGCGCTGGCCATGCTCGTGAGGGTGCATACCCCGGCAATCATGGCGATTGTGCCGAAGTTGAGGACGTCAAGATGCGCACGGGTGCACAGGGCGCAGAGGCAGATGGTCGAGATCATCGCCGTGCCGCCGCGGGTAAAGAACGTGCCGAAGGGAAGAGTGGTGCTTACGACCCTCTTCTGGACTCCGTTGTTGCGTCTGCACAGGTGGTAGTTCCCCGTCAGCGAAAGGAGCATGTTCCCCGAGAAAAGTCCGAGTCCCGCCTGGGAAATGGTCCTGAAGACAAGCCTGTACGGATTGCCTTTGAATCCGGTGAAGATGCAGTAGAGCAGGGGAATGACGGCTCCCACGGCTACCGCGACGGCAATTCCGATGGTAATCAGGAAATTCGGGATATCGAGCAGGCCGGAGGCGAGGACCTCTTTGAACCAATAGGCGCTGAAAAAGAGGATGAAGACCCAGCAGAGGTTCGACATCAGCCTGGAGAGCCTGAACATCACTTCCGAAAAGGAGTTCGTCACCGCGTAGGCCGGCTTTATCGCGTCGTGGTCCGGCTTCATCGCGAATCCGAAGACAAAGGCGGTGAAGGCCGCCGGCAGAAGGAAATCCTGGGAAATCAGCAGGTTCTGAAGCGGGGTGTTGGACAGCGGGTTGTAGTAGGCGGCCGCGTCGGAGAGGTTGGAACTGAACACGTCTGCCAGGGAGGCGGAGGTCGTGTAGCTGCCCGAAGCGGTCATCGGGAAGTCGCAGGGGAAATACCTGAAGGCCAGGCCGGCCAGCAGCGACAGGGCCAGGGAGGTGAAGATGCTCCAGGCACTTCCGACGAGGTATACCGGGCCGATCAGCCCCTTTTCCTGCCTCAAAGATGCCGTCGCGGCAAACAGTGTGACGAAGGTCAGCGGAATCAGGATGAACGTCCCGATGTTGAGAAGTATGCTGCAGGCGTTGCCGACTATGATGTCAAACTGTCCGGAGTTCCCGAACAGCACAGCCGCCGTAAAACCTATGATTGCGGCCAAAAGACCGGAAAACCAAGTTTTCATCGTTCAAATCTCCATCGGCCCCGCGGTCAGTCCTCTCTGCGGAGGTTGTCCATGAGGTACTGTGAATTATGGACTTTTTCAAGCCACATTGCAAACTCCTTTTCGTACGCGGCGTTGAAGACGCGTCCCCCGAGGGCCCTGAAAAGCGCCTTTCCGGCCAGGTCCGCCACGACGCAGGGCATGAACGCCTCGTCCCTGAACCAGAGCTTTCCGTCCCACGCGTTTTCCCCGCAGAGGACCCGGAAGTTCCGGTTTCCGAGCAAGTCCCTGACGCCTGCCCCTGTCCGGGCGGCGTATACGATCAGCGCGGCGAGGTTCACCGAGAAAGCGTCGGTTTCCAGGCAGCCTGAGAGCATCGAGGCCCGGGCCGCAGCCAGGGCGGAGTCGAAACTGTCGAACCTGCCGACGGCCTGGAGGACCAGAACCGCCGTCAGGATGTTGGAGCGGTTGCCCTTGAGAGCGGCGCTGATGCGGAAGAACTCCTTGGACAGAACACGCGAAACGCAGCGGACAAACTGCGCCGCGGGAATCCTCCTATCGGAATCGGGGTTGAGCCCGACCGTCACCAGGCGGTCCCGCAGACCGTCGGACGCGCGGCAGAACTGCTCGTACGCCGCGGTGAGTCTTTCGATTCCCGCCCCGGTCGGCCTGCCGGCGAGCACCGAGCCTGCCGCCGGGGTGTTGAGTCCCTCCCGGAGGGCGCGGACCGCTTCAAAGAACGGGGAGAGCAGACTGCGGTTGATTACCGCGTCGAAGTCCTCCACCGGTTCGGTGCATCCGTGCGAAGCATACAGCGAAGCCAGTGTCCCGGTGGTATCCCCGACGACCCGGATGTCGGTAAAGACCCTGGTGGCAAAGCCGTCCAGCCTGATTTCCAGACCCGAATCAATCAGCTGCCACAGCGGTATGATGTACGCCGCTGAGGTTCCGAACTGCCTGAATACGACATAGTTTCCGCGGTCCCCGGATTCGACGGCCAGGGCCTGGGCCAGAGATACGGTCCTGACTTCGCGGCTTCCGTCGGGAAGTCTGGTCAGTTTCGGTGCGCTGAAGCGGATACGGCCCCGGGCCCTTTCATATGCGTTGTTGTAAAGCACCAGGTTCCGGTTGTACCCGTCACCGTTGGTATAGGCATAGACGCTCTGGCAGACCGCGCCGCCGTCATCGACCAGGTCGAACAGCTGGAAGTGCTCGCAGCCGGAGAACAGATGCCTGTGCTTGAGTACCGGGAAGATCTCGCGGCGGTGACGGTCGATCAGGCCGTAGTCGGGGGATTCGTCCCTGTAGGCCCGTGTGTACTCCATCCCGTATTTCTCCCGCAGGCCTTCAATCTGTCCGTGACCGAACATCGGCAGCCCGGGGAGGGTCGCCATGACGGTACAGACACCGAAGTACTTGTCCCCGGTTCCGAACTGGACCGCGGCGGGCTCCTCGTCGGGGTTGTTCATGAAGTTGACGTAGCGCTTGAGAATCTCCGGGTCGAAGACGATGGTCTTTTTGATCATGTTGCGGTACTGCTCGTTGTCCTCGTTCTTGAGCATGTTCATAAAGGCACTGTTGTAGACGCGGTGCATGCCCAGGGTGCGGACAAAGTAGCTTTCCATCATCCAGAACGCCTCAGCCAGCAGGAGGGTGTCCGGGGCCTCGACGGCGACCCGGTCGACGACCTCCCTCCAGAACTCCACCGGCAGGGCCCGGGCGAAGTCGGCGTCGCTCATCTGGTAGAGCGCCCGGCCGGCAATCTCGGCTTTGGACCCGATCTGGGGATACCAGAGCCTGCGTATGTGCTTCCGGGCCAGGGTCATGGCGGCGTCGAAGCGGATGATCTTGAAATTCCTGGCGACTTCGATGATCTGGCGGATGACAGCCTCCCGGGTATCTTTGTTCAGATAATCCAGCTGGGCTGTGTCATTCCAGGGCATCGATGTCCCGTCGTTTCCGTGGAAGACGAACCGGGTCCTGCCGTTGCGCCTGTCATGGTGCATGAAGACGGTCGAGGCGTCGGTCCGTGTGTAGTAATGGTCCTCGAGCTTGATCTCGATGTCCGGATCGTCGGAGAGGTCCGGACCGTTGAACGTGTAGTTGGGATAGGGGGAGAAGTCCTGGCTGATGAAGTAGTCGATGTGGTCCTTCATCCAGTCGGAATCCAGTCCGGTGTGGTTGGGAACCATGTCGCTGGCCAGTCTGATGCCCCTGGCCGTGCAGCGGCCGCGCAGATTCTCAAGCGCTCCCCATCCGCCCAGGTCCGAGGCGATTCTGTAGCCGCGCAGGGAATAGGCGGATGCCGCGGCCTCGGGGTTGCCGCAGAGATTCTTGATCTTTCTCGATGCGGCGCTGCGCTCCCAGAGCCCGATCAGCCACAGGGCATTGAAGCCCTCGCTGCGCAGGTTGTCCAGTTCCTCGTCGGGAATTGCGTCGAGGGTGTTCACCGGCCGGCCGTATTTGGCCGACAGCTGGTTGAGCCACACCAGGGTATTCTTGGCCATCATCACCACGTTCGGCATCCACTGGCTGTCGTCGGAGAACGACTCTGTCTCCTCGTACGACAGACCGGCGGAGGGGTCCTCGGCCGGTCCGGGGCCGAAAAAGCGCGGGGAATAGTCCTCGCGGAGGGTTCCTTCGGCCTTGCCCAGAAGGTTGAGGATTCTTACGTCGAGCATCGCTGCCCAGCGGACCCTGACGAATGCCAGCTGCTCGGCCAGGCTGTCGGGGTGTTTTCTGCCCGGCTCGGTCAGCAGCTCGTAGAAATCCTGACCGTCAATCGTCCTGCCTGTGCCGCGAATCAGTTGCAGCGCCGCAAAAGCCTGTTTGGGAGGGGCGTTCTCGGTGCGCAGAATCAGCGAGCCCAGGGCCTTTTTCATCGCCGGATTGGCAATCATCGCCTGAAGGACGCAGAAGTCCCTCGCCTCATATGGCTGTCCGTCTTCCGGGGCTTCGGCGGCGGGGTATTCGGCATCCAGCCATTTCAGTGACTTGTCCAGTGCGGCTTCGGTCTGCGAAAGCCTGCCGGTGCGCTCCTCAAGTCCGGGGTCGAGTTCGCGGCAGTACCAGCCGACTACGGCGTCCATGGCTATGTGCATCACGGCGCAGGCCATCAGACTGCCTTCGTTCCAGCCCTCTTCAGCAGGTCCGCTCAGGGCAACTTTGCGGGCCTGAAGCAGGAGATCAAGGACGTTGTCGGCGCAAAAGAGACTGCCCTGCAGTCCGATTTCCTTTCTTGTGATGCGGTTGATTCTCATTTCCCTTATCCGGGGTTCCATATTCACCACTCCCGGGCCAGCTTTACAGCCTGCCCAATCAGATAATCAAGTTGCGTCTCCTCATCCGGGCTGAAGCGCCCGAGGACGAAGGAGGCCAGGTCCCGGTTGCCCGCCGGCCGCCCGACGCCGAAGCGCAAGCGGCAGAATCCGGGTCCTCCGAGTTCCTTCGCGATTGAACGCAGCCCGTTGTGTCCCTTCAGTCCGCCTCCTTTTTTCAGAAGCACCTCTCCGAAGTCCAGCTCGGTGTCGTCGTGAAAAACGAGGATGTCCTCAATCCCGACTTTGAAAAAGGCGGCGGCTTCCCTGACCGAGATTCCGCTCAGGTTCATGAAGGTCAGCGGCCGGAGATAAATCTCCTCGGCGGTTTTGGCGAACTGCCCGTGGAAACGGGTCTGCCAGTTTGTGCCTGCGCACATCCTGTCACAGATCGCCCAACCTATGTTGTGCCGCGTTCCCCTGTATTCGGAGCCGGGGTTTCCGAGAAACACGAAAAGCCTGTTCATTCTCTATAGACTATAGATAGATTTGATGATGTTTACAAGGTTGGCCGGTGCCGTATAATGATGGCATGGGAAGGGAATCGGAATTCCGGCCTTGTTTGCTGATTACCGGGGTGCTGTCCGTCGTTGACGACCTGACCTCCGTGCTGGCGTCGCTTGAGGACCTGTTCGGACCTGTTTCAATCAGGACCGAGCCGGTGCTGTTCGGGTTCACCGACTACTACGACGCGGAGATGGGCCGGCGTCCGATGCGCAGTTTTCTGGTATTTGAGAACCTCTTCGACCCGGAGAAGCTTGCCTGGGCCAAAAGGCAGACGGATGCCCTGGAGACCGCCTTTTCCCGGGACGGAGGCAGAACCGTCAACCTCGACCCCGGGCTGCTCAATCCCGGGAGCCTGATTCTGGCCACTACCAAAGCCTCCGCCCACCGGATTCCGCTTAGGGACGGCATCTGGGCGGAGACCACGCTGATCTACCGAAGCGGCTCGTACCGGGCGCTGGACTGGACCTATGCCGACTACCGCAGCGAGCAGACCGTCGCCTTTTTCAACTCGCTCCGCCCGGGCCTGCTGTCACGTCTCAAGGTGCTCTCCGCGGGGCGTTTGTCTGCGGCAGTTTCATCCGAATAACAGTTTTTCTACCAAAATTGATGAAAGTTTTCATCAAAACAACAGTTATTGTACGCTTTTTGATGAAACGGGAAGTTTTTCTCAGCGAAAAGCCATTCGGCGCGGATAGAGGGGCATGAGAATTCTATGCCTTTCATCGTTTGTGCTGCTCTGCCTCTGCGGCTGCGGCCTGTCTTGCGCCCGTACTGTCACATTTACGATTCCGGAGCATCCCTGGGAGGAGGCAGCCGGCGGAAAGCTGTGGTACGAGCTGCGGGTCATCGGCCCGGATTCGACGGCCTGTTTTCACCTGGGGCAGGAGAGGCGCAGTTTCACCGTTGAGGTTCCGTTGGGTGAGGCGCTTGTGGTCCTGGCCTATCCCCAGGGGACCGGTCTGCCGTTCGGGGCCTTTGTGGATTCAGAAACCCAGGGGGAGGTTGTCCTGAGCCAGAGCGACGGGATCCTGTGTTCGGCGCTGGAAATGCTGGATTGGAGGTGTCTGAGGAACCTGGACTACCGGAGGCTGAGGGAATATGTCCTGTCCGTGGCCGCCGACCAAAGGAGTCTGGACACCTTGGCTCTGGCCTCGGCCGTCGCCCACGGCAGGGCCGGCCCCGGGGCGGTGTCCCTGCGCGGCGATGTACAGGTTGAAATCGGGCAGATTGTGCAGGGGGCCTGGGTCTGTGAGTATCCGGCCCAGCAGAGTCTGCTGTCCGACGGCCTGGAGGAGCTTTCGCTGACGTTGCCGCCGCACAGCATACGCTTTCTCAACGCGGGAGCCGGCCTGGTTCTGAACATAGGTTTTTCCGCCTCGGGTGACGCGGCGGTGAGCGTCCTGCCGTTTTCTTTCTGAAGGCGGCTGTGGATACGGCGGGCGGTTTCGTGTAAGATGACCGGGGAGTTTCAATGAGAATAACAGGCGGACAATACAGGGGCAGAAACGTCATCTGCCCGCCGGGAATCATCCGACCGGCGATGGACATGATGCGCGAATCGCTTTTTGACATCCTCGGACCGCTTCAGGGGATGAGTTTTCTTGATTTGTTCACCGGAAGCGGCTGTGTGGGAATAGAGGCCGCGTCCCGCGGGGCCGAGCCGGTGCATCTGGTTGAGAAGGATCCGGGCAAAAAGGCCGTGATTCTGAGGAATATCAGCTGGGTCGAAAGCGGGATAACCCTTTTCATGAACGATGTGTTCCGCTTCATTCCCAACGCCAAGATGAGGTACGACATAGTCTATGCCGACCCGCCTTTCCCCATGGGAGGGAAAATCAGGCTCCTTGAGGCGGTGAACGCGCGGAATCTGGTAAAGGACGGCGGCCTTTTCATAATCCACTATCCGGCGGAGGAGCGCTCAGGCTGGCCTGAGGAAGTCGGGGAGTTCGTGTTCACCGACGAGCGCAAATACGGACGCAGCATGCTCCGCTTCTACCGCCGCAGGGAGGCCGCAGTTGAGGATTGACCCTCCGGGAATCTTCCGGGACAGGTATCTGGTCCCCAGTTACGACGTCGACAGCACCTATCGCGCCAACCTGAACTTTTTCTTCAAACTGATCCAGGATGTGGCGGGCAATCATTCCCACCTGAAGGGTTGCAGCCTGCCGATGCTCCGCACGGAGGGCAAAACCTGGGTCATCACCCGCACCGTGCTCGACATCCGCAGATATCCGTACTGGCCGCAATACGTCGACGTGGCGACTTTACCGCTTGAGTACGCGGGATACAACGCGCCCAGAGGGGTCGTGATCAGCCTGGACGGAGAGGAAATAGCCCGGAGCTTTTCCAACTGGTGCGTTCTGGACATCGACAACGGACACCGTCCGGTCCGTCCGGATTTTCTGAGCGTGAGGATGCCGCCTGTGAGCGCCCAGGATGACCCGTATGGATTCGGTTCCCGCCGGCCGAAGGCCGAAACATACGATTCGGTCCCGGATTTAAAGCAATTATGCGTTTTCCGGCCACGGATGGGCTTTTTGGACAGCGACTATAACGGCCACATAAACAACATCTCATACCTCAACGCAATCGTCGATGCCCTGCCGCGGGATTATCTTGTTTCGCACCTTGTAAGCCGGGTGGACATCTCCTGGCTCAAGGAGACCTACCTTGAGGATGACCTGACCGTGTACATCGGCTCTGCCGACCCGCAGGCGTTTACCGCGGACGGGGCGGAGCTTTTTGCCAGGATTTCAAGACGGACACAGGATGGGGAGGAGACGGTGTGCAACGCATCGCTGACGGTCAGGACTTGCCCGGAAAAACAAAGGTCAGCTTCTGGCGATAATCTGTGAATTGAGGTCGTAGAGGAACGATTCGAACATGCGCGATGCCTGCTCGATCTGAATCGGGCGGATGCCGGGGTGTTCGGAGCGGATTTCGTTGACCAGGGAATCGGTGAGCTTGATGATCCTGACGGGGTTCATCGGGAGGACTATGCCGGTCAGGCTGGACTGGATCAGGGCCGAGGAGTGGATGCCCTCCAGGGGGAAGCAGAAACAGGCGCGGGTCTCGACGATGGCGTTCTGGATGATCTTGCAGCGGATGGCAAAGACGACGGCTTCCTCGGCGCGGGTCATGGGTGAGCCGGTTTGCTTGAAGTAAAAGACCGAGTCGCGGCACTCGTTGACGTGGAGGCGGGTTATCAGCGTCGACGGGGAGATGGCCAGGGCGCCTGCGGTGTCGAAGAGCTTCTCTACGGGAATCCATTTGAGCAGGGAGCGCTTTCCGATGGTGCGGCACTCGGCCGAGGCGTCGAGGGTGGACATTATCGTGGCGAACGAGGTCTTTATCGACGGGGTGCACAGGGCTCCGCCTATGGTGGCCTGCCTGCGGATCAGCTGGGTGCCGATGCAGGACAGGGCATCGCAGATTTCGCGGGAGAAGAACGATTTGGCTATCAGCGAGACGGCCTGGAGGGTAACCATCGAGCCGAATTCGACCGAGGTGTCGTTCCGGACGATGCGCTTGAGTTCCTCCATCCGGTCGAGTGAGATGATGTCGATCGGGTCTTTGGAGGGGTAGTCACGCTCGCGGGCCATGATATAGGTGCCGCCGGCCCAGAATACGGAGCCGGGGTTCCTGAGCTTGTAATTGACCAGTTCTCCCATCGTCTGAGGGGAGAAGACGGTCGAGGACCTAAGATCTTCGTACATTTCTTCTCCTCCTGTAGTTCAGACAGACTTCGACGACCTTTGCCAGTTCGCTGGATTCGGTGCAGGTGCAGGAATTCAGCGTCAGCTCCTGGATGACGAAACGCTCCTGTTCCCGGCGGGCCGACTCGATTTCGCTGACCCGGCGCAGGTGGCCGTTCTCGGTCCCGGCGTTCTTTTTTTCCAGAGTCTGGAGAATCGACTCGATTATCATCGTCTTTGAAGCGAAGCACTGCGGGCAGGGTATGCAGCCGACCTCGATGTAGGCCCGGTCGATATCCCTGAAGAAGCGGGTTTTCTGGAAGCTGTCAAAGGTCTGGATTGTCGCCCCCTGGATCTTGAAGGCGGGAACCAGGCACGAAAGCACAGCCTGCCCGTCGAGCAGCACTATGCAGTTTCCGCAGTACGCACCGCGGCAGATTGACTTCATCGCGTCGATTCCGATGTCGTCAATCAATATCTGCAGCAGCGGCTTGTCCGAGTTGACCGACAGCGAGTAGTTTGTTCCGTCTATGTTGCAACTGATTTTCATTTGACGTTCTGCCCCTTGATGATTTCAAGCAGGTAGCTGCTGCTGATCGGAAGACGGATCTGCTCGACGTTTATCGCCTGACAGAGGGCCGAGGTGAACGAGGCGCTCAGGGCGGACTTCAGGGCCTGGTTGACGGAGGAGGCCCTGCCTTCGTTGTCGATGTGGAAGACTATGCGGTCCTCCATCTCCGGGTCCGGCTTGCCCCCCAGCTCGACGATGGTGGATTCGATGACCCTGCGCATCTTCGACTCCAGAAGTTTGCGGTCGAATACCAGTGAGAAGTTGGTATCCACCCAGACCTTTTTGACAACCGGGACGATCATGACTGGGTCAATCTCAATCTCCATGGCGGCCGCGACCCAGACCGTACTCTCGAGTTCGGGCAGCGAGCTGTCGGTGTCAAATGATGAGACGGCGGAAATCGGCAGGGGTTCGCGGAAGCGGCGGGAGTTGATGCTCTCGCAGCACTGGATAATCAGCTGGGCGATGTCACCGATGTCCCGTGAAAGCAGATCGGGCCCGGAATCCACCGTATGTACCGTGTCCGGGATCTCGACGGATATGTCATCCTGCGATACTTTGAGCCGTTTGGCGATTATGCTGCTCCAGATGGCGTTGACGGAGGAGCCGGCCGGGAAACTGGTGTTGAGGATGACCTTTCCCCCGGCGTCAAGGGTCAGGCGCACCGAGTACTCAGGCAGTTCCTTGAAGCTGACGGCCAGGCCGTTTACCCCCGGAGCGCAGGCGATTCCGATTCCGCGGGCGTAGCTGAGCAGGGAGTTCAGGCGGTTCTTCTTCGTTCTCTGGAGCTGGAAGGCGAAGTACTTGCGCTCGAATCCCGAATCATCGGCGGCTTCGCGTATGCATTTGGCCAGGGCGGGGTATCCGAGGGTGGAGACCTTTTTCTGGTACAGCGGGTTTTCCTGTGCGTGCCGGATTCTCCACTCCACCGGGGATTCCCCGCAGGCGGAGGCAACTTTGCTCGCCTGGACTTCGGATGAGCAGAGGGCGTCGGCGAACCCCGCCGTGCCGAAGAAATTCGAAGGAACCTTGGATGTCGAAAAGAGCCCGGTCTTTATCGAGAGGTTCGGCACCGGATACAGCGGCATCAGCCCGCAGGAAATCTGGGTGGCGATTTCGTCACCGAACAGGGCCCAGGCTCCCAGGTCGACGCTGGCGGTGACTTCCTCGGCGACGACGTTCCCGTCCCCGTCGACAGCCGAGGTGCGGTTGATCATCATCTCCGGTTTGTAGACGGGAAAGGTCGTGGCGATCTCCGCCGGACAGCCGCCTTTGCGGGCGGCGATTGCGGCTATGGCCGCCAGAATCGAGGGTTGGGTCAGGTATTCGTCCTTCGGGGCGTAGTAGTCCTTGATTACGACCCGGACCTTTTCCTGCGGCACTCCCAGGGCCTGCGCTACTGTCCGCTTTACATGGAAGGGCCACTGGGTCGGGCATTCAATCAGCACTTCATCGGCGGAAATCGTCGCCTTTACCTTGAGAATCGAGTGGGAGTCGGAGGTTTGGTGGCCGAAGTAGTACAGGCCGGTGACCTTTTTGAGCTTCTCATCGGCCATCGCCGAGGCGGTGTCTCCCCAGCCCAGGGTATGGACGGGCAGCTCGACTCTCACGCTCTCCTGGCGTTCGTAGTCGACCTTGATTTCCTTTGACAGGAGCTTGCTGCTTTCGTTGTCGTAGCTGAATATCGCCAGAACCGGCTGGCCTTTGAAACTGACTTCGCTGGAGGCGAGTACGGGGAACTCCGTGTCGAGGACCGTGATCCGGTTCGCATCGCCGAAATCCTTGGCCGAAACGATGATGATCTCATCGTCGGTTCTCGGGATGCTTATGCTCCGGATTGTCCCGCGGTCAACGGTGCTTCTCAGAAGAACTCCGCTGAGCAGTTCCTGGTTGGGGTTGATTGTCAGATCCCTGTCCGCCATGTTTCAGAGAATAGCATCAAAACCGCCGGCTTTCAATTACCGCACTTTGTGCTCTCAGACGGTGAAAAAGGTGGAAAAAACAGGCCCGGGAGGGTAAAATAGACACATGGAAAAGACTGTCCCGGCAGATTTGGAAAAGAGAATCGGAAAGCTCCGCGAGGAGCTTGCCCTTTATCAGAAGGCATACTACGTCGACAGCAGACCTCTGGTAAGCGACCTCGAGTATGACCGCCTGTTTGACGAGCTTTGTGCCCTGGAGCGGGACAATCCCCAGTACGCCGACCCGAACTCCCCGACAGTCCGCGTCGGCAGCGACCTGTCCTCCGATTTCCCGGAATTCAGCCACACCATCCCCGTCCTCAGCCTGGACAAGGCCTATTCCTCACAGGCGGTGCTCAGCTGGACCGAAAAGAGCATCGAAAAGGCCCGAAGCGACCTGTCCTTTGTCATAGAGGAGAAAATCGACGGGCTTTCCATGGTCCTCTACTATGAAAAGGGCCTGCTGGTCCGCGCGGTTACCAGAGGCAACGGCTTTGTGGGCAACGAGGTCACGGCAAATATCCGCACCCTTCCCTCGGTCCCCCTGAAGCTGTCCCAGCCTGTTGACATCGTCGTCCGCGGGGAGGTCTACCTGCCCAAGGATGCCTTTGAGAAGATCAACAGCACTCTGGAGGAGCCCTACGCCAATCCTCGCAACCTGGCCGCAGGTTCGATCCGCCGGATCAAAAGCAGCGAAACCGCCCGTGTTCCCCTGACTATCTTCTGCTACGAGGGCTTTACCGATGACGCCCAGTTCGGCGACCATATCCAGATTCTGGCCTACCTCAGACAGCTGGGGTTCAGAATCGACCCGAACATAGGATATTTCTGCAGAACAGCAGAACAGGCCCGCGCCAGGCTCAAGGAGGCGGGGCTGGAAAACTTCGTCTCCGGCTCGTTTGAAGACATCCCTGCCTACATACAGAGGCGGACCCGGGAGAGGGGAGGCCTGCCGTATGAGATCGACGGACTGGTGTGCAAGGTCGACGAAATCAGCGTCCGCAACGCCTTCGGGTACACCGGCCACCACCCCCGCTGGGCCCTGGCATACAAATTCGAGGCTCCCCAGGCCGAAACCCGGGTTCTCGGAATCGACGTCCAGATCGGACGCACCGGACGGGTCACGCCGGTGGCCCGCGTGGTTCCCGCCTCGGTCGGGGGCAGCACCATCTCCAACATAACCCTCCACAACCAGGACTACGTGGACCAGCTTGAGCTGGCCATAGGCGACACCGTGGCGATCAGCCGCCGCGGTGACGTGATTCCCGCAGTGGAGTCCGTCGTCGAAAAGAACGAGGAGGGCAACACCACCTGGAGGATGCCGGAATGCTGTCCGTACTGCGGGACCGCTTTGGTGCGCAGGGGCGGCCACCATTTCTGTCCGAACTACAGCTGCCCGATGCAGGCGAAACTGAGGATTTCGTTCTTCACCGCGAAAGGACAGATGGACATGGAGGGCTTCGGGCCGGAGACCGTTTCGCTGTTGTTCGACAATGGCTATGTCCGCTGCGTGGAGGACCTGTTCGACTTCGACTTCAGCCGGCTTGGCGGGGTGCGGGGCTTCGGCGATAAGAAGGTCGCCATGCTTAGAAGTTCGGTGGAGAACACCCGCAAAGCTTCGTTCCGTCAGGTCGTCACTTCGCTGGGAATTCCCGAAATCGGCTCAAAGGCGGTCGACAGCCTCTGCGACAGCGGGCTGGACAGCATGGACAGACTCCTGGACGTAGCCGACCGGCGTGCCGTGGACGAACTGCTGGCGGTGGACCAGATCGGAGAAAAAACGGCACTTCTCCTGATTGATGGCCTGAACGACCCGAACACCCGTAATCTGATAGCAAAACTGCGTTCATACGGCCTTAAGATGGAGGATGAGAAGAACACCGGGAATCTCAGCCAGATCTTTTCAGGTCAGAGCTGGTGCATAACCGGCTCGTTCGAATCGTTTGCCTCAAGGGACCTGATTGTGCGTCTGATTACCGACCGCGGAGGCAAATCGGTAAGCGCCGTCTCGTCAAAGACCTCGGTGCTGCTTGCCGGTCAGAACGCCGGAAGCAAGCTGGCAAAGGCCCGCGAGCTCGGGGTGAAGATAATCGGAGAGGAGGAGTTCCTCTCTCTGATCGGCCGCCCGGCCGGGGAGGAAAAGCCTGCCGCCTCCGAACCGGTCCAGGGGGAGTTGTTCTGAGGTTTCTATGGAACTGAAAGTCAGGGTATATGTCCTTCAGGACGGGCAGAGGTTCATGGGAATCGGAGTCTATTGGCTGCTTTGCGCCGTCAGGGACACCGGCTCGCTGAGAAAGGCCGCGCTCAGTCTGGAGTTGTCCTACACCAAGGCCCTGAGGATGATCTCAGGTCTGGAGGACGGCTTCGGGTGCCGGATTCTCGACCGCAGACGGGGCGGCCAGAGCAGGGAGGGGGCGACCCTCACTGCGTTCGGAGCGGAAGTCCTGCGCCTGTACGGGGAACTGATGAAGGCCGCCGAGGACAAGGTCAGCCTTGTCTACGATGATTTCATCAAAAAGATAGAAAAAGCAAAACAGGAAACAGGGGAGCCGGTCGGGAAACAGGCTCAGGAAGGAACGCCCGCCGTGCCCAGATAGCGCCTGATTACTGCGTTTTCGGCACTGATCAGGCCCGGGTCGGTTGCCAGAATCGCGTCGGCGTCAGTCCGGGCCGCTTCAATCATAGGCAGGTCCGAAACGAGGTTTCCGTATTTCAGGCGGAAGAATCCGGACTGGGCGTTTCCGGTGATTTCGCCCGGGCCGCGGATTTCCAGGTCTTTCTCGGCAATCACGAAGCCGTCGTTCGTTTCCTTCATGACCTTCAGCCTGGCCTTTGCGTCGTCGGTCAGGTTCTCCGAAAAGACCAGAAAGCACCAGCTTTGAAGGGAACTTCTGCCGACGCGGCCACGAAGCTGATGCAGGGCGGCCAGGCCGAAGCGCTCGGCGTGCTCGATTACCATGCAGGTGGCGTTTCCGACGTCGATTCCGACCTCGACGACCGAAGTCGAGACCAGATACGAGATCTTTCCCGCGGCAAAATCATTGAGGATCCGGACCTTCGTCTCCTCGTCGAGGCGGCTGTGGATCAGCTCGGATGTGACGCCGGGATAAACCTGCTTCAGGTAATCGTACATCGTCACCACGTCCCGGATGTCCGTGTCCGGCTCACCTTCGATTCTGGGGTAGACGAAGTAGGCCTGATGGCCCCGCCTGAACTCGACCCCGATTGAGTTGTACATTTCACCCCGGCGGTCCGGTCCTACCAGGCGGGTCTTTACCGGAAGTCTTCCCGGGGGCATCGTGGTGATTGTCGAAACATTCAGATCCCCGAACACGGTCAGCGCCAACGTCCGCGGGATCGGGGTGGCCGTCATCATCAGGATGTCGGGCATCGTGCCCTTTTCCATCAGCGAAAGCCTCTGCTGTACTCCGAAGCGGTGCTGTTCGTCGATGATGATCAGACTCAGGTCGGAGAACTCGACCGACTTCGAGAACAGGGCGTGCGTCCCGATGATGATGTCGATTTCTCCCTTTCTGAGGGCCTCAAGCAGCGGTTTGCGGCGTGAAGCGTTGACCGAACCGGTGAGAAAGGCAATCCTCACGCCCAGTTTTTCCAGCAGGAGGGCGGCGTTTCTGGCGTGCTGGCGGGCCAGAAGCTCCGTCGGTGCCATGAAGGCGACCTGTCCGCCCCGGTCTATGGCGTGCAGGGCGGCGATCCATGCCACCAGGGTCTTTCCGCAGCCGACATCCCCCTGCAGCAGCCGGTTCATCCGCGAATCCGAACCCATGTCGCTGCGGATCTCCTCCAGGGCCTTTTCCTGGTCCCGGGTCAGGCAGAACGGCAGCGAGGCAATCAGACGCCGCTCCAGGTCGCAGGCGGAGGTCTCGCCGCGGGCAGTTCCCGTTGTGTTTCTCCGCCTGGCCGCCAGCTGCAGGTAGAAAATCTCCCCGAACGCCAGGGTTCTGCGGGCCTTGGCCTGAAGGGCCATCGAGTCCGGGTTGTGGATCTGCCGGATGGCCGAGTCGAAGCTCATCAGCCGGTACTTCTCCATGATTGACCGGGGAAGCTCGTCATCGAAGCACTTGACGCGGGAGAGCACCGCGTTGACGTCGCGCCGGATCGTCTTCTGGCCGAGGGTCCCGGACAGGGGGTATACGGGCAAGATCCTGCCGAACTCTGCCGGGGGCATGTCTGCCCTGAACGGAATCACCTCGAACTGACTGGACTGCAGTTCGCCGAAAGAGGTTCCCACTGTGGCGTAGAGATAGAACGAACGGCCGGGCCGGAGCACGTCCTTCAGGAAGTTCCGGTTGAAGCACAGCAGCGAGAGGTTCCGCCCGCCGCCGGGGACCGCCGTGTCAGTAACGATGACCTTCAAAATCCGTTTCGCCCCGAAAAAGGTCTGGGATTTGACGGTGACGAAGGTGTTGACCAAGTTGTCCTCGCCCTGCTCGCCTATGCGGATCATAGTGCTGCGGTCCTCATAGGCGCGGGGCGTCAGCTCCAGGAGGTCGGAAAAAGTCCGCACGCCCAGGGCGGCATAGGACGAGGCCGCGGCCTTGCCCACCCCTGTGAGATTGGTTACGGGTTCGTTGAGCGAGCCGATGAACATCACGTCAGAAAGATTCCGGTCAGAACCATGCTTATGATCCAGCCGGTGATTTCAAGCGCGACAAAGGTTCCGAGCATCGTCCTGATCAGTTTCTCCTCGGAGCAGGGGCGGTTTTTGTAGAAGCACCTGTACACGATGTAGGCCGGGGTGTACAGCATCTTATCAACCGCGTCCCGGATCTGCTGTCCCCTGATGTCGTTGCGGTTCTGCGCCCGGGTCCTGATGATCAGCAGGATAATTGCCAGGATGTTGAGAAAGGAGAACAGGCCCCACAGCGTGGTGTAAAAGACCGCGATTACCCCTCCCAGGCTTATTCTGTCCGCCGCTCCGAGTTTGAGCAGGCCGCGGATCAGGTGCAGGGTGATCAGGGCCCACATCGGGGAAAAGTCGATACCGCTTCCCTTGTACATGTGCTTCCTGAACAGATTCAGCCAGGGGTCGGTGATCTGCTTCAGGACATCCAGGAATCCGGACTCCGGAGCAGGGGCCCCGCTCTGGGTCCAGAATACTTCGATGTTGCCCAGAATCAGCCTGAGGATGATCAGAAAGGAATAGAGCCGTACAAGTCCCGAGAGCAGGTCAAGCATTGTTTCTCCTCCTATTCGAACCAGACGCGGTGCACGCCTTCCAATTGCGAAAGCTTTTCCAGCAGCGTATCGTCGCACCTGACGCTGTAGGCCGGCCCGAGGATGTAGGGTTCGCGGTTTCTGACCACCTCGACCGGGGCCTGGTCGGGGTCCTCGCCGGCGACCAGGGCAAATTCGCAGAGGATCAGGTGTGACCGGAGCTTGCCCTCGTAGCTGAGCAGGAGGTCGGAGATCTCATTCATCCTGGCGCTGTTCAGGCGGGTCCTGTCGACCTCGAAGTAGAGGTTGCTCATGGCGTTTTTGAGCAGGTCCCTCGGGTCCTCCCAGAAATTCTCGACGGTCATCGACATCTGACCGTTGTAGGTGGAGAACTTGCCGGAGAATCCGTGGATCGTGTCGGTCCGGACCTTTGACCTGATCTGCTCCCAGACGTCGGAAAAGGCGGTGAGCTCTGCCTGCCCGTTGAAGTCGCTGACAAAGATCTTGGCCATCAGCCTGCCTTTCTTGGTGGTGATCTCGCGGATTTCCCTGACCAGGCCGAGGATTGTCTCGGGTTTGTTCTCGATTATTGTGGAGGTGTCGGCCAGGTTTATGTGGACGCACTTATTCCAGACATCCTGGTACATCTCCATCGGATGGCCGGAGACGTAGAAACCGAGGAGGTTCTTCTCCAGATCGAGCTTTTCGAGGAACGTGTAGTCATCCTGGGCAGTCATCCGGAATTCCGCCTGGGGTTCATCCTCCAGGCTGAACAGCGACATCTGCCCCGCCGCGAGGCTTTCCTTTTCGTCCCTGACGAAGCGTGCCGTCTCGGGGTAGTTGGCCTTGAGGGTCCTGCGGTTGACTCCGGAGAAATCGAAGGTTCCCGTGTCGATCAGGGCCTCGAGCGTCTTTGCGTTTATGAGTCTGGGACTGCTCCGGCGCAGGAAATCCATGAAGTCCCTGTACGGGCCGTTTTTCTCCCGCTCGGCGATGATTTCGTCCGCGGCGGCCTCGCCGATTCCCTTGATTCCGGACAGGCCGTAGACGATGTTTCCGCCGACGACGTTGAACCGGGTGTCCGAGTCGTTTATCGACGGGGGCAGGATTTTCAGTTTCATGCTCCGGCACAGGGCCAGGTATTCGGAGAACTTGTCCGGGCTGCCCGTCTCGTTGGTCAGGTTGGCCGCCATGAATTCGGCGGGGAAGTTGGCCTTGAGATAGGCTGTCTGATAGGCGATTATCGCGTAGGCCACCGAGTGGCTCTTGTTGAATCCGTAGTGACCGAACGGCTTGAGCAGTTCAAACAGGTCCTGGGCCTTCTTCCGGTCGCGGCCGATGGAAACAGCGCGCTCGATGAATTTCTTTTCCTGCTCATCGAGCATGTCGGCCTTTTTCTTTCCCATTATCTTGCGCAGGACGTCCGCCTCGCCGAGGCTGAACCCCGCGTAGAGCCGGGCCACGGCCATGACCTGCTCCTGATAGACTATGACCCCGTAGGTCTCCTTGAGGACCTCCTCGAGCTCCGGGTCGGGATAGGTGATCTTGTCCTGGTTGTGCTTGCCCTCGATGTAGCGGTCGATGAACTGCATCGGACCGGGCCGGTAGAGGGCGTTCATTGCCACCATTTCCTCGATCTTGGTCGGCTTGAGGGCCTTGAGGTACTTCTGCATGCCCGGGCTTTCAAACTGGAAGACACAGGCGGTGTCGCCCTCGCCGACGAGGCGGTACGTAGCCGGGTCGTCCAGCGGAATGTTCTTCAGGTCGAACTCAGGCAGGCGCTTTTTAATCAGGCGCTCGGCGTTTCTGAGCAAGGTCAGGGTCTTAAGCCCCAGAAAGTCCATCTTGACCAGGCCGCAGTCCTCGATGACATCCATGGTGTACTGGGTGGTCACCGTGCCGGTGCGGCTGTCCTTGTACAGGGGGACGTATTTTGTCAGGACGTCTTTTCCTATGACCACCCCGGCGGCATGCATAGAAATGTGCCTGTTCAATCCCTGGAGTCTGGTCGCAACATCGAACAGCTCCTCGTAGACCCCGCCCTTTGCCCTCAGCTCGGCCAGTTGCGGGGTGATCTCCAGGGCCTGGGTGATCGGGACGTCCTTTGCCGGGTCGTCGGGGTTGTCCGGGACGAGCTTGCTGATTTCGTTTGATTCCGAGTAGGGAATCTGCAGGACACGGGCCACGTCCTTGAGGACCGCCTTGGCCTTGAGCGTTCCGAAGGTGGCAATCTGTCCGACCCGGTCACGCCCGTACATTTCGGTGACGTAGTCGATGACCTTGCCCCTGTTCTCGAAGCAGAAGTCGATGTCGAAATCGGGCATCGATTTTCTTTCGGGATTGAGGAAGCGTTCGAACATCAGGCCGTAGCGCATCGGGTCGACGTCGGTGATGTCGACGCAGTAGGCCACCAGCGAGCCTGCCCCGGAACCGCGGCCCGGGCCGACGGGGATGTCGTGCTGCTTGGCCCAGTAGATGTAGTCCCGGACGATGAGATAGTAGCCGGGGAATTTCATTCTGGCGATGGTGTCCAGTTCGTACTGAAGTCTGGCGGTCAGGGTTTCGTCGATGGTGTCATAGCGCCTGCGAAGCCCCTGCTCGGCCAGATGGCGCAGATAGGCCTCCTCCGAATCGAAGCCCTCAGGTACGGGGTAGTTGGGAAGCAGGGCGCCGGGGAACTGGATTTCCAGGTTGCACCTGGAGGCCACCTCGGCCGTGTTCGCGACGGCCTCGGGGTAATCACTGAAAAGCTCGGCCATCTGCTGGGGAGTCTTGAAGTAGAACTCCTGGGTCTGGAACCTCATCCGGTTGGGGTCGCTCTTGAACTTGTTCGTGCCTATGCACAGGAGGATGTCATGGGCGTTGGCGTCGGACTCCTCGATGTAGTGGATGTCGTTGGTGGCGACGGTCTTGATTCCGTTACGCCGGGCCAGGTCGGCCAGCTGGGGCAGGACCCGGATTTCCTCGGGGATGAAGTGGTTCTGGAGCTCGATGTAGTATCTGTCGCCGAACACCGATCTGTACCAGTCGACCGTTTCCTGGGCGGCGGCGTCCCTGCCGTCGAGCAGGGCACGGGCCAGTTCTCCGGCCAGACAGGCACTCATGCAGATAAGCCCGTCGCTGTGCTGCCGCAGGCTCTCGCGGTCAATCCGCGGGTAGCGGTAGAAACCCTCCAGCCAGGCAATCGAGTTCAGCTCCATCAGGTTGTGATAGCCCGTGTCGTCCATCGCCAGCAATATTAGGTGGTACGGTTTGGATCCTTCCCTGAGGGTCCTGCCGTCGGGGGATATGTAGAACTCGGTTCCTATAATCGGCTTGATGCCTTTTTCCCTGCACGCCCTGTAGAATTTGACGGCGCCGAACATGTTTCCGTGGTCGGTCATGGCCAGGCTGGTCATGCCCAGTTCGGCCGCCTTTTTCACATAGCGCTTGATCGGGGCCGCTCCGTCGAGGAGGGAGTAGTCCGTATGGTTGTGCAGGTGGACAAAGTCGCTCATCATCGCCTCCCGGGGCTCAGTTGTCGACTTCGGGTATGCGGATCTTGAAACTTTCCAGGAGGTCTTCCTTGGTCATGCCCTCGCGCAGGATGCAAAAGATCGTGTCGTCCCCCGCCAGTGTGCCGAGAATCTCAGGCAGGCTGAGCGAGTCGAGGGCAAAGGCGACGCTGTTGGCATGACCTGAACGGGTCTTGATCACCCCGAAGTTTCCGGAGAACTCGATGGACAGCAGCCCCCTGCGGACATCCTGGATGTAACTCTTTTCGGATTCGGAGGCCAGTTCGCTCTCGGGAAGGGCATAGTAGTAGCCCGACCAGCCGTCGGAGATCTTGCCGACCTTGAGCATCTTGAGGTCCCTGGAAAGGGTCGCCTGGGTCACGTCGTATCCCCGCTTCTTGAGCAGGGCGAGGAGGGCTTCCTGGCTGTCTATGCGGTTGGTCTTTATCAGTTCCTTGATTTCGTTGAGTCTGCTGTATCTCTCTTTCACTTCGGTCCTCCGGTGGCAAGGGGTATTGTATTATAAAAGCCGGCGAAACTCAATTTCAAAACACGCCTCGGCGGGGACCGGTCGGGCCTTGTCCGGAAAGGGAATTTGAGCATATACTTCTGACGTCTCACGATAAGCCGATGCGTACCGCCGTTATTGTTATTCTTCTCGTTCTGTCAGCCTGTTTTTCCGCTTCCGAGACGGCGTATACCTCGCTGTCCCTGATTCAGAAGAAAAAGCTGGAGCAGGGGAGGAAGCTTTCCCACCGGGTGGCGTACCGGCTCTGTCAGAACCCCCAGGCGCTGATTACCACGATTCTCGTCGGAAACAACATCGTGAACCTATCTGTCTCCTCGCTTGTTACGGCGATGGTCATAGAGGCTTACGGAAACGCCTATGTGGCCTTCGGCACCGGGATTCTGACGCTGGTCGTTCTGGTCTTCGGCGAAATCGTCCCGAAGCAGACGGCGCTGAGCCTGAACATGAAGATCGCCTGCCTGATGGCCGTCCCGCTTCTGTTCTTCGAGACGGTGCTGTTTCCGGTGGTGAGGCTGTTTGAATACCTGATGCAGGCGGTCACCAGACTGTTCGAGCGGGATAAAAGCGGGGATTTGTCCGTCGACGCCCTGTTTGACGTAATCGATGTGGCAAAGGACGAGGGGGTCGTCGACCCGTACGAACAGGCCCTGGTCCAGCGGGTGCTGCACTTCAACGAAACGACGGTAAAGGCGATCATGACCCACCGTACCGATGTATTCAGCGTTCCTTCGGATGTTCCGCTGCAGGATGTGTTCGGACGGATTGTCGACAGCGGTTACTCCCGGATTCCCGTGTACGATGGCACGCCGGAGAATATTGTAGGCGTTTTGCTTGTCAGAGAGATTCTTCGGGACATCGTTGAAAAGAAGATGCAGACTCCTGTCGGAAAGCTGATGCTCAAGGCGGACTACATCCCCGAGTCGATGAAGGTCGACGAACTGTTCAGACATTTCAAGCAGAGCAAGCTTCAGATTGCCGTCGTGCTGGACGAGTACGGCGGGCTGGCCGGGGTGGTCTCGATGGAGGACGTCGTGGAGCAGCTGCTCGGCGAGCTTTACGACGAACACGAGAGCGGCCAGGCGGAGAGAATCGTCTCAATCGACCCGGAGGGCGGTTCGTACACGGTGCTGTGCGAGGTCTCGTTCCGTGAGTTTCTTGACCAGATGGGGATCAAGTCGGACAACGCCGAGGGCTACAGCACGCTGGCGTCCTACATCCTCGATATCGCCGGACACATCCCCTCGGAGGGGGAGGAGATCCGCACCCCGCTGGGAACATTCACCCTCACCGGGGTCTCCGGACACAGGATGGAAAGGGCCCGATTCACACCTGCCTCGATTGAATAAAACAATTCGCGGTGCTAGAATCCCTTGCTATGAGCAAGTACCCCTTCAATGACATCGAAAAGAAATGGCAGGATTTCTGGGAAAAGAACGGAACCTTCAGAACGGTCGAAGACCCCTCCTTTCCCAAGGAAAAGCGCAGATACGTACTGGACATGTTCCCGTATCCCTCCGGGGCGGGACTGCACGTCGGGCACCCCGAAGGCTACACGGCCACGGACATCTACTGCCGCTACCTGCGGATGAACGGATACAACGTGCTCCACCCGATGGGGTTCGACTCGTTCGGTCTGCCGGCGGAAAACTACGCCATCCAGACCGGAACCCACCCCGGAATAACGACGGAAAAGAACATCGCCAACTTCATCCGGCAGATAAAGAGCCTCGGTTTCTCCTATGACTGGAGCAGACAGGTCGAGACCCACACCGCCGAATACTACCACTGGACCCAGTGGATTTTCCTCCAGCTGTACAAAAAGGGTCTGGCCTACGAAGCCCAGATGCCGATCAACTGGTGTCCCCACTGCAAGACCGGCCTGGCAAACGAAGAGGTCAAGGAAGGTCACTGCGAGCGTTGCGGCAGCCATGTCGAGAGGCGCAACATCCGCCAGTGGGTCCTGAAAATCACCGCTTACGCCGACCGCCTGCTCGAGGATCTGGACCAGCTTGACTGGCCGGAGTCGGTAAAGACGATGCAGCGCAACTGGATCGGACGCAGCGAAGGCGCCTCGGTCCTGTTCAAGGTCGACGGCCTGGACGAGAATCTCGAGGTCTTCACCACCCGCTGCGACACCCTCTTCGGGGCGACCTACATGGTCATCTCCCCGGAGCATCCGCTGGCCGATAAGATCACCACTCCCGAATGCAGGGAGGCGGTTTCCGCCTATGTCCGCCAGGCTGCGCGCAAGAGCGACCTGGACCGGACCGACCTGGCAAAGGAAAAGACCGGCGTGTTCACCGGACGCTACGCGGTCAACCCGGTCAACGGAAAGAAGATTCCGATCTGGATGGCCGACTATGTGCTGATCTCCTACGGTACCGGCGCGATCATGGCCGTCCCGGCCCACGACACCCGCGACTGGGAGTTTGCAAAGAAGTTCAACCTGCCGATCATCGAAGTCCTCAAGAGCGGAGTTGATGTCCAGACCCAGGCCTGGACGGAGGACGGAATCCACGTCAACAGCGGATTTCTGGACGGACTGAACAAGCAGGAGGCCATCGACGCGATGATTGCCTGGCTTGAGGAACGCAAGTTGGGTACGAAGAAGATCAACTACAAGCTCCGCGACTGGATATTCTCCCGCCAGCGCTACTGGGGCGAACCGATACCCCTGGTGCACTGCCCGCACTGCGGAATCGTTCCCGTCCCCGAGGACCGGCTCCCGCTTGAACTGCCGGCAGTCTCCAACTACCAGCCGACCGGCACGGGCGAAAGCCCCCTGGCCGGAATCGAGAGCTGGGTTGAGACGACCTGTCCCGTGTGCGGGGCCCCTGCCCGGCGCGAGACCAACACGATGCCCCAGTGGGCAGGTTCCTGCTGGTACTACCTGCGCTATCTGGACCCGAAGAACCCGGACGCCTTCTGCGACCCGGAGAAGGAAAAGTACTGGATGCCGGTCGACCTCTACGTCGGCGGAGTCGAGCACGCCGTGCTGCACCTGCTCTATGCCCGCTTCTGGCACAAGGTCCTGTTCGACCTCGGTCTGGTTTCCACCTCCGAACCCTTTACCCGCCTGGTGAACCAGGGGATGATCACAAGTTTTGCCTATGAGCGTCCCGACAAGAGTCTGGTCCCGGTGGACGAGGTTGAGGAAGTCTCGACCGATGTCTTCATCGAAAAGGCCACCGGACAGCGGCTCAACCGTGTCATCGCCAAGATGTCAAAGAGTCTGAAAAACGTCATCACCCCTGACCAGATCGTCCGTGAATACGGTGCCGACTCGATGAGGATGTACGAGATGTTCATGGGACCGCTGCAGGTTTCCAAGCCCTGGTCCACCACCGGACTTATCGGTGTGTTCCGCTTCCTCGACAGGATCTGGAGGCTCGGTGACGAACGGCCCCTGTCCGATGAGCAGCCCCCCGCCGAACTGCTGAGAACTCTGCACAAGACAATCAAGAAGGTCTCCGAGGATACCGCCAGTCTGGACTTCAACACCGCCATCTCCCAGATGATGGTGCTGGTCAACGAGATGTACCGCGCGGACAAACTGTACAGGACCGTCTGGGAAAACCTGATCCTGCTCCTGGCCCCGTATGTTCCGCACCTGAGCGAGGAACTCTGGGAAAGGGCCGGACACAGCCCGAGCGTCTGCACCCGGAAGTGGCCGGCCTATGATCCCGCCCTGACAGTCGATGACCTGGTGACCGTTGTCGTTTCGGTCAACGGAAAGGTCCGCTCGAAGCTCGAAGTCTCAAAGGATATCTCAAAGGATGACCTGCTTTCCCTGGCCGTCTCGGATGAGAGGATAAAGACCTATCTGGACGGGCATGAGCTTAAGAAGTCGATTGTCGTTCCCGGAAAGCTCGTGAACCTGGTCATAGTCTGACGCGGGAATCACAGGAATCACATCTGAAGCAGCAGCGCTCCGAAGGCGAGCATCAGCTGGGCGGCGGTGTAGGTAATCATCACCGGCTCGCCTTTGGGTATGCTCTGCCCGGTGGTCCGGATTCCTATCAAAGCATCCGATAGACTGAACACCACGCCCCCGGCTATGGCCAGGACCGCGGCGAACGGCCTGCCGCCGGAGACGGTGCTGGCGGCGGAGCTGATCAGAAAGGCCAGAAAAACCCCGTAGGGCATCATTTTCTCGCCCATCGGGTCATCCGTCTTGGACAGTTTGCGCCTGAGCAGCAGCAGGCCGAGGGCGCAGAACACCAGACTGATGAGGAAGGCCGTCAGCGAGTGGCTGAGCCTGAGGGTCAGAAAAAAGATGCTGTACCACACATGGCCCAGGGCAAAGAAGAGTATCCCCGCTATGAACAGGTAGATCTTCTTCGGCCAGATCATGAAAAAATCGCCTATGGCGTAGAAAATCATCGCCGTGCTGATGGCCCACTGGGTCTTGGGAGAAGGGACGTTGAGGTGGAGCATCAGGAGGTAGAAGACCAGAAGCACAATCAGCAGCAGAGGCTTGGTCAGAATCTCCACCTTTCCTCCGGCCCGGTACTTCAGACCGGAGCAGTTCACCGCCGAAAGCAGGCAGTACAGGCATAGGAAAATGACAGAAAGAGCGGAAAAACGCATGGTTGCATTTTAGAATCAGTTCAGGCCCGATGCAAGTCCGGCACCGAGGATTTCAGTTGCGTTCAGCCGTCGGTGTGTTATGATGGAAGTGGACGGATTTCAATCCGTGGAAAAACCAAAAGGAGTAAATCAATGAAGAAAGCATTACTGATTGCCCTCATGCTTGTCGTTGCTGCCGGACTCGTTTTCGCCCAGGCAAACGCCGAGGCCGCTTCCGGAGCCAAGAAGGAAATCAGAGTCCTCCTGTGGGACTCCACCTTCAATTCCACGATCGACAAGAACGGAATCGAGGCAAAGTTCGAAGCTGCCTATCCGCAGTATGATGTCATCTTCGACAAGGTTGCCTATGATGATCTGGACAAGACCATCCTCTTCTCCCACGCTTCCGGAGACGACTATGATGTCATCCAGGTAATCACCACCTCTCTCAACCCGCTGTACGCCGGCGGAGCTCTGGCCGAGATCGATGACCTGGTAAAGAAGACCAGCCTCGACTTCTCCACCTGGTCTCCCGCGGCCGTTGCCTCCGGAATCATCGGCGGAAAAACCGTCGGACTTCCGTTTGACCCGGACTGCCGCATTCTCGCCTACAACGTGAAGATCCTGCGCGAACTGGGACTCGAGCCGCCGAAGACCACCGACGACATGCTCACCATCGCAAAGACCGCCTATGAGAAGCTCGGCATCTACGCCATGGCCGGACAGATCAGCAAGAACGTATTCTGCATGTATGACCTCGGCGGATTCCAGCTCTGCTTCGACTCCAAGGTCTATGACCTGGTCGACGGCAAGTACAAGGCCCTCCTTGACCAGCCGGAAGCTCTGGCATTCGTGAAGTGGGCTGTCGAGATGTACAAGTACATGCCCAAGGACACCAACATCAACGACACTCTGGCCCGCTCGATGTTCGCCCAGGGAAAGGTTGCCATGCTTTGGTGGACCCCGTCCCAGATCAAGAGCGTCATCCCGCAGTTTGAGAACCGCGCCGACCTCGAGTTCTCCGTCATGCCGGTAGGACCGACCGGAGTCACCGGATCGGCCATGGGCGGCTATCACTGGGCAATCGGTTCCGGCTCAAAGAACAAGGAAGCCGCAATGGCATTCCTGGAGTTCGCCCTCCAGCCCGAGAACCAGGCCCTGATCGCCCGCGGACTGCCCGCCGACACCAAGGCTTTCGACTACCCGCCGTACAACGTGCCCGACTACGACATGTTCCGCGAGCAGCTGAAGACCAGCGGCTATCCCGCTCCGCTCATCTCCCTGTTCACCCAGGTTGCCGAGACCTGGAACAGGCGCTTCCAGGAGGCCCTCCTCGGAACCATCACTCCGGAAGAAGCCTGCCGCATAGGACAGCAGGAAGTCCAGGCGATTCTGGATACCTACACCTACTGATTGCCCTTTCCGGGGTAACCACATCCCGCCGCGGCCCCGCGGTCCGCGGCGGGTTTTTTCAATCCACGGAGGTCAGCCCGTATGTTGCTGAACAGAAAGAACAAGGTGACGGCCTATCTGCTGGTTCTGCCCGCAGCAATCATGCTGGCCGTTTTTGTCCTTTATCCGATGATTCTGAACATCAGTCTGAGTTTCAAGGACTACAGCATGCTCAGAACCAAAACCAGTCAGGTCGGACTGAAGAACTACGTGACCCTTCTGTCCGATTCCAGAGTCTGGGACGGGGTCCGCAGGACCTTTGTCTGGACCTTTATAAACGTGGCCGGAGCCCTGATGATAGGTCTGGGTGCCGCTCTCCTTCTTTCGAGCGGATTCAAGGGCTCCAACATAATCAAGTCGATAGTTCTCGTCCCGTGGGTCCTGCCCTCGGTAATCACCGGCTACATCTGGGCGTTGATGCTACAGGAGGACGCGGGAGTAATTACATACATTCTCAAGAACCTTAAGATAGTCGCTTCGGACTTCTCCTGGTTCAGAACCGGCCCGTTGTCGATGGCCTCGGCAATCATGGCGAACATCTGGAGGGCCTTTCCGTTCTTCACCCTGATGATTTTCGCCAAAATCAACACCATACCGTCCGACCAGATCGAGGCGGCCACTTTGGAGGGGGCCAGCAGCTGGCAGCTCTTCAGGCACGTGACCTTCCCCTTCATCAGGCCGACGGTTTACACCTGTACCTACCTCTGCTTCATCTGGTCGTTCAACGCCTTTGATATTCTCAAGGTCATGACCAACGGCGGACCTGCGGAGATGACCACGACCATGTCGATCATGGTCCAGCGAGAAGCCTTCCAGTTCTTTGAGATATCCAACGCCTCGACCATGAGCGTGATAATGTTCGTCCTCATGATCAGTGTAATCATAGTGTTCACGCTGGTTTCCAAACTGGTGAGGAGGGGAAGAAGATGAAACAGAGCAAACAGCTTTCAGCCCTTGCCGTCAACACCAGAAGGACATCCGTCGGGCACAGAATCATGCTCTTTGTCTTCGCGTTCCTGCTGTTCGTGCTGATTGTCTTCCCCTTCTACTGGATTATCCTCTCGTCGTTCAAGAACTTCCTTGAAATCTTCGAGGTTCCCGTCAGATTCCTCCCCAAGAGGCTGAACTTCACCAACTACGTCGAGGTCTTTACCGAGTACCACATCGGCACGTACCTGATGAACAGCGTGGTCATCACCCTGATTACAGTGGCCCTGACGACGACCATTTCGACGATGGCCTCCTTTTCCCTGACGAGGCTCCAGTTCAAGGGAAGCAGGGGCTTCGTGAAGTTCCTGCAGATGAGCCAGATGTTCCCTGTGGTCGTCATCCTTGTTCCCCTGTACCTGATGTGCACAAAGATGGGCCTTGTAGGGACAAAGGGCTCTTTGATTCTTCCCTACGTGGCCATCCAGATCCCGGTTTCGGTGATTCTCCTCTCGACGTATTTCGTCGATATCCCGAAGGAGATGGAAGAAGCGGCGATGATCGACGGGTGCTCGCTGTTCCAGCTCTTTTCAAAGATCATGCTTCCTCTGGCCACCAGCGGAATCGTGGCAGTGAGTATTTACACGTTCATACAGGTATGGCAGGAATTCCTGATTGCCTCGTCGTTCGTCCGCAAGTCGATCCACTACACCCTCACCGTCGGTTTGTCCACGTTCAAGGGTGAGTTCATCAACTGGGGCGGAATGATGGCTACCAGCGTCATCATCGCCATCCCCGCCATGATCCTGTTCACCGCGTCCCAGGACTTCTTCATCAACCGTCTGGCCGGAGGGGTCAAGGAATGACAGCCTCCGGGCCTGTGTTCTATGTGTTTTGCGGCCTTACCGGCAGCGGCAAGTCCGTGCTGGCCCGCCGTTTCGCCACGGCCTCCGCTCTTCCGTACCTTGATTACGACACCCTCGTCCAGCCGATGCTCCGGGCCATAGAGGAAAAGACCGGAATTGGTGACAGCCGGGCGGCATTCTACCGGGAATGGCGTACCCCCTGCTACGAAAGCCTGTGGGAGACTTCCGCCGAGATTCTCGGTTGCGGAAGCCCGCTGATAGCCAGCGCCCCGTGCGGGGAAGAGACCCGGGATCCCGAGTTTTTTTTCAAGCTCCGGATCAAGGCCGGCCGCCCCTTTTGTGCTGTCGGAATCTATCTGGCCCCCGATCCGGATCTGCACCTGAAGATGATGAAACAGCGAAACACCCTCTGGAACGAGGACATAATCCCCCGCTGGGAGGAATACCGCAGGGAGCACAGCCCCCGCAGGCCGGTCTGGGATGCAGATGTGAATCTCTGGTTGGAATACAGCAGCTTCGGGGAACTTAACCGCCTGCTTCGCACCGGGCTTGAGGAAAACGGATTGGAGACTTTCGGAATATGACTGAGATGAGAAGCAAACTGGACATTCTGGCCGGGGAAATCCGCCGGTGCGGTGACTATGCCAGGCGGATGCAGACAAAGATTCACCGGACCTACAAGCCGGACGGGACAGTGCTGACGGAAACGGATTTACAGGTGACCAACACCCTGGTTCCGCTGATCAAAGAACTGTTTCCGGACTGCAATATTGTGACGGAGGAGGAACTTGTCGGGCCGCTTGACAGCAGTGCCCCCTGGACCTTTGTTCTCGACCCGATCGACGGAACCGACACGTACAGTCAGGGGCTTCCGTGCTGGTGTGTAGGCCTGGGCATCCTGGACAATCTGCGCAGGCCGGCCGGTTCGATAGTCTATGCCCCGCGTTTCGGCCGCGGGTGCGACGAACTTTTTCTCAGGACGGACCCGGGCGAGACGGTGATTCACCTGAACGGCGAAGTCCTTGATGTGAGTGAAATCACGGTCAACCGTCTCAAGGACACTCCTCACGCGGTCACCGGCGGTTCGGATATCATCAGGACCCTGCCGATTGCAAAGGCGGGGGTCAAGCTCCGTTCGTTCGGTTGCTCAATCGTCCACATAGCCTGCGCAGTTGTGTTCTGCGGAATCGACGGATGTCTGGATCCGCCGTGCTACGTCTGGGACATAGCCCCGGCCCATGCACTTGCAGAAAGGGCAGGGATGCGTTTCCAGTACTGGACCGGAGAGGAGTTCTCCTACGACGACAACCTGCTGGTCGATCGCCGCAAATTTCCGAAACCGCTGGTAATCGGCACTGATCCGTGGCGGGAGGAGATCATCAGGAGGCTCAACGGATGAAAGAAAAGAGCGTTCTGGCCGTATGTCTGAGCCCGACCTTCCAAAACACCCTGCTGTTTGATTCGTTTTGCGAGAACGAGGTAAACCGGGCGGTGGGGCAGATGGAAATCACCGCTTCGGGCAAGGGGCTCAACGTCATCCGGATTCTGGGACAGCTGGGCAGGCGCTCTTCATGCCTCGTACAGCTGGGCGGCCCCAGGGAGGAGGAGTTCCTCCGGCTTTGCGCACAATCCGCGCTGGATGTGCGTCATGTTTCCTGCAGCGCTCCGATCAGGACCTGCACCACCGTTGTTAACCGGGCAAAGGGGACCAGTACGGAGCTGGTGGAAAACGCCAGACCGGTGGACGGTGATACCGGGGAAAAGGTCAGACAGGCCTTTGAAAACCTGATCGGGGATTATGACGCTCTGGTCATTTCAGGAACGAAGGCTCCCGGTTTCGGTCCGGAACTGTTTCCCGGAATGGTTTCCTCGGCAGTACAAAAGGGCATCCTGACAGTCCTGGACATCAAGGGTGAGGAGCTTAAGGCCTGCTTGAGGTTCCGTCCGTCAATCATCAAGCCGAACCTCTCCGAGTTCATGGCAACCTTTTTCGACGGACAAATCGTCATGGAGAACGAAGACTCCGCCGCTCTTCGGCCCATGGTGGAGAAAAAGGCGGCCCGGCTGTTTGCCGAGTTCGGGGTCAGGACGATTGTCTCGCGCGGCAGCTCCGACACCTGGGCCTACGACGGGTGCAGGCTGATCAGCGTCCCGAACCCTCCGCTTACCGCCCCGGTGGTCAACACCATAGGTTGCGGAGACACGCTTACGGCGGCGTTGACCCATGCCTTGCTCAACGGCGAATCATTTGCCGATTCGATCGCCTTCGGAATGAAGTGCGCCGCGCAGAGGGCGACCCACCTCAGCCACGGGCTCTGATTCGCTCATAACCCGGCCGTTTTGCCGGAAAACCTCGGTGTTTCCCGATGGAATCGTACACCGGGATTTGCTATAATGACCCTATGGCAAAACAGAAGGACAACGGCGTCCTGTATGATGAGAACGCGATTCTTTCCCTGGACTCGCTGGAACACATCAGGCTCCGCCCCGGCATGTACGTCGGGCGGCTCGGGGACGGTACCCACGCCGATGACGGAATCTACATCCTGCTCAAGGAAATCATAGACAACGCGGTGGATGAATTCACCATGCACTGCGGCAACAGGATCAACGTGACATTGAGGGACAACTGCGTCACGGTCCGCGACTTCGGACGCGGAATCCCGTTCGGAAAGGTCGTCGATTGCGTGTCCAAGATCAACACCGGCGCCAAGTACGGCGGCGAGGTCTTCATGTTCTCCGTCGGACTCAACGGTGTCGGCACAAAGGCGGTAAACGCCCTGAGCTCCTTCTTCCGCGTCACCTCTTACCGTGACGGGGCCAGTTTCGAGGCCGAGTTCGAGCACGGCAAGCTCAAGGGCCAGAAGGAGAGTCCTTCGGACGAGCCCAACGGCACCCTGGTGGAGTTCATACCCGACCCGGCGATGTTCGGCGACTACCACTTCAACGAGGAATTCATCCGTACCCGGATGGAGAACTACGCTTTTCTCAACACCGGCCTGACCCTGACGTTCAATAAACAGGTCTTCAAGTCGACCAACGGGTTGATGGACCTTTTGCAGCAGCAGGTCGGCGAGGATAGCATATATCCGATTATCAGCTACAAGTCCCCCCAGTTGGAATTTGCCTTTACCCACGTGCGCAACACCTGGGGCGAGAACTACTTCTCCTACGTCAACGGCCAGCACACCAGTGACGGCGGCACCCACCTGTCGGCGTTCAAGGAGGGCCTGCTCAAGGGAATCAACGAACACTCCGGCAAGAACTGGTCCCCCCAGGACGTCAGGGAGGGAATCGTCGGGGCCATCTCGATCAAGATCCTCAACCCGATTTTCGAAAGCCAGACCAAGAACAAGCTCGGAAACGTCGAAATCCGCGGACCGATTACCGCCCAGGTCAAGGAGGCCGTGACCGACCACCTGTTCAAGCATCCTGAGACGGCCCAACTGCTGACCCAGCGGATCATCAACAACGAGAAGCTCCGCAAGGAACTCAACGAGGTCAAGAAAGGGGCAAAGGAAGCGGCGCGCAAGGTTGCCATCAACATCCCCAAGTTGCGGGACTGCAAGTACCATCTCGGCCAGACAAAGGACCCGGAGCAGGGCGAGGCGAGCATGATCTTCCTCACCGAGGGAGATTCCGCGTCCGGAACAATCACAAAGACCCGCGATGTCCTGACCCAGGCGGTCTACGGACTGCGCGGCAAGATCCTCAACGTCTGCGGCAAGCAGAAGACCGAGATCTACAAGAACGAAGAGTTGTACAACATGATGGTCGCCCTGGGGATAGAGAACGGACTTGACGGTCTGCGCTACGGAAAGGTCGTGATCGCCACCGATGCGGACAACGACGGCTTTCACATCCGAAACCTGCTGATGACCTATTTCTTTTCGTACTTCGAGGACCTGATTCTCGCTGGGCGTCTGTACATCCTGGAAACTCCGCTGTTCAGGGTCAGAAACAAGTCGGTCACCCGCTACTGCTACTCCGAGGCCGAGCGTGACAGCGCCCTGAGCGCAATCAAGGGAGCTGAGATTACCCGGTTCAAGGGCCTCGGTGAAATCGACTCAAAGGAGTTCGGCAATTTCATCGGGCAGGACATGAAGCTTGTCCAGGTCCAGGCCCAGTCGATGTCCGACATCCGAAAGAAAATCGAATTCTACATGGGGGCAAACACTCCTGAGAGAAGGGAATTCATCATGGAGAACCTCGTCTGATGCCATACGCCGAAACCCTGTACCGCAAAAACTACGTCGAGTACGCTTCATATGTTATCAAGGACCGGGCGATTCCCGAGATAAACGACGGATTCAAGCCGGTCCAGCGGAGAATCATCCACACCCTGATCGAGATGGACGACGGCCGTTTCCACAAGGTCGCCAACGTCGTCGGCCAGTGCATGCAGTACCACCCCCACGGGGATTCGTCCATCTACGAGGCCCTGGTCAACCTGGCAAACTGCGAGCTTCTGATCGACAGGCAGGGGAACTTCGGAAACTGGATGACCGGGGACGGGGCAGCCGCCGCCAGGTACATCGAATGCCGGCTGGACCCGCTGGCCAAGGAGATTCTCTATAACCCGGAAATCACCGAAATGGCCGATTCGTACGACGGGCGCAAAAAGGAGCCGGTCACCTTCCCGTGCAAGATTCCCCTTGTCCTGCTCCAGGGCTCGAGCGGAATCGCCCCCGGAATGACGACCGAGATCTTTCCCCATAATGCCGTCGAGGTAATCGACGCGCAGGAGTGCGCCATCCGCGGCGAGGAGTTCAGGCTCCTGCCCGACTTCCCCTGCGGCGGAATCGTCGAAGCCTCGCAGTACAGGGACGGAAACGGCACAATCGTCTGCCGTGCCAGACTGGACACCTCCGACCCCAAGAGAATCGTCATCTACGAACTGCCCTACGGGGTGGACACAGGGGAGATGATCGAGTCGATCGAGACCGCGGCCAAGAAGGGCAAGATCAAGGTCGGGTCGATCCAGGACTACACCTCCGGCTCCGTCAACATCGAAATCAGCCTGCCCAAGGGCGTCTACTCAAAGGATGTCGTCGACGCCCTGTACGCCTACACGAAGTGTCAGGTAAAAATCCAGGCCTACTGTCTGGTGATCCGCGACCGCTACCCGGTGGTCACCACCGTATCCGATATCATCCGATACCATGCCCAGCACCTGCTTGATGTTTCGAAAAAGGAACTGGAGCTTGAGATCGGACATCTGGAGGACCGCCTTCAGGCCAGGACGCTGGAGAGGATCTTCGTCGAGGAGCGGATCTACAAGAGAATCGAGCAGAAGCGTTCACCCGAAGCAATCGCCCAGGCTGTGAGGTCTGGATTTGAGCCTTTTGCCTCGGAAATCTTCCGTGAAATCACAGATGAGGACATCGAACGCCTCCTCAAACTCCCGATTCGCCGCATAAGCCTCTTTGATATAGAGAAGAACCGGGAGGAGATCGAGGAGATCAACGCCGCCCTGAAAAAGGCCCGGCACAACCTGACCCACCTGACCGACTATGCCCTGGCTTATCTTGAAGGCCTGAAGAAGAAGTTCTTCTCCGACAGCCGTTTCGAGCGCCGCACCGAGGTCCGCAGCTTCGAGACCCTCAGCGCCCGTGACGTGGCCCAGAGGGACCAGAATCTGCGCTACGACCCGGACACCGGCTATCTCGGGTACGCCCTGAAGTCGGGCAACATCATGCTCCAGGTCTCGGTCTTCGACAAACTCCTGCTGATCCACAAGAACGGCATGTACACCTACATCCAGGCTCCGGACAAGGTTTTCGTGGGCAAGGAACTGCTCAACTGCGTACTGGCGGACCGTGCCGACCCGACCGTGTACACCATAATCTTCCAGGGAAAGAAGTCGAAGAAGACCTTCATAAACAGGGTGGTCCTCGGCGGCTTCATCATGAACAAGCCTTATTCGTTCATCCCGTCTCCGAACGACAGGGACGAGTTCGTCTGCAAGAAGATCTCGACTCTGCCCAACGCCAGGCTCTGCCTGACATACAAGAGCGGAAAGGGTTACAAGAAGATGGAGGACGAATTCTACTTCTCCGACTTCTCGATCCACAAATCCGGTTCGACGGGCGTCATCCTGACCGACAAGGAAATCTCCTCGATAAAGATCACTCCGGTAAAGGACGTGTCGCGGGAGACCGAGCCTTCGCTGTTCGACGACAACGGCGGACCTGCCGGGGACAAGAGCTGATGACCGATGACCGGGTCCTGTACATCGACAACCACCTGATTATCGTCAACAAACTGCCCGGCGAGCTTACCCAGGGGGACGAGACCGGTGACCGGACCCTGGCCGATGATGTAAAGGATTATCTGAAGGCCCGGTTCAACAAGCCCGGAAATGTCTTTCTCGGCATCGTCCACCGTCTGGACAGGCCTACAAGCGGAGTTGTCATCTACGCCCGCACCGACAAGGCCCTGGGCCGGATGTCCGCCCTGTTCCGCGACGGAGGCGTCTCAAAGACATACTGGGCCGTCACCGACGCCCTGCCCCCGGAGCAGGAAGGGAGGCTGACCGATTTCCTCGTGCGGGACAGTTCCAAAAACAAAAGTTTCGTCGTCGCTCCCGGAACCCCTTCGGCCCGTGAGGCCCGGCTGCGCTACCGTGTGCTCGGCTCATCGGACAGGTATCATCTGCTGGAAATCGTCCTTCAGACGGGACGTCACCACCAGATCCGGGCGCAGCTTGCCCACCTGGGAATCCATATCAAGGGCGATCTGAAGTACGGGGCCAGGCGCTCGGATCCGGACGGCGGAATCCACCTCCATGCCCGGCGTGTCTCGTTCGTTCATCCGGTTTCGGGGGAGAATGTGGACGTGACCGCCCCTGTTCCCGACGATCCCGTGTGGAAATACTTCGAGAACTCCTGCCGATGATTACGTTCGCTTTGTGTATGACGGCTCTGATTCCCGGACGGACGGTCGGTCGGCAAAGGTTTTCGCAATGAGTACCTAAACGCCCGAAGGCGTGTTATCATAGACGAGGCGGTCCGTCCGATCAGACCGCGGACTTTGTTGGGAGGACAAAATGGGAGCTTTTCATGCGTATGACATCAGAGGAGTCTGGGGTGAGGACATCACCGCCGATCTGGCTTACAAGGTAGGTTTCTTCCTGCCGGAACTGCTCGGTTGCGACAGGATTCTGGTCGGCCGGGACATGAGGCTTTCCAGCGACGCCATGTATGAGGCCCTGGTCAGGGGAATAACCGACTCCGGGACGGATGTCCTGGACATCGGCCACGCCTCGACCCCGATGGTTTATTTCGCCACGGTTCATTTCAAGGTGGGCGGTTCGGTACAGATCACCGCCAGCCATAATCCGGCCCGGTACAACGGTCTGAAGATCAGCCGCGCGAACGCAATTCCCGTCGGCGGAGACACCGGACTGGGAGAGCTGGAGCAGATGTGTTTGACCCGGCAGATCGTCCCCGCCCCGAAGAAGGGGACCGTCAGCACCGCCGACGCCCTGACTCCGTATCTGGAGTTCCTCAAGGGCTTCAGGCCGGACTTCTCCAACCTCAAACTGGCCATCGACTGCTCGAACGGCATGTCCTCGATCTGGACGAAGCAGCTGCTCGGTCCGCAGCACATCTACCTGAACGACTGGCTTGACGGGTCCTTCCCGGCCCACGAGCCGAACCCGCTCGACCCCAAGACCTGCGCCCAGCTGCAGAAGGCCGTGCTTGAAAACGGCTGCGACCTCGGAATCATCTATGACGGGGACGCCGACCGGGTCATGTTCGTCGACGAAAAGGGCAGATACATCCAGGCCGACTTCGCCATGGCCGTCATCGGAAAGAAGATGATCGGCAAGAAGGGCGACAGGTGTGTGGCCGACATCCGCACCAGCCGCAGTACCGCCGAGTACCTGACCTCCCTGGGCTTTGAGGTTCTGATGTGGAAGGTCGGACATGTCCACGCAAAGGCCAAAATCCGCGAAACCGGAGCGGTTTTCGGAGGCGAGTTGGCCGGACACTACTACTTCCGCGACTTCTTCTGCTGCGACAGCGCCGCTTTCGCCACATTGATGATGCTGGACGTACTCTCAAAGGAAAAGGCCGCCGGCGGCAGTTTCTCCGCCCTGATCGATTCCATCGTCAAGTACCACTCCTCCGGGGAAATCAACTTCAGGCTGGAGCAGAAGGACCAGGCGATGCAGGCACTGTACGACAAGTACGCACCCGGGGCCGACTCGGTGCTGGACTTCGACGGATACAGGATCGAGTTCCCCACCTGGTGGTTCAATGTCCGCAAGAGCAACACCGAGCCGTTCATGAGGCTGGTTCTGGAAACCCGCTCCGAGGAGGACCTCAGGCAGAAGGTCGCCGAAATCCGGAGTGTCGTCGAGCGCTTCTCCTGAGCCTCCGGAAAATAGCCCCGTACAGCCGTCGCTTTTTCTAACTCTAGATTTTCAAGAAAGATATTCGTTGACAACCTGCAGGGGCGGGTTTATGCTTAATTATGCTTCAATGCCCCGGTTTTCTCCGGGAAATCACAGGTGTTCTCCAAGGAGATTTCAAATGAACGCTTATGTTGAGAGTGTCATCAACAATGTCCGCGCCAAGCATGCAAACGAGCCGGAATTCGTCCAGACTGTGGAAGAGGTTCTTTCCTCGATTTCCCCTGTAATCGATGCCCATCCGGAATATGAGAAGGCCGACCTTCTCAACAGGATAGTCGAGCCGGAAAGAATGTTCACCTTCAGGGTGGTCTGGCAGGATGACAACGGCGCCTACCATACCCAGACCGGTTACCGCTGCCAGTTCAACGGAGCCATCGGCCCGTACAAGGGCGGACTCCGCTTCCAGAAGAACGTATACCCCGGAATCATCAAGTTCCTCGGATTCGAGCAGATTTTCAAGAACGCCCTCACCGGCCTGCCGATCGGCGGCGGAAAGGGCGGCTCCGACTTCGACCCGGCCGGAAAGTCCGATGCCGAGGTCATGAGATTCTGCCAGAGCTTCATGACTGCCCTGTACAAGTACATCGGACCGAGCATCGACGTCCCGGCCGGTGACATGGGTGTAGGCGGACGTGAGATCGGCTATCTGTTCGGTCAGTACCGCAGACTCAAGGGCACCTATGAGAACGGAGTCCTCACCGGAAAGGGCCTGTCCTACGGCGGCTCGCTGATCCGTCCCGAGGCCACCGGCTACGGCGCCATGTACTACCTCTGCGAGGTTCTCAAGCACGAGCATGACAAGATCGAGGGCAAGAGGATTGCCATCTCCGGCTACGGCAACGTCGGTTGGGGAATCATGAAAAAGGCCATGCAGCTCGGCGCCAAGGTCACCTACTTCGCCGGACCGGACGGATACGTCCATGACCCGGACGGAGTCTGCACCGAGGACAAGCTCAACTTCATCCTCGAGATGAGGGCAAAGGATCCGATGCACTGCAAGCCCTACGCCGACAAGTACGGCTGCGAGTTCGTTCCCAACGCCAAGTGCTGGGGTGTCAAGGATGTCGATGTCTACATGCCGGCAGCCACCCAGAATGACGTCAAGATGGAGTCCGCCGAGAAGATCGCCGCTTCCGGAGTCAAGTACTACATCGAAGTCGCCAACATGCCGACCACCAACGATGCCCTGAATTATCTGCGCGCCCAGAAGCACATGATTGTCGCTCCGTCAAAGGCGGTCAACGCCGGCGGCGTCGGAGTTTCCGCCCTCGAGATGAGCCAGAACTCCGAGCGTCTGTCCTGGACGGCCGAGGAGGTCGACGACCAGTTGAAGAAGATGATGATCAACATCCACAAGGTGAGCGCCGAGGCCGCCGAGAAGTACGGATTCGGCTACGACCTGGTCACCGGTGCCAACATCGCCGGATTCCAGAAGGTCGCCACCGCCATGATGGAGCAGGGCGTATTCTAAAAAGCCTTGCTCAGGGTTTCAGGGGCTGTTTCGGCAGCCCCTTTTTATTTGGCTTTGGTTGCCCGGGAAACCGGAGTTTTCATCAAAAACGGGCTGTTTGTGCCCAAATTGATGAAACCGGCTCCGGGGGCGGGGTGGGTCAGGCCTTGCCCGGGGGAAAGGATGAAGTTATATTCAAGGTATGGATACGAACGTTCTGATGTCGTGGATCTGGCTGGCGCTGCTGGCCGTGATGGTGGTTATCGAGGCGCTGACGATGGGCCTGACGACCATCTGGGGCGCGATCAGTGCCCTGGTGATGGTTTTTGTCTCCAGGACCGGCATGGAGATCGGGTGGCAGATTCTGCTTTTCCTGGCGATTACGCTGGTTCTGCTGCTGACTACCAGGCCCTTTGCCCTCAGGAAGCTCAACATGGGCAGGGTGAAGACCAACGTCAACTCGATGATCGGAGAGGAAGTCGAACTGACCGAGCCGATCTCGAAGTTCAGAAAGGGTGTGGCCAAAAGCCGCAACGGAGTGCTGTGGACTGCCATGTCGGAGGACCCGGGGAAGGAGGTTCCCGCGGGTACCGTGTGCGTCGTCTCAAAGGTTGAGGGGAACACCCTTACGGTAAGACAAAAGGAGGAGTAGATGCTTTACACCTTTATCGGAATTCTTGTTGTTGTCGTGCTTGTGATTGCCGCCAACGTGCGCATTGTTCCGCAGTCACAGGCTTTTGTAATCGAGAGGCTCGGGGCCTATTCGACCACATGGAACACCGGACTGCATGTAAAGGTGCCGTTCATAGACAGGATTGCCAAGCGGGTTTCGCTCAAGGAAAAGGTAATGGACTTCCCGCCGCAGCCGGTAATCACCAAGGATAACGTCACGATGATGATCGATACGGTAGTGTACTTCCAGATTACCGACCCGAAGCTTAACGCCTACGGTGTCGAAAGCCCGGTCAGCGCCCTTGAGAACCTCTCGGCAACCACGCTGAGAAACATCATCGGAGAACTGGAACTGGACCAGACCCTGACCAGCCGCGATGTCATCAACAACAAGATGCGTTCGATCCTGGACGAGGCGACCGACCCGTGGGGAATCAAGGTCAACCGCGTCGAGGTCAAGAACATAATTCCGCCGGATGCCATCAAGAACGCGATGGAAAAGCAGATGAGGGCTGAACGCGAGAGACGCGAGTCGATTCTGATTGCCGAAGGCCAGAAGCAGAGCGCAATCCTCGTCGCCGAGGGCCAGAAGCAGGCCACTATTCTTGAAGCAGAGGCTCAGAAGCAGTCGACCATCCTCCACGCCGAGGCGGAAAAGGAGGCCGCGATTCAAAAGGCTCTGGGACAGGCCAGGGCCATTCTGGAGGTCCAGAAGGCCAAGGCTGACGGTATCCGGATGATCAAGGAGGCCGGAGCCGACGAGGGGTTCATCAAACTCCGCAGTCTGGAGGCCCTGGAAAAGGCCGCCGACGGTCAGTCGACGAAGATCATCATCCCGTCGGATCTCCAGAGCATGGCCGGGGTGGTCACCGCCGTCACCGAGGTGGCAAAGACAGGGAAAAAGGCCTGAGCCGGTTTCATCATGCTTATCACACGGCGTCCTGCGGGGCGCCGTTTTTTATGCTCTTCACGTTTCCCCGGGACTGTGCCAACTGTACCACTGGCCGGGCAACAATTAATCAGAGATTTCCGAATAGGAAGGGCAAAAAATGAGGTTTTATTCTGAAATTTCAGAATAAGAGTGCCGATTTCGAGGTTTTATTCTGAAATTTCAGAACCAGGGCGCCGATTTCGAAGTTTTATTCTGAAACCGGTGTTTTCGGGCGCGGAGAAAACGTGAAGTGAGCCGTTTGGTCACGCACTCTGAAGTGACTTTCCGGTGTTTTCGGGCGCGGAGAAAACGTGAAGTGAGCCGTTTTTTCGAGGCTTGACGAGCCAGGTGATTCGTGGTTTAGTGGTTACGGCGCAGACGCGCCTTATCCTTGAAATGTGGAGGCAGCGGATAATGGACACAGACCCTCTCAGTAGCTTGTGCCTTTTAGCCGTCCGGCTCAGCCCGGAACCGGTCCGCCGCCGCGCATAGTCACTGCGGTTTTTCCCCGGTTCCCGACGGGCTGAACTTCGTTCAACGTCGAAAGAGAAACGGAGGAAAAACTTATGAAGCAGATCAATCAGGCAATCGAGAAGATTCTGGATGAGCTTCTGGAGAACGGCAAGATCGGTGCCCTCTCCGAAGTCCTCATCACTATGAACCCCGCCGACGCGGGCATCTACCTGAACAACATCCCCGAAGACGCGCTGGACCAGGTCTTTACCAAGATTTCGAGCACCAACGCCGGGCTGCTGTTCGTCGAGCTCGACTTCCCCAAACAGGAGAACCTCGTCACGTTCATGGACGACGACCAGCTGAGGGAAATGCTCGACAACATGTTCATAGACGATGTCAGTGCCCTGGTCCGCGACCTTCCCGAGGCCAAGGCGGAGCGGGTGCGCAACCTCCTGGACCCGGATACGGCCTCACAGCTGGACATGGTGATGAGCTTCCCCGAGGAAAGCATCGGAAACATCATGAACACCGAGTTCCTCAGCCTGAAGCCCACGATGACCATCGCCGACGCGATTGCCAGCATCCGCAGTTCCTCCGGAATGGAAAAGGAGACTGTAAACATCTGCTACGTCACCGACCGCTTCGGACGTCTGGCCGGCTCGATTCCCCTGAGGACCCTGGTCACGGCTCGTGACGAAAAGATAAAAATCTCCCAGCTGATGGACAGCCGTCCCGTCGCCGTGAACGTAACCGATGACCAGGAGGCGGTGTCCCATGTGTTCCGCAAATACGACCTGACCGTCATCCCCGTAGTCGACAAGCAGTACCGCCTGGTCGGTATCACCACCGTCGACGACGCCATCGACGTCATCGAGACCGAGGCCACCGAGGATATGCAGAAGATGGCGGCTATCATCCCGACCGAGACGCCGTATCTCAAGACCCCGGTGTTCAGAATCTGGCTCAACCGCATCCCCTGGCTGCTGGTCCTGATGATCGGCGCCACGTTCACTGCCAAGGTCATCACCAGCTTTGAAAACGCCCTTTCCTCCTGTGTCATCCTCACCGCCTTTATCCCGATGCTGATGGACACCGCAGGAAACGCCGGATCGCAGTCATCGGTGACGATAGTCCGCGGCCTGGCCCTGGGCGAGCTGACCCTGCGCGACTGGTACAAGGTTATGTGGAAAGAGGTCAGGGTGGCGCTGATGTGCGGCGTCGTTCTGATTGTCTGCAACTTCGCCAAGCTGATGCTCCTCGACCGCGTGACCTCCACCGTGGCCATGACGGTCTGCTTCGCGCTCTTTCTGGCAGTGGTCATCTCGAAGATGATCGGCTCCTTCCTCCCGATTCTGATCGGCTCGATCGGACTTGACCCGGCGGTCATGGCCGGACCGATTCTGACGACCATAGTCGATGCCCTGACGTTGCTGATCTACTTCACCGTCGCCACCCATCTGCTCGGGTTGTAGACATCTTCCGCGGTTTCCCGGAAAAATTTTTTCGGCCAAGGCCCGACCGTCCCCACCGGCGGCGGGCCTTTTCTTACCCCAAAGACAATTTCGGATTTCAAGCGGTTTCCCGTTGGTTTGCTATGTCTATGGTATCAGACTTGTATAAGCCTGATATATGCTTGTATTGTAAGAAAATATTTAAAAAAACTCTTGCATCCGCCCCGTCGGTGTGATAATTTTTGAACCGAACCCGGAGGCGGGCGGCCGGTATCGGCAAGGAGAAAGATGATGTATCTGCTTGTGGCTCTCAACAGAAAGGCGGTCGTAAACGGCAACCCGTACTACTACGCGCCCGGCGACATGAAGGAATATCAGATCGGAGACCGGTTGAGCCGGAAACTCGAGGCCGACAACTTCTGTGAGGACATGTGGCACGAGTTCGGCGGACTTATGGACATCGCCGGCGGGGACTGCGACTATTTCGGTCCGGAGAAGTGCAGGGGACTGGCCAGATGGACCGAGGAAAAACTCAGGGGGGTGTCCGACCCCGAACTCAAGGACTTCTACGAGGTCCTGCTCGATTACTCCCGTACCGCTGCCGGTTGCGGAACCGGCATTGATTTCGAGTTCTGAAATCGTTGAAGTTATAACCGATGTCATGTAAACTGGATAATCGGGCGCAGGCGCGTCCGCTTCCAGTTTTGCGCAGGTCCGCCGGCCTCGCAAAGAAAAACTCAAGGGGTGTTTCATGATCAAGAGAAAAATGAAATCCATGGACGGCAACAACGCCGCGGCGCATGTCAGCTACGCGTATTCCGAAGTTGCCGCAATCTACCCGATCACACCGTCCAGCCCGATGGCTGACTTTGTCGATCAGTGGAGTGCTAACGGATTGAAGAACATCTTCGGAACCGAAGTCAAGGTTGTCGAGATGCAGTCCGAAGCCGGTGCCGCAGGTGCCGTGCACGGTTCCCTCGGAGCCGGTGCCCTCACCACCACCTACACCGCTTCCCAGGGCCTGCTCCTGATGATTCCGAATATGTACAAAATCGCCGCCGAACAGCTTCCGGCCGTCTTCCACGTAAGCGCCAGAACCGTTTCGACCCACGCGCTGAACATCTTCGGTGACCACAGCGACGTCATGGCCTGCCGCCAGACCGGTTTCGCCATGCTCTGCGAGGGCAACGTCCAGGAAGTCATGGACCTCGCCCCGGTGGCCCATCTCGCCGCCCTCAGCGGAAAGGTTCCCTTCATCAACTTCTTCGACGGATTCAGGACCTCGCACGAGATTCAGAAGATTGCCGTCTGGGATTACAAGGACCTCAAGGACATGTGTGACATGAAGGCCGTCAAGGAATTCCGCGCCCACGCCCTGAACCCCGAACATCCCCACATGAGAGGCTCCCACGAGAACGGAGACATCTTCTTCCAGCACAGGGAAGCCTGCAACAAATACTATGATGAACTGCCCGCAGTCGTTCAGCAGTACATGGACAAGGTCAACGAAAAGCTCGGCACCGATTACAAGCTGTTCAACTACTACGGTGACCCGAAGGCCGACCGCGTGATCGTCGCCATGGGCTCGATCTGCGACGTGGCCGAGGAGGTCGTGGACTACCTCAACTCAGAGGGCCAGCAGGTCGGTCTGGTAAAGGTCAGACTGTACAGGCCGTTCGCTCCGGAAAAGCTTGTCGAGGCTATCCCCGCCACCGCTAAGAAGGTAGCGGTCCTCGACAGGACCAAGGAACCGGGATCCAACGGTGAGCCGCTGTATCAGGATGTCGTCACCGCCCTGGCCAATGCCGGAAGGTATGACGTCAAGGTCAGCGGAGGCCGCTACGGACTGGGCTCGAAGGACACCCCGCCTGCCTCCGTGTTCGCCATTTACAAGGAACTGAAAAAGGTCAAGCCCAGACGCTTCTTCACCATCGGAATCGTCGACGACGTGACCGGACTGAGCCTCCCCGAGGACGAGAAGACCCCGAATACCGCCGCTGCCGGAACCATCGAATGCAAGTTCTGGGGACTGGGCGGAGACGGAACCGTCGGAGCCAACAAGAACTCGATCAAGATCATCGGAGACTACACCGACAAGTATGTCCAGGCCTACTTCCAGTACGACTCGAAGAAGACCGGCGGCGTGACCATCTCCCACCTGAGATTCGGTGACAAGCCGATCCGCTCGCCGTACTACATCAACAAGGCCGACTTCGTCGCCTGCCACAACCCCAGCTACATCACCAAGGGGTTCAAGATGGTTCAGGACGTCAAGCCGAACGGAATCTTCATGATCAACTGCCAGTGGAGCCCCGAGGAACTGGAGCACCACCTGGACGCCGCCGCCAAGCAGTACATCGCCAAGAACAAGATCAAGCTCTACACGATTGACGCAATCGACCTGGCCCAGCAGATCGGAATGGGCAAGAGGACGAACACCATCCTCCAGAGCGCCTTCTTCACCCTGGCAAAGGTAATGCCCCAGGAGGAGGCCATCGCCCACATGAAGGAAAAGGCGACCCAGTCCTATCTGAAGAAGGGACAGGACATCGTCGACATGAACCACAAGGCCATCGACCTCGGCGCCACCGCCTTCAAGAAGATTGCCGTTCCCGCCGAATGGGCCGACGCCGCGGACAAGAAGAAGGCAGCCAAGCTGACCGGACCCAAGCCGCTGGTCAAGATGGTCAGCTCGATTCTCGAGCCGGTCGACAGGATGGACGGCGACAGTCTGCCGGTTTCCGCCTTTGTCGACCACGTCGACGGGCAGTTCGAGCTCGGTGCCTCCGCCTATGAGAAGCGCGGTGTAGCCGTCTCCGTGCCCCGCTGGGATTCGTCCAAGTGTATCCAGTGCAACAACTGCTCCTACGTCTGCCCGCACGCCACGATCAGGCCCTATGCCCTGACCGAGGCCGAGGCCGCCGCTGCTCCCGCAGAGGCACAGATTCAGGACGTCAAGGCCGGAAAGGGCAAGGGTGTCTACAAGTTCACCCTGGCTGTTTCTCCGCTGGATTGTATGGGTTGCGGCGTCTGCGTCGGAGCCTGTCCCGTCAACGCCCTGAGCATGGTTCCCCAGGAAGAGGAACTGCCCGCCCAGAAGGTATTCGACTACTGCGTGGCGAACGTCACCGAGAAAAAGGACATGCAGGACAACACCGTCAAGGGCAGCCAGTTCCGCCAGCCCCTGCTCGAGTTCTCCGGTTCCTGCGCGGGCTGTGCCGAGACTTCCTATGCCCGTCTGGTCACCCAGCTGTTCGGCGACAGGATGTACATCTCCAACGCCACCGGTTGTTCCTCGATCTGGGGCGGACCGGCAGCGACTTCCCCGTACTGCACGAACGCCGAAGGTCACGGACCGGCATGGTGCAACTCGCTGTTTGAGGACAACGCCGAGCACGGTCTGGGAATGTTCATCGGACAGAACAAGATCCGTCAGGACCTGGTGACCCTCACTCAGGCTCTGATCGAAGAGGGCGCCCCGGTCAAGGCCGAGGCCCAGAAGTGGATCGACACCCTGGAGGACGGAAACGCCAATGCCGAGGCCACAAAGGCCTATGTCGCGGCCCTCGAGCAGATGGGCGGAGCAAAGGCCAAGGAAATCCTCTCCAAGAAGGACTACCTGGCAAAGAAGTCCGTCTGGATCTTCGGAGGAGACGGCTGGGCCTATGATATCGGCTACGGCGGTCTGGACCACGTGATTGCCTCCAAGCAGGACATCAACATCTTCGTCTTCGACACCGAGGTCTATTCCAACACCGGCGGACAGGCTTCGAAGGCTTCGAACATCGGACAGGTCGCCCAGTTCGCGGCTGCCGGAAAAGAGGTCAAGAAAAAGAGCCTGGCTGAAATCGCGATGCAGTACGGCTACGTCTATGTCGCCCAGGTCGCCATGGGAGCCAACCCCGCCCAGACGATCAAGGCCATCACCGAAGCCGAGGCTTATCACGGCCCGTCGCTGATCATCGGTTACGCCCCCTGCGAGATGCACTCGATCAAGGGCGGAATGATGAACTGCCAGAAGGAGATGAAAAAGGCCGTCGACTGCGGATACTGGAACCTCTTCAGGTTCAACCCCGCCGCCGAAAAGAAGTTCACCCTCGACTCGAAGGCTCCGGCCGGCGGTTATCAGGAGTTCCTGATGAACGAGGCCCGCTACAGCAGACTGACCCGCGAGTTCCCCGCCCGCGCCGGCGTGCTGTTCGAGAAGAACGAGGAGGAGGCCAAGGCCCGCTTCGAGCACCTGCAGAAGCTTCTGGCCCTCTACAACGACTGAGGCTCAGCTCTCTGAAAACAACGCAGGCCGGCGGAAACGTCGGCCTGTGTTTTTCTGTCCGGTGCTCTGAAGATGGTTTGGATCAGTAGCCTTTCTGCTGCCAGGCCTGCAGCTGGGCCTGTACGCTCTGCTGCGAGGGGCCGCCGGCGCTGGTGCGGCGGTTCAGACAGTTGTCCAGATTGACCGCATCGAAGATGCTTTCATCAAAGAGGTCGGAGAACTGCCGGTACTCATCGAGGGTCATGGTTTCCAGGGTTTTGCCGTGCCCGATTGCCCAGCGGACGAGATTGCCCGTGATGTTGTACGCCTCCCTGAACGGGACGCCCTTCTTTGCCAGGGCATCGGCGCAGTCGGTGGCGTTGATAAAGCCCCTTTGCGCGGCCTGACGCATGGCCTCTTTGTTGAGAGTCATCGTCTCAATCATCGGGGCAAAGAGTTTGAGCGAGGTGCTGACGGTATCGAAACTGTCGAACAGGCCCTCCTTGTCCTCCTGCATGTCCTTGTTGTAGGCCAGAGGAAGTCCCTTGAGGACGGTAAGCAGACCGATAAGGTTGCCGTTGACCCGTCCCGTCTTGCCCCTGACAAGCTCGGCGATGTCGGGGTTCTTCTTCTGCGGCATGATTGAGCTGCCGGTGCAAAAGCCGTCATCCAGGGTGACGAAACCGAACTCCCAGGAACACTGGAGGATTATTTCCTCGCTCATCCTGGAAAGGTGGGTCTGGATCATCGACAGGGCATAGAGGGCGTCAGCGGCAAAGTCCCTGTCGGAGACTCCGTCCATGCTGTTTGAGCAGACCGACCCGAAACCCAGCGCAAAGGCCGTCTCCTGACGGTCGATGGGAAAGGTTGTCCCGGCCAGCGCCCCGCTGCCCAGGGGGCAGACGTCGGCGGCCTTCAGGGCAGATTGCACCCTGGTCATGTCCCGTTCGAACATGCAGGCGTAGGCAAGCAGCCAGTGGGCGTAGGTCACCGGCTGTGCCCGCTGCAGATGGGTATAGCCGGGCATCAGGGCGTCGGTGCAGGTCCGGGCCTTTGCCACGATTGCCTTGAGCAGGTCTTCAAGCAGGTTCTGCACATCCGTCATCGCCTGCTTGGCAAAGAGCCTGAAATCGAGGGCGACCTGGTCGTTGCGGGAGCGGGCCGTGTGCAGGCTCTTGGCCCTGCGTCCCAGCCGGGCGACCAGTTCGTTCTCGACAAAGGAGTGGATGTCCTCCGCCTGCGGGTCGATTTCCAGTTTGCCGGAATCCAGATCGCTCAGGATTCCCTGCAGAGCGGAAACGATGTCCGAGGCGTCCTGCTGAGGGATTATTCCCTGGCTGCCTAGCATAGAGGCGTGTGCTATAGAGCCCTCGATGTCCTGGGCATACATCCGTGAATCGAATGCGATGGACCGGTTGAAGGCGTCCGCATCGGCGTTCTGCGATCCGGAAAACCGGCCCTCCCAGAGTTTAGCCATTGAGTTTCTCCTTGAGCATCGCCTGGACCTTTATCGGCAGTCCGAAGAGGCTGATAAAGCCCGCTCCGTCGGCCTGGTTGTAGACCTGGTCCTTTCCGAAGGTGGCTATGTTCTCGTCGTAGAGGGAGTAGGGCGAAGTCGTTCCGGCGGGGATTATGTTGCCCTTGTACAGTTTGAGCTTCACCGTGCCGGTGACGTTCTCCTGGGTCTTGTCGACAAATGCCGAGAGCGCTTCACGAAGCGGGGTGAACCACTGCCCGTAGTAGACGAGTTCGGCGAATTTCTCTGCGATTACGGCCTTGTAGTGCATCGTTTCCCTGTCGAGGGTGATGGTCTCAAGCTGCTCGTGAGCCTTGTAGAGGATGGTTCCGCCGGGGGTTTCGTAGATTCCGCGGCTCTTCATTCCGACCAGCCTGTTCTCGACCATGTCGATGATTCCGATTCCGTTCTTGCCTCCGATTGCGTTGAGCAGGGCGACGATTGAAACCGGGTCCAGGGCATGGCCGTTGACCTTTACGGGGACGCCCTTTTCAAAGTCGATCGAGATTTCGGTCGGGGTGTCCGGAGCCTGATAGGGCGAGACTCCCATTTCCAGGAAGCCGGGCTTGTCGTACTGCGGTTCGTTGGCCGGGTCCTCCAGGTCCAGTCCTTCGTGGGAGAGGTGCCAGAGGTTCTTGTCCTTTGAGTAGTTGGTTTCCCTGCTGATCTTCAGCGGGACGTTGTGGGCCTCGGCGTAGTCGATTTCCTCCTCCCTGCTGTGAAGCTCCCAGGTCCTCCACGGGGCGATTACCGGCATGTTCGGGGCAACGCCCTTGATGGCCAGCTCGAAGCGGACCTGGTCGTTTCCCTTTCCGGTACAGCCGTGGCAGATGGCGTCGGCACCCTCGGCGAGGGCGATTTCGGCGAGCTTCTTTCCAATCAGCGGGCGGGCGAAGGAGGTTCCCAGCAGATACTGGCCCTCGTATTTGGCTCCTGCCTTGAGGGTCGGCCAGATGAAGTCGGCGACGAATTCCTGCTTGAGGTCAAGCACGATGAGTTTTGAGGCGCCGGTGGCCAGGGCCTTTTTCTCCAGCCCGTCGAGTTCGTCTCCCTGTCCGACGTCGGCGGAAACGGCGATGACTTCGCAGCCGGGGTAGTTTTCCTTGAGCCACGGGATGATGACGGAGGTATCAAGTCCTCCGGAGTAGGCGAGTACGATTTTCTTGAACGTTTTGGTTTCCTGCATATCAGACCTTCCGGGACGGTCAGGTCTTGCCCGGCCGTCAATATACGAAGAATATTCCAAAACAGGAAAGAATTGCAAGTACCATAGAATAAATATTCAGAAACTGCGCGAAAACTGAATTTTTCAGGTATTTTCGGAGTAGAGGGCGGCGATTTTCGACAGACGTTCGAGGAATCTGCGGCGGTACGAGTCGGGACGGATGATTTTCGCGGCGGTTCCGCACTGGATGATTCTCAGAAACAGCTCAATCGAGTTTTCGACGTTCATCGTGCAGGTGTAGGTGCCGTCGGGGTTTTCCCTAAGCTCGGGTTTGGTGTGGCAGAGGGTGCTGAACGAGTTGAGGGCCGACTTTTCGGAGAGCCTGAGCTCCAGGGGGACCATGTCGGGGGAAAAGACGTCCTGTGCCTCGGTTTTGCGTTTGAAGGCCTTGAGGTTGTCGGGGATGGTGTAGGTCTCGTTGAGGATCTCGGCCTCGGTGATAAGCGAGATTTCCAGGGTGATGATGTCGGTGGTGTGGCGCAGGCGGCCGGTGACGCTGATCGGGTTGCGTCCGTCATCGCCTTCGATGAAGCCGATGAAGTAGGGGGCGAACTCGGCCTCTTCGATGTCATCCGCGTGGCGGTATTTCACCTTTACGATTTTTCCAGAGACCCAGCCGTCGATCAGGGTCTCCATGATGGAGTTGTACTTGATGTTGCCGTCCTGCCTGACGATTTTGCGGTCGATGTCCTCGGCAAGCTTGCGGATGTCCTCGCTCACCGAGGGGGCGTAGGAGTTCATGTTCATCGCAATCTTGCGCAGTCCGGTGACCAGATGGGGGTTCTGCATCTCGGAGTTCTCGGCGAGCATCTTGGCTCCGAGGTTGAAGGCCAGGCATTCATAGATGCTGAGGTTCAGCGGCTCGTCGTCGATGTCCTTGAGCCTGATCAGGTTGTTCTCCTCGGTCAGTTCGGTGTACTTCTTCAGTTCCTCGACGTAGCGGCTTACGGTGGAGCGGTGGACGCCGATGCGGCGGGCGATTTCGGCTTTTCTCATCCCTTCCGGATGCGAATGAAGAAGCAGTTCAAGCTGCGCGACTTTCTCTCCCTTCATGACAGGCCCCCTGTTTGTTGCGGGATACAGAGGAGTATAACACTTGTCTGTTTTATTTCAAGGGCGGTGCAACACTGCATCCGGATAGCCGCAACAAACTGTTGCGCCTCTGCTGCGACGGGGGACGGTCCGGCCTTGTCCAACCTGTGGAGGGGTGTTATGATGCGCCTATGGACAACGGGGTCGAAAAACTGGAAATCAAGCTTGCCTATCTGGAGGACGAGGTCGAAACCCTCAACGGGATCGTCACCGGACAGCAGAAGGTCGTGGACCTGCTTGAAAAGACGGTGCGTGCCCTGGAAAGGAGAATAGGAGAAATCGAACAGGAGGGGAGACCGGACCGCCGGCCTCCGCACTTCTAGAAACGGAGGATAAAATGGGCTGGATCGTAATGATTCTGATTGTAATCCTGGCGCTGTACATCATCAGCACCTACAACAAGTTCGTCACGCTGAAAAATCAGGGAGAGGAGGCTATCTCGCAGATCGACGCCCACCTCAAGCAGCGCTATGACCTGATTCCCAATCTGGTCGAAACCGTCAAGGGATACGCGAAACACGAATCCGGTACTCTGGAAGCGGTGATCAAGGCCCGCAACGCCGGACTGGGAGCCACGACTCTCCAGGAAAAGGACGAGGCCGCAGCCGGCATGACCGGAGCCCTCAAGCAGCTCTTTGCCCTGAGCGAGTCCTATCCCGAACTGAAGGCAAACACCAACTTCCTCGATCTGCAGCAGCAGCTGACCGCCCTCGAGGAAAAGATCCTCTCCGCCCGCAAGTACTACAACGCCGTCGTCAAGTCGTTCAACACCGCAATCGAGGTTTTCCCCGGTTCGCTGGTCGCGGGTCTGTTCTCGGCCAAGTTCCGGAAGATGGAATACCTCAAGATTGAGGAAGAGGCCAAGCAGAACGTAAAGGTCCAGTTCTGACAGGGACGGGTAGGATAATGAAGAGAACCCTGACCGTACTTGCGGTCCTCTTTGCGTGCCTGGGAACCCTCTGGGCGGCCGATTACCGCATCGAGCGGGTCGACACGACCATCACGGTGGGGACGGACAATGTCCTTTCCGTCTCGGAGGCGTTTTCCGTGTATTTCAACCGGCCGTTGCACGGGATTTACCGCGACATACCGGTCGGCTACCTGGACGGGCAGCGGGTCAGAGTATCCGATGTCAGATCTTCGGTCGAGTGCGAGGTCTACGAGACCACCCGCAACTACGTCCGTCTGCGTCTGGGTTCGGAAAACAAGGTCCTGACCGGAGAGCACCGCTTCACAATCGGTTACAGATACGACATCGGAGCGGACCGCAACGAGGGTTATGACGAGTTGTACTACAACCTCGTCGGAGAGGGCTGGGAGGTAACACTTGAGGAATGCTCCTTCAAAGTTGTCTTCCCGACCGATGTGGACCCTCAGAGTGTCTGGGTTTTCAGGGGCAGCTACGGCTCGCGTTCTTCAGACGGTGTAAATCTGAGCACCTCGGGAAACACTGTCAGTGTTAAAGTCAGCGCCATGCGGCCCGGCGAGACCCTGACTCTCAAGGTCGAGCTTCCTGACGGCTACTTTGTCGGCGCCCGGGAGACCGTCAACCGCACCCCGCTATACGCCGGACTGACGATTGCCAGCGGTCTGGCCTTGCTCGCCCTGGCCTTCGTCGTCTGGAACCGCATCGGCAGGGATGATGTGCCGGTTGTCGTCGCCCGTTTCGAGCCTCCTCAGGGGATGAGCCCGATGCAGGTGGGCTACCTTGCCGACGGAACGGTGGATGACAAGGACCTGACCTCGATGCTGTTCTATTGGGCCGACAAGGGACTTGTCAGAATCGAGGAGGACGAGAAAAAAAAGGACCACTACAGCTTCGAAAAGCTCGGCGAAATCGGTCCTGACGCCCCCGAAATGGAGCGCTACTTCTTCCGGTCGTTCTTCGACTGTGCCAAGGACGGAAAGGTAAGGGAAAAGGACCTCTCCAACTTCTATGAAAAGATGATGGAGACAAAGGCGAAGGTCACCGCCTACTATACCGGGGAGCGCAGACTGGTCGAAACCAGAAGCGAAGTCGCCCGGATCCTGATTCTCTTTCTGGGCCTGATTCCCGCCATGCTGGCTTCGCTGACCCTGACCTGGGACTACCTCGATTTCGGCACGCTGGTCATCGGCGCCGCCGGGTTCGTCTATGCGGTCCTCGAGTTCGCGGTTCTCAACGAAGTCCTCAAGCGCTGGTACGTGCTGAAGCACCCGGTGGCCGCTGTGGTGGCCGCCTATATCCCGGCGCTGTTCGTGATTGTCGTATCGGCCCTGATGTGCGATTTCTTCGTCGCCGGTGCCCTGCAGTTCGTGACGGTTCTGTTGACGGTCTTTATCCTCGGCACCCTGGCCTTTGTCTGCGCCATCATCCGGAAACGCAGCGACTACGGCCAGAAGGTCCTGGAGGAGGTCCTCGGCTTCCGCGAATTTCTGGACAAGGTCGAGATCGACAAGCTCAAGATGATGATCGACTCCGACCCCGAGGTCTACTACCGGAACCTCTCGTACGCAATCGTCCTCGGGCTGGAAAAGAAATGGGCCTCGAAGTTCGACGGACTGGCCGTCAGACAGCCGACCTGGTATGACGGACACAGCCGCATTTTGGATGCCTACTTCTTCAGCAGGATGGCCACGCACATGACGACAAACGTCCAGACGGCCGTCATGCCCAAAGGCAGCTCGAGCTCGGCTCCCGGCTTCAGACACGGCGGTTCGTCGTTCGGAGGCGGAGGCTTCTCGGGCGGCGGCTTCGGCGGAGGCGGCGGAGGAGCCTGGTGATGAATGACATGTACACGGGACTGCTTCTGACTGCGGCGATGATCTGCGCCGTAATCCTGGGCGGCTGGCTGCTGACCCGAATCAAGGGCCTGCCGGAGGAAGTCTCGCGCAAGTTCATCCACATCGGGGTGTCCTGCTTCTATTTCTTCTACGCACCTTACATCTACGGCACCGAACTCTGGGGCGAGCTGCTCCTGCCCGTCGTTTTTTTAGCGTGCAACCTGTTCGTGGCTCTTACGGGCAAGCCCTTGTCGGTCAGCCGCGCGATGAGCGGTACCAACAAACTCGGGACCTCCTACTATCCTCTTTCAATAATCATCCTGATTCTCCTGACCCGCACCGGCATCGGTCTGGACATCCGCGACCTGGGTGCCGGAGTGCTGGTGATGGGCTTCGGAGACGGCCTGGCCGGAATGATCGGCTCACTGGCCGGGGGAAAGAAGATTTCCCGGATTACCGGCTCAAAGACCTGGGTGGGCTCTGCCGTGATGCTGACAGTCTCCTTTGTATGCATCGTCTGCATATACGAAGGTGAACTCAGTTTCCAATCCCCCGATACGGCGGTCTATGCCGCTGTGGCGGTGTTCGCCACCCTGGTCGAGGCGTTCACCCCGAAGGGTCTGGACAACCTCTCCGTTCCGCTTCTTACGGCGCTTTTGTGCATGCTGGTTTTGTGATGGGCGTTCTCGACGGCTTTCTTTTATCGCTGGTCTTTCCCTGGAACCTGTTTTTCGTGCTGGGGCTGATGCTCCTGCTCGCGGTGGTTTTTCTCAAGGCCCGGGCCCTGACCCTCTCCGGGGCGGTTGCCGCCGTAATCACCGGCGGACTGACTCTGTGGTGCACCGGTTTCGGCGGGCTTTTCATGCTGTTTTTCTTCCTTGTCAGCGCCGGGGTGCTCGGACTTCTGACAAAAAGGCACCGGAGTGAGGGCATCGAGAAGAAAACCGGGGCCAGGGACGCCTCGCAGGTTTTTGCCAACGGCTTTCCCTGTCTGCTGGGGGCCGTGGGCTGGTTTTTCACCGCCCGTCCTCTGTTTCTGCTGATCTTCACCGCCGCCCTGGCCGAAGCCAACGCCGACACCTGGGCCGGGGAAATCGGAAGGCTCAGCTCCAAAAAGCCGGTGTCGCTCAAGACAAGACGTCCGGTGGAGGCGGGGATCAGCGGGGGAGTGACCGCCCTGGGACTGTTCGGGGGGCTTCTGGGGGCCGTGTCCGTGGCTGCCCTGATGTGCCTGCTGTTCCCCGGTGAGAGGGTCCTCACCATGGCCGCCCTGGCAACCCTCTGCGGGATGCTGGGCTGTGTGTTCGACAGTTTCCTCGGGGCCTATGCCCAGGCCCAGTACTGGGACGCTGAGCACGGCAGACTGACCGAAATCGAGACCGATTCCGAGGGGCGGCCGCTGGAGCTTTCCCAGGGTATCAGGTGGATCGACAACGACACGGTAAACCTGATGTCGAACCTCTTTTCCTGCGTTCTGGCAACCGGGCTGAGCCTGGCTTCAGGACTCTGAGGGCAAGCGGTCCGTCCTTGACACAAATCATGGCATTCAATAGCATTCGGGGCATGACTGCCAACGAATTGAGAAAGAAGTACATTGACTTTTTCGTGTCCAAAGGCCACGCCCACATCTCCGGCGCGTCCCTCATTCCCGAAAACGACCCGACCGTTCTTTTCACCACGGCGGGAATGCACCCCCTGGTACCCTACATCCTCGGACAGGAGCACCCCGCGGGAAACATGCTTACCGACTATCAGAAGTGCATCCGCACAGGCGATATCGACAGTGTCGGAGATTCGCACCACCTGACTTTCTTCGAGATGCTGGGAAACTGGTCTCTCGGAGCCTATTTCAAGAAGGAAGCCATCTCGTGGAGCTACGAGTTCATGACGAAGGAACTCGGACTTGACCCCGACTCGATCAGCGTGACCGTCTTTGCCGGTGACGACGAGGTTCCCGCCGACGAAGAATCAGCCTCGATCTGGCAGAGTCTGGGAATCCCCCGCGAGCGGATCTACTTCCTCCCCCGCGAGGACAACTGGTGGGGACCGGCCGGCGAAACCGGACCCTGCGGCCCTGATACCGAGATGTTCATCGATACCGGCAAGCCCAAGTGCGGACTGGATTGCCGTCCCGGCTGCCACTGCGGAAAGTACATCGAGATCTGGAATGACGTCCTCATGCAGTACCGCAAGAACGCCGACGGGACCTTTGTCGAGATGGAGCGCAAGTGCATCGACACCGGAATGGGACTCGAGCGCACCACCGCCATGCTCGAGGGCAAGAAGAGCGTCTACGAGACCGAGCTTTTCACCCCGCTCATTCAGGCGGTCGGGAAGCTTTCCGGATACACCTATCTCTCCGACGAGAAGAAGGACAACAGCGTCCGCATAATCTGCGACCACATCAAGGCCAGCGTCTTCATAATGGGCGACGTCCGCGGAATGGCTCCGTCCAACGTCGGGCAGGGCTACATCCTGCGCCGTCTGATCCGCCGTGCCGTCCGTCACGGACGCAACCTGGGCATCGAGGGCGGATTCCTCTCCGGTCTGGCCGAGGTCGTCATCGGAATGTACCGCGACTTCTATCCGGAACTCTCGGAGCGCAGGGATTTCGTCATCGAAAACCTCAACGCCGAAGAGGCCAAGTTCTCCGAAGCCCTGTCAAAGGGTGAAAAGGAGTTTGACAAGGTCATCACCGGCATGCTCCGCGGTTCCTCCAGGACTATCGGCGGCCGGGTGGCGTTCAAACTCTACGACACCTACGGATTCCCGATCGAGCTGACGATGGAACTTGCCGCCGAAAGGGGCTTTGACGTCGACGTGAAGGGCTTTGAAGAGGCGTTCCAGAAGCACCAGGAGGTCTCCAGGGCCGGAGCCGAGCAGCAGTTCAAGGGCGGACTGGCGGACAACAGCGAGATGACCACCGCCCTGCACACCGCCACCCACCTGATGCACCAGGCCCTCTGCGATGTCCTGGGCGGCTACGTCAAGCAGCTGGGCTCGAACATCACCGCGGAAAGGCTCCGCTTCGACTTCAACCACGACCGCCCGGTGACCCCGGAGGAACTGAAGAAGATCGAGGACATCGTCAACACCCAGATTCAGCGCGACCTGCCGGTGACCTGCGATGTGATGAGTCTGGAGGAGGCCCACCAAAAGGGCGCCTTCGCCCAGTTCGACGCCAAGTACGGCGAACAGGTCAAGGTCTACTCGATCGGCGACTACTCAAAGGAAGTCTGCGGCGGACCCCACGTCGAGCACACCGGTACGATGGGGCACTTCAGAATCGTCAAGGAGCAGTCCTCCTCGGCCGGCGTCAGAAGAATCAAGGCCGTTCTGGAGAAATGACCCGGGTCGCCGTCAGCGCCTGTCTCCTCGGCCGTAACTGCCGTTGGGACGGCGGCAACAACGCCTGTGAACAGGTCATTGCGCTCTCAAAGCGTCCCGACATCGAAATTATTGAAGTCTGTCCCGAGGTTTCCGGAGGGCTGGGCATACCCCGTCCTCCAGCGGAAATCAGGGACGGGCGTGTCATAAACTCCCGCGGTGAGGACGTGACCGGCAGCTTTGAGAAAGGAGCCCGGGCCTGTCTGGCGCGGGTTCTGGACACCGGCTGCGCCTGCGCTGTTCTCAAGGCCCGCAGCCCTTCCTGCGGATGCTCGACCGTCTATGACGGCACCTTTTCCCACACCCTCGTAAGCGGTGACGGGCTGTTTTCCGCCCTGCTCAGGGAGCACAAAATCCCCGTTTGCGACGAAGAACACATCGGCGCGTCCGGAGTGTTGAGGTAATTGTCGATTTGGTGTAGATTTTCACGTAAACACGGAGGCAATAATGGCGACTTTCATTTCCGAAACCTCTCACACCTTCAGCGAATACCTGCTGGTTCCCGGCTACTCCGGTTCCGACTGCATTCCGGCCAACGTCAGCCTGAAAACGCCGCTGGTCAGATTCCGGCCCGGTTCGGAGGAATGCCCGCTTGAGCTGAACATCCCGATGACCAGCGCGATCATGCAGGCAGTCAGCGGCGAAAGGATGGCCCAGGCCTTGGCCAGAGAGGGTGGAATCTCGTTCATCTACGGCTCACAGTCCATCGAAGATGAGAGCGCCATGGTCAGCAGGGTAAAGAGCTACAAAGCCGGATTCGTCCCGAGCGACTCGAACGTCAGGCCGGACGATACCCTGGCTACCATCATAGCCCTCAAGGAAAAGACCGGACACTCCACCGTCGCGGTCACCGACAACGGGAAAGAGGACGGAGTTCTCCTCGGAGTGGTCACCAGCCGTGACTACAGGGTTTCCAGGATGTCACCCGACACACCGGTGTCCTCCTTCATGACCCCGTTCTCCAAGCTGGTCTACGGCACCGAGCCCCTGACCCTGTCCGAGGCCAACGACATCATCTGGGACCACAAGCTCAACGCCCTTCCGATAATCGGGGCCGACCGCCGCCTGAAGTGTTTCGTCTTCAGAAAGGACTACGATTCGCACAAGCAGAACCCCAACGAACTGCTCGATGACCGCAAGCGCTACCGGGTCGGCGCGGGAATCAACACCCGCGATTACAAGGAGCGCGTCCCGGCGCTGGTGAACGCCGGTGCCGACGTCCTGTGCATCGACTCGTCCGAGGGCTTCACGGAATGGCAGAAGCTCACCCTGCAGTGGATCCGCTCCGAGTACGGAGACAGCGTCAAGGTCGGAGCCGGGAATGTCGTCGACGCCGACGGGTTCGAGTTCCTCGCCGACTGCGGGGCGGACTTCGTAAAGGTCGGAATCGGCGGCGGCTCGATCTGCATCACCCGCGAAACCAAGGGAATCGGACGCGGACAGGCCACTGCCCTGATCGAGGTTGCCCAGGCCCGCGACGCCTATCTGAAAAAGCACGGCGTTTACATCCCCGTCTGCTCCGACGGCGGACTGGTCTATGACTACCACATGGCCCTGGCCCTGGCGATGGGAGCTGACTTTCTCATGCTCGGCCGCTACTTCGCCCGCTTCGACGAAAGCCCGTCGGACAAGGTCAACCTCAACGGCAACTACGTCAAGGAGTACTGGGGCGAAGGCTCGGCCCGCGCCCGCAACTGGCAGCGCTACGACCTGGGAGGGGAAAAGAAGCTCTCCTTCGTCGAGGGCGTCGATTCCTACGTACCCTACGCCGGCAGCCTGAAGGACAACGTCGGCATCTCGATGAGCAAGGTCAAGTCGACCATGTGCAACTGCGGAGCGACCACCATCGCCGAGTTCCAGAAAAAGGCCAAGCTCACCCTGGTCAGCGCCACCAGCATCGTCGAGGGCGGCGCCCACGACGTCATCCTCAAGGACAAGGGACAGGAGCAGATCAAGTAGCCCCTCCGGCCAGCTTTTTCCTGCCGAAACTTGATTATCCGATGATTTGTGAGTATCTTTTGGTTTGTGCACCGGAAGGTGCCTTTGCTGTGTAGAAAAATAGTTTTACAGGAGTGTCATTTATGGCAAAACAGCTTCAGTTCAACGAAGAGGCCCGCAAGTCTCTGATTGCAGGCGTCGAGAAGATTTCAAAGGCCGTCATGGTCACCCTCGGACCGAAGGGCCGCACCGTCCTGCTGGACAAGAAGTTCGGCGCCCCGATGATCACAAAGGACGGAGTCACCGTCGCCAAGGACGTGGAACTTGAGGATCCGTTTGAGAACATGGGAGCCCAGCTGGTCAAGGAAGTCGCCTCCAAGACGAACGATGTCGCCGGAGACGGAACCACCACCGCCACCGTTCTGGCCTGGGCAATCACGAAAGAAGGAATGAAGAGCGTTTCCGCCGGAGTCAATCCGATGGGAATCAGCCGCGGAATCGACATGGCGGTCAAGGACACCGTCGCCCAGCTCAAGAAAAAGGCCAAGAGCGTCAACGACAAGGAAGAAATCGCCCAGGTCGCTTCAATCAGCGCCAACAACGACAGAACCATCGGTGACGAGATCGCAAACGCCATGGAGCGCGTCGGAATGGACGGAGTCATCACCGTCGAGGAGTCCAAGACAATCGAGACCCACACCGATTTCGTTGAGGGAATGCAGTTCGACCGCGGATATCTGTCCGCCTATTTCGCCAACAACCGCGACACCATGACCTGCGTCCTCGATGACCCGTTCATCCTCCTTTACGACAAGAAGATCTCCAACATGAAGGAGCTGCTCCCCGTTCTCGAGAAAGTCGTCCAGACGGGCAAGCCCCTGCTGATCATCGCCGAGGATGTCGACGGCGAGGCCCTCGCCACCCTGGTTGTCAACTGCCTCCGCGGCACGCTCAACGTCTGTGCCATCAAGGCTCCCGGCTTCGGCGACAGGAGAAAGGCAATGATGGAGGATATCGCCATCCTCACCGGCGGCGAAGTCATCAGCGAAGAAGTCGGACTCAAGCTTGAGAACGCCGACATCTCCCAGCTCGGCAGGGCCAAGAGCGTAAAGATCGAGAAGGAAAACACCACGATCATCAACGGCTACGGCAAAGCCGAGGCCCTCAACGACCGCAAGGCCCAGATTAAGATGCAGATTTCCGACACCACCAGCGACTACGACCGTGAAAAGCTCCAGGAGCGCCTGGCCAAGCTCTCCGGCGGAGTTGCCGTGATCAACGTCGGCGCCGCCACCGAGGTCGAACTGAAGGAGCGCAAGCAGCGCGTCGAGGATGCCCTGAACGCCACCCGCGCAGCAATCGAGGAGGGAGTCATCGCCGGAGGCGGAGTTGCCCTCTGCCAGGCTGCCAAGAACCTTGAGAAAAAGGACCTCAACGACCTCTCCGACGAGGAGAAGATCGGATACAAGATCGCCCGCAGGGCCCTTGAGGAACCGATCCGCCAGATTGCCGAGAACGCCGGTGAAGACGGCTCGATCATCGCCGACAAGTGCAAGAACGCAAAGGTCGGTCAGGGATTTGATGCCAGGAACAACGTCTGGGTGGACATGATGGAAGCCGGAATCGTCGACCCGGTGAAGGTGACCAGATGCGCCCTGCAGAACGCGGCCAGCATTGCTTCGCTGATTCTCACCAGCGAATGCGCCATCACCGACATCCCCGCTCCGGAACCGGCCCCGGCCGGCAACCCCGGCATGGGCGGCATGGGCGGAATGATGTAAGCCCCGCTTGCTTTCAGACGCGGCTCTCCGGTCAACCGGGGAGCCGTTTTTGCATCCGAATAACCCAGGGATGACCCGGCGAACAAAAAAAAGGCTGCCGTCTATCCTGCCCGGCAGCCCCCAAAAGGGTAAGAATGAATGAAGATGTCTGTAACTTACCCTGTGTTCCTTAAATGAACTTAAAAAGTGAAAAAAGTTTTGCGGGTGTCCCGGATTCGGGAACATTTTTCTTTTTCCGCGTTTTTGTTTCCCTGTTCGGGGACAAAACGCCCCAGCCGGGGAAATCGGTGTTAGGATGGGCGGTGCACCCTTTTCCCGGCAGGCCTCTTATGACTGAAATGACTTCCGCGGTTTTGGATTACCTGACCGATGTCCGCGACGATGGGGAGAAGTACCGGATAGTCAGGGACCAGCTTCTGGTGTTCATCTACGGCAACTGCTGCTATGTGAACATCCGCCAGGAGGACGCGGCCGAATTCCTTGATTTCTGTATGCCGAAGATGCGAACGGCATTGAAAAAGTATGAGTTTTTCGGCATCGACGTCGAATCTTACGTTTTCGCGGGCATGAAAAGACTGTCCTGGCACTTCTACGCGGAGAGAAACAGGAAAAACCGCCGGACGGGAGCGGGCGATCTTCTGTATTGCGTCGACACCGGATACCGCTACGACTCCTATGAATCCCTCTTCGACGACGAGCCCGTCCGGGACGACGAAACCCTCGTTCCGCTGTGCCGCCTCGCCCTTGTCTGTCTCGGCAGCCCCGTATGGGCGTCACGCGCCAGACTCTACTTCTTGATGGCCAGCCCGATTATGAGCGAACAGCGGTGCAGGCTCCTGTGCTCCCTGTTCAACCTCCCCCTTGCCCGGTTCATGATCTGCCGTGCCCTGATGTTCCGGCTTCTGGGCAGCCGTGAGACCGGCGAAGTCTATGTCGACCGCTTCAGGAGGCGGCGGAACCTTTCCTATTGTCTGAACTTCGAGGAATCATTCGGAAGTGTCGCGGAGGCCAGGGACCCGTACCTGCCCTCACAGGAGGCCCCCGTTCCCAGGCGCGGCATGAAAATCCGCTCGCTGAGGCAGCTTGTCAGCGTTGAGCTGCTCTCCAGGGTCTTTGGTGAGAGCAGGGGAACGGTTTCCTCGAACGTATACTACGCAAAGGCGTTGATCGAATGCTGCGCCGACACCGACAGCCCGAAGATGGAAACAATGCCCCAGTACATCCGACAGATCCTGCGCAGGTCGGTAAATGTCCCTGAAGTCCGTGAAAAACTCGGAAAGCGTCCGCTTTTTGACCTGGACATACCCGGGTTGTTCACTGCCGTGTCCGGGGATTTCCGCAGGTAGGAAACCACCCGCGGCTACACGCCGGTGAGGATGTACATCGTCTGCGAGATGTCACCCAGATAGCAGTCGCCGTTGTAGAAGTCGATGAACTCGACCTCTTTCCAATAACCGTCGGAGAACAGGTCGATTACGCTGTCCTCAACTGCGTTTTCAAGGTCAATGACCCGGATTACATCAGGGTTGACCCCGGTGCCCATTCCCTCGGTCGAATAGATCCTGCCGTCGTGGTAACAGGCCCCCTGCAGGTAGTAGGAATAGGGGACGTCAAACATCCTGATGATGTCTTCTTTCCGGAGGACGACCAGATTCACCCCGAACTGCTCGCTGTACGTCCCGTCGCCCGGGGAAGGAATGTCGAAACAGAAAAAGCGGGTGGTCTTGGGCTCGTCCCGGGTGACGAAGAACCACATCTTCCCGTTGTCCGTATCGATTACCATGTTCCCGTACGGAGAGCGGTCGGCACCGATGCCGGAAAGCCACAGCGAGGTATCCTGATCGAATCCGATGCGGATGATCTGCACGATTTCTGCCGAGAACCTGCGGCCGTCCCTGGTGATCCGGTAGACCCCGATCGTGCCGAACAGCCTGTCCAGCGAAGTATCGTAGTTGTTGTACGCGTTTGTGTAGAACAGGGGGAACTCATCGCCCTCGGCAAAGTATGTGCAGCCGAAGCAGGCGCAGTTGGAGTGGGGCGTGAAACGGTCCAGGGCGTTCTGGTCGAGGTACAGCGTGGCGGCGTACCGGCGCTCCGGCATGTAGTAGACGGATGAGACGCCGGAGGCGTTCAGGCGCATCAGATAGTCCCCGGAAACAGCACCGTCCTGGCTCAAGCCCATCGTCCCGAGCTTTTGCCGCGTGTATGAGGTGTTAATCCACCTGGCATCGGCTGTCACCTGTCCGGCTTCGGGATGGGAGACAAACCAGTCCGCCGTCAGTTCGATGACTCCCTCAGTGCAGGTGACCCACCAGCCGTTGAACGAGTATCCCCGGCGCACCGGGTCGCGCGGCAGTCTGAAGGTTCCGTCGTCTTTCACGGCAGAGACGGCCAGGGGCTGGCCCTGGGACCTGAACGTGACGGACCTTGCCCCTTCGGGAACCGACAGCTGCGTCGATGCGCAGGAGGTAAAGACGACTGTCAGGACCAGACAGAGAAGGACGGCCGGAAAGAGGCGTTTCATCTCAGATGCCGGTCATTCTGTAGAGGAATGCCGTCGGATTGTTGTTGATCTTCTTGTAGTCACCGTACCAGAAGGCTCCGTCGGCGAAGTCGATGTACTCGGCCTCCCGCATGTAGGCGTGGTCGGCGTAGAGGTCTATGACACAGTCTTCGATTCCGTGTTCGAGGTCCACGACGCGGATTCTCGAGGGGTTGGCGTCGGTGCCCAGACCTTCGGTCGAGTAAATCTTGCCCTGATGATAACAGGCACCCTGCAGATACCAGGAATAGGGGATGTCGAACGTCCGGATGACATCGGCCTCGGTGAGCGTCATGCCCAAGGAGTCAGGCTGAACCTCAGGCAGGTCGAAGCAGAAGAACCGGGTCGTGAGGTTTGCGTCGCGGGTGACGAAGACCCAGAGTTTGCTGTTGTCCGTGTCGACTATGAAGTTGCCCCACGGGGAGCGGTCGGTCCAGGTCTGGCTCTCCGTGTCCCACTTGGAGCGCCACGGCTGGTCATCGGCGAAACTGACGCGGATTATCTGGACAAGGGTGGTTGAGAACTGGGTGCCGTTGCGCTGGATCCGGTAGACGCAGACCATGCCGGCCCGCTTGTCGTCGAATTCATCCTTGTTGTAGTTGTTGTAGATGTTGGCGTAGAGCAGGGGGAACTCATCGCCCTCGGCGTAGTATCTGTTGCTGAAGCAGACGGCGTTGCAGTGGGGCTTGAAGTCGTCTGCCCGGTTGAGGGTGAATCCCCCGACCTTTTTGCCGGTTGTCCGGGAATAGACGTAGCACAGTCCGGTGCTGTGGAACTTAAAGAACCAGTCGCCCCAGATTGTTCCGTCCTGGATTACTCCGACCGTGGTCAGTTCCTGCTGCTCAAAGGTGTACGAGGTCTCCAGCCAGCGGGCGTTGACCTTGACTGTGCCCTCTTCCAGATGCTCACTGAGCCAGTCCCGGGTGAATTCGACAATGCCCTCCTGCTCGGTGGTTACCCACCAGCCGTTGAAGGTGTAGCCGTCCCTGACCGGAGGTTCGGGCAAGGTGAATCTGTCTTTGTGCTCGAAAACGGTTTCCGTGATTTTTGCCCCTTGGCTGTAAAACTGGACGCGGATAGTCTGTCCCTCCTTCAGTGGGATGGAACTGGAACATGACCCGAGCAGAAGCAGACATATGCAGGTGAGAATGATTGAGGCGGCGGTCTGTTTCGTTCTGTTCATGGCGCGGTTCTCCTGTAGTCTGAAACCAATTATACCTCTTGATTCCCCGCAGGCAAAAAGCATGTTGCTAATACCTGCCATTAGCAGGGCTTCTGACGGGGCCTCTACCAGACGAACTCGGTTGAGACGGGGATCGAGGCCTCACCGTTGTCGGCGAGGATAGCCTGGCCGGTGCAGGAGCGGTTGGTCAGGGTCAGAAAGACCGCCCAGTCGGCGCATTCGTCCTCGGTCATCCACTTGCCAAGCGGGGTGGCGGCCATGATTCTGGACCATTTCTCCGGGTCGTCGGTGACAGGGCGGTTTGATTCGGTCAGGACTCCGCCGGGGCACAGGGCGTTGCAGACGGCTCCCTGCGGGGCCAGACGGCGGGCCAGATTCTTCATGTATCCCAGCAGGCCGGCCTTTGAGGCGGCATAGGCAGGGAACTCCGCTCCGGTCAGGGCACTGGCCGATGAGATGAACAGCACGGCTTTAAGGGAAGGGGACAGGTAGCGCTCACAGACATTGATTGCCCCTTTGAGATTGACGTCTATGTCGTCCGCCGTGCCCTGAACGCCGGCGTTGCTGATGAGAATCCCGATGCCGTCAAGTTCAGGAAGATCCGCATCGTTGACCGAACAGACGAAATGTCTGTAGTTTTCATGCGTAAACGACGGTTCCCGGACATCGATTCCGAAAACCTCGTGTCCTTCCTCCAGAAAGCGCCGGGCGATTGTCCGTCCGATTCCTCCCGATGTGCCGGTAATCAGAACCTTCATTGCTGAGCCTCCTTTTGCTTTTCCACGAAATCCAGATAGGCCTGTCCGACCTTGTCCTTTTCCCAGGCCCTGGCCATCCGGTATCCGAAGCCGGAAAAGGCGACCTCGGCCAGAAGCTCCATCCCGGCCCCGGTCAGAGAGCAGACCAGAACCTGGGTCCAGGTCCAGCCGAAGAAGAATCTCGAGACGACCGTGGCAAAGACGAGATTGTCTATGAACTGGCTGATTCCCGTCGAGACGAAGGAACGCAGGGCGAACTCGGCGTATCCGGTCCTGCGGGTCAGGCCTCCGATCAGCCCGTTGAGGGCGCTGTTGAGCAGAAAAGAGATGAACATCGCCAACGCCGAGCCCAGCACGACGTACCACGAGCCCCCGATTGTGTTGTTCAGCGCCAGGTTGACCGCATCCAGCCCGGTGGAGTAGTACTCCCCCCACTTTCCCGGGGTCAGGGACAAAAGGAAGAACACCCCGCAGACGCAGAGGTTGATCAGGATGGCGATAACCGAAACCTTGGCCCCGGCGCGTGCGCCGTAGCGCTTGCAGATGCAGTCCAGCGTCAGAAACGAAATCCATGAGACACAGAAACCGCAGTCCAGGGCCAGAGTCGGGGTCTGGACCAGCTCCTTGTTTGCCAGGAGGTTCATCGAGATGACGGATACTACGAATAGGGTGAAAGCCAGGGAGGGAATGTTGCGCAGCAGGGCTTTCGTGTCGCGCAGTTCCCGCCGCACGCGGCCGGAAAGATTCATGAAATGGTCTCCTTTATGTTTTATTGTTTAACGAGAAGGATGACAGAGCTAGAACTCCTCGGGTGCGGGCACCGGGAGCATTATAGCCTCCGTCCGGCTTTTAAACAACACACCGCCCTTGACCGAAGGTCCGCTCTTTGTTAAATTGCCTAACGTTCGGATACGCAAGCAATACGGAGGCGGTAGTTTGAGCTGGGACGGCTTTGTCGACATCATTTCGGACGCGCTTAAAGACAGCGCGCTGGTGTTCCTGTTCGTGCTGGCCTTTCACGTCCTCATCTCGTTTTTCGACGATGCCCTGGCCGGGCTTCTGGTCCGCAGACGCAGGACAGGCCCTCTGCTCGGTTCTCTTTTCGGACTGATTCCGCAGTGCGGAACCAGCGTCCTCGGAGCTGACCTGTACGCCCGCGGGATGATTTCCGCAGGCACCCTTATTGCCGTATTCCTGAGCTGCAGCGACGAAGCCCTGGTCATCCTCTTCGGAGCCGGAGCCGGTTATCTGCCGCGGGCCTTTGCCATTATGGGCCTGAAACTGGTCATAGGAACCGTCGTCGGGCTGGCGGCCGACGGGCTTCTGGGCGCCCCGGGCAAAGCCGACCCGCCTGATGGCCCGGGCCACGCCGTCACCTGCACACACCGCCATCATGAGGAGCATGTCTCCCCGCTTCACGACCATCTGCTGCACCCCGTCCTTCACGCCCTGGAGATCTTCGCCTACGTTCTGGCGGTGAATCTGGTCCTGGGGCTGGTCATCGGACTGGTGGGTGAGGACAGTTTCGCCGCCTTCGTCTCGGGCAGCAGGTACTTCGCCCCGGTCTTCAGCGCCCTTGTGGGGCTCATCCCCAACTGCGCCTCCAGCGTCCTGCTGGCGGAGCTGTACCTCTCCGGCGCGCTTTCCTTCGGGGCCTTGCTCGGAGGACTGCTGGTAAACGCCGGATTGGGGATGATGGTGCTGCTTCGGGGCCGGAAAAGCATCAGAGGATGGTTGAGAATCCCCGTGATTTGTTTTACAGTTTCCATTGTGGCCGGGTACATCGCCTGCGCGTTAACCGGATTCTGAGTCCCGGCCCGCAAGGAGGGCCGCATGGACACATCGCTTTTCACATCCTGCCGTAACAGACTGGTCGAAAACTGCTCAAAGGTAATTGTCGGCAAGGAGTCCGTCACCGAGGAAATTCTCATCGCCCTGGTCGCATCGGGGCACGTGCTTTTGGAGGACCTGCCCGGTACCGGAAAGACGATGCTGCTGCGCTCCTTTGCCAGGAGCATCGGCGGGGATTTCCGCAGAATCCAGTTCACCCCGGACCTCCTGCCGTCCGACCTCACCGGAATCAACTTCTACGACCAGAAGAACGGTGAGTTCGTCTTCCGCCGCGGACCTTTGTTCTCGAACATCGTGCTTGCCGATGAGATCAACCGCGCCGTCCCGCGGAGCCAGTCGGCCCTGCTGGAGGTCATGGAGGAAAAGCAGATCACCGTCGACGGCACCACATATCCGATGACCGAGCCGTACATGGTCCTGGCCACCCAGAACCCGATCGAGTCTTACGGGACCTTTCCTCTGCCCGAAGCCCAGATGGACCGCTTCTTCATGCGCCTGTCGCTGGGGTACATGACCCGCGAGCAGGAAACCGGAGTCATCGGCCGCACCGACAGCATCAGAATCATCGAAACCCTCGGCCAGGTGGTCAGCACCGACGAGATACTCAAGATGCGCGGTACCTTCGCCGGGGTGAAACTCGGACCGGAAATCGCCGGCTACATCATGGACATCATCGGGTACACCCGCCAGAGCAGCCTGCTTGTAAACGGAGTGTCCACCAGAGGAGCCATAGCCCTGTACAAGGCCGCCCAGATCCGTGCCGCCGTCGAGGGACGCGACTACGTCATCCCCGAGGACGTCAAGAAGGAAGCCCCGGCGGTCCTGACCCACCGCATCAACCTCACCGGCCGCAGCCACATGGACAGCGCCGGCTTCGTCAACGGGATGCTCGAGGAAGTCGAAGTTCCGCTTGAGAAACACTGACGCAGGAAGAGCCCCGACAAATGCTTCTGTTCGTCCTGGCCGGCCTGACCGCCCTGTTCATAGTCCTCCAATCGCTGAGCATGATCCGCCCGCTGAGCCGGATTACGCTGAAGTGTTCGTGCGACATGAAACTCGTGGCCCCCGGCGAGAGGATGAACTTCCACTACACCGTCACCAACACCGGAGCCCTTCCGGTGCTCTGCCTGAGCCTGTCATTCTCCTTCAGCGACGATTTCTCCGTCTGCGAGGATGAAAAGTGGCAGGAGCGCTATGTCCGGCGCGAGTTTTCAGGATTCAGCGTCGGCCGCCCGCTGTTTCTCTGGCCCCACGCCTCGAAAAAAGGCCGCTTCGCCGTCTGCGTGAACCGCCGCGGACTCCACCGCTTCGGCAAGCGCTATCTTGAGGCCGGCGACTTTCTGGGCCTGACCAGCTCGGTCGTCTCCAGAGAGCCTGATTTGTCGGTAATCTGCACCGCGGCCGCTGCCGAACAAGACCCCCAGATCACCATCCTCGGCGGATTCATCGGCGACATCAGCGTCCGGCGCTTCATCATGGACGACCCGAGCATCCTGCTCGGCTACAGGGACTACACCGGCCACGAGCCGATGAAGGACATATCCTGGCTCCAGTCGGCCAAGACCGGCAAACTGATGGTCAAGCAGCATGACTTCACCCTCGATGTCAACGTCGCCGTCGTGGTCAACATGTCCACCGACTCACCCCGGATCAAGGACATCGAGCAGTGCTTCTGCCTGACCCGCAGTGTCTGCGAGAAACTCGAGGAGATGAAGATCCCGTATGCCTTCATGTCCAACGGCGACCTTCGCAGCTTCCCCCGCGGAATGGGACGCGGACACCTGGGTGCCATCCTCAAGAACATCGGCCTGTCCTCCCGGGCCTGCTATCAGGGCCTGCCCGAGCTTATCGACGCCTGCATCGCCCAGAATGCCGACAACCGCAGCTACATAGTCATCAGCCCCCAGCCGGACCCCGAGACCCTCAGGCACCTGCGCCGGCTCCAGGCCTCCTGCGACCATGAAATCTGCACCCTCTACGGAAACGGAGGCGCCCGGTGAAAAGCCTCAGAACCGTCAGCCACATCTGTTTCCTCTACTTCGTCCTCTGCTTTTTCGCGTTCTTCGGCATGCACACCGCTCTTCTGGCCGTCACCGCGCTGATTTGTGCCGTCATGATTCTCCTGACCTCCGCCCTCTTTTCGGGCAAGTCCGGACCGCTCCCCGCGCTTTTCACCCTCCTGAGTGCCCTGGCCGTGTTTTTCGCAGTCCCGCTCATCTTCCCGGAGGTGCGCACATCCCTGGCCCTGCGCCTGGCCGTCGGTGGGGCCTGCGTGATAATGACAGTCTTCGGCTGCTTCAGAAAACCCGGTTCGTCCTACTACGCCGGCACCCTGATTTTCAGGATGCAGCTTCTGATCTGCCTGGTCATGACCGGCTGGCTCTGCGTGTTCTGCCTGATGAACCGCTCCGAACCGTGGCCGGGCATCCCGGTATTCGGAATCGCCTTCGGAGTCAGCGGCGTGATCGGACTCCGGAGCATGCGCTGTGAGGGCAAGGGCCGCGGCTGGGAACTTACCAACATCGCCGAGGTCCTGGTTCCGACGCTGAGCGTCGGTGTGGCCCTCTGCATCATCTATCTGGGTCTGGCCGCCCTCCTGGCGATGATCAAACCCGACTCATCGACCCTGCCGCCGAGACTCCGCGGCGAATACGCCCAGTACCAGAGCAACCACTACGTGGTCACCCAGGTCGCGGTCTCCGGCGGAAACAGGGAGAGCGAAGAGCACGTCGGTGACGAGCATTTGGAAATCATCAAGCAAGAGGAGGAGGAAAACCGCCTCTGGCCCGTCATAGCCGCCGCCGTCATCGTCACCGCGGTGGCTGCCTTCTTCATAATCCGCCGCCGGATGAAGAAAAAGGCCATTGAGAAACTCCTTGAGGACGACCTGCCTCAGTCACCGTCCGGCGACGCGGTCATCTCGGTGCGCAGGATATACCGCGAATACCTGGAGTTCCTGACCGCGCGCGGCCTGAACCTGCGCAGGGGCAGCACCTCGGCCGATGTCCTGAAGCTGTCATCTTCCGGCGGCGCGAACGGTGATGACCCCGAGGCGGTCCTGCGCGGAATCTACATCAGGGCCCGTTACGCGGGAGAAGTCTCTGCGCAGGATGTCCTGCGGGCCCGCAACTGTCTGGACGCCGTTACCGGGTCGGAAAAAACCGGGAGGGAGATATGAGCGAGAGCAAATCCATCATCACCGTGGTCGGAAAGGATCAGGTGGGCATCATCGCCCGCATCACGACCTATCTGTACGAGAACAACGTCAACATCGAGGACATCACCCAGTCAATCGTGGCCGGATACTTCAATATGATGATGATTGTCGATACCAGCGGCTCGGAAAAAGCCTTCATCACCCTGTCCGAGGAGCTCGAGGCCCTGGGCAGCCGGATCGGAGTGATGGTCAAACTCCAGCGCGAAGACATCTTCAAAAGCATGCAGCGCATATGATCAACATCAACGAAGTCATCGAAACGAACAACATGATCCAGAAGGAGAACCTGGACGTCCGTACCGTGACTCTGGGTATCTCCCTGCTGGACTGTGTCAGCGACCGCATCGACACCCTTTGCGACAACATCCGCCTCAAGATCGCCCGGACCGCCAAAGGCCTGGTGCCGGTCTGCCGCGAAATCGAGCGCGAATACGCCATCCCGATTGTGAACAAGCGTGTCTCGGTCACCCCGATTTCCCTCGTAGGCGCCGGCGCCTGCAGAACGGAGGAGGATTTCGTGCGCGTAGCCCGGGCCCTGGACGAAGCGGCCCGGGAGGCGGAAATCAACTTTCTCGGGGGCTATTCCGCCCTGGTTTCAAAGGGCATGACCCGGGCCGACGAGCTGCTTATCAACTCCATCCCCCGCGCCCTGGCTGAAACCGAACGGATCTGTGCCTCGGTAAACGTCGGCTCGACCAAGACCGGCATCAACATGGATGCCGTCCGGCTGATGGGCTCGATAATCAGGAAAACGGCCCATCTGACCGCGGACAGGGACAGCATCGGCTGTGCCAGGCTGGTGGTCCTGTGCAACGCCCCCGACGACAACCCCTTCATGGCCGGCGCCTTTCACGGGGTTACCGAGACAGACAGCGTGATCAACGTCGGTGTCTCCGGCCCCGGCGTCATCAACCATGCCATCCAAACGGTCAAAGGCAGGCCTTTCGGCGAGCTCTGCGACACAATCAAAAAGACGGCGTTCAAAGTCACCCGCCTGGGGCAACTGGTTGCCCAGGAGGCCTCGCGCAGGCTGGGTATTCCCTACGGGATAGTCGACCTTTCCCTGGCCCCGACCCCGGCCGTCGGGGACTCCATAGCCGAAATCCTCGAGTCGATGGGCCTTGAAAAAGCCGGGGCCCCCGGAACGACTGCCGCCCTGGCCCTGCTCAACGACCAGGTCAAAAAGGGCGGAATAATGGCCTCAAGCTATGTCGGCGGCCTGTCCGGGGCCTTCATCCCCGTTTCGGAGGACCACGGCATGATCGACGCCGCCTCGTGCGGAGCCCTGACGCTGGAGAAGCTCGAGGCCATGACCTGCGTCTGCTCGGTCGGGCTGGACATGATCGCCATCCCCGGCAGCACCCCTCAGAGCACCATCAGCGGAATCATCGCCGACGAGATGGCCATAGGCATGATCAACCAGAAGACCACAGCCGTCAGAATCATCCCAGTCGAGGGCAAGTCCGTGGGCGACCGCGCCAGCTTCGGCGGCCTGCTCGGCTACGCCCCGGTCATGGCGGTCAATCCCTGGTCGAGCCGTGACTTCATCGACCGCGGCGGACGGATTCCCGCCCCGGTGCACAGCTTCAAGAACTGACAATCCGTATCATTACCGGCCCCGGGGCCGCACCGTCCCGTGCGGGCCCTGTCAATTTGACCCGGCATACAGGTCCGGACAGGTGCAGTGTGTCATTTTGACCCGCTGACAGCCAGGCCTTGCCCGGCCTCTCCCTGGGACCGTATAACTTTTTCGCCAATTTTCATCAAAAAAGTTATATCAACACAACTTTTTGCCCCAAAAATGCCGGAAAAAGTTATGTTGCCGGTTCCCCGTCGCTACCCCCGGAGAGTTGGCACGGATTAAGCAGTAGGGACGGTGTCGGTCGTAAGGCCGCATGAAACAGCAATTATCGGAGGCACGATATGAGGTATTTGGTAACACGCAACAACAATTCACTGATGGACGGGTTCGACGGAATCTTCAATGATTTCTTCGGCGATTGGTCTACGACCTGCAAAATCCCCTCAGTGGACGTCAAGGAAGACGAGAAGCAGTACACCGTCGAGGCGGAGCTGCCCGGGTACACCGAAGCCGATGTCAGAATCCATGTTCAGAACCATGTTCTGACGATCTCTTCTGAAAAGAAGACCGAGGCCAAGGACGGAAAGAAGTATCTGGTCCGTGAAAGGTACTACAGGTCGTTCGAGAGGAGTTTCACCCTTCCCGAGGGAATCGACGAAGCCAACATCTCCGCCGAGTTCAAGAACGGAATCCTGGACATCGCACTGCCCAAGCTTCCGGTGGAGAAGCCGAAGCAGATTGAAGTGAAGATCGGAAGATAAGCCGGTCTCCGGATGATTTGACTTGGACCGCCGCGCCGTCGGGTGCGGCGGTTTCTTTTTATACAGCCGGGCGGTTTGAACAAAAAACCGTGTTGGAGTAGAATCGCTCACATGGAAAAACAGCAGGGAACAATGGTCCGTGACCTGACCAACGGCTCCGTTACCAGGCAGCTTCTGGCCTTTGCCTTTCCCCTGTTCGTGTCCAACGCCCTGCAGGCGGTGTACAACATGGTCGACATGATCATAGTCGGCCAGGTTCTCGGGGGGCCGGGCATGTCCGCCGTCTCGATAGGGGGCGACCTTTTGCACCTGCTGACCTTCGTCTCGATGGGATTTGCATCGGCGGGGCAGGTGATAATAGCCCGTAACGTCGGTGCCGGCAGGATGAAGGAAGTAAGTCAGACAATCGGGACATTGTTCTCCTTCCTGCTGGGGGTTTCGGTAATTCTCTCCGGGCTGTGCTTCGCCCTGAGGGGGCCGATTCTCCGGGCACTGAACACCCCCAACGAATCCTATTCCTACGCGATGGACTACCTGGTCACCTGCGTCTGCGGCCTGGTGTTCATATACGGGTACAACATTGTTTCCGCCATCCTGCGCGGGATGGGGGACAGCCGCAGACCGTTTGTGTTCGTCGGAGTGGCGGCGGTTCTGAACATCATCCTGGATTACGTCTTTGTCGTCATCGCCGGGATGGAGGTCTTCGGGGCGGCGCTGGCTACGGTCCTCAGCCAGGGGGTCAGTTTCGTCTCGTCCCTGGTTTACCTGTACATAAAGAGGGAGAGCTTCGGCTTTGACTTCAGAATCCGGAGCTTCGCAATCCGTTCACAGACCCTCCGGCCGCTGGTGCTGCTCGGAGTCCCGATGGCAATCCAGAGCGCCGCGGTCAGTTTCTCAAAGGTCCTGCTCATCTCATGGATCAACCTCGAGGGCGTCGTCTATTCGGCCCTGGGCGGGGTGTACAACAAGATCAACACCATCGCCGCGGTTTTTTCCATGGCCTTCGTCACCGCCGGAGCTTCGATGATCGGGCAGAATCTCGGGGCGAAGAAGTACGAACGCGTACCGAGGATTATGCTCACCATAGCCGTCTGCTGCACAGCCATGTACACCGGCTTTACGGTTCTGGTCCTGCTCATCCCGGATGAGATTTTCCGGGTGTTCACGTCGGATCCGGCGGTCATTACCCTGGCTCCGGTGCTGCTTGCACCGATGGTAATGAACTTCTACGGGACCGCCACCCGGAGCTTCAGCTTCGCCCTGATCAACGGCTCGGGAAACACGAAGCTCAATCTGGCCATAGCCCTGGTCGACGGAATCGTAATGCGCATAGGGTTCGCCGCCCTGCTGTGCTTCGGCCTGGGAATGGGCAGCAGAGGGTGCTGGTTCGGCGACGCGGCGGCAGGTTTCATGCCGCTGGTTATCGGCATGGCGTTCTTCATTTCGGGCAGGTGGAAGCGCTGAGCGCTTGTTGATTTGTCCGTCATTATTGTGTATCTTGGTTCTGAAATTCTCATAATCCAAAGGGGATAAACATGTACGCGAATATTCTCGCCATGGGAGCCACCACTACCGGTACGACCGCAGCGGCCGACGGAACCACCTCGTTCCTGCCTACGCTGATCATCTTCGGCGCAATCATCCTGATTTTCTACTTCCTGATCATCCGTCCCCAGAAGAAAAAGGAAAAGGAAGAAAAGGAAATGCTCGCCGCCATGAAGAAGGGTGACAAAATCGTCACCATCGGCGGAATCCGCGGCACAGTAGCCGTCGTCAAGGAGACCACGGTCATCATCAAGGTCGACGACAACACCAGAATCGAGTTCAGCAAGAACGCCATCTCCGCCATCCTGGACAAAAAGCCGGAAAAGAAAGCCGCCGAGACGGTTGAAAAGCCCGTCGAAAAGGTCGAGAAGCCGGCAGCCGAAGAGCCCCAGGCCGAAGAGAGCAAGTTATAACGACTGAAAATGGGTAAGATCGGGGGAAGAATCCTCATCGCGGCGGTTGTACTGGCCGTCTGCTTCTGGTTTCTCTATCCGACCGTCCGTTGGTATTTCGCCACGGATGCGGATGACAGGGCAGTGGCGCTGAGCGCAAGCAGCCAGATCCGCGACATTTCACAGGCCAAGGCCTCGGCAGACCTCGCGTCCGTCAAGGCCCTGGCAGGGGATACCCCGCTTCCCGAATCATTTGCCTATCTCAAGGACCTCGTCAAAAGCAAGGGCGTCGACACCAAGAACCTGACCGCCGGCACCCTGCTCGGTGCGGCAACCGAGCAACAGGTTTTCGAGGCCATCGAGAAACACTACAGGGCCCTGTACATCGGCCTGAAGCAGACCAGCCGGAGCGCGCTGAAGCTCGGACTGGACCTCAACGGCGGGATGAGCATCCTGCTGGACGTCGATGTGGAGTCTTTCGAGGCCAAGCTCGGACGCAAGGCCTCCGAGGCCGAGATTTCGCGGGCAATCGACGAGGACATCGAGGTCCTTAAGAACCGCATCGACCAGTACGGGGTGACCGAGCCTGAAATCCGCAGGCAGGGACAGAACCAGATCCTGATCGAGATTTCGGGAGAGGCCGACCCGGACCGGGTCGAGTCATTCCTCCGCGGCCGGGGTGCCCTTTGTTTCCAGCTGGTCGACACTGCCGCCACCCAGAAAGCCGTCAGCTACTACAGCACCCATATGGATGAGCTGTATCTGCCGGACGGGTCGATTGCCCAGCCGGATTTCCTGCCGGAGGGGACGACCCTTACAGGCTATTACGTCAAGGACGAGTACGGGATTGACCAGTTCGTCGGGCTCTGCGTGATTATCGACAGCCCCTTGATTGACGGGCGCTACATACAGAACGCCATCCAGGAGACCGACCGGATCCAGAACCGGCCGGTGGTCAACTTCACCCTGTCATCCGAGGGTGGCAGCCAGATGTACAGCCTGACTTCAGAGCATGTAGGGGATGTGATGGCAGTCGTCCTCGACGGAAACGTCAGAACCCGGGCGACGATCAACAGCGTTCTGAGCACCTCGATCCAGATATCGGGATTCACCTTGGACGAGGCGCAGGAAATCGCCCTGCTTCTGAAGTCCGCCACGATGCCGATCGAGGTGTCCGTTGCCAGCCAGAGGTCGGTTGGAGCGTCGCTGGGTGAGGACGCCGTACGGATCGGTCTGTACTCGATCATCGCCGGACTGGCGCTGGTCGTGCTGTTCATGTTCGCCTATTACGGACTGTGCGGCCTGGCCGCCGACGCCGGACTGCTGGTGATGATGTACATGATCGTCTCGGTGATGGCCGGATTCAAGTCCACCTTTACTCTTTCCGGAATCGCCGGCCTGATCCTGACTCTGGGGATGGCGGTGGATTCCAACGTAATCATCTTTGAGAGAATCAAGGAACAGCTCAGGCTCGGAATGACCCCGGCAAATGCCGTTTCCGACGGATTCAGACAGGCATTCTGGACAATCATGGATGCCAACCTGACGACTCTGATCGCCGGGGTGGTGCTGATGATCCTCGGTTCGAGCACGGTCAAGGGCTTTGCCACGACCCTGGTCATCGGAATCGTCTGCTCGCTGTTCTGTTCGCTGTTCTTCTGCCGGGTCATCCTCGACCTGACGGTCCGCAGGAGGATTCATATCAGCTTCAGGAGGCCCGCCGGTGAAAAATAAGATCAATATCCCGGTTGTCCGCCTGAGGAAGTTCAGTTTCATCCTGTCGTCTGTTCTCGTGCTCGCTGCGGTGATTCTGATTATCGTTCCGGGATTCAACCGCGGCATAGACTTCGAAAGCGGTCTGGCTCTGACGGTGGAGGTCAAAGAGGGCGGAACCGGGGCACCTATTGCCGACGTCCGTTTTGCGCTGAAAAAGATCAACGTGACCCGGGTCCAATCGGTCGGTTCGGCCGACGGCGGGGTGTTTCAGCTGAGGATGGGTCTCCGGAAGGATGCCACCGACACCCTTGCCAAGGAAACCGAGGCCCTGGTCACCTCGACTCTGGCCTCTGCCTTTGAGTGCGGCTCGGTAAAGGTGCTTGAGAGCAACTTCATCGGTGCGAAGTTCTCATCCAGTCTGCTTCGCAACTCGCTTCTGGCGGTAGCGGTGGCCGTGGTGCTGATCCTGCTGTACGTCTGGATGAGGTTCGAGCTCGGATATGCCCTGTGCGCCGTCATCGCCCTGGTCCATGACGTGCTGTGCATGCTGGGCTTCATAGTCATCGCCCGCTTCGAGGTTTCCTCTACGACGATTGCCTCGGTTCTGACGATAATCGGGTATTCGCTGAACAACACCATCGTAATCATGGACAGAATCCGTGATTATCTGCGCGCCGAGGAAGGGGAACCGGATCTGCAGGTCATCGTTGACCGCAGCGTCTCGGCCTCGTTCAGCCGGACCACAATCAGCAGCGTCACCACCTTGCTGGCGATAATCCCGTTGTGCATCTTCTCCTCCGGTGACATCTACGCCTTTGTAATGAGCCTGCTTGTCGGGATTGTGATCGGAACCTATTCATCGAACTTCATCGCCCCGGCCCTGCTTTACTGCTTCGACGGCAGGGGCGTGCTGGATCCGCGCCGCCTGAAGGAACGCTCGGAGAAAAAGGTTCCTACGGATGAGGAGGAGGCTGCGTACCTGCTCGAGGACGAGGTCATCAAGGCCCGGGCGATGAAATTCCAGCCTGCCAAAAAGAAGGGCAGGGAAAAAGACGACGCCGACTGAGGAGCGCGATGGAAATCATCTATTCTGAAAAACTGGGTTACTGTCCGGGAGTGCGGAACGCCGTCAGCCAGGCGAACAACATCGCCGAGCAGGCGGCAGCCGAGGGAAAGAGAGCCTACTGTATCGGCCGTCTGGTCCACAACAACGCCGTCGTCCAGGCGATGGGCAGGATGGGGATGGAGTTCATCGACGAACCGGACGGCCATGTCCCGGGAACGGCCCTGATCAGTGCCCACGGCATCCCCGATTCGCTCAGGGACCGGTTCGTCCGGGCAGGATTCACCCTGATCGACGGAACCTGTCCCAGGATAATCGAGAACAGGAACAAGATTCTCCAACAGGCCCGGATGGGCAGGCTGATCGTCATAATCGGAATCCCCGGACACAGCGAGGTGCGGTGTCTCGAGGGAACCGACCTTTTCCCCGGAGTTCCGGTATCCTCGGTGGTTGTCGGAAGCAAGCAGGACATTGCAAAAATCCCCGACGGCTTCCCGCTGGCGGTCGCAGCCCAGACAACCGTTGACAGGGACCTTTTCGATAGCCTGGTCGAACTGATAAAGGAACGTTTCCCCGATGTGACCGTACTGAAAACAATCTGTCCCGAACCGCTTCAGCGCCAGGCCGCACTTAGGCATCTCTGTGAGAGGTGTCCGGCGGTGGTGATTGTCGGCGGTCTGCACAGTGCCAACACGACGGTTCTTGCCGAAGTGGCCCGGAGAAACGGTTGCAGGGCCTATGTGTGCGAACGGAGCGGGGAACTGCCCGAAGAGGTCTTTTCCCATCCGGTTCTCGGCATAGCCAGCGGGGCCTCGACCCCGTTTGCCCAGGTGAGCGCAGTGGCAAAGGACTTGTCCGAACATGTTTGAGCCTTTTGACAAGAGCGAAGGGGACGGAGCATTCCTTCAGGCCGCCGCGGCTCTGGCCGACGTGCCGAATAAAGGCAGCCTGATCGATGTCCTGGGACCGGTTTCCAACATCATCGCGTTGCTGAATTGGTATCTTGAGGATATCAACTGGGTGGGTGTCTACCTGCTAGACGGGGACAGACTGGTCCTGGGGCCTTTCCAGGGCCTTCCTGCATGCGAGACAATCCCCGTCGGCCGCGGTGTGTGCGGGACGGCCGCCGCCGCGGCGGAAACGGTGGCGGTCGGGGACGTGCACCGGTTTCCCGGACACATAGCCTGCGACGGTGCCTCGGAGAGTGAAATCGTCGCTCCGGTTTTCAATCCGCAGGGAAAGCTGGTCGGGGTTCTGGACGTCGACAGCCCGGTCAGGGGCCGTTTCTCGGAAAAACACAAGCAGTTCTTCAGCGCCGCCGCGGGAATCATAGGCCGGCTGTTCTGAGGGGACGGTCAGGACTTGCCCGTAAAAAGCGCAGTTTCATCAGAATCGGGCTGTTTGTGCCCGAATTGATGAAAATTTTCATCAAAACAACAGTTATTCTCCGCTTTCTGATGAAAACGGGAAAACCGGGATGTGCGCGCGTGTGTAGAACAACTTCTGACGAAGTGCTATACTTTGCAACAGTTTGGCTCCGCATGACGACGGGGCCTGAAACGGAGGAAGAATATGGCGGATAAAGCGAACGCGCAGGACAGGCTGGACATGATCCGGCATTCCATGGCCCACGTGATGGCCGAAGCGGTCCTGGAGATGTTCCCGGGGGCTCAGATTGCAATCGGGCCGTCCATCGAGGACGGATTTTACTATGATTTTGACCTTCCCAGACCGCTGACTACCGATGACCTGGATGAAATCACCGAGAGGATGAAGAACATCATCTCCCAGGACAAGGCTTTCGAGCGCAAAGTCGTGACCAGGGACGAGGCCCGCGCGCTTTTTGCCGACCAGAAGTACAAGCTGGAGCTGCTTGAGGCCATTCCTGAGGGCGAGGAAGTTTCCATCTACAACCAGGGCGGCTTTACGGACCTCTGCCGCGGACCGCACGTGAAGTCCACGAAGGAACTGAACAAGGATTCGTTCAAGTTGCTGTCAATCGCCGGCGCCTACTGGAGAGGCAAGGAGTCCAACCCGATGCTGACCAGAATCTACGGCACCGCCTGGAGCAATCCCAAGGAACTGCGCCTGTATCTGGACCATCTTGAGGACATCAAGAAGCGCGACCACCGCAAGCTCGGTCAGGATCTGGATTTGTTCAGCCTCCACGAAGAGGCAGGTCCCGGACTGGTCTACTGGCACCCCAGAGGGGCCCGGATCCGTCTGGCCATCGAGAACTTCTGGCGCGAGGAGCACTACAAGAACGGTTACGAGATGGTCTACACCCCGCATGTGGGAAAGGCCTGGCTGTGGGAAACCAGCGGACACCTGGGCTTCTACAAGGAGAGCATGTATCCGCCGATGAAGATGGACAGCACCGACTACTACGCAAAGCCGATGAACTGTCCGTTCCACATCATGATTTATCAGGACACCAAGCATTCGTACAAGGACCTGCCCCTGCGCTGGTGCGAGCTGGGCACCGTCTACCGCTACGAAAAGGCCGGTTCGCTGCACGGACTGATGAGGGTCCGCGGATTCACGCAGGATGATGCCCATATCTTCTGCACCCCGGAGCAGATGGACGCCGAGATTCTGGAAGTCCTGCGCTTCTCCCTGTACATGCTGCGCAGTTTCGGTTTTTCCGAGATCAAAGCCTATCTGTCCACCAGACCCGAAAAGAGCGTCGGTGAGCAGGAGCGCTGGGACGCGGCTACCGAAGCCCTGAGAAAGGCAATCGAGAACGAGGGCCTGTCCTACGAGGTCGACGAGGGCGGTGGAGCGTTCTACGGGCCGAAGATCGACCTCAAGATCAAGGATGCAATCGGCCGCGAATGGCAGCTGTCCACCGTCCAGTTCGACTTCAACCTCCCGGAGAGGTTCAAGCTGACCTTCACCGACAGCGACGGATCGGAAAAGAGGCCGTACATGATCCATAGGGCCCTGCTGGGGTCGATCGAGAGGTTCTTCGGAGTGCTGGTCGAGCATTATGCCGGAGCGTTCCCGCCGTGGCTCGCCCCTGAGCAGGTCCGGCTCGTCCCGGTAACCGACCAGGTCACCGACTACGCCAAGGCGGTCGAAGCCAGGCTGAGAAAGGAGGGCTTCAGGGTCTCCTGCGACTTCTCCAGCGAGAGAATGAACGCCAAGATCCGCGCCTCCCAGATGATGAAGAATCCGTACTGCCTGATTCTGGGCGAAAAGGAGAGGGACGCCGGGACCGTGTCGGTACGTTACCGCACCGGCAAGCAGGTCAACGGTGTGCCGCTTGAGGACTTCATCGCCGAACTCCACGACGCGGTGGACAAAAAGACCCAGATCTGACGACGGCAATCAAGGCAGGCTGCGCGCCTGCCTTTTCTTTTGACCGGTCTCCCTGCCGGGAGTCCGAATGGAGACAGAACTTTGAGAAGCAAGCAGGCGTTCACGAAACTTGAGGAACTTGACCGCAAGCTCAACATGATGAGCCACATCCTTTCCGTTCTGGGATGGGATTTCGAAACCTCGATGAGCCCCAGAGGCGGAGCGGAGCGGGGCCGTCAGTGCGCCTGGCTCGGGGAGCAGATTCACAATCTGATAGCCTGTGACAGCACCGCAGACCTGATTGAACAGGTCAAACAGGACATTCAGACCACCCCCGCCTGGTACAGCGACCGCGACCGGGCGCTGGTGAGAATCCTGGACAAGGCCTGCACCAAGGAGCGTTGCGTGCCCTCGTCCCTGGTCACTGAGATGGCAATCGCGACCAACGAAGCCTCCGACCGCTGGTTCGAGGCCCGTGGAAACTGCGATTTCGCCTCATTCAGCCCGTACCTGGAAAAGGTCTTCAACCTCACCATACAACGTGCCCGGTGCATCAGACCGGACAGCCCCGTCTATGACACACTTTTGGACGAGTTCGAGCCGGGACTGACCGCACAGCGGACCGAGAGCCTGTTCTCCGACATGGAAAAGACCATCCGGAAAGTGATGGAGATGACCTCCAGGCAGGACACCGACGACTCGTTCCTGTATCTCAAGTACCCCCGCCGGACCCAGGAGAGGCTGGACAAGTCAATCGTCCTGGCGATGGGATTCGACACCAGAAGGGGTGTGATGGGCATCAGCCACCACCCGTTCACCACCACCGTCGGTGAGGATGACATCCGCATCACCTCCCGCTTCACCGACCCCAGAGTCGCTGACCCGCTTTTCAGCTACATCCACGAAGGCGGCCACGCCCTGTACGAGATGGGCGCCTCCAATGCCCTGACCCGCGGCACATCGCTCGCCGGAGGAACCTCGATGGCCTTCCACGAAAGCCAGAGCAGACTCTGGGAGAACGTCTTCGGTCACAGCCGCCCGTTCTGGGAATACTGGTATCCCCGCTTTGAAAAGGCCTATCCCAGGCAGCTTGAGGGCATCGGCCTGGACCGTTTCGTCCGGGCAATCAACAAGGTCCAGGCGAGCGACATCCGGGTAAACGCCGACGAAGTCACCTACGGACTGCACATCATCCTCCGCTTCAGGCTTGAAAAGGCCCTGTTCGATGGCTCACTGGCCATCGCCGACCTCCCCGGGGCCTGGGACGAACTGAGCATGCAGTTGCTCGGGCGCAGGCCTGAGAGCATCGCCTCGGGGGTGCTTCAGGACAACCACTGGGCAGGCGGAGCCTTCGGATACTTCCCCTCCTATGCCTTGGGCAACCTGATCAACTCCCAGATCCTCTACACGATGAAATCCCGGCTGGACATCGACGCCCTCCTGCGGGAAGGACGCCTGAAGACCCTCAGGACCTGGCTGGATCGCAACATCTATCGCTACGGCGCGATCTACGAGAGTCCCGATCTCCTGGAGAAGGTCACCGGCCAAGGCCTGACCGCCTCCTTCTTTGACCGGTACCTTACCGAAAAGTACACGGCGCTCTGCCAAGGAAACTGACATGAATCTTCCAAACCGACTCACCGCGGCCAGACTGGTCATATCCCCGCTGTTCTTCATCAGCTTCATGCTCCCGACCTGGTTCGGCGAAGGCCTGAAGACCCTTTCGACGGTGCTGGTGCTCGTGCTTTTCACCGTCAATGAACTGACCGACCTGCTCGACGGGAAAATCGCCCGCTCGCGCAACCTGATCACCGACCTGGGAAAGGTGATGGACCCCTTCGCCGACGTGTTCAGCCGCCTGACGTACTTCGTCTGCCTGATGAATGCCGGCATCATGCCGGTTTTGGCGTTCATCATCATCCTCTGGCGCGAACTGGGCATACTCTTTGTCCGGATGTTGATGATGGGCCGGGGAAAGGCCGTGCCGGCCAACATTTTCGGCAAGTCAAAGGCGGTCCTCTACGCCGTCTGCGGAGTCTGCGGAATAATCCTCCACGCCCTGAACACCTGGTGTGCCGGCTCCCAGTGGCTGGAGGTCTGTGCCGTAGTGATGAACATCCTGTTCTACCTGGCCGCCTTCGCCTCCGCCGCCTCGTTTATGACATACATCGCCTTTATCCGCCGCGACGGCGCCCTGAGGAACCTGACCAGATAGAGAGCCGGTCTTTACTTTCTCCCGAAACCGTACGATAATCAGAGGCAAAACCGTACGAAAAGGAGGAAGCATGACCATCACCGCAACCGAACTTAAGGAAAACCTCGGATACTACCTCGGATTTGTCGCGAAGGAGAGCGTCTGCATAACCAAAAACGGCAAGGCGGTCGCCGTGCTGACCAGCCCCGCCTTTCAGAAACTCGAGGCACTCAACTCACTCATCGGAATCATCCCGGACGACGGGAAGACCGCCGATGACTACAGGGCACAAAGGCTGGCCGAATACCTGTGAGAATCCTGATCGACACCAACGTTGCCGTAGACATCATGGCACGGCGTGAACCGTTTATCGGTGAATCGTCAAAGGTCCTGCTCCTGTGCGCCTCCGGCCTGACCGCCGGCTTCTTTTCAGCCTCCGCTTTCACCGATTTGCACTACATCCTCCGCCGGCACCTGCACAATGAGAAGGATGTCAGGAGCGCCCTGCGTTTCTGGCTCACGATCATAGACATCATCGACTCCGACAGCGGGGATTGTACCGCGGCCCTGGACTCGGAGGTGGATGACTATGAGGATGCCGTCATCTGTGAGGCCGCCAGGAGGCGGGGGCTGGACTATATAGTCACGAGAAACCCGTCGGATTTTGTCCGCTCCCCGGTGCCGGCAATCACCCCCGGGGAGTTTCTGAAGCTGGCCCTGAAGTACTGAGCTTCACAGTAAATCTCCAGTCTTGCCCCCAGAGGATAAACCGGCTTATCATTTGATTCGCATTCCGTTTGGGACGGGGGAGTCCGCGGCGGTCCGGCAGACCGCGGAGGATGAACCATGGACAGACATCAGCAGAGACGTATGGTGGCCGACATGTCCCGCAAGGGACGCTACTACCTCTACCGCAGGGACCGCGGCCCGGATTTGGGCTGGATCAGCAACGAAAACCTGGCAATCACCGGAATAAACATCAACAAGCTACGCAGTGAGGCGATGGAATCCGAGGACTATCCCCGGGTTCTGTTCCGGAATCTGGCCGCTTGCCGGGCCCGTGCGGCCAAGGATCCGGCCGAACAGCAGCGCCAGAGTGAAATCAGGGGCAGAATCCAAAAAGAAACCGGGTCCGAAGAACCGGACCCGGAATCAATGTCGGTGGCGCTGTCGTTTTTCAGCAGTCCGTCACCTTATGTATGGAAATACGGGCGGGACTGATCAGATTCAATCGTCCACATCCATCGCCTCGAGGCCCTTTTTAGCCTCGGGCTTGGAATCGCCGTGTCGGACACAGAGCATGGTGAAGAAGGCCAGAGCGGCAAAGACCGCGGCGTAGGGGAAAAGAACGGTCATCCTTCCCGTGGTGTCCATCAGCAGCCCCGAGAGCAGCGGGGTGACTGTCTGTGCGGCCATCGAGGCGGTGTAGTAGAATCCGGTGTACTTTCCGACGTCCCCGCCCTTGGCCAGTTCGACGACCATCGGGAAGCTGTTTACGTTGATTGTAGCCCAGCCGATTCCTGCGAGGGCGAACATGCAGTTCATCAGCAGAACCGGGCTGCCGGCCCTGACGAACGCGGCGATGGTAAAGGCCGCCGTGAGCATCACGATTCCGGCGAGAATCGTCTTTTTGCGTCCCACCTTGGAGGCTATGATTCCGACCGGCAGATAGGAGATGATTGCCGCCGCCTGGGCGATGATCAGCGTCATGTTGTAGTCCATGTTGAGGACCTTGCCGGCGTAGACGGAGTACTTTGAGGTAACCGCATTGTAGCCCATGAACCAAAGCACGATGGATGCCATCAGCAGAATCAGTGAGCGCTTTTCTCCGGGAGAGAGCTTGCGCTGTTCGGCAGTGGCGTTTTCATCCAGCTCCTGGATTCCGTACTTGCGGCTCTCCTCATGCATCTCCTGGGCCCACTTGGGTTCGCGGACCTTCCAGAGGAAGATCAGCAGGGCCAGCAGCATGATTCCGGCCATCAGCGAGAAGTACGCAGTGTAGCTGGTCATTGCCTTCAGGGTGCTTCCGGTGTGGAATACGATTCCGAGAATCAGCACCAGGATTCCGCCGGCAGAGCCCATCAGGTTGATGATCGCGTTGGCCTTGCTCCTGAGCGGCTTGATCGTCACGTCCGGCATCAGCGCCACGGCGGGGGAGCGGAAGATCGCCATGCTGACCAACAGCATCAGCAGGACGACGACGAACAGAATCAGAGGCAGACGGTTGGTCTGCTGGACGGAATGGGCATAGGCCTGACGTACCGCCACGACGTAGGTGACGAAATCAGGGTTGTCGACAATCTTGCCGTCCGCGTTCCGGATCTGGGCGGTTATTTTCTTGAAATCCTTTTCAAGTATCACCGTGCCTCCGTTCTGGAGGAGCTGCTGTGATTCGGCGGTGGCGGCGGAAACAAGCATGAACTTCTCGCCGTCGGAGGTGGTCAGGATCTGTCCCTCCATCTCATCAAAGAGGATGTCCATACCCTCGGGGTCGATGGTGTTCAGGCCGTCCTCGTTTACGACGAACCGGGCCGGCTTGCCGATGTTGGCCAGCTGCATGTTGTCGACGAACGACAGACCGACGAACAGGACGCAGGCGCAGAGGGTTCCGACGAGGATGAACGGGGTGCGGCGGCCCAGGCGGCTGTGGCACTTGTCCGAAATCGCGCCGAACAGGGGCAGGAGGAACAGGGCGAGGATGTTGTCCAGGGCCATGATCAGTCCGCTCCAGGTCTGGCTCATGCCGAACTTGTCGATGAGAATCTTCGGCACTATGTTGTCATAGGCCTGCCAGAACAGGCAGATGAGGAAAAAGGCAAAACCGACGAACAGGGTCCGTTTGTAGTTCAGTTTCATATCCGCTCCTTTTGTGTTTGATGACATCATAACTGCGCCATTTTTGTTTGTCAAAGAGAACCCCCGCCCGGGATGCCAATCCTTTACACTGCAATTCAAATTTGCTATCATCTCTTGCGTCTCCGGACACCGGGCCCATAGCGCAGCGGTTAGCGCAGAGGACTCATAATCCTTTGGTCCAAAGTTCAAATCTTTGTGGGCCCACAACAGAGCCTCGCAATACCATGCTTTCAAAGAGGGTGTTGTGAGGTTTGTTTTTTATCCGGAATCCCGGTTATCCGGCATCCCGGCAGAGTACAAACGGTAATTGCATATTTGCCCGGCCAAATATAGAATTATTCCAAAGCTTACATAAGGAGTCACTCCATGAAAAAGGCAATCATAGTAGTCATGTGCGTTCTGGCCTTGGTTTTCGTGGCCTGCGACCTCGAGGGATTGAATATCCCCGGTGGAAACACCGGCAACTCCGGCAACGGTAGCGGCCAGACCGAGGATCCGGGCAACGGAAGCGGTACCGGTGAGCAGGGCGGCGGGAGCCAGGGCGGCGACCAGGGCCACGGCGGCGGAGAGGTCGATCCTTCCGGCGGAAACACCGAACCGGTCCATGACCACACGTTCTCCGATGCCTGGTCTCACGACTGGACATACCACTGGCATGCCGCGACCTGCGGACATGACGATGTGACTTATGCCAAGGGAACACATACCTACGTCGAGGGTTACTGCTCCGTCTGCGGTTTCAAGGAACCCCAGGTCGGAGAGGCCGGACCTTCCGGCGGGCTCATCTTCCATGACAAGGGCTACTATTCCGACGGCTGGAGATTCCTCGAGGCGGCACCTTCGGACCTGAGGGTCATCGGCGGTGTCCCGACGGTGGATCCCGCTGCCGCACCTCCCGAGGACGGAGTGGTCAAGCGCCTGTTTGCTTTCGGAGACTATGTCAACGAAGAAACCGGTGAGCTTCTGTTCGTAAACGGAAATACGGCACATGGCGCGGACGATATCACCAAGACCGGACTGGGACAGGGCAAACGCAATACGCAGATGCTTGTGGCCGCGATGGGGGAGGAGACATACAGGTTCTACACCTGGGCAGTTCCGGAGGATAACGAGAAAACCACCGAATATGCCGCGAGAATGTGCGATATTCTGGTCTACAACGGTTTCGACGACTGGTACCTGCCGAGCAAGGCCGAGCTGAACAAGATGTACACCGAGTTGCACGCGAAGGGACTGGGAGATTTCCATACCGGAGAAATCGACGGATACACGATGTCGGATTATGAGGCCTACTGGTCCTCCAGTGAGAACACTTCGGACCGGTATAAGGCTTGCGCCCAGTATTTCTCCAGCGGCCAGCAGACCGAACTCAAATACCGCTCCGACAGGGCCAGAATCAGGCCGCTCAGATACTTCTGATTTCCCAGCCGGCACCCAGGAGGTACAGATGTTGGATAACGAAACACTCTTGATGCTCAAAACGAAGGCCGTCCGTCTCAGGGAACTGACAATCCGCGAGATTGCCCACCTGGGAAGCGGCCATATCGGCGGAAGCATGTCAATCATCGAGATTCTCACATACCTTTACCATCAGGCGATGAACGTCGACCCCGCCGATCCGCTCAAGGAGGACCGTGACCGCCTGGTCTGCTCCAAGGGACACGCCGGTCCGGCCGTCTACGCCACCCTGGCGGACAAGGGGTTCTTTCCCCTGGACTGGCTGATGACGCTCAACCAGGGCGGAACGAACCTGCCCAGCCACTGCGACATGACCAAGACCCCCGGAGTCGACTTCACCACCGGCTCGCTCGGCCAGGGTGCCAGCGCAGCCGTGGGAATCGCCCTCGGGCAGAAGATCCGCGGCTTTGACGGGGCATACACCTATCTGATCCTCGGAGACGGCGAGAGCCAGGAGGGCGAGGTCTGGGAAGCCGCCCAGACCGCCGCTCAGTTCAAACTGGGAAACCTGATTGCCTTCACCGACCTGAACAAAAAGCAGCTCGACGGCTGGACCGAGGACATCATCAGCATGAACAACCTCGATACCCGCTGGCTGGGCTTCAACTGGCACGTCCAGCGGATCAACGGCCATGATCTGGAGGCGATCGACAGGGCGGTGCTCAACGCAAAGGCCGAGAAGGACCGCCCGAGCATGATCATCTGCGACACAATCAAGTCATATGGTTTCGGCCCCGGAGAGAGGACGTTCGGCAACCACAGCATGCCGATTTCCGTAGAGACCGCCGAGGCGGCCATCGCCGAGCTGCACCAGCGCTTTGACGTGAAGGAGGCCTGAGATGAAAGACACCACGACAATCAATGCGATGCGTGACGCGCTGATGGCGGCAATCAACGACCTGGCCGCCGACCACCCCGAAGTCGTGCTTCTCGAGGCCGACCTGGCCGGCTGTCTGGGCAGCGGCTCGTTCAAAAAACTCTACCCCGGGCGTTACTTCAACTGCGGAATCGCCGAAGCCAACATGGTGGCCATGGCCGGAGGCCTGTCCTCCGTCGGACTGGTGCCGTTTGCCCACAGCTTCGGCTGCTTCTCCAGCCGCCGCGCCTACGACCAGTGGTTCCTCTCCGTCAACTACGCCCGTCGCAGGGTCCACCTGATCGGCACCGACCCCGGAATCACCGCCCAGCTCAACGGCGGAACCCACATGCCCTTTGAGGACATCGCCCTGATGCGTCAGGTGCCCGACATCATCATCATCGAACCCTCCGACGCCCAGAGCTGCTACGAGCTGGCCGTCCAGGCCTATGAAAGCGGCAAGAGTTCCTACATCCGCATCCCGCGAAAGAGCGTGACGCACCGCTATGCCCCCGGCAAGGTTCAGCTGGGCAAGGCCGAGATTATCTCCGAAGGAAGCAACGTGGCCATAATCGCCACAGGCGAGCTCCTCGTCAACGAAGCGTCAAAGGCAGTCGAAACCCTGTCCGGGCAGGGAATCAAGGCAACCCTCGTGGACCTGCACACAATAAAGCCGCTGGACACGGAGCTGATTGCCGAGGTGGCCGCCAGGTGCGGGAAAGTCCTGGTCTGCGAGAACGGACGCTACGCCGGCGGAACCGGCGAGGCCATAGCGGCTTTCCTGGCGCAGACAAACCCGGTGAAGATGGACTTCGTCAACGTCGGCGAGCGCTTCGGCGAAGTGGGCAAGCTTGCCTACCTGCAGCAGGTCTTCGGCTTCACCGCCGAAAACATCGCCCAAAAGGCCGCCCGTCTGGCCAAGGCCTGAGAGCACAACCCGCAGCTTTCCTGTTACAACCCGTCACGGAAACGATGCCCGTGGCGGGTTGCCGTTTTTCCGGGGCTCAGTTTTTCCTTGATTTATCAAAAACCCCGTCATAAAATTGTAAGCACTTGACAAACAATTTAAAAATTGGAGGTAGGAAATGAAGAAATTATTGACCATTTTGCTGGTGTTTGCCGTTGTGGTCAGCTTCGCCTTTGCCGGTGGAAACTCCGAAACCGGAACTGCCGAAGCCGCCCCCGCCGCCGAATCCCACATTCCCACCGGGAATCCGCCGGCCGGCAAGATTCACCTCGTATTCTGGTCGAACATGTCCGGTGATTCGCTGATCTGCACCGAGAACGCCGCCAAAGCCTTCAACAAGGCCCAGGACAGGTATGAGATGGAGGTCATCTACACCAGCAACATCCCGACCAAGATGCTCACCTCGACTGTTGAAGACAGACCGAACCTGATCCACAGCTCCGGAAACGACTCGGCGACCTACATCGCCCTGACCGGTGCCGACAGGCTGACCGTTCCCGTACAGGAGTTCATCGACTACGACAAGTACGACATGAGCAACATCGTCAAGAACCTCGCCACCAACTACACCAGAAACGGTGAATGGCAGTGCGTTCCCTACGGAAACACCTCTACCGGTTACTTCTACAACATCGACATCCTTTCCGCCCACGGAATCGACGTCGAGAGCCTCAAGAGCTACGAAGCCATCTACGAAGCCTGCAAGAAGCTCAAGGCCGAGGGCGTGGAGAATCCGTTCTTCTACAGAATCCACGTCGACTATCTGAACTACGCCCTGACCGCCGAAGGAATCGAGTACTTCAACAACGACAACGGAAAGAGCGGGGTTCCGACCGCTTCCTACTTCAACGAAGGCAAGTGCTACGAGGCCACTCTGGCATTCTTCTCCTTCATCAAGAAGATGGCCCTTGAAGGCCTGCTGATGGATATCGAGATCGGAAACACCGATGCCCGCAACATGTTCGGAAACGGCGACATCGCCATCATGGGCGGCTACTCCTCCGGTATCGACCCGACCATCAAGGTCACCAAGGAAGACGTGCACTTCGTTTTCAGACCGTCCCCGACAGTCTTCGCAGCCACCACTTCCGCCGGCCAGAGCCCCGGAGGAGCCTGTATCTTCGTCTGCGACGTCGACGACCCGTGGAAGGAATACGGTTCGTGGGAATTCCTGAAGTTCTTCATGCAGGATGAGTGGACCTGTGCCTTCGCCATGGCTTCCGGCTACGTGCCGATCACCATGACCGGCGCCAAGACTCCGGAGTATCAGGAGTACATCAAGACAAAGAACCCGTCCGCCCAGGTCATTCTGGACATGATGGATGCCACACCGTACGGCGTCGGCTACGCTCTGCTTCCGTACTCGACGGACTACAACACCGCCTTCAAGAACATCTTCAAGAAGATGGTTACCACCCCCGAGTACACCGCCGAGGCAGCTGCCGCCGACTTCTACAAGGATGTCAAGGAAGTCATCGAGATGTACTTCCTCTCCAAGGGCATCGTACTCTGAGTACGCAGCCACGGTTGCTCAGGACGCCGGTTTTCCCCGGCGTCCTTTTTTTGTGTGAAACCCCCGCCCGGAGGGAATGCCGATGAGCCCCGTGTAACCTCTCCGGAGGGAATGGTGATGAGGTTTTCTTTTTTCCAGAAAACCGCATCGCCATTCCCGACTCTTGACAATGTTTTGACCGATAAAAAATGAATAATGACAAGATTGATAATTTCACATACCGATGCTATCATGATATCCGCATCCGGACGGACTGGCGGCCGGTGGCGCAAGCAAAGGAGCAAATCCATGAAGAACATGACGATAGCGGTTCTCGGCGGAGGTAACGGAGCCCATACGATGGCGGGCGACCTGGCGCTGAGGGGATACCATGTGAGGATGTACGAGCAGAGCCGTTTCATCGGAAAACTCGGAGTGCTGAAACAGACCCTGACGATTCACTGCACCGGTGTCGTTTCCGGTGATGCGAAAATCGATATGCTGACCGACGACATTTCAAAGGCTATCGACGGCGCGAAGTACATCGCGGTGGTAACCCCGTCGTTCGCCCACGAGGCGGTCGCCGAGCAGCTCAAGGGAAAGGTGAAAAAGGACCAGACGATCCTCATCTATCCCGGCGGTTTCGGGGCTCTGGTATTCAAGAAGATCCTCGGTGACGAATGCCCGCTGATCGTCCAGACGAACAACCTTCCCTATGACACCAGACTCAACGGACCGGCCAGTATCTTCTGCTCCGGCATGAGCCCGGTCAATGTGGCCCTTTTCCCGGCGAACGCCGACCGTGCCGTTCTGGAGGATGTGAAGGACATCTCCCCGTTCAACAGAGTCTATGAGGACGTCCTGGAGTGCGACCTGTCTCTGGTCAATCCCTCGGTTCACTCCGGTCCGTGCCTGATCAACATGGGCGCCATCGAGCAGCAGGACCTCAGGGGAAAGTTCTGCATGTACGAGCACTTCACCTTCGGGGCCGCGAAACTGGACAAGGTGATCGATGACGAGCGAAAGGCGGTGGGAGCGGCGTTCGGCTACAAGCTCCGCCCGCTGGAGGATTTCGTCGAACCGCGCGGTGAGCTGAGGTGGCAGGACATCTACATGAAGATGCACGGCGAACCCTCGCTGACCCCGATTACCGGCCCGGACAGCATCTGGAACAGATACCTCACCGAGGACTGCCCCAACGGCCTGGTTCCGTGGAGCGAACTCGGACGCATAGGCAATGTAAAGACCCCGGTGATGGACAGCGTCATCAGCGTCTACAGCGTCGTTCATGAAATCGACTGGCGCGAAACCGGACTTAAGGCCGACAGACTCGGACTTGAAGGTATGACCGTACCGCAGATCAAGGAGTACCTGAAGACCGGGCGCAAGTAAATGAAGGTTTCACTTGGCATAGACATCGGAACCACCGGAATCAAAGCGGTAGCCGTAGACGAGGCTTTCAGGCCTTTGGCCTATGAATCCGCCGAGCAGAGGCAATCGTTTCCCCAGCCCGGCTGGTGTGAACAGGACCCGGACGAAATCTATGAGCTGAGCGTCTACCTGATTCGTAGGGTTCTCGACCGCATCGGACTGAAACCTGGCGACCTGGCCTGCATAGGATTGGACCATCAGGGGGAATCCTGCCTGGTCTGGGACAGGGAAACCGGCCGTCCCGTCTATCCGATAATCACCTGGCAGGACCGGCGTATGGCCGCCGTCTCCGATGAATTCGGCGCCGTCCACGGGGACAGGATACGCACCCTGACGGGACTTCGCTCCGACTCATACTACAGCGCGTGGAAAATCCGCTGGATCCTGGACAACATACCCGACGGCCAGCAGAGGGCTCAGAGGGGCGAACTGCTTGCCGGAACAATCAACACCTGGATCTTCTGGAAACTCTCCGGGGGCAGGGCCTTCGTCACCGACGAAAGCAGTGCGGACGTCATGATGCTCTGCGACCCGAGGGTCACCGGCTGGAACCCCTGGCTGTTGGAGCAGATGAATATTCCCGAGGTGATGCTTCCTGAAATCAGGCCGTGCAACAGCGTCCTGTGCGTCACCTCTGCGGAAATCTTCGGAGCCGAGGTCCCGGTGACCTGCTCCCTGGCGGACTGTTCGGCCGGAATCGTGGCCTCAGGGGCGGTTTCGGAAGGGGACCTGACCGTCACGTACGGCACGGGGAGCTTCATGCACCTGATAACCGGCAGCCGTTTCGTCGTTCCGGACGAAGGGCTGACCTCCGCCTGCAGCTTCGCGACCATGACGCAAAAGGCATACCAGCTCAACGGAATCTGCTACACGGCAGGTTCGGCTGTGAAATGGCTCAAAAAAGGCCTCGGGCTGTTTGAGGACGAGGCTCAGACCCAGGCTCTGGCTCAGTCGGTCCCCGACACCAACGGTGTTTACTTCGTGCCGGCCATCAACGGCCTGGCCACGCCGTACTGGGACCAGAGCGCCCGCGGGGCCTTTATCGGACTGACCGCCGGGGCGACCAGGGCACATCTGGTCCGTTCGGTTCTGGAGAGCTGCGCGTTACAGGTGGCCAACTGCAGCCGGATAATGCGCTCGTTAAGCGGAGTGGAGATTTCCTCCATCAACGCCATGGGCGGGATGACTGCAAATGATTTCCTGATGCAGTTGCAGGCGGATCTGTGCGGTCTGAGGGTCAATCTGCCTGCTCAGACAGAGCCCTGCTACGGGGCGGCCTGCATGGCCTGTAGCGGGGTCGGGTCAGGACTTGCCCCGGATGAACTCAAAAGGATAAACCCGCCGGTGCGCAGTTTCAGTCCTTCGATGGACGAGGGCGAGCGGACGAGGCGGATAGACAACTGGCTGGACGCGGTGCGGCGGACGCTGGACTGGCACCCGGCAAACGGTCAAGGAGGACCTTATGGGAAAATATGAGTTTCGTTATCTGTCGCAGGAGGACATCCTCGCGCTGAACATCCCGTACTCGGAAGTCATCGACACCGTCGAGAAGGGAATGTCCGAATTCGGAAAGGGCACATGCCAGCTTCCGGTCAAGGTCCACACCAACCCCCGCCCGCTGACTTTCCTCAATGCCATGCCGGCCTATATCGGCGGAGACCAGGATGTGACCGGTCTCAAGTGGGTTGCCGGATTCCCGGAGAACCGCAAGAAGGGGCTGCCTGTGACCTGGGGAATCCAGGTTCTCAACGACACCGAAACAGGCGGAGTCACCGCCGTGATGGACGCCCGCTGGATCACCGCCATCCGCACCGCCGCCGTCGCCGCCGTGACAGCCAAGTACTGCAAGGTCGAAAACTCCCACTCGATGACGATTATCGGAGCCGGCGAGCAGGGCCGCTGGAACGCCAGGCTGTTTAAGATGGTCGTTCCCGAGCTGAAGAAAATCTACATCGACGATATCTTCCCCGCCGCCATAGATGCCTATCTGAAAAAGATGCAGCCGCTGATGCCCGAGGTTGAGATCATCCCGATCCGCAGCCCAAAGCAGCGCCAGCAGGCCATCGACGATTCGCAGATCCTGCTTTCGGCCACCCAGCGCGGCGACAAGCCGATAATCTACTGCGAGAACCTCCACAAGGGCATGCTCGGCCTGCCGCTTGAGAGCACCGCGTGGGACGGCAGGACCTACACGCAGATGGCCGACAGGTTCATCTGCGACGACTGGAACCTGGTCAAGTGCTATCTGGACGACGGCAAGTACACCGACGGCTTGGACAAGTTCGTCAACAACCACCAGATTCTTGGTCAGGTCATCAACGGAACCGCCTGCGGCAGGGCAAACCAGGAGGAGTTCGTCATCGCCTCCAGCCACGGAATCGCCATCAGCGATGTGGCCGTCGGCCAGCTGATCCTCAGGAAAGCCGAGGCGCAGAACATCGGAACGATGCTCCCGCTGATGGAGGAGAACGACATCCTCAGATAGTCTGCCCGAATAGCGGGCCTGTCCTTCCGGGCCCGCTTCAAGGAGTGCATATGAAACAGAAACTTTTCGTCCTTTCGATGGACGCCATGGTCGGAGAGGACATCGAGTACCTCAAGACCCGTCCGAATTTCTCCAGACTCATGGCCCACTGTGCCAGGGTGGCCAAGGCCCAGACGATCTACCCGAGCGTGACTTATCCCGCCCATGTGAGCATGATTACCGGGTGCACCGCCAACCACCACGGAATCTACAACAACACACATTTCCGCACCAGCAAGGGGTACCCGGCGTGGCACCTGTACAGTGACGAGATAAAGGTCGAGGATCTGTTCGCCGCAGCCAAGAGGGCGGGGTGCACCACCGCTTCGGTGTACTGGCCGGTCACGGGAAAGAACCCCAACATCGATTACCTGATTGATGAGTTTTTCTTCTACGAGCCGGAGGAATCGGCTTCTGAGGCCGCCATTCTGGACTGCTTCAGAAAGCTCGGCGCGTCGGAGGATGCCCTGCTGACCGTCAGCGACAACATGGACCGCTTCCCCCGCAGCTACAAGACCAAGAGCGACTGGCTCAGGCTGGACCAGACGTTCGACCACTTCATCAACGGGGTGGTCTGCAGCATGATCCGCCGTTTCCAGCCCGACGTGCTGGTCGCCCACAACTGCCTGCTCGACTCGATGCGCCACAAAAACGGTGTGTTCAACGACAGGGTTACCTGGGCGCTGGACATTACGGATTACTGGCTCGGAGAGATTATCCAGGCGATGACCGACGCCGGCGTTCTGGAGGACACGAACTTCGTCATCGTGTCCGACCACGGGCAGATGAACTTCAGCCGCAGGGTAAAGCCCAATGTGCTCTTTGAGAAAAAGGGCTGGATCGATGTGGACGCGGATGGAAAGATCTCCGACTGGAAGGTCTACGGACAGTCCAACGGAATGAGCTTTGCCGTGTATGTGAAGGATCCGGCCCTGAAGCAGACCGTTTACGACTATCTGCGTATCCTGCGGGACGAGCAGGTCTGGGGATTTAGTGAGGTCTATACCCGCGAGGAAGTATCTCAGCGCTACGGCTGGGACGGCCCGTTTGATTTCGTACTCGAGACCGACGGGTACACCACCTTTTCCGAGGATTGGCTTAAGGAGTACATCGCCGGAATCGACCTGAGCGACTACCGCCTGGGCAGGGCGACCCACGGCTATCAGCCTGAAAAAGGACCGCAGCCCGTGTTCGTCGCCACCGGACCGGCTTTCAAAAAGGATGTGACGATCCCGTTCTGTCTGACATTGGACGAGTCTCCGACCTTTGCCCATATCCTGGGACAGAGCATGCCTCAGGCGGACGGCAGGGTACTCACCGAACTTCTGGTCTGAGGTCTGCGATGAGGGTATTCTTCGTCCGGCACGGCCAGAGTGAGGACAACCGGCTGATGCGGGCCTGCGGATGGAGCGACTGTCCGCTGTCCGACGCCGGACGTGAGCAGGCACGGGCCGCGGCTCCGCTTTTAAAGGGCATCAGGTTCGACAGGGTGTTCAGCAGCGACCTGCCCAGAGCGGTCGAGACGGCTAAACTGGTGCTTCCGGGGTGTGAGCCGGAGCTTTCGGACAGAATCCGGGAGATTTCCGTCGGACACATCTCCGGCCGGTTCCGCACCGAACTTAAGGAGAGCCTCGGAGAGGCTTATCTGAACGCCCGTGACCGGCACGACTACACAGCCTTCGGCGGAGAGAATGACGACATGATCAGCGCCAGGGTCTTTGAGTTCATGAGGATGCTCGAGACCCTGAAGGACTGCGAAAACGTCGCCGTCTTCGGCCATGAGGGGACGGTCCACCAGATGCTCAACTATGTGCTCGGGGTGAGGGTGATCCTGCAGCATCTGAGGGCGCCGAACTGTTCGGTTTCGGTGTTCTGCTATGAAAACAACTGGTGGAAGCTGGAGAAGTTCTCCTACAACAACGCGATAATCCCGACAATCAATACAATCAAGGGCTGAAGTACGGATCAGGGGTCAGACTGCCGCCGGCTCCGGCGGGATTGCCTGCGCCCCGGTGCTTCCGATTGACCATGAAACCGGGGTGATTCCCAGCCTGTCGGCCATGGCCCGGGTGTCGCTGATGCCGTCCGGGGTGAGCAGGCCGGCCACCAGGGAGGGCTGGTGGGCGTCACTGCTCAGGCAGATCAGGGCGCCCATGTCCCGTGCCAGGGCATAGAACTCGTCGGTGCTGTAGGGGCACCTCGGGCCTTCGGGTGCGGGGACCTGCGGCTTGCGCAGTCCGCAGCCGTTGATTTCCAGAGGAATGTTGTTTTCAACGGCGCACTGTATGATGTCGCGTGAGGCCAGGCGGGCGTTTTCGTCCCAGGGGAGGTATGAGGCGCGGAACAGGTCGGGGTGGCAGCCGAAAAGGAAGATACCCGACTCCAGGGCCCGGCAGTATCTGGCCACGTAATCGGAAAGGTAGCGGGAGAAGTCCCTCGATTTTGAGGCGAAGCACATCGCCCTCTGCTCGAAGTCGAAGTAAAGATGAATCGAGCAGATCAGGTAGTCGAATCCGTACTTCCCCAGCAGTTCGTCCCGGTAGTAGTTCTCCAGTACCGGCTCGAAGTCGCATTCGCAGCCCAGCAGGACCCTGAGGTCCGGGCTGTCCTGGCTGCGGACCGTCCGGACATAGCGGGGAAGGTCCTCATACATCATGTTGCAGGAAATCGGGTTTCCGGGAACCGGGGCGTGTTCGGTCATGCCCAGTACCTTCAGCCCGGCCTGATGCGCATGGGCGACATAGTCGGCCACCGAGCCTGTGGCGTGGTCGCAGAAGTCGGAATGTGTGTGGAGATTTACGGATTTCTGTGGATATACCGACATGTGTCTGACCCTTTTCCTGTGGGAAAAATGGTAACACGGCAACACAACGCAGTCAACAAACAGTCATTGTTTGAGAATCTCCGTTATCGTGTTCTGATTGTTTTGGACCGGCTGCCGGATCAGCGGATGCCGGAGGCCACGACCACGTTGATGTTGCCCTTCTGCAGCAGGGAAATCACCTCGGCCGGGGTACCCTCGTCGGTGACCACCGTATCGATTTTCTCACTTGGGCAGCAGAGGCAGTTTCCGGGAACGCCGATCTTCGAATGGTCGACGACCAGTATTATCTTGCCCGTCTTTGATATTATCTGCTTTTTCAGGATCGACAGCTCAAGCGACTGCTCGGTGGTGCCGAGCTCGGGGATGAATCCGTCGCAGGAAAAGACGGCGTAGTCCAGGTGGTAGAAGTTGGCCAGAAACTCGGTGGCGAAGATTCCCGTCGAGGCCAGTGAATCGGTTTTGATGACCCCTCCGATGAAATATACCAGGATATTCGGGTTCATTCCGAGGATTTCGGCTATTCTTATCGAGTTTGTCAGGACGGTGATGTTGCTCCGGGATGCCAGGAAGGTCGACACTTCGTAAACCGAGGTACCGGAGTCCAGAAAGATTGTGCTGCCGTCCGGAATCAGTTCGACGGCCCGCTCGGCCATCCGGAGTTTGGAGACGGAGTTGGTGTTCATCCTGACTTCCCAGTCGTCGACGGGGATGGCGGCCTGGGAGAATTCGGCCAGGGAGGCACCGCCGTAAACCTTCCGGATGAAGCCCTCCGACTCGAGGTAGCTGAGGTCCCTTCTGACGGTCTCTATGGATATGCCGAAGGTGTCGCACAGTTCTTTGTTGGTGATGTTCCTCTTGCTTATGAAGAGTTTCTTCATTTCCTGGATTCTCTGCATCTTCATGGCGTCAGTCCCTTTTCCCGTCGTTGTATTATGGTTGGATTATACGTTGTCCGCAGCCCTGCGGTCAACAAATGTTGTCAAATAATGGCAATGTTGTGATGAAGTTTGATTGTGGTCACAACCTGTTCAAATGACAACATTGAATGCTGTCAATCCTGTCAACTCACAATTGACAAATGCTTTTTTCCATCTCTATAATCAGGGTGTTGCGGCTATGTCCCGCACTTCATGAGGGAACGCAACGACTGACTTATGGAGGATCGTACACAATGAGTGCTCCCAAACTTTTCTCACCGGGTCCGGTACTGGTAAAAGCCAACGTCCGCAATGCGTTGTTGCATTATGACATCTGCCACAGAAGCAAGGAATTCGAGGCGATGTTCCAGGACACCCAGAAAAAAATCATCAAGCTGTTCAACGCCGATGAGTCCTACTATGCCGTCATCGTTTCCGGCTCCGGAACGTCCGCCAACGAAACTGTCCTTTCCTCGGTCGTGAAGCCGGGCGAGAGCGTCATGCTCCTCAGAAACGGACTGTTCGGCGAGCGCCTTCAGGAAATCCTGGAGAAGTACAAGACTCCGTACGTCGACGTTTCCTTCCCCTGGGCCACCGCGTTTGACACCGACGTCATCGAAGCCCAGATGAAGGCCCACCCGGAGGCCAAGATTGTCGCCATGGTCTTTCACGAGACCTCGACCGGCATGATCAACAAGGCCTATGAGGTCGGCCAGCTCTGCGCCAAGTACGGCCGCAAGCTGTTCACCGACACCGTTTCCGCCGCGGCCGGCCAGCACATCGACGTGGTCAAGAACAACATCACCTTCGCCACCTCCGTCGGCGGCAAGTGCCTCGGCGCCTTCCCCGGTTCGGCCTACGTAATCGCCAAGACGGCCGAGCTCGAGCAGCTCACTCCGGACCAGTGCCACAACGTCTACCTCAACCTGTACAAGCACTATGTCTCCGCCCGTGACACCCACCAGACTCCGAACACCCCGAACGTCAACCTTTTCTGGCCGCTCAACCAGGCTCTGACCAACGTGTTCGAAGAGGGCGGACTCGACGCCCGCGTCGCCAGGTACGAGGAGTGCGCCGCCATCATCCGTCAGGGTCTGAAGGACATGGGCCTGAAGCTCCTGCTCGGAGATGCCGACCACAAGTCCAGCACGGTGACCTCGGTTTTCTTGCCGGTTGACGCCAAGACCTTCCTCAGGGAAATGGAGGACAGGGGATACGTGTTCTACATCGGAAAGGCCGACTACGCCAAGCAGAACATGATTCAGGTGGCCAACATGGGTGAGATTTACCCGCAGGACTGCCGCAACATGCTCCGCGTGTTCAAGGAATGCCTTGAGACCGTGAAGAACATGTAATCATCCCGGAATACGGGAATACACCAGGGCTGCCGCCTCGCTTTGTGCGGCAGCCTTTTTTTGCCCGGGGCTTCACGGCCGGGATCGCCCGGGCCTTGCCCGAAAGCCTGAAGCCTATTTGAGGTATCGGCTGATGATTTCGTCAACAGTCTCCAGTCGGAGCGGATTGAGGGAATCCTCATGTGTAAGCAGCACTTCTTCCCCGATTGTGTAGCCCGCATCAACTATTCTCACGATCCTGTTGAGATTCTCCGTGCAGTACTTCGGATCCTGCAGCCTTCCCAGGTGTTCCCAGAAATAGGCCTTTCTTGTCCGCTTGTTCAGTACGTAGAAATCCGGGTGCAGCGTGTCCTTTGAGTACGGGTCCAGGCCCGGAGCCTCGTAGCCGGCAAGTCTGCCGTATTCATCGTACACCGGCCTCGTTCTGTCGGCTTCGGCCTCGGGAACAAAGGCAATCTCGTAGTGGTAGGGAATCCCGTTGGCAAACAGCCTGTCGGCGATGATGGCCTCGCTTTTTGACCCTACATAATCACCGCGCATGGTCTTGAACTGGTGATAATCATCCTTCGCGTGAATCCGCCTGCGTTTCACCACTACGTTGGATTCCTGCCAGCGTTCAGCGTAAGAATCATCCGTCATCGCACCCGGCGTGACATAGGGCCGCAGCTGCGAATTGATGCCTGCCAGCACGTCGTTGACATCGGAAATGGCCCCTTTCGGCTTGCAGAGGATTCCGAGGCAGGCCCGCAGCTGCGCCCGTTCCCTCTCCGCGGCCCTCTTCATCCGGGATTCATACAGCCTGCCTGCCAGAGCAGCGATGACATCCGCATTTTTAGTGGAAAGATAACTCTCCTTCCCGTCGGCGTTTCTTTTGTAGAAGCGGGTCGCGCCTCTATAAGCCTTGCAGATTATCTTCCCGTCGCCAGGTTCCGGCTCCAGCGTCTCCAGGATGCGGTCCAGTTCCGCGCTCAGCTCTCTGATTTGCTCAATGATTATGGTTTTCGAGATGCTCATGCCTTCAGTCTGGGGTGGAAATCGTCGTTTTTCAAGAAAAAAGACGGGTTAGGGTCGATTTATCGTCGTTTTTTCCAAAAAACTGATAAAAAAGACGATTTTGCCCGGGCCGTGCGGGGTGGGTCTGGCCTTGCCCTGAAGCCGGGCAAGACAGGACCGACCTCAGCCGTAGCGCCCCGAACCCGGACCCGGTCGGCGGCCGTCCCGCGCATGGGAAATAACATGGGAAATAAAAAACCGCACCCGGGAGCCGGATGCGGTGTGCGGAAATCCGATTAGGGGATATCAGCGGTTGTCGGTCAGGACCGAGGCAACTCCCGCGCCCTTCCAGTCGGCATCGGACTCGCCGACGGTGTCGTTGATGTTGAGGTTGTCAGCGGGAATCGGGTTGGGCAGCTCGGCGCCGGCTCCGTCGAGGACGACTGCTCCCTTGTTGATGACGAGGGTGGAACCGGTTCTGAAGTAGAAGGTGGCCTTTCCGGCGGCCGGCTGGACGGTGACGCCCTGGCCGATGGTGGTGAAGCCCTGCTTCTCGAGGTAGATGCCGTAGGTTCCCCATGCGCCGATCTGGACGACGGCGTCTTCGGCGAAGTTCAGGGTGGAGCACTGGGCGGAGTAGACGCCGAACTTGCCCTTGAACTCACACTCGCCCTGGACGAGGACCGTGCCGTAGCTGTGGGCGACGAATCCGGCCGAAGCGCCTTCTTCCATCGTGACGGCCTTGACGTTGCGGACGATACCGCTGGAGCCCTGCATGACCAGACCTCGGTACTGGCCGCCGGTGAACTCACAGTCGTAGATTTCGACGGTGCTGTAGCCGCAGAGCATGCCTGTGGCGACGATGTCGTGTACGATGACCCTCTTGGCCCAGACGGGATCCGCCTCGTCATAGGCGGCCGGAACGTGGGCCAGGGCCTGGTCCTTCAGACCGTTTGTGCCCTCATAGTTGATGTTGACGCTGTAGCGGTTGTTGGCGTCGTTTCCGAGGATGGTTCCGTTCTGGAGAACGAAGCTGTCTCCGGTGAGGTCAAAGGCGTTCTTGGGTACTTCGGAAATGGTGTGCCCGCCGAGGTCGATGGTCAGCCCGGTCGCCTTGGCCATGAACACGTAGTCACCGCCGGCGTACTTGGTGAAATCCCAGACGATGTCGTTCTCAAGATAGATGGTATTCTTCTGGGGATTGGCCTGGGCCTCGTCGAAAGCGGCGATGAACTCGTCGAAAGTGGTGACGTGGACGATTCCGTCTTCCTTCGGGGCTGTGGCGCAGGAGGCCAGCAGGGTCACAAGAAGGACGGCGGCAATGAACAGACAGGTTTTTTTCATGCTTTCTTCTCCGTTTGCAGTTGTTCCGGCGTGTTGTGGCGTGCCGGACAAGACAACGATAGACCAGGGCGGACGGGAAGTCAACGAAACAGTTCCTTTTTGTGGGATTTGCAAATGTTTCAGGGAAAACATTGTCAAAAACAGACCATTTCTGGTGCGACCTTATCATGACCCGCTCAAAAAAAACGTTGCCCGCAGGTACTATATCAGTTATCATCGAAAGGTAATAACAAGGAGTATCCGCAATGAAGAAGTTGCTCTGTTTCGTCTGCGCGGTCCTGATCGCAGTCCTCCTGACGGTGTCCTGTGCCTCGGTCAAAGGCACGGTGGACTATTCGTCCCCGGTCTACAAGGGGGTCCGCGGCGAGCAGCCCGCGTACACATATCTGGTTCTGGACGAGGAGTATCGCAGTCCCGACGGCGACTACACGATTCCGTACACCGAGAACGCCGTCGAAGTGGCAAAGGCCACCGGAACCATCCGCTTCTACTTCATGGTCGGCGAGCGCTGGTTGCTTGATACCGGAGTTGACGCTGCCTATCTGGGCGATTCTACATTGGTGGTGTTCCCCGACGGGCAGACGATGCTCATCGACGGCGGGCGGTACCAGTACGCATCGATTCTGGTCCAGAACCTCCGCAAACTCGGAATCGAGAAACTGGACTATGTCCTGCTGTCACACATGCACAACGACCACTACGGAGTTCTCTGGACAGCCCGGGGCATATTCGCCAACTTCCCCGTCGGGACGCTGATCTGGAACGGAAGCTACAACACCACCGACTCGACGATGACCGGCTTCAACGATGCCGTGGCGAAGTACGGCATCAAGCTCGTGAGGGTGGAGAAGGGCGACTCGTTCGACATCGGGGACGTGCACTTCGACATCTACGGGCCGGTGGAATACGACCTGGTCGGCGAGCAGGTGCCCGAGACCAAGCTGAACAACTCCTCCATCGTCGCGAAGATGACCTACGGCGATTTCAAGGCCCTGTTCGCCGGCGATCTCTATGTCGAGGGTGAGTGGAGGGTTCTCGAAGCCAACGAGCCCGGCGTGCTGGATGTGGACCTGCTCAAGTCCAACCATCACGGTCAGCCCACTTCAAGCTCCACGGAATGGATCGAAGCAACCACGCCGAGAGTGGTTTTCTCGACCACTTCCCCTTCAGACACGCTTTACATGCGCTTCTCAAAGGTCGGGGCGAGGGTCTTTTCGGATTACATGGACGGCTACCTCAGGGTTGTCTCCGACGGATACAACTGCGAAGTCACCGCCGCCATCCCGAGGGAAAGCACCCACTACATAAACTTCGACAAACTTGTTGAAACCCGGTATCCGGGGTCGTTTCCGGACAGGTAAGGAGGGTATCACAGAATGAGTACCGCAGTTCCGGCGATGTTGAGAAAGAAACGGAAGAAGACCGGCCCGCTCCCGTACATTCTTCTGCTTCCCACGATGTTCTTTCTCATCCTCTTCACTTTTTATCCTTTCATCAACTGCATAAGGCTGACCTTCTACGCCACCGACTCGATCGGCCGGCCGGGTGCTTTCGTCGGTCTGAGAATCTGGAAGAAGGTCCTGACTTCGGATGAGTTCATCAAGTCTCTGAAGGTCACATTCCGTTACGGCGGGCTCATCGGAATCGGCACCTTCAGCCTGGCGATGATCCTGTCCTTCATCAGCACCAAGAACCTCAAGGGCTCGAAGGTCTACCAGACGATGTTCGCCCTCCCGATGGCCCTGGCCACCGCGCCGATCGCGGCAATCGGAACCTATATCTTCAGCCGCTACGGTCTGTTCAACGCCATTTTCGGGACGACCAACATTTGGCTGGCGGGAAACACCCTGTTCGGCACTGTCGTCGGAATCGTCATCTGGGCGAACTGCGGCTCGAGCTTCATCTATCTGCTGGTCGGATTCAGAAACGTCTCCGAGGAGCTGATCGAGTGCGCCGATCTCGACGGGGCCAATATCTTCACCAAGTTCTTCAAGATATATCTCCCGATAGCCTCGCCCCAGGTGTTCTTCGTCATCTTCCTCAACATCCTCACGGCGTTCAAATCGTTCGCGATGATCCGCATCCTCGTCGGAACGGATGACTCGCCCCTGGCTGTCCTGATAGTCAAGCTCTACAACTACGCGTTCGTGCGGCAGAGATATGAAACCGGCTGTGTCTACGCGCTGATTCTGTCACTGGTCATCTTCCTGGTGTCCAGAATCCAGTTCCTGGTCGAGAAAAAGGTGGTGTTCTATCAATGAGTAAGCAACGTAAAAAACTGACACACAGACAGAAGGAACGCCTGGCGGTAGGAATCAAGATCTTCCTCGGAATACTCTTCATGAGCCCGATTTTCATCGGACTTGTGTTCAGCTTCGTTCCCGATGACGAGCTGTACGAGCTGCCCACGATACAGACGATCATCGACAACTTCACCTTTTACAACTACGCCAAGGTCCTGCGTACCCTGCCGATTCTGTCCTACATCAAGACCTCGCTGGTCATGTGCGCCATCGTAATAGTCGTGCAGATCACGGTCACCTCGCTCTCGGCGTACGCGTTCGCGTTCTTCAACTTCAGATTCAAGAACCTGCTCTTCACGCTGGTGCTGATCGCGATGATGATTCCCGGGCAGGTGGTCACCATCACGAACTTCCTGACGATCCGGGCGCTGAAACTGCTCAACACCTATCTGGGACTGACCATAGTGTCGTTCACCGCGGGCCGTTCGCTGTTCATGTTCCGCCAGAGCTATCTGTCTCTGCCCAGGGAGATGAAGGAGGCCGCCACGGTGGACGGATGCAGCGAACTGCGCTACCTGTTCCAGTTTGCCATCCCGCTCTCGCTGCCCTCGATTGCCTCGATAAGCATCATGATCTTCATCGGTGAGTTCAACGCCTATCTCTGGCCCCTGCTCGTCTCCCGCGAGCCGAGGATGTACACCATCCAGATCGGAATGGCCCAGATGATCGGCAGCGACGCCATCCCCAACTACGGCAGCATGATGGCGGTTGCCATGATAAGCCTGGTCATCCCGATTATCGCCTTCATCATCGGCGAGGATTACCTCATCGCCGGTATGACCAGAGGAGCGGTCAAGGGCTGAGCCTCTGCTGAATGCTTTATGATTTTTGGGCCCTGCTGCGAAAGCGGGGCCTGTTTTCAGTCGGCCGTCGGACGCTTGAGGGGCAGACCGACGCCGATTTCCCGGAAAAAGGCGAAACAGAAGGGGATCGAGAGGCTCAGGGTTATGAAGTCGGTCAGCATCTGGGCCATCTCGATGCCCCTCAGGCCGAGCAGGGCGCGGAAAACCAGCAGAACGGGGATGAAGACCAGACCCTGGCGGCACATGGCCAGCAAGGTGGCCCGCCGGGTTTTGTTCACCGTCTGGAGCATCATGTTGGTCAGGGCGGTAAAGCCTGTGAACGGGAAGGAGAGACACTGGAACCTCAGCGCCGCCGAGCCTATGGCTATGACCTCCGGGTCGTCGCGGAAGAACGCCACCAGACCCGGGGCAAAGGCAAAGCCGAGGATGGAGAGGGCCAGAAGCACCAGGAAGGAAAAGCGGGTGCAGAAGTCGAACGACTCCTTGATCTTTTTGTACAGCTTCGCCCCGTAGGAGAAGCCGCACAGAGGCTGGAATCCCTGGCCGAATCCGATAATCGAGGACTGGGCGAACTGGGCGATGCGGTTGACCACTGAAATCCCGGCGATGGCGGCGTCTCCCCACAGCCCGGCAAAGGTGTTCAGACAGACCGTGGCGACACCGGACAGCCCCTGGCGGACCAGGGAGGGCAGGCCGCCGCTGATGATCTTGCGGTAGTAAAAGAGGCTCGGTTTGAAGTTGCGCAGGCGGATGGGGATGTTGGCGTTGCGCCGCAGCTGCAGAAACAGGATCAGGAAACTGATGAACTGGCTGATGATGGTGGCCAGACCGGCGCCGGCGGTGCCCATGCCGAAGACGAAGATAAAAAGCGGATCCAGACCGATGTTGATCACAGCCCCGGTGACGATTCCGATCATGCCGAAAAAGGCCGAGCCCTCGAACCGCAGCTGGTTGTTCAGCGTAAGCGAGGAGGCCATGAAAGGCATGCCGATGAGGATGTAAAAGGCATAGTCCCGGGCGTAGCCGAAACTCGTCGCCGTCGCCCCCAGACCCCAGATCAGGCTGTCGAGGAACACCAGCCCCAGGATGCCCAGCAGGGCGGCGAAGATAAAGCAGGAAAAGAACCCCACGGCGGCCATCGTCTCGGCCTGGTCGTTCTGCTTGCGGCCCATCGCCATGGAGATGAAATTGCCCGACCCGTGCCCGAAAAAGAAGCCCAGAGCCTGGATGACCGCCATGACGGAAAACACCAGGCCGACCCCGGCCGTGGCGCTTGTGCCGATCTTTCCGATAAAGAAGGTGTCCGCCATGTTGTAGAGGGATGAGATGAGCATGCTCAGAATCGAAGGCCCGGCGAGCCTGAGCACTATTGTCCTGACGGGGGTTTCGGACATATAGGCGTACTTTTCTTCTGCGCTGTTGAAACGGGGCATGGATTACTTCGTGCGGAGCCTGAGGGTGAGTTGGGAGGGGTCGGAGCCGTCTGAGACGTCGCGGTTCTTAAGGGGAGAGCAACTCAGGCTCTGCCTGTCGAAGTGGTAGTATTCCACCATGCGCTCACGGGCCCTGTAGATGAGGAAGTAGTCGCGCTTGGGAAAGAAGGAGAGGGCCAGAACCAGAGAGTGCGATTCCGAGGCGGCCTTTTGCAGGCGGGTCTGCTCGGCGGCGGAGAAGTAGTCCGGCTTGCACCAGATCTGGAGAGCCACCTGACCCTCGGCGGTGCGCAGGACGATGTCGCAGTCGGGTCCGCGGCTGGAGAGACAGGGCTGCAGGTCCACCCGGAAGGCGGGCAGGGCCTGCTGGAGGTACAGCGCCAGGCGGAAGCAGAAGGCGGCCCTGGGACGGGGCCAGGAGAGGATCTCCAGATCGCCTGTCTGGACGGAGGCCAGAGCCTGGGTGAAGCACCCGAAAAGCCTGATGTCCGATATTTCGCGTTTTTTCTGCATAACCTTGTCCGGCGTAAATTTAGACGCCACAGTCCCCTTGTCCGGATTATAACAGGCTTCAGGGCTTTGCACAACCGCGGAGGGTCGGCGGTAATTGATAAGCAGGGCCGATGGTGGTATCATCCTTGCATCAAAGAGGACGGCATCACTATGCAATTCAGTCAGAGAACAGTCACATGCGGAGGCCTGAGGGCCTCGGACGTCGGCAAACAGGTGGTACTCAACGGATGGGTCCACAGGGAACGTAACCACGGAGCGATTCACTTCATCAACCTCAGGGACCGCTACGGGATAACCCAGGTTGTCGTCGACGGTGACGCCCCGGCCGAGCTCCAGCAGACTGCCTCGGCCCTGAAGATGGAATACTGCATCGCGGTGACCGGCACCGTACGGCCCAGGCCGCAGGGAATGGTCAACCCCGACATGCCCACCGGAGAGGTGGAGGTAAAGGCACAGAAGATCGAGATTCTCTCCACCTGCGCCGTTCTGCCGTTCATGATCGATGAGGACAACAAGACCAAGGAAGACCTCAGGCTCCGCTACAGGTTCCTCGACCTGCGCTGCGGCGGCATCCAGAAGCGCATAGCCCTGCGCCACCGCTTCATCAAGTCGATCCGCGATTTCCTGTCCGCCAGGGACTTCTATGAGATCGAGACCCCGACCCTGATCCGCTCCACACCGGAGGGGGCCAGGGACTTCCTCGTCCCCAGCAGGCTCTATCCGGGCAAGTTCTACGCCCTTCCCCAGAGCCCGCAGCTGATGAAGCAGATCCTCATGTGCTCGGGATTCGACAAGTATTTCCAGATTGCCCGGTGCTACCGCGACGAGGACGCCCGCGGAGACAGGCAGCTCGAGTTCACCCAGCTGGACCTGGAGATGAGCTTCGTAAAGCGTGACGATATCCTGAATCTGATGGAAGAGCTCTTCGGATACGTGTTCAACGAGGTTCTGGGCTATCAGTTGCCGGTACATTTCCGCCGCATCGCATACCGCGACGCGATGAACACCTACGGCTGCGACAAGCCCGACCTGCGCTTCGGGGTGGAGATGATCGACTTCGACGACCTGGCCCGGAAGAGCAGTTTCAACGCATTCCATCAGGCCCTGGAGTCGGGCAAGGGAGCCGTGCGCGCCCTGGTGGCCCCGGCGACCGAGGGGTTTGAGTTCACCCGCAAGTACATCCAGGAGCTGGAGGACGCGGCAAAGATCTACGGCGCCAAGGGTCTGGCCTGGATGAAGGTCACCGACGAGGGCAGGCTCACCGGAGGAGTGTCGAAGTACTTCGAAGGGCTGGACGGTGAAGTCTTGACCGTAACCGGCGCCAAGCCGGGAGACCTGATCTGCATCGTCGCCCACGAGAAGTGGAAGAAGGCCTGCGTGAGCCTCGGAGCGGTCAGAAGCCGCCTGGGAAAGGACCTGAAGCTGATCCGCGAGGGATTCGAGTTCTGCTGGATCATCGACTTCCCGCTGTTTGCGTACAACGAGGAAGAGGGCCACTGGGAGGCCGAGCACCACATGTTCTCCGCCCCGCAGGTACAGTTCCTCCCGACTCTGGAATCCGACCCGGGTTCGGTGCTCGGAGACCTGTACGATCTGGTCCTCAACGGCTACGAGGTCGCCTCCGGATCGATCAGAATCCACGATGTGGAGCTGCAGAAGAGAATCTTCAGAATCTGCAACTACGACGACGAGACGGCGGAGAAGAAGTTCGGCTTCCTGCTCAACGCGTTCAAGTACGGACCGCCGCCGCACGGAGGAATCGCCCCGGGCATCGACCGCATGGTGATGATCATGACCGGCCAGGATTCGATCCACGAGGTTATTGCCTTCCCGAAGAACACCTTCGGAGTCGACCCGATGGACGGCAGCCCGGAAGAGGTCGACCCCAGGCAGCTTGAAGAGCTCCATCTGAGCATCGTCTATCCTCAGAAGCAGGAAAAGGCCGACTGAGGCCGGATTATGGCGACCCTCTATATCACGGCGACCCCGATAGGAAACCTCGAGGACATCACTTACCGTGCCGTCCGGGTCCTGTCGCAGGTCGACGTGATTGCATGTGAGGACACCCGCCACACCCGGATCCTGCTGGACAGGTACAACATCACCGGCAAGCGCCTGATTGCCTGCCACGCCCGCAACGAGGACAACTCATCCGACGGCATCATCAAGCTGCTGGAGGAGGGCCTGGACATAGCCTATGTCAGCGACGCCGGCACCCCCGGCATCAACGACCCGGGCGGAAAGGTGGTCAGCGCCGCCCGCAAAGCCGGGTTCGAGGTGGTGCCGGTCCCCGGCCCGAGCGCCGTGGCCACCCTCGTCTCGGTGGCGGGGTTCACCGGAAAAACGTTCACCTTCGAGGGCTTCCTGAGCCCCAAACCGGGTCGCCGGCGCTCCCGGCTGGTTCAGCTGTTGGACAGGGACGAGACCTTCATTGTCTACGAGTCGCCCTACAGGGTGGCCAAGCTGCTTGCCGATATAGCCGACCTGGCCCCGCAGAGGCAGCTGACCGTCGGGCGGGAGATGACAAAGGCCTTTGAACAGTTCATCAGCGGAACCGCCTCCGAGGTCCTCTCAGCCCTGGCCCAGCCTAAGGGCGAGTTTGCCGTCCTCGTCCATCCGTCGGCCGCCGCGGAACCCGACGAAGAAGACTGATGATCACAATCCGCAAACTCCTGACCCTGGAGCCGCGCCTGAGATTACGCAAATGCTCGGCCGTCTTTCACCAGGCCGCGCAGCGCTGGCCCGTCGGCGAAAGCGACCTTGTGTACCTTCATGATTTGCAGCAAACTATCCGCCGCACCGTGCCCGAGGTCCCCGGAGAGGGGACTTACCTCCTGCGCCTCTGCTCCGGTACGCTGACACGCACCCTCTGCGACGACATCTGTTACGCCATCCTCGCGCTCCTGGGGGCCGAACCGGCCGACTGGGACTTTACCGCTGATAGCGGCCGCTCCCTGACCGATCCCGGCGTGCTTGACCCGTCCCGCAGGGAAGTGCGGCCCTTTACCCTGGTGCTTGACCGGCTGCGCTCGCCCTTCAACGTCGGCTCGGTGTTCCGCAGCGCCGACAGTTTCGGGGTGGAGAAGATAATCCTCATCGAAGGCACCGCCTCGCCGCTTCATCCCCGCGCGCAGCGCACGGCCCGTGGTACCACCGAAACGGTAACGTGGGAGTTCCTGCCGGAGGACGATGCGGTGGCGCTGCTTGAAAAGGCCGGGCCTGAAAGGGTCTTTGCCCTTGAGGTAGGCGGACAGCAGCTGGCTGATGCAAAGCTGCCTGAGGACGGAATCGCCATAATCGGCAGCGAGGAGTTCGGGGTCAGTCCGAACCTGCTTCGGTGCGCCGGAAAGAAGGTGAGCATCCCCATGGCGGGGACCAAAGGCTCGCTGAACGTGTCGGTGGCCACCGGAATCCTGCTTCACGCCTGGTTCACAAAAGGCCGTAGGTAAAATTTACCAACAACATTTTCTGCTGTCTGACCCGGGGGCCGGAATCTGCGTCTGAGGGCCCTGCGGGGCCGGTTTCGGGCAGTTGGCACGCTGTTTGCAGTTCTTAAGGCGTACCGGCAAAAGCGGCAAGCTGCAAACGGGCCGCCTGAGAAAACGGGACAAAGGAGCAGAAAATGAAGTTTTTCACCAGAGTAAAGAACATCGTCAATTCGAACCTCAACAGCGCGTTGGACAAGATGGAAGATCCGAAGAAAATGATAAAGCTGACCATCGACGAGATGACCGACACACTGGCTGAGGCCAGGGCCAGCCTGGCCGCCTCGATTGCCGGCCGCAAGCGCTGTGAGTCCGAGCTGAAACTCCTCGGGGAGAGTGTCGGGCGTTGGGAAAAGAGGGCTGAGATGGCAGTGGCCAAGGGTCTGGATGACCTGGCCCGCGAGGCGCTGACCGAAAAGAAGGCCGCCCAGGCCAAGCAGGCTGCCAAGTCCGAGGAGCTTGCCGCCCTTGACGGAATCATCGAGGCAAAGAAGGAGCAGATCGAAAAACTGCAGACCAAGCTCGAGGAGATGAAGGCCAAGGCCAACACGATGGTGGCCCGCGCCGCCAGCGCAAAGGAGAAGATCCGCACCGAAAAGCAGATCCAGGAAGCCGACGGCACCGAGCTGATCCGCCGCTTCGAGGCCTTTGAGGCAAAGGTCGAGAGGCTCGAGGCCGAGGCCGAGGTCGCAGGGCTCCATCCCAGCGCCGGCGAGAGCCGCTTCGTGCAGATGGAAACCGACGCCGAGGTTGAAAAGGAGCTGGCCGAGCTCAAGCAGAAGGCCGCAAAGTAAGATTCAAAATCAGCAAAAGCCTTTGGCCGCGGGAAACCGCGGCCTTTGTGTTATTTGTGGTACTTTCGGACCAGACCGCGGAACTGGTCGTATGTCAGGCCCATGAGTTCGGCCGCTTCCTTTTGGTTGGAACAGCTTCGCAGGGCCCGGTCGAGCAGGGCCTGTTCGACCCGCCGCTTTGTACTTTCAAGTTCGGTCAGACCGATGCCCTCCAGGGCCCGGTCGAGCATCTCCTGCGGGCCTAGAGTCATCTCCGGGGCCATTGTCCGGCTCTGCGCGGAGGTATCCGCTGCGGCCTTTGCGGCCGGGGGAGCATCAGGCGCGGCATAGGGGTTGGCAAACGGGTCGAGCTGGATGGTTTTTATTTCGCCGCCGCGGTTGCGGTAGACGGCGCGCTCGATTACGTTTTTAAGTTCGCGGACGTTGCCCGGCCAGGGGTAGGAGAGCAGCTGCTCTATGACTTCGGGGCTGAACGAGGGACCGGTTTCCAGGCCGCATTCGATGGCCATCTTTTCGGCGAAGTACTGGGCCAGGAGGATGATGTCGTCGCCCCGCTCGCGAAGCGGCGGGACGAAGATCACCTCGAAACTGAGGCGGTCCAGGAGGTCCTGCTTGAAGCGGCCCTCGCTGCACAGCCGGGGCAGGTCGGCGTTCGTTGCCCCTACGATGCGGACGTTGAGGTTATGGGTCCGCGAGGAGCCGACCCGCTCAAAGGTGCCGTATTCGACGACCCGGAGGATTTTCTCCTGGACCTCGAGGGGAATCAGGCCGATTTCGTCGAGAAAGATCGTCCCGCCGTCGGCCTCTTCGAAGCGGCCCTTGTGGAGCTTCTGCGCCCCGGTGAAGGCCCCCGGCTCGTAGCCGAAAAGTTCGGATTCAATCAGGTTCTGCGGCAGGGCGGCGCAGTTGACGGTGACCAGAGGATTCTGCCACCGGGAGGAGAGGTAGTGCAGGCGCGAAGCGGCCACTTCCTTTCCCGAGCCGCGCTCGCCGACGACCAGAACGCTCCGGTCGACCCTGGCGGCCTCGGACAGGCGGTTGAGAAAGTCGAGAAAGACCTCGGATTCTCCCAGATAGTTGCTGCCGTTTTCCATTGTCTGAGCTTCCTCCGGCGCCGGGCAGGCGCCATCTTGGTAAATAATACCAACTTTCGGTAAAAAATGCTACTATTAATGAAGCTGAGGGTTCGGATGTCCCCGAAAACGGGGTCTGACAGGCCTTGGCCGATATTGGCACGCTTGTTGCAACTGTGATTTCGACGGACGGATTGCCGTCCCGGGAGGATGTATGGGAGTTTTCTCAAGGTTCATGGATATAGTGAACGCAAACATAAACGCCATGCTCGACAAGGCCGAGGATCCGGAGAAGATGATCCGGATGATGCTCCAGGAGATGGAGGACACCCTGATCGAGCTCAAGAGTTCCTGCGCCGCCAAACTGGCCCGCGCGACCAAGACGGGCAGACTCATCGATGAGCAAAAGGCCCTGATCCAGCGCTGGCAGGCCCGTGCCGCCCTGGCAGTGGAGCGGGGATTTGACGACCTGGCCCGCGAGGCGATTGCGGAAAAGCGCCGGGCCCAGCAGGAACTGGACAGGCTGACCGAGGAGCAGACGAGGCTGGACGATTTGATTAAGGCTGCCAAGGCTGATATAGTCATGCTCGAGGACAAGCTTGACAGCGTGAAACTCAAGTACCAGTCGATCCTCGAAAAGGCGCGCAGGGAGAGGGAAAAGGCCAGGGCCGACGAGTCCGCCCGAAAGGCCGATGAATCCGAGACGCTGCGCCGCTTCCGCGAGATGGAGGAGAAGATCGACCGGATGAACGCCGAGAATCAGATGAACGGCACCGGCACCACTTCCCGGAGCACCGAGGAGCGGTTCAGGGACCTGGAAGAGGCCGAGGCAGTTGAGCGCGAGCTGCAGAACCTGCGCAGGCAGTCCGAAGGAGAGGAAAAATGAGCACCGCCACAGAGATTCTCGGAGTCATCTTCGGCTTTATCATCGTCATAGTCCTGATCAACAACCTCCACGAGCTGCTGATGAAAAAGAAGGGCCGCCGTGACGAGGACGAAGAGTCCGGAGACGATGACGACAGGCAGTACAGAAAGGAAAGAAAGCGCCGCGGCGCGGCGAAGAGTGTTGACGAGATGAACCGTGAGGAACTGCTTAGGGGCATCGACGACCTCAACACCCGCATAGAAAACATGGAAACTATCATCAGGGGAAGAAAGAAAAATGGCAACTGAAAGGCTTTACAGATCGAATTACGGTGAGATATTCGGAGTTTGCAAGGGAATTGCCCAGTGGAGGGACCTGCCGGTCGGAGGAGTCAGGCTGGTATTCATCCTGATTGCGGTGTTCACCGCCATCGTGCCCTGCCTGCTGGTCTACTGCGTCCTGGGAATCTTCATCCCGGCCAACCCCAACGAGAAGCCCTCCAAGTCCGATGAGAACGGCGACTGGAACAACTACAAGAGGCGCGAGAAGCGGTCCTACAGTTCCTCAAAGGCCGAGTACGGCACATACGAGAACGTCAGCGACGATGACAACGAACAGCTCCGCCGCAAGTACGAGGACCTGAAGAAAAAGGTCGAGGACATGGAAACCACCGTCCTGGACAAGGAAAACGACTGGGACGCCCGCTTCAGCCAGAGTGACTCGGGAGACGCGAAATGAGCGACACCAGAAAACTCAGGGAATCGCTGGCCTTCAAAATCATCCTGATTGTGGTCCTGGTCATCGTCTGGATCCTCTGGGCCCGCAGTGCCTCCTGCTCCAACGCCGGAACAGGAACAAAGACCGAAGTCAGCCAGGTGCTGCCCGGTGACGTGAGGTCTCTGGATGTCGAAGTTTCCTCGGCTGAAATCCGGGTAACGGTCTCTTCGTCGGCCACTGCCGTCACGGTGAACGCCTCCGGCAGGAGGCTGGGCGACGGAGCGATCAACGTCGAGACGCAAAAGAACGGGTCCTACAAGGTGACCGTCCCCGTCGCGAACCGCAACTGGCTCAGCTTCTGGAAAAAGACCGCCAGGCTCGAAACACTGGAAGTGGTGATCCCCGCCTCGTTGACCCTTGAATCGTTAAAGGCGGTGACCGCCTCCGGAAGCCTCAAGGCAGATACCCTGCAGTGCGCTTCGTCCATCACTCTGCGCTGCGTATCCGGCAGAATCGATGCCGGAACCCTCAACGCCCCTCAGATCGATCTGCAGTGCACCAGCGGCAGCATCCATTGCTCGGTGCTCCGTGCATCCGCCGCCTCGGTGGAGGACACCAGCGGTAGCATCAACATCGGGCTGTTCGCCGGGCCTGAGCTGGAGCTTAGGGCAGTCAGCGGCAGTATCAACCTCGGCGGCGCCGAAGGCCTGAAGAAGCTCAGCGCCAGGGACACCAGCGGCACAGTCACCCTCAATTTAGGCGCGGTCGACCCGGACATCGAGGCTTCGACCACTTCGGGAAGCATCTACGCAAACGGAGTATCGGCCTCCAGGAAGTACAGCCGCACCGGTAACGGATCGTGCCAGGTCGAAGCGACCTCGGTCAGCGGGAGTGTGAAACTCACCTGGCAGTAATCAAATAACGCAGATTTCCGGACAGACATTCAGGGCGGGTGCTATGGCATCCGCCTTTTTGTTCAGTTGGCGGGACGGGAGAGGTTGCAGAGGTTCTTGAGGTGGTTCTCGATGATGTTGTTCAGCGTGTCCGGGGGGAAGTTGCCCTTGGAGTTGCGCTGGCCGCTCGGGCGGTTGGTGAGGATCTCCATGCCCTGGTCGATTGTATCGATGGCGTAGATGTGGAACTTTCCCGAGCGGACCGCTTCGAGAATCTCGTCCCCCAGAAGCAGTGAGTTGAGATTCTTACGGGGGATGATTACGCCCTGACGGCCGGACAGCCCGGTGAGCTTGCAGATTCTGAAGTAGCCGGAGATCTTCTCGTTGATTCCGCCGACAGGCTGTATATCGCCCAGCTGGTTGACCGAGCCGGTGACGGCGATTTCCTGTCTGAGGGGGATGTCCCCGATGGCCGAAAGGAGGGCAAAAAGCTCGGCTGACGAGGCCGAGTCACCGTCGACCTCGGCGTAGGACTGCTCAAAGCAGATTCCCGCGTACATCGACAGCGGGAATGTCCGGGCATAGTGCTTGCGAAGATAGCCCTCCAGGATCAGCAGGCCTTTGTCGTGGATTTCCCCGGACAGCCCGGCTTCGTGTTCGATGTTGACTATGCCCTCGGTGCCGGGGGCCACCGAAACGGAGATGACCGTCGGGGTGCCGAAAGAGGCGTTTCCCCTGTCCATCACCGCCAGACCGTTTATCACGCCGGTCTTTGTGCCGGAGAGGGAGATTATCATCTCGCCGTTTGTGATTTCCTCGTTGATCTTCGACTCGGTCAGGCTGTTCATCCACTCGCGCATCCTCACCGCCCGGTCGATGTCCTCAGGCTGGATCAGGTCCCTGCCTGACTCCGAGGCCCAGTAGCTGGCCTCGCGGACCAGATCGGAGAGGAACGAAAGCTTGGTCGTAAGCTCGCCGCGGAGCTCTGCGTAGGCGGAGCTGTAGAACAAGGCCCGGGCCACTGCCGGGTCGCTCAGGGGAATCAGATTGTCCTTCCGGACACAGCGGTCAAGATAGCCGACGGTCGAGATGATGTTCTGCTCGTTTGCCGGCATACTGAAGTCGAATTCGGCCGAGACGTTGAACAAATCCAGAAATCCCTCGTCCAGTTCGCAGAGCTTGTCATAGGAGGCGTCGGTGCCGATGAGGATGATCTTCACGTTGGGCCTGAAGGCCGTGGGTTTGATGATCAGGCTCTCCGACTCGCCGACAGTCTGCTTGATCAACAATGTCCCGAAATCGAGGAATTTGCGGAGATTGTCCCAGAGTTCCGGGTCATTGAGTAGCTGTTGCGCGTCGATTACGAGAAATCCGTCGGTGGCATCGATGACCGAGCCGGGGCAGAGGGACAGGTGTACATACCCGCTCCCTCCGGAAACCTGGCCGAAAAGGTTGGTCTGTGTCGGGTGTGATTCGAACACCAGCGGGCGCTGTCCCGCGGCGCAAAAGGCGCAGTTGACCCTCAGCCTGTCATCCGCCTCATCCGATGCTGTGCGGCGCAGTTCCTCCAGTGCCCGAGCGCAGAAGATCTCCGCCTGGGGCGGCATGGACCGCTCCATGACCCGGCGCAGCTTTTGTCCGCGCTCACCGGCAGGGGCGGTGGCGACCGCCTCCATTTCCAGGGAAAACTCCCGGCCCTCTCCGGCGGGGAAGACCAGCGTCAGCGGGGAGCGGGGCCGGTCAAAGTTGTAGGCGAACACGATGTCATGCAATTCTCCAGCCGGCGGAGGGGGCAGGAGAGAGGCGGTGTAACGCACAGCTTCGTGACGGCCGCTGCCGGGGTCACCGCTTAAGAAGATGTTGTAGTTCTTGGCAAACAGGCTCATGCCCATCTTCAGGGCCCGAAGCGCCCGGGGCTGGCCTATGAAGGATTCGTCCGTGGCGGCCTGGGCCCGGAAACGGCTGAATATATCCGTAGAATAGGAAAATTCAAGCTGCTGCGGCTTGACTTCGTTTCTGTCCATGTCAAAATTCTAGGTGGAGCAAAAAACGTTGTCAACTCAACAGGAGGGCATATGAACCTTACAGAACTCACCCGGTTTCTGGACAGCACCTTGGAGATTTCCGATTTCGCCTCGGTTGATCCTTCGCTCAACGGACTGCAGGTCGGCGACCCCAACGACAGGAGCCAGATTGAAAAGGTCGCCTTTGCCGTAGACGCCTGCATGGACACCTTCACTGCCGCCGTCGCTGCGGGGGCTCAGCTTCTGGTGGTGCACCACGGCCTGTTCTGGTCAAAATCCCCGCTGACCGGGACGATGTTCGAGAGGGTGGACTTCCTCCTTAAACACCGCATGGCCCTCTATGCCTGTCACCTGCCCCTGGATGCCCACGGGGTGTACGGAAACAACGCCTCGATTGCAAAGGCCATAGGGCTTGAAAACCTCGAGGGCTTCTGCCGTTTCCGCGGCCGGACGGTCGGATTCAAAGGAATGCTGCCCCGGGCCCTGACGTCCAAAGAGATAGTTTCGCTTCTGGGGCTGGAGGACAGCCTGCGCCTGAGTCTGGACTTCGGCCCGGAGAAATGCTCCCGCGTAGGTGTTCTTTCCGGACGGATGGAGGTCGTGGACCTGTCCGAGGCGATTGACCAGGGACTGGATCTGCTGATCACCGGGGAGCCTATTCACGAGATGTACCACTACTGCCGCGAGGCGGGTCTGAATGTCCTCTGTCTGGGGCACTACGCCACGGAAACGTTCGGGGTGCGCTCGCTGCAGTCGCTTCTGGGGTCCATGGGGCTGCAGACTGCCTTTGTTGATGTTCCCACCGGACTGTAGTATTATTGCCACATGTCGGAAAAAACCCTGAGAACCGCCGCGAAGGATGAAAAAGCCGGCCGCCGGCGCCGCTGGCTGCCCTTTTTGATGACGGCGGTCCTGCTGGCCGTGGATCAGCTTTCAAAAGCCTGGGTCGTGGCCAATATGCCCCTCGGGGAAATCTACCGCAAATACTTCGGAGACTTCATCTGGCTCTGGCATGTGCGCAACACCGGGGCCGCCTTTTCCCTCGGCGCAGGCGGCGGGGATTTCGTCCGCGTCCTGCTGTTCATAGTCCTGCCGCTGGCGGTCATGGGCTTTCTGGCCTGGGCAATCGTTTCGCCCAGAAGCCCGCTGACCCCGGCCCAGAGGTGGTTCTGCGCCGGAATCCTCGGCGGCGGCCTGGGTACGATCTGGGACAGGGTATTCAGGTTCTCCGAAGGGGTGGTGGACTTCATCAGCGTCAGGTTCTACGGCCTGTTCGGACTGGAACGCTGGCCGACCTTCAACCTCAGCGACAGTTATGTGGTCATATTCGTAATCCTTTTGGCCTTCTCCCTTGTTTTCGAGAAGAAGGCCCCGGAAAACAAGGAAGCAAAGAAGTGAACAAGAAAGCAAACTCCGCCATATTCATAATCATAGCCACAATCGTCAACATGATTCTCATCCTGGCATTCGCCCTTCTGGGCTTCATGCTCTGCGGCAAGCTCTTTCCCGACGGCTCGGTGAGCGAGGACTCCCTGGCCCTGCCGCTGGCAATCTTCGGCCTGTGCTTCCTGCTGCCGATGGTTCTCGGCTGGGGTGCGTATACCCTGATCCTCCGGTTCCTCAACAAGAAGTTCAACCTCGAGGACAAGATGGCACCGCTGTTTGCCCGCAGACGCGGCCGCAGAAACGGCCCCGGAAAAGACGCGGGGGACTCCGGCCGCGGCGGCAACAACGGCTCCGGACCGGTGACTCCCGGAGTGAAGGGCTGAGCGGAGGATTACCATGCAGCCGGTGCAGAAACTGGACAACATCTCATGGTTTCCCTTCAACGACGAACCCCTTTTAAGCGGCCCGTGGTACCTGCCGGCCGTCTGCGATCCGCAGCTCCTGCTCCCCGACGAGTCCCCGGACGGACGCTGGCACCTCTTTGCCCATTCGTGGCTGGGACTGCACCACTACGTCAGCACCTCGGGCATAGCCTGGGAGCCGTCAAAACTGATCGAATACCGGGCCCATTCGCCGTTTGTCTTCATTCATAAAGGCAACTACTACCTGCTGTACGAAAAGCACGACCGCAAGATTCCCTTCGTGGGCCGCAGCAGCGCCCAATCTGACGGGAACAACGACGACTCCAGCCGGATCATGCTCTGCTCCTCTCCCGACCTGAGAACCTGGAGCCGGCCCAGGGTCCTGCTGGACAGCCGCAGCGTGCCATTCAGCGCAGATTACATCCACGCTCCCAGGGTGTCCCGGCCGCAGCTGGTCAAGACCGCCGAAGGCTTCAGACTCTACTTCGGGGTGTCCCAGACCGCCATGCCCGACACCGGCGAGCTGTTTTCCCGCTATTTTGCCTGCGCCGAGTCTTCAACGATAGACGGCCAGTACACACCCTCCGGCCGCGGCCCGCTCCTGGCCCCCGGTCCGGATGACCCGTACATGAACCTCGGGGCCGGCTCGGTCAGGGTCCTGCAGGGCCAGGAGGGCTTTGCCGCCTTCCAGTGCTCCGCATATTGGGACGAAAAGCTCCGCCGTTCCCGCTCGGCGCTGTTCGTGCTGACCTCCCAGGACGGCCTGAAGTGGAAGCGCGAGCCGGAAACCCCCATCCTGATGACCCCGCAACGGGGCTGGGCCGCCGGCTACATCAAATCCTGCGACGTGCGGTTCAAGGAGTCGGAGAACTGCTGGTACTGCTACTATTCGGCCGACACCGCCGTCATGCCGGGCCTCAGGCGCGAATCGATCGGTCTTCTGCTGGGGCAGGTGCCCACCCTTCAGGGGCTCGAGGCCACGAGGGTCGGTAACGGAGAATGAATGACATGAAAAAAGCTCTGGTTGTCGTGGACTACCAACACGATTTCATTGATGGCTCGCTGGGCTTCCCCGGCGCGGAGAAACTTGATTGTCTCATCGCCGCCAAGGTCAGACAGGCCATCGCCGACGGGACGCAGGTATTCTTCACTCTGGACACTCACGGCGAAGACTACCTGTCCACCAACGAGGGCAGACACCTGCCCGTAGTCCACTGCGTCCGGGAAAGCCACGGCTGGGAGCTCTACGGACAGACCGCCCAGGCCGCCGGGGAAGCGCTTAAAAAGGGTGCCGTGCTCATTGAAAAAGGGCAGTTCGGCTCCCCCGATCTGGCGCGCGAGATTCAATGCGGCGGCTTTGCGGAGGTGGAGATCTGCGGGCTTGTGTCCGACATCTGCGTCGTTTCAAACGCCCTGATGATAAAGGCCTTCGCTCCCGAAGCCCGCGTGGTCGTCGACAGCCGGGCCACCTCCTGCGCGGATAGTGCCAAAAACGCCGCTGCGCTGCAAATTATGCGCAGCTGCCAGATCGAAGTTCTCTGATTCACAATTATTGCATTGGCCTGGTTTTGCCGTTTTTGTAAAAAAGTGGCCAACGATTTGGCCTCGATGTGCACGTTTTCATCATTGCGAGGCCAAAAGCGGCTCGAGGGCAAGGCAGAGGGGCACCCGGGCGGGGGTCGGTCAGGACTTGCCCGTTTAAAGGGGAAAGGCGCGATTCTTGAAATGTATTCTGACGCGTGTTAGTATTCCCTCTGTGGAAAACCCCAGCTTTTCACGCAAGTCGAACAAGGTTCTGGCCGTTTGCCGCCGTCTGGGCGTGGACATGCTCCTTGATGAAATGACCTCCGAGCAGATTGAGGGGTCGAACCGCCGTAGCCTGCTGGACAACCCCCAATACCGCAAGATTTCCCACAAACAGGACCGCAATGTCTATTCAAAGACCTTCATCATCCCCGTCGAGGACGGGCAGGTGACGGGGTATTTCTTTGAAAAGCCGGCCATCAGGACCGGGGCGGGGCTGAAGTCGCTGATTGTGTTTTTCCATTCGGGCGGCTGGATGCTGGGGAACATGGACAAGCACATCCTGTTCTGCAACCATATCTGCTCGGTCACCGGGGCTTCGGTTCTGAGCGTCGACTACAGGCTGTCGCCGGCCTTCAGGTTCCCCACCGCGCTGCATGACTGCTACGCGACGCTGGAGTGGGCGAGCAGGGGAGCGCGCTACTGGGGCATCGACCCGGACAGGATTTATCTGATGGGTGACTGCGCCGGCGGAAATCTGGCTATCGGGGTCAGCAGGCTGTCGCGCGACCAGAAGGGGCCCAGGATTGCAGGCCAGATTCTCTTCTGCCCGGTCACCGACTGCAGGATGAGGACGAAAAGCTACGAGGAGTTCGCCGACGGGCCGGTGCTCTCGGCAAAGACGATGAACTTCTTCATCAAGAACTACCAGCGCGAGCCCAAGGACATCCTGGACCCCGAATTCTCCCCGATGCTCTCAAAGGACCTCTCCAGGCTGCCCCCGACGCTGATCATCACCGCCGACCACGACGTGCTCTGCGACGACGGCAGGATTTTCGCCCAGGCTCTGGAGGAGGCCGACACCCCGGTGAAGTTGTTGCAGGCCCGGGACACCTTCCACGGTTTCTACCATTATCCCAAGGCCACCGGCACGAGCGAGGTCGACAACGCCCTGCGCCTGTTCTTCCGCGGCAGGAGCCTGAAGAACATAGAACTGCTTACCAACGCCCAGATGAGGAAACAGAAGGACATATGAGCATACTTATCACCGGAGGGGCCGGGTTCATCGGCTCGCATACCTGCGTGGAACTCCTGCAGGCCGGATACGAAGTCGTCGTCATCGACAACCTTTCAAACAGCCACGAGGCCTCGCTTGACCGGGTCCGGCAGATCACCGGCAGGGACCTGCGCTTTTACAAAGCCGACGTCAGGGACGAGGCGATGCTTGGGCGGATCTTCACCGAGAACCACATAGAGTGCGTCATCCACTTCGCCGGGCTCAAGGCGGTGGGCGAGAGCGTGCGAATGCCGCTGGAGTACTATGAGAACAACCTGAACACCACTCTGACCCTGGTGCGGGCCATGCGGGCCTTTTCGGTCAAGGCCCTGGTCTTCTCCTCCAGCGCGACGGTGTACAGCAGCACAAACGCCATGCCCCTGACCGAGGATGTCAGCCGCACCGGTGATTGCTCCAATCCGTACGGTTGGACGAAATACATGCAGGAAGTGATGCTTCAGGACATCGCCCGGGCCGATGAGAGCCTGAGTTTCGTGCTTTTGAGGTACTTCAACCCCGTCGGCGCCCACCAAAGCGGGCTGATCGGCGAGGACCCGCAGGGAATCCCGAACAACCTGATGCCCTACATCAGCCAGGTCGCCGTCGGCAGGCTGGAGCGCCTGTCGGTCTTCGGCGACGACTATCCCACCCCCGACGGCACCGGGGTGCGCGACTACATCCATGTCGTGGATCTGGCCCGCGGCCACCTCAAGGCGGTCGAGTATGCCCTGGGGCACAGGGGATGTGAGGTCTTCAACCTGGGAACGGGACGGCCGTGCAGCGTTCTGGAGATGGTCAGGGCTTTTTCCGAAGCCTGCGGAAAGCAAATACCCTATGTAATAGCGCCGCGGCGCCCGGGTGACCTGCCCGTCGTGTACAGCAACCCGGACAAGGCCCGAAGGATGCTCGGATTCGAGACTCAGAAGGATCTGAAGGACATGTGCGCGGATTGCTGGAGGTGGCAGAGCCTCAACCCCCGCGGCTTTTCAGAATGAGTTTTTGAATAAAAAACACATTAAAATTCGACTGATTGCCCTGCCCCTGTTGAACAAGACCCTAAAAGTCATTTAAAATCGAGCCTACCATTATTTTTGGAATTTTTATCCAGGAGGAAAAAAATGAGAAAACTTATCGTTGCTCTGCTCGTTGTGGCTTTCGCTATGACCGCTGTCATGGCTCAGCCGACAACCGAGACCAAGACTCCTGTTGCCACACCCACTACTGAGGCTGCTCCGGCTACCACCGTTGAGCGCCCCGCCACCTGGGTCCGCGGCGACGAAGAGGAAGTCTACGAGCAGGTCCTCGGCCAGTACGAGGCCCTTTCCGAAGCAGCAAAGGCCGCTGACAACAACGACGCCAGGTTCGTCCTGTACGCCCAGTCCGAAGCCTATCTGCTCGACGCTGCCGTAATGTTCCCGACCACCACTCAGGGCGGCGCCTACACCATCTCCAGAATCGCATACAGGACCGTCCCGTATGTAAACTGGGGAAATGACGACGACAGATGGTACGGAATCATCATCTCTTCCGACTTCATCACCAAAGAGGAAAGAGCTGACCTGATCGAGATGTGGAACAAGGCCGTCAAGGGCGAAGCCGAGTATGATCCGGCTGCCTACCTGATCAGCAAGGGCCACAGCATCGTCACCGATTACAAGACCACCTTCGCCACCGCTCCGGCTACCCTGGACACCCTGAACACCTCCATGCAGTCGGATACCGAGATCCTGGTCCAGACCACCGACAACCTCGTCCAGTACAACAACCTCGGACAGATGGTTCCGGCCATGGCTGAAACCTGGGAAGTCTCCGATGACGGACTGACCTACACCTTCCACCTCCGCCAGGGTGCCTATTGGTACACCTCCGAAGGAACCCCGTACGCCGAAGTCACCGCTGAGGACTACGCTGCCGGATTCCAGCACATGCTGGACACCGAAGCCGGTCTCGAGTGGCTGGTTGAGGGCGTCGTCAAGGGCGCGACCGAATACCTGAAGAAGGGCGGCTCGTGGGATGATGTCGGATACAAGGCCATTGACAAGTACACCCTCCAGGTTACTCTCGAGGCTCCGACTTCCTACTACCTCACCATGCTGACCTACAGCTGCTTCAGCCCGATCTGCAAGAGCTTCTACGAGTCCCGCGGCGGCGTGTTCGGAAAGACCGCCTACACCGAAGCCTCGGCTGCCGGAACCATCCAGTATGGTCTCGCCACCGATGTTTCCTCCCAGGTCTACAACGGAGCCTTCCTGCTCCAGAAGCTGAACTCCGACTCCGAAATCGTCGTTGTCAAGAACCAGAACTACTGGAACAAGGATGCCGTCAAGGTCAACTCCATCACCTGGATCTACAACGCCGGTGAGAACCCGACCCAGCTTTATGACGATGTCTGCAAGGGCGTCTATGCCGGAATGGCTCTGAACGCTTCCAACGGAACCCTGGCTCTGGCCCAGGCCGACGGAAACTTCGACAAGTATTCCTACATCTCCGACACCACTTCGACCTCCTACCTCGGAGCCCTGAACGTCTGCAGAGGAACCTACGTCCTCGAGAACGGCAACATGGCTTCCACCAAGACCGAGGATCAGAAGATTGACACCCAGCTGGCAGTCCTGAACAAGAACTTCAGAAAGGCCATCCTGCACGCCTTCGACAAGGCTACCTACAATGCAGTCTCCAGAGGCGAGGACCTGGCTCTGACCAACCTCAGGAACATGTACACCCACCCCGAGTTCGTCCAGCTCTCCACCGAGCAGACCGATGCCGACGGACACACCTTCCCGGCAGGAACCATGTACGGCGAGATGGTCCAGTACTACCTGTCCAAGCTTGATGCCAACATCAACGTTTCTGACGGTGTGAACGGATGGTTCGCTCCGGAAGCCGCCAGAGAGTATCTGGCCGCTGCCAAGGCTGAACTCGGCTCTGCCGTCACCTGGCCGATCCACCTCGACGTCGAGTACTACTCCGCCAATGCCGCCAACACTGCCCAGGCCCAGGCCGTCAAGCAGGTTATCGAGGCTACCCTCGGAGCTGAGAACGTCGTGATCGACCTCGTTGAGGCCACCACTTCCACCGACTTCTATGCCTCCGGCTACAGAGCCAAGAACGGCGCCGCCGGAAACTTCGACCTGTACTACGGTTCAGGTTGGGGCCCCGACTATGGTGATCCCAGCACCTATCTCGACACCTTCCTCGGTGGCGGAGAGGGCTACATGACCAAGATCATCGGACTGTTCTAAGCAACAGAAGCCACTTTCACACAGAGGGAGGAAAGCCTGCAGAGGCCCCTCCCTCTGTCTGTTTAACGGCAGAAAACAAAAATGGGTAAGTACATATTAAGAAGAGTACTGTTTGCTCTGTTTTCACTGCTCGTCGTGGTGATGACGGTCATGCTTCTGGTCTATTCGCTGATAGACCGGCGGGTGATCTTCATGGCCGACGATGTGTGGAACAAGCGGAGCAACAACGAACAGGCCTACTATGAATACGTTCAGTTTCAGAAGTACGGCTACCTTGAATTCGTAAACTACACCAATTTCCTGGCGCAGAAGTACCAGGCGATCTACGGTGATTCCTATACAAAGGAGAAGTCCTTCAACACGGACCGCGACGCCGTCCAGTATGAAAACTGGAGGGAGAACGCCTCCGTGCAGGAGTTCATCGCCACCTATGAGGCGAAGGGCTACAAGGTCACCTACCTCGAGCCTATCCGCTATAAGGACGGCCGCCTCAAATCAGGAGGAACGGGATTCCTGCTGATGACCAGGGAGCGCAGCGTATTCCTGCGCCTGTGGGACTACCTCAAGGGCCTGATTACCGTCGAGACGGTCCGTGACGTCAAGGATCCCGAGCTGACGGACCGCTACATACGCATAGAAAAGGACCCGTACAACGGTTTCTTTGCCCTCGTCGGAAGCGGAACGACCCACAAATACCTGGTCTACTTCGACGGCCGGTTCCCCTTCATGCACTGGCACTGGATCCACATCAACCTCGGAGTATCCTTTACCAAGTACCGCGACCAGGAGATTACCTCGGTCATTACGACACCGACGGGCAACCTGGCCACCAGACTGACCCAGTATCCCGCTTTTGTCGGAACCGACCGCTATGACGAGACGGCAATCGACTTCTACAGCCTGACGTACAACAACGGAACCCTTACCGATCAGGAAAAGGAACTCTATCCGGACAAGTACACCGTCGGCAAATACAAGCGTGACGGCTTCTCCATGCTGGAGAACTCGTTCGTCATCGGAATCATCGCCACGATAATCGCGTACATGGTCGGCCTGCCTCTGGGTGTCATCAACGCCCGCAACAAGGACAAGCTGGCCGACAAGATCGGAATGGGCTACATCATCTTCACCCTCTCGGTGCCCGCGCTGGCCTATATCTTCCTATTCTCGGCAATCGGAACAAAGGTCTTCAACCTGCCTTACACGTTCGCCAACGCCCAGGTCAAGATTCTGGCCTACATCCTGCCGGTGGCCTCGCTCGCGGTGCGTGAGATTGCCGGACTGATGATGTGGATGCGCCGCTTCATGATCGACCAGATGAACTCCGACTACGTCAAGTTCGCCCGCGCCGAGGGACTTTCCGAGAGGGAAATCTTCGGCAAGCACATCTCGCGCAACGCCGTAATACCCATCGTGCACGGCATCCCGGGCAGCATCCTGGCCTGTCTGGTCGGCGCCATCATCACCGAAAGAGTCTATTCGGTGCCCGGCGTCGGAAACCTGCTGACGACGGCAATCAACGGACATGACAACGGCATCATCGTGGCCTGCGCCATGTTCTACACATCGCTCTCGGTAATCTCGGTCATCCTCGGCGACCTGCTGATGGCCAAGTTCGACCCGAGAATCTCGTTCACAACAAAAGGAGGCAGATGATGGCTGAAGAACTCAACACAACAATCCAGCCGGTCAATGAAGACGATCTGTTTACCTTTATCGACCACGACACAATCGAATCCGAGAAGATCATCGCCCCGCGCTACTCCTACTGGCGCAGCGTGTTCCGCGTGTTCTTCCGCAAGAAGTCCAACTGGGTGATGCTCACCCTGCTGGCCCTGCTGCTGATCGGAACCTTCATCATTCCGCTCTTCTGCCCGTACGATCCCCACGAGAACGTCACCCGCGCCGAGTATTTCTACAAGAGTCCCGCCGAGGCGATTTCCAAGTTCGGCTTCTCGCTCAAGTGGATTCTCGGAACCGGAAACGTAGGAAACTCGATATCGTACGGCATCTGGAGTTCGGCAAAGACCTCGCTCCTGCTGGCGGTGATCTGCTCGGCGATCAACATGTTCGTCGGAATCATAATGGGTGCCGTCTGGGGCTACTCCAAGCGGATCGACCAGGTGATGCTGGTAATCCACAACATCGTTGCCAACGTACCGTACATCCTGGTCATCACGGTTCTGGTGTACATCATCGGCTCGGGATTCTGGAGCTTCGTATTTGCCCTGACCATCACCGGATGGCTGGGTATAGCGTTCTTCTTCCGAACCCAGGTCATGATCATCCGCGACCGGGAATACAGCCTGGCCTCGCGCTGTCTGGGAACCCCGATCCACAGGGTGATTTCAAAGAACATCCTGCCGTTCCTGACTTCGGTCATCATGATGCTCCTGACCCGTGAGCTTCCCTCGTACATCTCGATGGAAGTGTTCCTGTCGTTCATCGGAGTAGGACTCGGGGCCACGGTTCCGTCCCTCGGAAGAATGATCCAGGAAGCCCAGACGGCGTTCCTGATCTATCCGTGGGCCTTCTGGCCGCCGGTAGTCGTCGCAGCCATGCTGACGATCATTCTCTATGTTCTGGGTCAGAACCTGGCAGACGCCTCCGACCCGAGAACCCACATGTAAGGAGGAAGCAGGATGTCACAGGAAAACACCAAACGCGTACTGCTTTCCCTCAGGGACGTCGATGTCAAGTTCAACGTCCGCGGCAGAATCCTCACCGCCATCCGCCACGTATCGCTGGATGTCTATGAGAACGAGTCGCTGGCCATCGTAGGCGAGTCCGGTTCGGGCAAGAGCGTCCTGACCAAGACCTTTGCCGGAATGCTCGACGCCAACGGGTTCATAAGCAACGGAACGATAATCTTCTCCGACGACGAGATTTCGGAAACCACGGTAACCCTCAACAGGTACAACACCCGCCTGAGAAAGGACCTGGTTGCCATGCTCAACCGCCTGTCGGTCCTCGAGCGCGGAGCGGCCCAGTTCAACGCCATCGCCGCCAAAAAGGAGGAGATCCGCCACGCCATGTCCCTGACTTCGGAGGAAGAGGAGGACTTCGCCCGCCGCCTCAAGGATCTGGATGACGACATCATCGACCGGACCAACTACATCTACACCCTCGACCGCAAGAACGCCGAGGACGCAATCGAGATCGAGAAGACCAACGCAAAGATAAAGGCATGGACCGAGCAGAAGGCCGCCATCAGCGCCGAGCGCAAGGCCCTGATCAAGTCCCGCAGACAGGAATACAGCCGCGATGCTGCTCGTGTCAGCGCCGACAGACAGGTCATCGCCTCGCTCCAGGCTGAGCGCAAGGCCTGCATCGCCGCCCCCGACGAGCCGGCCAACCCCCACGGACTGAAGAAAGCCGTCCTTGAGCGCAACGCCCGCATCGCCGACGAGATTCTGCTGTCCATCGGACGCTATCCGCGCCGCTCGCAGGTCAAGTTCATCTTCAAACTGCGCAAGGCCTTCGGATTGGCCATGAGCCAGGGTCTGGACCTTACCGACCCCGAGCTGCTGAACAAGCTCTTCGAGGTTGCCGTCTTCCGCGTCGAGTTCCGCGAGTTCGACGAGGCTAACAACCTCATCCGCGGCTACGCCATCCTCGACTGCGCCAAGGTGAAGTACACCAAGGACTGGCAGCAGATCCGCGGACGGAGAATCGCCACCGTATTCCAGGACCCGATGACCAGCCTCAACCCGGTTGTAACAATCGGAAAGCAGATCATGACGGTCATCCTCAAGCATCAGCACTGCACCCAGGCCGAGGCTAAGGAGAGGACGTTCGACATCATGGCAAAGGTCGGAATCCCCGAACCGGAAAAGCGCTTCAACGACTATCCGTTCCAGTATTCCGGCGGTATGAGACAGCGCATCGTCATCGCAATCGCCCTGTCCTGTCAGCCCAAGATCCTCATCTGCGACGAGCCGACCACGGCCCTGGACGTGACAATCCAGGCCCAGATCCTCGAGCTGATAAAGGACCTGCAGAAGCAGCTGGGCTTCACCACCGTCTATATCACCCACGACCTCGGAGTCGTCGCCAACGTCGCCGAGCGCGTGGCCGTGCTCTACGCCGGACAGATAGTCGAGCTCGGCACCGTCGAGGACATCTTCTACGATCCGCGCCACCCGTACACCTGGGCACTGCTTTCGTCTCTGACTCAGCTGGCGGAGAAGGGCGACGACCTGTTCTCGATAGCCGGCACCCCGCCTTCGCTGTACAACAAGATCGTCGGGGACGCCTTCGCGCCGAGAAACCAGTACGCCATGGCCATCGACCTGAAAAAGGAGCCGCCGATGTTCCAGGTCTCACCGACCCACTGGGCCAAGACCTGGCTGCTTGATCCGCGCGCCCCGAAGGTCGACCCGCCGCAGATTATCCAGAACCTGCACGAGAAGATGCTCAAGAGCTACGTAAATCTTGACAACGAGGAGGCCTGACATGGATTACGAAAACAGAGAAGTGGTACTTTCCGTCAGGAACCTCGACGTCGTCTTCAAGAACGGCAAGAGGTCGTTCAAGGCCGTCGACAACGTCAGCTTTGACATCTACAAGGGCGAAACCCTCTCCCTGGTAGGAGAGTCGGGCTCGGGCAAGACGACAATCGGCCGCGCCATCGTCCGGATCAACCCGTGCAGCGCCGGTGAGATCTACTACAAGGGCAAGAAAATCTCCGGCAAGCTCTCCCGCAAGGACGACCGCGACGTTATCCGAAAGATCCAGATGATCTTCCAGGACCCGGCGGCCTCCCTCAACGAAAGGGCGACTATCGAGTACATCATCTCCGAAGGCCTGTACAACTTCCACCTGTTCAAGGATGAGAAGGAACGCCTGGCCAAGGTAGAGAACGTCATCCGCGAAGTCGGCCTCCTGCCGGAGCACCTGACCCGCTATCCGCACGAGTTCTCCGGCGGACAGCGCCAGAGGGTCGGATTGGCCCGCTCGATTGTCATGGAGCCGGAGTTCATCGTCGCCGACGAGCCCATCTCCGCCCTCGACGTGTCGATCCGCGCTCAGGTCCTGAACCTGCTCAAAAAATTCCAGCGCGAGCGCGACCTGACCTATTTGTTCATCGCCCACGACCTGTCGATTGTCCGTTTCATCTCGGACCGCATCGTCGTCATCTACAAGGGCAAGATCATGGAGATCGCCGAGACGGAGGAGCTGTTCAACCATCCGCTTCATCCGTACACCAAGTCGCTGATGAGCGCCATCCCCATCCCCGACCCGATTCTGGAAAAGAAAAAGAAGCTGTTCGTCTACGAGCCGGACAAGATGCACGACTACTCGGTCAATCCGCCGCGTGTGGAGGACCTGGGCAACGGGCACTTCATCTCCGGAAACGACGAGGAGCTTGAGCGTTACCGCAAGATCCGCTTCGGAAACGGGAACTGAGGTCTTAACAAAGTGACGCCCGCACACGCGGGCGTCTTTTTCAATTCCCGGTCCGAACTCCGGGATGTCTGAGAGGAGCCGTTTCAGAGGAGCAGAATGAAACAAAGAGAGCCGAAAGTCATTGAAGTCAGCGCAGAGCACAAGACCCTCAGGACTGTCATCTTCGTCCTGGTGTTCATCGTCGCTGTTGCCGGGCTGACTTACGGCATCCTCTCCATCTGGCGCAAGAAACCCGGCTGGGAGTCCGTCCTGGTCAACCCCGACTCGCAGACAACCCTCTACTCCCAGCAGTTCCACGCCGAGGTATTCCTCTCCGGCACCCAGTCCGAGATGAAATCCCTCTCCGCCGCCGTCCGCAGCCTGTACAGCACCTCTCTCTCCGAAATCTGGAAGACCCTGGACCCCGCCAACACATATGACGGCATCATCGGCCTGGGCCTGCTCAACTCCCGCCCCGGCGAGACCTTCACCGTCACCCCGGCCCTGATGGACATCCTCACCGACGCCCTGCGCCGCACACAGGCGGGCGAAGGCTTCAACATGTTCGCCGGCGCCCTCTACAGCGAGTACCGCAGCATCCTCATCTCCGAATTTGCCGAGCAGTTCGACCCGCTGTTCAACTCCAACACCGCCGAGCGCGTCAGAAAGCTGGCCGAGGCGGTCAACGACCTGTCCAACTTCAACCTGGTCCTCGACCCTGTGAACCTCACCGCCAGCTTTTCCGTCTCGGCCGAATACGAGCGCCTGATGGAGGACCTGGAAATCACGGCGCCGGCGCTGGATCTGAACCTCCTGCGCGATGCCTACATCCTCGACTACGTGGCCTCAGCCTTCGCCGCCGGGAACATCAAGCCGGTTGTGCTCTACGCCAACGACGGAGCCGCCGTCTCGCTGCTACAGGCCGCAGGCGGCACGGACTTCCACGCCGCGGCGCTGTCCGACAGCGACCTGTACTACTACACCGTCTCCGACGGGGGCCGGGATTACTACCGCCACATCTACTTCGACTCCCGCACCGGAGACTGGCACGACCTGCTCCTCTCCGGCACGGTCCTGGGCAGCGCCGACTCGCTGATCGAAGCCTGCTATGCGGCGATCCTGCTCAACTGCTGCTCCTCCGAGGCCCAGATCCGCTCCGTCATCGCCCGCTATCCCTCCCTGGAATTCGAGTACACCCTTTTCTGACTTGAATCATCCGCCGCTTTCGGCTAAACTCATCCTGCTTCGCTCTGATAGCTCAGCTGGATAGAGCACATCCCTCCTAAGGATGGGGTCGGGCGTTCGAATCGCCCTCGGGGCATGCCGGATCAGTCCGGCTTTTTTTATGCCCGGCCCCAAAGCTGTCCTGCCTTCCCCTGCAATCCCAGATTCGGACTATCCATCCATTTCCGGCCAAGGCCTGACCCATCCCCGACAGCATCTGATTTGCCCTTTCCTCGGTTTTGGTGGTTTTTTGCGAGTTTTGAAAAAAAACCACCAATTCCGTGGTGGTTTTCCTTGCGGCTTTGAAAAAACCACCAAATCCGAGGTGGAATTTTGCGCAATCTGAGAAAAACCACCAAAGAGGGTGAAAGTCTCCCGCCTCGCACATTGCTCAGCGCCACAAAAAAAACAAGAGAGACCCACTAGGAGTCTCCCTTGTTTTTTGGAGCTGGTGGGAGTCGGCCTCCGGTGCTCTTGGGGTAAGTCGCACCTCCGGCCCGGCCTGGCTTCGGGCGCCGTCGTCCGTGGCGCCCTCCTACCGCCAGGCTTCGACTCCCTGTACCCAGTATAAAAAACAAGAGAGACCCACTAGGAGTCTCCCTTGTTTTTTGGAGCTGGTGGGAGTCGAACCCATGACAGCCAGATTGCGAACCTGGTGCTCTACCAACTGAGCTACAGCCCCAAGCACAGGTATTCTAATTGAATCCGGTCGCGAATGTAAAGGCTACTTTCCCAGGTCGGAGGGGCCGAAGCTGGAAGGCAGAAGCGCTGAGAGGGTTGAGACGGTGAAGTCTTGGTCGGAAACGGCGAGGATGACGCGGAAATCAGGAGAGCAGAACTCGGTCATCACCTGACGGCAGATGCCGCAGGGCGGGCAGAGGACAGAGGGAGCGCTGCCTGAGGGACCGCCGCAGATGGCTATGGCGCTGAAGTCGCGGTGCCCGGCGGCCACGGCGGAAAAGATTGCGGTCCGCTCGGCGCAGTTGGTCGCCCCCAGGCTGGAGTTCTCGATGTTGCAGCCCGTAAAGACGGTACCGTCGGAGCACAGGAGAGCGGCGCCGACGGCAATGCCGGAGTAGGGGCACCAGGCAAAGCGGCGGGCTTCCAGAGCGCGGCGGATCAGTTCGGTGTCGGTCATGCTCAGTCCTTCATCTCGCTGAGGTTGGCGCTGGCTCCGATGCGGTCGGCTCCGGCGGCGATGAAGGCCTCCATCGCTTCCTTTGTGCGGATTCCGCCGGCGGCCTTGATCTTCACGCCGGGGCCGATGTGGGCGGCAAAGAGCCGGATGTCCTCGAGGGTCGCGCCCGCCGTGCCGAAGCCGGTGGACGTCTTGATGTAATCGGCGCCGCCCTCGGTTACGCAGCGGCAGAGGGCGGTTTTCTCCTCTTCGGTTTCGTAGCAGGTCTCGATGATGACTTTAAGGACCTTGCCCGGGCAGGCCCTGCGGACGGCCTTGATTTCGGAGGTGACCTTGTCCCAGAGGCCGGACTTCACATCGCCGATGTTGACCACCATGTCGATTTCGTCGGCCCCGTCCGCCACGGCCTGGGCGGTCTCCAGGACTTTGACCGAAGTGACGTTGTAGCCCAGGGGGAATCCTATGACGGTGCAGATTCTCAGGGTGTCGCCGTAGGCGTGCTTTACCGCTTTGACAAACGACGGGGGAATGCAGACCGAGGCGGTGTGCATGGCCACGGCCTGGTCGCACAGGGCCTTGATCTGGTCCCAGGTGGCGAAGGCCTTGAGAAGGGTGAAGTCTACGTGTCCGGCGATCTCGCTTACTTTCATGTCGATAAACTCCTATACGGCCCGGTCTTTGCGCCGGGTCAGTCGATCAGCAGGAAGGTGCAATAGCCTTCGTAGGCCTGCTGGATGTCGAAGCGGTTGGTCAGCTCCCACGGCGCGTGCATGCTCAGCACCGGCACACCGGCGTCGATGACCTGCATCCCGTAGTACGCGGCGTACAGGGCGATGGTGCCGCCTCCGCCGACGTCGACCTTTGCCATTTCTGCGCTCTGGTAGGTGACGTTGTGCTTTTCCATCTGGGCCCTGACCAGGGCGATGAACTCCGGATTGGCGTCGGAGGCATTGCTCTTGCCCCTCGAGCCGGTGTACTTGTTGAACACCAGCCCGCGCCCGAGGAAGGACGAGTTTGTCTTGTCATACAACTCCCAGTTGAGCGGGTCGTAGGCGGAGTTGACATCACTGGAGAGCATCATCGAGTTCTCCAGGGCCCGGCGGACCACGAACTCCGACGGTGCGCCCAGTTTCTCGACCACGGCCGCGACGGCGTTGTCCAGGAACCTAGAGCGCATGCCCGTGGCGCCGCAGCTGCCGATCTCTTCCTTGTCCACCAGCAGGCAGCAGGAGGTGCGCTTGCTGACGGGGGTGTCCAGCAGCGCCTGAAACGAAGTGTAGGAGCAGACCCTGTCGTCCTGTCCGTAGCCCAGCACGCAGCTGCGGTCCAGACCGCTCTCGCGGGCTGCTCCGGCGGGGACGATCTCCAGCTCGGCGGACATGAAATCATCCTCGGCGATACCGTATTTGTCTTTAAGCAGGCCGAGGATCACGTCCTTGCCCTTGTCCGCCTCACCGAAGGAGCCGATGACCAGATCGAGTTTCTCGCCCTCGATGAACTCGGCGGCGGTCTTTTTCATCTGGTCCTGAGCGATATGGGGCAGGATGTCGGAGATGCAGAACACAGGGTCGTCCGCCTTCTCGCCGATGACGATGTCGACCCTGGACCCGTCGGTGAGGAAGACCACTCCGTGGATGGCCAGAGGCAGGGCAAGCCACTGGTATTTCTTGATTCCTCCGTAGTAGTGGGTGTTGAGGTACACCAGCCCGTCCTTTTCCCACACGGGCCGCTGCTTGGCATCCAGACGCGGCGAGTCAAGGTGAGCCCCGAGGATGTTCATCCCCTTGGCTATGTCTTCCGTCCCGATCTGGAAAAGGGCGATGCTCTTGCCCATCTTGTTGTACCAGACCCTGTCGCCCGGCTTGAGCTGCTTTGCCTCGGCCAGGTCGGTATATCCGTGTTCGCGGGCGGCGCGGATGATCGCCTGAACGCACTCGCGTTCGGTCTTGTTCTCGCTGATGAAATCGATGTATCCCTTTATGACGTCCTTCATAACGCCTCCTTCACTACACCCGGATTATAAGTCCAACCGGCCCTCTAGGCAAACCTTTCCGTTTACGGGCAAGACTTGACTGTTACTGCCGTCAGGGCTTGACCCGGCCCGGCCGATGCGTTACATTATGGGTATTCCCATTATGGGTAAATGAGGAGAGTATATGCAGGAAACCCTGACCCGGACATATGATGCGAAAATTGACTCCAGAAACAGGATTACGTTGAAAAACGCGAAATTCGACTATTACAACATCCGCGAGTTCGAAGACGGCCGCATTCTGCTGGAGCCCAGGGTGCTGGCCTCTCCCTTTGAAATCTCCTCCAAAACACTGGAGATGATGGATTCTTCCGTCAGGAATTTCAAACAGGGCAATGTCTCCGACCCAGTGGACCTTTCTGATTTTCTGGAGGCGTAATGTTCAGAATCAGGATGGGTGTCCCTGAAATGGAGGAGTTCTGGACCGCTCTTTGCGCAAGAGTGAAGGGCGGTTCCGCCTCAAAAACCGAGACAACCCTCTATAACAAAATCGGAACAACGCTTGCCCATCTAGCGGAGAATCCGCGTCATCCCGGATTGCAAACCCATGAGATTGACATCCTTTCAAAGAGGTATGGCGTGAAGGTGTGGCAGTCATACATCGAAAACAGGACATCCGCTGCCAGAAGGCTGTACTGGGTGTACGGCCCGGGGAAAGACGATATTACAGTCATCGGGCTTGAGCCCCATCCGAATGACAAGAAAAACGCCTACCGGAAAATCGTCCTTTCCGGACTTCCCGTAGAACAATAGCCCTCCTTTCATTGATTCGGGCGGAGATGTTTTGCTAGAATTGATCAACAAACTGCAGGGGCGGCCATGACGGAAAGGGTACTGGAAATCCTCAGGGATTCCTTCACGAAGATATTGATACCGGGCATTCTGGTGACCATCCCCCTGACCGTGCTGGCCTTTTCGTTTGCCCTGATTATCGCCGTGGTCGTGGCCCTGATACAGTTCGCCAAGGTCAGGGGGCTGCGGCAGATCTGCAGATTCTACATCTGGGTCATCCGCGGGACGCCTCTGCTGGTGCAGCTGTATCTGATATTCTACGGCCTGCCCAGTCTGGGGGTGGTGCTCAACGCCTTTCCCTGCGCCGTGCTGGTGTTCGCCATCAACGAAGGGGCCTACTGCGCCGAGACCATGCGGGCCGCACTGGAGTCGGTGCCCCGGGGGCAGATCGAGGCCGGGTACTGCGCCGGGATGAGCTATCTGCAGATAATGCGCCGCATAGTGCTGCCCCAGGCCTTCAGAACGGCCTTTCCGCCCCTGTCCAATTCCCTCATAGGGATGGTAAAGGACACGTCGCTGGCGGCAAACATCACCGTCGTCGAGATGTTCATGACCACCCAGCGGATTGTCGCACGGACATATGAGCCGCTGGCCCTGTACGCCGAAGTCGCCCTGATTTACCTGATCTTCTGCACCGTCCTGACCCGGCTCCAGCGCGCCGGTGAGAAGCGCCTGGCCCACGTGGCGCAGTAGGAGGCCGGCATGACACTTTTAAAGGCAACGGGAATCAAAAAGAAATTCGGGGACCAGGAGGTTCTGCGCGGCATCGACCTAGAGGTCCGGCGGGGCGACGTGATCGCGGTCATCGGACCCAGCGGCTCGGGCAAGACCACTTTGCTCCGCTGTCTGGAGTTCCTCGAACGCCCCGATGAAGGCCTCATGGTGTTTGACGGACAGGAAATCGACATGCCCACAGCGCCAAAGGCGACGGTTGCCGCCCTGAGAAAGCGCACGGCCTTTGTGTTTCAGAACTACAACCTGTTTCTCAACCGCACCGCCCTGGGCAACGTCACCGAGGGCCTGATCGTGGCCCGCAGGATGCCGCGCTCCCAGGCCGAGGAAATCGGTCGGCGGATGCTGGCAAAGGTCGGCATGAGCGGAAAGGAGAACAGCAGGCCGCAGGAACTGTCCGGGGGACAGCAGCAGAGGGTGGCGATCGCCAGGGCCTTGGCCGGAAACCCCGACCTGATCCTGTTTGACGAACCGACCAGCGCCCTGGACCCCGAACTGATCGGGGAAGTGCTGGGGGTGATGAGACAACTGGCCGAAGAGGGGATGACGATGATTGTCGTGACCCACGAGATCGGCTTTGCAAGAAATGTATCGAACAAGGTCCTCTTCATGGAGGACGGACTGATAACGGAAATGGGAAGCTCGGCTGAGTTCTTTGCCAATCCCAGGCAGGAGAGGGTAAGAAGTTTCATCCGCAGACTCGAGAACGGACAGGGAGAGTAAAGATGAAAAAGGCGTTGACTGTGATTGTATGTGTACTGCTGGCCGTGCTTCTGTGCGTGTCCTGCGCCAGGAAGAAGGATGCTCCCCAGGGTGATGCCCTGGCCCGCATCAAGGCCAAAGGCGAAATCGTCGTGGCGATGGAGGGGACCTGGGCCCCGTGGACCTATCATGACGAGAAGGGCAACCTCGTCGGGTTCGACACCGAAGTGGCGCAGAAGATTGCCGACAAGCTCGGCGTCAAGGCGACCTTCATCGAGGGCGAATGGGACGGCCTGTTCGCAGGACTGGACGGCGGCAGATACGATATGATAGCCAACGGAGTGGAAATCACCGAGGAACGCTCACAGAAATACGATTTCACGACACCGTACGGCTACATCCGCACCGCACTGATCGTCCGCGCCGACAACGAGGACATCAAGACCTTCGCCGACCTCAAAGGCAAGACCACGACAAACAGCATCGCCAGCACCTATATGATGCTGGCCGAGCAGTACGGGGCCACCGTCACCGGCGTCGACTCGCTGGATGAAACCCTGGCGATGGTCCTCTCCGGCCGCGCCGACGCCACGCTGAACGCCGACGTGTCGTTCTACGACTACATGGCCGTCCATCCGGAAGCTCCGCTGAAGGTAGTGGCCCTTACCACCGAGGCTTCCGAGGTCTCCGTCCCGCTGGTAAAGGGCGAGGACACCGGGACGCTGCTTGAGGCGATCAACAAGGCCATCGATGAACTGCGCGCCTCCGGTGAGCTCAAGGCCATCTCGGAAAAGTACTTCGGCAAGGACATCACCTCGAAATAAGGGGGCGGAATGCAGACGTTCAGAGAAATCAAAGGTAACTTCGGCTTCGGGTGCATGAGGCTGCCCCTGCTTGAGGACAAGACCGTCGACCAGAAGGTCTTTCAGGAGATGGTCGACATGTTCATCGGGGCGGGGTTCAACTACTTCGACACCGCCCACGGCTATCTGGACGGCGAGAGTGAAAAGGCCATAAAGACGGGCCTGACTTCCCGTTATCCCCGCTCGGCCTACCTGCTGACCGACAAGCTGTCCCATCCGTACTTCTCAAAGCAGGAGGACATCCGCCCCCTGTTTGAAAAGCAGCTTGAGCTGTGCGGGGTGGAGTACTTCGACTTCTATCTGATGCACTCCCAGGGCCGGTCAAACTACGAGCAGTACCAGCGCTGCCGGGCATATGAGACCGCCTTTGAGCTCAAGAAGGAGGGCAAGATCCGCCACGTCGGGCTGTCCTTCCACGACACCGCGGACTTCCTGGAAAAGATTCTCACCGACCACCCGGATGTCGAGATCGTGCAGATACAGCTGAACTACATCGACTGGGACGACCCGGCAGTGCAGAGTGCCAGGCTGCTGGAGGTCTGCCGCCGCCACAACAAGCCGGTCATAGTCATGGAGCCGGTCAAGGGCGGCAACCTGGTCAACCTGCCGCAAAAGGCCCGGGACATCGTCACCGCCCTGGACAGGGGTTCGGCCGCCGCTCTGGCCCTGCGCTTTGCCGCCTCGTGCGACCCGGTGGTGATGACCCTCTCCGGGATGGGCAGCACTCAGATGATGGAGGACAACATCTCGGCGATGAAGAACTTCAGGCCGCTGGACGAGGCCGAAAGGCAGGCGGTGAAGGACATCGTCGCCGTATTGAAGGGCCAGGGACTTATCGGCTGCACCCAGTGCAGTTACTGCACCGCCGGCTGCCCCCGGAAGATCAACATTCCGGAAATCTTCTCCCTGTGCAACACCAATAAGATGTTCAACGACTGGAACGCCGGCTTCTACTACAACGCGGTAGTCACAAAAGGCGCCGGCAAAGCATCGGACTGCGTCAGATGCGGCAAGTGCGAGCAGATCTGCCCCCAGCACCTGCCGATCCGCGACCTTCTGGTCGAAGCGGCAAAGCTGTTCGAGCGCGGGGGCGGGGAGGACTGATATGGACGACAAGAACATTATTGCTACACAGGGCCTGATTGACTTCATCGAAAAGAGCCCGACTGCTTTCCATGTAACGGCCAACGCCGCCGCCATGCTCCGGGAGGCCGGCTTCGAGCCCCTGTGCGAGAAACAGCGCTTCAACCTCAAACCCGGCGGGAAATACTATGTAACCCGCAACAGCTCCTCGCTGATCGCATTCTGCCTGCCCCGGGGCAGGGCCGAGGGCTTTTCACTTGTCAGTGCCCACACCGACTCTCCGGCGTTCAAGCTCAAGGACAGGGCTGAAATAGGCCAGCTTTGCACCGTCCTCAACACCGAGGCCTACGGCGGCATGCTGATGGCCCCGTGGTTCGACCGTCCCCTGTCCCTGGCCGGAAGGGCCTTTGTCGACGCCGGCGGCAAAATGGAGGAGCGCCTGGTCGACATCGACCGCGACCTCTGCCTGATTCCCAGCCTGGCGATCCACCAGAACCGCGACGCCAACCACGGCATCGACTACAAGGTCCAGCGCGACCTGCATCCTTTGATTGCCTCCGACAACCGTCCGGGCCTGGTTTCCCGGATTATCTGCGCCAAACTGGGCATCGATGAAGCCGACCTGGCCGACGCGGAGCTTTTCCTCTACAGCCGCTCAAAGGGCACCATCTGGGGCGCCGGAAACGAGTACTTCTCCGCTCCGCGGATCGATGACCAGCAGTGCGCCTACTGCGCGATAAAGGCGCTGATCGCCTCCGCTCCGTCGGAAAAGGTCCGCATGGCTGTGCTCTTTGACAACGAGGAAGTCGGCAGCACCACCCGCCAGGGGGCCATGGGCGATTTCCTGGCCGCCACCGCCTCGAGGATCGCCGCCTTCTACGGTTGGGACGCCGATGACTATGCCGCCTCCCGCAGCAGGAGCATGATGCTCTCGGCGGACAACAGCCACGCGGTGCACCCCAACCACCCGGAGACGAGTGACCCGACTTCGACGGTGAAGATGAACGGCGGGGTGGTGCTCAAGTACTCGGGCAACCAGAAGTACAGCACCGACGGTTTCAGCGGCGCCTCGTTCAAGAGCCTGATGAAGAAGCACAACCTGCCGATGCAGGTCTTCTACAACAACTCCGACCAGCCGGGGGGAAGCACCTTGGGAAACCTCTCCGAGACCCAGTTCAGCATACCATGCGCCGACATCGGCTGCGCCCAGCTGGCGATGCACTCACCATACGAGACCGCAGGCACCGCGGACACCCTGATCATGATTCAGGCGATGCAGGCCTTCTTTGAGGAGAACTGAGTTTCAAGTCAAATCAGGCAACAGTCCGAATGCATCAGATTTAAAACCAGCTCAAAGAACCCGGTGCTCAGGTGTGCAGGCAATCGCCGCATTTTTGATGAAGTCTGCCCGCCCCGCCAAGCCTGCGGTATCTGTAATACCGCCTCATCTCTGCTTTTTCGGACACTCGGGTATCCGAAATCCGTCAGACAAGCGGTTTCTTCGGATACTCCGGTATCCGAAAAGACCTGTCTCAAGCCGGTTTTCGGACACTCAGCCCTGCCCGGGGGCTTTCCGCTCTACAGGCTGAAATCCGCCGAAGCCGACAGGACGGTAAGCACCCCGCCTGCGACCCTGAAGCGGATGTTTCTGTCGCGAAAGGCCATGCCGTAAATCCTGTCAGGGTCGTCCTGGAAAGAGGGCCTCGGGTCGCGCTCCAGGACAGAGCAAAGAATATCCTTCTCCTCGGCGGAAAGCTCTGCCTCGGCCGCGGCGCAAAAAACGACCTCAAGCTGCGGTTCGCCCGCCTGGGAGAGGTACTCAACCCGGGCGGATGGGATGCTGTCGGCGTAGGCCAGATAGGGCTTTATGTCCAGAATCGGGGTGCCGTCCATCAGGTCGGCGCCGCAGACGTGGAGCACCGGCCCCAGGGCGGGGTCGAACTCGATGCGCTCAAGTTGCACAGCCGACAGGCCGATCGGGTTGGGCCGGAAAGGAGAGCGGGTGGCAAAGACGCCGACCCTGCGGTTGCCTCCCAGCCTGGGCGGGCGGACCGTGGGAGTCCAGTCGCGGCCGAGGGTTTCGGAAAAGACCCAGAGCAGCCAGATATGGGTGCAGCCCTCAAGGGCGGTGAAAGCCTCACGGCTGCGGAACTGCGGTTCCATCACTATCCGCGCCCTGAGGGAGGGCACGAGCGAGCTCTGGCGCGGGATGCCGAACTTGGAGGGAAAGTCGGTGCGGATATGCGCAATCGGCTCAAAGTTCATAGACTCTCCAGATTGTGAAAGCGCCTGCGCTCTTTCAGGTAAAACACCGTTGAGATGGCCAGGGCCACAGTCTCGGCGATGACAAAGGCGAACCACACCGCCTCCAGCCCGAAGAGCCTGCCCAGAATCCAGGCGGTGGGAATGAGGATGCCCAGCTGGCGGACGATGGAGACGAGCATGCTGTAGATGCCGTCGCCCACGCCCTGGAACACCCCGTTGAAAACAATGCAGATGCCGGCCAGGGGGAATGCCAGACTGATCCGCCGCAGAGCGTGCAATCCGACGCTCTTCATCAGGTCCGAGGCGTTGAACAGATCCAGAAGCAACCCCGGAATCAGGTGGAACACTGCCAGCCCGGTGAGCATCATCCCCAGAGCCAGCATTATCGCGTAGCGCACTGCGCGGCGGATCCGGCGGGGGCGGCGGGCTCCGAAGTTGTAGCCGACAATCGGCGTCAGCCCGCTGTTCAGACCGAATACCGGCAGGAACACGAAGCTCTGCAGCTTGAAATAGGCGCCGAAGACGGTGGTGGCAATCTCGTGGAACTGAATCAGGATGGCGTTCATCCCTGAGGTCATGACCGTCCCCATCGCCTGCATGATGATCGAAGGAAGGCCTACCTTGTAGGTTTCCCCCGTGATTTTCCGGTCAAAGCGCGATTTCAGGATACGGACGGTGATGAAGCGGTTTTTCCGGACCATCACCAGCCCGAAGACCATGCTCCCGATCTGGCCGGTGACCGTGGCTATGGCCGCTCCGGCGATTCCCATCGAGGGGACCAGGCCTTTGATTCCGAAAATCAGAATCGGGTCGAGGATGATGTTTATCACCGCCCCTATGAGCTGCATCAGCATGGCTATGGTCGTCTCGCCGGTGGCCTGGATGATCTTTTCAAAGACCACCGACAAAAACACCCCGAAGGAAAAGACCATGCAGATACCCAGGTACGTCGAACCCAGGTCCACCAGCAGGGCATCGGAGGTGAAAAGCCCGATAAAGCGCGCCGGCAGCAGCAACCCGAGGACGCCGAACACCGCCCAGGTGAAGAGCATCAGCACGATGCCGTTTCCGGCGGCCTTTTCCGCTTCACAGCGCTTCTGCTCGCCCAGGCGCCGGGCAATCAGGGAATTCACACCGACCGATGTGCCCACGGCGAAGGAAATCATCAGGCTCTGCAGGGGAAAGGCCAGAGACACCGCCGTCAGGGCCTTTTCGCTGAGGCGGGCGATATAGATGCTGTCGATGATGTTGTACAGAGCCTGAATCAGCATCGAGAACATCATCGGAATGCTCATCGACAGCAGAAGTCTGCCGACCGACATCGTTCCCATCTTGTTCTCCGCCACAGGCGCCTTGGTTGTTTGCATGACCTGTCCGTATTAACCCACCGGGCGGGCTTCGGTCAAGACCGGACCGAAAACGAATGTTTTCACCGGTCCCGAATACGGTTATAATCAGGCCATGGAAAAGAAAAGACTTTATGCGGGGGCCGTCCTGGTGACGGGGGCCTCGAGGGGCATAGGAAGGGAAACCGCGCTGATTCTGGCGCGCAGGGGATACACGGTGTACTGCGCCTCCAGAAGCGGGCAGGCGCCGGAGGATTCGGGGAACCTGGTCGGTGTGAAGATGGATGTCACAGACCCTGAATCGGTCCGTGCCGCAGCAACCCAGATCGGGGACGTGCAGGTGGTCATCCACTGCGCCGGATTCGGCATCGCCGGTTCGTGCGAAGGGGTACAGACCGCCGACGCCAAGCGCCAGCTGGAGACCAATTTCTTCGGGGTGCTGACTGTGAACAACGTCTTTTTACCCATTTTGCGCCGCCACGAGCGCTCGCTTGTGGTCATCACCAGCTCCGTGGCCGGACTGATCCCGATTCCCTATCAGGCCCACTACAGCTGCTCGAAGTTCGCCCTGGAGGCCTACGCCGAGGCGCTGAGGATGGAGGCCCGCCGGTACGGGGTGCGGGTGACGCTGGTCGAGCCGGGGGATACGAAAACCTCGTTCACCCAGAACCGCGTCATCGCCGAGAGCCCGGATTCGGATTACTACCGGACCTGCCTTAAGTCGGTGGCCAAGATGGCCCATGACGAGCAGAACGGAGCCGGGGCCTCAAAGCCCGCCATGTGCATAGCAGGCATGCTTGAGAGAAGCAATCCCCCGGTGCGCTGCGCCGTCGGTTTCGGTTACAAGGCCCTGTGCATGCTCAAGCGCCTGCTGCCTGCCCGTCTGATCGAGGCCATATTGCGCCTGCTTTACATCCCGTCGGTGTAGCCCGGGGCGGATTTGGTTGTTATAATGTCTGAGGGAAGAATCCGCAAATATGTCCGACAACGATAAAAATCTCATAGACGCAGTGCGTCATCCCTACTCAAAGCCGCTTCTTCTGATCATCGACCTGGCCCTGCTGCTTCTGGCCGAAATCGCCGCGAACTGGACCGTCACCGGGGATTTGTCCCTGATCGACTGGCGTTTTTCGCTGACTGTAATCCTCTGCGACAGCCTCCTGTTTGTGGCCATCGGCATCTACCGGGCCAGGATCAGGGACATCTCGATCGGCTTTGTGGCCAGGTTCTGCGCCTCGATGTTCGCCATCGACGTCATCTATTTCATCGTCTCAGCCATCTTCTTCGGGGCCAATTCGGACTTTACCCGGGCCGTGCTGGTCTTCGCCGCCTTCAGCGCCCTGCTGCTGCTCGGCGAGAGGCTGCTGTACCGCTTCGCCATACTGCGCAGTGCCAAGCACCGCATGGCGACAAAGCCCACGGCAATCGTCTACGGCGCAGGTGACCTGGGAACCGCCATCGTCAGAGCCTCCAAGCTCAACCGCTTTGAGTACAACGTCATCGGATTTGTCGACGACAGCCCCCGCCTGGACCGCTCAATCGTCCAGGAGGTTCCCGTCCTCGGCTCCCTGTCCGACCTGGCCGGAGTCCTGCGCAACCATCCGGCCCAGGCGCTGATCATAGCCATCACCGACCTGTCGGCGTCAAAGATGCAGCAGGCCATCGAATGCGCCACCAATGCCGGCATGAAGGTCAAAGTCGTCCCGCACCTGTTCGAAAGCGACGCCAAACCCGGCGAAATCAGCATCCGCGACATCAACTACGCCGACCTTCTGAGCCGCTCCCTTACCACAATCGAGCGCGAGCCTATCGAGAAGATGATCCGGGATAAGGTAGTGCTGGTCACCGGCGCCGGCGGCAGCATCGGCAGCGAAATCTGCCGCCAGGTCGTCTCCTTCGGCCCGAAGAAACTCTATGTCCTGGATATCGACGAGACCGAGCTTCATGACCTGTGCCTGCGCCTGCTCGACTACAAGAAAGAGTGGAGCGACACCCTTATGCCGGTGCTCTGCGACATCCGCGACCGCTCCAAGCTGCTGAAGGTGATGGACACCGTCCGCCCCGACATCGTATTCCACGCCGCCGCGATAAAGCACGTGCCGATGTCCGAGCTCTATCCCGAGGAAGCCGTGCGGACCAACATATGCGGTTCGTACAACGTCCTGCTCGCCTCCCGCCGAAGCGGTGTGTCCCGGGTGGTTGTCATCTCCACCGACAAGGCGGTCAACCCGACCAACGTCATGGGCAGCACAAAGCGGGTGGTGGAGATGATGGCCAGCGCCATGTCCACTCCCCAAACCGAGATGGTCGCCGTGAGATTCGGCAACGTAATCGGCTCGCGCGGCTCGATGCTTCCTCTCTTTCTGGAGGAAATCCGCGCCGGGGTGCCGATTTCGGTCACCGACAAGAAGGTCATCCGGTACTTCATGGCCATCCCCGAGGCCGTCGGCCTGGTGTTCCGCGCCGCCACCCTGGCAAAGGGCGGGGAAGTCATGGTCCTCGACATGGGCGAGCCTGTGAACATCTACGAGTTTGCCAAAAAGCTGGTTGCCCTGTACGGCAACGGCCGCGGCGAAATCCGCATCACCGGCCTGCGCCCCGGAGAGAAGCTCTACGAGGAGCTGCTTGCCAACAAGGACACAACCCTGCCTACCGAGAACCGAAAGATCTTCAGGGCCAAAGTCACCAGCTCACTTCAGGCCGATACCATCTCCGACATGGTCGATTCGCTCAACTTAATGGACAGCGACGCCATGGTCGAGGCCCTCCACCAGCTGGTGCCCGAGTGGCACAGTCCTGCAGCAAAATAAAGAGAAAGGGCCGCGTGAAGCGGCCCTTCCGGTATCTGATAAGCGGAGTCTAGATGCTCCACTTGAAGGTCACGCGGCAGAACTGGTTGATTGCCGCACCGATGATGTTCAGGACGTCCCAATGGGCGTTCTTGTCCGGGTCGGTGTTGTAGTAGAACATCGTGTAGTTGGCCAAGCCCCCGTCCTCCTGGTCGAGGGCGGAAAGGAGTACGGCCAGCGGCAAGGCGCCGTTGATCCCGAAGGAGAACTTCTCATTGACCTTGAAGTTCAATCCCAGGGAGATTCCGATAAGTCCGGTGATGGAGAAGTAGTTCTTCTGAGCCTCTGCATCGTAGTCCATCAGGGCGATGGCGTCGGCCTGCAGTCCCAGCCTCAGCCCGAAGACCTTTCCGTCGACGACCTTCCAGTAGCCGTTGACCATCAGGCCCGGAATCAGGGTCATGGCCAGCAGATTCGGAGCTTCCGCCTCCTCGCCTTCGGCGGTCTGACCACCGTTGGCGATATAGTCGATGATTCCGCCGATTCCCGTAATCAGGGGGATTCCGGCGGCGGCTTCAAAACCGGTGTGCTCAAGTTCCTTGTCCAGGACCACGCTTGTGTAGAAATAGTTCTGCATGATGCCCAGAGCTGTGCCCGAGCCGGCGAACAGGGCGCCGCAGGCCAGAACCGCAACCAACAGGACGATCAATGTCTTTTTCATAATCATTTCTCCTTTGCGCCGCCGTTGTCCGGCGCGCTTTACTTACTAAACCAATCCGGCGGGGCCGGAAGTTACATTCAGCCTCCGTGACGGGCCCGGGCCGTCTTTTGTATGGCGGTGACGATCTTCTCATATCCGGTGCAGCGGCAGAAGTTTCCTGCGATCTGCCTGCGGATTTCATCCCTCGAGGGGACCTCGTCCCTCTCCAGGACGGGAAGCGAGCTGATGATGAATCCCGGGGTGCAGAATCCGCACTGGATGGCCCCCTCGTCGATAAATGCCTGCTGGATGTCGGAGATGTTCCCCTCCTCATCGCTTAAACCCTCGACGGTGAGGACCTCCTTTCCGTCGGCCCAGATGGCCAGATAGATGCAGGCGTTGAAGGTCTCGCCGTTTATCAGCACTGTACAGGCTCCGCACTCACCGACGTTGCACCCGTGCTTGACCGAAGTCAGCGAGGCCTCGCCGCGAAGAACCTCGGACAGCGAGGCGCGGGGGTCGACCCAGAGCTCGGTCGGCCTGTGGTTCAGAACAAGGGAAATCCTGCGTTTGTCCATCAGAGTGTCCCTCCCGCTTTTTCGATTGCCGCCCTTGTCGCGCGGCGGGTAAGCTCGGCAATCAGATGCTGCCGGAATTCCTTCGAGGCTCTCCACGAGGACCTCGGATTGACATCCTTTAAAGCAGCTTGAGCTATGTTTTCAATCAATTCAGAAGAAATCAGGCTGCCGTTTGCCACCGCCTCTGCGCTGAAGGCTCTGATCGGAACCGGGGCCGCAACGCCGAAGGCGAGCCTGAAGCGCTCGATTTTCCTCTTGTTTTTCGAGAGCCTGACGTTGGCGCTGCAGCCGAGTGTGGCTATGTCCATCGCCCTGCGCTGGGAGTACTTGATGTAGTGTCCGAAGGTGTTTTCCCAGCTGTCGCGGGGAATCCTGATTCCGGTGAGAATCTCATCCGCCTTCAGATCGACTTTCCCGGCTCCCAGGTTGAATTCGGCGTATGGCAATCTCCGTGTTCCGCCCACAGAGGAAATCTCGAGTTCCGCGTCCAGGGCCTTCAGGGTGGCGGCGGAGTCGGCCGAGGTAACTCCGTTGCATATGTTTCCGCCGATGGTGCCGATGTTCCGGATCTGCGGGCCGCCGACCTGGTCCACCGCCTCGCCCAGGACCGGAACGCAACGCCGGATCACAGGGTCGGAGCTGACGTGCGAGAAACTGGTCAGCGGGCGGATCAGGACGGTTCCGTCATCCTCGAGAGTCACACCGCGCAGTTCATCCAGGGCCTGGATGCTGATCACCTCGATTCCCGCCAGACGGCCCTCGCGGACCTGGATTAGGATGTCGCTCCCGCCGGCGAGAATCCTGGCCTGCGGGTGGTCGTGCTTCATCCTGAGGGCTTGCTCGAGGCTTTCCGGAATGTATACAGCGGAAAAATCGTACATGCTCAATTCTCCCCGCCGGCAATCAGCCCGGCCCGCCTGAACTCCGTAAACAGGTGCTCCGGATTCAGGGGAATCGAATCGACGGCCACGCCGGTGGCATCCAGCATGGCGTTGCGGATCGCCGGGGCCACCGGAATCACCGGAGGTTCGCCCAGGGCCTTGTTCCCGAACGGGCCGGTCGGGTCGTCGGTCTCGACGAACAGGGCGTTCAGATCCGGCGTGTCCATCGCCGTCATCAGCTTGTAGTCAAGCAGGTTGTTGTTCAGCGTGCGGCCAGTGACCGGGTCGAAGACCAGCCTCTCCAGCAGCCCGTAGCCCAGACCCATGCTCATACCGCCGTGGACCTGCCCCTCCGCGGTGACCGGGTTGATGATTTTTCCCGAATCATGAACGTTGACTATGTTCAGGACCCTTATCTGACACAGAGGTATGTCGACCTCGATCTCGGCGAAACAGACGCCGAACGAGTAGGTGTTGTCGGTGCAGTGATGGGTCTCCTCGGCGCTGATGTGAACCGAGTTTTTCAGGCTGTAGCAGGCCCCCATCGCCACCTCGCGCAGGGCAATCAGGCTCTCGCCTGAAGAGGAGACAATCCAGCCGTCGACCAGATTCAAGCTGTCCGGGGGCAGATCGAGCATCCCGGCGGCATACTCCAGGATTTTCGCCTTCAACGCCAGGCCGGTCTTTCGTACAGCCATGCCGGAGACGTAGCTCTGGCGCGAAGCATAGGCGCCGGTGTCGTACGGGGTGATGTCGGTGTCCTGGGTCGAGGTCGCCCGGACGCTGTCAAACGGCACACCGACGGCGTCGGCGCACATCTGGCTGAACACGGTATCGGCGCCCTGGCCGATTTCGGTGGCTCCCATCTGAAGCTGAATCGTCCCGTCCTGGTTGAGAACCATCCTGCAGGCCGAAGTCTCCAGGGAGATGGGGTACACGCCGGTCTTGTAGCAGAAGATTGCCATACCCAGCCCGCGGCGCACCGGCCCGGTCTGCGAAGCGTACAGATTGCGCTTGTCATCCCAGCCTATGAAGGCCCGGCCCTTGTCGATGCACTCCTCAAGACCGGTGGAGTGGCAGGTAATCGTTGTCACCGGGTCCACGTAGCCCAGACGCATCATGTTCTGCTTGCGGAGCTTTATCCTGTCCAGCCCGGTTTGGGCGGCGATGTCGTCCATGTGGGACTCCAGGGCGAACCCGATCTGCGGAATCCCGTAGGCCCTCATGGCGCCGGCCGTAGGCAGGTTGGTATAGACGGTGTATGCCTCGCCCTTTATCGCCCCGACGGGGTACATCATCCTGAAGGCGTTTATCGCGTTGGCCACCAAGGCGTGGGCGTGGGAGGCATAGGCTCCCTGGTTTGACCAGGCCCTGACCGACCTGGCGATCAGCGTGCCGTCCGGACGGAGGTAACTCTCGATATGGAAATCCATCGCGTGGCGGGTGCGGGTGCAGACGAATGTCTCCTCGCGGGTGTAGAACAGCCTGACGCAGCGCCCGCCGACCTGGGTCGTAAGCCAGGCGTTCAGCGGCTCGGTCAGGGCATCCTGCTTGTTCCCGAATCCGCCGCCGATGTAGGGCTTGATGATCCTGATGTCGGCGAAGCTGCAGCCCAGGGCCTGGGTGCAGACCCTGCGCACGATGTGGGGAATCTGCGTCGAGCTGACCACGACGATCTTGCGGTCGCGGATACAGGCGTAGGAGAGGGCGTTCTCGATGTGGCAGTGCTGGACCTGACCGGTGTGGTAGTCACCTGAAACCTTTATCAGCCCGCTTTCGCGGATTGCCTCGTCAAAATTACCGATTTCGTAGGACGAACGGACTATCACGTTGTCCGGCTTCTCCGGGTGGAGCACGGTGGCTCCCGGCTGCATCGCATCCTGAGGTGTGAAGACGGGCTTCTGTTCGTCGTAGGTGACCTTGATCAGACGAAGCGCCCGGTCGGCGGAAAGCTCGTCAACCGCGATGACCGCGGCGATGTCGTCCCCGTAGAAGCGCACCCGGGTGTTCAGAAGCTTGCGGTCGGCTATGTCCTGGTGTTTCTTGTCGGTGGACCAGGGGTGCCCGGCGGTGGGGAACTGTCTGTCCGGGACGTCGAAGCAGGTGAGGATCTTCACCACGCCCGGGACGGCCAGGGCCGCCTCAAGTTCAAAGCCTGTGACCTTTCCGTTTGCTATCGTGCTGTGGAGGATTTTCGCCACCAGGGCATCCGGCGGGCAGAGGTCGGCGGTGTACTGGGCACGGCCTGTGGCCTTGTCAAAGGCATCGACTCTCTGCACGGGTTTTCCGACGTTCAAATCCACCTCCCAAACGGTTGAAAAACGCGTTTTCACGCACTTGAAAAAGTATAACCTTCGCTCTGTTTTGCTGTCAACGAGAAACGCATTTCACAGTTGCAAACCATTCATTCATCCCTTAAACTGGAAATGACTTATGCGAACCGTTGACGAGAAACATTCGGTCGAATACTCCCAGATGCCGCAGGTGACGGTCACCGTCCCCGGGGTTTCCCACCTGTTCGGCGGGTTCTCCGATTTCTGCGAGGGGTTCAGCGTGTGCGCCGCCAACGGTTTCACCCTGGAGGCCTCCCTCTCACTGCGCGACGACCAGACCGTCAGGCTCTACAACACCCTGACCTCGGAGCGCAAGCGTTTCTCGCTCAATGCCCTGAAGTTCCGCCGGGAGGACCGCTGGAGCAACTACGCCAAGGGGGTAATTGAGAAACTCCGGGAATCCGGACTCGACCTCCCCGGGCTGAACGTCACCCTCGCCGGTCCGCTGCTGGCGGCTGACGCCCCGGTTGTGGCCTGCGCTCTGGGCACAGCCCTGGCCCTGGGGCTGAACGAGATGTTCCGCCTCAAACTTGACTCCGGGGCAATCAGCCGCCTGGTCTACATGGCCGGCACGGTGTTCTGCCAGGAGCAGTGCCGTCTGACCGACGCCATCGTAATGACCGGCGCCGGGGCCGGCCAGCTGATGCTCTTCGACAACCGGAGCATGGAGTGCAGCACGATTGAATACACCCGGCCCGGCTCCGGGGCCCGCTTTGTGACGATTGACGGCCGCATCCCGCCCCAGACACTGCGCGAGGAACTTCTGTCCCAGCGGATTCAGATGAAGGAGGCCTTCGGGTACCTGCGCTCCCGTTATCCGGGGGTGAACTTCAGGGAAATCCCCGAGTCCGACCTGACCGAGCGCAGTTTCCGCATCGACGAGCTTCACCGCCACATCTGCACCTATATCCTCGAGGCCAGCAGGCTGTCCCGCGACGCGTTCAGACTGATCGGCAACCGGGACTGGGCCGGTTTGGGAAAGATAATGAACCACCTGCAAAAGGGTCTGAGGGACCGCCTGGATTTGACCTGTCCCGAGGTTGACTGGCTGGCCAAGAGGGCAAACGAGCTGACAGGCTGCCTGGGAATCCTGACGATGCAGACCGGCCTGGGCGGGGTGATGCTCGCCCTGATGGACGACGAGGCGGTGCGCTCCTACGCCGAGCGTCTGGCCGAATACGAGCGGATCTTCGGGTTCAGGGCCGCACTGGCCGACTTCACCTGCTGCGGGCCGGCCTCTGTAGAGCGGCACTGACCGCGCTGGAATAAAACCTGTCTTTGTGCTTTCATAGACACATGAGGATTCTTCTTACAAACGATGACGGATTCGGTTCCAGGGGACTGGTGACCCTGACAAATGCCCTGGAGGCGGCGGGACACAGCGTACTGGTCGTGGCCCCCGATTCCCAGCGAAGCGCCTTCAGCCACTCGATTTCGATGGACAGGCCGCTTAAGATGAAGAGGATCGCAGAGGACCGCTGGACCTGCACCGGAACCCCGGTCGACTGCGTGCGCATGGCCATCCTCGTCCACCCGAAGGAGCGCCCCGATCTGGTCATGTCCGGAATCAACAAGGGCTATAACGCCAGCAGCGATACAATCTACTCAGGAACAGCCGCCGCGGCCAGGGAGGGAGCCCTGCAGGGCCTGCCTGCGATAGCCGTCAGTCTGGAGGACCCGACCTATCTCGACGACACGATGGACTTTTCAAAGGCCGCCGCTTTCGCCGCGGATAATCTTCAGACATTCCTGCCGATGATTTCCGAGAACTGTTTTCTCAACATAAACGTCCCGCTCAACCCCAAAGAGGGCTTCAAGGTCGGCACTCTGGACAGGCTGGACTACAGCGAAAGCCCTCTTGAAATCACACAGGAGGGCGATGAGCTGAGCATCCGCGTCCTCTGGGGCGCCGTTCCCATGGCACATACAAACTCGGGACAGAGCGATCTGGAGCTGTGCAGGCAGGGCTGGATCTCCGTCACGCCGGTGCGGGCCATCCCGGAGCTTGACCCGGTGGGCAAAGCCAAACTGACCGCACTCTCAGGCAATCAGCAATTGACCATCCCCGAGTGTTAGAGTAGTTTAGTGTGAGGTACAGGAGCATCTGATGCAATCGGTATACATGGACAACAACGCCACCACCGCGATGGCTCCGGAGGTAAAGGCGGCCCTCAAGGAGGCCGACCGGATTTTCGGCAACGCCTCCAGCATGCACCGCTACGGCAGGGAGGCGGCCGCCCTGGTTTCCCATGCCCGGGAGGACCTCGCCGCCCTTGTCGGTTGCAGACCCTCCGAGGTTCTGTTCACCAGCGGTGCCACCGAATCCAACAACACGGTTTTCGACATTGCCCGCCACCTGATCACGCAGGGGAAAGGCAGCAGGATAGTGACCACCACAATCGAGCACCCGGCAATCATCGAGACCGCCAGGTACCTGCAGAGCGAGGGCATACACGTCGATTTCTGCCCCGTCGACAGCGAAGGCCGGGTGAAGATCGATGAACTTGAGAAACTGGTCGGGGACGATGTGGCCCTGGTGTCGGTGATGATGGGAAACAACGAAAGCGGCGCAGTCCAGGACACCTCAAGTGCCGTCCGCATTGCCCACGCACACAACGCGCTTTTCCACACCGACGTCACCCAGGCAGTAGGAAAACTCCCGATAGACTTCGAGAAAGAGGGCTTTGACTACATGAGCCTCTCCGGGCACAAGTTCCACGGCCCCAAGGGGGTCGGAGCCCTGATCGCCCGCAAAGGAGCCCCGTTGATGCCGTTTCTGCACGGCGGCCATCAGGAGAACGGGCTCAGGCCGGGAACCTACAACACCCAGGCCATCTACGGCATGGGAATCGCCGCCAAGCTGGCCAAAAAAGACCTCGAAACCGAGGCCGCCCGCCTGTGGAGCCTGCGCGAGATGCTCAGAAAGGGAATCGAGGAGTCAATCGACGACGTGGTGATAAACGGCAGCCAGGAGCACTGCCTGCCCGGCACGCTGAACGTCTCGTTCCCCAGGGCCGAAGGAGAGTCGATCCTGCTGATGCTCGACATGGCCGGGGTGGCGGTGTCCACCGGTTCGGCCTGCGCCACCGGTTCGCTTGAACCCAGCTACGTCCTCATGGCCACCGGGATGGATGTCGAGCTGGCCCACGGCTCGATCCGCTTCAGCCTGGGCAGATACAACACCCAGGAGGATGTCCGGTACGTGCTCAGAGTGCTTCCGCCGATAATCAAGAAACTCAGGGAGATGTCCACAAGATGAAGGATTTCAAGGATTTCATGACAGGTTGGGTCTATACGGACACCGTAAAGGACCATTTCATAAACCCCCGCAACCTCTGGAAAAAGGAGGAGGACTTCACCCCGGACGGATTCGGGGAAGTCGGCTCGCTGGCCTGCGGAGACCAGATGAGGGTAGGAATCACGGTCGAGGATGACAGAATCAAGGAAATCCGCTGGCTGACCTACGGCTGCGCGTCGGCCATCGCCAGCACCTCGATGATGAGCGAGCTGGTCAAGGGCATGAGCCTGGAGGAGGCCTACAAAATCACCCCCGAAATGATCACCGACCGCCTGGGCGGGCTGCCAGAGCACAAGTTCCACTGCTCCGTGCTCGGCGACAAGGCCCTGCGCGCCGCCATCGACAACTACTATGAGAACAAGGGCCTGGAGAACCCCTTCAAGGGCACCGTGGCCAAAGTCGTCTGCGAATGCCGCAACGTCACCGACCAGCAGATCGAGCAACTGGTCAAAACCGGACAGGTGCGCACCCTGGAGGAACTGACCGAAAAAACGGGCCTGGGCACCGGATGCGGAAAATGCAAGGCAAAAGCCCTCCAGATGCTCGAGGAACTCAAGCATATCTACAACATCACGTAAAATAAAAGAAAAACTTGCGAAAAACGGCCGTGCGTTTTGTTGATGCACGGCCTTTTTCATTGTACTCTCGGATTTGGAGAGGTGCCGACATGAGAAAAGATTCAAGCATCAGCGACAGCGTTACCTGCGTGGAACTCAGAGAGTCGATTTCTGAGCAGATTACCGATGCGATGAGGGAGCAGGGTCTGAACAAAGCCGACCTGGCCAGAATCCTGGGCACCTCGCGCTCGAACATCACCCAAATCCTCAAGGGCGACCGGAATTTCACCGTCAACACCCTCTGCGAGATTGCCGACGCAATCGGCTATAAAGTCTGCGTTCAGTTCAAAAAGGCCCGCAAACCGCGCAAGCCCCTCTAATCCTCAAACTCTCCTCCGCCTATAAACTCCCTGATAAGCGAATCCTTGGGCACAAGCTCCGCCGGAATCGGGTGGACGCGGTCGAGTATCTTCAGTAATCTGCGGGCGGTGTTATAGTACGCCTCGCTGGTAGGCTTTATTTCCTTCAGCAGCGGGATGGCGTATCCTGCCAGCACCCCGACCTCATAATCCAGGGCACTGTTCATGATCACATCTGCGTTGTTCTGGTGGGGGAAGATATTCTTAATCGCCGAGTTCTGGACCCTCTGCCACATCTCCATCGTCACAACCGCCTTTGTGGCCCGGGCCCTGGCGTCGCGCACCAGACGCCTAAGCAGCCTGTTGTCCGTGGTCGACAGCCTGGTATGGCTGTCCAGGTTGATCTGGGTCAGGGCCGAGATGTAGATCCTGTACACGGTCTGGGCGGGCAGCTGGGGAGCCAGCTCCGGGTGCAGGCCGTGGATGCCCTCGACCAGCACAACCGACGAGGATGACAGCCTGACTGTCCTGCCCGAAGGTCTGCGCTCTCCGGTTTTGAAATCATAGGCCGACAATGTGACGGTCTGCCCGTCAAGCAGGGCGTGCAGCTCATCCCTGAAGCCCCGGGCGTCGATTGCCTCAAAGGTGTCGTAGTCGAGGTTCCCCTCCTCGTCGACCGGGGTCTGGTCATGGGGCTTGTAGTAGTCGTCCAGCGAGATGCGCAGGGCATCGTGTCCGAGCATCTTGAGCTGCATGCACAGCTTGTTGGTAAAGGTCGTCTTTCCCGACGAGGAGGGGCCGGCGATGAGCACGACCTTTGAGCCCCGGCTGTGGATTTCATCGGCAATCGAGGCGATCTTTCGCGCCTGGAGGGCTTCGCTCAGGCGGATGTAGTCGGAGATTTTCTTTGTGTCGTAGCAGATTTCATCCAGCTCCCCGATTGACATCACCCCCAGGATTTTCCCCCAGACCCTGTACTCGGAAAACACGTTGAAAAGCAGCGGCTGGTCAAAAAACGGCCTGAGGTGCTTGAGGTCACTCGAGCGAGGGAAGCGTAGCAGCATCCCGTCGGCGTACGGCACCAGTTCCCACAGCGTCAGCATCCCGGTATGGGGCGCCAGAGGCTCCAGCGACAGGTCGTAGAAATCACCTGTCATGTAGCACTCCACGTCCGGCTCGTTGGTGTAGTCCAGAAGCTTTACGGTGTCCTCCGAACCGCGTGAGCGGAAGTAGTTCCGGGCTTTTTCATAGGGCAGGAAGTATCGGGTAATCGGTTGCTTCAAAGCGCAGATTTCCTTCATTTTATGCTCCAAAGCCCTGATTTCGGCTACCGTTGCGCTGTGTCCGTCGGCGAAGGTGTAGTAGTATCCGTCACCCAGCGAGTGCCCGACAACCAGCGACTTTGAGGGGTTGACCAGGTAGTTGGCGTACGCCATCAGAAAACAGATCGAGGCCCTGTAGATCCGCTTGCCCAGCACGCTTATCAGACGCACTTCCTCCAGTGTGAAAGAGTGGCTGAAGCGGGCCGACAGAGGCAGCAACTCGTTGTTTGCCAGCCCGGCCACAATCGGGTTTTCCGAATAGGAACCGGCTTTCATCGCCTGCGGGTCGTTCTGCTCCAGGAACTCCCCGATTGAGCAGTACTTTCTGACTGTGTAATCTTTGCCGTGGTATGTGATGGTGATGGTCATAAGCACCTCCGTGATTCTCAGGAACTTAACCATACTACGGCGGCACTGTTTCTTCAAAGGTTTTCGCACTATACTCGGATTATGAGCACCATCTGGGTCGTTTCCGATATCCACGGGGACAGCGAGATCCTCAAACTTTTCCTGGACAAAGCCGCCGAAGAAAAGGCCGACCTTATCCTCTGCGCCGGGGACGTGGGCCTGGAAAGCCCGGGAGTCGGAGACCTGCTGGCAAACCGCAGCATCCCTTTTCTGAGCGTCCGGGGCAACTGCGACAGTCCGTGGGGCTGGGAGACCTGGGGCCTGCCGATCCCGCCCCTGTTCATGGTGCGCGACCTCAACGGCAGGGAGGTCTTTCTCACCCACGGCCATCGCTATGCCCTGCCCGAGGATGCTGGACTTGCCTCCAGTCCCGGTGAGATCATCATCACCGGCCACACCCATGTGCCCAAGCTGGCAAAATACAAAGACGCAATCCTCCTCAACCCCGGCTCCATAGGCCGGCCACGCTCATTCTCCGGCCCGACCTACGCGACGATCACTGCTGAGAGCATCAGGATAATCAACATAAAAGACAACAAAACCATCCGGGAACAAACACTCTGAACCCCGGCTCTTCACGCGCGCGCAAGATGCGCACATACGCGCTATCATTTATTGCGCGGGCGTGATATAATCCCAACCATGCTCGGGGAGATGAAAACTTTGGCGTTTAGAATCCTGAGGCTGACCGGCCGGATCTTCTGGCTCGGTGTTTTCGGATTCTGCGCCCTGTTCATGGCGCTCCACTGCCTGGAACTCAGGCTGTGCGGGCCGGTTGTTTCCCGGGTAATTTCGCTTATGGTTTCGGCAGTCGGCCTGTCCGCCGCAATTTCAGCGGGCAGAAACAGCCACGCCAAACCGCGAAAGAACTGCATAGGATTCGCTTTAGATACGATGCACCGGACAATCATCCGTCTGGCGAATCTGTTTGCAGGCATAGGCGAAATGCGCGCTGCTTCGTGCGGGGCCTAGGACTCCCCAATCCCCCGCACATCGCATAGGCGTGGCGGGAATACGGGACGACAGTCTTTTTCAATTTCCGCCGCGGCGGAAATGGCGGAGCGTGCTCAAAAAACAAACAACCCATGACCAATTCCATAGGAATTGCGCATTCCTGTCATTCTTCCGGGAGGACATAAAGTGTTCATTAATAATGGCGACATCAAACCCTTTGAAAAGAAGCTTTGGCTTTCCAGCCCTACTATGCACGGATCGGAAATCAAATATGTCCAGGAAGCATACGAAACCAACTGGATGAGCACGGTAGGCAAGAACATTGACGAAGTCGAAAGACTTGCTGCTGCTTATATTGGTAGAAAGTATGCAGTAGGTCTTTCATGTGGAACCGCAGCACTCCACATGGCAATGAAGCTTGCCGGAGAAAGACTTTACGGACAGCCTCAGATTGGTCACGGTGCTCTTGAGGGCCATAGAGTCTTCTGTTCAGACATGACTTTCGATGCAACAGTAAACCCAGTTGCCTATGAAGGCGGAATCCCTGTTTTCATAGATACGGAGTATGACACTTGGAACATGAATCCGAAAGCTTTGGAGAAAGCTTTTGAGATCTATCCGGAAGTTAAACTCATAGTAGTTGCCCACCTATATGGGACACCTGGCAAGATTGATGAAATCAAAGCCATAGCAGACAAGCATAGTGCTCTGATTATTGAGGATGCTGCAGAATCTCTTGGAGCAACTTACAAAGGTATTCAGACCGGCATGTTCGGAGACTATTCCTGCATTAGTTTCAACGGCAACAAGATTATTACCGGATCAGCCGGAGGCTGTCTGCTTACCGACAGCCTTGAGGATGCTAATAAAGTAAGGAAGTGGTCAACTCAAGCAAGAGAGAATGCTCCCTGGTACCAGCATGAGGAACTTGGTTTCAACTACAGAATGTCCAATGTCATCGCCGGAGTGATCCGAGGCCAGTACGAATATCTTGATGAGCACATTGCCCAAAAGAAAGCAATCTACGAAAGATACAAAGAAGGGTTCAAAGACCTGCCTGTCAAAATGAACCCTTTTGAAAAGAGCAAAGCAGTACCGAACTTCTGGCTTTCCTGCCTGATTATTGACAAAGATGCCATGTGCAAGCAAGTACGGTCCGAAACAGAAGCTGTATATATTCCAGAGAGAGGAAAGAGTTGCCCGACGGAAATCCTGGAAGCTATTTCAAGTATCAATGCAGAGGGAAGACCAATCTGGAAACCCATGCACATGCAACCCATCTACAGAATGAATCCGTTCATCACCAGAGATGGTAGTGGAAGAGCAAAGACCAATGCCTACATCGCAGGAGAAGCAACAGATGTAGGCATGGACATCTTCTCCAGAGGCCTGTGCCTGCCGAGTGACAATAAGATGACAAAAAATCAACAGGACGTAATAATAGAAAAAATATATCTGTGTTTCTCTTGATTGTTTGAAGTTGAACTGAATTATCGTGTAGTAAATACCCAGTGTGGAGAAGAAGAAGTGATAAATATTAAGAAAAATAGTGGTGAAGAGACTTGGGGATCAAGATTTGGATACATCATGGTTGCGGCAGGGGCAGCCATAGGTTTGGGCAATGTATGGAAGTTCCCATACCTTGCGTATCGTGGCGGTGGCGGAATCTTCATTTTGGTATATATCCTGATAGTTATCCTCTTGGCAAAACCGATGGTTGAAATGGAGACTGCAATTGGTCGTCATGGAAAGTCTGATACCGTTTCTGTCTTTGAAAAGATAGATGGGAAATGGGGTTTCGTAGGGTGGATAGCCAACATTTGCACAATATGTATCAACTTCTTTTATGTCGTAGTTGGAGGATGGGTCCTAAAATACGGTATTCATTTCCTGATTAGCGGGGACTTCGGGGATAACCCCAGTGTTTTTTATCAGAGTTTCATTTCGGATCCCGTTCAGCCGCTGGTTTATAATTTCATTGTTTTGTTCACTGTTGTTGGTCTTCTATTATTTGGTATCACCAATATTGTTGAGAAGATATCCAAAATCATGCTTCCTGCACTTTTTTTTCTGCTTATTATCTGTGGTTTCTACAGCATGTTCGCAACAGAAGGGGCTTTGGAAGGTCTGAAGTATTATTTAATGCCTGACTTCAGCCATTTTACCGTCAAGGTTTTCGCTGATGCAGTGACGCAGGTGTTGTTCTCGGTCGGAATAGGCTGGGGAATATTCACTACGCTCGGAGCTAATGTCCCTCAGGAGAACAATATACGTAAGGACTCTCTGATAATAGGCGTTATGGACACGGTTGCGGCGATTCTTGCGGGATTCGTAATCATACCTGCAGCTTTCGGTGCTGGTGTTGATGTTCAGAAGGGACCTGCATTGATTTTTGAAGTTATGGCAAACATTTTCAAGAACCTTCCAGGGGGAAGGATTATCGGATCATTGTTTTTTATCGCTCTGATATTTGCCGTACTCTCCTCGTTGTTTTCGTTCATCGAAATCAGTGTACGAACATTTGAGATAAAGATGAAAATGGGCAGAAAGAAGGCTATTATCCTTGGCTCGGTTGTCATCGGCATCGGCAATGTGCTCGTGTCTCTCGGGTTTGGCCCGCTTAGCAAAGTCAGACTTCCATGGCCGAGTTTCGGAGGTATTGAGTATTATGGTTTCTACGACTGGTTCGACTGTTTCACTGCATATCTTCTTCTGCCTTTGGGCTGCCTTCTTACATGTTTCTTCGTCTGGCGAAAGTGGGGATGGATAGGATATGAGAAAGAGATGACTGCAGACGGGAGGGACGGAAAGCTTACATGGTGGAACAGGTTTCTGATAGTTTTCCTTGTTCCGATGTTTATGCTCGTTGTTCTTTTGAACGTATTTGGGCTTATCAAGTAAACAGTAACATATACTGTCATTCTGTTTTTTTATTGGAGTATCTGAAATGGAAAAGGTTTTGATTCTCGGAAGTGATTTCGGTACGTATGAACTAGTTCGTGAAGCTCAGAAAATGGGTTTTTATGTAATTGCGACAGATCTTATGGTGACTTCTCCGACAAAGGAGGCTGCGGATGAAAGTTGGCGCATCAGTACGAACGATCTCGACACATTGGAAAGGAAGTGTCTGGAGAACAACGTAAAAGCTGTTCTGTTCGGAGCGAATGACTTCAACGGAGAATGCACAAGGTTACTGTGTAACAGACTGGGACTTCCTTTCTTCTGCATGAACGACCGGGGCTGGAACATTTCAAGGAATAAAAGTGAGTTCAAGAAAGTCTGCAGAAAGGTCGGCGCGAGAGTTGCTGAAGATTATCATGTTACAGATGATCTGTTGAAAGCTGATCTTGACAGGATAGTTTATCCTGTAGTTGTCAAACCCGTGGACCAAGCTGGGAACAGGGGTATGAGTTATTGCAGTAATGAAGATGAGCTTGTTGATGCATTCAAGAAGGCCAGGCAATGGTCTCGGAATGAAACCATCATATGTGAAAGGCAATTGCACGGAACCGAATGGGTCGTGAACTATGTCATGAACGATGGAGAGGCCCGGTTACTGTATTATGCAAAGGAATATCACCAGCCCGGAGAACCGGCCAACCTTTATTCAATGATTACCACAACATCTGCGAAGCTGAAGTTGTGGAATGACGAAATGAACGAAAAAGTCATCGATGTGTTCAGGGAATCCGGTTTCGAAAACGGTGTTGCGTGGGTGGAGGCAATGCTTGACGAGGACGGTCATTTTTACCTGTTGGAACCGGGTTACAGGTTTTCAAGCGAAACACTTTATGCATTGAATGAAAGGATTGGGGGATTCAATTCCAACAGATGGTATATTGAAAATGCTTTGGGAATCAGACATGGCAATAACCAGCTGCCGTTGAATCTGAACCGTGCGGAAGGGAAATGTCTTGCATCCTATCATCTGTTTACACACAAGGAAGGAGTAATTGAAAAGATTGAAGGTTTGGATGAGATAGCGTCTCTTCCCGATGTTGTTTTGGACTTGCCAAAAGGTGTAGGAATGAGTGTTGCGGGAAGGGCCTGCATGGGATTGGTAAAATTCTACGGAGAAACGATAGAAGATATAGTCGAAAGACTCAGAATCGTGAACGAGAAGTTCTGGATCAGAGGAAAGGATGGCGAAAACCTTTTCATTAAGTTCACCGATTATGATTCGCTGATTCATGATTATCATTTCGGAATCAGTGAGTTTGCTTCAAGTGAGGAAATATGATGACTTCAGGGGATTTGAAATCTTCAGATATCAGATTCGGTATATATGCAAAATACATAAAGAGATTGCTGGATATCGTTTTGTCCACTGTTGCTCTGATTATCCTTTCTCCGTTGCTGATTGTCATAGCAGTTTTTGTGAAGCTTTTTATTGGCGGTCCGGTCTTTTTCAGACAGATTAGGGTCGGAAAAGGTGAGAAGCCTTTTGAGATGATCAAATTCAAGACAATGCTGGATTTACGGAACGAGAAAGGGGAACTGTTGCCGGACGTGGACCGGGTCTCAAGATTCGGGTGTTTTCTCAGGTCCACAAGTCTTGATGAATTACCAGAACTGTTCAATGTTCTGAAAGGAGATATGAGCTTAATCGGGCCACGTCCGCTATATACGTTCTACCTTCCATTTTATACAGAAGAGGAGGCGAAGCGGCACTATGTCAGAGCCGGACTTACAGGTCTTGCACAAGTCAACGGGCGGGCACTTTGCAAGTGGGACGAACGCTTCTCGTATGATATCGAATATGTGAACCATCTCACGTTCCTAACAGATGTAAAGATTTTTTTTAAAACTATTTTAAAAGTTTTTATGAGATCTGATGTGGGAGAACTGGAAGGGGACGCGGATATTGGCCTTCATCAAGCTAGAAAAGTGCAGAGACCGGAGAAGCTTAATGAAAAGGATACTGGGAAAAAAAATAGCGAGGGTGAAAATAACACTCCTTTTTTCAGGGATGTCAAATAAGGATATCCATATTCCATGGTTGATTGAAGATGTTTATGGGAGGCTGAAATAATGAACCTTCTTGCGATTGGGCTTGAAAGGGCCGATGAGTGGGATGCAATTGTCCGTTCTTTTGAGAAATACGATGTGTATTGGCTGAGCGGATATGTGAAGGCTTTCAAAATTCATGGTGATGGAGAGCCTCTTTTGCTCTATTATTACGATAGTGATGTCCGTGGAATCAATGTCGAGATGAAACGCGATGTTGCTGACGATGATAAGTTTAGGGATTATCTGCAGAAAGGTATTTATTATGATTTCGCTACCCCCTATGGGTATGGCGGATGGCTTATTGAGGGAGAAAAAACGGAGAATCTGTTTAAGGCATATGATACTTGGGCCAAAGATAATGGAATAATAAGCGAATTTGTCCGTTTCCATCCACTCATCAGAAATCATGAAGTCTGCAGAGCCTTTTATTCTGTAGTCCAACTCGGAGAGGTTGTTCATATGGATCTTTTCTCTCCGGAGGATGTCTGGAAAAATCTGTCTTCAAAGAACCGCAATTGCATCAGGAAGGCGATGAAAAGCGGTGTAAAAATATACAACGGCCGATTTCCCGAAATCTATGAGAAGTTTATACAGATTTATAACAGTACAATGGATAAGGTTGGTGCGGAGAGTTACTACTATTTCAAGCCTGTTTTTTATTCCTCAATATTGGATAATCTGCCACAGAACGCACAGGTCTTCTGGGCCGAGAAAGATGAAGCAATAATAGCCGCAAGTATAATAATTGGGGCAAAAGGGTTTCTTAACTATCATCTGTCCGGTTCCATAAAGGAGTTCAACTCTCTGGCTCCTCTTAACTATCTTTTATATGAAGTTGCATTATGGGGTAGCGCAAACGGTTTTTCTTCTTTCTATCTCGGTGGAGGAGTGGGGTCCAGAGAAGACAGCCTTTTTGCTTTCAAGCGGGCTTTTTATAAGGGAGCACTCAATCATTTTTATATAGGAAAGAGAATTTATGACCAGAAAAAGTATGATGAACTTGTTCGTCTGGGAAATGTTGCAAATGAAGACTGGTTCCCCGCATACAGAGGATAGGTCGGATAACAGGTAAGCAGTTTCAATGAAAATACTTTATTTAACTATGAGTAACATCTCAAGTATCAAAGATCGCGGAATCTACACAGATTTAATCCGTGAGCTTCACAGGCGAGGCAATGAGGTTACTGTTCTTACACCGATTGAGAGGAAATATGGGCAGAAGACCAGATTGACAATAGACAACGGGGTAAATTTAATAAAAGTCCGGACAGGGAATCTATTCAACGTTGGAATTGTTGAGAAACTTTTTTCTCGTGCAGGTTTATGCTTCAGGTATACCAAGGCTATCAGGAAAATCTGCAATAATACACATTTTGATTTGGTCCTCTTCACAACTCCGCCGACGACACTCGTTCCGATTGTGAAGAAGTATAAGGAAGCAGGGGCATACATTTATCTTATGCTGAAGGACATTTTCCCACAGAATGCAGCAGATTTGGGAATGATGAAGCAGAACGGACTTGCATTCCGCTTTTTCAGGAAGGGAGAAAGGGAAATGTATAAAGTATCCGACACAATCGGATGTATGTCCCCTGCAAATATGGAATTCATCAGGAAACAGGATCCGTGGATAGATCCTTATAAAATAGTTCTTTGTCCCAATTCCATAGAAGTTGAGGAGAAACATATATCCGGATCAAAGACTATTCTGGAAAGATACGATGTTCCGACCAATCGGTTGATTCTTCTCTATGGAGGTGGTTTGGGCAAACCACAGGGGATAGATTTTTTAATGAATGCAATCCGTTCCTGTCAAACCGACAAGGATGTTTTTTTCTTGATTGTTGGAAGCGGGGTGTATTTCGGGAGGCTGAAAAGTCTTGAACAGGAATGCAAAGGAAGTGTCAAAGTCATTGATTGGCTTCCCGTAGAGGAGTACGAACAAGTGGTCAGATCATCAGATGCAGGTCTTGTATTTCTTAATCACGCGTTCAGTATCCCCAACTTTCCGTCAAGGATTCTTAATTACATGCAAGAAGGTCTGCCGATTATTGCTGCAACGGATCCAAATACCGATGTGGGGCGTATTGCACAGGAAAACGGGTTCGGAATCTGGTGTGAGAGCAATGATGTAGAAGGTTTCAAGAATGCTGTAATCGCAATCAAGGACAAGAAAGCTCGTGAAGAAATGGGGAACAAGGCATTTGTATATCTTAAAGAACATTATTCAGTTCGGATAGTGGTAGATGACATTTTGAATAAGGTAAAGAAATGAACGTATTGTTACTTTCTCCATTACCACCTCCATACGGAGGGATGGCTAGATGGAGTGAAACTGTCATTGATTGTTGTCGGGATGCTGGTGATATCTCGCTTGACTGTATTGACACAGGTCACAAGGTAAAAGATATCGTCAACAGGACGGTTTGGCAACGCTATGTTCATTCGGTTTTTCGAATTGTCCAGATTGTCCGTGAAATAAGCTACAGATGCAGAAAGACTGGATATCAGGTTGCTCACGTCGCATCATCCGCCGAGAACGGGCTAATAAGAGATTTTTTTATTCTCAAAGCGTTGAAGAGGCGGGGGATAAAGGTGGTTTATCACTTGCATTTCGGGCGATATGCTGAAATTAAAAAAGCAAAAACCATGGAATACCGTTTGCTGAACAGCAACATGAAAAAAGTTGACATGGTGATGGCTATGGATCCTATTACCTTCAATGCAATTGACAATTCATTCAATAAGGTTTTTATTCCCAATCCGATTAGAAAAGAAGAATTTCACATTAGTAATAGAAAAAAAGCTATTTTTATCGGGTATGTTGTTAAAAACAAAGGAATTGAAGAATTACTATCGGCATGGGGAGTGTTGGAAAAAAAATACGAAGGCTGGACTCTTCAGATTGTTGGGCAAGTTGATATCGAATACCTTGAGTATCTTAAAGAAAAACACCCCTGCGTATCAGTCAGTTTCTTGGGAGAGCTGGAACATGAAACAGCGATGAAACATTTGAGAGATTCTTCAGTATTTGTTCTTCCTTCTTACACAGAAGGTTTTCCCTATTCGGTATGTGAGGCAATGTATTCGGGAAAAGCAATTGTATCTACGATAGTTGGTGCCATTCCTTTCATGTTGGCAGAAAACTGTGGAGTTGTTTGTCCGCCACAAGACTCGGAATCCCTTCTTTCATCACTAGAAAAAGTTATGGGGGATGAGCAGTATCGGATATTATTGGGAAATAACGCAGCACTACGTGCACAACACCTTTTCTCTCCTGAAATTGTAATCAAACAGTACATTGATTCATGGGCTCAAATTAGTTGTTAATATCTTTGTTACGAGAAGAATATGGGAAAAAAGATGATGGAGAAAAAAAACAATAAAGTAATCTTAGCTACTTTAATGATATACATTATCATCGTCTATCCACTTATTTATCAAATATATGCAGATAACGGCGTGATTGGAAATGGAAATAAACTGTTCCTGTTTTTTCTTCTTCTTATTTTTGTTATTCATAATTACAAATATATCTCTTTTTCTCGGCACAATGTTTTGCTCGTTATTTCTCTGCTGTATATGGTAATATCGTTGTTATTATATGCTCCAAATATGAGTATTCAAGATATCTTACGGGAAGTGCTCTACGTCTTTGTTCCTATTATTCTTTTTTTTATTTTCGAGCATTATCCCATAGATCAGCAAGTGTTTTTTCTTAATGTCGTAATATACAGCCTACTCATAGTAATTATGGTCGGTGTATTAAATCTCTTTGGGGTTGTGTTGCCAATTCCCAACATGAAAGTAGCACTTACTCACTCGGGCGTTAATTTCCAATCATACTATAGTTCTTTGGAAATGGGATATGTAGTTCAATTGTTATTCGCTATGACTCTCATGAGAGTAACAAACAACTCATTTCTTACAAAATTTAGAATTCCAGTTTTAGTTGTTTTATTTATTCTTGGCATTCTTACACTCCAACGTGGTTGTTATATGGGCCTTTTGTTTGGGTTGTTCTTCTATGTGATAGAGAGGGCATACAGTAATAATATGACAATCAAGAATAGTAGTTGGAAGACGCTTTTAAAACTAGTTCTCCTGATGATGATTCTATATGTATTGTTAAAGAGTTGGTATTCAATTGCTAGTTTTATTTCCGAATTAATGGGAGTTGATATAAAAAAGTTTGTTTTGGATGAGATACATTCTTTTAATCTCAATGATGTTGTTGCTGATAGAACCGAACAAGCCGTTATATCAAATACAACAAATGTCTTTCATCTTTTCTTTGGTGAGGGTTTTGGAAAATACTCTCCAAACAATACTGCAACTATAAGGAAAATGCCAGATGCAAGTTATTATCGTATATTTGACGAATTAGGTATTATTGGTTTTTTCCTTTTTTTCTTTCCATATTTATGCATGGTTGTAAGTGCGGTAAGGAAAAGAAGGTTTTTCACTTGTTATTTTATCCTTGAAACGTTTACTGCTTTTTTCTTTAACAGAATTCTTTGGATGATTCCTTTGAATTATTTTATCTATCCGATAATGAGTATTTCGATGAAAAAGGAATCGTGTTTGTATGAGATTTTAGGTGGGTGAGATGTATAGATTGTTAAGAAAGATTTCCGGTCTGTATGCAAGGGTGTTTTTCTCCTTAGTGATACGACCATCTCTTGGAAAGTGCGGGAAAAGAGTTCATATTGGAAGACACTGCTCCCTTTCAGGAACCAAAAACATTGAATTAGGGAATGATGTGTATTTCGGAGACTATTTCCTGTGTATGGCCACTCGAGCTAAGGTTATTGTTGGAGATCATGTCTTTACTGGTCCTAATGTTACTATTATTTCCGGTAATCACCAGACGGATATCAAAGGCAGATTGATGGATTCAATTTCGGATGAAGAGAAGGATCCTGAACTAGATAAGGATGTTGTAATCAAAGGTGACAATTGGATTGCTGCAAATGCTGTAATCCTGAAGGGTGTTACAGTCGGAGAAGGGGCAGTTATTTCAGCAGGTGCTGTAGTTACAAAGGATGTGCCTCCTTATTCTGTTGTGGGAGGGATCCCTGCCAAGGTAATTAAGATGAGATTCCACGAATTGAAGTGAACTTTCACTTGAATTAGGAGTATACACATGGGTTATACAGATGAATTGTTGCATCGAGTTCAATCAATTGAGTTCGGGATTCTCAAGGATTTCAAAGATTTCTGTCAGAAAAGCCGTCTCCATTATTTCCTGATAGGTGGGACCTTATTGGGAGCCGTCCGACACGGCGGTTTTATTCCCTGGGATGACGATATCGATGTGGGAATGGAACGGTCCGAGTATGAACGTTTTATTCGCATATGGCAGGAGAAGCATTGGGAAACACAAGGGAAGTACTATCTGCAATGTAAGGAAATCGACGAAAAAACCCCTATGCCATATGCAAAGCTTAGGCGCAACGGGACTGTGTTCATAGAAAAGGAAACGGTTGATACCGATCAGCACAAAGGTTTTTTTATTGATATTTTTCCTTTTGACTTCATCCCTTCCAAAGTCTCCGTGCTCTTTCGTCTGAAATATATCTTTTTTAAATTCCTCACCATAGTATCGGAATACAAGAACGGATACCGGGGGTTCTCGAACAATGCGAAAAGACTTCTGTGCTTTGCCTTTAGCGGTCTTTCATTCAAGACAATCAACAGGTTCCAGTACAGGTTTATGACCCAATTCAGAGACAGTGGGTGTAATTGCATAACCAGCATAGCAAGCGGATACGGCTATATGCGGCATTGCAGTGAAAAGAGTAATTTTTGTGGGGGAGGTAGTATACTGTTCTGTGGTGAGCAATTTGAATGCCCAGTTGACAATGATAGGTATCTGACGCATCTTTTTGGTCCGCATTACATGGAACTCCCTCCGATTGAGAAGAGAGTAACGAACCATAATGTGCTGAGTATACAATTCCCGGAGGAAAGTGATTAACATGATTGATGATATTTGGAACAGAAACCGGCCATATGTAATTGCAGAGGTCTCCCAGAATCATGACGGTAGCCTGGGGCAGGCACATGCTTTCATTGATGCAGTTGCCACAACAGGGGCTGATGCAATCAAGTTCCAGACGCACATAGCTTCGGAGGAGAGTACAATATATGAGCCGTTCAGGGTTAAGTTTAGTTATGAAGACGATTCCCGGTATGATTACTGGAAACGGATGGAGTTCTCTGCAGACCAGTGGAGAGGCCTGTCTGATCATGCAAGATCCGCAGGATTGGATTTCCTGAGTTCTCCTTTTTCTGAAAAAGCACTAAACATGCTTGATGATATAGGAGTACCTGCCTGGAAATTTGGTGCCGGAGAGGTCTTCAATGATTATCTTCTTGAGAGAGCAATGTCAACGGGAAAGCCGATTCTGATTTCCACAGGACTTAGTACTTTGGATGAGATTGGAAATATAATGTCAAGAATCAGAAACAGCGGAAATCGGATTCTTCTTTTTCAATGTGTGACAGCCTATCCCTCAACAGCTGATATGATTGACATTTCGCAAATCAGTTTGTTACGAGATAAGTTTAATTGTCCGGTGGGGATATCGGATCATTCTGCTTCAATATATCCTGCTCTCGCAGCTGTAACTTTGGGTGCAAGGGCAATTGAGGTGCATGTAACTCTTAGTCCCTTCATGTTCGGACCTGATGTGAAAGCTTCTGTTTCAATCGGACAGTTAAGTCAGATTGTCGAAGGTTCAGCCTTCATTTCAACGATGCTAGAGACTAAAGTCAATCTTTCGGAAAGATCTGAATCACGGGAAAAACTCAAGGAGATGTTCTCCAAAAGCCTTTTTGCTTCCGGAGATATCCACGTAGGAGATAAACTCAGTTTTGAGAATGTCAAGTCAAAGAAACCGAACATAGGAATTGATTCCAAACTATTGCCCATGATGCTTGGTTCCATCTTCAAGAGGGATGTCAAAGATGGAGAACCTATAAAGATGGAGGATTTCGAAAAATGAAAAAAGTATGTGTTGTTATCACCGCTAGACCCAGCTATTCAAGGATCCGGAGTGCTCTTTTTGCCTTGAAGAAATATGATGATATTGAACTGCAGATTGTTGTTGCGGCTTCAGCTATACTTGATGCGTACGGAAAAGTAGTGAAACAGATTATCAAGGATGGGTTCAGTGTTGCAGCCTCAGTGCACAATATGATTTCAGGGGAAGATGTGATCTCATCAGCAAAAACAACCGGAATGGGAATAATTGAGCTGGCAACAGTCTTTGACAATATCAAACCTGATTATGTTGTCACAATTGCAGACAGGTACGAAACTATGTCCACTGCAATAGCTGCCTCCTATATGAATATTCCTCTCATTCATATCCAAGGCGGTGAGGTCACCGGGAATATCGATGAAAAAGTGCGCCATGCAATAACAAAACTAGCGGATGTCCATCTTGTTTCAACCCCTTTGGCACGGGAACGTGTCATAAAAATGGGAGAGCGTCCGGATCGCATCTATGTAACGGGATGTCCGTCAATAGACATAGCTGAGAATGTACGCAACAATTATAATTCTCTGGTGTTTGATCCTATTGAAAAGTATAACGGTGTAGGAAATCTGTTTCCTGAAAGAAGCAAGTATATCGTTGTGATGCAACACCCTGTCACCACATCCATCAACGAAGCCAGAGAGCAGACCAGATGTGTTCTGGATGTAGTTGAATCGATTGATAGACAGATTTACTGGTTCTGGCCGAATGTCGATGCAGGTTCGGATTCCGTTTCCAAAGAGATTAGGATACACAGAGAGAATGGTAAAGCGAAGAACATTTATTTCTTCAAGAATATGTCCCCTGATGATTTTCTTGTTCTGTTAATGGGAAGTGATTGTATTATCGGAAACTCCAGCGTGGCAATTCGGGAGTGTTCCTATCTGGGAGTGCCTGCAATCAATATCGGTGACCGGCAGATAGGCAGAGAACGGGGTCATAATGTCATTGATTGCGACTACAACCCCGAAGAAATACTCAATGCTTACCATACGATTGTTTCTTCCCCCCGTTGCGAAAGAGATGAACTGTATGGAGACGGTCACGCGGGAGAAAAAATAGCCGAAGTTATTCACAACCTTGGGAATATTGCCATAAACAAAATTCTTGCTTATTAAAGCAAGAAGGGAAAAGGTGGCTCGGTATGCGGAACAGGTTACACAATGATGCCAAACTATTTTGGAAATATCGTGAGGTGGTTCTTTCTCTAGATAATTCTTCCCTTAGGAAAAGAATCGCTCAGATGAGGATGAACCGCATTACCAGAAGATACAACTGTGTGATTCCCAATCAGTGCCTGTCACACCTCATGGATTGATAGGTATCTTCATCTCCAAACAGGCGCAAATCGGTAGGAATGTGACACTTTTCCACCATGTCACCATAGGTTCGAACCTGATTCAAGGCTCAAAAGGTTACGGTGCACCCGTAATAGGAGATGATGTGTTCATAGGGGCCAATTCGTGCATCATAGGGAAAGTTAACATTGGCAAAGGAGCCAGAATCGGGGCAGGTTGTTGTGTCAGCAGAAATGTCCCGGAGAATTCGACCGTTGTTTCAGCGGAAATAAGGATAATAAGTTCATCTAGGACAAGGAGGACGGAATGAAAGTTTTGGGATTGATCCCTGCAAGAGGAGGATCGAAAGGTGTCCCCCGCAAGAATATCATTGATATTCAGGGGAAACCTCTTATCAGCTATTCGATTGAAGCAGGACTGGGTGCGAAACAGGCAGGTCTGATAGATGAACTTGTCGTTTCCACAGACGATCAGGAGATTGCCGACATATCCATACGGTTCGGAGCATCAGTTCCTTTTCTTCGTCCTGACTACCTCAGCAATGATACGGCCAAGAGTGTTGATGTGATGATTCACGCATATGAATTCTATAAAGACCGAGGCCGGTGTTTTGATACAATTCTGTTGCTCCAGCCTACGACACCATTGAGAACGGTTTCGGACATCCGGAGCGCCCTCAAGCTCTTTGAGGAGCAGAGTGTGACTTCACTTATTTCATGTTACAGAGAAGAGTACATCTGTGACCTGGTGACATATCATAAGAGAGGCAATCTGGCAATTGCCCTGAACAACGGACACAACAAGGGCGCAAGGAGACAGGAACTCGAAGATTTATATGTGCGTAACGGAGCAATATACATAACAACTGTAGACCAGATGATCCGGAACCACAGGGTGTTTGATGATGTTCCAGCCATGTATGTGATGCCGAAAGACAGATCCGTAAATATCGACTGCATGGATGATGTGGAGATGCTCCGATGGAAACTTTCAAAATAGGTATCTGTGAGCCGGAGGATTTTTCTCCCAGTGCCTTGCGGCGTCTGGAAACACTCGGAGAGGTTTCATTATTTGACGGAGGGAATCTTAAGAAATTCATTTCCGACAAGGATGCTATTTTTGTCCGTCTGAAGTATCTGATAGATGACGAGCTGACATCCTGTACCAGCAGACTGAAATACATCTGCAGCCCCACAACAGGTTTGAACCACATAGCTGTTACAGACAGTCAGATTTCTGTCATATCGCTGAAAGGAGAATATGATTTTCTCTCGTCCATAAGAGCCACTCCGGAGCATGTATTCGGTCTTACACTGGCTTTGCTCAGGAATTATTCCCATGCATTTCTGAATACAGGAAACACGGTTTTCGACAGGAATCCATACAGAGGACATGAGCTTTTCCATAACTCGATAGCCATTATAGGATTTGGAAGAGTCGGAAAAATTATATCACAATATTACAGGGCTTTCGGTGCCGATGTATATTTCTATGATACAGAGGAAATATCTTCGGATTATGCTGTGAGATGCAGTTCCATTGAAGAGGTTATTGAAAAGGGAAACATCATTATTCTGTGTGCAAACTATACTGAAGAGAACAGGAAAATGATTGGTTGTCGTCTTTTCACGCAGATGAAAGGGAAGTATTTCATAAATGCTGCCAGAGGAGAACTCGTCGATGAGGAATCACTTATTGATTTCATTAAAAAGGACTGGTTTCGGGGTGTGGCTGTTGATGTGCTGTCAAATGAAACGGAAAAGTCTTCTTTTCTTGATGAGTTAATCTCGTTGTGGCCATCAAGAAACATTATCGTCACACCGCATATTGGAGGAGCGACCTTTGATTCGATGCAACGCACAGAGGATTTCATTGCAGAAAAACTGAGTACAATAATCAAAGCAGGGGGGGATGAAGGTTGAAGACTGTCGTATTGATGTACGAACATATTTCCAGGGAATATGAAACCTGTATGAGAATCAGAGATCAGTTAGACGGAAAAGGCAATCTGGATGTTCGTGTTCTCTCAATACACTTCCAGATTGCCGAATTGTATCGGATAGCGAACAGCAAGATAATAGATTTACTGGCATTGCCTTACGTATATAAAGAGAAATCCATGATTGATATTCTGGGGTTGCTGAAACGAGGAAGAATCAGGGCCGTATTCAATTTCAGACATGAGCAGATTGGTGCAACTTATAACGAGCACAGGTTTTATCCGCAGGATGATTTCACAAAGAATAGAATCTACCATCTTGCTTGGTCTTCTGAGTACAAGAAAATGATGGTTGAGCGCGGGATATGTGAAAATAACATAGTGATTGCTCAGAATCCGCGGTCAGACTTGGTTCTCTCTGCAATGAATGACATTTCAGAAAGCCGGTTGTCAGTTGCGGAAAGATACGGACTGGATGAACAGAAAAAATGGCTGCTGATATGTGAATCCGGTGAACCACGTTCCGAAGCGAGAATCAATACACTTGTTAACCAAGGTTATAGTAGTGATGACTTGGAGAAGTATAACAGATTTACCGCACGTGACATTAAGGAAATGGAGAACCAGCTGAATTCACTGCCCGCTGATTTTCTTTCTGAATATGATGTTATTTATAGGCCTCATCCGGGTACAAATGCAATAATCTCTCTAAATTCTGAGATTAAGGTAATTGGTTCAGAAAGCATCTATTTCTGGCTGAGATATGTAGAATCCGTTTTGTCTAGGCAAAGCACCGTTCTCTTTGAAGCTCAAGCAAAAGGGATAAAAGTTTTTCGATTCTGTCCGTTCCCCGTTCCGGAACGGTTTATAACATATGGTCTTGAAAAGATGCCTTCTATTTCTTCCATACGTGATATAGCGTACGTGAGAGATTATGCAAATGAATGCCGATATGAAGACTATATTGGAATAGTAGATGGACATGCCGTGGAGAGGCTTTCATCGGCTTTAGCAAAACTGGCTGAAGATGGGGAGTTCTTCTTTTCTGATTATGTTCCGAAGCACGGTTTGCATTACAGGAAAGCTGCTTTGAGATCAATACTCAGCAATATATTTTCCCATATTGCATATATAACAGGGATCCATTTCCTGAAAAAACTCTCAAAGCCGTTGACAATTCTGGGAAGGGATATTCCGCCGGAGTGGAAACGTGGACAATAAAATCATCAGGGCAAGTCTCGGAGTCACAATAATCATCTTCGCTGAGAAACTGCTGGGGTTCCTCAGGGATATAATACAGGCTTACTATTTCGGGACCGGTAGCTCGATAGATTGCATAGTATCAGCGAATCTGATGATTAGTGTGTTTTTTGGATGGCTGACTACCATCAGCATTGCTTTCACTCCGATATATAAGCGTAAAAAGCTTTCTAACGAGGGAAATGGGTATACAGATTCCATTGTGACAATGTGTTTCCTTCTGTCTGTTGCGGCTCTTTTTCTGTGTTTGCTTCTTAGAAGACAACTCATCAGATTCGCTCTGCCCGGATTTGGCGATGAAAAGCGTAGGATTGCCATAGAATGCATTTCCATTCTGGCTTTTTCACTGCTTTTTATGGGTGTGAGCCAGATTAATAACGCATATCTGGCTGCAAACGGCAGGTACACATTTTCAGTAATTTCAAACCTGTCGATTAACATGGTCCAGATTCTGGCGTTGAGTCTTAGCCGGGGTGAAAGCATAAAGACAGTGGCATGGGGTATCGTTGTCGCTTATTGTGTCCAGTGGGTAGTCTCCGGTTTTTTTATCATAAAGACCGGCTATCGGTTCAATCCAGTGTTTCCCGACAAAGAAGGTATGAAGGAAACGCTAGCAATTCTGATACCGATAACTCTGACACACATAGTGGACGATATCTGTACTTTTTTCGACAAGTTATTCGCATCTTTTTTGAATGACGGAGCAATATCAAGTCTTGCATATGCGAATTCATTGAGGAAGGTTATTTTTAGCTTTGTGACAATTCTGATTACAACGATTGTATATCCGCATGTTGCGGAATGCATAGCAGACAACAATATTTCCGAAGCTCAAAAGAAAGTAACAGACTGCATGAAGGCTATTCTTCTGTTATTAACTCCCTTGATTGTATGTTGTATTCTGTGTTCGGACACAATTGTATCCATCATTTTTCAACATGGCGCTTTTAACAAGGATTCCACTGCTTTGACTTCGAAGTCATTCTTTGCATATTTGATTGGGCTTGTGCCGCTTTCAATAAATGCAGTCATGACAAAGTATTTCTATGCAAGGAAACAGGCGAAGTATTGTACTATATTGAGTATCATTACTGTTTCTATAAACATTCTTCTGGATTGGATTCTGGTTAAGCCTCTAGGTCATATGGGTCTGGCTTTTGGAACAAGCTTTTCTGTGTCAGTTACAATGCCGATTTATCTGATTCTGTTTTTCAGACAGAAGGATGTTGACAATTCCGGAGGCAAAGAACTGCTGAAGATTTTCGTGAGCCTGTTTTTATCTTCTGCGGTTCTTGTCCTTTTGTATCAAGGGTTTTCCACAGTAATAAGCCGATTCGGTTTTTTTGTATCGGTAATGATGGTCGGGCTTTTGTTTGCCGCAGGTTTCTCGGTTATGACTATCTCTGCTGTCCTTATGCGTGAGAAGGTCATAACCGGATTTGTAAGTGCTTTAAAGAAGAAATGAATGGAGACTATACATGAAATTGTTAATGAGCCCCAAAAAAGATTCACATTATCGTCTTAATGGTTGTGAAACGATTGAATTATCTGACTACAAGGTCCAGTTTATTCCGCCAACTGAAAAATCTCTCGCATGTAAGGCCTATTCGGATTCGGTTTCACACTATCTGTTTTTCGGTAGCCTATATGAGAAGTCAGATAATCCCGCCCGTTATATAGCTTCTGTTTACATGGCCAAAGGTCCTGAGGCACTTTTCGACATTGACGGAGATTATGTCTTCATTGTCATCGATCCGGATTCCATCACAGTAGTTTCAGACAGAGAAGGCCTAATTCCGCTGTATTACAGACTGTTTAACAGAGAAATAGTCATAACAACGGAATGCTATTCTTTTTTCGATGACTATTGTGAGTCTGATATTGATTATTCATCAGTCTATGATTTCCTGAGATATGGAACACTTGTCGGTAATCACACATTTTCAAACAAGGTTCAGCTGATTCAGGGAGGAACAGTATTCAGATTCAGAGACGGAAAGATATCGACAGACCGTGTTCACTTCTTTTTTCATGATTCGTCAAAAGAGCAGAAGAATATAAAAGCTCTTTCTGAAGAGATTATCTTCAATTACGGAAAAGCGTTGGAAAAGCGCATTGACAGGGAACCTGAAAAAGTTGCAGTGCTGCTTAGCGGGGGAATGGACAGCCGCTTTGTTCTTTCAACTGCAAATAGATTCATAAAAGACGGAAGGTTAAGTTGTGTCATTTTCGGACAGAATCACTCCAGAGAGGTGGAAGTCGCGAAGGAAACTGCCGGATTGAAAGGTAATAGGTATTTCAGCTATCTGCTTAAGCCGGATGATTTTCTGAGAGATATCAGTGAGTATCTCCGGATAAGTTGTGGCGGGGACATGTTCCCTCAAAGCTTTATCATATCAGTAGCAAAGAAGGCGAGGGCAGACGGAATAACTGGGTTCATCACTGGAACTGATATTGAAACACAGATTGGAGGAACATTTCTTCCGGAATCAGCTTTGTTTTTCAAGGGAAAGCTGTCGAAATACATAACTGACAACACAAAAAGCGTGAAGATGCATTTGCTAGGAGAAGAAGACCTCAAGTTGTTCTGCAGACCCGGTGTATATGATAAATTGTTTTCCTGCAGAAGTAATCTTCACGAAATGGCGAAACAATATGACGATATTCCTGTTAGAGATTCAATACAAACTTTTGTTCAAGAGAACAGGGAAAAGAGAGTAGTTCTGGTTCGCGAAATAGTTCCCGGATGCTATCTCGATTATATTAATCCAAATTTCGATATTGATTTCCTGAATTCTGCTGCCAGAATTCCTGCAGAATGGAGACTAAACAGAAGACTGTACAGACAGTTGTTTGTGGATTACTATCCGGACTACGCTAAGATTACATACAACAACACCAACTTGCCTGTTTCCGCTCCGCTGGAACTTTGGAAAGAAGGTGCCAGCTTGGAATACCACAGAGAGCTTCTGTTTGAGAAAATGGAATTCGAGGCACAACGCAACGGAAATCCGATTGTTTTCTATCCTCATTACTATTCAGATTTTGACGGGTGGAGCAGATTTGACCTAGGATGGCAAAAGACGATTCAGATGACGATAACGGATTCTGAGTCATTCCTTTTCTCCAGGATACTGCGTAGGGATGTGATAGAGAAGCTATTAAGGGAACACAGGATTGGAAGTTCCAACAATCGTAGACTTCTGGTCTACCTTGTCAGTCTTGAAATGTTCTTTAAAATGGCTCTGAAACGAGAGTAGGGTCAAGGAGGCAAGTATGATAATTGGATATACTACTGGCGTTTTCGATATGTTTCATATTGGACATCTGAATATTATCAGGCGCGCTAAAGAGCAGTGTGATTGTCTGATAGTTGGTGTTAGCACGGACGAACTTGTTGAACATGAAAAGAACAAGAGACCAATCATTCCTTTTTCTGAGAGATGTGAGATAGTTGGGTCCATTAAATACGTGGATGAAGTAGTCCCCCAGACAGATAAAAACAAATACGCTGCATGGGAGAGGCTTCATTTCAACAGAATGTTTGTTGGCTCAGACTGGCAGGGGACTGATGTCTGGAAACGGTATGAAAAGCAGTTTGCACCTGTCGGGGTCGAGATAATTTATCTGCCTCATACAGACGGCATTTCTTCCTCGATTTTGAGAAGCATTCTGAACGGGGATAGCGACAGCAAATTGCTTGAAGCCATAAAATATGATCCTGTTTATTGAATAACTGGGTTTGAGAGGAATAGATGGATTTTTGCATCAAAAGAAGCGATTACACAGAGAAATACCATACGACAGACAAGGTTATGTCCTTTGGGTCGTTCAAGATACTGATTAAGGAACCGATTAATACAGAACACTTTTTCTTCATAGAGAAGGATTGTGTCCTGTATTTCATATTCGGAACTCTGTACGGTCAAACCAGACAAGAAGCCTTCGATGAATTGTGTGGTTTTATGATAGAAGGGCAGTATCACAGCATCTATAGTATAGACGGCGAATTCGTTTGTGGTAGTATCAATTTGCGGACAGAACAGGTTGTTGTTATTTCAGAAAGGGAAGGATTGATTCCGCTGTACTATAGAATGGAAGATTCAGGACTCACGATAACTACAGATTGCAGTCTATGCTTCCATGATTTCAGATTAGGAGACTGTGATTATAGAGCACTTAACGATTATCTCCGATTTGGATGCCTGATTGGATCAGAAACCCTGTCAAAGAAGGTCAGAAAACTGATAGGAGGTAGCTTTGCCGTTTTTACTGATGGCCGTGTAGAAGTTAAGAGAATCCATCGTTTTTTCTATCAGGATACGACAGATGATCTTGAATACCTTATCCCTTCAGTTTCAAAAGCATACAGGAATGCAATTACAAAGCGGATTTCAGGGAAAGAATGCAATACTTGTATTTTTTTGTCTGGGGGGTTGGACAGTAGGTTTCTCCTTGCTGAGACTAATAAAGCTTTTCCTGGTATTGTGAGTACATACTGCTTCGGACAGCCATACTCTGATGAGGTGAAAATAGCAAAGAAGTGTGCAGAAGTCGGCAATAATTCATTTAAATGGATTGCTCTGACTCCTGAAAGCTTTGTTAGACATGCTGAAGAGTATGAGAGATTCGTTTGTGGGGCTGATATGTTTCCTCAAGGATATATACTTGAAGCAGTTCAAAAGATATCAGAGGATTATTTCCTTACAGGTTTTGCTTTGGATGCATATCTGGGTGGAACCTTTTTGTCCCAAGAAGCAATAGAATTCAATGGATGTTTGTCAGAATATGTTAGTACTCATCGCAAACAGATGAAAATGGATGTGTTTTCAAAAACTGAACTGCAAGAAATGAGTAAAAATACTGAGATAGCTTCTATTTTTGATTATGATGATTCAGGATTGATTGAAGATGCAAAGAATTATGATTCTATTCCGGTTAAGGATAGTATTCAGGCTTTTGCAATTGAGAACAGAGCAAAGAATCTCGTCTTACTGAGGGAGATTGTTCCTGCCAAGTATAAGGATTGTTTTCATGTCAGCTGTGATATCAGTTTTCAAAAAACTATTGCCCATATTTCTGCAACACTTCGAATTAATCATAGATTCTATCATGAGTTGTTTATTCGAGAGGCTCCCGAATATGCAGGAATCATATATAACAATACCCAACTTCCTGTTTTCTCGCCTACCTGCCGATGGAATGAAGGAAGAAGACTTGAAGAAGAAAGAGAGAAACTCTATGAAATAATGATAAAAGAATATAATACTACACATGCAGACAGAATTTACTATCCTCATTTCTATTCTGATTTCAACGGGTACAGCAGATATGATTCCTCGTGGTTATCATTATTTGTAAGTTATCTCTTCGCTGATGATTCGGTTGTATTGAATAATCTGTTTAACCGTGAGAAAGTGAGAAAAATATATGAGGAGCATATTCGTGGAACTGCTAATAGAAGAAAAGAGTTGGTATACCTAACATCATTAGAGGTATTCTTTAAAACAGTTATCAAATTGTGAAAGCATGGTTCCTTACAATGCCGATTAACCATAGTAAATGTGGCTAACCAGTTTTTGAATCACGTTGAGCAATTGCATTAGCGTCTTCATTATGCTGATAGGATAATGGCTCTTTGGAAAAGAGGTGCTAATAACAATAATGTGGTTGTTGTTAGTTTTTAATCAGTGTTTTGTAGTGCTAGTATTATTGAGAGAGGATTAGAAAATGAAGAGTTTATTTGATTTATTACTTTCTAAAGACGAATCGCTCGCCTTAGTAGGTCTGGGTTATGTCGGGATGCCAATTGCCCATGCTTTCGCAAAAAAGGGACTCAATGTCATAGGTTTTGACTTGAACAAAGAAAAGATAGAATTGTACAAGTCTGGCGTAGATCCGACAAAAGAGGTCGGTGATGAAGAGATTGCCAAAACCAGGATTCAGTTCACATCTGATGAGACTGACCTTAAACAAGCTAGGTTCATAATTGTTGCCGTTCCGACACCCGTAAATACTGATCATACACCGGATCTCACACCGGTAATCGGAGCTTCAGAGATTGTCGGAAGGAATCTTGTTCCTGGTTCCATCGTTGTTTATGAATCTACGGTATACCCCGGCTGTACTGAGGATGTCTGTATTCCTATTCTGGAAAAACAGAGCGGCATGAAATGCGGTGTTGATTTCAAGGTCGGGTATAGCCCGGAGCGCATCAATCCGGGTGACAAGGTGCATCGTCTGGAAAACATTCACAAGATTGTGAGCGGAATTGATGAGGAGTCCCTGAAGGAAATCAAAGCTGTGTATGATCTTGTTGTTGAGGTCGGAACTCACCCGGTTTCAAATCTGCGTACGGCAGAAGCTGTAAAAGTTGTAGAAAACAGCCAGAGAGACATCAACATTGCATTTATGAATGAGCTGGCCATGGTGTTCGACAGGATGGATATAGATACCAACGAAGTCGTAGACGGCATGAATACCAAGTGGAATGCATTGGGTTTCCGTCCTGGTCTTGTTGGAGGTCATTGTATCGGTGTTGATCCGTACTATTTTACCTATCAGGCAGAAAAGCTTGGGTATCACAGTCAGATTATTCTCAACGGTCGAATCGTGAACGACAGTATGGGCGCCTATGTGGCCGATAAAGCTGTGAAAAAGATGATTGAGGCAGGGCAGGCTCCTAAAAAGAGCAAGGTCATAATACTTGGTCTGACATTCAAAGAGAATTGTCCTGATACAAGAAACAGTAAAGTTGATGACATCATCAAGCAGCTTAACAAATATGGAATTGAGCCTGTTGTAATTGACCCCTGGGCTTCCGAGCGGGATGCTTTGCATGAGTACGGCGTGAAACTTACAAAGTTAGAAGATGCTGCCGATGCCGACTGCGTGATTGTTGCTGTTGCCCACAACGAGTTCAGAGCTTTGTCTCTGGATACTATCCAGAAAATGTTCAAAGATGTTCCGAATGACGAAAAAGTTCTCATTGATGTCAAAGGCCTTTACAAAGTCGAAGACCTTAGGGCTTCCGGAATGAAGTGGTGGAGACTATAAGAAGGTTGAATAATTTGATTTCGGAATCAAATTTAATAAACTTGGCAGTAAACATATGCCTAGAGGATATGTGTTAGGCGAGGTGCTATTACCTAGTATACCTATATGTTTACTGCATTACTGTCTGTACCGTTTGAAATAGGAACGTAGACCGACATACAGGGAAAACAGACCGCCAGAAATGGGAATGCAAACCGAAACCGATGGGAAGTCCGGGGGCCCGATTTGGCTGGACTCCGGCAAATGATTAATCAATCCGGCTTGTAGAGCAGAAGATTCGGACCCCCCATCTCAAGTTCGATTGCATTCTTGAGGATTCTTCCCCTGATCAACTGTCCGAAGCATTTTACTGAGGGAAAGAGCTTGCTGTGCTGATGGGGCGGGCTTACCAATCACAATCGTTGAGAATCCGCGGATGTTCCTGATGTTGAAGAACTCCTGCATCATGTATCCGTTGTCTTCCGCCTCGGAGTTCGGGAACTCATCGATGCATAGCAGCTCGAATCTTGAATAGTATGCCATTCTGGCTTCAAACCTTCTGGGATCTCCCATTGAAGGCGGTTTGATTTCCCCTGAACAGTGGTCTGTTATCTCACTAAAGGGCTGTTCAGGGATGCTTCAGTTTGATCTTGTCGTCCCACCCGCCCACCCGAGTGAGGGGAATGGTAGAGTTACTGATTAGTGCAATGTATTATCGTTCATGTTTGATTTAAAATATGACTATTTGTTCGATTATTACCAAATTTGAAGGAGTGAAATATGGAACAAATACGTGAATTAATGGATTTTTGTCGTGCTCATCAAAAAGAAGCAACGGAAGTTGCAAATGGTGGTTATTTTTATGCTAACGCATATGTTGAGTATTTGACTAGTAATAGGGCTTTTTGTTGTTGCTGTGACTGTAGCATATCTTATGGGATTCAGCCTGGAAAAGAAATTGGTGAGTTAAAAATAGTTGATGACTCATTTGATTTTGTTCGATACTATACATCTTTCCGAACTGATTATCAGCTTTTTTTATTCAATGTGGATGGATTAAACGATCTTACAATTAAAGGAAATGACTCCGCTGGTAAAGGAATCGGTGATTATTGTGTTAGAGTAACAAGCATTAGTAAGTATAAACAAAAGAACTGAATGACGACCTTTGTAGATGAAAAAAAAGACTGAAATACTCAATTACTGCCCGTTTTGTAAAAAGCATTTTAATGAAGGAGAAGAGGCTTATTGTTTTAGAAGCTCAGGTAATCTATTCCTAATCGCTCATAGGGGTTGTGGTCCATATACTGAAACTAAAAGGGTTGTTTCGTCATCAAATGAAATTGCTTTGGCTGGTGAAAGCAAGCTTTGGCGATATATGGACTTGGGTAAGTTTATTAGTATGATGAAGAATAGTTCCTTGTTCTTTTCAGCTCCTAAGTGCTTCAAAGATGTTTTCGAAGGAGCGCATGGTGAACTTGGGAACAAATCAAAGTGGGATAACTATTATTCAAATTATTTCAGGACTTCATTAATAACAGCACCAGATAATTGTTGGCATCATGTGGATCCAGTAGTTCTTGAAAAGAATGTGAAAAACCTGCTTAAGCAGATTACAGAAAGGCCTAAGAATAACGTATTTATTAATTGTTGGCATTGGAACGAATATGAATCAGAAGCCATGTGGAACTTGTATTCTTCTAGTGTTGATAATGCAGTAGCTATTCAGACAACATATGCTCTGCTGAAGGAAGAACTTGGAGCAGAAGTTAAAGTTAAACCGGTTCATTATATTGATTTCTCAAGGCATTTTGCAGATATCAATGAATTGTATTTGTATAAAAGAAAATCATTTGAATATGAACATGAAGTTAGAGCCTACTTCTATGATTTCAGTAACAAAAAAGTGTTGGGGATTGAACGAAGAGTTGATTTAAACAGGCTGATTAATGGAGTATACATTTCGCCATACTCTCCAGATTGGTATTATAATCTGATTTCCGATTTGGTTTCTCGCTATGGGTACTCGTTTAATGTTTTTAGATCAAATATGGTTAAGCAGCCTTTTTAAAAGAGAACACAATTGTCAGATGTCAAGGCCAGTCTGAAAAACATCGGGCTGAATGGAGATGGGATAGGTAGGGTTTAGGTCTTTTACTTGTATTCTTTTCTCAAGGATTATCTTGTTTCTCCCACCCGCCAACCCGGGTAGGAATGTGGTTTGATTGGTGTGGTCAGAGAGTATTTGGATTTGATAAGTTGAATTATGACATCTGATGAAGTAATCAATTCTTACTGGAAGTATTATCTTTCCCTGGAATCTCAAGTTGTTGAATTAGAAAGGTTCATTGAATTCGACTTGAAAGTCAATGGAAAGACATACTCTTCAAGACTTCTTGAATTGTTGCAGGCAATATGCAGTGAGATTGATGTGATTGGAAAAACACTCGCTTTACAGTGTGATTCCAGTTATCGGGTGACTAAATACACTCCAATCAAAAGCTGGTGGTTCGTTATTCAGAACACTTATGAGGGTATTCAATCTAAACCTGTTTGTTTCCGCAAGGAGACACTCTTTCCTTGGGCCAATTTCTTTGTTGCAAAGGTAAACGGAAAACACATTGATGATCCGACAGTTCCAAACGCACATGTTCCTGCTTGGTGGAACTCATACAACAACGTTAAGCATAGAAGAACAGATAGAGACAGAACAGGCCTTGTGTACTCACAGGCAAATCTTTCCAATGTGATTAATGCCTTGTCAGGATTGTGTGTTTTGGAGACATTGCTGTTGGAGAAAACCGGCTGTGTTGTGGATAGTAATACTCTACTCTCCATCGAAGGACACAATGTTTTTCGCAATTACATGACCTGGAGTGCTGTCTGAATCTTATTATGTCCTGGACTGGATAGAGTTTCATTTCCGGGATACGAACCAAATTGAAACAAGTCAGAAACGAGAAATAAATAATTGACAAATATGGCATAAGGAAGGTTGTTCCATGAACGCAATAATCACAAAAGTAAAGCTTCAGAACTATAAACGATTCACCAATTATGTCATTGAACCAAATGCTAGGATAAACATACTTGTTGGTGACAATGAAGTTGGAAAAAGCACAGTTCTCGAGGCAATTGATCTTGTAATTAGTGGAAGTATTCATAAAGTTGAATCAATCGGAATCGAAAAATTATTAAACATCAATGCCGTATCAAACTTTTTAAGAGGGGAGAGGACTTTCAATAATCTTCCAGTATTACGGGTTGAATTATATCTATCTGGAGAGTTTAGTTTCCCAATGAAAGGGAAAAACAATACCGATAAAAAACCATGTTTTGGCATTCGACTTGTTTGTGAACCCAATGAAGACTTTCGTTCTGAGATTACTGAAATGATTTCCGGCGTAAGTAACTATTTCCCTTACGACTATTACAGTATTCGCTTTTCAACATTTGCGGATGAAGGGTATTCCAGTAATAGGCGAGTAATACACTCACTCTTGATTGACAACGCCAATATGAATGGTGAATATGCAACGAATGAATTCGTTCGTAGGGTTTATCTTCGGGAGACACAAGATAACATAACTGAGAGGGCGATTCATAAGAGTAAATATAGGCATTTAAGAAAAAGATTCTCAGATATGTGTTTAATGGACCTAAATGATAGACTATCAATTCCTCAGGCAACTTGTAAGTTTGGGCTTAAGACCACTGGGATATCAGATTTTGAGAATGATCTAATGATTTTTGAAGATGATATAGCTATTAATTGCAAAGGAATGGGTCGACAAGTGTTTGTCAAAACAGATTATGCTATTGAGCGATCCAAAGATAATGTAAACATTGTGTTAATTGAAGAACCCGAAAACCACCTTAGCCCGACAAATTTGCGGAAACTGATAGAGCATATTGGAGAAATGAAAGAAGGGCAGTTGTTTATCACGACGCATAGCAGTGAGATAAGTACTGGACTCCAATTGCGGAATGTATTGATTATGCATTCCGAGGAAGATTCAAATCCAATTATGCTAAATGACTTGTCGGATAATACTGCCAAGTATTTTATTAAATCACCTCCTGCAAGTATTGTGGAATTCGCGTTGGCAAAAAAGAGCATCTTAGTTGAAGGACCATCTGAGTTCATGCTAATGGATGTCTTTTATAAATCAGTTACGGGCAATAAACCAGAGAACGATGATGTTCATATCGTTAATGTTAGGGGTTTGAGTTTTAAACGCTATTTGGAAATAGCTCAACAGACTAATTGTAAGGTGGCCGTAATAACAGATAATGACAAAGATATAAAGAAGAATTGTGAACAAAAATACGCTGAGTATAATGAAAGCCCGAATATCAGAATCTTCTATGAAGAGGATGCTGATAACTACACTTTCGAAGTTGCCGTATATAAATCTAATGCTTTATTAATGGACAAATTGTTCAATAATGAAGCTCTAGATTATATGTTGAATAACAAAACAGAGGCGGCTTTTACACTTTTGGATCAATCAGATCCTATTGTTGTTCCCGACTACATTTTGAGGGCAATTGAGTGGATAAGAAAGTAATATTTGCCGTAGCTGGTTCTGGTAAGACAACTTTTGTTGTTGAATCAATTAGGCCGGAATACAAATATCTTGTTTTAACATATACAGACGCTAATTATGACAATCTAACAAACAAGATAACTGCCAAACATAATGGGAAATGGCCAAGTAATGTTACCTTGATGACATGGTTTCGATTTCTTTTCCGTTTTTGCTACAAACCGTTTCTTGCAGATGCTGTACAATCTAAAGGACTTATTTTTGAATCAAACAGCAATCTAAAGGCAACAAAGGACTCTTTGTCTTTTTATTTGTCTAGCAACAGGTATTTCTACAGTAATAGACTATCTCTTTTCATTGAGAAGTTCATTCTAATTGAGGAAATAAAAGAACGAATTGAGGAGTTTTTTGATTACTTGATTATTGATGAAGTCCAAGATATTGCCGGCCGGGACTTTTCTTTTTTGGAAAAGATTATGACTTCAAATGTAAATATGCTATTTGTTGGGGATTTTTATCAGCATACATACGACACAAGTCGTGATGGAAATGTTAATCAGAGCCTTTTCACTGATTTTGTGAAGTATGAAAAAAGGTTTGAAAATAAAGGGTTTATAATAGATGATTCTACCCTAATTAACAGTTGGCGTTGCAGTGAAGAAATATGCTCTTTTGTTAGAAATAATCTTGGAATTAAGATTTTCTCAAATAAAGTCCAAACTGATTGTTCTACAATAAAGCTTATTACAAATGAAGATGAACAAAGGCAAATATATACTGATGATAAAATAATAAAGCTTCATTACAAAGAAAGTTACAAGTGGGGAAACGGGCACAGGAATTGGGGTGATGTGAAAGGGGAGGATTGTTTTGGAGATGTCTGTGTCTTCATTAATAAAACGACTCAATCTCTTTTCAAAAAGGGAAAACTAATGGATATGGCAGAGATAAGCAGAAATAAACTATACGTGGCTATCACTAGAGCTCATAATAGTGTTTTCTTTGTTTTCGAGTGACAACAATTCTGTATGATTTGAAAAGCATAGGCTGACCCTCCCACCCACCCGAGCGGAGGAGAAGGTGGGACGTGAAGACAGACTGGTTGGTCTAGAAGTCTCTGAGCTAATTAGTTCTTTGAATAATAATCCAGATGTTATGGTATCTTTTTGGGAATTTGTTGATTATCTTTTGCATACGGAGATAAAGAAACGCAATGAACGGAAAGGATTTCAAAGAATTATATAAGCTATGTATCGACAACGGATACAAGAGGGTGTCGCCGGTTCTGAAGGAATGCCTGAAGAAATCAATTGATGAAGCGAATACTATTGAAGAGTTGTTATTGGCAGCCATTGTGGCTGTGCGGATGAACAATAGTTAGTGGATGAATCACAAAATGTCTGAGTTATTTGCATCGCGGAAAATACTATTAGATAATCTCATTTCACTTATGCAGAATGATTGTCCAGAAGAACACTCTCTCACTATTTCACTTGATGCTGGTTGGGGCTTCGGGAAGACTTTCTTTCTTGAGAAACTGGCAGCAGAACTTGAAGCAGACAGCCAGATGGTTGTTCGTTTTAATGCGTGGGGAAACGATATTAGTGAAGATGCATTTATTTCATTCACTGATTCTTTAATAACTGGGTTGAGCAAATACTTGGAAGATTCAAGTGTGTTTTTTGAAAAAGCAGACTTGGCAATGGTGTCTTTTGCAAAAGTATCATTGAACAGAATTACCTCAAGTATTCCGATTGTCAGTTCTGTAAAGAAACTGGTTCAAGAAACAGGACAGGAATACGAAAAGCAGTTACTCGAAAAAGGAAGCTATTTCGTAAAGGGTTTGGATAAAACTGGTTTAGAAGTCGTTAAGGGTAAAATTAAAGAATCGTTAGATGAGTTTTTCCCAAAATGCAGTGCAGAGTATCAAGGCAAAAAAGCATTTGTCCTGATTGATGAGCTGGATAGATGCCGTCCGGATTTTGCAATTCAAGTCCTTGAGAGGGTGAAGCATCTATTCTCTGATTCACGATTGTGCTTTGTCTTTGCGATTAATCAAGAACAACTTGAGAAATCTGTTTGTCATTCATTTGGACAAATCGATACGAGCTTATACTTTGAAAGGTTTTTCGATTATTCATTTATTCTTCCTGATCCGGAGACGGAAGAGTTTATAAAAGATAGGTTTCCATTCTCAGGCGAAACCAAACACCAAGTATACTATAATCTTCTCTCTCAAATGGTGCTTGATGCAAAAAAGCTTATAAGTCTAAGGCAAGTTGAGCATATCTTTAATACATTTGAGGCTATTTGCCACATTGTTCCAGATTTCGACGATTATTCATCCTCGCCATATTTAATTCCATGGGCAGTGTTCTCTAAAATTGTTGATAATGAGTTTTTTCGAGACATTTTTAATATTAGTGATTCTTCCAAGTTCTATTCAATGAATGCCAAATCATCCAGATTCTCTGATTGTGTTTATGGAAAATTCTTTTTTATTGAAGCCGAGACTCATTCTGAAAGAAAAATCATTAATGAACCAATCAAAGGGGACAGCTTTTCCAGACCACTGCCTGCAGGTTATGAGTCTGGAGAATCTAATCTCTTACTTTCCAATAAGAGTCATGGATATACTTCTGTTTCACTATCAAAAGAAAAGCTTGGTAAGATCTATTCTCTTGTAGCGTGTTTGTCGTAATAACTGCATTGAGGGCACATTTGTTCTGAAGTCTTTTGAATGCTACTAGGCTTTGACCTATCTGTGTCAACCACCGAAATAGTAAAGAGTGAAGTATTGGGGCCTTGATTCATTTTTCAAATCGGCTGGCCGGTCTGAAAGACATCGGGCTGTATTTTTGTCATTTGCATAAAAATGGGTATTACAGGGAGAAGTGAAATGACAACACCGCAACGGTATCCGAAACCGTGTATGACTAATATGCCTCGTGATGTCGGTTTGCAGGTTTTCAAGGAGATTCTGAGCTCTTCGCCTCCGGATCCGGTCAAGATGAAAAGGGAACTGGATGAATTTGAGAGGAGGATTGCGGAGGAGAGAAGGAAATATGAATCCGGAAATTGATGGCGTAGTAAGCGGGGTATTTGATTATTGCCTTTGAAATGTGATTGCTGTAGATTATAGATGTAAAGGAATTACGACGGATGGATGATGTTGCTGTTCTGAGCAGTTTTGACAAGTATACTACTTTCTCTTTCGGTGGAGTTACGCTCACTTTCAGAACCTGCAATAATCTTGACAGGTATACAAAAGTGAAGCTTTGGGACAACGGTTACATCGAGGTTATGGCTAAATACAGAAACCGTCCGGAAGAGATTGAGGAGTACATAGATCTTGATCCCGTTCTGAAAGGCCTTTACATGGACAAGGATTCGTTCCTTGGACCAATCAAGGGTGTGAGGATTGAATATGCCTGAGAAAGAATTGGAAAGAATAGCAGAAAACGCCAAGTTCGTTGTCAGCGGATATGCTTTCTCTGCAACGGAAGATGGAAATGTAAGTATCCTCAATCTGGAACATCCTGAGTGTGCTATGGTTGTGAACAGGGCAGGGGAAATACTGGAGACCAACATGGATTCAATCGAGCAGCAGCTTGTTCTGGATTTGTGCGCCAGAAATCTTCAATTCATGGAGATGTGATTATGCCCAAGTATTACCGGGACAGAATTGCCAATCATTACCTGTATTTCACATCTCAATGCATCGTCGAGGCAATGCATGTCCACGCCAGCGACAGAAAAATGACAGAATACAATTCCGCCAAGTTCTTTGTCATGTCTGACGGAAGTACAGTTCTTCAGAGAAAAGGCGATCTGACAGATATTGAAGTGAACATCATCTCAAGGTTTATCAAAGAAAACTACAAAGATATGTACAAGACCTGGAAGGACTTCGGTGGCGGAGAGTTCTTCAGGGGCTGAAAAGTAAAAGAGTTTTTTCTCCTGTTTTAATACTTTTCTATCTTTGTCCGTTCGGGATCATTGGATATGGCAACTAAAAACTCAGTTGATGTAAAATTTAAATTATTTAAGACTATAATTATGGAGATTTAAATGAGTCTATTTGCTGGAAAGACATTGATGATAACCGGAGGAACAGGTTCTTTCGGAAACGCTGTGCTGAATCGCTTCTTGGCAACCGATATCGGGGAGATCCGCATTTTCTCTCGCGATGAGAAGAAGCAGGACGACATGCGCCATGAGTATCAGGCCAAGTATCCGCAGTACGCCGAGAAGATCAAGTTCTACATCGGCGACGTCCGCTCTCTGGAGTCGGTGCGCGGGGCAATGCACGGGGTGGATTATATATTCCATGCTGCAGCTTTGAAGCAGGTTCCTTCATGTGAGTTCTTCCCGATGGAAGCTGTAAGGACAAATGTTATCGGAACAGATAATGTTCTTACAGCTGCTATTGAGGCAGGAGTCAAATCAGTTATTTGTCTCTCAACGGACAAGGCTGCTTATCCGATCAATGCCATGGGAATCACCAAGGCAATTGAGGAGAAGGTAGCTGTTGCCAAGTCCAGGTATTCTGGGGCTACCAAGATTTGTTGCACGCGGTACGGCAATGTCATGTGTTCCAGAGGATCGGTCATTCCACTTTGGATTGATCAGATCAGAGCTGGCAATCCGATTACCATTACAGAGCCTTCAATGACACGTTTCATCATGTCTTTGGAAGAGGCTGTGGATCTTGTTCTGTTTGCCTTTGAGCATGGCGAGAATGGTGACCTGCTGATTCAGAAGGCCCCGGCATGTACTATCCAGACTCAGGCTGAGGCAGTGTGCGAGCTGTTCGGCGGAAAGAAGGAAGATATCAAGGTTATCGGTATCCGCCATGGCGAGAAGATGTATGAGACGCTTCTTACCAATGAGGAATGTGCTAAAGCAATTGATATGGGCAACTTCTACAGAGTTCCTGCCGACAACCGCGGCTTGAACTACGACAAGTATTTCAAGGAAGGTGAGACGGAGAGAAATACTCTGACGGAGTTTAACTCGAACAATACCAAGAGGCTGAATCTGGAAGAGACGAAGGCGAAGATTGCGAGCTTGAGTTATATTAAAGATAGACTGGGGGAATGTTAAAGATTGTTTTCTATTGATATTCACTTTGAATATGTATAATTATTGTGAGGAGGAGAGGATATGGCATATCGGAATAAAACATATGTAAGTTTTGATGCAGACAATGACATTTCATATTACTATCTTATGAAAGCTTGGAAACAGAATGATAATGTTCCCTTTAACTTCTATGATGCTCATGACATAAATAATTGTTACGATAAAAGTGAGGAATCAATTAAAGCATCTTTAGAAGAAAGATTTAGGAATAGCAAAGCATTTGTTCTTCTTGTGGGGGAGCATACTAAGAATCTGTATAAATATGTGAGATGGGAAATTGAACAAGCAATCAAAAGAGAATTGCCTATTATTGTTGTAAATATAAATGGAAAAAGAGGATGTGATGAGGAATTGTGTCCTGCAATTGCACGGGACGCTTTAGCTGTACATATTAGTTTTAATTCGAAAATACTCCAATATGCTTTAGAGAATTGGCCTGATTTTTTCGAAGAACACAAGCGAGACGAAAAAGGGCCATATCGATATGGCTCAAATGTATATGAAAAACTTGGTCTGTAGGATAAAGATCTATTTGTCAAATCCAAAGAAACTAGTCTCTAGTATAATAAAGATCTTCTTCTCGATTATCGGTGGAGTTTACACCTTATTCGAAATACATGATTCAGTTTTTAGTGGAAAAGATTGGATTGATTGGTTTTCAGGGTACTTCTATTTATTTTGCATAGGTAGTCTTATTATTTCAATTGTGTTTTCTATTGAATGGAAAACATCTTTCTCTTGTCTTGTAAAAGACTATGACATAACAATAAGTCTAAAAATGGGCGATGTTACGAGAAAGAAAAGTGCAGTAGTTATTCCAACGAACAGCAGTTTTGTAATCACCAAAGAAAACAGATGTATTGCTGACGATAGTGTCCAAGGAGCTTATCAAAACCGATACTTTCGAAAAAAAGAAGGTGAATTATCGCGATTATTAGAAAAGGCTCTTCGATTGGAAGAATGCCACGATGAACACTTGCTTTTATTTGGAATACCTTATCCAATTTATGATATAGGCACAACTGCTGTCATAGAATACAAAACGAAAGTTTCATACTGGGTTGCTATTAACGATTTTAATGAATTTGGTCAGAATAAAAAAGCTAAAATTGATGACCTCTATAAAGCACTAAATGGGTTGTGGAACTCAATCAAGGATAAGGGGCATGTTGAAAAAGAATTGTGTATTCCTTTAATTGCTTCAGGTCATGCAGGGATAGCAGAAGCAACTAGGGGACAAGTAATTGAAGCCATTATTGATTCATTTTTGGTTACAATTGTAAACAACAAATTCAAAATAGCTGATCATCTGAGTATAGTATTATTCCCTCCTGATTTGGACAAAATTGATCTGAATAGAGAAAAAGAATACTTAAAGTACAAATGTTCATTTATTAACAAAGTAGATACTAAATGTACTGGTGTTTTGATATGACAAAAGGAAAAAGTGATGGGTTATTCATGGCTGGAAAAAGATAAATTGAAGCTTTTGATTATTGTCGGTACTCGCCCAGAGATTATCCGCCTTGCTGCGGTGATTAGCAGGTGCCGTCAGTACTTCGATACTGTTCTGGCCCATACGGGTCAGAATTATGACTACAACCTCAACGGTGTGTTCTTCAAGGATCTGAAGCTTGCTGATCCGGATGTCTATATGGATGCAGTCGGTGCTGACCTTGGAGAGACCTGCGGCAACATTATTGCAAAGAGTTATAAGCTCATGGTTGAACTTAAGCCGGATGCAGTGCTGGTTCTCGGCGATACCAATTCATGTCTTTCAGTGATTGGAGCCAAACGCCTGCATATTCCTATCTTCCACATGGAAGCAGGAAACCGCTGCAAGGATGAATGTCTTCCGGAAGAGACCAACCGCAGGATTGTGGACATCATTTCCGATGTGAATCTTCCATATTCCGAGGCTGCTCGCCGTTATCTGATTGAGATGGGCTTCCCGAAGGAAAGGATCTATGTCACGGGTTCTCCTATGGCCGAGGTGCTTCGGAACAATCTTGCTTCGATTGAAGGTTCTGATATTCATTCTCGGTTGGGTCTGGAGAAGGGCAGGTACATCCTTCTTTCAGCGCACAGGGAAGAGAACATCGACACGGAGAAGAACTTCCTGTTGCTGTTCACAGCCATAAACAAGATGGCCGAGAAGTATGATATGCCAATTCTTTATTCCTGTCATCCAAGATCAAGGAAGAGGCTTGAAGCATCAGGTTTTAAGTTGGACAAGCGTGTCATTCAGCATGAACCGCTTGGATTCCATGATTACAACTGCCTGCAGATGAATGCCTTCTGCGTTGTGTCTGACTCGGGAACTCTGCCCGAGGAATCATCATTCTTCACATCAATCGGAAAGCCGTTCCCGGCAGTGTGTATCAGAACATCCACGGAAAGGCCCGAGGCTTTGGACAAAGGTTGTTTCATCCTCTCGGGTATCGACACCACCGGTCTGCTGCAAGCCGTGGATCTTGCCGTTTCTCTGAACGCTGACGGACAGTTCGGAATCCCGGTGCCGGACTATGTTGAGGAGAACGTGTCCACAAAGGTTGTGAAAATCATCCAGAGCTATGTGGGCGTGGTGAACAAGATGGTTTGGAGGAAGTTCTGATGAGGATTCTGGTCACCGGCGCTAAGGGCATGGTCGGAACAGCATTGGTCAATAATCTCAAAAACATCAGGGACGGGAAAAACAAGACCCGTCCTTCTTTGCATATATCCGAGATTTACGAGTACGACATCGACTCCACTCTTGAAGACTTGGACAGGTATTGTTCTTCCTGCGATTTCGTATTCAATCTCGCCGGCGTTAACAGACCTGAGAACCCCGAAGACTTCATGAAGGGCAATTTCGGCTTTGCTTCCACATTGCTCGATACTCTCAAGAAGCATGACAACAAATGTCCCATTATGCTTTCCTCATCCATCCAGGCTACATTGGCCGGACGTTTCGGCAACTCCGAATACGGCAGATCCAAGAAAGCAGGGGAGGAGTTGTTCTTTTCTTATGGTGCTGAGGTCGGAGCTAAGGTTGCGGTCTACAGGTTCCCAAATCTGATGGGACATAGCAGACCAAAGTACAACTCTGCGGTTTCTACATTCTGCTGGGCTGTTGCCAACGACCAGCCGTTCACCGTCAATGACCGCTCCACTGAGCTTGAGTTGCTCTATATCGATGACCTTGTGGAGGGCATGTTCGACCTTCTGGAAGGCAAGGAGCAGCACTGTGAGTTCGACGGGGTGGAAACTGTTCAGTGTGATTCAGGACGCTACTGCTGTGTTCCCGTGACTCATAAAGTAACGCTGGGCGAGATTGTTGACTTGCTCTCTGAATTCAAGCAGCAGCCTGTAACTCTCATGATGCCCAAGATGCCCGCCGGATCGTTTTCCAAGAAACTCTATTCATTGTATCTGTCCTATCTTCCTCCCGAGAAATTCAAGTATGCTCTTAAGATGAACGTGGATGACAGAGGTTCGTTCACTGAATTGGTACACACTGAAGACTGCGGTCAGGTTTCCATAAATATCTCTAAGCCCGGAATCACCAAAGGCCAGCACTGGCACAACAGCAAGTGGGAACTCTTTATTGTAGTGCAGGGCCACGGCCTGATTCAGGAGCGCAACATCAACACCGGCGAAACCGTCGAATTCGAAGTCTCCGGTGACAAGATTGAGGCCGTCCACATGATCCCCGGCTGGACGCACAACATCATTAATCTGTCGGATACCGAAAACCTCGTGACGGTAATGACTTGCAACGAAGTATTCAATCCCCAGAGACCTGATACCTTTTTTGAGCCGGTCCTCCCCATCTGCTAGAAGCATCGACCATATCAGATTGCTCGGAAAACCATTACTTTAGGTTATTTCAAATATCCTTTAGGCTCTGTTTTTCAGATGAAGGTAGCTTTACATCATCATTGGAGATGAACATTGACATGTAAATCGGCAAATATGTTATTAGTCCATCTTGTTTGACGTTGTCGTTACAAAGGACAATCGCTTTCTCTATTCCGTATTCTTTGTTTGAAATAATAGTGTTCAATGCAGAATGAATCTGATAATCTTTCCCGGATTTGACTTCAATCGGAACTGCCTTGAGGTTGTATTCAATAATGAAATCGACCTCTCCTTGCTTTTTACTGTTGAAGTAGTAGCCTTTGAATCCGTGGGCATTTAGTTCCTGTGCAACGTAGTTCTCGTACATTGCACCGTAGTTTATATTGTTGTTTCCGTTCAGGAATGAGAGAACCGTTGCCTTGCCATATCGTGAAGACAGGAGGCCGACATCGGACATGAACAGTTTGAACAGATTGGCTTTCTCATTGAGCAGCAGGGGTATCCGTGGTTCTGTCACATTGTAGACGGGGACAGCAACACCAGCGTTCACGAGCCATTGGAAACTTGCATCATAGACTTCCGGGCGGAAGTTCTTATCAAGGTCATTGAACACATATCGCTTGTTTTTTGCTGCAAGCTCCGCTGGAATAAGATCATAGATCTTCCTCAACCTGAGCTTTCTGTCTTCGGTTTCATATTTTGAAAAGTCATTGATGTATCCCGGTACTATTGTATTGTGGATTTCCATTACCTTATTCAAATCCGAGTTATCCACAAAGCTTTGTACTGCTGCCGGCATTCCACCGACAACCATGTAGTTCCGGAAACTGTTCATCAGACGCTTGTGAACAGCTTCCGTGACGGGAGTTCCTTTATTGAATGATGAGCGAAGCATTTCAAAAGCATCATCTGACAGTCCAAGGGCAATATAGAATTCCTCAAGGTCCATAGGAAACATGTCAATGGTTCTCATGTATCCTACGGGCGTCGATCGTATGCCTTTCAGCTCCACACCTAGCAGAGAACCGCTGAGAATGTATCTGAATGAGCCTTCATCAACCAGAAATTTTATGAGAGTGGCTATTTCCTTGTATTCCTGGATTTCATCGAAAAAGATGATGGTCTGACCTTTAATCAGAGTGCGTTCAGACATAACGGATAGTCTTGTAAGAACCTCCTTTGCTCCCATGTCTTCAAGTTCCATGAACATTTTCGGGATCTCAGGACGTTCGATGAAGTTGAATTCGACGTAATCCGTTTTCTGCTCTTTAAGGCATTCCCTGATCAGAAACGTCTTTCCGGTCTGTCTTGCTCCCGTCACAAGAAGGGCGGCTTTTTCTTTTGAGGTAATCCACTGGTTTATGTCTTTTGATCGTTTTCTGAAAAGCATTGTTCCTCCTGATTATCGGTTCTGCAATGATAATACCATACCATAAGCACGTTTTCCATAGGAAAAAGGTGCAAAAACAGCACGTTTTCCAAAAAAGGAAACGCCAATCACATGAGAAAGCGTATACGGGTTTTTAACGAATTGTCTTTTATTGGGCTGTAACACTGTTTTCTGTTCGTGCCGTACTACCAGAGAAGCACCCAAAGAAATCAATTGGAATCAGATGGAGCTGCGGTCGTTTGCCTTAAGAAGCATCAGGGCGTCTGTGCGGGCGCGCTTGTCGGCGTTCCGAGCGGCTTCAATCAGTTGCCTTTCATATTGTGAGAGAACATCCTTTTCCTCCGCACAATTATCGAGGATGCTGTCGATTGAGACACTAAAGAAGGCAGAGAGTTTTTTCAGCTGTTCGATACTGGGTTCACGCTCTCCGCTTTCGTAACGGTGATAGGTCACCTGTGTCACTCCCAGATACTCGGCCAGATCCAGCTGTCTGTAACCGCTTTTCTCCCTGATTTGCCTTAACGACATTAACTTCTCCTTACGCGAATAATATACCGGAACGGATAAGTGCACAACATCAGAATAATAACGAATACGACTTGATTTGAGCTCTGAGCGAACGAAGAAATATAGTCGATGTCATCTATGATTTTTGAAATGAAATAAGCATCATCCTTCTGTCTTTTCATAAATCTTGATTCCCTCCTTCAGAATATCATGCAACAATTCAGGATTGCCTGAAAGTTGCTCAAACCCCAGAAGGTCCACTCGCTTATGCAGAGCAAGCCTCAATCTTTCCGCCATTCCATAGAAATCCATCCCTGTAACTGAAGTGGAGACGAGAAGATCTACATCACTTGTTTCCTTTGCCTCAGCCCTAGAATAAGAACCGAACAGGAAGCAGTACTCCACATCATATTGGCTGAACACCTCTCGGCACCTGTCTCTGATGAGGTCCAGAGTCAGTATCCCATGCTCTTCATCGACGAACGCTTTTTTCTGTAACAGTTCAAGGATAAACCTATAAATGGGAGTTCCCCTTTTCTGCGGTTCATTCTCATAGGACTTGTATGAACGCAACGAAATGCCAGAAAGTCTTGCCACTTCTTCTTGGGTCATGCCAAGTGTTCGCCTAAGTGTTTTCAAGTCATCACTATCGTTAGTCATGGCATAATGATATCATGCTTGCACTTCAGATACAAGATAAAGTGCAAATTTTACACTTTAACATTATAAATAGTGCAATACTTACACCTTGGTTCCATGGAAAGATATCTTCTTTTCCGATTTGATTCCAAGTTTCTCGACATCCAGATTCTTGCACTTTAACTTCATGCAAAAACTAAAAAGATTTGAAATAGAAAGCATCTTTCTTGCTTCCACGCTTCTGTAGATAGCCCTCTTCCACAAGTTTTCGTATACAAGCTTCAACGGATTTGACGCTTATGCTTGGACAGACATTTACTATCTCGGTCTTTGTAAACTTTCCCAACCTGGAATCAATTGCTGCTTTTACTATATCATAAGCAGAGCTTTTTACCCTCTTTGCTCGCTCCTTGCCGTTCTTTGTGGTCTCAACGACAGTTGCTTCCCCAATAAAATTAATCCTCTCTTCAAAATCCCTATAGCATGCAAGAATTACCCCTAGCATATACTTGATAAAGGAAATCGGATTATCCTCTCCGGTGTGCCAGTTCAAGGATGAATCCTGAAGAGAATCGTAGTACGACTCTTTTGTCTTCTCAATATGCATTTCGATGCTAATATACTTTCCGACCTCATATCCGTTTTGGTAAAGCAAAAGAAGCGTCAGCAGACGGCTCATCCTTCCGTTTCCGTCATTGAAAGGATGAATGCACAGAAAATCATGGATGAATACCGGTATTATCAGAAGCGGATCAACCTTGTATCTTTCCGTCACTTCTTTGTATTGCTCACATATTGCATCAATGCTAGGTTTTGTTTCAAAAGGTTCTGCAGGCACGAATCGAATGAACTCAGATCCATCTGCATGTGTTTCCTTGATATAATTCTGAGTTATCTTATACTGCCCTCCAAGACCAGACTCCGTATACTTCATCAGATCCCTATGGAACTGAAGTATAATGTTTCCTGTAACCGGGATGAAAGCATGCCTTTCATGAATTGTATTCAGGACATCACGGTATCCTGCTATCTCTTTCTCGCTTCTGCTTTTTGGAAGAGTCTTCTCTTTTACAATCTGTCCAAGACGCGAACCGGTAGTAACAATTCCCTCTATTCGGTTCGAAGATTCTACCGATTGCACCTTTGCTACTTCGACAAGACGCTTCAGCTCAACGGGTTTTTGCCGAGAAAACAACTCCTGCCGCCCCTTGCACTCATGAATGAGGACAAGATAATTCAGGATCTCATTATCCCATTTAAAAGATTCATATTTGTGGTAATCAAAGCTCCTCATTTCCTAATTATCCTATTTATTCCTAAAATAATACAATTTTTAGGAATATTCAAGAATCATATTGCTATCGTCAAGGAAAGACCTATCTTTTCTCATGAGGATTTCAAATCCACCTCATTATCCAGAGCACTCATATACGCGGATAGCACAAATCCAGAAACATATTCATAACATTATTAAATCAGAAGAACTCGACAAATCAACTTGTGCTTTTTTTGCACAAGTTAAAACTGAGCGTGGCAGATTCGTCAAGCGGAACATCAAAATGCTGACTATTAACAGTCCTTATGTTTTCCCTTTCTCTCAGCCTCGAGTGTTACCCTTGTCACTTGACCAAAGAACCAACCAAATGTATCATATGGGTATACCCATAATGGGCAAGGAGAATAATATGCAGGCTGTTCTTCAAATCTATGATGCAAAGGTAGACTCAAGAAAAAGGATAACTCTGAGAAATGCCAAATATGATTACTACAACGTGCAAGAATTAGAGGATGGCAGAATAATCATGGAACCCAGAGTTCTTACCCCTCCATTTGAGATTTCAGCCAACACCTTGTCAATGATGGATTCATCCATAAAGAACATGAAAAGTGGCAATGTTTCCAAGCCAATTGATCTGTCTGAATTCATGGAGGCATGATGTTCTCAATCCACATGGGTGTTCCCGAGATGGAAGAGTTCTGGAATTCTCTTTGTTCAAAAGCTAAAAGCGGAACTGCATCAAAAAAGGAACAAGAGCTCTATGCAAAAATGGGAAAAACTCTTTCCCTTCTCTCTTCGAATCCCAGACATCCCGGATTGCATTCCCATGACATTGAGGCACTGACCAAAAGATATGGGATGAAAGTCTGGGAGTCGTATCTCGAGAACAAAACATCAAGTGCATGGAGAATCTTCTGGGTTTATGGGCCAGACAAAGCAGACATCACCATAATCGGTCTGGAACCACATCCTAACGACAAAAAGGATTCATATAGAAAGATTACCCTTTCTAATATGTAACACTGCCAGTGAAATGTGTTATCCACTATTAACGAGACATCAGAACTACCGTCTCGACGTCGTTTTCGTTGATTAACCGAATTGCCTCGTCTTCCGTATCGTAACTTACCGGAAACTTGAACGCAATATGCTTGAGTATCCGACCATCCGGCCTGTAATTAGGATTGAGCATTGAGGCAACTGCATTATTAATGCCTTTATTGACGAATTCCTTCGTCCATTACTTCCCAGTATCCCCCGCGAGCGGCACCATGCCGAATAAGGACTCTGGAATTCTTGAGCTCACTTATCCGCCTCTCTATTGTCCTCTGAGGGATATGCAGATCCTTGGAAATTGAAGCGGCTGAAGCCTTGGGGTGCTCTTTCAGGTGCAATATCAACCGTTCAGTCAAATCACAGCCATTCACCGCCATTTCACCGCCATTCACCGCCATTTCACCGTCAGCATTACCGACATTATCGTCATCCACCCCGTAGTTCAGATTATAGAGAGTCACACTGAAACTATAGGGATCCGAGCGGAATACAGGGGTTTTGTTCTCACTGAAGTTCTCTTCGAACCGATAGTCCTCAAGTATCTTCTTGAATCCGCTTCCACGGCGTTCCATGAAATCCAGACGACCGAACATGTCTGCAATCACCGGATTCCTTCTCTTTGAGACCACGTTTTCAAGGTCAAGGTTCTGGACAAGTGAGCCATCAGGCATTCCGCCGGGAGAACTGATCACAAGTCTGTCATCGAACATATCCACATGAACTTCGCTTCCGATCTCAAGATAATCCCTGTGGATCAAGGCGTTGACGATGCACTCCTGCACAGCCCTTTCCGGATAGTCCGGATACTCGATTCTTACGGTGGCGGTCTTTCTCCACTTCTTCTTCATGTTGTTCACGACGAAGGCGACGCTGTCCTGCATCAGGCTTATGAGGCTTCCTGTAAATTCATGGTCGTCGATTGCATCCATGACTCCGGATGTCTTGTTGAGCCCA
>JAGABZ010000014.1 GCA_017614375.1 Spirochaetales bacterium
CTCCCGGAAGTCCGGCTCAGGCCGGCTCCGCTGCAAAACCCTGCGCCGGCTCGGGTTTTGACTCACGCTCCGCTTCAAGTCCAGAATAATTGCGTGAAACAAACAAAAACCCGACCGCGTGGGTCGGGTTCTGTTTGTTTGCGGCAGACTGGACTTGAACCAGCACAAGTGTTACCTCACAAGCACCTCAAGCTTGCGTGTCTACCAATTCCACCACTGCCGCGAATCGGTTGCAAGGGGAACTATACTTTATCCGGCTTTGTTTAGTCAATATGAACGGCGGCGGCTCAGGCCGGAAGGGGAGGCGGCGTTGTACTGTGTTGCGATTTGATTTTTGTTGCTTCGGAAGTGTTGACCAGTACGGGCGAATTTGGTATGGTCTGTTCAAGAACCCGAGGAGGCACCCTATGGCCGTGAAGATCATCAATCTGCCACTGACCGAGGGGTTCTGTTTTCCTCCGGTTCACGGTTTTGGAATCAAGTAGACAATCACAGCAGTGGTTGTCTTTTTTTTGGAGGTAAAGGATGACCAAACAGGAAACTCAGGAACCGATCCGCGACGCCAGGACGCTGGGCACACCCAAAATGCTCGTTCTGGGACTGCAGCACTTCTTCGCCATGTTCGGCGCGACAGTACTGGTTCCGCTGCTCGTTAATGGCTACGGCCTGCCGCTCTCGATGCAGACCACTCTGCTTATGGCAGGTCTCGGAACCCTGCTGTTCCACCTGCTGACCAAGCTCAAGGTTCCGGCCTTCCTCGGATCCTCGTTCGCCTTCCTCGGCGGTTATGCCGCCATAGCCGAGCTCAGCGCCGGCAAGTTCGAAAACATGGCTGCCGCTGAAAAGCTCCAGTACGCCGGCGGCGGCATCGTGATTGCCGGTCTTCTCTACCTGGTCCTGGCCCTGATCATCAAGTTCGTCGGAGTCAAGAAGGTAATGAGATTCCTCCCGCCGATCGTAACCGGACCGATCATCATCCTCATCGGTCTGACCCTGGCCCCGTCCGCCGTGTCCAACGCCGCCACCTGCTGGCCGCTTGCCCTGGTTGCCATCGCGATCATCGTTGTCTGCAACATCTGGGGCAAGGGCATGATCAAAATCATCCCGATTCTCCTCGGAGTTGCCGGAAGCTATCTGGTGGCCCTGCTGGCAACCGCCTTCGGCGCTCAGCTGATTGACTTCACCGCCGTCAAGGAAGCCGCCTGGTTCGGACTGCCGTTCCTCAACACCCAGGCCAACAACGCCTTTATCCTTGCCAAGTTCGACATCACCGCCATCCTCGTCATGGCCCCGATTGCCATCGCCGCGATGATGGAGCACGTCGGAGACGTCTCCGCGATCAGCGCCACCACCGGAAACAACTTCGTCGAGGACCCGGGTCTGAAGAGAACCCTGGCCGGTGACGGACTTGCCACCGCGTTCTCCGCCCTGTTCGGAGGCCCGGCGAACACCACCTACGGCGAGAACACCGGAGTTCTGGTCCTGTCAAAGGTCTACGACCCGCGCGTAATCAGAATCGCCGCCGGATTCGCCATCATCCTCAGCTTCTGCCCGAAGTTCGCCGCCATCATCAGCTCGATGCCCAGCGCGATCGTCGGCGGAATCTCCTTTATCCTCTACGGAATGATCTCCGCCATCGGAGTCAGAAACGTCGTCGAGAACCACGTCGACCTGACCAAGTCCAGAAACCTGATCATCGGTGCTGTGATTCTCGTCTGCGGACTGGGCTTCAGCAGCGGAATCACCTTCAAGATCGGCGAAGCCTCCATCACCCTGACTGCCCTGGCAATCGCCGCTCTGGCCGGAATCATCCTCAACGCCGTCCTCCCCGGAAAGGACTACGAGTTCGGCGCCGAGGCCGACGGAAAGAACCCCGGAGACCTGGGAACCTACTGATTCTGACAGTACAAAAAGATTCGGGGCTGCAACGGCAGCCCCGGTTTTTTATCAACTCAATAGGTCAGAGTTCCAGGAGTTTCTCCAGCTCATCGAGCAGGGAGGTGAACTTGCTGACTGCCGCCAGCACGGGCTCCGGCGTTGACATGTCCACACCGGCCATCCTCAGTTCCTCGATGGGATAGAGCGAGCCGCCGCTCTTGAGGAATCCGAGGTAGTCCTGAAGCTCCTGCTCACCGCCGTTGAGCACACGCTCGGAGAGGGCGATTGAGGCGCTGATTCCGGTGGCGTACTTGTAGACGTAGAAGGCGCGGTAGAAGTGCGGAATCCTCAGGCCTTCGAGATCCGCGCACTCGGGCAGTTCCACATCCGCTCCGAAATATGCCTCCAGGAGTTTGCGGTAAGTCGAGCGCAGAGCCTGAAGAGTGAGAGGCTCCCCGCTTTCCTCCATGCGGTGGCAGGCCAGCTCGAACTCGGCGAACATCGTCTGCCTGAAAAGGGTGCCGACGATATCGTCAAGCTGCTTGCAGATGATGTAGGCCCGCATTCTGGAGTCCTTCGTTTCGCTGAGCAGGTAGTGCGCCACCAGCTGCTCGTTGAACGTAGAGGCTACCTCGGCTGCGAAGATCGTGTAGTCGTAGCAGGGGAAGGGGTTGTTGTGCGAGCTGTAGTAGCTGTGCATCGAGTGTCCGCCCTCGTGGGCCACCGTGAACACGTCGCGCAGGACGTCTTCCTTGTAATTGGTCAGCATGAAGGGGTTGCCGACAAATCCGCCGGCGGAGAAGGCGCCGCTTCTCTTGCCCTTGTTCTCGTAGCGGTCGCACCAGCGGTCCTGCCTGAGGCCTTTGACCAGAATTCCTACGTATTCCTCTCCCAGAGGGGCCAGGGCCTTTGCGATGATATCGATGGCCTGGTCAAAGGTCGTGTTGATTTCCAGGTCGGAGACGAGGGGGACGTAGACGTCGTAGTGGGCCAGCTTGTCAAGCTTCAGCGCCCGGCGCTTGAGCTCGTAGAAACGGTGCAGGGCGGGCAAGCCTTTGTGCACTGCCTCGATGAGGTTGGTGTACACCGAAACCGGAACGTCATCGTAGAAAAGCGGGGCGGAGAGGCTGTCGGGGAAGTTGCGCACCCGGGCCTCGAAGATGTCCTGCTTCACCGAGCCGCAATAGAGCCTGGCGATGGTGTTCTTGTGGGCCTCAAAGCCCTTGTAGAACTTTTCGTACGCTTCCTTTCTCACTGCGCGGTCGGGATTTACGAGGAAGCTGGAGAGGGTGGACTGGGTCAGGGGACGGCCATCGACTTGCCCGAAATCCATATCGATGTTGGTCAGGTCTCCGAAGGCCTCGGACGGTGTGCCGGCGAAGTCCGACATCATGGCCAGGATCTTTTCCTGAGCCGGGTCGAGGGTGTGCTCGCGGGTGCGCAGGATGTGGCTGACGGCGACTCTGTAGTCGTCAAAGCGCGGGTCGTCCTTCATGTACTGTTCGACTATGTCGCAGGAGAGCAGTTCCGGGCGGAAGAAGCTCAGGGCGGCGTCAAATGCGGTGCAGACCTGGTTGGCCCTGCCCATGCGGCGCTGGTTGACCGGGTCGCTTCCGTCGGTGGCCCAGTTCAGAAAGGCATAGCTGCCGACGCATTCCTCGGTCAGTCTGCCGTCGTAGTACCACTTGAGCACTTCAAGCAGCGAGTCGGCGCTTTTGCCCAGGATTCCGTGGTAGGAGGGGGCCTTTGCCGTCAGTTCCTCCAGGCGCTTGACCGCGGCCTCGAAGTCGGCCTCGCCGGCAAACAGGCTTGAGAGGTCCCAGGTATCCTCCGTTCTGACTTCTTTTCTCGTCTTGATTTCACTGCTCATATTCTTCTCCTTCGATTTGTTTGATTATCAGGCTCATTCTGCGGGCGGCGCGCCCCCTGTGGCTGATGGCGCACTTGACCTGTTCGCCCAGTTCGGCGGTGGTGCGGTCCTGTCCGTTGATCATGAAAACCGGGTCGTAGCCGAAGCCGTGGATGCCGGTTTCCTTCTCTACGATATGCCCCTCGACTGTTTCCTGGACGACCGCGGTCCTGCCGTTGCCCCAGATCAGGGCCAGGGCGCACACGAATCTGCCAGTCCGCTTCTCCCACGGGATGCCCGCAAGCTTTTTCAGGAGAAGGCAGTTTCGCTCCCCGGCGTCGAGCAGCCTTCCCGCCTCCTGTGAGCCGAAGCGAGCGGTACGGACCCCCAGCTCTCCGGGGAGGGCGTCGACTATCAGACCTGAGTCATCAGCGAGGATGACCTGATCCGGATACAGGGCGCGCAGGGCGTTGGCCTTTATCAGGGCGTTTTCGATGAACGTCTCCCCGGTTTCCTCGCAGTCGAATGAGGGGGCTAGGACCAGCTCATGCCCGGGGAAAATCATCCTGAACTCTTCAAGTTTGTGGTTATTGGCGCTTGCCAGCATTATCCGCATGCAGACAGGATAAAGAATCACACTGAAAAAGAAAAGCAAAAAAGATTCTCCAGGGAAAGTCCGGGGATAAGAGAATGAACTGAGAATTATGGGAAAAGGTCTCCGAGTGCCCGCTTCACTGATGTTCCGGGGTGTCCGAAAACCGGCTAGATACAGACTGTTTCGGATACCGGAGTGTCCGAAAAAAGCGCTTGTCTGACGGATTTCGGATATCGGAGTGTCCGAAAGACCTGAGAAGAGGCGGTTTTACGGATACTGCTCATCCTCAAATCCCCGGACTTTCCGTAAAGAGCCAAAAAAAAAGAGGTCTTCTTCCGAAAACCTCTATGGGCGATGCCAGGATTGAACTGGCGACTTCCACGATGTCAACGTGACACTCTCCCGCTGAGTTAACCGCCCGTGCAGGAAACAATCTACAACAATACGGGCGGTCGTGTCCAGTACTTTCTCAGGCTCCCAGCATGTGCGAAGCCAGGACGGCCTTTATCGTGTGCATCCTGTTCTCGGCCTCGTCGAAGACGACCGACTGCTCCGATTCAAAGACCTCGTTTGTGACCTCCATCTCCGGCAGGCCGAACTTTTCATGGATTTCCCGTGCGATCGAGGTGTTCAGGTCGTGGAACGAAGGCAGGCAGTGCATGAAGATGGCATCGCTCTTGGCATTGGCCATTGCGGTGCGGTTGACCTGGTAGGCCTTAAGCAGGGCAATCCTCTTTTCCCAGACCTCGTCAGGCTCGCCCATCGATACCCAGATGTCGGTGTAAAGCACGTCGGCACCGGAAGTTCCCTTCTTCACATCCTCGGTCAGGGTGATGGTGCAGCCGTTCTCGGCGGCGATGAGTCGGCACTGCCGAACCAGTTCCTCGGCAGGGAACAGGTCGCGCGGGGCGCAAGCGGTGAAGTTAAGACCCATCTTTGCACATCCGACCATCAGAGAGTTTCCCATGTTGTTGCGGGCGTCGCCCATGTAGGTGAAGTTGATGCCCTTCAGATGTCCCTTTTTCTCCTCGATGGTCATAAGGTCGGCAAGAATCTGCGTAGGATGGAACTGATCGGTCAGTCCGTTGAACACCGGCACTCCGGAGTACCGGGCCAGGTCGATTACGGTCTGCTGCTTGAAGCCACGGTACTCGATTCCGTCGAACATCCTGCCCAAGACCCGGGCGGTGTCGGCCAGGCTTTCCTTTTTTCCCATCTGGCTCGAACCGGGGTCGAGAAAGGTCACGCCCATCCCCAGATCCATGCCGGCCACCTCAAAGGCGCAGCGGGTCCGGGTAGAGGTCTTTTCGAACAGCAGGACGAGGTTTTTGCCCTCCAGATAGCGGTGGGGGCGCCCGGCCTTCTTGTCCGCTTTAAGCTCGGCGGCCAGGTCGAGCAGACTGCGGATTTCAGCCGGCGTGTAGTCGAGCAGTTTGATCAGGCTCCTGCCTGAGAAATTCATCCGGTTGAGTACGGAGGTTTCGGGGACTTTCATATCTTGGCTCCTTGTAAATAATTGTCTAAAGCGAACCGCGCTCAAGCGGCATGCTCATGCACCTCGGGCCGCCGCGTCCGCGGGACAGCTCGGAACTGGGGATTTCGACTGTCTGCACGCCGTTTTCCCTGAGGATGGCGTTGGTTATCACGTTCCGGTCGTAGACGACGACCAGGCCCGGGCTGATGCAGAGGCAGTTCGAGCCGTCGTTCCACTGTTCGCGCTCGGCGGCTATGGCGTCGTCGCCTCCGGTGGTGATCAGGGTCGCCCGGGTGCCGAGTTCACCGGAGAGCACGGTTTCCAGATCATCCTCCAGGTAGCGGGCCTTCAGGCTGTTTCTGGCCCCGCGCTCCAGGCGGTACATGGAGAAGTAGTCGAGTATTCCCGGATGCACGAGGAACTTCGCCCGGTCGACCTGGGTCAGGACGGTGTCCAGATGCATGTAGGCCCTCATGTCGGGAATGTCCACCGCGATGACGGTGTCGATTTCCGAATCCGGGTCGGCGAAGATTTTTCTGGAGAGGACCTCGACGGCCTCAGGCGAGGTGCGTTGAGACAGCCCGATAATCAGGGTCCGGGGCGAGAGGTTCATGACATCGCCGCCTTCGATAAAGAACGGGATATCGGGAGTGTAGTACTGCCTGACCGACTCGAACAGGGGATGATGATTGATGATGTAGCGGCCGTAAATCGTCTCACGGGCGCGGGTTGCACTGTACATCCTGTTTATCGAGACGCCCCGGCCGATGATGGCGAACGGGTCGCGGGTGAAATACAGGTTGGGAATCGGGTCGAGGATGAAGCGGACTTTGGGCTGGATCATGTCCGAAAGCGGGTTCTTTCCGGCCCGCTTGAGCTCGGTGTCCAAAGTGCCGGCCATCGACTTGAGCACCAGCGCCGCGGGGTCCTCGATTGACTGCAGCAGTTCGGACAGCTCGTCCACGTTGTTGATGGCGGTCGGTCCGCCTTCGTAGATGAAGTCCTCGATGAACCGGTCTTTGAGCTCGGGTTCTGCCCTGAGCACCTCGGCCATCAGGTCTTCGAGATACAGCGTCTGCACGCCGTGCTCCCTGAGTGCGGCGGCAAAGGCGTCGTGCTCCCTGCGGGCAATCGGCAGAAACGGGATGTCATCGAATAAAAGCCGCTCCAGATAGGAGGGGGTGAGGTTCTCCAGTTCGGGACCCGGACGGTGGAGAAGAACCTTTTTCAGCGGTGCGATTTCGCTTGAGACGTTTACACTCAAAGCTGGCCTCCGTGTGGTGGCTTTAATCATAGCCAAAGGCGTGCGCGGATACAAGGTGCACCTGCGCCCTCAGGCCGATTTGAAGGACTTGCGGCGCCGTCCGACTGCCGAGAAGATCACAAGTACAGTCAGTGTCAGGATATAGGGCAAGGCCAATATGTACTCGGCGGGGATGCTCCACAGTCCCTGCAGATGGTTTCCGAGGGCCTCTGCCAGGGCGAAAACCATCGCCGCGCCGGCCAGCCCCAGCGGTCTGTTCCCGCCGAGGAACACTATGACCAGGGCAATCCAGCCTTTGCCCGATGTGGCTCCGGGCACGTAGGAGCCCAGCTGGAGGGAAACCGCGCTGCCTGCCAGCGCACACAGTGCGCCGCAGACTGACCATGAGCGGATTTCAAGCCGCTCCGGACTCAGGCCGGCGCAAAGAACGGCGTCGCGATTCATCCCGCAGGCTCTCAGCCTCAATCCGAACGGGGTCATGAACAGAATCACTAGGGTAAGGGCGGTCATAACCGCGGTGAGAACCGAAAACAGTGCCGCAGAAGGGGCGGGAATGCCATTGAGGCTGAGCACTCCCTCTGTGCCGAACAGTCTGCCTGACAGAATCGGGCAGAGGCCGCCGAAAAGCAGGTTCAGTGCCAGGCCGGCTATGAACGGCTGGGCTTTCAGACGGAACACGATCAACGCCAACAGGGCTGCTGCGGCAGCTGTCAGGGCCGAGGAGCACAACAATCCGAGAAACAGCGAACCTGTATACCAGCAAAAGAGATAACCGGTAAATGATCCCAGGAGCATCAAGCCCTCAAGGGCGATATTAAGCGTCCCTCCGATGTTGGAGAACAGTCCGCCCATGGCGGCGAGCAACAGCGGGCAGATGGTCACAAGAACAGAGGAGAGGATGTAGGTCATCTGGAGCCTCCCTCAATCCGGGCCGTTGCCCTGCGGTCGAATACGCTGCATGTAATCAACAGGAAAACCGCTGCCTGGATTACCGAGGCGATTCTCGCGGATACCGTGGTTGACTGCATGGCAATCCTCGCTCCGCTTTCAATCCACGCATAGAAGATTGCCGCCGGGATTGCCGCCACAGGGTCGGCTCCGGCGAGCAGGGCCACCGCCAGGCCGTTCCAGCCCATGTTGGAGTGGAAGCTCTTCAGACAGGAGTGATAGGTTCCGAAAACGGCCAGGGCTCCGCCTGTTCCGTAAAGAGCTCCAGAGAGGAACATGGGAAACCAGGTGTAAAAGCCGGTGCGGATTCCGCTGTACACGGCAAAGCGGTAGGATTGCCCGGTCAGCCTCAGTTTCAGCCCGAAACGGGTCCGGCAGAGGAGCAGTTTCATCAGAATTGCGGCTGCCAGAGCGATGAAAATAGCTGATGAAAGCTGTGAGGGGAGCAGAATGTAGGAAAGCCACATGGACCGGCTGACCTTTGCCGTGGTCAGCAGGTTCGAACCGCGGTCCATGAAAGGTCCTGTTATCAGGCGGTCGACGATAAGTACGATAGTGCAGGAGAGAAGGAAAGAGGAAATCATTTCGTTTGTCTTCCACTTCATCTTCGCAAAGCCGCTGAGGGCTCCGGCCGATCCTGCAACAAGGGCCCCGGCACCGACGCAGAGGATTACTCCCGGGATTCCTGCATCACCTAGGCTCAGTGCAAGGGCTGTGGCGACGAAACCTCCGGCGTAGACCTGGCCCTCCCCGCCGAGGTTGAGGTTTCCGCTTTTGATGGCGATTGAACTGGCAAGGGCTCCGAATAGCAAAGGTATTGCAGAGTTAAGCATCCCACCAAGGTTGTATATACTTTTTAAAGGCCCGAAGAAAAAGCCCTTCATCGCCTCAAGCGGAGCATCCGAAAGCAGCAGGCACAACAGGCAGGAAAGCAGGATTCCGGCCGGAACGGCAAAGAGCAGGGAGGTGCGGAGGCGGTTCTTCATAGCCGGTCCTCCGTCTTTCCGAGCATGAGTCTTTCCAGATTCTGCCGTCCGACGCTTGTGTCGTTGGCGACTGTTTTCTGAATCCTTCCGGCGCTGATTACTGCAATCGTGTCGCTCAGTTCAAGGACTTCGTCCAGGTCGTAGGAGATCAGTACTATCGCCCGTCCTTCGGCTCTGAGCGACAGCATTCTTTCATGTACCGTACGCCGTCCGGCTACGTCGAGCCCCCATGTCGGCTGCGCGAACACAACCAGGGGGCTGCTGCGCTCCAGTTCGCGGGCAAGAATCATCTTCTGGATGTTCCCCCCGCTGAGGTTTCCGGCCTTTTCATCCGGTTTCGCGTCTATTTTGTACTTTTCAATCAATGCTCCCGCGGCTTTTCTCATCTGCCGGAGGTCCAGCAGGGGGCCGGTTTGAGCCAACTCGGTTGAAAAGAGGTTCTCAGTTACGGTAGCCGACGGACAGGAGCCCATTGAAATCCTCTTTGCCGGTACATAGGCCATTCCCAGGGCACGAAGCTGTCCGGTGTCCAGACCGGTCACATCCCGGCCGTTGACCTTGTATGTTCCGCAAAAAGTCCCTATGAAACCTCCGAGCACACCCTCCAGAACGCCGAGTCCGTTTCCTGAAATACCGCATATGCCGAGAATCTCTCCCTGGCTGACTGTCAGGTCGATGTCCTCCAGAAGCGCCCGCGTCTGGTTGTTCTTGCGTACCGTGATTCCCCTCATCTCAAGAACGGGTTTCCCTTTACTGTTTATGCAACTGCAGGTGCTGGCTTGAGTTATCTTGCTGTCATCGGGAAACATCAGGCGGGCTATATCATCTTCGGTTATATCGGCGGTGCTGAACGTTCCCATAAGTTTTCCTGAGCGCATCACGGCCACGGAATCCGAGCAGGCCTTTATCTGTCCCAGTTTGTGGGTGATGAGAATGATTGTTTTTCCTGTCTGTTTCAGCCGCAGGAGGATGTCGATCAGTAAGCGGCTTTCATCGTCTGTGAGAACCGCCGTCGGTTCGTCGAGGATCAGTATCCTGCAGTCACGCAAAAGGACTTTGAGAATCTCGACCTGCTGCATCTGGCCGACCGAGAGGGCAGAGGCCGGGCTGTCCGGGTCCAGATCGAAGCCGTAGCGCCTGATCTGCTCCGCCACGGTGGCCCTGTCGCGCTTTTTGTCGAGGAATACTCCCAGACTGCGGGCAGGCAGGCCGAGTGTGACGTTCTGGGTGACGCTGAGCCCGGGAGCCAGTGTGAAGTGCTGCTGGACCATGCCGATGCCGCATCTGAACGCGTCGGAAGCGGATCTGAACGAAACCGGATTGCCGTCCAGCAGGATCCGGCCTGCAGAGGGCTGCTCAAGTCCGAAGAGGATCTTCATCAGGGTGGTCTTTCCGGCCCCGTTTTCTCCGGCTATGCACAGAATCTCACCGGCGCGGATGTCCAGACTGACATCTGCTGCGGCTTGAACGCCGTTGGGATAGCGTTTGGAGATGTTTTCGAGGCGGATGACCGGCTGTTTCATGTCAAAGCGCAGGCAGCGTGTATGAAAGGCGGCCGTTTCTGATGTCGTCCAGGAAGGCTGAGAACTGCCTGAGGGCGGCTTCGGTCAGGCCTTGGCCGAAAAGGGCGGAGTCGTCGGCGAACCCCACATAGCCGTCGGAGAAACCGACGATCTGGGCCTGCCCGTAGACAGTCCGGCCGTTGTAGGCGTCATCCAGGGCGTCGCGGACGAGTTCGCGCTGGCCCATCAGACCGCAGCCGAGGACGATGCCGGGGGCGGATTCGTAGACGTCGGTGTTCATGTAAACGATGTAGGCTCCGTTTTCACGGGCCACCTGGAAAAGCCCGGTGTCGGCGCCGCCGGCAATCGCGGTGAATACGTCGACGCCGGAGGCCATCATGCTGCGGGCAAGTTCGGCGCATTTGGAGGCGTCGTACCAGTTTCCGATGACTCTGAAATCAAGCTCTACTTCCGGGTCGATCAGGCGGGCGCCGTCAAGGAAACCGGGCACGATGTGGTTGTTCAGCAGAGGGTATTCCTGGGCGGCTATGAAGCCTATTTTCTTTTCAGGATTGGCGTCAGACAGGTCAGATACGGTAATCAGCCCCGCCAGGTAACCGAGGACCAGGGCCTGCTCGTACTGGTTGAACAGGTATGAGCGGATGCTGTCGTTGCCCTCAAGATAGGCGTCGGTGATGATGAACTTCTGGGAGGGAAAGCGGACCGAAAGCTCGGAGCAGATGTCGGTCAGGGCGGGGTTGGAAGCGACGACGACGCTGTATGAGCCGTTGGCAATCAGATCCGCCAGCTGACTGAGCCATTCGGCCTGGTTGTACCCGGCCTCGTAGACCTTGATTGTCACATCTTCATGTTCGGCGGCGAAGTCCTGGGCGCCCAGGACCATGAGCTCGTAGCTGGGACTGCCGGCGGTCACTCCGGTGACGTACACCAGAACCGAAAAACCGTCGGAATCTTCTTTTTTGCCGGAGGCCAGGGCCAGAGCGCAGACCAGGCAGAAAACGACGCAGGCAAGGAGTAATTTCTTCATAAACATTCCTCTGAGGGAAAATGTAGCGCCAAAGGACGGTGCTGTTCCACGGATTGCGCTCTGAAACGGGCCGGAAAAGCGGTTTTAAAGGCGCGAAAAACCCATGGAAATGCTGATTGTTAACGTTGCAGGTAAACTTTACGCCCTGGTGGCAGAGGTTGCCCTGTACAGGGCCTTGTACCGCTGATAGAGTGCGTCGTAGGTCTGTCTCAGGTCCGGGTCCGGTTCGAAAACCCGGGCGGTGCGGACAAGGGCCGAGGTGCAGGCGCCAAGCGATTCATACTCACCAAGGGCGGTCAGGGCTATGCAGCCCAGGCCGAGCAGCTCCGGTTCGGGGCTGTCGATTGTCACGACCCTGATTCCGGTGACATCCGCCTTCAGCTGGTTGAGGAAATCAACCCCCGCCGGGGCTCCGGTGACGCGTATTTCCCTGACTTTGTCCATGCCGATGGTCCAGAGTACGTCACGGACGGCCAGGGCCACACCCTCGCAGACGCTTCTGGCCAGTTCGGCCCTGGAGGTAGTGCTGTTTATGCCGGTAAACGCTGCTTCGGCTCCAGAGTCCCAGATCGGGGCCCTTTCGCCGGAGAGGTACGGGTTGAACACTACCCCGCCGCTGCCCGGAGCGGCCTGTGCGCAGAGGTTGTAGAAGCCCTCGAAGTCATCCGCTTCGAATCCGAGAAGCTCCATGGCCTTGGCAATCGCGCTGCCGGAGGAGGAAATCATCCCGCTGAGGTTGTAGTCCTTTCCGTTGGGGTGTCTGAAGCACATCAGCCTGCTGTCTGCGGAGGGGGAGCCGGTACACAGGTTCAGCCCCTCGCTGGTGCCGGTGCGGTCGCAGAGGATTCCGCTTTCCATCGTGCCCGAGCCGATGATCGAGGTGACGAAGTCGGGACAGCCGGCAATTACCGGGATTTCAGGGAGCAGACCCATGTTCGCGGCGGGGATGCAGCCCAGAGCGCCGATTTTCGTCCCCATCTTCACAAAGGGCGGGAACTTGGAAGCATCCAGATCCAGTTTCTCCAGGATTGTGTCGTTCCAGTACCACTTCTCAAGTCCATCAAGGGGCATGACGCTCACGGTTTCCATGGTCAGGGCGTAGTTTATGAAGTCCTGGGCTCCGAAGAAGCTGACGGTGTTATTGTACAACTCAGGCTCCCTGTCCCGGATGTAGAGGGCCTTCGGCAGGATGAACGAAGCGTCGATGAACTGCCCGGCCAGCTCCGAGACCCTCCGGCTCTCATCAACCGCGCGCCGGTCGGTCCACAACCTGGCTGTGAGACTCGGCCACGGGACGAGGGTAGGGCCGTTTGCATCGACGATTATGGCCTGCGCCATTTCCCCCGTTTGCTTTCTCAGGGTGACGGAGGCCCGGCACATAGCGTCGGTCCAGGTGCGGACATCGGCGAAGATTCCCCCCTTTGTTTCGAGAGGAACCCTTGTAAGCGCGGCAATCCTTCCGTCCCTGTCTATCAGGGCGGCTTTCAGCGCGGAGGTTCCGAAGTCAGCTGCCAGAATCATGGCCCGATTATACCCTCATAAAAGGACGAAAAAAAGCCCCGGAAACTCCGGGGCGTGGTCTTTCATAGGAATCACTCTCAGAATGTGTAGGTGAGGGTGGCCCTGGGCTGGATTGCGAAGGCGAAGTAGTCGTCGCGGGTATCGGTGGTTGTGCCGGTGATCGAGCCGACGTACTTGGTGTGGGAGATGAACCACAGGGACGCCTTCGCGCCGAGGACGAGGTCGACGTTGTCACCGAGGTTCATGGCAATCCCGCCGGTAAGTCCGAGACCGACGTAGGTTTCGGTGAGTTTTGCGTTGGCGATGCTGCCGAGCTTGTACTCCGAAGTCTTGGTGGCGATTTCAACACCGGCTCCGAGCAGGAGGTTCAGGTCCTTTGACTTGGTCCTGTAGGCGGCGCCGAGGGTGATGTCGAAGAAGGTCGGATAGGTGCCGTCGTCATAGCCGAGGTCCTGCGGGTCGGACTGGCTGTCGTTGGTCTTGATCGTGGCGCTGAGGTTCATGTTCAGGCCGATTTCGGCGAACAGACCGATGGCGGATTTCTTGTCAAAGAACACGGTGTCGGTGATTGCCAGCGGCATCTGCAGGGTGCTGATGGTAATCTTGTTGTTGTCATCTTTGTAGGTGTTGTACTGATATCCGAACCCGGCGATTAATCCGAGGCTGTTTTCGGCTTTGGACGAGGCCAGTACGGGGACTGAGGCCAGGACGGCGATGATCAGAATCGCGATGATTGTTCTCTTCATGTTAACTCCTTGAGGGGTCGGGAGACCCCTTGGAAAAAATAGCCCAACAACCGGAAACAGTCAACCTGCGAAAATTGCAAAACATGGGGGCGATGGTGTATATTTCCGGTATGGAAAAGGAAAAGACCTACAGGATAGGGGAGATGGCCGCCCTGGCCGGGGTTACTCCCAGGACGGTGCGCTACTATGAGGATCTGGGCCTGCTCAAGACCCACGGCCGCTCCGCCGGCGGGCAGAGGGTCTATACCCGTCTGGATCTGGTCTATCTGCTGAGAATTCTGCAGCTTAAGAAGTACGGCCTTTCCCTGGACGAAATCAGCCGCATAGTCCGGCTCGGTTTCGAGGACAGCACCGGCGAGAAGCGCCGCCTGGAGCTGATGGCCCAGTACCAGACCCTGATAAAGGCGGAGCAACAGACAATCCGCAACCACGAGGCGCTGCTTCGCCAGCTGCAGTGGAACTTCTCCCAGCTTCAGAATTCCAAGGACGCCTTCAGAAACTGCCCCGGTCCGGCCTGCGCCGACTGCGAGATAAACGACACCTGCGTGCTGGCCAAGGTCTTTGACGATGACGGCCCCTGATTTCCTTGTTTTCCGGTCCGAAAGCCGGGACATCCGCTACAACCTGGCCCTGGAGGAGTACATCCTCAACCGCTACGCCACAAAAAACAGAATCCTTTTTCTCTGGCGCAACGACAGTTGCGTCGTCATCGGGCGGTACCAGAACCCGTGGGCAGAGTGCGACCTGACGGCGATGGAGCGCGACGGCGTGGTCCTGGCCCGGCGCAGCAGCGGGGGCGGGGCTGTGTACCACGACCGCGGAAACTGCTGCTTTACCCTGGCCGGCCCCAAAGGTACGGCGGACAAGTCCGAAAACTTCGAACTGCTTTTGCGGGCTCTGCGCTGCCTGGGGCTTGAGCCTGAACTCAGCGGCCGTAACGACATCATCATCGGCGGCCGAAAGGTCTCGGGAAGCGCTTTCCGCAACACCGCAGGCTACGAGAGCCACCACGGGACCATGCTCATCAAAACCGACCTTCAGGCCGCGGGGAGATACCTGACTCCGGGGGCGGACAAGCTTCAGTCAAAAGGCGTTAAATCCGTTGAGTCCAGGATAGCGAACCTCACCGACTTCGCTCCGGGGCTGGAACCTGAGGATTTCGAGACGGCCCTTTTCCGGGAGGCAGAAAAGCAGTTCGGCGGGGACGGTCAGAGCTTGCCCGAAATCCGGGAGGATGCCGGGCTTGAAGAACTTGAGCTCAGGTACGCTTCGAGGGAGTGGGTGTTCGGCAGGACGCCGCGGTTCTCAAACCGGATTTCCGGGCGTCTGGAGTGGGGCGGCATCGAGGTGCTGCTCGACGTATCAGGGGGGCGGATCGACCGGGCATGCGTGTACTCCGACTGTCTGGAAGCAGGGCCGGTGGAGGAACTGCAAAGGCTGCTTCCCGGGCTGGAATACGCCCCTGCCGCAATCAGGGCCCTCGGAGCCGGACACGGTTCACAGGTCGGCCAGGCTCTGGAACTGATTGCTTCCGCGATGGAGGAAAAATGAGAAAGACCCCCACAATCGTGCTGCTGTTTGTCATGGCGGCCATCGTCTGCCTGCCTTTGGGAGCGAACGTCTTTTGCAACTCCGCCGGGGCGCTGGTCTACGGCACGCCTCACTTTGACTTCATCTATCAGGAGTCCTCGGCCCTGACGGCGATGAGTCTGGCTTCCTACGCCGAGCAGGCCTACGCCGAAATCACGACTAACCTGGGAGCCGACCCGCAGCTGCACCTGCCGGTGGTGATCACCCCCGCCGCGGGGAGCCTGAACGCGTACTACACCGGCTATCCGTACCCGCGGATTGTGATGCTGGACACAATCAAGGACAGCGGAGCCCTGGCCGACCTGGAAGGGGGACTGAAAAAGGTCTTTTACCACGAGCTGTCACATGCCCTTTCGCTGAACATCCGCTCGCAGCTGTTTGAGGAACTGGCCGACTTCTTCGGCTCCTGGGTCAACGTCTCGCTGCTTTTATACCTGAACCAGTCGTTCGTCGAGGGTCTGGCAGTGGCGTTCGAGAGTCTGGACGGCGGGGGCAGGATGAACGACCCGTACTGTACGCAGTTTCTTATGCAGGCACGAATTGAAGGGGCAGACTTCTCCTGGCTGGACATCAGCGGCCAGCGTGACATCAAGCCGGTGGGCAACCTCCCGTACCTCTTAGGCGGCGCGTTCAGCTACCACCTGATCGGCAAATACGGCATGGAGAGGTACTCGCAGTTCATCCGAAGCACCGGCGGCCTGTCGTTCAACCTCGTCGGCGGGCTTTTCAAAAAAGCCTTCGGTGTTAGCATTAACCGTGAATTCTCGGAGTTCTACAACTCCATCGCATACCCTCAGGACCTGAGAAGTATCGGGGAGGAGGTCTTCGGCGCCGTCTACATAGACAGGCTGGCCGGCGGCGACGGAATCATAGCCGTCTCCGACTCAAACAGCCCCGGTTTCGCATTCATCGGGTCCGACGGCGGGATCCTGTCAACCAAGTCCTTCTACTCCGACGAGTTGCGCTACAGCATCAGCCCCGACGGAGCAGTACGGGCCATGTCGCTTGTCGGGGACACCAGCCAGACTGTCATAGTCGAAGGGGCGATCCGGGCAAGATTTGACCGTCTCCTGCGTCCGTGCCTGATCCAAAGCGGCGACGGGTATCTGGTCGGAGGAATAACCAAGTCGGGGACTGCCCAGACAGTTTGCGTAATCGACCTTCAGAGCATGCAGCCCGTAGCCGAAGTGCCTGTCCCGATTGATACGACGGTGTACGAAACCGCGGCGCTTGAAGGCAAACTTGCCATGCTGGTCTCGGACGGAAGCTCATCCTGGCAGCTTCTGATCCTCAACCCTGCCGACGGCAGCCTGAGCAGGGTTGAAATCCCGCAGAATGTGCAGATGCGCACAATCTCCGCAGACGGACAGGCTTTGGTGTTCTCGTACTACGACCTCTCGGAGCCGGTATCGATGGCCCGTTACGGGCGGCTTGACCCGGACGGCGACGGCTATGCCCTGCGCCTGTCGCGGACCGACATCAGCGGAGGAGTGGACTATCCCGTCGTCTGCGGCACAAAGGTCTTTTTCATCTCGCGCTACCTCGAGTACGAGAGTGTGAGAATGGCCTTTGAGGACGAGTTCAGCCTCGGGGAAGGTGTTCATGTAAATGTGAGCACAGCAGACTGGAGTGACCCGTACACTGAAGAGCTTGAGAAGGATCTGGAGGCCTTTATCGGCGCTTCAGGGGCCTACAGGCCGGCTTCGTACTTCACCGACGGCTACATCCTGCCGTTTGTCGGCGCGCAGGACATGATCGGAGCCTATTATCTGACGGAGGACCCGGCCGAGAGGATCTTTGTCTACGCCGGACTGGGCGGCTCAATCGAAAACAGACTGCTCGGGATGATAGCCGGAGTGGAGGATTCCAGTACGAGACTCACCTTTGGCCTGCCGTTGGTGCTTTCCGCCGATGTCTTCTTCGGTTTCAGCGCCGGAAAACCGATCGGGCAGCTGTCGTTTGACGCCTCCAGCGCGTTCTACATCGGCAGAGGAAGCGGTGAGACTCTCAATCTGGACGCCGGGGCATGGTACAGCCTGGAGCAGGGGCAGGGTTATCTGACTCTGAACGCCTCGGCCGGGTTGTCACGCGTGCGCAAATGGAAACTCAACACGATGGAGCGTCTGGGGCATAGCCTGTCGCTGGATTGGTCGTGGCAGAATCCCGGAAACACCGTTTCGGTCAACGCCGACCTGAAACTCTACTTCCCCGGCATCCTCCCGCTGAAAAACCCCGTGAGGTTCTGCTACAACTGGCCTGTGACAGCCGGACTGAAGTACAGCGTCATGACGGGACTTCTCAGCGGTTCGCTGGGAACTGTCGTCTTCGGATGGGAAATCCAGAAATCGGTCTACTTCCTGGCGATGTACATCAACAGAGTCTACGTGAGCATCGCAGCCGAGAGCGATATGGACCTCTCCGACATTACCTCGCTGTCATGGTCGGTATCCGCCCTCGCGAACGTCGAGATCTCTTTCGTCCTGGGCCAGAACACCCAGAGTTCGGACATGAGGCTGTACTGCGGAGCGCGTTTCTGCCCGGAAGGCGGGTGGGGGCTGTCCTTCGGTCTCGGTCAGGCCCTGTATTGACGCCGTTTTGTCCAAAGGGTAGATTTAGTAGCGTATGAAGCGCCTGTCCGTCGTTCTGCTGATGCTCTGTGCCGCTGTTTGCGGTGTTTTCTGCGCCAGTCTCGCGCCGGAGAGGGAACCGCAGAGTTTCGACTCGACGGTGATGCTGGACAACTGGGACTTTGATGTAATCCTCGATAATCCGTCGGTTATGGACGGCTACGAGATTGCCCTGGTAACGACGACAAAAGGTGATCCGGTCTATACCTGGTTCGGCCACTCCGGGCTGGAGGTGACCTATCCCGACGGAGAGTCGTACTTCTTCGACTACGGCCTGTTTACTTACAACAGTTCGTTCTACCGCAACTTCGCCATGGGCAGGCTCTGGTACAGCATGAGCGCCAGCCGTCTGAAGACCAACGTCATCCACTACGACGAGGAGAACCGTACGATGAGGAAAACCGTCCTGGACCTCAGCCCGGAGGCGAAGTACGCGTTGATCAATTTCCTCGTCTATAACGCCAGGCCGGAGAACCGCGAGTATCTGTACCACTACTACAAGGACAACTGCGCCACCAGAATCCGCGACATCATAGACTACGCCACCGACGGCAGGCTCAGCGCCTGGGCAAAGCAGTCCGACTTCTCCTCTTCCTACCGGAGGGAAGCGGGCAGGGCCCTGGAAGCCGATCCGCTGTGGGACTGGCTGCTGAACTTCCTCCAGGGCGGCAGAATCGATGTCCCGGCAGACCTCTGGGACGCCATGTTCCTGCCGGACGTGCTTGAACAGGCCGTCATCGAATCCGGTATAGGCACACCCGCCGGGACACTTGTGGACAACACATCGACCGACCCGCGGCCCGCCACCCGCGAAACCTACAGCCTGCTTAGCGAGCTTCTGGTGCCCTGCCTGGTCTGCCTGCTGCTTTGCGCCGTCTTTGCCGTGCTTGCCCGGCTCGGGCTTCGGCGGGCGTACGGAATCTTCGGCTTTGTCGTCTATCTGATTCTGGGAATCCTGGGGCTGGTGCTGTTCTTCATCAGTCTGTTTACGGACCACGATGTGGCCTGGTTCAACGAGAACCTCGCCCTGTGCAACCCGGTTCTGCTTCTGTTCGCCGTTTCGAACCTCCGCTTCGCCCTGAGGCCGACGGAGCTGTTTGAACGCCTCCGGCGACAGGACACTCTGATGGTGATTCTCGGAGGGGTTCTGATTCTGCTCAAGATTGCCCTTCCTGAGACCTTCGGCCAGCACAACCTCCAGCAGATTCTTTCCCTGTTGCCCCTGTACTGCACCCGCGGCTTTGTCAGCTTCGGACGGAAATCTCGGGAGCGGGCCTGAGTCAATCCTATTTACGTCCTCGCTCTGTCAAAAATGCGCGAAGGTAGTCCGTTTTTGGCCTCGATTGGTGTAAAATTTACGGAGCGAGGACGAAAATGGCCTCGCTTTTGCTTTTTTTGCTGTGTCGAGGCCGGAAAGAGCGTCAGACGGAGCGCTCGACGCCCTTGACCGAGAGCTGCAGGGTTTCCTGGTTTCTGAATGAGTTCCGGCCCAGGTTAAAGGCCACGTCCACCAGATCGCCTTCGTTGAAATCCTTTGCCAACGTGGAGGAAGACCACCAGATGGCCGGCCAACGGTAGTCTCCGTGGCTGATTGTGAACTTCAGATGGTTGTCCTGCCCCTTCTGGGAGCGGACGATTTCAATCTGCTCGATTCTGGCCCTGCGGGCGAGGAACAGCAACGGCGGGTTTCCTTCTCCGTAGGGTTCGAAAAGCTCGACGATCTTAATCAGTTCCGGCTTGAGCTCGCCGGGGGAGAGAACCGCGTCGACGACCAGGGTCTGGTCCTCTTCCTCGGGGCAGTCGAGGAATTCCACATCCTCGGAGATTCTGGCCATCAGTTCGTCGGTGTTTCCGGACTTGATTGAGAAGCCGCCGGCGTACTTGTGGCCGCCGAAATCATCGAAGAGCTCGGAATAGCGCATCAGGAAGTCGCGGGTGTTCATCTCGCCGAAGCTGCGCATGGAGCCGGAGCACATCCCGGCCTCTGTGGCGGTTATGACGATCGCCGGGGCGTGGAACTGCTTCATCAGCCTGTTCGCCATCACGCCGGCGATTCCACGGGGTACCGAGTCGTCGCGGATCAGGACCATCTTTGTTCCGAATGACTCGAAGCTCCGCCTGGCCTGAGGCAGGAGTTTTTCCCAGACGTTTTCAGAAATCCGCTTGCGCTCGTTGTTCAGCGAGATAAGCTTTGCCGCTCCGGCGTCGGCATCCTGCTGGCTGGTGGCCAGAAGCATTTCCGCGGCGATGGCGGGGCTGCCCAGACGGCCGGCGGCGTTGATGCACGGAGCCAGCTTCCACCCGATGTCGGTGGAGCAGAGGTGTTTGCCTGCCAGTCCCTGGCGGATTATGAACGGCACAAGAGAGGGCCTGTTTCCTTTTTCAATGCTCTGTAATCCCAGGCGCACCAGGACGCGGTTCTCGTCCTCCAGCGGCATCAGGTCGCTGATTGTTCCCATCGCCACCAGATCGAGGATGCTCTCGAAATCGCTTCCCAATTCCGGATGCTTGATTCTCCAATAGGCACCGAACATCGCAATCAGGGTGTCAAGTTCGCTGCTGTCGTCGCAGTAGCGCGAGGTCTTGCTCCGCTGGGAAAGGGAAAAGAGGGTGGAGTTGCGCACCACCGGCATGGCCTGTTCGAAGCGTTCCCTCAGGTCGATCAGGTTGATCTCCAGATTCTTTCCAAAGGCCTCGCGCAGCAGGTCTTTCTCGTAGTCCCCGTCGAGGACCATCACCGGGTCGCTCGAGCCGATGAAGTTCAGAACCCTGCTGGATTCAGCGGGAGTCAGACCGGGGAGGACCTCCTCCGTCACGCGGTTGACAACGACGAGGTTCTCAAGCTTGGCCGCGTCGACGACGATGACGTTGTCCCTGCGTACCAGGTGCAGAAGGACGAAGGTCTGGCAGTACAGGGGAGTTTGGGCAAGCCTGAGGGCCCAGATGCACTTGGCCACCACTCCGCAGGCTGCCAGGTGGGCAAACGGGTAACCGCAGCCCTCAACCTTAGGATTTATGATGCACAGCGCCTGAGGCAGGCTGTCGCCGGAGAGGTGGTGGTCCAGGACCATCGTATCCAGCCCGAGCGTGCCGGCGTAGGCAATCTCGTCCAGGCAGGAAATCCCGCAGTCCACGGTAATCAGCAGCCCGGCCCCCCAGGCGGCGGCTCGGTCGATGCCCTCTCTGGAAACACCGTAGGGTGCGTCGCTCTCAGGCAGGGAATAGGCGCACTCCAGTCCCAGACTCTCAAGTTCGGTTTTCAGCAGGACGGTAGAGGTGATGCCGTCGACGTCGCGGTCGCCGAAGATAAAGACCTTTTCATGGTTCTCGACGGCATGGGCAATCCGGTCGCAGAAGACCTCCATGTCGTTGAACAGAAAGGGGTTGTGAAGGCTGGACAGTTCGGGTGAGAGGTAGAAGCGCAACTGCTCAGGTCCGGTCACTCCGCGTCTGGCGAGGATCGTTCCGAGAAGGGGGCTGATTCTGTATCTCTGTGCCAGACCCGCGGCGAGCGTGCCGTCGGTCTGCTCCTGTGTCCATTTCATGGGATTTATCCTGTCCCGACTAGTCTAGCATAAAACGCTGATTCAAAAAAGCACGCTCAGGAGTCGAGCATGCCGCTGCGGACGGTTTTCAGCCGGCCGGCAGTCAGGTGCACGGAGATGCGGACCATCACCGTCCTCAGGCGGCGGGCGGTGGCGTCGTTGAGCGGCACCGTCAGGGCGGTATCGAAGTCCATGGATGAGGTAATCAGGAAGTACTTGCGTGCCCCGGGACCGATGAAGATGCCCTTGTCCTCGGCACAGTTTTCACAGCAGAAACTGTTGAGGTTCGTAGAGAAGAACAGCAGTTCGTCCGCCGTGTAGGTCCTTGAGCAGACCGGACAGCAATCAAGCGGGCTGACGAAACCGGCGTTTTTCATCAGCTGCCATACGAACTGGATCATCACCCGGTCGCAATTGTTCGCCGAATCATCACCGGCCAGGGCCAGAAGGGCGGAGGAGAGCAGGACGAAGCAGCCCCTACTGTCGCTCTCACCGGTCAGGTTGGCCAGTTCGGTTATAAAGGACGCGGCGGCAATCTGCCCCAGCGTAAACTCAAACGGACAGGCCTCTACAAGCCTGGCGTCGGTCAGCGTGTAGTGTCCCGATGCGGTTTTCTGGAGGAAAAACTCACCGATTGAGAAAAGCGGAGGGCGGATTGCCTTTGACGAGGAGCGCCCCGCATAGACAGTGGCCCTCAGGACGCCGGAATCCGGGGAGAACAGGGTGATTTCCGCGTTCGATTCCCCGGTTTTCCTCGTCCCGGTGACCACAGCCGGGGTGCGGAATTCCCGTCCCATCAGATATTTCAGCCGTTTCTGCGGGCGAAATCGGTCATGAAGGAGGCCAGAGTCTGAACTCCCTCGACCGGAAGGGCGTTGTAGATCGAGGCCCTCAGCCCGCCGACCGAGCGGTGGCCCTTGAGTCCGAGCATGCCCGCCGCCTTTGACTCCTCGACGAACTTCGCCTCAAGCTCTTCGCTGGGAAGGCGGAATACGACGTTCATCCTGGAGCGGTAGCGTCTGTCGACCGGGCTCCGGAAGAAATCCGGGTTGGAGTCGATTACGTCATAGAGAATCGAGGACTTCTTCTGCGCGCGCTCAAGCATCCCCTGGGCCCCGCCGTTGGCGATGATCCATTTCAGCACCAGGCCGGTCACCCAGATGGAGAACACCGGCGGGGTGTTGTACAGGCCCTTTTCCTTGGCGTGGAGGGCGTAGTCGAGGTAAGCCGTAAGATTGGCGTTTCTGCGGTCCAGCATGTCGTGGCGCAGGATTATCAGGGTCGCTCCGGCCGGGCCGAGGTTCTTCTGGATTCCGCCGTAGATCATGGCGAACTTGGAAACATCCACCGGTCTGGAGAGCAGGTCCGAGGACATATCGGCAATCAGCGGGACATCGCCCGTGTCGGGGAAGTCCTGCCACTCGATGCCCCCGATCGTCTCGTTGGAGCAGAGGTACACGTATGCCGAGTCCGGCGAAGGCTTGACCGTCTCCGGCGCGGGCAGGGTGGTGAAGGAGGATTCGGTCCCGTCGAAGTAGACGTTGACATTTCCCAGCTTCTTGGCATCTGAGCAGGCCTTGTTCGACCAGGTGCCGGTGCGGCAGTAGTCTGCGACCTTGCCCGGCAGGAGGAAGTTGGCCGGAATCATCGTGAACTGAAGGGTGGCCCCGCCTCCGAGGAAGAATACATCGTAGTTGTCAGGGATGCCCATGATCTGCCTGAGGTCGGAAAGGCACTCGTCGTACATCTTTTCGAACATGCCGCCGCGGTGGCTGGCCTCGATCATCGACAGTCCCTCTCCGTGGAAATCGACGATCTGCTTCTGGACTTCCTGAAGGACTTCAAGCGGAAGGGTGGAAGGTCCGGCGAAGAAATTGAGTTTGCGTGACATCAGAGTTTGCCCTCCTTGAGCAGTGTTGAAATCAGGTCGCACACCTCGTCCCCGATGCGCAGGAGGTTCTCGGTGCTGTTGGCGCCGACGTGGGGGGTGAGGGTGACTTTGTCTGATTTGAGAATCGGATAGTTGTCCCAGTCGACCGGGTCGCTGGGGTACACGTCGGTGGCGTACCAGGACAGGTTGCCCTCATCCAGAGCGGCCTTTACCGCGTCGGCGTCGACAACCAAAGCCCGGCAGGTGTTGATAAGCACCGGCTTTCTTGTCATCCTGGCAATCAGGTCGGCGTTGACCATGTTGCGCGTCTCGTCGGTCAGGGGGAGGTGGACCGAAACATAGTCGGCGTCCTTAACCGCGTCCTCGACGGTGGGAACCATCGTGGCAACGGGAGAGGTTTTGACGTACTTGTCATAGGCCACGACCTCCATTCCGAAGGCCTTTGCCCTCTCGGCCACCTTTGTGGCGATGTTGCCGATGCCCAGCAGGCCGAGCTTCTTTCCGTACAGTTCGCTGCGCTTGATGCTCTTCTTCCACTGGGCTTCCTTCATCCCGCAGTGGTACTCCACCAGATGGCACGGAGCGCTGAGCATCAGGGCCATGGTCAGTTCGGCCACGGCAATCGACGAGGCTTTCGGGGTGTTGCGGACCATGATGCCCTTTGATTCGGCATAGGCCTTGTCGATGTTGTCGATGCCGACCCCTCCGCGGATGATGAGTTTGAGGTTCTTTGCCCTGTCGATATATTCCTTTGTGCACAGGGTTTTGGCTCTGACAAGAACGACGTCGGCCTCTTCGAGCCGGCCCTTGTCCTCGGTGACTTCGCCGAAGGCGGAAAGCTTGGCGTTCAGCGATTTGTCGAACGCGTCGGAAATAAGAATGAGCATTGCGTTTCTCCTTCCTTACCATTTTATCCGTCGGCGGGCTGAGAAGTCAATTTTATTCGGGGTCCGGCTGACCGGACGGGACGGTAAGGCCTTGGCCGGATGAGCCATGTGAGGTACTATGTAGGACATGGACAGGGTCGCGGTAATCGATGTCGGTTCGAACGGAATAAAGATCTTCGTCGGCGAGTCGGCGAATGACGGGACGGTGCGGACCGTTCTGGACACCAACAACATCACCAGACTGGGCGAGGGGCTTGATGCCACCGGACTGATAAGCGCCGATGTGATGCAGAGGAACGTGGACGCGGTGACAGAGTTCGCCGCGCAGGCCCGCTCTCTGGGTGCCGGCAGAATAGTCTGCGTCGGAACGATGGCCCTGCGAAAGGCCGGAAACTCCGCCGAATTCGCCGACAGGGTCAGACGCTCCTGCGGCATAAATGTAAGGATCATCTCCGGAGAGGAGGAGGCCAGGCTCAGTTATCTGGCGGTGCTCAGCGGTCTTCGGATTGACAACGATGAGGAGCTCGTCGTCTTCGACACCGGTGGGGGAAGCACCGAATTCATCTACGGCAGGGGGCCTGAGATGGTCAGGCGCTTTTCGGTAAATACCGGTGCTGTGAGAATTACCGAGAACTATCTCAAGTCCGACCCGGTGACGGCCGAAGAGGTCGCTGCTGCCATCGACAGAATCGACGGGGATTTTGCCGGGGCCGGGGTGGACGGTCATCCTCAGCGCCTGGTCGGACTCGGCGGTGCGGTCACCACCATGGGAGCGGTGAAACTGGGGATGCCCAGCTACGACCCCCGGAAAATCCAGGGCTCATGGCTCTCAAAAGCCGATGTTGAGGCCCAGATTGCCGAGTATAGTGCACGCACGATAGCCCGGCGCAGGCAGCTGCCCGGGCTGCAGCCCGGGAGGGCTGACGTGATTCTGGCCGGCGCCTGCATCGTAAAGGTCATAACCGACAGGCTGGGGACGGACGGACTTACCATCTCCCACAGGGGGCTCAGGCACGGCCTGGCGTATGAACTTCTGCGGGGCTGATCCGGATGCGGTGAAGCAGCGGGTCCGGGGAACCTGTTTTTTTTCGCCGGGGCGTGATATGATGAGTCAGATTTGATTATTCGGAGGACGCCCCATGGCCGACCTTAAGACCAGATATCTCAACCTTGAGCTCAAGAGCCCAGTAATCCTGGGCAGTTCACCGATGACCGGGAGCCTGGACAACCTCAAGCGGGCCGAGGACAACGGAGCCGGCGCTGTGGTCCTGCGCTCGCTGTTCGAGGAGCTCATCACCGATGAGGCCCGTATCACCGTCGATTCGGCTTCGGGCTTCATGCCCTTTTCGGACGCTGCGAACTTTCTGGAGGGAGCCAGCAGGGACTATTTCCTGAACCAGTACCTCAAGCTCGTCCAGGACGCCAAAAAGTCCCTGTCCATCCCGGTAATCCCGAGCATCTGCTGTAACACCCACGGTGCCTGGGTCGAGTACGCCAAGCGTTTCGAGGCCTGCGGGGCGGACGCGATTGAACTGAACTACTACATCCTCGCCTCCGATTCCAGAATCACCGGACAGCAGGTGGAAAAGATGTACCAGAACCTGATAAAGGCGGCCCGCAAGGCTGTCAGCATCCCGCTGGCGATAAAAATCGGGCGGCAGTTCTCGTCGCTTTCCAACATGATCCACGTATTTGAAAGGCTCGGAGTGGACGGCATAGTCCTGTTCAACCGTTTCGTCCGCGCCGACATCGACCTGGAGAGTCTGAAAATCAGTCCGGGCATGGTCCTGGGAAGCAAGGCGGACTATTCCGAAACCCTGCGCTGGATAGCCCTGATGGCGGCCGAGACCAAGGTCGACTTCGCCGCCAGCACGGGAATCCACGACAGCGATACCGTCATCAAGATGCTCATAGCCGGGGCCAAGTGCGCCCAGCTGACATCGGCGGTGTACAACGAGGGATTTGAAGTCATCGGAAGATACAACAACGCCATTGAGCAGTTCATGGACAAGCACCACTTCAGTTCGCTGAACGATTTCATCGGCATCCTCGCCCAGGAGCGGATCAGCCAGCCGGAGGAGTGGGAGCGGGCCCAGTACATGAGGGTCCAGAGCAAATAACGGAGGTCGGCAGTGCCGGAATTCGATTTCCAGTCAATCGCCCCTTACGACCCTGAGCAGGTTTCGCAGGCGGTTCAGAGGATTCTTGACTATCCGCAGTTTCTCAACAATCTGGCCTACTGTATCTACAAGGGCAGCAAGCATTCCACCGCCAGGCTTTCGCGCACCCTCAAGGAAAGCCTGCCCGTGGCACTGAAGCAGGTCAGGACATGGAGCGACTTCCAGAAGCAGATTACCTGCCGCTACCTGATTCCGATCATTGAGAACAACTCCATAGATCTGTTCACCTTCGACGGGGTGGACAAGCTCGACAGGAGCAAGACCTACACCTTTATCTCCAACCACCGCGACATCGTGCTGGACTGTACGCTGCTCGACTACGCCCTGTTCTACGGCGGGTTCGACAAACTCTGCGAGATGTGCCTCGGGGACAACCTGATGAAGAACAGTTTCTCCACCGACATGTTCAAACTCAACGGGGGAGTGACCGTGATGCGCAGCCTGCCGTCAAAAGAGGCCCTCAGCGCCGCCAGAAACCTTTCGGCCTATCTCAACCATGCCCTCCACGAGAATCGGAGCAATATCTGGATAGCACAGAAGAGCGGCCGCTCAAAGGACGGAATCGACAATACCTCCACGGCGGTGCTGAAGATGCTCTACCTCGACTACCGCAACCGCGGCCTGAGCTTTGCCGAGGCGGTCAGGGAGATGAACATCGTCCCGGTGGTGATCAGTTACCAGTACGACCCGTGCGATGTCCACAAGGGCAGGGAGCAGATCAAACGCCTGAAGAACGAAGGGGTCTACAAAAAGAGCAAGTACGAGGATGTGCTCAATCTGCTCCACGGCCTGCGCCGCTGGAAGGGCAACGTCCACCTCAGCGTCGGCACGCCGCTTACGGGGGAGTATGAAACCGCCACCGAGTGCGCCGCCGAGATTGACCGGCAGATTCATCTCAAGTACAGGCTCTGGGACACGAACTGGTTCTGCTACGACTACATAAACGGAACGAAGGAAAACGCGGACAAGTACCCGGAATTCCACCGCAGATCCTTCCTCCATCGCTTCAGATGGATTGATTCCGATGTAAAGCGCACGGCCATAACAGGTTATGCCAATCCTGTCATTTCATATCTCAACGCCCTGAAGGACGAGCAATGAAGCGTTTTCTCCTCCTGGTGCTGATTCTGGGCTTGCTATGCGGCTGTTCGAACCAGTCCTTTGCCGTGAATGAAATCATCGCCGTGCCGTACTCGCTGGACAGCAGTAGCGGCCGGATGGGGCTGGCTTTGTATCTGGACACCACGCTGGACGAAACCCAAGACCCGCTTCAGCTGACGCTGAGTTCACCCGACGGGGTCTATGTCTGGTCATTCACCGCCTCGACCGCAGTCATTGAAAACACAGTCTGGGCGGGTTCCTCGGATATTTGCATGCCGGACGGAATCGACCTTCCCCAGGGGGAATGGGAGCTTAAGATCGCCGTACCCGACGGAAGGGTTTTCGTCCGGGGCCTGAGCGTCCGCTATGATACGCGCTTGGACTCCGATCCGGAGGAGTTCACCGGAAACGGCTACAAAGTATATTACTACAGACCTGAGAATTACGCGATTATCAGGGAGAGCGGGGACTAATCTAGCCTGCCGACGGATTGACGCAGCGTCTTTTCGGTGATTTCGGTGACAAAGACCCGGCCGTGGGGACAGCAGGGCTTTTCCATTTTGAATACTTCATCCAGGATGGCGCAGGCTGTCAGACTGTCCACCTCGTCGCCGGCCTTTATCGCGCTGCGGCAGGCCATGGTGGAAAACAGCTTCTTTTCGATCTCCTCAAGGTCCCCGGTGTTTTCGCAAATGAAGCGGGCCACGGGCTCCTCGGCGTCCCTGGCCACCAGAGGCAGGGCGTCAATCTCCCAGACCATCTCCTCCGGGCGGGTCAGCTCAATCCCCCAGTCGGAGTATATGTACGATGATTCGAGGAGGAACCTGTCAGTATCCGGCTCCACTTCAAAGCGGTAGGGAATCAACAGGCGCTGAATCTGGCGGTCAGCCTTGAATCTGTCATACAGGATTCTCTCATGGGCGGCGTGCTGGTCAACAAAGAGAAGCTTGTCATCCTTTTCGACGATGAGAAACAGCCTGAACGCCTGTCCCAGATAGATATACGGACGCTCCGGCGCGTTTTTTACCGGTTTGGTGACCGTGTCGGGCCTGGTTTTGTCCAGAACGGTGCGGGCCTTTTCGAACCAGAGCGGGTCGAACGAGCGCGGATCCTCCCTGAAGTCCGAAACGGCAAAGCCCCGGTTTCTCTGCGGCCGGGGAGGTGCCTCTGTGAAAGCGGGCTTGAGGGGGCCGGCCGGTTCTGCCGGGGTCAGGTCGGGCTGGACCGGTTCGGGGACAGCGACGGCCTGAGGGCTCACCGGGCGGATTGTGCGGTTTATCTGTGTCCGGATCATCGTGGTGACCCAGCTCTGGACCTGGGACTTGATCCGGATTCTGCACTCCTTCTTGGCAGGATGGATGTTGAAGTCCACCAGCTCCGGTTTGATGGTGACAAACAGGCAGAAGAAGGGGAAGCGTCCTCCGGGGAACTGCTCCGAATAGCCGTTGGTGACCGCGGTGACCAGGGAGAAATCCTCGATGCAGTGGCAGTTTACAAAGATTCTTATCCTGCTGCGGTCGGAGCGGTAGGACTCGGAAACTGTTCCAACTCCGAACAGGGAGAAGTTCTCGTCGGTCTCGGCAAAGGTCCGGCAGTCTGTTTCAATAAAGCCGTTTTCCCCGCGGTGGCAGTCGATGAAGCGCTGCGTGGCATCGGCGGCAGGCAGGTGAAGCTTGAGCTGACCGTCGATGAAAAAACGGAATTCGACGGCGGGGAAGGCCAGGGCCTTTTGAATCAGCACAGTGCGGCACATGGCACTTTCCGAGGCGGGGCGTTTGAGGAACATCCTCCGCGCCGGGATCCGTTCAAAGAGGTTCTTTACGCTGACGGTGGTACCTGCGGCCGGGACGGCTGACTGCTCAAGCGGCTGTACGACCGTGTTGTCCACGGTCTTTGACCAGCCGCCGCTGGAGATGGTCAGGCGGCTGCACGAGGCTATGCTGTACAGCGCCTCGCCCCTGAAGCCCATCGTCCGCACGCAGAAAAGGTCATCGAGGGTCTTTATCTTGCTCGTCGCATGGGGATTGCAGGTCAGCTCGAGATCCTCGCGGCTGATTCCCCGGCCGTCGTCGGAGACGATTATCGAGTCAAGCCCGCCGTTCTCGACTGATACGGAGATAGAAGAGGCGCCGGCGTCGACGCTGTTGTCCACAAGTTCCCGTACTACCGAAGCGGGACGGTCTATGACCTCGCCGGCGGCAATCCGCTGCACGAGGGCGGGGTCAAGGACTGATATGCTCATTTGCTCAGGCTCTGCTTGCTCAGGTCGACGTTGACCAGCAGGGAAATCGCCGGGTTGAGCTTGTCACCTGCATAGAGGGTTCCGGCTCTCAGCTGGGCGCTGATGACCTTTGTGAAGCGGAGCTCGACACCGATCCAGGTGTCGGAGTATCTGCTGTCCACAAAGTTCTTTATAGCCTGAAGCTTGGAGTACTCACCCTTGAGGGCGTGGTACAGGTCGACCATTCTGGTGGACATGCCGAGCTGGCTGTAGTTGAGCACCACGCTGAAGGCGTCGAAGTCGAGGCTGAGCTTGAGAGCAGCCACATCGGCGTTGACTCCGGCGTAGTTGCTGTCCGAAATCGTCTTTGACGAGTACTCGTACGGAACGTCGAGGTAGGAGTACAGGCTGACGTGTTCCCCGATCTTCAGCCGGGTTCTGGCGATGATGTCGATGGACGAGCGCTCGATGGCGTTGGCGTCCTCGAAGTATCCGTAGAAATCCTGGCTCTTCGTGTCGTTGATAAGGCTGGAGAACCTTCTGCCGCGGTTCCATGCGCCGGCCAGATCGAGCTGGAAGTTGCCCGAAGTGGCTGTCATGCTTACCCGACCCTCAAGCATGAAGCGCTTGAAGAGGTTCTCGCGGGTGATCGACAGGGCGTCGTCGTAGACGAACGAGGCGCCGACCGAGATGTTGAAGGTTCTGGTGCTTGAGACCCTCATGCCGGCGTCGAGCATCGGATAGAGCTCCACGGAAAGCGGCGAGAGTGTGTTGAGTCTGCCGTAGGCACCGGCTCCGAAGGTCAGCTTGTTGACCGAATAGGCCAGGCGTCCGCCGCCCCAGAGCTTTCCTTCGCGGTTCTTTGCCACATCGTCGGCAAAGACGGTCAGGTCGATCTTGTCTGTATTGATCGAGGAGAAGAAGGTCATCCTTCTTTCCGGATAGAACGTGTCAAAGTCATGATCGATTGAGGCGATGAAGAAGTTCGGCGCGAAGTCGAAGTTCTCCTTTGTGCCCAGATAGAGGTGGAACCTGCTTTGGAGGGTGCCCAGGCGCAGCTCGTCGACGAACTGCAGGGCGTACCTGACATAGGAGAAGATTCCGCCGGTCGTCGGAGGCAGGTACCAGGCTTTAATCGCGTCGAGGTCGAACGGATACAGGGCGCTGTCAAAGAGGTTCAGGCTCAGATGCAGGGTGTTGTAGTCCGCATAGCCGGTGACCTTGGCTCCTGCGCTGAAAGATCCGGCGTATTTCGCCCAGACACCGATGTTCAGTCCGATGTCGGATGAGGCCTCGGACTTGATCACCGTCAGGGTCTCGGGAAGCTGGCGGGCCTGTTCCTCGGCTGCAGGCTCCTCTGCGGCGGGTTCTTCGGCGGCGGGTTCAGGCTCGGCTGTCGGCTCGACGGTGCTGATGCTCAGAGCCGGCGCGGGAGCTGCGCTGAGCGAGGAAACGGCCTGGGCCATCGGCAGGTTGATTACGACAGGCTGAGCCGGCTCGGGTTCCGGGGCAGGGACGGTCTCTTCGACTGCAGGCTCTTCGGCGACGGGCTCCTCGGTGACGGGCTCGGGCTCGGTTACAGGCTCAATTTCCGCGGCCGGCTCCTCTGCTGCAGGCTCCGGTTCGGAGGCAGGTTCCTCGGCTACAGGCTCCGGTTCAGCGACAGGCTCCTCGGCTACGGGTTCGGGTTCAGGCTGGGGAGCGGGCTCGGCTACCGGCTGAGGCTCGACAGCCGGTACCTCCGCGGGCTGCGGCTCCTCAGCGGCCTTTGCAGCTGCTTCCTGAGCGGCCTGCTGGCTCTTGAAGACCTCGTTTCCGAAGATCATCGAGCGGTAAGCATCAAGCTCCCAGGCCTCGGAAGGGGCCTTTGTGGAGGCGAAATCGCGGCAGGTGCCGTCGGAAATCGAGAAGCGCTGGTGGGTTATCTTGTTGTAGGCAATGGCGGAACCGCCGCTGACATAGGCCTGCTCGGCTCCGGTGGTGGATACGATGATGATTGTGCTGTCGGAGAAGAAGTAGTAGGTCATCACCGGGGTGCTCACCGACATCGGGGTGGACAGACCGCCGATGGCGAACTCGGCGCTTCCGGTGGCGAGGGTCAGGGACGGGTTGACGTCGGAGAGGCTGCCGATCTGGAGGATGGAATTCGCTCCGAGTTTCACCTCGAGCGTTCCGGCGGAAATCTCGACCGGTCTGACCGCGGTGGCGAAGATATACCCGTTCTCAAGCGGGGCCGTACCGGCTTCGCGATTAACCGCGGCGCCCTCGGCGTCGTAGACTTTCAGTCCGGACTCACCGCTTCCCGAAACGGGAACGGTCACGGCTCCGACGGTAAAAACGGCAAGAAACGCGACGGCGAACAGGGTCGTGAGAATCTTCTTCATTGTCTTCATTCACAGCACTCCTTGCGTGAGCGTACACGCATGCGAATATTATAATGCAACTACGATTATCTTTCCAGTCCGTGAGCCTTGAATACATGCTCACGGGCGTAGCGGTCCATCCGGGCCAATTGGGCGACGATGGGCTTGAGCTGTGAGCGGATATTGGTCTGGTCATAGGGACAGACCGGCTTGATTACCGGCAGGCTGTAGGCTGAGGCCAGCCTGGACAGGGCGTTCTCATGAACCTGAATCAGCGGCCTGATTATCTTCAGTTTGCCGTCGAAAAAGTCCTGAACGGGGTTCATCGTCTCGAAGTGGCCCCTGAAATAGAGGTTGATCATCGAGGTTTCGACCAGATCGTCCAGATGGTGTCCCAGGGCGATCTTCGAGTATCCCTCTTCATCGGCGATGGTAAAGAGAATCCGGCGGCGGTTCCGGCTGCAGAGGTAGCAGTTGAAGTCCCCGTTGAAACTCTCCGGGTGCATGTATTCCTCGATTACACGGAAACGGATCTGCAGCGCCTCGAAGTACTCCCTCAGCAGCCCGATGTTGTGCTCCGGCACCGGGTGCTCCTTCCAGTTGATCAGCACGGCATCCAGGGTGTAGTCAATCGGGAGCCATTTCCTGCGGACGGAAAGAGCCAGAGCCAAAGCCAGCGAGTCCTTACCGCCCGAAACACCGAGCAGGATGCGCTCGTCGGCTCCGATCATCGAGAAACGGTTGATCGAGGCCCCGGCGTTCTTGACGATGCGCATTACCCACGGCGGCATGTGGCCGTCCAGCAGTTCTCTGTAGCTGTGGATTTCGGGGACTGCTTCAGTCATTCGGCAAAGACGCGGACCTTGCGCAGGGAAGTGGAGAAACCCTTGATCGACGAGCGGTTGAAAACCGGGTCGCAGTCGATGAACGGTGCCCGGAGGTCGACGATTCTCAGGTCCGACTCGAACGAAATCGGCTCGGGTACGTCGACTATGACCATCCGCCCGAGCTTTTGTCCGAGTTCCCGCTCCAAGGAGGAGCTGTCGAACCCGGGCTCCCAGGAAAATTCGTCAATCTGTTCCAGCAGGCTGTTGTCCCTGACTCTGCGGACCAGTCTGAGCAGCGGAATCTGCCGGCTGCGGCAGAGTTCGATGAACTGGCTGTCATCCAGGTCGAAAAGGTCTGTCTGCCGGATGTATCCGCCCTCCAGGGCATCGCATACGGCGCGTTTGATCATCGCCGTGGCGCAGCGTACACGCTTGTTCCAGTAGACGTTCTTGTACATAAGGTATTTGGAGAAAAGGACATGCTCTACCGACGACATATTGATCTGATTCAGTCCCAGACCGGTATCGGTCAGCTGGATCTGCCCGATGAGGTAGGAAACGTCCTGCACACCGTAGGGCACTCCGCAGTAAAAGGCGTCGCGGCAGAGGTAGTCAAGTTTATCGGGGTCCAGGGTGCCGGAGAGCATGTTGCGGTACATGCGGACCTCGTCATTGCCGGCCTTCAGGCTCTTGTCGATGATGGCCATGACCCAATCCGGGTCAGCCCCGATTTCGTCCAGGGCTCGGAGGATTTCCTCCGAGGAACCGATGATCCGGGCTCCCAGGGCCTCGTGGTCCTCGGTTATGACCTCTTTAAGCGAATGGGCGTAGGGGAAGTGCCCCAGATCGTGCATCATCGCGGCGGCGAGGAAGCTGTAGACTCCCTTCAGGGAAAACGGCCCGTAGCCGTTGGACAGCAGGCTGAGTACGATCCACTTGGCCACGTGGTACACCCCCAGGCTGTGCCCCAGCCGGGTGTGGACGGCGCCAGGATAGACCAGGGCGGTAGGCCCGAGCTGTCTGAGCCGGTCGAGTTTCTGCATCTGCGGGGTCAGAAAGAGTTTCCAGAACCCCGCCGAGACATGGATGTCCTTCCACAGGGGGTCCTTTATCGTCTTGTTGAAATCGCACGTAAGGCGGCTGATTATCAGGTCGTTTTCCATGCCTGAAGTGTAAACCACCACAGAGGTTTTGAACAAGGCTTGATTACTCGCCCCAGGTGGCGGATACTGTGTCCATGTACGGCTGTCTTTTCTGTCTGAGCGGCAAGGAGCCCGGTGTCAAGAAAAAGCTTGAGAACCGCCTCAGGGAAGCCGGGTCGGTAGGCGCGATAGTCTGGTTCCCCAAAAAGGACGTCAGGGTACGGCGCAACGGCCGTGCCGAGCTTGAAAAGCGTCCGCTGTTTCCCGGTTATCTTTTTTTCTACATCGACGGAGGAGAGGACGAGCTCAGGCAGCTGAACCCGGGCAGGGCGGACGGGGCAATCCGGCTGTTGTCCTATGCCGACGGTACCCATGCCCTGCGCGGCGGGGATCTGAAGGTGGCCCGCTGGATTGAGGACTTCCACGGCGAAATCGGGATTTCCACCGTCGTTTTCAACCCCGGCGAGAGGGTGAGAATCGTCGACGGACCGATGATGGGTATGGAAGGCCTGGTGAAAAAGGTCGACAGACACCGGAAGAAAGTCTGGGTGGATTTCGACTTTGACGGTATGCTCAATAACGTGGTGCTCGACGTTGAAGTCGTCCACGGTGATACAAAAGGAGAGAACAAATGACCTACGAATGCAACCTCTGCGGCTATGTCTATGACGAAGACCTGGGCGATCCCGACAACGGTGTCCGTCCCGGAACCAGGTTCGCCGACCTTCCCGATGACTGGGTATGCCCGGTCTGCGGCGCGTCCAAGGACAGCTTCGAAAAGCAATAACAGCCATATCCGGAAAACAAAAAGAAAGGGTCACCTGTTTCGGTGACCCCAAAGCGGGAAACGGGACTCGGACCCGCGACATCCACCTTGGCAAGGTGGAGCTCTACCACTGAGCTATTCCCGCATTAACAAACGCAGGACAAAGTCTACACGATTTGCCTGTTTGTGTCTAGAGGTAGAAAAAGCCCCCGGCAGTGTGTCTTCCGGGGGCTTTGCTGTGTCGGCGCGGAATCAGAACAGGTGGCTCCAATCCACGTCCAGAACGGCAATCTGGGCTCCGACCTTGGCGGTGAAGGCTCCGGTTGAGTGGGTGAGGTCGGCAGTGTATCCGAGCTGTGCCGTGGCCTTGAGCCCCTTCTGAAGCTGCCAGGTAAGCGAGCCTTCGACCTTGATGGCCTGTGTCAGCGGGCCGTAAAGCTTCATGGGCTTTATTCCCATGGCCGCGAGGGCCGGCTTGTCACCGTAGGTGCTGCCCAGACCGTACGAGCCGCGGGTGATCAGCTCGACCGACAGCCCGGCCTGGATCGGGGAGTCGGTGTACTCGGCGTAGAAGCGGTGGACCTTGGTTCCCGGGCCGTACTTGAAGCCGAGGTAAAAGGCGTCACCCTCGGAGACATAACCGCAGGCGAAGGAGAAGAACTGGAACGGGCTGGCGAACATACCGGCGGTGTCGTTGCGGTTGTACATGAAGTTGGTGCAGAGGAAGAACTCGTAGCCGAGATTCAGTCCGGCATCCTTCTTGAAGGTCTTTTCCCTGATCATGTAGTCGGACGGAGTGAATTCGAAGGACTCGAGCTTCTTGCCGTCAAGAAGGTTGATTTCGGCACCGGCGATGAAGCCCATGGCCTGCGGCTTGTCGCTGATGCCGTAGGTCGGGTCGATTTCCCTGCCCTGGTCGAAGTCGTCCATGGTGAAGCTTCCGAAAAGCCGCACCGGCCCGATCAGGCCCTCGACGCTGACGTTGAGCATGACGTTGGAGAACTCGTCCTGGTAGTTGTCATGCCAGACCCCGAGCGGGGTGAAGTCGAGCAGGGAAGGGTACTTGTTGTAGACCTGGTTGAGCTCGGCAAAGGTGATCCTGAAGTTGTCGTTCTCGAAGCCGAACTTGTGGGAGAAGGTCGACTGCGGGCCGAGCCAGTTCTCCTGTCCGTAGTTGAGGAAGTACTTATACCATATGCCGATGAAGTTGAACCAGAAGGACCAGCCGTTGTCCCCGAAGGGGAAGTCCTGGGTCAGGTAGAGGTTGTCCAGATACGGCTGGGAGTCGCCGATGGCCATGTCGTAGGTCGCCGGTCCCCACTTGATCTGTCTGCGTCCTACAGAGGCGAAGAAGTTCCCGTCGGAGGAGGTGTATTCCACAAACCCCACCGAGGGGAAGCTCAGGTCGATCGGGGCGCCCATGAACGGTACGTTGAGAAATATGTCCCCGCTGTCCTTCATCCGGGCCAGATGGTCCTGGCCGAGGTCGAACAGCATGACCAGCCGGAGGTTGTCGGTGGTCGCCTCGAGGCCCAGGTCCAGGAAGCTCGGAGTCTCGAAGCCCTTGAGCCAGTAGTCCTGGCGCCTGAAGAACCAGTCGTCATTCAGGTCCCAGACCAGCCCGGCATCGTCAGAATCGAAGCCGGAAGGTGTGTTGTCGTAGGTGAAATACGGCTTTATGTTGACAAGCGGTCTGACGGATGCCGCAAAGAGCGAGAATACGCAGAGCGCAACGCAGATCAGGGCTGTAAGTTTCTTCATTCTTTCTCCTTTTTGCATAAGGATATGCAAAAGAGGCGGCTTTTGCTGCCGCCTCCCGGGTCATGTCAGGATTATTTGCCGAAGTAGCGCTTGAGCAGGCCGGCGAAAGCCTTTCCGTGGCGGGCTTCGTCGCGGGCCATCTCGTGCACGGTGTCGTGGATGGCGTCGAGGTTGTACTTCTTGGCCAGCTTGGCGAGGTTGGTCTTTCCGGCGGTGGCGCCGTTCTCGGCCTCTACTCTGACCTTGAGGTTCTTTTCGCTGCTGTCGTAGACGACCTCGCCGAGAAGTTCGGCGAACTTGGCTGCGTGCTCGGCCTCTTCATAGGCGGCCTTTTCCCAGTACTGGCCGATTTCGGGATAGCCCTCGCGGAAGGCGACCCTGGCCATGGCCAGGTACATGCCGACCTCGGAGCACTCGCCCTCGAAGTTGGATCTCAGGGCACTGATGATCTCATCCTGAACTTCCTTAGGGACATCGGCGCCGAACTGCTTGCCGACACCGACGACGTGCTCGGAAGCCCAGGTCATTTCCGAATCCTGTTTGGTGAACTTCGAACCGGGGCACTTGCAGACCGGACAGAACTCCGGAGCCTCGGGTCCTTCATGAACGTAACCGCAAATCGGGCATACCCACTTCATAATGATTCCTCCTGGAGGCAGATGACTGCCTGAACTTCATTATACAGGTTTTCGGGGAATCTTAAAGGGCATAATGAACGAAAAAGGGCATGAAAAAAGGCGCTTTGAGCGCCTTTGTAAATACATCTCCAAGCAGAATCGAACTGCTGTTGACGGGATGAAAACCCGTTGTCCTAACCGCTAGACGATGGAGACATACTGTTGCCTAGTGAGCCGCACTGGATTCGAACCAGTGACCCACGCCTTAAAAGGGCGTTGCTCTACCTGCTGAGCTAGCGGCCCTTGCAACAGAGCAAGCATAACAAAAAGGCCGTCCTGATGTCAACTCACCGGACGGCCCGCGGCGCTGTCGCGGCGGATCAGATGACCAGGCTCAGACTCTGCTGTTGTCCGTCTGTCACGTACGTGATTTCCAGCAGGTGCTTTTTACCGTTGATTTTGTTTGAACAGCTCAGGATACGGGCCTTGCCCAGGTCCAGAAGCTGCCCGAACCAGGCGCGCTTTTTCCCGTCATAGCTGCCGAAATCATCGGAACAGAACAGCACCGAGCCGAACAGGGCGTTGACCGCGGCAAGGGTGGTTTTCTGCTGCTTTGTCAGGCTGGTGTTGTCATCGCGGAGCAGGAACACGTCCGGGTCATTGAGAAAGGCCCGCCCGTTGAGCTGGCGGCGGTAGAATGTGTTGCGCTGGGTGTGCATCGTCGAGGGCCGCTCGTTGTGAAACGCCCTCATGAACAGTTTGTCGTCGTAGGAGAGGGACATGTCCGGTCCTATGCGGCAGTACTGCACCCGGCCGAAAGCGCTGGCCAGAGGCACTCCGCAGCCGAGAATCTCGGCGGGGGAGCAGACCTCCCGGAGGAATTCCATCGCTTCGGCCATGATTTCCCCGCGGGTCCTCTCCGGGCGCGGAAGCATGCAGGCCGCGTACAGAAAGTCCAGTTTGAACAGGGAAAAACCCATGTCGCGGTAGTGCCGGACGCAGTCGGTGATGTACTGACGGACTGCGGGATTGTAGAAGTCCAGTGCGTACGCGCCGCTCCAGTTGGAACCGGCAAAGACGGGTTTGCCGTCAGGTTTGCGCAGGATCCAGTCGGGATGTTCCGCGGCCAGAGCGGATTTCCTCTCGCATACAAAGGGCGCCAGCCAGATTCCGGCGGTCAGGCCCCTGTCCCTGATGGCCGAGGCTATCGGCTTCATGCCGTCGGGGAACTTGGCGGGGTTCACGTTTAGCCAGTCGCCGACATAGGTTTCGAATCCGTCGTCCACCTGGAAGATGTCCAGCTTCTGTCCGGAGGCTGCCATCCCGTCCAGATCTCGCAGGATCTGGGATTCGGAGATGTTCTGGTAGCAGTTGTACCAGCTGGTGTATCCGGTTTTTGGGGTGGCGGGCAGGGGCTTTATGCCCATGGCAGCGAACCAGGCGTCAAAGACTGCATCCGAGGTGCCTGAGAAAAACCCCAGTTCCAGGGCGCGGTATTCTCCCCGGATCCGGCGTCCGGCGCAGTCCTTTGTGACCCTGATGACATTCTCTGCGGTGTTGAAGGTGATGCGGGTAAAGCCCGTGTCCTCACAGAGAGATCCGATGAGGATGTACTGCTCACCGCGCCGGATGTAGGCGTAGGTGTAGCCGTAGTGGATGTGTTTCTCGTACTTACGGGGGTTGAAGTGTCCGTCCCCGTACTGGGCCAGCCCCAGACCCAGCCGCAGAAGCGCCGGACAGTACTTCAGGGCGGTGTCCGTCTGTCCCGTCAGACGTTCCGGGGAGTATGTCCAGCTCTGGTAACCGTTTACAAAAATGACATCATCCGGTCTGAACTCGAAGCTGAACAGAGCGGTGACGTCCTCGGTCAGGACGGCATCCTCGGCTGAAAGCTTCAGGCCGTAGCGGTCGGGGGCGGTCAGGTCTTGTCCGGAAACGGGAGAGCCCTCAGAGCGGATGATGTGTCGGGTGAAATCAATCACTTCTCTTCACCTTTGAGGGCGCCGATTCTGCCCATGATTTCCTTTTCGTTGTAGAAGAGGAAGATGACGGCCCCGGCCAGACAGGCGGCGGTGGCCACGACGGCGGCGGTGCGGTACGGGCCCTGGATCTGCTGCTGGAGCTCGGCGCTGAGGCTTTCCTTGCCGCTGGCGTCGGTGTTGGCGTTGACGATTGCCACCGCGGCGGCGGTGATCGAGGTGTAGATGACCATCGACAGGGCCTGGCCCATCTTCATGGCAAAGGTGCGGGCGGCGAAGAACATTCCGCTGCGGTCCTCGCCTGTCTCAAGGGTGTTGAGCTCCGAGACGTCGGCTACGCAGGCCTGGGGGAGGATTCCGAGGATGGCCATCGGGACTCCGGCGCAGACGGCGACCAGCAGGCCCCAGAACATGCCTGTTCCGCAGACCGAGGTGATCAGGAACACAAAGGCGTAGGCGAAAAAACCGACGACGATGATCCGCTTTTTGCCCAGTTTCGGGGCGAGTCTGTTGACCAGCGGGTAGAGGCAGAGCGAGACGACGGTCATCAGGACGGTCAGCAGAAAGGTCTTGTCCGAAGAGATGCCCATCAGCCGGGTCTCGAAGTCGGCCAGACCGGTCTGGAACAGAGTCACGGCAAAGAAGTAAATGACGTCGGCGTATACGAAGCGGCGGAACTGCTTGTTGCCGTAGGTCTTGAGCAGCGAAGAAAATACCGGCGACTTGACCGGTTTTCCCTCGATGTAGTCGCGCTCCTTGATCAGAAGGGCGGGGACCATCATCGCCAGGGCGGCGATGGCGCACATGATTCCGATGGCGATGCGGATGGCGTTCTCCTGGGAGCCTGCCATGCCCTCAAGCATGCCGGAGAGGCTGGGGACCAGGGTGGCCAGGGAGAATCCTGCGATATAAGTAAAGGAGATGTAGGTGGAAACGTTGATGCGGTGCTCCTGGGTGTCTCCGAGTTCGGCAATCAGGGCATTGTAGGGGGTGCAGTAGATTGTCATGAACAGATAGAAGAGCATCAGCAGGGCAAAGATGATGACGTTGTTCGTCGCTACGGAGGCGGTTGTCGGCAGGACGAAGACGGCAACCGTGCAGATTGCGAACGGGATGGCTATGGCCCGCATGAACGGGATGCGCCGGCCGCCCTTGAAGGTGGCCCGGTCGGACCAGCTGGCCACCAGCGGGTCGGTAACCGCGTCAAAGATTCTTCCGACGGCCGTGATCAGTCCGAAGAGGGTGATCGAGGCGAAAATCGGGGTCTGGGTTATGAAGTTGCCGAATATGGCGTTGGTTGAGCCGGGGGTGTGTACGCCGGTGTACAGGTGCACCAGCCAGGTGGAGATGATTCCCGAAAGCAGGCTCCATCCGAACTGTCCGACGGCGAAGATCCACAGCAGTCTGTTTGTGATCGGTTTTCTCTGATTGTCCATTTATTTCTCCCTATGTAACAAATTACTTCTCATCGGTCTCGGCCGGCTTGAGGGCCATCGCGGCCTTTACGACGTTGTAGGCACCGTCGTAGATTCCGGCTTTCTTGTTCTGCACTATGCAGAGGCACATGCCCTCAAGCAGCGAGGCGTCCTCCATAAAGAGGTCGAGCATCTGCAGAGTGTGGGGGATGTCGCGGCACTCGAGCGTTCCGTCCCCGATTTCGGCCGAATGGACGGCGCCCCACTGCTCGTGTCCTCCGATGCGGCGGATGAACAGCTTGGGCACCGGGTAAAAGGCCAGTTCGCTCGGCTTGGTCACCAGAACGTCGCAGCTGCGCATCAGGAGGTTGGTCGCGTAGACGGCCTCGAAGATATTTGAGTGCCAAAAGGCGTGGACGCCGCGCACCGGGCCGTTCAATGCTTCTTCTGCGCAAGTCTTTGTCGCTTCCCAATCGTCGAAGTGCTCCTTTGATAGTTCCCGCAGTCCGGGTATGTCGCGGACCAGTTCGTCCCAGACGTTGCGGTAGTCGCCTACGTTTACATAAAGCGCAGCCCTGCCGTCTTTTATCGGCTGAAGCAGATGCCCTATTATGGCGCTGAACGTCTCTCTCTGGGCCCCGGCTCCTCCGATTGTCAGCAAAAACCGCATCGGCTCACCCTGGGCTTTCCGCTTCAGGCGTGCCCCGCAGTCGGCTTCGATGTTTGCCACCAGTTCATGGTCGATGTAGTGGCCGGTATAGAGCAGGCTGTCGGCGGGCATCGGCTTGAGGACCTTGTCCTTTGCCATGCCGTTGAGAATCCGGTAGCCCTGATAGGCGTAGTGGGTCTGCACGGTGTGCAGGCTGCCCTCGGCCAGGTGCAGGGCCATGGGCCAGTTGTCCGGGATGGCGTTCACCACATATTTCATCCCGGCATGAAGCGCCGCCTGGGCCGGCCAGACATGGGTTCCGACTACGGGGATGTCCTTAGGGATATCGGCAAATACGGGAGCCATCAGCTCGGCGTTTTTCTGGTCGGAGGAGTTGTAGGTCAGCTGCCTGAAGCCTTCGTAGTTCATCGGCTCCCATACGAGGCGGTTGAACAGTTTTGATTTCTGGGAAAGCCTGGAGCCGAGGGAGTAGAGGTCGTTCTGCGCTCCGATCACCTTCGTGCATGTTGTTTCGGGGAAGGAATTGAGGTCCATCCAGTACGGTTTGTACCCCAGGGCGTTGGCCGCCGAGGCTATGGCCATCGAAATCCTGTAATGGCCGAAGCCCATCCGGATGTTTCCTACAATCAGGCCACGATTTGTGTCGAACGGGATTTCGGAGGGACCTTCGCAGACGCGGATGTCCTGTACCCCGAGAATGTCCCCGATATGGGGGTTGGGTTTCAGACAGGCCTCGTGCGCCCTCTCTGAGTCGTCGCCGAATCGCTTTGCGAACTTGGTTTTGGATTTCACCGACTTGCGGTAATCCTTGGGGGCAATTTCATTGCCGAAAATGACCTTTGAGCGGTCCTGAGTATCCATGTATCTCTCCCCGGCGCGTTGCACGCCAAAGGAAATTCTCTTATGGATTTGCCCGCCCGGTCAAGGACTTTCTTAAAGCGAAAGCCGGGAATGGCTTCCGATTCTATAAAGGACAAGTACCGCAACATCTTCGGCGTATTCGTAAAGAAGAATCCAATCAGGTTGGATGTGGCAGTCATGGACTCCGCCCGAGTTCCTGAGAATGTGGTCCCGGTATTTTCTGTCCAGTTGCTTTCCTTCCGCAAGTTGCTCCACTACTTCAAAAAGGGCATCGATATCCCGCCCCTGTCTCTGGGCAAGTTTCAGGTCCTTCTTGAACTGTGTGGTGAACTTGACTGCGTACTTCATACATCAAGCGCTTTGCGGAGTTCCTCCATATCCTTATAACCTTTTGCAGTTTCGTCTCCCGCAATCCGACGCCCTTCAAGAATTGCTTTCAGAGTTTCAGGCCCGTACTGGTTGAGATCCGCTGTGAAGGGGAGTCTGCGGTCCCTTACGGTCTGACGGAGAAACATGTTTACTGCGGTTGTCATGTTGAGACCCATCTCACTGAAAATAATCTCAGCCGATTCCTTTGTCTTGCGGTCGATTCTGATGTTGAGGTTTGTCATGCTTGTGGTTTCCATTTTTGTGCACTCCTGAACATAGTGTAATGACAAACTCAACATATTGTCAATCCAATATCATTATATCCCGGGGTCCCAGAAACAGTCGCCGTTGCCGAAGCGGCGGTATTCCAGGGCCCGGATGAAGTGCTCCTTTGAGGGGGCGGTTTCACCGTCGAACAGGGCGCAGCAGGTGGCCAGATCCCTCAGGGCCAGGACTTCACGCATCCCTCCTGTCCCGGCTTGAAGGCTGCCGAGAATTTCCAGGCATTCGCCTCCGGCCAGGAGCCGGGATTGGGGCAGCAATTGCCGGGCGCGTTTGAGTTGTCCCAGAATCTCGGCGTCGGGAATCCCGGTGTCTGAAAACGCCCGGGGCCCGACCGGCAGGCGGATGGGGAAACGGTCCAGCAGGGGTGTGCCTACCTTTGCCCAGTGGCGGCGGATACGGTCCTGGTTGCAGTTGCAGTTGTGGCTTTCGCTTCCGAGACGGCCGCAGGGGCATGGGTTCATCGTCGCGGCGACCATGCAGTCGGACGGATAGACCGACCTGTCGGCAGAGCGGGCGCTGAGGCTGGATTTGCGGTCGAGCACTTCGCGTACGCCTTCGAGAAAGCCGGGTGAGTAGGAGGTGATTTCGTCGAGGATCATCAGGCCTTTGTGGGCCAGCGCTGCTTCGCCGGGGAGTTTGCGCTCTCCGCCGCCGGACAACTGGAGCAGTGTGCAGTCGTGGGGTACGTCGCGCACCGGCGGGCGGGTCGGGTCGGCACGCAACTGGCCGAGACAGGCGTAGATTCTTTCCACATCACGGATTGAGTTGTCATCCAATGGCGGCAGAAGAGCCCCGAGGCGGGAGATTGCCAATGTCTTGCCCACCCCGGGGGGGCCGAAGAGGAGGATGTTGAAGCGGCCGAGGGCTGCCAGACAGAGGGCGCGTTTGACGCTTGACATTCCGATGATGCCGTCGAAAGTCGCAGGGTCGGGCCAGGGCGGTTCGGTCCGGTCAGGCAGCCGGCTTTGGGGCACGGTGCGCTGCTGCAGGAGATGTGTACGGGCGCAGACGAGGGCCTGGTCGAGGGTGGGTGCGCTGCAGACTTCCATGCCGCGGAGGGTATAGCCGGCGCTTTTGCCGGGAATCAGGCAGAGGGTGCAGCCGAGGGCGAGGGCGGTACGGATGGCGCCGGTTCCGGAGTCCTGGCTTTCGACGAGTCTGCCGGAGAGGGACAGTTCTCCGCTGGCGAGGATGCGGGTTCCGTCGTAGAGTTTTTCCGAGGCGAGCAACACTCCCAGGGCTATTGCCAGATCGAGCGAAGAGCCGGCTTTGCGGATGCCCGCCGGGGCGAGGTTGACCAGGATCCGCTGGGCGGGAAACTTCAGCCCGCTGTTGCGGATGGCGCAGCGAACCCGTTCGCGGGCTTCCCTGATGGCGGGGTCCGGGAGTCCGACGATGTCGAAACCGGGAAAGCCGTTGCGGATATCCGACTCGACCCGCACCGGGATTCCTTCGAAACCGAGGTTTATGAAACTTGATATGACCATTGTTTGCCTCCGCCCCTATATCCGCCCAGAACGGCTTTTCGCTGAGAAGAATTCTGTAATTTGTAAAGAAAAAACAATTGTTGCATCTCGGGCCGTCATCCTCTATTCTGTTTGAACCTGACTTTTCAAGGAGGATAGGGTATGAGGGGACTGGTGGTTTATTATTCGCACGAAGGCCAGGGCACGATTGATTTCAACGTAAAGCAGTTTGCCAAGGGGCATACACGCATTGTTGCCGAGAAGATTGCCGATCTGACCGGGTCGGACATCCTGCGCATCGTGCCTAAGGAGCCGTACCCTGTGGAGTATGAGGCCTGCTGCGAGCGCGCAAAGGCGGAGTATGAAAGCGGAGCCCGTCCGGAGATAAACATGCCGCTGGAGTCGATCGATGCCTATGACACCGTTTTCCTCGGTTTCCCCATCTGGTACAGGAGTTACCCGCGGGTCATCGCGACCTTTGTGGAGAAGTTCGATTTCTCCGGCAAGAAGGTGATGCCTTTCTGCACGAACGAGGAGGGCGGTTTCGGCATGGCGGACATGCAACTGGCCTCCGCGATTAAGGCCAAAGGCGGCACCGTGGCCGAGGGGCTGTCGATCCGCGGAAAGAGGGTCGACGGTTGCGACGGGGCCGTCCGAAGCTGGCTGGGGATGGAATAACTGTTGGGGGGACCGGTCAGGTCTTGCCCAGAAACAGTGATTTATGTAATGTATCAGACAGAAATAAGGAGCGCGCCATGAAGAACAAACTCACCAAGGCTGAAATCGTTAACAATATATATAGTGTAGTGTCCCAGGAAGCTTATCCGAAGTTCACCCGCACCGATGTCCAGGACGTGGTGGAGCTTTTCTTTGAAGAGATCAAGAAGGGTCTGTCCGAGGACAGAATCATAGAGCTCCGGGGATTCGGAACTTTTGAGACCAGGGTGCGCAAGGGCAAGGACTACGCCCGTAACCCGAAGACCGGCGAGAGCGTTTCGGTCGAGGAGCACTGCACCGCGGTGTTCAGACCGGGCCGGGAACTCAAGCAGAAGGTCTGGGACGTGAAGGGCCAGAACAAATAAGTCTCTCAGGATTCCGACACAGGCCGCCCGCATTGCCGGGCGGTTTTTTTGTTTTGAGATGTTTCCGTTTTTCTGTCGGATTTGCGACATGAATTACAGGGTGCACGCGCGCGGAAAAATTTTTGCGAAATCTTGTTGACATAAAATTGCCGATTTGATACCTTTGCAAAGCGCGTCCGGAAACGGATGCAAGTTTTTTGAAAGTACAGCGAAGGAAGAAGAACAGGAATTGGAAGCATGAGGGCTTCCGAAGTCAATTCCGAGACACAGAAGCAAGAAAGCTGATGTAGTTTCGAGTGAAGCGGGGCTTGTCTTAAGACAGGGCCCGTGACAGAGGAAAGAACTGGAAAGATAACTGCGGAGCAATCCGCA
>JAGABZ010000015.1 GCA_017614375.1 Spirochaetales bacterium
AAAATCATAGTCTAATGTAAAATTGATTTGAGCCATCTGCCATTCCTCCTTCGAATGTTTTTGTGGTTATTAACATTTTAACCGAAGGATGAGCGGTGGCTCACACTATTTACAATTTACACCAGTTTAAGGACTCAACCACGGCTCACACCGCAAATTGTGACCCGGAATACTTGCCAAGCTCGAAAACCAAATCAGCGTTTGCGGGATGGGGAAAACAGCGGTATTATTTCAGCACAAAGGGATGGTGAGCAAATGCGGAAACTGTTGTATGCGTTTTTGATTGTTATTTCACTTCTGATACTCCTCGCCGGAGTCAGCTGCGCCAAATCCGGGGCCGATCAGCCTGCCGAAGAGACCCCGCAGTATAGGCCTGAAGCAACGCAGGCCAGGCAGCCCCAGGCGCCGGAGGATGGAAACCTGCTCGTCTTCTATTGGAAGGGGGCGGCGGACCTGGCGACCAGCGACATATGGATGTGGTGGGAAGGCAAGGACGGAAGCGGCCATCTGATGGAGGCCGACCCTTATGGAGCCAGGTGCGCCGTGGTGGTGCCCCAGGGCGTCGAGCAGGTCGGATTCATAGTGCGCACCGACTGCTCGGACCCGGGGAAGGACTCCTGGGGCAGCGCGACAAAGGACTGGTCGGATGACAGGTATGCAAAGATCACAGGCAAAGTCACCGAGATTTACCTGAAAACCGGCGATCCCAACCAGTACCGCAGTTCCGACGGGGGACAGACTCTGGAGCAGATCAGATTCTTTGATCTGGCCGGGATTATTTCGGAAAACGCCATACGCGTGTACATATCACCCGGCACGGAGCTCAGCGCCGGGATGTTCAGCGTCACCGCTGACGGCAGGCAGATCGGGATTACAGGCCTGAGCGAAGTCTGGCGCGACGGAACAAGCGCCGTGCTCAACCTCGCCGAGCCGATCGACATCGGCAAGGTTTACACCGTCTCGGCCTCAGGCTACGGAGACAGGGCCGCCGTTCCGACGGAGATCTTCGATTCCGAGGCGTTCAAAGCCGCATATCTCTATGAGGGGGATGATCTCGGGGCTGTCACCTCAGGCGGGAAAACGACATTCAAGGTATGGGCACCGACAGCATCGGAAGTGGTCGTCAATACCTTCGCCGAAGGAAGCGACCGGGCAGACGGCTCCTCTACCCTCATAAGCTCCGTCCCGATGGAGAAGCTTGACCGGGGAGTCTGGAGCGCCACGCTGGAGTGCGGCCACGGCACGTACTACACGTACACGGTCACCACCTCCGCCGGCACGCAGGAAGCCGTCGACCCGTACGCGAGGGCTGTCGGAGTCAACGGAAACCGCGGCATGGTCGTCGACCTTGATTCAACCGACCCGGCGCAGTGGGACGAGGACGGCTATGTGGATTGCGCCGCCTACTCCGACGCCGTTGTCTGGGAAGTCCACGTCCGGGATTTCTCCAACAACATCGCCGCTTCGAAGTACAAGGGCAAGTATCTGGCCTTCACCGAGACCGGGCTGACAAACAGCAGCGGGACGGCCGTCGGCGTGGACTACCTGAAAAACCTCGGGATCACACACGTGCACCTCCAGCCGACGTACGATTTCGCTACTGTGGACGAGACGCAGCCGGACACGCCGCAGTTCAACTGGGGATATGATCCGAAGAACTACAACGCCCCGGAGGGTAGCTACAGCACCGACCCGTACCACGGCGAAATACGCATCAATGAGTTCAAGCAGATGGTCCGGGGCCTGCATCAGGCGGGAATCGGGGTCGTGCTGGACATGGTGTACAACCACACTTACGACATCAACTCGAACCTCAACAGAATCGTCCCGTATTACTACTACCGCTACAACAGCTCCGGTGTCGCCTCCAACGGCAGCGGCTGCGGAAACGAGACGGCCTCGGACCGGGAGATGTTCCGCAAATACATGGTCGACAGCGTCGTCTACTGGCTGACTGAGTACCACGTCGACGGTTTCAGATTCGACCTGATGGCTCTGCATGACATTGAGACAATGCAGGCCATCGAGCAGGCGGTACACGCGATCAACCCCTCTGCGCTGATCTACGGCGAGGGCTGGACCGGCGGAACCACCACACTCCCGGGCTCCAGGCAGGCCAGCCAGGCCAATATCGCAAAAATCACCGCCACCCCGGGCAGCGCCGGTGCTGTGGCCGTGTTCAACGACGCCATCCGCGACGGGCTAAAGGGCAGCGTCTTCAGCCCGATTACCCGCGGATATGTAAACGGCACGGCGAACTCGGAGACGGCGATGAAGGTTTCCTTCGGCCTGAAAGGCGGGGCCGCCACCACAGGTGTCTCCTGGTCGGTGAAAAACGGCATGGTGGTCAACTACATGTCTTCCCACGACAACCACACACTGTGGGACAAGCTTGAAGCATCGATGACAGGCTCGACAAAGGAGGAAAAGCTTCAGGCCCAGAGACTGGGAGCCACCGTCGTGTTCATCTCAAAGGGCATGCCGTTCTTCCTCGCCGGAGAGGAGATGCTCCGCACAAAGGGCGGTGAAGGCAACAGCTACAAGTCCCCGGACAGCGTCAACAACCTCGACTGGGAATCGCTGGTTCCCTCAAGCGACGAGCTGCAGATGGCGGGGTTCTACGCGGATCTGATAGCGCTGCGGAAAGCCTGCCCGTTCATCAATCTGACCGATGTATACACAAAGAACCTGGACGGCTATGCCATCGAGGCGACCTACAGATTCAGAGGCAGCGCCGTGGCCTACGCCGTGGTCAACCTGGCAAAGAATGCGTTGTCCTATACCCTGCCAGCAGGCGACTGGACGCTGAGGATTCTGGGCACGGAGTTCGGTGACGGAACGAAAACCGTCTCCGGAACGGTGGAAGTGCCCGCGATGGGTGTGCTTTTGGTGGACAAGCCGGGCGTCGCATACTAGAATAGTAATTTGGATTCGATAATCCATGAGAAATGCAATTTCTATCGGAGGTAATATGAGAAAGATTGCTTTGGCACTGCTTGTCATCGCGCTCGTCCTGACCGGATGCTCGAAGACAGCAAAAACTGAAACGGCAGCTCCCGCAGCAGCCGCGGACACCGTCACCGTATCCTGGTACGACGGTTCGAAACTCCTGAAGGAAGAGCAGGTAGCCAAGGGCTCCAAGCTGACCAGCTGGGCTCCCGAAAAGGCCGACGCCACCTTCATGGCATGGTATTCCGAAGCCTCGAAGACGATTCTGTTCGACTTCAACGCCCCGGTCAACGCCGACACCGACCTGTTCGCCGGTTTCAAGGGCGCCTTCACCGAGGACACCACCACCTGGTGTCTGATCGGATCCGGTGCCGGAACCCTCAAGGGCAGCCAGTGGAACGAGAGCGCCGACGTCGAGGAGCAGTTCAAGCTGACCAAGGTCGACACCCCGAACACCAACATCTTCAAGATCGAGAACGTCACCCTGTACGAAGGCGATGCTTTCCAGGTCCGCGTCATGGGCACCTGGACCGGCCAGCACGGTGTCGGATACCTCGAGGGCTACACTCCCCTGGCAACCGCCGACGGCGACATCGTCGGTGAAGTGCTCGTCAACGGAGAGAGATGGTTCTACGCCAACGGCGGTTTCGGCGAGTCCCCCAACGGATGGAACGTCAACGTCGCCAAATCCGGTGTCTACACCATCATCCTCGAGACCAACCCCGGTTCCAACGACTACGATGTCATGAAACTCGAGCGCACCGGAGATGCCCAGAAGATTGAAATCACCCACGACATGTACGTCGTCGGTACCGTTTTCGACTGGGCCCCGACCGACGAGGGACAGATGGAAACCGACGCCGTGCGCGAGACCTTCACCTTTACCCTCAACGTCACCGAGGACAAGTACGCCGACTGGACCGACGGCAACGCCGTCTACGGCACCACCTGCGCCGCGGTCAAGGTCCTGAACGGAATCAACGGCTCGTGGTACGGAGTAAGCGGACAGGAAGCCGGACAGACCTCCTGGACACTGACCACCGGCGGAGCCGACAACCTCCTGCTCAAGGCGGGACAGTACAACGTCACCTATGACACCGCCACCGACAGCGCCACCGTAAGCCTCTCCGAAAAGGGCTATTTCCTCGCCGGAGTCGTCGACGGAGCCGACCACTGGGACTGCACCGCGGTCAACCACCAGTTCGAGAAGGTCTCCGACACCGAATATGTCGTCTACTACACCTTCACCGAAGCCGACACCGCCAGCTGGATCCGCGACGGCGGACACAAGGGTGCCGTAAAGGCCACCTACGGCTTCAGCGGCAACAGCGCCGACCTCTGGTTCGGACGCGAGGGCGACCAGGAGAACATGATGGTCGATGAGTACGGCCTGTACGAAATCAAGCTCCACCTCACCGGTGAGGGCGCAGGCTACATCACCGCCGAGAAGCTCGAAGGACTGTTCCTCGTCGGAACCATCGGCGACGGAGACACCTGGAGAGCCGAGAGCGCCTACAAGATCACCGACGGAAGCTCGGTCACCTACACCTGGAAGGCCCAGGATCCGGCCTCGTGGCTCGGAAGCGACATCGCCGCCGTGAAGATCATCTCCGTTGACGCCGCCGGAAACGTCACCTGGTACGGCACCGCGTCCGGAGACAACGTGATTATTTCCGCCGTCGGAACCTACACCCTCACCCTCAAGGACGGTGTGGTCACCGCGACAAAGAAGTGATGAACCCGCGGGGGCGTGAAAGCGCCCCCTGCTCTCTCCAAAGGTAGGTTCAAAATGAAAAAGACAAGAACAATCATCCTGATTCTTCTCGCCCTCACCGCGCTTGTGGTCTGCTCCTGCTCCAAATCCGGCCAAGGCTCGACCGCCCCGGCCCAGACGGCCCAGACCCAGACAACCGGTGAAAAGATTACTCTGACGGTTTGGGGATCGCAGGAAGACCAGGAAATGCTCAGGGATATGTGCAACGCCTACGCTGCCGCCAATCCCGACAAGAACTACAAGTTCCTCTTCGGAGTCCAGTCCGAGTCCGACGCCGCCGACAAGGTCCTCAACGACCCCGAGTCCGGTCCGGACATCTTCGCCTTTGCCAGTGACCAGATCAACAAACTGATTCAGGCAGGCGCCCTGGCCAGAATCGGAGGAAGCATCCTGGAGAACATCATACAGGTCAACAGCGCCGAGAGCATCGACGCTGCCACCGTTAGCATCGGCGGCGAGGAGCAGGTCTATGCCTTCCCGATGACCGGAGACAACACCTACTTCGTCTACTACGACAAGTCGTTCTTCTCCGCCGATGACGTAAAGAGCCTGGACACCATGCTCTCTGTCGCCGGAGCTTCGGGAAAACAGATTGCCTACAAGCTGTACAACGACGGCTGGTACCTCAGCTCGTTCTTCTTCGCCGTGCCGGAACTCTCCTACAAGGTTACCTACGGCGATGACCTGACCGAAAAGGCCGTGGAGATCAACTACGACAGCGCAAAGGGACTCGAGGTCATGAAGGCACTGCGCGGCTACTTCGCCGACGGCGCCCTCTCGGCAAACGTCGATGACTCCAAGATCATCGCCGGAATCAGAAGCGGCTCCATCGTCGCGGCCGTCTCCGGAACATGGCTCAAGGGCCAGATCCAGGAAATCTGGGGAGACAACATGGCTGTCGCCGCGATGCCCACCGCCACCATCGGCGGACAGGCAGTCAAACTCAACGGCTACTTCGGCTACAAGCTCATCGGCGTCAACGGCTACTCCGCCAACCGCGCCGAAGCCCTGAAGCTTGCCCAGTGGCTGACCAACGAGGCCAACCAGATCAAGCGCTTCGAGGTCCGCGGCTTCGGCCCGACTAACAAGGCCGCCATGGCTTCGTCTCAGGTCAAGAGCGACCCCGTCATCAGCGTAGTTCTGGCACAGTCGGAGTATTTCCGCACCCAGAAGGGAGTTCCCAACTCCTATTGGACGCCGATGGCCAGCCTGACGATGCAGTTCGTCGACTCGGACGATCCCGCCTCCATACCGGATGCGGATCTGCAGGCACTGCTTGATTCGCTCTGCGCCCAGGTAAGGCGCTGAGCACCGCTTAGACCGGGCCCGGCTTCCGGGCCCTTTTTGCAAGATTATGAGTGAATACTACGCAATGAATTCCGCTCAGAAACTGCTGTACAACCTCAAAAAGGGAATCCTGGGCTTTCCGAAGGCCTTCGTTTCCTTTTTCAGGAATCTTTTCAGAGGCCTGGGACGCTTCGGAAAGAATCTGGCAAAGGGCATAGGCAGATATCTGGCAGGGTTCGCCGCGGGAGACCTCAGGACAAAGGGTTCCTACATCATCATGGGACTCGGACACATCGGCAGGGGCCAGACAGCCAAGGGAATCCTCTATCTGGTTCTGCAGATTCTGTTCAACCTCTACATGATCGGCTTCGGAGCCCCGATTCTGGGCAAATTCTTCTACGGCTTTTTCACCGGCGGCACAATCGGAAACGTTCCGATGACCGAGGTCTGGGATGAGAACCTCCAGGACTTCGTGCGGAACACTCCGGACAACAGTTTCAAGGTCCTCCTCTACGGAATCCTGACAATCATCGTCATCGTGCTCTTCCTCGCCCTGTACTTCTCCAGCGTCAGGCAGAGCCGCAAACTCGAGGCGATGAAAAAAGCCGGCCTCAGACCGACCGATCTGAAGGCTGACGTGGCCGATCTGATGGACAACCGCTTTCATGTGACTCTGCTGTCACTTCCGATGCTGGGGCTGTTCGTCTTCACCGTGGTTCCCCTGATTACGATGATTCTCATCGCCTTCACCAACTACGACGCCTCCCACGAGGTTCCAAAGAACCTGTTCAGCTGGGTGGGACTGCAGAACTTCTCCAACATCCTCGGCGGAAACTCCAAACTGTCGTCGACCTTCATGAGAGTCCTCGGATGGACGCTGACCTGGGCATTCTTCGCCACGTTCACCAACTACTTCGGCGGGATGATCCTGGCCTTGCTCATCAATAAGAAGGGCATCAGGTTCAAGAAGCTGTTCAGGACTTTCTTTGTCGTGACCATCGCCGTTCCGCAGTTCGTGTCGCTGATGATTGTATCCAAGATGCTCTCCTACGGAGACACGATGGAGATGAGCGGAATCATCACCCAGATGCTTTCGTCGCTGTTCGGGTATGAACTGAAGTTCGGAGTCAACCTCCTGCAGACGAGGGTGTGCATCATCCTGGTCAACATGTGGATCGGTATCCCCTATTCGATGCTTATCTGCACCGGAATCCTGATGAACATCCCGGCTGACCTGTACGAATCGGCCAGAATCGACGGCGCCGGACCGGTCAGGGCCTTCTTCAAGATTACCCTTCCCTACATGCTCTTCGTCACAGGACCGTACCTGATCACCCAGTTCATCGGGAACATCAACAACTTCAACGTCATCTACCTGCTGACCGGCGGAGCCCCGGGCGATCTTACCAAGTACTCGTCCGGCGCGCAGGGCACGGACCTGCTGATAACGTGGCTGTACAACCTGTCCTTCGGAAACAACAGGGATTACAAACTGGCCTCCGTCATCGGCATCCTGGTGTTCGTCATTTCGGCCGTGTTCTCCCTGCTGGTCTACAACAGGTCGGCGGCCGTCAAGAAGGAGGATGAGTTCCAATGAGAAACAACGAAAACAAAACCGGCAGCCAGCGGGCGCGGACCATCGCGGCCAACACTGTCGTTTACATTGTGCTCGGCGTGCTCAACCTGATCTGGATTCTGCCGATGGTATACCTGGTCGCCCAGTCCTTCCGCGGCGAACCCGGAGCGTGGAGCAGCACCTTCTTTCCGCAGACCTGGACACTGGACAACTACAAGCGGCTCTTCTGCGAAACCAAGTTCCTGAGGTGGTACGGAAACACATTCTTCGTCGCCACGGTCTCATGTCTGATTACCACCGGCTTTGTGCTGGCGGTCAGCTATGCCTTCAGCCGCATACGGTTCAAGGCCCGCAGGCCGATGATGAACGTGATGCTCGTGCTGGGAATGTTCCCCGGATTCATGTCGATGACGGCGGTCTATTTCCTGCTGAAGATCCTGCTGCCGAACAACTACCAGTCACTGGCCTCGCTGATCATCGTCTACTCGGCCGGCGCGGCTCTGGGCTACTATGTGGCAAAGGGCTTCTTCGACACCGTGCCCAAGTCGCTTGACGAGGCGGCCAAGATTGACGGCGCCACCCGCGCCCAGATTTTCTGGAAGATCACCATCCCGCTTTCAAAGCCGATAGTGATCTACACAGTGCTCATCTCGTTCATCGCCCCGTGGTGCGACTTCATCTTCGTGTCGTTCATCATGTCCGGCGTGCCCGACGTAGGCATGTACACAGTATCCCTGGGAATGTACAAGTGGCTGGAACGTGAACAGATCCAGCAGTACTTCACCACCTTCTGCGCCGCCGCCACGGTGGTCGCCATCCCGATCGTCAGCCTGTTCATGTGGCTGCAGAAGTACTATGTTGAGGGAATCACCGGCGGTTCGGTGAAGGGTTGATATGAGAAAACGCGCGCTTTGGCTTGTCTGCATCCTCGCTCTGGTCCTGGTCTGCTCCTGCTCCGAAAAGGGCAGGCAGGATTCCACGATTGTCGACGATGAGTACCGCAACTGGTACGAGATCTTCGTCTGGTCCTATTGGGACACGGACAACGACGGCATCGGCGACATAAACGGAGTCACTGCAAAACTGGACTACATCAAGGATATGGGTTTCAACGGAATCTGGCTGATGCCGGTGACCGTCGGCACGAGTTACCACAAGTACGACGTGGAGAACTACACCGACATAGATCCGCAGTTCGGCACGCTCGATGACTTCAGAAACCTGGTACAGCAGGCCCATGCGCGCGGAATCCGCATCATCATCGACCTGGTGGTGAACCACACCTCCTCGAGTCACCCCTGGTTCAGGCAGGCGTGCGACTACATCGCGTCCCGCGGACAGCCGGGGGGACCCTACGGGGACTACTACAACTTCTCCACCACGAAAAAACAGGGCTACAGCACCGTCCCGGGCACGGCGTGGTACTACGAGTGCCAGTTCACCACCACCATGCCGGATCTGAATCTGGACAGCCGGGCGGTGCGGGGCGAAATCGAATCGATCATGCGCTTCTGGCTTGAGGACGTCGGCATCGACGGCTTCAGGCTGGACGCCGTGACGAGCTTCTACACCAACAGCACGGCAAAGAGCATCGAGTTCCTGTCCTGGATGAACACCACAGCCAAGGCAATCAAATCCGACGCGTACCTGGTCGGCGAAGCCTGGCTGGGAAACAACGTGGCCGTGCGCGAATACTACAACAGCGGTGCTGACAGCTTCTTCTGCTTCCCCCTGGCTACCGGCACGGGCAGCATAGCAAACTGCCTCAAGGACATCCGCACGACCCCGGGCAGAGTGTTCGGAGACCTCCTTTCCGAACTTGAGAAGACCTACGACACGGGCATCCTCGCACCGTTTCTCAGCAACCACGATACCTCGAGAATCGCATCGTTCCTCGGCAGGAGCCAGGAGGACAAGATCAAGATGGCCCAGGGATTGCTCAGCCTGATGAGCGGCTCGCCGTTCGTCTACTACGGGGAGGAAATCGGGATGATAAGCACTGCCGACGGAAGCGACCCGTACAAGCGCATCGCGATGAAATGGTCTGACAAGCGGGTCTACGAGGGCTGGTGCTACACCACGCCCCAGGGCATAGCCGTGGGTGACTCCAACTACCAGTACCCCTCGGTCGAGGCCCAGCAGCAGGACCCTGACAGCATCCTCTCCTACTACAGGTCCTCCATGGCCCTGCGCAACGCAAATCCCGAGATTGCCCGGGGAAGCACCGAGGTTCTCAGCCAGTTCTTTGACCAGAGCCAGTACGTCTGCGTCTTCACACGCACCTGGAACGGACAGACCGTCACAATCGCCGTCAACCTCGACAGGGATTACGAGCACCAGATCGACCTGTCCTCCCTGAACCTGTCAAAGGGACTGACCGGCTCCCTCTGCGCCGGGAGTTCGAACAGCGTCTCGTATGACAAAAAGACCGGCAGCCTTACCCTGCCGCCCTACTCCTACGCGATTCTGAGATAAGAAGGCACTTCCCGTTTCCCCCTCTTTCCCGCGTTTTCAGAATAAAACAACAATTAAGCGCCCGAAATTCTGAAATTTCAGAATAAAACAACAATTAAGCGCCCAAAATTCTGAAATTTCAGAATAAACCCACCATTTATCGCCGAAAATTCTGAAAACCCAGCCGGAGCACGTGTTCAATCACGGGGAAAACGTGAAGCACCGATTCTCTCTGGTTTCAGAGCAAGGCCTCGAGCCTGCCGACTGTATAGACCGCCGCCGCGTCGGCCAGCAGCAGGCCCTCCTCGTCCGGCCTGAAAAACCCGTTGAGCATCCTGTAGCCTCTGAATGCCAGATCATCAGGCAGCCTGAACCCGAAGCGCCGCCTGCACTCTTCCGAGCCCAGGCCGTCGGCTGTCCTCAGACCCATCATCACCCACTCCTCCAGCTGCTGCTTTCTGTCCAGCGTTTGCGTTGTGTATGTCCTAAACGGCCTGAGCCCGCAGAAATCCCTGAAATCCGGGGCGCACTCGATTCTCCGGTATGGTTCATCCAGCGTGGACGAGGCCCCGGCCCCCAGCCCGATCCACGGCTCAATGTGCCAGTAGCGGAGGTTGTGCATGCACATCGAGCCTTCATGGGCGAAGTTGGACACCTCGTAGTGGGCGTATCCCAGCTCCCCCAGCAGCTTCCACTGGCGCAGAAGGATGTCGGCCTGGACATCGTCTGCCAACGGAGCAAGAAGCCCCGCCTCCAGTCTGGAGCCGAGCACCGTCCCCTCCTCCAGAGTCAGGCTGTACAGACTGAGGTGGTCGGGATTGAAATCGGCACAGACAGAGCGGATATCGCTTTCCGAGGCGTTTTCAAAGCCCGGGACGCAGGTAATCAGGTCGAAGTTCAGCGCCGTCCCGTAGCGCTCGCGGTATTCAGCAGCAGTCTCCATCCCCCTGACCGTGTCCCTCAGGGTCGCGTTGCGCCCCAGAAACTCCAAAGCAGCGGGATTCAGGCTCTGGACACCCACCGAGAGTCTGTTGATGAACTCAAGCGACGGCTCGATGTGGGTATCCATATCCTCCGGGTTGCACTCCATCGAGAACTCGACCGGCCGGCCGTTGGCACAGCAAAGACGGCTGAGCCTGTACAGCGCATCGCCGTCAATCAGACCGGGATTACCGCCGCCGATGTAAACCGTGGAAAACGGGCGCTCCCACAGGCGGTTCACAGCCTCGATCTGGGCGGACAGCACATCAAGATACTCCCCGAGAGCCTCCGCGGAGGGACAGCGGCGGGAATAAAAACCGCAGTAGTGGCACTTGCTCCGGCAAAACGGGATGTGGAGGTACAGAGACAGACTGTCATTTAGGCCCAGCTTTCCCAGACTACGCTCGGCCTGCAGGGTGAAATCTGACAGCGGATAATCAGACAAGGTTTTTCAGATGTGTAAACGGCCAGAGGACGAAGTTGACCTTGCCGTTTACCTTGTCCGTGCTGACCGGGCCGAAGTAGCGCCCGTCCTCCGAGTTGTCCCGGTTGTCTCCCAACGGCAGGACATAGCCGTAGGGCACGAAGATACCGTTTTCAAAGGCGGCGCTGGCGCTACGCTTGTCCAGGTCGGTCGGGTCCAGCTGCGCGGCGGCCTTTGCGTATGAGGCCTCGTGCTGGTACTTGTCGTAGTACAGGGTCGAATTCTGGATGCTCCTGTACGCCTCGGTCAGGTGCGAAGGCAGGTAAATCTGGGAAATCCCGGCCTCGGACCAGGCCATCAGGCGGGCACGGGCGTTGATGGCAGGATAAAGGGACGTGTCCAGGGAGCGATGAGGATTGGTCGCCAGGCCCGCCTCGGAGCGGAACTGTGATTCGGGTATGAAATCATCAGTGCCCGAAGGCCTGATCCACACATCACCGTTTACGAACCTCACCCGGTCCCCGCCCACTCCGACGGTCCGCTTCACATAGAGGCGCTCCTTTACGTTGCCCTCCGAGTCGCGGTCGATGTTTACAAACGACAGCGTAGCCAGATACAGAACCTGGCTCAGAACATCGAAAAACGGGCCGTTGCTCTCGTAGCGCGGGTTGTAAAAGGTGATTATGTCATCCCTGTCAGGGGTTCGGACGGCAAAGATCTTCGGCCCGTCGGGGAAAACCTCGATACCGTAGGCCTGCTTGTTGACCATGACCCTGTCCTTGACCTCCAGGGTGCCTGCCATCGACGGCGAAGGAATGACGAAAAGCTGGACGAAAAACTGGTTGAGCAGAAAAATCACCACAACGGCAAACAGCAGGGCATCCAGCCAGCCCCAAATCTCGCCGAGAAACGAGCGGTTGGCTTTGGCCGTGGCCTTAACGGCTTTCCTGCGGGTCAGGGCGGCCTCTGTTCTGGCCAGCACCCAGTCGTAAACCTTCTGCATGGGCTCAATCTACCACCTAAACACAGCGGTTGACAAGACAAAGTGCCCAAGATAGTCTGACAGCATGAAAAAGAAGCAGCTTGTGAAAGTGGAGCCTGTCAGACTCAAGCCCTTTCTCGGCATGCAGCCGGGCAAATGGCTCACCATCCTGTACGCAATCGTCATCGTCCTGATAGTTTTCCTTGTGGGTTTCCTCCCCGGAATCCTCAACGGACGGATGAGGGTGGACTTCACAAGCGCCGCGGGAAACGCCGCTGTGTACGTCGACGGACAGTACAAGGGCGGCACACCGTTCACCACCTGGATTGAAAGCGGTGAACACGAGGTCGAGTTCCGCGTTTACGGGCAGACAATCGACAGTTTCGTCACCTATATCCGCCACCCGGTGTTTCTGACCTGGCTCTGGCCCCGCCGTGTCACCTGCGACAGCACCGCCGCGATTCCGCCGGCCCTCTATCAGACGGCCTACACACGTTTCCTGAGCGAAGTCGAAGCAGTCAGTGCCGTCACCTCCTATGACCAAGGCAGCCCGTACGAGCCCGTCTACACCTCCTATGCCCAACGCGGCATCCCCACCCCAAACGAAGTGGTCGAGCTGGCCTTTGCCTTTATCAGCTGCTCCGAGATGCTCGAGGATGCCATACAGGCCGCACGCATTCTGGCGCCCGACTATGACTTCTCCATCCCCAAAGCCCTGTTCTCCGAGCCCTCAGAGGAGCTCTCTGCGCAGTTCGCGTCCGCCCAGATTGCCGTACAAAGCACGGTAAAGCTCGGACCGCAACAGACAATTTCCTACGGCAACCTCAGCCTCAGCGGTCACCAGGTCCTGCCCGGAACGTTCTCGACAGGCACCGGACAGACCTCGATGACCTACGCCGGCACCGTCTCGGCCCTGGTTTCCGACACGCTGGACCAGGCCTTTTACATCGCCGACAGCGAAATCACCGAATACCAGTTCGCCCTCTTTCTGGAGGAAAACCCCGTCTGGGCGCTGTCGAACCTCGATTATCTTGTCGGGCAAGGCCTGACCGACTCCTACTATCTGAGCGGAATCAGCACCAGCACCGCTTTCCCCTCCAACCGGCCGGTACGCAACATCAGCTTTGAGGCGGCCCTGGCATTTTGCGCCTGGCTGTCCGAAAAGACCGACAGAACTGTCTTTATCCCCACCGAAACCCAGTGGAGCGCCGCCCTCAGCGCCCTGGACAACCCGACATGGCAGTCCGGATTGCTGCTGACGACCAAATCCGGCTCGATAGACTCGATGCTCGGCGGAGTGTGGGAATTCACCTCAAGTGTCTTCGTTCCGATGCTCAGGGCCCAGCGCCTGTTCCGGCCGGATCAGGCTGAGGTAACCCGGGCCGCTCTGGCTGCCTACCCCGTCGAGGGCGACGTGATCATCAAGGGCGGCTCGTATCTGACCGGCGCCGACGGAGGCGAAATCGGATTCGCTTCCAGAAGCGAGTGCGTGGAAATCGCGGGATTCCGCGTGGCGTGGCTGTAGCGGGGTCGTCATGGCGAAGGAAACCAAGGGCAACAAGGTCGGACTGACCAACCGAAAGGCCTATTTCAACTACGAGGTCCTCGAGGACCTGGAGTGCGGCATCAGCCTGGTGGGAACCGAGGTCAAGTCGATACGCGAAAACCGCTTTTCCTTCGGAGACAGCTACGCGAAGATCATCGACGGCTCGCTGTGGCTGGTCGGATTCACAATCCAGCCTTACCGGACCAGCGGGGTTTTCAACCACAACCCGGAGCGCAACCGCCGGCTGCTGGTGCACAGGCAGGAGATCAAGCGCCTGAGAAAAAAGGTCGAGGAAAGGGGCTTTACACTGGTACCGACAAAGGTCTACATGAAGGAAAACCTGGTCAAGGTCCAGGTCTCGCTCTGCCGCGGAAAGCAGCTTCATGACAAGAAACAGGCGATCAAAGACCGCGACCTGACCCGCCAAGCACAGCGCGATCTGAAGGACTACACCAAGGGCTTCTGAGGCCCGGATTTCCGCTTTCCGCCCTCTTCCATTTTGTAAACCAAAACACAACTCCTATTTTCGGTTTACAAACAATTGTTTTGCAGTATTGACAATATGTGTTTTTTACATTATGTTGTCCCGTGCCAGTACACCACGGGGGTGTATCGGTTTCGACTGGCGGCAGTTCATGCCTTCAGCTGCAGGCGGAGCGCTGACTCCTTAAACCGGCACAAACTTTAGTTGCCAAGAAAGAAGACGAAATCGTCTCTGACGAAACAACTCTCGCTCTCGCTGCGTAAGCAACCAGAACGACTTGACCGGGGCCAGTCGGGTCCGCCCTGCTCCGGCCATGTGACGATCGGACCTTACCTCTCTGATGCCTGAGTCACCGAGGGACAATCCATCAGGCTGGACCTGTCTGCCGCACGTCGGTCTGCGGCCTCAGGTCGAGACCCTCCTTTACACCGACTAAGCCTGTAGACGCTGTCGGGTGACCCGGCAGGACGGGGGTTCAACTCCCCCCACCTCCATATTGTCGTTCTGTTTTTGCTACAATTGTACAAAACAGGACGACATTTCTTTTATTTGCTGTATATAAACAAGTTACACTATCTCAAAATTTGCGAAACCTTATCCTAGCTTATATTCTTCACGATTCTCAAATCCTTTTTTCGGCAACTCCAAATCATGCAAGGAAAGCTGCTTCTCCTGATGTCCACAGATTCGAGTCCACCATGGCCAGAATCCTAGACCTCGAAACCGAAATCAACGAACTGGAGAATGAACAGGACAAGGCGGTCAATGAGGTCACTAGCGCCATAACATCCATCAACAGTCCTGCATGCGAGGAGGTCTTTACTGCCAGATACCTGGAGTTCAAGGACTGGACGACCATAGCCAGGGAATTGAACTATTGCAAGGACTGGGTGTTCAGGTTACATCGGAAAGGACTGCATCTTGTAAATGCTGACCTTGTTCCTCACTGAACACTTTCAAGTGTGATGTTGTAATTCGAACCATCATTATCACATTGCTTGATACTATACCCGCTGGTCGTTGTAATCAGATAAGCTGCAACCGTATTATTCAGTTCCGGAGTCACAAAAGAACCGTTTATCGTCACAGAGTGATTGTTTTCAGGAATATACAGTATCACTGACCCGTTTACCGTGATATTGTATGGCCCTCCGGGTCCCACGTTCAGAGACACGCAAGAACGTTTTTCGCCGCATGATCCGCATGTGGCAACACCTTCTGAGAAACTCCAGACGTGGTCATGGTACAATGTCATGACAACATCGCTGTGCTTCTCTGTATCTCCCAGGGTAATGTCACAGACAATCTTCTTGCCGGATACAGATAGTTTCTTCAGTCTGATTTCAACCTTTTTCGATGTATCGACAGAGCTCCATGCGTATGTCCCGTATGAATCGCCGGCTGAAAGATTTCCGGTAGTGCTTGAATCCAGAACCATGTCGCTGTCCATCAGTCTGATGGTATCCCCATTTTCATAACCGATTCTTCCGTATCCGTCATAGGATTCTCCGGTGACATAACATCCATTCAGGATCGATTTGGAGAAGAGCAGTGCCAGTATATTATAATGGCGCTTCTGGCCGGCCGAATTGCAGGCGGCACAGTCATCTGAAGAACAGACATAAGTTGCTGAGACCTCATCCCATTGGATCTCATCGCATTCAAGTTTCATGTTGTATTGCTGGGAAGCCTTCTTGATCATGAACAGGTTGGTTCCCGCTTCCAGCTCTTCAGAGAATAACGACAGGCATCCGATGGAGTCAGGTGTGACAAGGAAAAAACCATTGGGTCTGGGCATGCTCTTTTCAGGAGGAAGCGGCGGGTTATATATGCTGACACTCGAAGAATAATTGCCGCCTTTATACTGATTAACTACCTCGATTTCCTGTTCGATATCAGACTTGAAAGCCCAGATGAAAGAAACATCTGAATCTGATTGCACGATGATAGGATTCTCCAGATTGCTGATATCATGGTATTCAATACCGGGTTCATCCTTGAGCAGCCTTAGTGTTGCATTCCCACTGGAAAAACCCGTGTAGGAGGATTCCATCCCGAGGGTCAGAAGGAAATCTTCATTAACTTCTCCCAGATGATATGTCAGGACACAGTTTTCATAGTCCAATTCCTTAATGATAAGTCCCGGTCTGGAGTTTCCATCAGTAAGATATATATCAGTAAAACCACTGTAATAGAGTGCTTTGGCCACTGCCTGTGCATTATCTCCGGTAACGGCAATCTCAAGTTTGTATTGTCCGGATCCCTGTCTATCGATCAGAAGGGTGCTCCAGTCCTCTGTCAAAGTTATCGGACCTGCTCCGGGATGCATAGGATTCACAAGAGATACTCCGATAAAAGAATCCGAATCCCCGGTGAGTATTGAGTACAAATAGACTCCAAACCCTTCAATCAACGGGTCAGAGAAATCGAATACGCCATACAGTGATCTGGAAAGCATCCCATGCTGTATTATTTTCCCTTGCCCTGCTCCATTGCGGGTCATAAGGACAACTATCTCACTTCGGTCAAGACCTGCCCATCTTGGGTCGCTGAAATCCACGTAGTAATATTCTTCGACAAGTCCACGCTTTCCAACATAGGCCGGCTCTTCATTGCTGATCATGAAATCATCATCCAGATTCGGCATTTTGTGTACAGTTACATCAGCCTCTTTGCCGATTTTAAGACTTGAGGCCGAAAAGGCAGCGGTACCGCTTTCGTCAGGAACGGGGATGAATGAACCGCTCTGTTTCTCATACAAGCTTTCATCACTGTCGCCGCGTGAAGATACTCCACGAGACTTTCCGACTTCAATATAAACTCCGTCTTTAAGGGAGAAATCGGTCAGTTCCAATCTTGTCCTTGAATTCACACCCTTGATTTCAAGTGTTCCACCTTTCTCAAGGGAGGAAAGATCCACAGACTGAAGCGTTTCAGCCTCGTTTCTGCAACTAGCAAAAAGAAACAGAGTAACGATTACAAACAGAATCGGCACGATCTTTCTCATGTGGACCAGCCTCCTATTACAGTGCTGCGAGGGAACCTCAAATTCATTATACATGCACGTTTTTATTTCTCAACAGATTCGACAGGCCTGTTCTCGTGAAAAAAAGTCCGGAAAGTTCAGATCATGCCTTTCAACCAAAAAACTTTTTATTGCATTGATTCCATGTAAAGACTAGACCTCTGTGAAAAAGACCTTGCTGATGACATACTCGTCGGTTTCCCCGTAAAGAGTCCCCTGCTACATAAGAGTGTTCTGATAGTATCTGCTTTATCCTGTCATTTCCTGTTCAGATTTGTCCGGGCATGGACCGATACCTATGATATCACCGCAGCAGACGACTTTGTCGCAACCCATCTGCGTCAGCCTGGAGATGACCGCCTTCAATGCAGTGGCGTTGTTATGGATGTCAGTGATGATTCCCATCCTGGAACTCATTTTGCTGTCCCTCTCCTTACAGCTTCTTGTAGACATCATCAAAACATGTCAGCTGGCCGTCGCTGAAGCGGATGGTGAAATCAAACTTCTTGATGCCGAATTCATTGTCTCCCAGTGGGTAGAGCTTCCAGTTGAACCCATCACCGGGGATGCGCATCCATTTGACGTACAGTTCCCCGTCCCGCAGATAAACCTCCTCAGGATAGAAGGTATCACCCTCTTCATGGGCATACTTTCCGCAGAAACTCTCCCATGCGGATTTGTCCGGATTCTGTTCCATGCGCTCTTCCAGAGTCCGGAGGGGCTGAGGCTCCTTGTCCCTTGCAATGGCACGCATGCCCTCATAAAAGGCAAAGCTTGCAGGGGAATCCTCAGGGTCGCGACAGTACAGAAGAACAAGCACTCTATCAGCATCGACAAAGCGTTCATACTGGGCATAGGAACCCTTGTGCCAACCGCTATGCTCCACAACGAGCCCGAGATCGGAATCATTCTCGATGTCCCAGCCAAAGCCGTAACCCGTACCAAACTCTTCATCAGCATAAACCTCGCCGCTGTTGAGCTTCACAGGCGTGTACATGAGTTTTTGCTCTTCACGGGTAAGCACTTTCTCTTCCCTCAGCGCCCTGTCCCAGGCCAGAAGGTCGAAGATATTTGAATACACGAAGCCATCACCGTTGGTGCCGTCCTCCGCAACAACAGTATCATCGTTCTTGGATTCTTCAGGGATTATGTACCGTCCGTCCTCCAGAACCATGGAACGCACGTAGTTGTCGGAGGGATAGCCGTCTCTGCGGACATGGCAGACTGCAGTGGAATTCATACCGGCAGGCTCGAAAACGTTCTTTCTCAAATAGTCCTCAAAGGGAATCCCCGAGACCTGCTCCACAATCAGAGCCAGCAGGCAATAGTCGGAGTTGGAATACGCAAAACCGTCCCCCGGTGCAAAGTAAGCCTTCACGTTGCTTTCGCAGAGGAAGCGGATGACATCATGGTTGTCAGGGATTCTGTGTTGTTCCTTCCAGATCCGGACAAAGAAACTGATGTCCTCGAATAAATCGGGTACGCCTCCTGTGTGGGTAAGCAGCTGCCTAACCGTTAATCCGGGATAAGGAAGCTCGGGGAAAAACTTTGTAATCTCGTCATCCAGTCCCACGAGGCCTTTTCGAACCAGCAGCATGATTGCTGTGGCAGTAAACTGCTTAGTGACCGATGCAATGTCGAATATGCTGTCCTCCTGCATGGGGAGGTTGTCATCCACATCCCGGAAACCGACAGCACCTTTGGATACAATCCTGCCGTTCTCTGCATAGAGCCAGGTTCCGTTGAACAGTCCTCTTTCATGAGCTTCGCGGACAAGCTTTTCCATCATTTTCTTTTTATCCATTTTGTTTGTCATGTTTTCCTTCCTTAAAGCTTTAGGTTGGCGGGCATCTCCTCTCCTTCCATATAGTGTTCCGGGACTTCCACGAAACCGAATGCATAGGCGAGATTACTACTCATGCCATCAAACAATGTAATAACTATTCTACCCTCAAAACCCTATTCAAAAACTTCAATATCACAAGTATTATATCCAATCTTCAATCTCACAAAAACAAAAAGTGGATACCATTTTATTAATTCTTTTATTTGCAATCAGTTACTTAAACCGTTTCATAATAAGGGATAAAGTTTCATGTTTATATAAATCGTTTCATATTATCGACAAAAACGTTTCACTGTATCCTAGTCGGTCAATTGAGGCATATTGAAGTTAGTTTTGATACAATTTCAAAGACTGACTTCATTTTATTTCCTTATAAATAATAGAATTACAAAATTATAATTTCCCAAGAAATCGTCTCATACACCAGTTGGATGCATTCAAAACAACCTGTATTCTATCGTCTTCAATTATAGGCACAGAGGAATAATGTCAGAATACAAGGAAGCAGGAAGTTGTGATTATGCAATAATGCCCGATTCGTGCGACTTCTTCCGGGGTCTATTCCTTCCGCCTTACCGGCACCCAAATTGCACTGTGGTAATCAGGGTCGGTCTTTTCTCCATTGACGCAGTCATACCAGCACTTCTTTTAAGTATTTATCCATTTCTTCATATACCTTATCAACGTTGACAATATGGAGACAGTGCCAATCAGAAGGGAAAACAATTTTGCCATTTATGGAGGCATTAACTAAGTCTTCGTGTGCCTTTAACCATCT
>JAGABZ010000016.1 GCA_017614375.1 Spirochaetales bacterium
AAAATCATAGTCTAATGTAAAATTGATTTGAGCCATCTGCCATTCCTCCTTCGAATGTTTTTGTGGTTATTAACATTTTAACCGAAGGATGAGCGGTGGCTCACACTATTTACAATTTACACCAGTTTAAGGACTCAACCAATAAAACCCAAATTTCCGGGCTTCTATTCTGAAAACCACCTGCTCCTGGGGCCTGGGGCAGCTGGAAAATGCCGAGGAGGGAATCCGGAGAGTCAAAAAAAAGCCGGGCGGAAAGCCCGGCGCACCTATGAGAGGTGGACAGGATTATTTGGCCGCGTTCTTGGCGTCCTGGATTTCCTTCCTTCTCTCCTTGCAGAGCTTGGCGATTTCGCCGAGGGCCTTGCGTGCTCTGGCAGCGGATGCCTTTACACCCTTGACCTCGAACTTCTCGTTCTCGGCAACATAAGCTTCGAACTGATGTACCAATGCATCGTGATTAGCGGACATTAAGTGCCTCCTGTTGGGTTATTTTGCCATTATGGTACCATATTTTCGGGGCATTACAAGGCGTTCTTTTCAAAAATGTGCAAAAAAAGCATGAAAAATGCGTTTTTTGGGGTGAGGGGGTCAGACTTCCCGGCCTTTCCAGATGACTTTGCCGTGCCTGCGGCGGAACAGGCCGCTGAGGAACATAAAGACGGTAATCAGAAAGACCGGAATCTGCGAGGCGGCGACAACCGGCCTGAAGCCGTGGAAACGGGCCATGCTGTACCATGAGGCGCGCAGAAGAAGCGTGCCGGTGAGCATCATCAGGGCGTACGGATTCCAGCCGCCGGAGACCAGCCAGGCTATTGAAAACACACCGGAAAGGCACAGACTCAGCAGAATCGCCGCGGCCACACCGAGCAGCGGTGCCAGAGGCAGGGGAAGTACGCCGAGCAGGCTGCGGGAGATGCCCTTGATTGCGTCGGCGCCCCTGTCGTACATGCGGCAGGAGACGTGCTCCTTGAGGTCGGTGAATATCACCTGTTTCTTTGCCCGGGAGTACATCCTGGCCAGGGAGACATCGTCGGCAATCTGGTCGCGGATCGGGGCAAACCCGCCCACGTCGATCATTGCCTGGCGACGCATGAACAGGTACTGACCTATGCACATTGAGAAGCACGCGCTGTGTATGTGCTTCTGGATTGCCAGCGGCATCCACAGACAGGTGTTGATCACCATGGCCGATACTGTGGTGGCTGCCATGTAGTTGTTGATTTCCTGCATCGGATAGCCGGAAATCAGGTCCGCGTCGTGCTTTCCGGCAAAGGCCACACCGTAAGCCACGCTGTCGGGACCGTGGATTGTGTCGGCGTCGGTAAACAGCAGGTATTCTCCCCGGGAGATTTCCAGGAGCTGCTTCATCCCGTAGATCTTGCCTTTCCAGCCTTTCTGAAGCGGAAGGCCCTTGATATAGCGGACCCTCGGGTCTTCGGCGGAGATTGATTTGACGATCTCGGCGGTGCGGTCCTCGGATGAGTCGTCCAGAACGAGGATTTCGATGTTGCGGTATGATTGGGCGCGCATCGAATTCACGCAGTTCGCGATATTGGCCTCTTCGTTGCGGGCCGGGATGCAGACGGAGACGAGAGGACCGTCATGCTCAAGATGCGAGGGTTTCTGACGGCGCAGGGCTATGAGGTTGGATATGCTTAAAAGCAGGGCATAGACGCCGACTATAAGAATGGCGGTTGCTGCGATGCTCAAAGCGGCCTCCTGATGAGGTATCCGGGTTTGACCGGGGCGTCGGTGGCGAGGTAACAGACCTGGCAGTGGTCGATGTGTTCAACCGCCTCCATCTGCGCGTTCAGAGGTCTGTAGGCAGTGTCGGTCAGGCTGAGCACGTCCGGCCCGACATATTCCAAAACACCGCCGGCGGCTATCTGGTTACGGATGTCGATTTGCCAGATTCCCGGCTTGATCAGACAGACGAAGCGGCCGATGTACAGCTCTCCGCGCCTGTAGCCCTTGGGCGCAGGGTTGTGGGGCGAGTCGGAAACGGGCGGCAGGGCGTCATCGACGGGGCCGGAGCCGAAGAAAAAACCGGTGGAGTACTGACGGTGGCTGACCTTGTCCAGTTCGTCACGGTACGGCTTCCAATCCACGGCGGGGTCGGTCAGGGCGTCCAGGGCTTTGCGGTAGGCCCGGGTTACGGTGGCCACATACAGCAGGCTCTTCATCCTGCCCTCGATTTTAAAGGAAGTGATGCCGGCGTCCTTCAACTGGGCCAGGTGGTCGATCATGCACAAATCGCGTGAGGACAGGACGGACAGCCCGTTTTCATCCTCGGCGACGGGGAAGAAGACACCGGGGCGTTCCTTTTCCTCAAGGGCCAGGGAGTAGTCCCATCTGCAGGTGTGGGCGCAGTCCCCGCGGTTGGCGCTGCGGCCGGTCAGGTGGGCCGACAGAAAGCACCGTCCGCTGTAGGCCATGCACATAGCCCCGTGGACGAAGGCCTCGAGCTCCATCTCAGGTACGGCGTCCTTAATCCGCCTGATGTCGTCGATTGAGGCTTCGCGGCCGAGGATGACGCGTGAGAAGCCCAGGTCCCGGCAGACGCGCACAGTGTGCGAGTTCAGACAGTTGGCCTGGGTGGAGAGGTGCAGGGACCGCTCGGGATAGGCCTGTTTCAGAAGCGCAGCCGCGCCGAGGTCGGAAACGATAAAGCCGTCCAGCGGATAGTCCGCCAGACTGTGAAGCTGGGATTCGAGTTGCTCGATATCGTTCTGGTGAAAGAAGATGTTCAGAGCCCCGTAGATTTTGCCGCCGCAGGCCTCCCGGGCAGCTTTCATCCGGGGGATGTCCTCATGTCCCAGGTTTCCCGCCCGTGCGCGCAGCGAGAAGTCCTTGAGCCCGACATAGACAGCATCCGCCCCGTAGGCGAACGCTGTTTCCAGTTTCTCAATGTCTCCGGCCGGTGAAAGAAGTTCGGTCATTTCGAGGCTATTTGGCGGCGGGTTCGAAACGGATGACCTTGACGCCATCGGCCTTGCCCGGGTTCTTGTCGTCGGTAAAGGCGATCTTCAGGACCTGGGTAATGTTGTCCACCACGTAGAAGGTCAGGCCTTCGGTAATGTTGGCATCGAGCTTCTCCAGGTCCTTCACGTTGGACCGCGGGATGATTACCTGTCTGAAGCGGTTGCGTCCGACTGCGAGAACCTTTTCCTTAAGCCCGCCGATTTCCATGATCCGGCCGGTCAGGGACAGTTCTCCGGTCATAGTCAGCTCGGGGCAGATCATCCGCCCGGAGAGCAGCGAGTACAGTGCGCAGCAGATGGCCGCTCCGGCGCTGGGGCCGTCTTTGGGCGTCGCCCCGTCGGGGAAGTGGATGTGGACGTTGTTGGTGTCGAACCACTTCGGGTCGAGTCCAAGCTCCTCGGAGCGGCTGCGCAGGAGGGAAAAGGCAATCCCGGCGGATTCCTTCATCACGTCCCCGAGCTGACCGGTGAGCTTGAGCTCGCCTTTTCCGCCGGGCAGGCCGATGGCTTCGATGGCCAGTGTGGTGCCGCCGTAGCCGTTGTATGCCAGGCCGATGGCCATACCGGGCCGGTCGGCGCGGATGATGTCATCGTCGGTGTAGACCGGGCTGTCCAGATAGTGCTTTATGTTCTTTTTGGAAATGCGCACCGGGGCTTTGAAGTTCTCAGTGTCGAACGACTCCAGAGCCACCTTCCGATGGATGCGGTCCAGAGCCTTTTCGAGGTTCCTGACTCCGGGTTCGCGGGCCCAGCCCTCGGCGATGTAGCGGAGCATTTCGTCGGGGATTTTGACATCGGAGGCCTTCAGGCCGGCTGCCTTGCGCGATTTGGGGCAGAGGTAGTTGCGGGCGATGTGAAGCTTTTCGTCGGCCGTGTAACCGGAAATCTGAATCACCTCCATCCTGTCCAGCAAAGCACGGGGTATCATGCTCTTGTCATTGGCGGTGACGATGAACAGAACCTGCGACACGTCGAACGGCACGTCCAGATAGTGGTCGCGGAACGAGACGTTCTGCTCGGGATCCAGAACCTCCAGAAGTGCCGAAGCCGGGTCGCCGGAGTTGTTCGACATCTGGAGCTTGTCGATTTCGTCGATGAGGAATACCGGGGCCTTTGTCTTCGTGACCTTGAGACCCTGGATGATTTTGCCTGGTAACGCTCCGATGTAGGTACGTCTGTGCCCCTTGATTTCTGCCTCGTCGCGGATGCCGCCTACGGAGAAGCGGAAGCATTTCTTGCCCAGGGCGCGGGCAATCGACAGTCCGACCGAGGTCTTTCCGACTCCCGGAGGACCCTCGAGGCAGATTATCGAGCCTTTGGTGTCATCCTTGAGCTTGCGCACCGCGATGAACTCCATGATGCGCTCTTTGACATCCTTCAGCCCGTAGTGGTCCCGGTCGAGGATCTCGCGGGCCTTTTCGATGCTGCAGTGTTCCTTTTTCGGTTCCTCCCACGGCAGGGAGAGGACCGTCTCGATGTAGGTCAGGGTCAGTGAATACTCATGGGCGTACGGGTCCATCTGGGCAAGCTTGTCGAACTCGCCGGAAAGGGTTTCGCGGGCCTCGGCGTTCAGCGGGGCCTGCTTGAAGCGTTTTTTGAGCTTCCCGATTTTGTCGTTGGGCTCATCACCCTCCGAATGTCCGAGTTCCTCCTGGATGGTGCGCATCTCTTCGCGCAGGATGTACTCCCGCTGCCGCTTGTCGACCATCCGGCGGACCTTGTTCTCGATGTCGGACTGCATCTTGATGACGGTCTTTTCCTTTTGCAGGTAGCCCATCACCATCTCGACCCTGGTCGGTACGTCGATGGTGTCCAGGATCTGCTGCTGCTCCTCGGGGCTGATGTCGAGGTTGTTTGCTATGTAGTCGGCCAGACGCCCGGCGTTGTCGATGTTGGCTATGTTGACCTTCACCTCGTCGGAGAACACCGGTGACATGGTGGAGATGGTCTTGATCTCCTTGTTCAGCATCCTGGCGTAGGCAATCATCCGGGCATTGGGATGCGCAGGTCCGAATTCATTGTCGAAGAAGTCCACGCTGGCGATGAACTGGGTGCCGGTGGAATAGAACCTGCGGATTGCGAAGCGGCGGATTATGGTCAGAAAGAGGCTGACACCCCCGTTGGGGAGGTTGATCTTGCGCAGAATCCTGGCGTAAACGCCTATGCGGTGGAACTTTTCACCGTCGTTGAGGTTCTCCTCCGAGAATCTGGAGGAGAGCATCTTCAATATTCGCATGTCCAGGCCGGGATTATCTCCGTCGGTGTTCGAGCGGCCCTCCATCGAATCGATGAACTCGTCGATTTCATCCTCTTCCTCGCGGCTGAGGGTGCGGCGGCGGCCCTCTCTCTCCTGGAGGTTTTCCTTGAGCAGCACCAGCCCGATTTCACCGCGCTTCTCGGCGGCGTAGACAATCTCCAGGTCGCGGTCGTTGGTCACCGTCAGCGGGGAGAGCACGCCGGGAAAGAGGATGCCGTTTCTGAGGGGAAGTATGTATAGGTTCTTCGGAAGCGACTCGTCCTCGCGTTTTTCGACGGCGGACGGCTCCGGAGATTCCTGTCTGTCTTCGTAAATATCTGTTTCCATAATCCAAATCTAATTGTTTTCCGGTTGAAAGTGAAGGGCGAGCGGGAACTTTCTGCACCAGGCCTTTGCCACTGCCCGGGCGGCGGCGGTGTTCATGTGCACCCCGTCGATCGTCCCGCCGAAACCGCGATCCGCGGCCAGTTCCATGGCTTTCTGCTCCGAGCCGTCGATTATCATTGAGTCGGCATTCAGCTCGGCCAGCGTTCCGCCGATGAAGTCGGTCCGTCCCTTGAGCAGGGGCAGAATCGGGCTGCACATGTCCAGATATGCCTCTTGCCCGAAGTCGCGGCGCATGGCCGAGTTCCATTCGCTGCAAAGGCGGTTGAACAGGCTCAGCGGGTCCTCGGAAATCACGGCGGTGGAGCAGACAATCACGTCCCTTCCCAGGGCCTTTATGCGGGCGGCGGCTTCGGTCTGCCGTGCCATCAGGGCGGACAGGATGGCCTCGAATCCGTCCTTTTCCAGAAACTCCACGGTGTGGTTGCGGACCGACATCTTCAGTTCCCAGTTGCGGTAGGTGTCGAAATCGACCTCGCCGGCAGGCTTGCGCGGGGGCAGGCAGCCCCACTTCTTGGAGACCTCCAGCACATCGTTTCCGCCGCCTTCGATGACGATGATCTCGTCCGGCGCGGCCTGCGGCAGGTATTCCTCGGCCCTCTTTATGATTTTGAGGATGCCCTGGCCCATGACCCCGCGGAACTCGATGTCTCCGGCCAGGTACTGCTTGAAACTGATACCGAAACCGCTGACTGAAAGACTGTCCCCGAAAACCGTAATCATGGCAGAAGAATATCCAAAACCCCTGATTATGGGCAAGTCCTGACCAATTCCGCCTGTAGCCGAATTCCCGGTCCTGTGCGATAATTACCCGACAGACAGAAGGGGAGTTCTGAATGAAAGAGAGATTGCGCCTGAGGTGGGGAATCGGCAGGGCCTTGCCCGTAATCCTGATAATGATTGTTGCGCTGACCGGCTGCGCACAGGAGCAGCAGGAGGAGTGGTTCGACCCCGACGACGTGCCTGAGGTGGAGGTTTCGGGATACACCCTCAGCCTGAGCGACGGGGCGGTGGTTGCCGACGTGCCCTACGTGCGGTGTGTTGTGATGGAGGGCGATGAGTTTACCATCCTCAACTTCGCCGACCTGCAGATCGGGTCCTCCGAAGTCTCCGGAAACGCGTTTTCTTACAGATTTCTCAAGACAACGACCAGCAGCCTGGTTTCAAAAGTCAAACCGGACATGATTACCCTGACCGGCGACCAGACCTACGGGCAGCGGTTCGCCCTGGGCAGGGTCTGCGAGCACATCGAGTCTTTCGGCGTACCCTGGGCCCCTGTGTACGGAAACCATGACTGCGACCAGCTGTCCATGAGCCTGGCCCAGCAGTCGGAGATGTACCGGAGTTTTGAGCATTGTCTGTACGCCGACGGGCCGGGAAACCTCGGCCTGGTCCAAAGCAGGCGCTCCCCGGCCATCGGAAATTACGTGGTCAACATCGTCAAGATTGACGGAGACAACTTCCGGGTAGTCCGTTCGCTGATTTTCTTGAACTCGGGAAACTACCAGAACTACGACGACAGCGAACACGCCGGGGAGCAACGCTACGCCGGCCACAACTACGCCCACCTCAACCGCAACCAGCTCAACTGGTACAGGCAGATGGCCGTAAGCGTCCAGAACTACGGCGGCGGCAGCCCCGTGCCCTCGACGATCATCCTCCATATGCCGATATTCGGCTATGTGCAGGCAGTTTCCGCCGCGATGAACATCGACGCGGATGTCTATGATATCCCGGCCTGGCTGAGCCGTACGCAGAAGATATCTCTGGAGGAGAGCTATGATTCCTCCTATTGGAAGGCGGGCTACGAGGGCTCGTTCGGCGTAATGCACGAGGATATCTGCGGCCCGCCTTATGACGACGGAGTTCTGGACTTCATAGTGGAAACGGGCACGACCGACATGGTTTACTGCGGCCACGAGCACAACAACAACTTCAGCATCACATACCGCGGGGTAAACCTGAACTACACGATGAAGACCGGAGTCGGTTGCTACTGCGAGGAAGACATGATCGGCGGCACGGTAATCACAGTCGCCTCAGACGGCTCCGCCACCGTGCGCCACGTCCTGGATCTGCCCTAGATGTAGTGAATCCTGGACTCGTCGAAGCGGTCCTGCTGCTTCTTTTCCTCTGCCGGGTAGCCGTAAGGGAACACGGCAAATGCCCTGCGTTTTTCGGGCAAGTCCAGGGCGTCCTCAACGGCCTTCATCCGTCTCTCGTCGGGAGCGGTTCCGATCCATACTCCGCCCAGCCCCAGCGCATCGGCCTCCAGCCAGAGGTTTTCCATGGCAATCGAGAGGTCAATCTGGGCGAAGATGGGTAGCATGCAATCCTCTCTGTAGACCGAAACTATGGCCGCCGGGGCCTGTTCGAGCATCCTGCCGAACGGGCAGGCATCGGCCAGTCTCTTGAGGGCGGACTTGTCCGTAACCACATAGAATTCCCACGGCTGCTGGTTCGCCGCCGACGGAGCCTGCATTGCCGCTCGCAGCATAGCCGTGGTCTTTTCCGGCTCTACCGGCCGGTCCTGATACTTTCTGATGCTCGTTCTGTGATAGATGCTGTTCATAACTGCCTCCTGAATGCTCCTTTCATATCATCGCCTGCCTAATCTGCGCCAGAACCGCCGGGTAGGATACTGCGGCGAAGTCCGTGGTGTCGACCTCGATCAGCCTTCCCACGGCGAAATCCAGGGTGCCGCGCCTGCGGAACTTGGACTTAAACTGTTCAAGCGTGACCGTGGTTTCCCTCTCCAGACTCCCGGCGGCAGGCGGGTAGCAGAGCCTGAGCACATGACCGGGGTGCCGGCGGGGGTCACGGTCCCTTTGCAGATAGCGTTCGTAGATGGTTTTGATGTCACCGGCGAAGCGGACCGTGATTACGTTGCACGGATTGTCTCCGATGAGTTTTTCCAGATTCGGGATGTTCCGGTCCTCGAAGTTGTTGTCCAGAATCACCGAGCCGCCGCAGGAGAGGATTTTTGAGGCGGCGTACATCATCGAGTCGGCGGCGGCGATGTCCAGGGCGGTCTTTTCCTCGTAGCTCCTGAATCCGACGGTGTCGAACAGGACCTCCTTGATATCGTCCTTGGCAATTACCGGGATTCCGAGCTCCTTGCCGGCGTACGCGGCGAAGCTCGACTTTCCCGATGCGGGCAGCCCCGCCGTCAGAATCAGATTCGCGCCCATGGGTCCTCCTCAGACCATGTTAATTCAGATTGTCATCCTGCGGAAGCCTCATAAGTCGATTCTTTCGTTTCAGGGGTGATTATGCTACAGTACAATTGCCGGAGAAGAAGATGAAAGACCTCCTCAGTTTTATCCTGAATACCCTCAAACAGGGGACAGTCGTCATGCTCTGCAGCATAGTACGAAGCAGCGGCTCGACTCCCCGCGGGGTGGGAGCCTGTATGGCGGTGACTGCCGCGGGCGTGACCTGCGGGACTGTGGGCGGCGGCAGCGTCGAGGCGCAGTGCATCAGTGTTTCGGTCAAGAACCTGACCGGCACCGGCCTCCCTTTCGTTCGGGACTTCGATCTCAGCCCCGGCGGCGCCGACGGCCTGATTTGCGGCGGCACCGTTTCGGTTCTCTTTCTGCCGCTTCAGCCGGTAGCTCAGGTGGTAGAGTTCTTCGGTCTGGCCCTTGAGGCCTCCCGCGCAGAGCGCAGATCCTGGCTGGTCTGCGTCCACAATCCGAATGCCGCGGCGGTTCTGGGCCTCCTGGATGAAAACGGGCCGGGTGTCACGCTCAGTCCGTGGTTCGGAGGGAAGATTCCTCCCTGCATCGACTGGCAGAAAACCCGCCCTATGGCAGGGGCGCTCGTCGCGGCTTCGGCTCCGGACAGGACCGACGGCGCGTGGTACTTCGTCACTCCGCTGAACTGCGGTCAGCGGGTCTGGATTTTCGGTGCCGGGCATGTGGCACAGGAGCTGGCTCCGGTTCTGGCCCGGACGGGATTTGATGTCCTGCTTGTTGACGACAGGCCGGAATTCGCCAATCCTTCGCTGTTTGAGGCACCTGTTCGCACAATTGCGATTGACAACTTCTCCAACCTTGACAGAAAGGTGAGTGTCGGTCCGGATGACTTCGTGGCGGTGATGACCCGCGGCCATCAGGCGGACTTTGAAGTCCTGTCCCAGATGATGGCAAAAAGTCTGGCGTACATAGGATGTCTGGGCAGCAGGACCAAGGTCGCCCTTACCAGACAGCGCCTGAAGGACGAGTGCGGTTTTACCGATGAGCAGATTGCGACCCTCCACGCTCCGATAGGCATCCCGATCGGGGACGAGACCCCCTCCGAGATTGCCGTAAGCATCGCCGCCGAGATGATTCTCTGCCGTGCCCGCCTGCTGGGCAAAAAGATCAAAGCATGACAAAGGCCGAAGCACGACAGGCAGTCAGGACCGCCCTCCGGTCCGCGGTTTTTCCGTCACCGGAAGCCGTATGCGCCCGGGTATGTGCTCTGCCTGTTTTCAATGAGGCTGTCAATATTCTGGCCTATTATCCGCTGAAGGGTGAAATCGACGTCACCGGCCTGATGGACCGGGCCCTGGACGAAGGCCGCAGGGTCTGGCTTCCGGTCTGCATGCCTCAAAGAAAAATGGAGTTCCGGCAGGTCAGCGGACCGCAGTGGAGACAGTCGCTTCTGCGGGCGCAGGACGGAACACTCTGCCCGGCGGAAGGTTCTGCTGTTTTTGACCCCCTCAATCCCGGAGAGCTGACACTGGTGATTGTGCCCGGCCTGGCCTTCCGCCCGGACGGCTCCCGTCTGGGCAGAGGGGGAGGATACTACGATGTCTTCCTCAAAGCGATTTCGGGAAAAAGGGAAATCAGCACTCTGGCGCTGTGTCTTTCGTGCCAGTATGACGTCGACTTTCCCTGCGAAGCCCACGACTGCCGGGTCGACAGGGTTCTTGTCCTGAGATAACTCAAACAGAAACCGCGGCGGACGTGACCGCCGGGTTGAGTGCCATGCGGGGGTTGATTGTGTCTTGTTGGTTCTCTTTCGTCGCACGGATGATGTTGAGCTGATAGATACTCTCAAGATTGCACCAGAACTCTGCGGGAATACCCAGAACCGATTCAAGCTTCAATGCTGTAGCCGGGGTCATCTGAGCCTCGCCGTTGATCAGTTTGCTGATGTGTTTGGTGGACATGGACATCCGGCATGCCAGTTCCTTCTGGGTCATCCGTCTTTCACGGAGTTGCTCCCTCAATGTTGCCCCCGGTGGAATTGCGATAAAAGTTCTGCTTTTTATGATGTTCATACTCACTCCCCTCAATGGTAATCCACAATCTCGATAATGTTGGCAATCTGAATCACGTTTCCCACTTTCTGAAACACCAAGCGGTAGGGATGGACAAGGTCCACCGCGAATTGATTCTTCCTGTTTCCCTTCAGCGGATGGCATCTGCCGATTCGATGTTCGACCATTGTTTCAACGTTAGGAGCAGCAGCAATTTCGTTCACGCGCTGATGGATTTTCAAGGCCATAACGGCCCCGTAATGTCTCAGCGCTTCAGAGTAGTCAGTACAGACTCTGGCAATGCTCCTGTCCCGATACGTGATTTCCAAAACAAACCGCCTCGAATTTACCTCTGAGGTAAATTTACAGCATCAAAAAGAATCTGTCAAATCATTAACCCCGTTTTGTGTGAAAAGAAATAAAAAAGCCGGAAGGCGGACCTCCCGGCTCAGGCTGCGCGTCAGCGGAATCAGGCTTTCTTCTCGAGAATTGCCTTGATTGCCTTGAGGGTTTCGAGTCTCTCGTCCACAGGGGCGGGCTCGGCTGCCTTCGCGGCTGCTGCGGCTTCTTCGGCGGCCTTTTGCTCGGCAAGCTTCTTGGCGTTGGCCTTTTCATGCATCTTGTTCAGCGCGCGTACGATGGTGAAGATGCACAGGGCAATCAGCAGGAAGTTCACGATGGCCTGAATCAGCTTGCCGTAGTGGATGAACAGCCCGGGATCCGCATCTGTGGCTGCGCGGACGATGATCTTCATATCCGCGAAATCGACGCCGCCGACAAAAATCGAGACTATCGGCAGGAGGATGTCGTTGGTCAGGCTCTGCACGATTGCGGTAAACGCAGAGCCGATGATGATACCGACTGCCATGTCCATCACGCTGCCGCGTGAGATGAAGGCCTTGAATTCAGCCCAGAAACCTTTTTCTTTGCTCATTGGATACCTCCGGATGCTATTTCAATTTCGTGCGAAGTATACCACCACGCCAAGGCCTGCACAACACCGACAAACAGGCGGAGTGGGTCAGCCCTTCACCGAACCTTCGGTCATACCGGAGATCAGGTAGTCTTCGCCGATGACGAACGCCAGGACCGGGATGACCAGCGAGATGACGGCGAAGGCCAGAAGTTTGCCGTACGTGGGCAGAAGGTCCGGCCTGATCAGCTGGTTGATTCCGACCTGGATGGTGTACATGTTCGGCTTGCGGGCTACCAGAATCGGCCAGAGATAGGCGTTGTACTCCTCGATGAAGACCATGATTGCCACCGACGCGATTGAGGGCACCGCCAGCGGCATGACGAACTGGAACAGGTATTTCATGTCTCCGCACCCGTCGACGATGGCCGCCTCATGCATTTCCCTGGGCAGGGTCTTGTAGTACTGCCTGAACAGGAACAGCGACTTGCCTCCGGCGAAGTTTATCACGGCCAGACCGAGATAGGTGTTGAGCAGTCCCAGCCGGCGGACGGTGAGGAAGTTCGTGATGGTGATGACCTGCGCCGGAACCATCATCCCGATCAGAACCAGGGTGAACAGGAAGTTCTTGCCCTTGAAATCGAAGAACGCAAAGGAGTAGGCGGCCAGCGAGGAGAACACCACCTGAACCGTGATTACCAGGACACAGTCGATGAGGGAAGTCCTCAGGTATCCGAAAACCGGGAGGGACTGAATCAGTGTCCGGTAGTTGTCAAAGGAGGAGGTTTTCCGGATGACCTCAAACGTGGGCAGCTTGAAGAGCTCCGCGTCCGGGACGAAACTGAAAACCAGACCCACGAACAACGGGCTGATGAACAGCAGGCCGATGAAGCACTTGATGACTACGCTTAATGTGTCTCTCTGTTTGTTTGTAAGGTAATGCTTTCTCATTGATAGAACACCGCCTTTTTCTCGAAGTAGAACTGGACCCTGGAAACGAGGAACACCAGCAGGCAGAGCACCAGAGAGTAAATGCAGCCCGTTTCGTATCTCTCGCGTACAAACGCGTAGTTGTACAGCTTGACCAGCAGCGTGGCCAGCGGCGATTCGTCCGTACCGACCAGGATTTTTATCATGGTGAACGACTTGAAAGCCGTGAGAATGTTCAAAAAGATGACGAAGAACACCTGCGGCGAGGCTATCGGCAGGTAAATCTTCAGGAACTTCTTCAGGGGTGTGACCCCGTCGAGTTCGGCGCATTCAATCAGCTCGTGGGGGACGTTTCTGAAGCCCACAAGCAGATAGATGAAGCTCGGGCCGCAGTTGGCCCACATTACTATAAAGACGATGACGGGAAACAGCGTGGTGCCCGAGAGCCAGAGCTTGTTTGTTCCCAGTATGGCGTTGAGGATTCCGTACTTACTGAAAACGTATGAGAAAATCGAGGCCATCGGAGCGGTGGCCAGAGCCATCGGAAGGGCGAACATCGTCTGGTAGATCCGCGAACCTTTGAGCATCTTTATGCTTAAGTAGGACAGCGCCAGAGCGACGGCGAAAGTTCCGATTCCTATGCTTGTGCAGTATTTGAGGGTCGTTTTCAGCGAGGTCTTGAACTCGACGGATGTAAGGACCTTCTTCCAGATCCTCAATCCGACATATGTCCCGGCCCTTCCCATCGAGTCTGTGGCGTAGAAGGACAGTCTGAGACAGTTGATGAAGGGATAGAAGATGAACAACGTCATCACGGTCAGTGACGGGATTAAAAGCAGATACGGAAGCAGCCTGAATTTCTTTTTCTTCAGGGAGTTTCTGTTGACCGGAACCGCGACCGGCGCGGTGCCGCTTGCCGGAATGCTCATCTTGACCTCCTTTTTGCGAATCGGCTTTGAAAAATCAAAACGGGGGAGACCCAGGCACGAAAAGCACGCTGAGCCTCCCCGTAATCAGGGACAGTCAGGGTGTTCTATCAGAGAACTACGCCTGCCTGCATGAAGTACATGTCTCTGGCATCCTCGGCGCCCTTGCACAGTGCCTGCCATGCTTCGGTAGCGGTGATGGTGGAGCCCTCCTTGACCAGGTTGGTCAGGATGTTCTTGTACTCGTTCGAGAAGTCTCCGTGATAGGCCAGCAGAGGCATCGTCAGACCGTATTCGGTGCTGTTCTGGATGTCGATGACCTTGTTCATGTAGGGGTACTTCTCCAGATACTCGACATAGGTCGGGTACTCTCTGGCGGCGACGACGGTCGGAGCATAGCCTACGCCGAGGGCGGTGTTGGCCGAATACTCAGGCTGCTCGAGCCACTTGAGGAAGAGCCACGAGCCGTATTCCTTCCACGGATCGTCGACGTCGCAGACCATGGCGAAGATTCCTCCGGGGGACTGGCCGAGGTTGGCCTTGCCTTCGCGGACTGTCGGGGAGCAGACAAATTCCCAGTGGATGTTCTCGGAAGCCTTTGCAAAGGCGGCGAAGTAGTCCAGGTACATCGGATAGAAGGCGATTTCGCCGTTTCCGAACATCTGGATTGCGTCGTTTCTGGCAACATCGGGCTGTACGACCAGTCCGGCCTCTCTCATGTCGACCCAGAACTGGAACCAGGAGACAACGGCGTCCTTGGCATCACCCTCGCCGAAGAAGTACTTGTCGGGGATGGCGTCTCTTCCGTTGTTGTTGTTGTAAAGCTCGATTCCCTCGCTTCTGATTGCGAAGTTGAACGGGTCGATGTGGATGTAGGGGTACATCGGTGTGGCGCAGACGCCTGCCTGCTTCATCTTCAGGGCGGCGTTATAGACGTCCCTGTAGCTCTTCAGGTCGTCCACGGTGTAGCCGACGGCGGCGAGCATGTCGGTGTTGACGAACAGTCCGACGGCAACGTTTCCGATCGGGAACATCTGCCATTCACCGCCGCGGACGCAGATGGCCGAGGTGTTGGCGATGAAAATGGAGGTGTCGAACTTGTCGTAGTCGATGAATTCCTGGAGGGGAACATAGAGGTTCAGATCGGGGATTCTGTCATCGATGTGCGGGTTGATGTACTTGGATGACTGGTTTCCGGTGGTCTGGATGATGTTCGGTCTGTCGGCCGGAGTCGAAGAAAGCATCTTTGCCTGGACTCCGTCAGTGAAGACGACGGTGACATGGTACTGGGACTGGCTGGCGTTGAAGTCCTCGGCGGCCTTCTTGAAGACAGCGTCGACTTCCAGGTTCATGTCATCCCACATCACCAGCTCGATGGTTCCCTCGGGGGCCGGGCCGGTCGGGATGTGGCTTTCTTTCTCAGCGGCGGGAGCGGCTTCGGTCTTGCCCTGGGCAAATACCGAGAAGGCTACGAGCGCGACAAGAAGCAACAAAACTGTGAGTTTTTTCATTCTTCTTTTCTCCTTTTTTCTTTTCGGCACCAACGGCGCCTTACGTCTTCACCCTCTCACGGGACTTTCGTAAAGTCAATTTCTTTTTCTTTTATCTGCACAATCGGGGCAAAAAACGATAAAAAAATGTTTGTTTGGGCCCGGAAAGAAACAAATCCAAGTTTGTTTTTGTTTGACCTGAAGTTCTGCCCGTGGTACGTTTCCCACGGAGGCCGCCATGAAAGAGGACCGCATCGCACTCATCCGTCAGATGCTTTTCCGCGAGGGAAAGGTCAGCTGCTCCGAACTGACCCGGATGTTCGGGGTTACGACTGCCACCATCCGCCGCGACCTGGACAGGCTGGAGGCCGAGGGGCAGATCCGCCGCACCCACGGAGGAGCGGAGTTGATCCGCAGACAGGATCAGGAAGCCCGTGAGATCATGGTCGTCCCGCCGTGGTCTTCGCGAATCGCTTCCTGCTATGAGGAAAAAAAGGCCATAGCCCGCGAGGTCGCCGCCCTGATTCCGGACAACAGCACCGTCTTTATCGACAGCGGGACCACGATATATGAGGTCGCCAAACTCATAGCGGGCAGGAGCAATCTGACCGTGATCAGCAACTCGCTTCGCGCCTCGGAGTATCTGGGAATGTTCCCGAACATCCAGCTGTACTTCCTCGGCGGAAAAATCGCCTATTCGATGCTCGCCTCAGCCGGAATCATGGCCAGGGACTGCCTGTCGTACTTCACCGTCATCGACTACTGCATCATCTCGGCCGATGCCTTTTCCGTTGAAAACGGCATGAGGGAGCACTTCATGGAGACGGCAATCCTGAAAAAGGCCATCATCGAGAAGTCCAACATGGTCATAGCAGCCCTGGACCACACCAAATTCATCAAGAATGCCAGCGCCCCGATCTGCAACTGTTCCGTGGACTCGATCCACACCCTGGTGACCGATTCCGGAACCGACCGGGAGAACCTCGAACAACTCCGCCGGGCAGGCATCAACGTCATAGTCGCGGACACAGGGAGGAATAAATGACCGTTCACCGTTTCAAGCTTCTCGGATTCGACCTGGACGGCACTCTGCTCGATCCGCAAAGGATTCTGAGGCAGAGGACAATCGATGCCCTGAAAACGGCTTTTGATGCCGGGGCCGCCATCGCAATCACCAGCGGAAGGAACTATTTGGCGGTCCCGGCGGAAATCCGCGCCCTCGGTTTCATCCGCTATTTCATACTCTGCAACGGCGCCCTGATCTACGACCGGCTGGCGGACAGATACCTCTACGAGTGCTCGATTCCCCTGGACCTGGCTCTGCAAATCTACCGGGATCTGGCCGTGGAACCATCCGTCTACTATGATTGCTACCTCTCCGACGGCGCCTGGGCCGAGGCCTCTCATCTGAAAAATGTCCACAACCTGGTTTCCGACCCGACCCACCTCAAGGTCCTGTACGACACCCGGCAGCCCAAGGATGACCTGATCGCCGCCCTCTCACGGCGGGGCGGAAGCGTCTGCAAAATCCAGTCGATCTACGCCGATACCCCGACCCGTGACCGGGTCATGGCCCGGATGAAGGCCGCGTACCCACAGCTGGCAATCACCACCGCCTATTCGTACAATCTGGAGTTCAACATGCCCGGCGCCACCAAGGGCAACGGACTGATGCAGCTGGCGGAAATCCTCGGAATCGTAAGACCCGATGTGGCGGCGTTCGGAGACGGAGGAAACGACCTGAGCATGATTACCCGGGCGGGGACCGGATTCGCCATGGCCAACGCCCCGGATTTCGTAAAGGCACAGGCCGACGAGATCGCTCCGTCCAATGCCGAGGACGGGGTCGCGCAGGTTCTGGAGCGGATTTACGGCTGAGCCGGGCAGGGGATTCAAAGGATTTTGAGCGCCGGTGTGCCGCGGATACTTTACACGCTCGGACATTTCTGTTAGCATAACCGGGCTGGACGAAAGTCCGCGGTCGCCGTTTTAGCTCAGTTGGTAGAGCAATAGACTGAAAATCTATGTGTCCCTGGTTCGATTCCTGGAGACGGCAGAGGCTGGTCGATAAGGCCAGCCTTTTTTGTTATGAAAGACGTGATTGTTTCCGGTGCCGCGATAATGAAGGGCGGCAGGCTGTTTGTGGCGCAGAGACCGGCGAAAGGGGAGGCCGGGCTCAAATGGGAGTTCCCCGGCGGGAAAGTCGAACCCGGGGAAACCCCGGAGCAGGCCGTCGTCCGCGAAATCCGCGAGGAACTCGACGCCTCAATCACGGTCCGCAGCAAAATCGCCGTCATCAATTACACATACACCGCCTTTCACCTGACGATGCACCTTTTCCTGTGCACCCTCGACGGCCCCGACCCGGTAATCCGCGAGCATCTGGCGGGGCGCTGGATCACTGCCGACGAGCTTGAAACCCTCGACTGGGCCCCCGCCGACTACCAGGTCCTCGGCACCGTCCGCCGCGCCTGCTTCACGACATGAACCAGACGGCCCCTTGGCCTGCTTTTGACAAAATCCTCTGAACCAGGCCAACTCATTGGCCTCTTTTTTGAAAAACCGCAAAAACGCGGCCAACAAATTGGCCTACTTTGAACAAAACTCGCAAAACCAGGCCAAAGCTCCCCTCGCTGTCCCGGTGTTGTAACGAACGGTCGGGATAGTTGTTAAAAAGTGCGTGGGGAGAGACGTTGGACGGGCTTCGGAAAGCCGTACGGAAACGGGGAGAAAAACGACGCAATCCGGACAGTTTTAACGTTAACATGACCCGACGGAGGTCAGGCGCGGATTCTATATTTCTTTTACGGAAAGGTTTATGGACGATGCGCGCGTAAAGAAAAAAAACGTTGACAGCAGGCCTTGCCTGCCTCATAATTTTAACGTGAAAAAGGGGGCCCTGATTATGGGAAAGAAACTCAATGTACTTATGATTATCGCCCTGCTCGCTATGAGCATGGTTGTATTTGTCGCTTGTAAGCCGCCAGCCCCGGCTCCGGATCCGCTCGCCCAGGTTGAGAACAAGGCCGGAACCAAGAGCGAGAACCTCTGCTATAACGGAGATTTCGAACTCGACGGTCAGTCCATGGTTGTCGGCGACGGCGCCGGACTCACTCCCACAGCCGGTGTGGGTGTCGGCGGCTCCAAGGGTGGCGTAGTTGCCACTTCCGAGAACTACGGCATCGTCTATGTCGACATGACCAGCCTCTACGGCCGTGGCAAGAGCTACCTCGTAAAGGCCAGCTTCAAGAACGACGGCACCCCGACCGAGGCGGCGATTGCAGCCGGAATGAGTGCCACTCCCGACCTGACTGCCCACATGTCGATGACCGTCCAGAGCGGCGCTGTCCAGGATGCCATCAAGTCCCAGCCGACCTGGGATGACTACTATGACTGCGACGACATCTACGGCGGAGATTTCCTCGACGCGGAAGAAGCCGAGGAGCTTTTCAATGTGACCACCGTCGAGTTCGCCCCGATCAACGGCGATACCTTCACGACCATCACCGGCATCATCCCCGCCACGACAATCGATTCGATGATTGCCGAGCAGACGGAGAAGTACAACGGCACTTCCCAGACCCTGAGAAGGCTGTATGTCTGCTTCTACGTCGGAGTCGACGGAAATCTGCAGAACTACAATTACATCGTCGATAACGTTGAGATCTACGACCTCAACTCCGAAATCACCACCACCGGTATGACATGGACTGCCCCGCCGGATGGAAGCGAAGACGAGTAATCAAAACCAAAGGAATGTTTTCAGGCCGCCCATGCCGGGCGGCCGGAACAATATTTAATAGGAGGAACGCATGAAGTTTAGAAGCGTTGTTATCATTCTTCTGGCTGCACTTCTGGTGTTTGCGCTTGTTGCCTGTAAACAGCCCGAACCCGAGCCGGAAGTAAACACCACCATCTACAAACTGACCGCCACCAAAGGCCGCAACAACGGATGGTGGAGTTATGACAAGTTTGTCCTTGCATTTAACGGGGACGACTCCGAAGTCGTGGTCAACAAAGGTGATGTCCTGACCCTCAAGTACAGAAGTACCAGGGAAATCACCCAGTTCAACATCCGCAATGACAACAAGTGGATCTATGAGCAGCCCGGAAGCAACGGCGCTCTCCCTGAAGGATTCCTGTCCGAACCGGATGCCGACGGCTGGATCACAGTGACCTTCACTTTCGGAGATTACTACTACAACGGAACCACACCGGCCGTTTACCCCAACATGTTCCGCTTTGACTTCATCGGTGAAATCGTCTCCGGCGATGTCCTCGAAGTCAAGGAAATCAAGCTGAACAACACCTATCTGACGCTCACCGCCGACATGGTAGCCGGTTATGCCTCCCCGACATTCGAAGAGGCCGCCGACTCCTCCTGGCAGAACGGCAGCGACTGGGTAGTGTTCTACTTCTACGGAACCCCGGGTAGCGTCGACAAGGAACCGATGTTCGAGAGAGTTCTCAACAACGGAACCATCACCGGTACCGTACTGGCCAAGGAACATTACTCCTACGCTCTGTACACCGATGACACCTTTACCACTCCGTTTGACGCCACCACTCCGATCACCCACAACACCAGACTGTACTACCAGTACACCGGTGATCCGACCGCTGTGACATTCAGCGTACCGGAGGGTGCCACCGCTGTTGAGGGCCAGACTGTTGCCTACGGCGCACATGCCACCAAGCCGGCCGAAGATCCGACCATGGCGGATAAGCTCTTCGTCAACTGGTATGCTGATGCCGAGTTCACCACCGTGTTTGATTTCGCCAACACCGAAATCACCGCTGCTACCACCATCTATGCCAAGTTCGAGACTCCGCTCAGCGTGACCTTCAATGCCCAGAACGAAACTGACCCGTCAGTCGTCCCGGTTCTCAGCGGTAGCCCCGTTGCCAAGCCGGCCGATCCGACCAACGGCAGCAAGGTTTTCATCGGATGGTTCCTCGAGGCAGCGGAAGCCGCCTATGACTTCACCACTCCGGTGACCGAGGACATCACTCTGTTCGCGCACTGGGTCGAGTCCGTCAATGTGACGCTCAATCCCAACTACGAGGGAGCAGAGACCTCGACCGTCCCCGCAGGCCTTGACATCGCTATGGATGCTCCTGAGGATCCGGTGAGAGACGGATGGGTATTCGACAAGTGGACCACTGACCCCGAAGGCGAGCATGCCTACGATTTCGACACTGTCGTTACCGAAGCTTTCACTCTCTATGCTCAGTGGCTGGCTCCCGTAACGGTTACCTTCAACGCCAACGGCGGAACCTTCCCCGTAGAGGGAACTCCCGCGACCCTTACCGCGACAGTCGGTACCGGAAAGGCTGTTGCAGCTCCTGCTAAGGCACCGACTCTCACGTTCTCCTTCTTTGACAAGTGGACCACTGATGCCGAGGGCGAGCATGCCTACGACTTCGACACTCCTGTGGACGCAGAGATTACTCTCTACGCTCAGTGGACCCATGGAGACCTCTATCAGCTGATTTCTTCCAAGACCCGTGTTGACTATGACACCGATAAGTTCACCATTCAGTATTCTGACGGAAAGGTGAACGCGGGCGATGTCCTCTCCTTCAGGTTCAGGACAACTGCCGACCTCACGAAGTTCAGCATCAGAGGCGATAAGAAGTGGGTCTATGAGAACTCTACCGCTACCCGCGGAATGACCACCTACGAGACCCTGCCGGACGGATGGACATATGTCACCTACGTGTTCTCGGCAAGAACCTACGATGACAGCGCGGACATTTCTGCCGACGCATGGTGGAGATTCGATTTCTGCTCCGACACAATCGTCAAGGGCGATGTTCTTGAGATCCAGGGATGGGCTCTGAACAACGAGCCGCTTGCCATCGAAGCTGCGAACGTAACCAAGTACGTTGCTCCGTCCGTGGAAATTGTCGACGAGTACGATTGGGATGACCTGACCGTCAACTACGTGATGGGTGAGAATGCCGCAGCTATTGCTGATGACACCGTGGAGTTCGGACATACCCTGGCCGCTCCGGCTGTCACTCCGAACGACGGTTATGCCTTTGCCGGATGGTACACGGATGCCGAATTCACCAAGGCTTATGACTTCGCCCTCCCGGTAATCAAGGATCTGACCCTCTATGCCAAGATCGATGTTGCCAAGACCGTGACATTCAACTCCAACGGCGGTTCTGATGTTGCTGTTGCCAAGGTTGCCGACGGCGTAGCAGTCGCACAGCCTGAAGATCCCACAAAGGCCGAGAATGTCTTCGGCGGTTGGTATACCGACGACGGAACATTCCTGGAAGCGTATGACTTCAGCGCTCCTGTGACCGCAGACATCACCCTCTATGCCAAGTGGATTGCTTCCTGGACAGTGACTCTCAACATGAACTACGGTGTGTCCCCCGAGACACAGGTGGTCTATGTTGCCAAGGACACCGTCATGGCTGCTCCTAAGAATCCTTCCAGAGTCGGATACTTCTTCGGCGGATGGTACAATGATGCCGAGGGCACTGAGGCTCACGATTTCACCGCAGCTGTCGGTGCAAGCACCACCATCTATGCAAAGTGGAACGCTCCGACCCAGAAGTATGTCTACACTGCGACGTCAAGCCACGGCAGATTCCAGTGGAGATTCAAGGAATCCTCAGTTGCGATGCTCGACGGCATCCAGCCGGGTGACGTGATTACCTTCCAGGTCAAGTTCACGACAGCGACAGTCACCCCCGCACAGTACAGAGTCAGAACCTATCAGGGTGAAAAGCATATCACCGAGGAGACTGATCTGCCCGTTGCAGAGGACGGCTGGTATTCGATTACGGTCACCGTTCCCGAGTCGATCGTAGACGGACAGGGCCTGTACATTGCTCTGTTTGCTTCTGCCAACTGGGAAATCGGAGACGTCTGTGAAATCAAGGCACTCGCATTCAACGGTGTTGAGATCCCCATCTCGACAGACAGCACTTCCAGCGGACTGTATCCGGGAATCAACGCAACCGTTACACCTGTTGCTCTCTAATCACTGACAATGATTCCAAGTGCCACCCGGGCAACCGGGTGGCACTTTGGGATTCTGACAAAGGAAAGGGAAAGGAAAAGGATATGAAAAAACTGTTGGTCATTCTGCTGTGCGTTGCCGCGCTTTTAGCGGTCGTTTCATGCAAGCAGCCTGAGCCGGAACCCGAGCCGCAGGGAACACCCGAGCCCAAGTGGGAGGCCGGCGTCATCCGTGTTAAGCCCGCAGAAGGGGCTACTTTCTCCCAGAGCGGCAAATTCCAGTTCCAGCTGGCGCTGGTCTATAACGCCGGGCAGCCGATCAGCTTCCTGGCAAAGTTCTCCGAGGACATCACTGCCATCACCGTCCGTCAGGGCGGCGGAGACAACACCCGCTTCATCAGCGACCTTCCGATCGCATCGTTCGATACCGATGCTGACGGCTGGTCAATCATCACCATACCCGGTTCGAGTGTGACACCGATGGACACGCAGGTCCCGGTAGAGTCCTGGATCAACCTCGGAATCACGCTGCGTGCCCCTGACACAACCAGGGAATACAGCTGGGTGGGAATCAAAGGCTTGAGCATAAACGAAGTCCCCGTCGACTTCACCACATGGGATCTGGAGGATGACTACATCATCCCGTACTACACTAGCCCCGATAAACTCGACATCAAGATTGTTAAGGAACAGGAGATATAACAATGAAGAAAACACTGTTTGTTTTGGTGTTGTTCGCACTTGCTGTATCCATGACCTTCGCCGTGAACCTGATTTCATTCGGCGACATGGAAACCGGTGCAATCAGCAACTGGGTTGAAGAAGGCAGCAAGCTTTCCTTCAAGAAGGGTGAGGGAATCGACGGCTCTACCGCCCTCTACGTCAAGGGATCCTATGACTGGAGCGGAACCGGACTTGACCTGACCAAGATCATGAAGTTTGACAAGAGCTACTACATCGAAGTGTGGTTCAAGGCCGACAAGCGTGACAAGGATGTCCGCAAGGGCTCCATCACTTTGGAACTCCAGCCCGAGGGAACCGACGAGTGGACCCAGTACATCTATCTGGATGTCGGCGTCGACTACTTCGAGAAGCAGTGCACCGGAAGCGAAGTCGAGTTCACCAATGCCGGCTTCACAAAGGTCAGCGGAGTCTTCTGGAGCGAGGACCTTCAGGCTGCGGTTGACGGAAAGAAAATTCAGCACATCACCGTCTACTTCAAAATCGACAGCCCGCTCGGACGCCCGTACTACATCGACAACGTAGTTCTCGAAGAGATTGTTGAGGCCCAATAAGCCCAATCCATAACGGAGGAATTGAATGAAGAAGTATTTGAAGATGCTGATGACGGCCCTGCTGATTCTGGCAGTGCTGTTTGTAGCTGTCGCATGTAAGGAACCTGAGCCGGAGCCGGAGCCTGTCGTAACCGATCCGACCCTGAAGGAAAAGTGCGCCCCGATCCTGCCCAAGGGCACCGGTCAGGTTATTCCCCGCAACTGGAGCGTTGACCCCAACGGAGTCACCGGTCTTCCCGCTTTCATCGTCAACTTCTCCGGTGATGTTGATACGACAACCAACGTCACCGCCGAGCTGAAGGCTGCCATTGCCAACGCCCAGACCTCCGGTCTGTTCAACGACAAGCCGGTCAACAACGTCATCGTTCTCATCGGTGACGGAATGGGACTGACCCATCTGGATATGTCCAGGGCCTACAAGGGCGAGTTGCTCATTGACAGCCTCCCGTATTTCAACGAGGCCAAGACCGACAGCTACCAGAAGCCCGGAAACACTCTGGCTACAAAGACCACTACCGACAGCCCCGCCGGCGGTACCCAGATTCTGACCGGTTACAAGACCAGATACGGCTACATTTCGCTCGATGTCAACGCCGATCCGGTCAAGACCCTGAGCGAAGTCGCGAGGGATAAGGGCTGGAAGAGAGCCACCGTCACCAACGACCACATCGCTGACGCCACCCCGGCTGATGACATCGTCCACAACACTTCCCGCTATCATCAGGAAGTCCTGTACTATCAGGAACTCATTGAGGACATGCCTGACCTGCTGATGGGCTGGGACTGGGGAATGAATTACTATTTCATCGGAACCGGCGAGGGCAAGAACTGGGCCGCGAGGATGGAAGGTGCTGAATACAAGTGCGTAATCAGAGGTATCGAGAAGGAAATCAGCAGCAGCAGCAGCGCCAACCCGAACCAGAGCACCTACAAGAGCGCCCTTGCCACCAAGATCGCCAACGCCAGCAACGACAAGACCCAGGGCATCATCGCCTTCTACAAGTCGCTTACCGCGGCCGAAAAGAACAAGTTCTATCCGTACTCCCTGTTCTATCACGTGTGGGAGAACGAGACCGACCAGAGCGTAGAGTTCGAGACATGGCTTGACAGCGGATTTGCCGCCTACTGCACCGCCAAGGATGCTTCCTACGGCAACCCCGAATCCCACGTCAACAGGTACACCAACTTCGCCGGCGTGATTGCCAACACCGATTACACCAAGCCGATTCTCGGTTCCTGGACTGAGGACGGAAGCGACTACGACACCAACAAGCCGAACAGAGGCTATTGGCTCCGCGGCGCAATCGGAATGGCCTATCCCAGCTATCCTGAGATGGTTGCCTACACCCTCTGGCTGATGGACAAGGAGTCCAACGAGGCCGGAACAGGATTCTACTGCATGATCGAGAACACCTGTACCGACGGTTGGGGACACGCCCAGAAGTGGATCGGCGCGATGAATGAGGTCCAGTGCTTCGACGAAGGCGTAGCTATCGCCGTCAAGTACGTCCTCGAGCATCCCGACACGCTGCTGGTCGTCACTGCAGACCACGAGACCGGCGGATTCATGCTCGGAAACGGCTGGCAGGATAACATCGCCAAGATTTCCTCCAGCACCAGCGGACACTCCAGCTTCAACGTACCGAGCATCGCCTTCGGTGCCGGTGCCGAAAGATTCTCCAAGACGAGCATCCAGGCTGAGTTCGGTGCCAACGCCGCCGCAGGTGTCGAAGTCAATTCGACTACCGGAAGACTTACCTACGAGGGCTGGGTCACCGGCGCGATCATCGGCCGCCTGATGGGTGAGGCAGATTTCGGTCAGCCTGCAGGATATCCGAACTGAGGTAAAACTCAATGAAAAAGGGAACAACAGTAATTCTGTTTTCTCTGCTTACTGTGCTTCTGCTTGCAGGACTTTGTTCCTGCAAGCCGGAGCCTGTTGTGCAGGAGAACAATCTCGACCCCGCGCTGATCGAGGCCGAGACAATCGCGGCGGGCACTGAAAGCCCGACCCTCAATGCCGGTGTTTCCGGCGTGACCATACCCGTCTGGGAAATCAGCGAGGATGGTTATCACAATATTCCGGCGGCAGTCCTCTCCGGAACTGATACGGGTGTGACCAAGGCCCTCAAGGCCGGAATCAAAAACCCCGTCACCTTTACCAATACAGAAGAAAGCAACCTGATAATCATGGTCTGCGAAGGCCTGACTTCAGAACTTATAGAAAGCTCGGCTGCCCAGTACGGGGAGCTCATCCTCAACAGTTTCCCCGTGAAGGGAAACACACTGTCCAAGTTCACCTCGGCCGGAGGAAACCTTCTGGGGAAATGCATAGCGATGGAGGGTTACAAGACCGGCACGATGGGCATTGTGTCAAATGAGTATGTTTCATGCAGCACACTGCGTAAAATGTTCACCCAGTGCCCGGAAGAGACCTCTGTCACGGAGGTCTGCTACAATGAATTCCTCTTCAACTCATGCGGCCTGAAGTTCGTCATGGGAAAGGGTGATTTCGAGGATGTATTCCTCCCCGCGTCCGCCGAGTACCACAACGAGGTCTACAAGGCCCATGCCCTGAAGGTCCACACCTTTGCCGAAGCGGCCGGTCTGTACCGCAAGAACGTCTATTTCGAGCACGCCGGAGCGGAAGTGCCGGTCAACAAGCTGTACACAATCTTTGACGATTCGGCCACGCTCCCGTCGTTCAGGCAGGAGACCGCCCTTGCGCTCACCTGGCTGGCAGACAAGAGAAAGATCAACAGTCTGGGCATGGCCGCCGTTCTGGTCTACACCCCGGCAGACGGAACCCTCGACGGGAACGAAGTCCAGGAGTTCGATGAAGCCGTGGCAGTGGCAGTCAAGTTCGCGCTGGAGAATCCCGACACCATTATCCTCGTCTGCGGCGCTCCTGTTGACGGAACCGAACAGCAGGTCTGCTTCTTCGGCCTGGGCAAGGGCGTTTCGGTCCGCAGCACCTTTTATGAGTGTGTAAGTTCACTATTCTGAAATAAACAGAGGTAAGAAATGAAGAAAAACCACCGCCTCCTTACGGCCGTTCTCCTGACGGCCCTTGTGCTTGTATGCTTTGCCGGCTGCCAGCCGGCTGTCGAGCCCGATCCAACACCGGCCCAGCCGGAGCGTACCACCGAGTACTACATGACCGCCGGCTGGAGTGCCAATGTCACCACTCCGACCTGGACATCAAAGGACGCCAACACCGTCACCGTTCCCGCGGCCAAGCTTCAGGGTGACGGAAAGACCATTGTCACAAACTATTCCCAGGAGCTCCTGACCGCCCTGAACACCGCTCTGTCCACCCCGGATTATTTCAAGCCGGTCAAGAACGTAATCATCATCATCGGTGACGGCATGGGAATCGACCATGTCAGGGCCTCCGAGAAGTGGAGCGGTGATCTGATCATGACCAAGCTACCCTACATCGGAGCTGCCGAAACCTCCACACGCGAGGCTCAGGGAATCATTACCGACAGCGCCGCGGGCGGAACGGCGATTGCCACCGGATACAAGACGACCAAACTGTTTGCCTCGATTGATGCCGAGGGAAACAACCTCAAGTCCGTCTCCGAACTGGCCCGCGAGAACGGCAAGCTCGTCGGAATAGTGACCAACGCCGAACTGGCCGACGCCACCCCGGCGGATTTCTCGGTCCACAACAAGAACCGCTCCCAGGGGACAAAGATCTGCCAGCAGGAAGTCGTTTTCGGTGCCGATTTGTTCATGGGCAACGGCTACGATGACTACTACGGATATTTCAACTCCGGAAATCCGCTGTATCACTTCACCCAGGAAAACAACATGAAGCTGTACTACAGCGCCTCCGAAGTCGTGTCACACTTCTCCGACGACAGCAAGATGTGGGCCATCTTCTCCGCCACCGCCAACAAGTTCGCACGCTTCGACACCAAGTCGAGCCTCTACCCGAACCTCCAGCAGATGACCTCCTACGCCCTGGCCTGGCTGGACGAGCACGACACCTCGGATCAGGGATTCGTGGTGATGATCGAGAATACCTACACCGACCACTTCGGCCACGGAAACACCCCAAGCGACGGTTCCCCGAACACCTACGGAATCGTAAAGGAAGTCCAGAGCTGCGACGAGGCTGTGGCCATCGCCCTGAAGTATGTCCTGGAGCATCCTGACACGGCACTGATTGTCACAGCCGACCACGAGACCGGAGGCATGATGCTGATGAGCAACTGGGAGACCAACTTCGCCCGCGTGGTGGCCAACTCCGGAAACCACTCCGATCTGAAAGTCCCCGTATTTGCCATCGGTTACGGCATGGAAGAGCTCAACTCCCTCTCCGAAGAGGACCGGGCCGCCGGCAGGTGGTACAACGCCGCCGTCTATGCCAACGCCACGACCGGTCAGGTCATCGGCAAGGCCCTCGGTGATCCCAACTTCGGAGGAGATGTCGGCGAAGACAACAGCAGCAAGGTCAGCCCCGCCTTTGACGTCACCGTCACCGAGGCCACCAAGAACCTGACCTTCACCCTGGACTTCACCGGAGTCCCCGTCAGCAAGGGCAACCTGATCCAGTTCAAGATCAAGCCGGTCAGCAATGCCGACAGCGTGAAGCTCGAGCTCAAGAACGGGGCAGAGTACACAACCATCTTCAACGCAGCATTCTCCACAGCCACCGCAGCCAATGCCGTTACGAAGGACTCCAACGGAAACGTAGCCACCAATCTCTCGCTGGCCTGCAAACAGGCCTTTGTTCCGGCCTCCGGCGCCGCCGACGGATGGTATCAGTTCTCCGTTCCCGCCACCGTTGCCAGCGACCAGTTGAGAATCACCCTCACCGCCGCCGCGGAGAACTATCCTGTCGATACCGTCATCGGCATGGATGACCTGACGATTCAGTACGGTTCGACCATAGGCTATCTGTCCTTCGCTTCGACCCAGGCTACCTCCACTTTGGATGTCCTCTGAGAGGGTAGGGTATGAGAAAACTCGGAATTGTCATCATGTTGATTGCACTGATCGCAACCCTGTTCGCCTGCACCGGTAAAGAGGCCCCGGCGCCGAATTCCGCCGCCTCCACTCCGGCCAGGCGGCCGGCCGGCGAAGGCTCGGAGACGGTTCTGGCCAGCTCCAAGCGCAACGTAATCTACGCCTATACGCTTCAGGATGTCGTCTACCCGGACCAGTACACCGCCGTCGTCATCTCGTTTTTGAAGAACGACTCCAGCGGAAACGTCTTTGAGTCGAGCTTCCCCCACCTGGCCGACACGGTGTCCAAGTTCAAGGAAGAGCATCCTTACACCAAGGTCCTCGCCGGTCTGGGCGGAGCGGGAAACAGCGAAATCATGGGCATCGCGGTGATGAGCGACGCCGCCCGTAAAAAGCTCGCCGAGACGACCGCCGCCCTGGTCAAATCGAGAAACCTCGACGGTGTGGACCTGGACTGGGAGTACTACTCCGACTATCCGGCCTGCAACGCCGCCTATCTCGACCTGGCCCGCCAGTTGCGAACACTTCTGGGGGATTCGTACACCATCTCCATGGCCGGACAGTCAGCCGCCTCCTTCTACAACGAAAGCAGCATGAAGGTGATGATGAACGATGTTCTGGATTACATCAGTGTCATGACCTATGACTTTGACTTCGGCGGACGCACCGGCAGCTACATCGGCTACAACGGCAACTTCACCCAGCTTAAAAACGTGATGGAGGGCTATGCCGCCGTTGTCAGCGACAAGTCCAAGCTCAACGTCGGAATGCCGTTCTATGGCCTGAAGTACACCGTCTCCGAGAACCGCCTGTACTACCGCAACGAAGCGGCCCTGCGCTATGAAGGGGACTTCAGCTACTCGAAGATCGCCGGTGAAATCGGTGCTCTTGCCGTCACCCCGGGCGACTACGCCGACGACGGCGGTGTGGCTCTGGCGGTAAAGCGCAAGAGCATGTACGTCTTTGACAACGAGCAGACACTGATTACAAAGACCAAATGGGCCTGCGACAACGGATTCGGCGGAATGATGGCCTGGGTCGCCAACGCCGATGACGCCGTAGGCACTCTGGGAAAGGCCGTCTGCAACGTTCTCAACCAGTATTGAGATGGAAATCCGGACTTCAGATCTTTTCAGAATTGACGATTCAGCCGCTGCAGAGTTCCTGCGGCGGTTTGAATATCCGTGGCAGTGCGTGACGGGCATCTGTGAGTTCGTCCGCTCTGCCGGGGCTAACCTTGACCCGTTGCAGTACAATGAGGTCTCTCCCGAAGTCTGGATTCACAAAAGCGCAAAGGTCGCTCCCAGTGCCTCAATCTCCGGGCCGGTGATCATCGGTCCGGAGGCGGCGGTCTGCAACTTCGCAGTTGTCCGAAACGGAGTCTGGGCCGGAAAGGGTTGCACCATAGGCAACTGCGTGGAGGTCAAAAACTCGATTATCCTTCAGGGCGCCGAGGTCGGTCACTACAACTACATCGGCGACAGCGTCATCGGGGCGGGATCCCACTTCGGCGCCGGAGCGGTGACCTCAAATCTCAAATCAGACTGGTCCGAGATAACAATCCGCGGAGAACAGGACATCGCCACCGGGCTCGTGAAGCTCGGGGCAATGGTCGGGGACCACGTCGAAATCGGCTGCAACTCCGTGCTCAACCCCGGCTGCGTCATAGGGGCAGGCACGACAATCTATCCGCTGGTCAATGTCCGCGGCGTCATCCCGGGGAACTCAATCCTCAAGGACAGAGACAGCCTCGTTACGAAGCGGCAGACAAGGACTTGACCGGAAACCGGAAATAATCAGTATTCGATCATGATTGAGCGCAGGGCGTCGATCTGCTCCTGCGTCACGCCGTTTTTCAGCAGGTAGTCCACACCCTTTTCGGCGTAGGTGCCGCCCTCGTGGTATTTGGACACGACATAAATCGCTGCCTGGAAGTTGGACAGCAGACGCGATGTGCTGATGTTGCCGAAGTTGGAAAAGAAATAGTCCCGCATCAGATCGTCGTCGGACAGGCCCAGGGCGCAACCGATGAGAAAGGCCGTGACTCCGGTGCGGTCGGTGCCGATGGAGCAGTGGAACACCACGGGGTAGTTTGCCTCGTCGCTGAGGACCTCGAAGACCTCCCGGATCATCGAGGCGCCGTTTTCGCCGTTCAACAGCGTACTGTCCCACTCTCTGGGGATGAATACGTAGTTGACGTCCTCCCCGAGCGGGCTGACCATCTCGACACTGCCGTCGACCGGGTAGCCGTTCGCATATACCACCGGCGTAAGGTTCTCCGATTTGTCACCGCGCAGGTCTATGTCGGTGACGATTCCCAGCCGGCGGATCTGCTCTAGGCCCTTTTCCGTGATTTCCAACTTTGTGCGGTACTTTACGTTGAAGCGGCCGCTTCGGTAAATCAGGCCCTGGCGCACGGTGCCGCCGTCGGAGGTCGTGTATCCGCCCATGTCGCGGAAGTTTGTCACCCCGTCGACGCTGATGTTGCGGATTCCGCCGTCGGTGGTGAACTGCTCAACCGGGCTGCTCAGGCTGGTCCCGTCGGCCAGTACGGCGGTAATCTGCCAGTAGTAGGTCGTGTTGACCTTAAGGTTCATCGCCCCGTCGGCGACTGTGAAGCTTTTCTGACCGGCGGGGATTTCATAGACGTCGGCCCCGTCCAGCGACGGCTCTTCGCCTATGGCCAGGGTGGCGTAAGCCACATCCTTTGCAGAGAAGCCGGAGTATTTCCACTCGAACGTGGGTGACACCGGCAGGCTCATCTCGACGGCTCCCTTGGCCCCGTAGAGGTGGGGCTTGGTGTAGTCCTCGGCATCAAGCCACTGACGCTGTGCCTCGGTGTGGATGTCCCACGATTCAAAGGTCAGGGGTTTGATGGCTGTGGCGCAGGAAACGGTGAGGATGAGAAGCAGAGCCAAAATAGCGGCAAAAAGGATGCGTGTTTTCTTCATACGAAGATGATAACAGAAAAGGCGCCTGCTGTGTCGGGTTTTCGCCGCGCTCTCAGTCCTGTTTCTCCAGCAGGACTGCGCTCATCGGGGCGACACTATAGGTACCGCAGGCTGTCCTCTTTTCCCCGGCCCCGTCGGCGAAGTACTCGCCGTCCATCAGGACTTTCCAGTTGCCTCCGTGCAGTCTGAAGTCCTTGCGGCTGTCCAAAGACGGATTGAACAGGGCCAGGGCCCGAAGCTGGCCTTCGTAGATGTACGAAGCTTCGACGGCAAATCCCCCCAGGACCCTGCAGCGGACATCCGAAGCGGTTATGAACCGGCATCTTCTGCGCAAGGCTATGAGCTTTGAATAGAACTCCGTCATCCTTTCCTGCGGGCTGCCCGGTTTCATGGCGTCCCAGTCGATGCGGTTGACCGCGTCCGGTGAATTGTAGCTGTTTCCGTCTCCGTTCTTGGTCCTAAGCATCTCTTCCCCTGCCAGCATGAAACAAAGGCCCCGTGAGAGCATAATTATCGCCGCACCGAGTCTGTTCTGTGCCATCAGGACATCGATTCCCGCTCCGGGGTTGGAGGCACGGAGCTTGTCCCAGAGGGTGAAGTTGTCGTGGGCGGACATGTAGTTGACCACCATGGCCGAAGGCACCGACCAGGAAGTCCCGTACCCCGGACGTCCTCCGCTCAGGCCGAAGCAGACTCCGGCGGCGTTGGCCGCGTCGGCGGCACCGTTGATGTATCCGCGGGTGACCGGGCTGAAAACGCTGCCTTTGAGGGCGTCGCGGATTACATCGTTGAACACCGCCACCGAGCCGGCCGCGCCGTTGGAAGCGGTAATTCTGCCGATGTTGGCCAGAGAGGCCTGTCTGCCGCCCTCCAGCGCCGAAGTCCCTCCTGTCCAGCCCTCGCCGTAAATCAGTGCGGACGGGTTGAGCGAATGGATTTTGTTCTCCGCCTCCTGAATCGTCCTCACATCATGCAGGGCCATCAGATCAAAGCGGAATCCGTCGACGTGGTACTCCTTCATCCAGAACAGCAGGCTGTCGATGATGAACTTGCGCATCATGTAGCGCTCGGAGGCTGTTTCGTTTCCGCATCCGCTGCCGTTTGAGGGCTTGCCCGCCGAGTCGTACCTGTAATAGTAGTAGGGGACAGTCCTGTTCAGGCAGGAATCCCGCTCATATGTGTGGTTGTACACCACGTCCATCACCACACCGATGCCCCGGGAGTGGAGACTTTGCACCAGCTGCTTGAATTCCCTGATCCGCTTCGCCCCGTCATACGGGTCCGAGCTGTAGCTTCCCTCGGGGGCGTTGTAGTTCTTCGGGTCATATCCCCAGTTGTACTGCCCCTCCGGATTCCTCTCGTCGACCGTGGCGAAATCGGCCACCGGCTGAAGATGCACGTGGGTCACACCCAGCCGGCTCAGGTGGGCAAGTCCGTACCCGTCCCCGCAGAATGCGAGGAACTTTCCCCTGTACGGACCGTCCAGCGAACTTGAGAAATCCCTGACATGGACTTCCCATACCACCGCCTCGGAGTATGAGGTGCAATGCACGAAGCTGTCCTCCCCGAAACCCTCCGGGTCGGTTCTGCGCAGATCCACGACCATGCCCCGGTTGCCGTTGACCCCCAGGGCCCTGGCGTACGGGTCCACCGCCTCATTCTCGCCGGAAGCGGTCGTTACGGTGTATGTGTAATACGTTCCGTGGCCGTAGGATGAGGTGGCAATCCAGGTTCCTTTCTCGGAGCGTTCCATCGGAATCCTCCGGATAAGGGAAGATCTCCCGTCCTCCGGGTCGCACCCTGCGCTGTACAGATTCAACGTCACCTGCGAAGCGGTCGGAGCCCAGAGCCTGAACCGGGTCATGCCCTCTGAAACCACCGCACCCAGGTCGCTGCCCTTGTACAGGAATCGGTCCTTGAAACAGTCGGTGTCGAAGATTCCGGTCGGAACCACCGTCTTTGAGCCGTAGCCCTCTATCTCAACTTCATAGATTTCATCGACTCCGAGGTCCTGATCCGGCTTTATGACGGCACCGGACAGGTTGCCCGGGTCCTGACAGACCGCGGCGACCGGAATCTGTCTGCCGCCGGCGCTCAGGCGCACCGACTGCGGTGACACCGGCGAACCGGGGGAGAGGTGTATCTCTATTGCCCGCTCCCCGGTCAGGGCGGCCAGGTCGAAGTGCCGGATCTGCCTGAGCGTTCTGCCGCCGTCCTCCGAAACGTACTGGCCCGGGTCACCGGGAATCAGATAGATGATTGTAGTCTCGCCTTCGAGCCGGGCAAAGCGGTCCGGCTGGTCCTTTGTGGCATCACCCCACCATGTCTGTCCGGGGGACGAACAGTTGGTTCTCAGCATGAACCCGACTTCGCCGATGTCCCGTGGGACGCTGATTCTGCATTCCGGACCGCCCGGAGATTGCCCGAAAAGATAGCCTCTGCCGTCCTGTCCTGCCCACCAGACCCAGATGTCGCTCGTGCGGACGTCGACGTTTCCCTTGACGCGGAGAATCAGCTGACGGCAGTCGGGAGCAGGGGAGGTGGTGTGAATATAACTGTTTGCTTCGGACGTTACTGGACCCATAGTTTCAATCTGTGTAATTCTAACCCTTTTCCGTGGATTTTTGAACCCTTTTCCAAAGCGGTCCGAGGCGTTACAATGGGGCCATGGGTAGTGAGACGCAGTACAGGGTTTTCTCAACCGGAAACGAGCTGGCCATCTACGGCGGCTGCTCCGGGCGTTGCCTCTTCTGCCCCCAGTCCTGCTCGGATGTCCACGCCGACCTCTACATAGACGAACACCTCGAAGACGCCCTGCGCAAGAAGCGCCGGCTCTGCATGGTCGGCATCGGCCGGCAGTACGACCCCTACATGGCCCAGGAGGAGAAACTCCGCCTGACCCGCAACTGCCTGAGGGTAATCTCCGAGACCTCCCACGGGGTGTACATCCGAACCCGCTCGGAGATGATCGTGCGCGATATCGACCTGCTGAAGAAAATCCACTCCTCGGCCAAGGCCGTCGTGCTGATGGGCCTGTCATGCTTCGATGACAATCTGTGCGAAATCCTCGAACCGGGGCAGTGCTCCACTTCGGTCAGATACGAGGTGATGGGGGAGCTTCACAGGGCAGGCATCCCGGTAATCGCCGAACTCGGGCCTTTCGTCCCCTGGGCGAATGACACGGTCCCGAATCTCAACGGGCTTTTGGGCTACTGCGCCCGGGCCGGAGTCCGCGGAGTGATGTGCGGGGATTTCAAGGTCAACGTTCCCGACCAGATATCAAAACGATTCTTCGAATCGATGGAACGGGCAATCCCCGGATTCACGCGCCAGGCCCGTGCCTTGATCGGCAATACCAGTGTTCTGCGCTGTCCCGATGCCGACGCCCTGGAAAAGGCCTTCAGGGACGGCTGCCTGATGTACAACCTCAGTTGCGATTATGAGGAAAACCTCCGCTTCGCCACAACCTATCCGGAAAAGCAGCTTTCCTTCTTCTTTGACTGACCCGGCGGCCTCGGTTTGTCAAAAACCGTGCCCTCAAGTCCGTTTTCGTCCTCGCGCCATCGGTTTTTATCAAGTCGAGGCCAAAAACGGACTACCTTCGCGCATTTTTGAAGGAGCGAGGACATGGCAGGCGGATTCCGGGGCAAAAAAAGAGGCCGCTGCAATCGCAACGGCCTCTGAATCTGAGGTGTAAAACCCTTAGTTCTGTTCTGCGGCGGCAGCCTCGGCTGCTTCCTTCGCCTCGGCGGCTGCAATCTGCTCGTCGACGGTCGGGATGTCTCCCACCGGGTCCTCGTAGATGGCCAGCTCGGTGTCCAGGTCGAAGAAGCGGGCCTTCGCCAGATCCGGAAGCAGGGATACCGGACCGTCGACAGCGGCTGTGACGGACGGATCAATCTTTCCGATGAACTGGTTCTTGCCGGTGGACAGATAGATGTGGGTCTCGGAGCCGAGGGGCTCGATGACCGTGACGGTTCCGTCGATTGTCTTGCCCGGAATGGGCTCGGGGCTGAACTCAACGTCCTCGGGTCTGATTCCGAAGGTGATGGACTTGCCCACATACGGTTCAAGCTGCGGAGCGGTCTCGACGGGGATGTTGATTTTGAAGGCTCCCTCGTCCGCGACGAAGTGGTCGCCTTCCTTGGACAGCTCGACAACCATGAAGTTCATCGGAGGCGATCCGATGAATCCGGCGACGAACTTGTTCCTCGGCCTGTTGTACAGCTCCAGAGGTGCGCCGATCTGCTGAATCAGACCGAGCTTCATGACGACAATCTTGTCGGCCATGGTCAGTGCCTCGACCTGGTCGTGGGTGACGTAGATCATGGTGGCCTGAAGCTTGTTGTGCAGGCTGGAAATCTCGGCTCTCATCTGGACGCGGAGCTTGGCGTCGAGGTTGGACAGCGGCTCGTCGAAGAGGAATACCTTCGGCTTTCTGACGATGGCGCGTCCTACCGCGACACGCTGTCTCTGTCCGCCGGAGAGTGCCTTCGGCTTTCTGTCGAGGAGTTCCTCGATGTCCAGGATCTTGGCAGCTTCCTTTACGCGCTGCTCGATCTCTTCCTTCGGGAACTTGCGGATTTTCAGACCGAACGCCATGTTCTCGTAAACCGTCATGTGCGGATACAGTGCGTAGTTCTGGAATACCATCGCAATGTCGCGGTCCTTCGGCGGAACGTCGTTGACCAGTCTGTTGTCGATGTACAGCTCTCCGCCGCTGATGTCCTCCAGACCTGCGATCATGCGCAGGGTGGTGGACTTTCCGCATCCGGAAGGCCCGACCAGAACCACGAATTCACGGTCGCGGATTTCAATGTTCGCCTTGTCTACGGCAAGGACTCCGCCATCGTAAATCTTCGTGATTTCTCTCAAAGTTACTTCTGCCATAATCCCTCCTAGGATATGTTATATTATACCGAGATTGTAATCCCGCCCGTGCCTGCTGTCAAAGGTTTTCTTTGCGGAAATCCGGGCTCGGAGACCGGCGCTCCTGTTCAGGGTGTTGCGTCTGACGCTGCCGGATACGAGAAGCAGAGGTTCTCCGCTGACAGCAACAATTACAGTTTCTTCCTTCGGGTCGGATCAAGCTCCGTCCCTGCCGCAATGTTCACATGTGCCGCGACGGTTTGTCAATTCTTGTAACCTTTACACTCCCGGGGTTCTGTGCTATGTTCTTTGGCGACTGCGACAGTCGTATAATGGTTATTACCCGAGCTTCCCAAGCTCGTGACGGGGGTTCGATTCCCCTCTGTCGCTTCCCGTCGCCGGGACGCATTTTTCAGATGTTCCAACTCTCCGCACTGCACTTCGTATACTTCGCCTGTCTGGCGATTGCGTCCCCTTATCAGCAGATTGTGCTGCGCAACAACGGCTATTCCCATACCCAGGTCGGCGCGCTTCTGGCCCTGGGGCAGGGCGCTTCGGTCCTCATCACCCTCCTGTTCGGACATCTGGCCGACCGTACCGGCAAAGCCCGGCTCACCGCGATTGTCGCCCTGACGCTGATGACGGCCTTTTTCGTGCCGCTGGCCTTCCCGATCGCCTTTGCCCTGGCCGCGGTCTTCATCTTTCTCTTCCACGGCTGCTACGGTGCCGTCGAGCCGATGATAACCGCGATGTCCTCCCCCGTCCTCAGGGAAAAAGGGACCAGTTACTCATCGGTCCGCGTCTACGGGACCCTCGGCTACGTCGCCTGCGGACTGGCCCTGAGCCTCGGCGGTCTGGTGGACAGCTCGGACAACATTTCAATCCTCCGGGCCTTTCTGGTCACTGCCGGGGCAAGCCTTGTCTGTCTGCTTGCCTTCAGAACCCGTCCCCGATCCGGAAAGACCTCCGTCCCCGTCCCGAAACAGAAGGAATCGTCCGATGAACGGGTGGACAACAGTGTCCTGATTCCGTTTATTATTGCCATTTTTCTGATTAAACTCGGAAATTCATCCATCACAATGCTGCTTTTCTCCTTCATGACCGAGGAGCTCGGACTGGGGAACATGTTCATCTTCTACACCAGCATAGGCAGTGCCGGTGAGATGCTCCTGATCCCGCTGTCAGGGTACCTTGTCAGACGGTGGAGAATACCTCCGGTCAGGCTGGTGGCCTTCGGTGCGGTGGCGCTGGTGCTGCGCCTGCTGATCAACGTCTGTGTTCCGTCTTTGTTCCTGGTTGCCCAGCTGATGCACGGAATCACCTTCGGGGTGATGCACATCGGGGCCACGATGTTCCTGTTCAGCCTGGCCCCGCCTTCGAAGACCCCGGGAGTAATCAGCCTCTACACCGCGGTGGGGAACAACCTGCCCAACATGATCGGGTCCCTCATCGGTGGCGCGGTCATCGAGTACCTGGGGTACAACGCCCTCTTTCTGGGGTGTGCGGTGCCGGTTGTCCTCGGTCTGGGGGTGCTGCTGGCCTTCCGCAACCGGCTCGGTTGGAAAAAGTCCGGATTTGCCCCGGAAAGCTGAAACCTTCGGCCGGTTCGTTTGTTCTGGTTTTCAGTATGTCGGAAGACGGCCGAAAGTCCCTGTGGACGGCGGCCTGTCTACATGATATATTAAGGCGTGCAGCCGCGCGTGAGGCTGTGCGTTTTTACATCGGAATATTTTCCTAAGGAGGAAAAATAATGAAGAAGATTCTCTACTGCGCTTCTGTGGTACTGCTGGTTCTCTGCCTGGCCGTCTCCTGTGACGCTGACGCCATCCGCAAGACCGGAGACACCATGGCGCTCCTCGGAACGAACGTCTACGGCCTCCAGCCGACAATGAGGGATGTTTCCGAGGCGAACGATACCGTCTCCAACTCTGTTTACAACCAGGAGACCGGAGCAGTCGAGGTCAACCTCGAAGCTGCAGCATCCGTTCAGAACAGCGTCGAATCCATCAAGGAATCTACTCTGAAGACCGAAGCCTTCCAGAAGGCGATGGAGGAGCCCGCTGCCACCACCGTCACCGACAAGGCTGAAGTAAAGACTCAGATTGAAACCCAGAGGGACACCGCTATAGCGGCCGCCCAGGCTACCGTCACAGCCGCCACGGTTGATGATTCGGTAAAGGAAGCCATCAATACAATTCTCGAAACCGCCGCCGCTGCCGCCGAGGTCTCTGAGGACCCGACCAAAGGTGAAGTGGTTTCCGTAGGCGTCGTGACCGACCTGGCCACCACCGTTTCCGAAAAGATCGCCGACATGCAGTCTGCCGACCCGGTCGTTGCCGAACAGGCCAAGAGGGAAGTCGCCGAAAAGGCCATGGCCGCTATCGACACCCTGAAGCTGATCAGCCAGGCCGCCAACATCGACCTGCTGTCCGGACTTGACTTCGGTGTTCTGCTCGGCGGAGACGGAGACAAGGCCCTGGTTGCCAAGGAAATGAACTACCTGGCAATCGCCAACAAGGGCATGAAGCAGATCTTCAAGTACATCGTCAACCCGGATACCAACCAGGTCGACGAAGCCAAGCTCAAGAGATACACCTCCCAGCTCGCTGCCCTGAGAACCGCATACGAGACAGTCGGCTATGCCCTGCGCCCGTTCACCCTGGACATCCAGAATGACGCCTACGGCATCGAAGGCCTCAACGAGTTCATCCTCGGAGGCAGACAGTACGACTTCTTCTCCATCAACGACCTGGTTCTCTACCTCACCTCCGTGATCTTCACCGAGGCTGACGCCGCCCTGGCCGGAATCCCGGGCAACCACACCATGTGTGAGCTGCTCAATGCCCTGCTCGAGGCCAACCCCGGACTGCTCGAGGGCGTGGACGAGAACTTCCACTTCCAGACCAGCCCCGCGCTTGAGGCCGCCTGGGCAGACCTGATGGCCGTCTTCGGAGACGACAGTGAAGATGGTGCTCTGCTGACCTTCCTGGAGACCTACTCCGGAAAGACCACCGAGGACGAAATCAAGTCCAAGCTGATCAACAAGGCCGCCTTCATCGCCAACACGATGGTCGTCCTGCTGGTCGAGGCTGATGACAATTACTCCAAGGCCGTCAACAACATCGCCGTTGCAAACGACATCACCGTCGAGGCTGCTATTCTCAATTACATCGGCGGATTCCTCGGATCCGGCAGTGAAGAGCCCGCTCCCGAGCCCCAGCCCGAGCCGCAGAACTAAGGAGGAACTGAAATGAAGAAAATCCTCGCAATCCTCTTTCTCGCAGCACTGGTACTGACCCCGGTCCTCGCCGCGGTCCCCGAAATCCAGTACTCCGGAACCACCGATACTGCTTTCAGGCCCACTTCGGCCCGCATCAGCGCCCTCGGCGAGAGCGGAATCGCCTCCGCCGGCAGAATGGACGCCCTGTTCCAGAATCCCGCCGCCCTGGCGCAGAAGAGATTCGGAGTTGCCCTTCCTTCTTTCGGACTGACCGTCTACAACCTTCAGGCCCTGCTTTCGGATGAGACCGACTCCCAGATCATCGCCGACGCCATGCAGGATCCCTCGTCTCTGGATGATGACCAGATCGTCAGACTGGCCCAGGACATGGTCGAGAATGTCGGAGCCGGCAGGAACGAGTTCCTGACCACCGATGTCACCGTCGGATTCGCCCTGGGCAACCTCGGACTCGGTGTCCAGGTCCAGGAAAAGCTCCACACCATCGCCAACGGTTCGTCCAACCTCGCCAACGTGTACTTCGTTCCGGAAGTCAACGTCGGCGCGGTAGCTGCCCTCGGTCTGAGAATCATCAACAGCCCGGTCCTGAACCTTGATGTAGGTGCTTCGGCTACCTTCGTATACAAGGCCTACACCCAGAAGATCGGCGCCTCCACCATGCTCAGCATGCTCAGCGGCGACATGGATGCTGTCAAGAACGAGATTCTCTGGAACACTCCGACCATGGCCGGATGGGGAGTACCGGTCAACCTCGGCGTGACCCTCGGTCTGGCTGAGAACACCATCCGCATCAGCGCGGTTGCCGAGAACATCAACTCCGTCTACCACATGAAGAGCTACAACGCCGCCGGTGCCGCAATCAATGACATCGCCCAGCAGACAGTTCTCGAAGAGCCGGAAGGCTATGTGGCGGAGGAGTCCACCGAGTTCACCATCACCAATCCGTGGAGCCTGACCCTCGGCGTCGCCTTTGTTCCGTATGTTCCTCTTCTTCATCCGGTTGTCAGCGCCGACCTGGTCGACATGCTTGACATCGTCACCGGACGTGAGGAGTTCGAGTGGCAGAACCTGCTTCTGCACCTCAACGCCAGCGTTGAGCTGAACCTGCTCAGCATGGTTGCCCTTAGAGCCGGCGTCAACCGCGGCTACATGTCCGTCGGCGTTGGAGTCGATCTCCCGCTGCTGGGCATCGACGCCAGCTACGGTTGGAAGGAATTCGGCTCAGTCATCGGAGACAAGCCCGTCGATTCCTTCACCATCCGCTTCTACGTCGGATACGACAAGATCTGACGCGGTCGCGCCTGAACGAAAGGGCCAGCCGGAGACGGCTGGCTCTTTTTTTGTCCCCTCGGTTGATGTCAGGGCTTTTTCAACCCTGCCGTGGAGCTGCATCCGCTGTTTTCAGAATCAGGCCCGGGTTTTAGGGCTCCAGTTCTGAGATTTCCGAATAAAACCCCGATTTTGATGTCGCAATTCTGAAATTTCCGAATAAAACCCGATTTTGACTGTCTCAATTCTGAAATTTCAGAACTGAAGCCTGTTTTCGGCGTCTCAATTCTGAAAACCGCAGGTAACCAGATGTCCGTGAGGTCGATTTGAAGAGTCGGAACTCACAGGCCAAGCAGGGCCATGAGGTCAATCTTGTTTTGGGCGAAGTTCCTGTAGAGGAAGTACAGAAGCTGCTCTGTCAGGGTTTCGGGTGTCTTGTACGAGATGCTCACCGCGCTTGAGGCCTCGAGGTTGTTCAGGTCGTAGCCGTAGGTTGAGGCCAGCTTCTGGCGGTTGAAGGCGGAGAGGTCCCAGGCCTTGACATCGATGCTGCTCTCAAGCTTCTGCTCGTCCTCGTCGGGCAGGCCGGGCCAGAAGTCCAGGCCGGTGAGGGCCTCGACCTCGTCGACTGTGACGGCGAAACGGGTGATGTCCTTGTAGGTGACGTTGTCATTTGGGATGAGAAAGCCGATGGCCTTGGTCGTGTCGCCGGTGTAGTCCAGAAAGCAGACGAAATACTGCTTGGGGACGGAGATCTGCGTTGATTTGCCGATCTTCTCATAGGGACCGTCGGTCAGCACAGGCCCGTGGACGACGTAGAGAACCCCGTTCTGGACGGTGGCCGAACGTTCGGCCTCCTCGAGGCGCTCATAGGTGTTTCTGTTGGTGTTGGGGTACTGGGGCGACATGTTGCTCATGTAGAAACTGGCATCCCCGGCCTCCTGGTTCCAGCCGTTCGATGCGAAGCTGAGGATGTGTCCGCGGTCGAATCCCGTGCCGGTGTAGTCGCTGGTCAGGGCGCTTTTGGTCGGGATGTCGGGGTCGGGGATGAAGTTGTCCGAGCGCTCTACGTTGGGCGAAAGGACGTTTGCCGCCAGAAGGACGGTGGCTACCCACTGAGCCTGTTCGTGCTCCTCGGAGTAGGAGAGCCAGTAGTTCGGGTGGTATATGTAGTTGCCGTCGTTGGCAGGCAGGCAGAGCATAACATTGTAGTCGGTATCCGCCTGGCTGACGACCATCCGCGGGTCTTGGGTGGGTGTCAGGATCAGAATCACCACGGCAACGATGATGATCAGCACAATCAGCCATACCGGCATCTTCGTCCTGCGCTGATTCTTCTTTGAAGCTGTTTTAGTTTTGGCCGTTGTTTTGGTGCTCTTTGTCGCCACGGTGACCTCCTCCTTTGATGGTTGAGACAATTATACAGACCAGGGCGCAGAAGGCAAACTCTATGAGGATAGCGTCGGTAACTGCTCCGTGGTAAAGAAACGCGGGGTTTTTCATAAGCGTCGACCCGGAGTTGTCCAGCACGAGGTCGAGAAACAGGTTGTTCCCGAAATGAATGCCGATGGCAGCCTCGAAACCTCCCTGCCTGAGGCTGAGCCACATCAGAAGCATGCCCAGCGCGAGGTAGAACACCCCCGCCTTTATCGCCGGGAGGGTTCCTCCGTCCCGGGCCAGGCTGTCAACTGTTCCGATGTGAAAGGCGGCGAAGACCAGACCCGAACAAAGGGACAGCACAATCTGCCTGCCTGTTTCGGCGGGCATTTCATCCGCCATGACCCGGAAAAGCCCGACGCGGAACACCAGTTCCTCGGAAAAAGACTGGATTGCGGTGAACCAGAGGGCGCTAAAGAGCATGGGGCAGAAGAAACGCCAGTTTTCAGCGCGGGTGAACGACTGCGGGCTGAAAAGGGCGCGGATTGCCGAGACGGTTGCCAGGCAGATTATCCAGATCAGGCAATACAGCAGCACCCGGGAAAAGCGGAAACCTCCTGAAGGTGCAAGCAGCTTTGAGGGCGGGGTCGACAGGGACTTGGCCGAAAACAGCAGGATGGACGCGATGAGAACCGGATACGGGACGGAACGGAGCAGCCAGATTCTCCAGGGCTCGGAGGCGCAAGCGGGGACGAGGAGGCCGCAGAGCAGAAAGAGCACCAGGCTGAGCAGGAGGCTGATTGCCCAGGTGGCTTTTTCAGGAATCTTTTCAAACATCTTTGGTTCCGGGGACATGTCCGCTTATAATATAGGTTGATTATATACCGAGGTGCGGGGACAGTTCCATGGATGAATTGAAAGCTTCAGTTTTCAGGTGTTTCGACCGGGGCCGGATTTGCGTTTTCCCGACGGAAATCCAGGCGAGGTTCTGGCTTCAGCAATACGCCCTCTCAGGGGAAAAGGGGACGGTGTTCGCTTCGCGCGCACTGGCGTGGGACAGGTTCTGTGAGATGTTTGCCCCGGCGCACGAGGGGCTTGAGGCCGCCGACTCCATGGTCCGCAGGGTTTTCGCCGAGCTTTTCTGCGCCTCTGACGCAGTCGGGCACCTGAGGAGGCTGGGCGGGGTGTCGGCCGGAAACCTCGCATCGGCGGTGGTGGGGATGTTGCCGACGCTGAATCTGGTCCAGCCGGAGACGCAAGGTGATCTCGGGCATGATCTGGAACTGATTCTGAGTTCTTACAGGAGTTTTCTTGACGCGAGAGGGCTCTATGAGCCTCTTTACGATGTGCCTGTGATTCCGGACGGGTTCGACACCGGCAGGTACATCATCTGCTTTGAGTCCGCTATCGACGCCTTTCCTTTGTTTGACAGGCAGACCGGCAGGGTGTTCGAAAAGCTTCAGGTGGAGCCTGATCAAAGTTCCGTTCTGGAGCGCTTTCCCAACGCACTTACCGAAACGAGGGTCCAACTGAGGCGGATCAGAGAACTTCTCAGGGCCGGAGTCAACGCAGAGGATATCGTTATCACCGATCTGAGCCTGAAGGACAGTCAGCCGTATCTGGAGAGGGAGGCCCGCAGGCTGGGTGTTCCGATTTCGGCGGTTGTTTCCAGAAACCTGTCGATGTACGGGGCGGGGAACTTCTTTTCCGATATCCTGACCGTAATCTCCGAGGACTTTTCCCTCAGTTCGGTCCGCGAGCTGGTTCTGGGGCCGGGCTATCCTTTCAGGAATCCGGAGCCTCTGAGGGCGATGGTCACCGCGGGAATCCAGGAGATGATCGTCTCCGGGGCCGGACAGTGGAGAGCCAGGCTGAACCGCAGAGACGATAACGCCAAATCCGATAACGATAAGCCTTTGTCCCCGCGTGCCCGGGATACTTTTGATGAATTCGAGAAACTCTGCCGCGGACTGGGCGAGGCCAGAACCGTGGAGGAGCTCAGGCGTGCCTACAACGCCCTTCAGGACAGGCTGCTCGTCCCCGGCGGTTTCTCCGCTTCGGACGGTGTTTCCAGGGATGTCTACTCCTACTGCGTGGCGCAGATGGAAAAGATTGAAAAGACCATGCTCAAGTGCAATGTGGGGCGTATGGAGAACCTGTTCTCCTTCTTTGTGAAGACGCTCGAGACTACTTCCTACGTCCCGCAGAATGACACCCGGGGAATCCGGGTCTATCGCTATCCGCAGAGCGCGGGGCTTTGTCCGAAGCATCACTTCGTCCTCGGATTGAGCCAGAGTGCGGCCCTCAGGCGCATAGGTCCGGCGCGTTTCCTCTCCGACGCCGACGCGGTTTCCGGGCCTCTTAAGCCGGTCGACCTGACCGACGAGGTTCTGGGGCTCTACACGGTAAGCGGGGAGCAGGTCCGTCTGAGCACCGCCGACGAGGGCTTTGCCTCGCCGCAGCTCCCGCCTCCGATGTTCCTGCCCGAGGGCCGGAACATCAGATACAGTAGGCCGGCGGGTGAAACCTATACCGACGAGTTCGAGGCGGAACTGGATTTCTGGGGCGGAGATGCGGATGTGCCGTTTACCCCGACAGAAGTTCAGGCAGGTGGATATGACGCGTATCGCAGGTGCTTCAAGGACAGCCCGGCTGCGAAGCCGGCGGAACCGCCCGTCGGGGAATTGCAGCTTTCAGCGACGGCAATCGACCAGTTCAACAAATGCCCCTTTTCCTGGAAGTGCAAATATGTACTGAAGGCGGAGTCCGGCATCTACAACGTAAGCAGCGTCGACCATTTCTCTCTGGGCAGTCTGCTTCATGACGTGCTGGAGGCCTTCTTCGAAAACGCCGGGGTGATTCACGATTCCGATTCTCAGCGTTACCAGAATGAGCTTCAGGAAATTTTCGAAAGACATTTTGAGGAGTTCCGCAAAAAGTCGCCGATGAGCCCCACTACATTGGCCTATGAAGGCCGGCAGTTGCGAAGATCTCTGTCCAAAAATGTGGATTTCCGCCTGCTGGAAGGTTTCCGCTTCCTGAATTCGGAGAAGACGTACGGCAGCGGTCCGTTCTCGGGAAGGGTGGACCTGGTGTTGCAAAACGACTCCGGGGATCTGGCGGTAATCGACTTCAAGAAAGGTTCGGTGGCCAAAGGAAGCATGCAGCCCGTCGATGTCTTTGAAAAAAAAACTGTTCTGGCAGACCCGGACGGCCCCGGTTGGGAGGCCGCCGGTTCGGTTCAGCTTCTCGTCTATGAACGGATTGTTTCCGCAGGCGAGGGCAGGCCGCCTGTTCTGGGGGCCTACTTCAGCGTCAGTGACGGAAAGTTCTTTACCGCCTGGAAAGACGGGAACGGCACAAAGGAGGCAGAGGAGCTTCTTGACTCATGCCGCGGGCGGATGCAGGGGATGATCGACAGCGGTCAGTTCCCCTCAAAGGACAGGTGCGGAGATTGCGATTACTTCGCCGTTTGCAGAAGGAGGTACGACGTAAGATGAAAAACCTCGGAGACCGGCTGAAGGCAATCCTTGAAGCGGACAGGAAGCATCTCGACCCCGAGCAGACGGCGGCGGTTGCCGTCCTGGACAATGCCGTGGTCAAGGCCGGAGCAGGTTCGGGCAAGACCACGGTCCTCTCCTACCGTTTCCTCAATCTCGTCCTGGAAAAGGGTGTCAACTGCGACGAGATCCTGACGTTGACATTCACCAAAAAGGCCGCGGCGGAGATGAACGAGCGCATCTATCTGCGGCTGCTCTCGGCAAATGACCCGGAGCAGCTGAGGCGCTTTTCAGACGCGACAATCTGCACTCTGGACAGTTTCTTTTCCGCCATAGTCCGAAGCGACTGCGAGCACTACGGCCTGACCGGGCAGTTTTCCACCATCGAGGACGACGATCTCGAGGCGGCTGCGGCGAGAATCGCCGACGGGGTGTTCAGCAGTCACAGCGATGCTCCGGCGGTGGACCTGCTCGGAGCCCTTTATACGCCCGATGAGATTTCCGCCCTGATTTCCGAGCTGGCTTCGGACCATTTCACCCTGGACCGGGAAATCGATGCCGGGCTCTGGTACAAGGGCTTCTGCGACCGGGTGTTTGGTGTATACGAAAGGCTCTGCACCGAGGTTGCCGATCTGGCCGGGGAACTGCTGTCCGGGTTCAGCGATGATGAAAACCTCGGAGCCCTGGATAGGGCCTGCTCGCTTGCTGAAATCCCTGACCCCGCCGGAATCCTGGATTTGAAACTCAATGTCGACGGCCGAAAGGGGACTAAGGACCAGAAGACTCCGGAAAGGAAGAATACCATTGAATTGTACCGGGCCGCCCTCGAAAACCTTAAGCTCTCCGCTGTGTCGTATGTCAAGCGACAGCAGATGAAGGGCGTTTTCAACCTTCTTTCAGAAATCGGAAACAGAGTGCTGGAGTTCAAGCGTTCCACCGGTTCGGCTACCTTCCTGGATATCAGCAGAATGGCATTTGATATCCTCAAGCGCAACAAAAGGATCAGAAAGTACTACAAAGACAAGTTCAAGTACATCATGATTGATGAGTTCCAGGACAACAACAGCCTGCAGAAGGACATCCTCTATCTGCTCTCCGAGCGGGACGGTGCCGAAGGCGACGGGGTGCCCGGAGCGGAAAACCTGAAGAAGGACAAGTTGTTTTTCGTCGGTGACGAGAAGCAGTCGATCTACCGTTTCCGCGGTGCGGACGTCTCGGTGTTCAAGGCCCTCAGCGGACAGCTTGAGGGCAACGGCGGGGTTGCCGTCAATCTTTGCACGAACTACCGCACCGAACCTGAACTGATTGAGGAGTTCAATATCCGATTCGCCCGGGTCATGGACAATCCGAAAGGAAACGCAGACTTTGAGGCGGTGTTTGAGAAACTCGGTACCCGTCCGGCCGGCGAAGGCCTCAATCCGAAACTGATTGTCACCTACAAGCCTCCGATGGATGACAGCGAAAAGGACAACCCGGATTATATTTCCCCGAATCTGGCCGAGGCGGAGTATGTGGCCTCCCTGATTGAGCGGATGCTGAACACGGATGACTTTTTAATCCGGAAGGAGAATGGTCTCTGCCGTCCCGGGTACTCCGACATCGCAATCCTTCTGCGCAGGCTAACCCACCAGGGCGATTTCGAGCGGGCCCTGAGAAAGCACAACATTCCGTACACCCTTGAAAAAGCCAAGGCACTGAGCACGGATGCCGTGTTCAACGATTTTCTGAACGTCCTGCAGCTGTGCCTGTTCCCGGAGGATAGGCTGGCATACCTGGCAGTTCTTTCCGGCCCGCTTTGCAGGCTCCAGGGCATTGAGCTTAAAACGGCTTTGGACGCGGACGAGCCGTTCGGAGAAGCTGATCTTCAGGGAGAATGGGCTGACAGGTACGCCGAGGCGGCACGGCACTTCGGGAATCTGCAAGGACTTGCCCGGACAGGCCGAATCTGTCCGATGCTCGAGTACATCTGGGATGACTGGGGCTACCGGTACTATGTGATTTCAAAAAAGTCCAACCAGCCGTTTGCCGAGCATTTCGAGAGTCTCTGGGTGCTGGCGCGGGGGTTCGATGAAAAGCAGGCCTCGCTCGGCTCGTTCGTCGATTACCTGATGCCGATGGCGGGGGACGCGAAGGCCGGCCTGAAGGAACTGAGTATCCAGAGGGAGGGCTCGTCCGATGTCAGGATCATGACGATACACAAGTCCAAGGGGCTGGAATTCCCGGTTGTCATTGTCGCCGATGCCGCCGCCGGCCCCCCGGGAAGCAGGACCCGTGATGTGCTGTTCACCGATGCACGGGGCACGGCCTATCCCAGACACATCATTTTCGGGGATAAGCCTAGGAACCTGTTTCTGGTTACCGGAAAGAACCTTGAAAAGGAAATGGATGATGCCGAGACGAAGCGTCTTTTATACGTGGCCCTGACCCGGGCCCGGTTCCATCTGGTCATCACCGGCAGTTCCGTCAGGGAACCGGCCAGGGATAACTCCCTGATAAAGCTTTTCCTGAACGGTCAGGAACTGGATAATCTGGAACAGGGCAGATTGCCGGGTTCGATGGTTGATTACCATGTGATTCCGTCGGTGAAGGCCGAGGACTTCTTCAGTTCGGGCTCCGGTGCGCGTTTGAAATCCGGCAAAGGCCCCGAAAGCAGATACGCAAAGCCCGTAAGGGACGTATTCGACCTCCGGCCGGGGCGCATCGGAGCCACGACTCTGGCAGGGGCGGAGGAGTTCTCCGCCGACGGGACCCCGCTTCCCGCTCTGCCGAGCGACACCCTCATCGGGAAAAAAGGCCTGCAGACCGCGTTCGGAACCTTTTGCCACCGGATCATGGAACTCACGGTCCGGGCGATGGCCGTTCCCTCCGTGGCCCGGGCTTCGGAGATTCTGGACGGGCAGCCCGAATTTGCCACGCTCGGCGCCGGGGAAAAGGACACCTTCGTTTCCGATGCCCTGAAGATGGCCGCGGGGTTTGCCTCGACGGACTTCTTCAGGTCTCTCGGTTCAGCCTCGGTCCGGACCGAGGAGAGGCTGTTCTTCCGGCACGATTATCTGGGCCGGACCGTCGCCGTCGAGGGGGTGATCGACCTGCTGGTACGGTATCCGGAGGAAGTGCTCATCGTGGACTACAAGACCGATGCCCTGTACAACCCGGAATCCCACCGGGTACAACTGGAACTGTACCGTGAGGCCATCGCCAGGACGACGGGTATCCCGGTGCGCTGTGCGCTGGTCTATCTCCGCTCGCCCGGGGCTCTGCACTTTCTGGACTGAGAAATCAGACTGCCGTGAGTTTGTTGATTCCCGCTTCCATCCTCTGAAGGGCGGTGAGTACCCGCTCCCGGGAGGTTCCGAAGTTGAAGCGGACGAACTGTCCGTAATCCGGTCCGAAGAAGGTTCCGGGGTTTACCGCCACTGAGCATCTGACCCCGAAGAAGCGGCTCAGGGCCGTGGCGTCGGGGCTGTCCTGAACCCGGTAAAGCTCCGGGTTGTCATCCTGATCGGCGAGGACGGCTTCGAAGATTTGCGAGCAGTCGATGAAACAGATGAAGGACGCCTCGGGCTTGACCGTACCCAGCAGGGGAATCCGGCTGCGGATGAACGAGTCGACCAGTTCGGCGTTGGAACTGATTGTCCGGATGCAGTCCTCAAGCCAGTCTCTGCCGCCAGTGTAGGCCGCCCGGGCCATCAGGTTGTCAACGTATGAAGGGCCGCTGTTGTGCAGCCTCTGAAGGCGGCTTTTGTAGGCTGCGGCACTTTCGTTGTCGGGGAAAATCGCCAGGGAGAAATGCTCTCCGGCCAGGTTGAAGGTCTTTGACGGGGCCATCAGCGTCACCGCCCTGACCCCCGTACCGCGCGCGGCCTGCAGAAAGGAAGTGTGCCTGAATCCGTCGTACGTCAAATCGGCGTGGATTTCGTCGCAGATGACCTGTACACCGCCGGCGGCGCAGATTTCACAAACCCGCCGAAGCTCCTCAGGTGAGAACACCAGTCCGCTGGGGTTGTGCGGTGAACAGAAGATCAGCAGATCGTTCTCCCCGCTTGAGCAAAGCTTCTCAAGAGCGGCGAAATCCAAAAAGAAGCGGTGGGCCTTCCCGTCATAGGAAAGCGGCCACGGGGACACCCTGCGTCCGTGGGTTTCGCAGGCCGAGACAAAAGGCTTGTAAGCGGGAAACGGGATGATGACCCCGCGCGAGGTATCCTCCATCAGAATCGACAGCGAATTGAGCACGCCGGTCGTCGGGACGATTAGCGAACTGTCGATTTCGCATCCGTGGCGCCAGCTGATGAAGTCCGCGGCAATGCGGGCCGTATCGTCTGCGGAAGGATAGCCGAATACCCCGTGCCCGGCCGCCCTGACCAGAGCTTCGTTGACCGCCTCGGGGCAGCGGAAATCCATGTCGGCGACCCAGAAGGGCCATGCGTCGGGGTTTGAGCAGATCGACTTTATGTATTGGCGGTTGTACTTCACACAGCCGCTTGCGCTTCTGTCCTGGTAAATCACAGTTTTCCCTGCCTGTAATCGGGATTGTAGCCCGTCAATGTCCGGCCGTACCTCTCCAGTGAGGGTTTTTTGCCCTTGAGCAGGATTGCCTTCTGCGGGCAGAAATGGTAGCAGGCCAGGCAGTTCTCACAGTTGGTGCTGAAGACGGGATGCCCGTTTTCGATTGTGACCGCGTCCCTAGGGCAGACCGCCTCGCACAGTCCGCACGATACACAGAGTCCCGTATCGACCGTTATTCTCGGCTGTGTTTCCGAGTTGCAGTATCTGATGTACTTTCTGATCATCAGGTTCGAGCCGGGCCGGTACGGCGGAATCCTCATTGCCATTTCCCTGATTTCGTCCGCCATCTTTCCAAGCTTAAGGTCCGCCGCGTCGAAGATCTGTTTCTGCTTTTCCTCCGGCGGCACCTTCAGAAGCAGGGCATAGGTGTCCGGCATTCTGACATGCCCGCTGTAAGAGCAGATGATCCGGTTGTCCATCGCCAGTTGCTCGCAGATCTTCAGGCTGTATCCCGGACCCAGCCCGCAGGTGGTGACGGCGAACAGGTACTCGATCCTGTCCAGCGCCGGGTCGGAAAGCACGTTGGAAAACAGCGGCCCGAGGTTCTTCGGCGGCATGCCGTAGTAGGTGGGGAATACCAGACCGACCCTGACCGGATTGCCCAGAACCGAAGGCCGGTCCAGCACCAGCGGCGCGGGCAAGACTTCGTCGTACCCCAACAGTTCGCGCAACTTGATGGCCGTGTAATAGCTGTTTCCGGTACCGGTGAGGCAGATTATGACATTATCGGCCATCGTTTCCTCCCACAGGCCTGAAAGCCCTGATCAGCTCCGCAGCTTGTGCGGCATCGGCGGAACTGAGGTTGAGACTGGTGACCATCCTCACCTTGCCCCCGTCGGTCAGGCAAAGAAGCCCGGCCTCCGTCAGCTGCTGCGCCAGGTTCTCGTTGTCGATTCCGACACCGTCAAAGAGGATGATGTTGGTCCTGACCTTGTCCGGGTTGATGCTTGCCCAGGGAACATCCGCCAGGGCCCGGGCGAGGACCTGCGCGTTGGCGTGGTCCGCCACCAGTTTGGGGATGTTGTTCTCAAGGGCGTAGATTCCGGCGGCGGCCAGGAACCCGGTCTGTCTCATCCCGCCGCCGAGCATCTTCTTCATCCTGCGGGCATGGAACTCAAAGCTGTCGCTGTCCGAGGCGAGGATGCTTCCGGCCGGGGCCCCCAGGCCCTTTGACAGGCAGACTGTCACGTCATCGGCGAAATAGGCCAGGTCGCGGACGCTGACCTCCTCGGCCAGCGCAGCGTTGAACAGCCGGGCCCCGTCCATGTGGATCTTCAGTCCGTGTCCGTCGGCAAAGGCCCTCAGGTCACAGAGGGTCTGAAGCGGATAGGGATTGCCGCCGATTGTGTTCTCAACCTCGATCATTGCCGTGGCTCCCATGTCGTAGACGCCGCGGGGCTTGACCTTTCCCTCCAGCATGGAGGGTTTGAGTATGCCGCCCGGGGCGTTGATCTGGATGGGCATCACCTGTGCGATTATGGCGGCGGAGGAGATTTCGTGGTGGACTATGTGGCTTCCCGCGGCGCAGAGCACCTCGTTTCCCCTGCCGCAGTTGACGCAGAGCCCGATGAGGTTGCCCATCGAGCCGCTGGACACGAAGACGGCGTGCTTCTTGCCAAGCATGTCGGCTGCCAGCTCCTCGAGCCGGTTGACGGTCGGGTCCTCGTGATAGACATCGTCCCCGACTTCGGCCCGGTAGATAGCCTGCCTCATTCCCTCGTCCGGGAGGGTGAAAGTGTCGCTTCTCAGGTCGTAAACCTTGTTCATCTGGTGCCTCTGTATCCTGTTTTCCTGTCCAACCGGTCCTGCACCGGCGGATCGACATTGAAATCCAAACCGCAGAAATCCGCAATCACCGCCGCGTCGCGGGCAGTCTGTCCGATCCGCGCCCATGCCGTCATCAGCTCCACCGGAACCTGTTTCCCGCTCTTCAGACAGAGGGAAAAGGCAATCATCGTCCTGCCGTGTCCGGCCTGTATTTCGCCGGTTCCGTTTGACTGATGCGAGTAGTGCCTGACGCTGAGAGATTCGATTGAGTCGAACGTGTAGGTTCTGCGCACCAGAAAGGGCCAGACTCCGTTGACCGATACCGCGGTGCGCTTTTCCCGGTCAAATGTCCAGGTCTCGACGTACAGCATCCCCACAGCTCCGACAAGCCCGGTGATTATCATAAGCACCCCCGGACGTTCGCCGGAGCCGAGCGCCGTCCACACGACGGCGGCCACCAGAATGGCGAACGGAATCCGGAAAAGATCCGAGGCGGTGTAAAGGATTGTTGAAACCTTTTTCCTGATCCGCAGTTTGAACATATGTCAAGGATAGAGCAAAGCCCGGTTTTTATCCATCCTGCGGTCGAAAAAATGATTATTTTCGGTAGCATAAGATTGAAAAATCGGCTATCATATCTTATGATTGTGAAAACCCGGACTACCTGTCCGGTACTGATTGAACTTTTATGACAAAGGAGACATTTGTTATGAAGAAAGTCCTGACCGTCATCCTCTGCGTACTTTTGGCCACTCTCGTCCTGGTTTCCTGCTCCAAGAAGGAAAGCTCGACCCCGGCTTCGACGGCTACGACCACCACCGCAGCGACGACCACCACCACGGCTCCCGCAGCGACCACCACGACCACGACAACCGCTCCGGCCGCAACAACGACCACAACCACTCCGGCTGCCGCCCCCGATCCGACCAACGCTTACCTGAAGTTCACCGCCGAGGATCCGAGCGTGCGCAAGGCTATCGCCCGCGCCATCGACCGTGCTGCTCTGGGCAAGGGCACTCCCGCCTGGGGTGTTGTTCCCGCCGGAAACGGATATGAGGCTCTCGCAGCTCCCGCCGATGCCACAGTTGACGGTGCCAAGGCCTATCTCGCAGACGCCAGTGAGATTACCGGAAACATCGCCGCAGCCGATGCCTTCCACAAGGCCATCGCCGAAAAGATTGTCGCCCAGCTGAAGGCCAACCTCGGAATCACCCTGACTGTCGTCGATGCTCCCAATGCCGAGACACTCGCCGTTGTCCTGAGCAATGATGCCACTGACCCGGTCGCCATTCTGGCCCAGTTCGTCACCTCGGACAAGCCGGTTGATTCCAACTTCAACGCCACTCTGTTCTATGTCCAGAACGAGGGCAAGGATGCCACTGAGAACACCCAGCTTCTTGAGTACGCCGAGCAGCTGCTTGTTACCGATGACCAGATTGTGGCGGGACTGTTCTTCTAAACAGCCTTACATACAATATGATTCCTGCGGCCGCTTAATCGCGGCCGTTTTTTTTGCCTGCAGGCAACAGAGTATTTGAAAGCCTCGTCCTGACCCTGATTGCCCGGCTTTCAGAATTTTCCACTTGTTTTTGACTTGAAATTCTGAAATTTCAGAATAAAGCCCTGGATTTTGCCCTTTTATTCTGAATTTTCAGAATCAGTGCCCTGTTTTTTGAGTTTTATTCTGAAAACTTTGTCTTCTGTCTCAGCGAAAGGCCTTTGCGTGCGGATAGTAGGGCAAAGGAGTCAGCTTATGATTGAAAGGATAATCAAAGAAATCGATTCCCATCTGAGAGAATGCGAGACTCTTCGGATGAATGGAACAGAGGCAGTGAAGGGCGAGCTGATGTTTGTCCTTGAGCGTGGGAAAATCAGGTATTACAGATGGTTAAGGGAATCCGGCATCAAGGAATACCTCGGAAGGGGACGTGAGGAGGAAATCAGGCAACTGGCGCAGAAGGCCTATGAGCAGGGTTATATGGCCCTGATTTCCCGGCAGGTGTCATTATTGGAGAGGTTCAGGGAAGATCTGCTTAAGCTCGGAAGTGAAGCCGGAGTCTTTAATGTTCTCCCTAAGCATATTAAGAGGTTTGTTGTGCCCCTCGGGATGGATGCCCGGAAGTGGAAGGCTTCGAAGAGGCCGGCGAACAGGTTTGGTGCCGGGGATGGTCTGAAGACAGCCGGCGGGGAGTATGTTATTTCAAAGAGCGAAGTTATCATCGCTGACAGGCTCGCCGCGGCGGGAGTGCCTTATCTGTACGAGGTGCCGGTATATTTGGAAGAGAGAGTCTATTATCCGGATTTTCTGTTGCTGAACAGAAGAACCGGGAAGGAGTTCAGATGGGAGCATTTCGGGAAAATGGATGACCCGGAGTACAGCCACAAGACCCTGTCAAAGCTCAGTGTGTTCTCCAGAAATGGAATCATCCTCTGGGACAACCTGCTGGTTACCTGGGAGGCCGGAAACTGGCCGCTGGATCCTGCCCGTGTGGATTATCTGATTGAAAGCTATCTTTTGTGAGAGGCTGTAGCCGTGCTCAACTTGCCCGCCCTTCGATGTTTTCAGAATAAAACCCCGGATTTTGCCCTTTTATTCTGAAATTTCAGAATAGATGATTGATTTTTGGCCTTTCATTCTGAAATTTCCGAATAGAAGCCCGATTTTTGAGGTTTTATTCTGAAAACCGCGGGGCAGGGGCAAGAGCAGGGGCTGCTGGAAGGGAAATCAGAGTTTCTCGAGGGGGGCTTTGCCGGAGACAAAGGAGGCGCGGCGGCCGTCGTCGAAGCGGACGTCGATAATGCTCCTGCTCCCCAGGGTCTTGATTGCGGTGACTGTGCCGCTTCCGTATGCGGAGTGTCTGACACGCTCGCCGCGCCGGAATTCCGAAGGAGCCTGAGTTGGGGAGGCAGAGGGGGCTGATGGGGAGGTCGGTCCGGACTTGCGCGAAAGAAGGGAAGATTTCACCGGGGAAGCCGGGCCGGGCTTGGTGGAGGTGTAGGGCGCGGGCTTGTAAACCGGCCTGCTCTGATAGGGGTTGTAGTCGTAGTCCGAGCCCCAGGTGTCGCTGTCGTCACGGGAAGAGCTTCGGGTGAAGAGGCTGTCACGGATGCTGCTGCCCTTGCGGGTGACCAGGCTGTCCGGGATGTCTTTGAGAAAGCGGCTGGGAATCTGGTTCTGCATCCGACCCCAGAGGTTCCGCTGGGAACAGTTGAAAAGGTAGAGTTCGTTCCTGGCCCGGGTGATTGCCACGTACAGCAGGCGACGCTCCTCTTCGATGTCATCCGGGCTTTCGGATTTGATTGAGGGGATGATGCCCTCCTCCAGACCGACGACAAAGACACGGTCGAACTCGAGGCCCTTGGTGTTGTGCATAGTAATAAGGGTGACGCCCCTGTCGTCGGTTCCGGTTTCGGCGGCCATCATGGTCGGGTCGAGCGCGGCCTCTTCCATAAAGGCGTTTATGCCGTCTATGCCGTCACGGTAGGCTTCCTGTTCGGCGAAGATGTTGACTGTCTGCTCGATGTTCTTGACCCGTTTGCTGTCGATGTTCTGTTCCTTGCGGTCGCGCTCGGCGTACCAGGCACCGACGCCGAAACCGGTGATGATTGCCTTGAGCACTTCGCTGTTCTCGTATAGGCCTATCATGGCGGCTGCTTTGTCATAGGCGCTGACGAAAACACTAAGGGCCGAGGTCACCTGGGGAGGCATGGGAAGCCTGCCCTCGGCCACCGCCCGGCAGGTCAGAATCATGTCACCGTTGTATTGCCCGCAGTTGTCGGTGATTTTCTGAAGGGTTGTCGGGCCGATCTTTCGCGGAGGTTTGTTGATGATGCGCCCGAAACTGACGCTGTCCCGGGGATTGATCAGAAGCGAAAGGTGGGCAATCAGGTCCTTGACCTCCTCCCGTTCATAGAAACGGAGGGCCCCGACGAGCCTGTAAGGTATCCTAAGACGGTTGAAGATGGTTTCGAAGGTGGCCGACTGGGAGTTGTTGCGGTAAAGGACCGCGCTGCTGTCGTATCTGCCGTCCCGCTCAAGAATGCGTGCCACGTAGGTGGCCTCGGCATAGTCCGAGTCGACGCTGATAAGCTCCGGTCTGCTCCCGCCGCCCCGCTGGGTCCAGAGGCGCTTGGGGGCCCGGCCGGTGTTTTTGCCGATGACGGCGGCGGCGACGTCCAGAATCGGGGCGGTGGAGCGGTAGTTCTGCTCGAGCTTGATAACCCTGGCTCCGGGGAAGTACTCACCGAAGTCGAGGATGTTGCGGACTTCAGCCCCGCGGAAGCGGTAGATGCTCTGGTCGTCATCTCCTACGACACATACAAAGGCGTCCGGGCCGACGACCCGCTTCAGGAGCCGGCACTGGGCCAGGTTGGAGTCCTGGTACTCGTCGACGAGGATGACCTTGAACCGGTTGTGGCACCAGGAGAGCACTTCCGGGTCCCGGTCGAGCAGTTCGGTTGTCTGGCCGATCAGGTCGGCGAAGTCGACGTTGCCCGTGTTCTGAAGGGCGCTCTGGTAGCCGCTGTAATATCTGTAGAACTCCGGATCCCGGCTGTCTCTGACGTCCTCGGGGCTTTCGAGGCGGTCCTTGCACACCGAGATGCGGCCCGAAATCGGCTTGAGGTCCGTTTTCTTTTCTCCGGGGAAGACCTGGGCCAGCAGCGCCAGTGAGTCCTCCTCGTCGTAGATTTTGAAGTTGTTGTTCAGTCCGAGGCGGTCGCCGAAACGGCGGAGAACCATGGCTCCGAAGCTGTGGAAGGTCTTTATGCAGAAGTCCTTCGGGTCACAGTCGGGGAGCATCCTTTCCACCCTCTGCTGCATCTCTTTGCAGGCCTTGTTGGTGAAGGTGACGGCCAGGATCTGCCAGGGGCGGATGCCGAGGACGCGGACGCACCAGGCGATCTTTGTGGTGATTACACGGGTCTTGCCCGAGCCTGCGCCGGCGAAGACGACCAGGGGGCAGTCGTTGGTGATCACGGCCTCGCGCTGCTGGGGATTGAGAGCGGAGAGGAGCTCCCCGCGGATGTCGGGAAGGGTGTCACTCATCGATTTTCACCGCCGAGAGGTCGATTCCGGCGACCTTTCTGATTCCGCAGCGGTAAACCTGCCCGCTGACCATGCCCGTTCCTATGACGACTGTCTGGCCGTCGACCTCCGGGGCCTGGGAATAGATGCGACCGACGGCCAGGTCCTGGCCTTCGAATACCTCCTCTATAAGTACGTCGAACTGCCGGCCGACGAAGCGTCCGAGGCGTTCGGATGTGATTTTCTGCTGGATTCTTTCCAGTTTTTTCTGCCTGCGGGCGGCTATTTTTTCGATTTCCTGCTGCTCCTGCTCGGTTCTGAGGGGGTAGGCGGGAGTGTCTTCCTCACGCGAATATACGAAACTGCCCATCCAGTCGAACCGGCAGCGGCGTATGAAGTCGCAAAGCTCCTCAAAGGCCTGCTCGTCTTCGTTCAAAAAGCCGAGCATCATCGTGGTGCGGATGACTGCGTCGGGCAGGGCGGCGCGGATCTGGGATACCAGATTGAAATAGGTGTCTGCATCCCCGGTCCGGCCCATTGCCCGCAGGACCCTGACGCTGGCATGCTGGATAGGGATGTCGAAGTAGGGCAGGATCTTGGGATTGTCCTTTATCAGCTGAAGCAGCCCCTCGGGGAAAGCGTCGGGGTGGATGTACAAAAGCCGGATGACGAAGTCGCCGGGTATGGCGGAAAGCCCGGACAGCAGCTCAAGAAAGCGCCCGCCGGGGATTTCGTCGGTTCCGTAGGCGGCCAGGTCCTGGGCGATGACGTTGATTTCCCTAATGCCGGAGTCGGCCAGCTGCCGGGCCTCGTCGAGGATTGAGTGCATCGGCCTGGACCGCAGTTCGCCGCGGATCAGGGGGATTGCGCAGTAGCGGCAGTGGTGGCTGCAGCCCTCGGAAATCTTAAGGTAGGCGCTCCCCGGCCATTCGGCCAGGCTCATCCTGGCACAGAAGTCGGCGGACTTGTCCGCGGGATACGGGGGCACCAGGAGCTGTCTGCCTCCGTCGAGCTTGCTGACGAAGGAGGTTATCTGCCCCAGGTCGCGGTTTCCGAAGATTCCGTCGGCCTCGGGGAGGTCCTCAAGCAGGTCGGCCGCGTAGCGCTGGGCCAGGCAGCCGCAGACAACAATCCGGGCATGGGGAGCCCGGTTGCGCAGAGCAAAGACGGTCTCGAGCGACTCCTGCTTGGCGCTGTTGATGAAACCGCATGTGTTGACCAGAATCAGCGCGGCGCTATCGGGGTCATCGGTCCGTGTCCAGCCGTCCAGGGCCAGCCTGCCGGCGAGGATTTCGGAGTCGACCTGGTTTTTGGCACAGCCGAGGCTTTCGATGTAGAACGTCTTAAGGGGTGTTTCCATGCTGCGTAACCTGCGTGAAAGTACCTCCATGGTAGCCACAAAAACTTCCTTGTCAAGCACTAGACAAAGCACGGCCAATGAATATAATATGTGCTCTGCGTGCACGGACGGCAGCAGTCTGCGGAAGGTGCTTTTCCCCCGATCCCACTGTTATGCGATCCGCAGGGGATGCGGTCCGAGCGTCACGATCCTACTCAATCGGGGCCTGCAGGCACAACTTAAACGTTCAGGAAGAAACGATTATGAAGACTATTTTTGTTAAACCGGCTTCGGTTGTTAAAAAGTGGTACCTGATCGACGCTGAGGGAAAGGAACTGGGACAGGTTGCCGTTGCCGCCGCCAGGATTCTGCGTGGCAAGGACAAGCCGGAATACGCCCCCAACCTCGACATGGGTGATTTCGTCATCGTCATCAACGCCGCAAAGGCAAAGATGAGCGGGAACAAGGCGCAGGACAAGATGTATTACCGCCACTCCAACTATCCCGGCGGATTCAGGGCGGAGAACTACAGCGACATGCTCAAGCGCAAGCCGACTTTCCCGATGGAGCACGCGATCAAGGGAATGCTCCCCCACGGAGCCCTCGGGCGCAAGCTCTTCACCTATGTAAAGGTCTATGCGGATGCGGAGCATCCCCATACCGCTCAGCAGCCGGTCAAGGTCGAACTCTAAGGCAGGTGGATTATGGCAGAAGAAAAGAATATCAACCTCGGACAGGGAACAGGACGCAGAAAGACTTCGGTCGCCCGCGTTTATCTGAGAGAAGGTAACGGAAAGATCACCGTCAACGGGCGTGAGGTCTCCGAGTACTTCGGCAACGACTCTCTGGTCGTCATGGTCAGACAGCCCCTCGAAGCCACCCAGGCTGCCGGAAAGTACGACATTCTGATCAACGTCACCGGAGGCGGTGTCTCCGGACAGGCCGGCGCCTGCCGCCACGGCATCGCCCGCGCACTGGTCGCAGCCGACGAAGACTATCTGACCCTGCTCAGACCGACCGGATTCCTCACCAGAGACCCGAGAATGGTCGAAAGAAAGAAGTACGGTCAGAGGGGTGCCCGCCGCAAGTTCCAGTTCTCCAAGCGCTGAGAAACACGGTGTACGCCACTTTACAGAAAGAGTCCTCCAGGTCCTGTCTCAGGGCTGTCGCGGAGGGCTCTTTTTTTGTCATCCCTGCCGCTGTTGTCCGAAGGGAGCGACTGCTGCCCGGACAGGAACTGGACGAGGAGGCCTTTTGCCGCCTGAAGTCCGTCTGCGAGCAGGAGGACTGTTACGACCGGGCACTGCGCCTGCTGGGGGCCCGCGAGCACACCAGGTTCGAGCTCTGCGCCAAACTCCGCGCCCGGGGTTTCGGAAGCGAAGTGATTGCCCCTGTTATGGACAGGCTTGAGGCCGAGGGCTCGCTTGACGAGGTGCGTTTCTGCCTGGATTTCACCGAATCCCGGCTGAGAAAGCATCCCGAGGGCCGCTCACTGATGGAAAAGAGGCTGGCTGCCCGGGGCGCGGGGAAGGAGGCTGTCAGGCAGGCGCTGGATGCTGTTTACACCCCGGATGGCGCCGTGGAAATCGCCGCCCGCGCGCTGGAGGGAATACTCACCGCCACACCTGATCAGGACAGTGCCAGACAGGCCTTTGCCAGGGCGGGGTTTCCTTTGTGGCAATTTGAGTCCGCAAAAGAACTTGTAGAAGAATGGAGTCAGGCGCCGGAGGTCGGTCAGGCCTTGACACGAAACGGTGTTTGAAGCATATTTGTCTTGTGCTGTTTCAGCGCATATAGGAGTGAAAAATGAGCACGATTGATTTCATCGAAGCACGGGAGATTCTGGATTCCCGCGGCAATCCCACCGTCGAGGTGGACGTTTATCTCGAAGACGGTTCGTTCGGACGCGCCTCGGTTCCCAGCGGAGCCTCCACCGGCGTGCACGAGGCTGTCGAGCTTCGTGACGGCGACAAGAGCCGCTATCTGGGCAAGGGTGTCCTGAAGGCTGTCAGCAACGTCAACAACATCATCGGACCGGAACTGGAGGGTATGGACGCCCTGGACCAGGTCGCTATCGACCGGGCCATGATCGAGCTTGACGGCACGCCGAACAAGGGCAGGCTCGGAGCCAACGCGATCCTCGGTGTTTCGATGGCAGTCGCCCGCGCCGCCGCCGATTTCCTCGGTGTCGAGCTCTACAAATATCTGGGAACCTACCACGCCTGCGTGCTGCCCGTCCCGATGTCCAACATCATCAACGGCGGAGCCCACAGCGACAACAAGGTCGACTTCCAGGAGTTCATGATCATGCCGATCGGAGCTACCAGCATCCGCGAGGCTGTCAGGATGAACGCCGAGGTATTCCACAACCTCAAGGCGGTTCTCAAGGGACGCGGATACAACACCGCGGTCGGTGACGAGGGCGGATTCGCCCCGGACCTCAAGTCCAACGAAGAGGCCCTGGAGGTCATCATCGAGGCCATCGAAAAGGCAGGATACAAGGCCGGCCGCGACGCCGACTTCGTAATCGCCCTCGACCCGGCAGCCAGCGAGCTGTACGACGAAAAGACCGGTCTGTACACCCTGAAGTGGTCCACCGGTGAGAAGAAGACCTCAAAGGAAATGGTCGACCTCTGGGAGAGCTGGGTCAACAAGTACCCGATCTTCTCCATCGAGGACGGCATGGCCGAGGATGACTGGGAAGGCTGGAAGATGCTGACTGAGCGCATTGGAGACAGAACCCAGCTGGTCGGCGACGACCTGTTCGTCACCAACACCGCCAGGCTCAAGGAGGGAATCAGCAAGGGTGTCGCGAACGCCATCCTGATCAAGGTCAACCAGATCGGAACCCTGACCGAGACCTTCGAGGCCGTCGACTACGCCCGCAGGCACGGCTATGCCTCGATTGTTTCCCACCGCAGCGGTGAGACCGAGGACAACTTCATCGCCGATTTGGTGGTGGCGCTGGAGACCGGAGAGATCAAGACCGGTTCGATGAGCCGCTCCGACCGCCTCTCCAAGTACAACCAGCTGATCAGAATCGAGGACTACCTCGGCGATACCGCCAAGTACGCCGGCCGCGACATTCTGGCAAAGTAAGGCTCCTGTTTTCAGGCCATCGGGGAACCGCTTGAGGGCGGTTCCCTTTTTCATGCCTTTACGCGCAAATGAAGGTGGATTATCATCTTTGGCATGGACGGTCAGAAATTGCCTGCACTTACTACCGAACTGATGGGACGGATTCTCTACGCGATGGAGGATCAGGACGGACTGTGGCGCTTCAGCCTGAGCGGAGGTGTCCCGGTCCGTATTGAGCCGGATGCCCCCGGACAGAACGATGACCTGGTCGCGCTTCCCCCCTGGACGAGCAAGGACGGTTTTGCCCTGATGGTCCGCTACGCCGAGAAGCGGGCTCCGAGCGCCCTGGGCGCGGGGCTTCTGAGAGTGCTCAATTCACACCGGCGGGGTGTTTTCCGGCTTTTCAAGGAGACTCTTGAGGAGGCGGGGGCGCTGGAGGACTGGTATGCCTTCAAGCAGGAACAGATGGGGCAGGTCATCAGACAGTGGTACGACGGACTGGGGTTCGAGGGCGGCCCCCTGGACACCGAGACGGGTGAGGACAGCCTTTTCATGCTGGAGGATTTCGATCTGCGGTTCGTTTCTCCGGACCGGCTGAAAGGGGTGCCGCGCCACGCTGGAGCAGGAACCGCCGACCGGGCGGTGGCCCTGTTTGCCCCTGACGGCTCGGTTGCGGGCTATGTCTCGTTCGGAGTCCTGTCCTCGGGTGCCTTTGTCGAGGATTACTGGGTCAGACCGGAGTTCCGCGGCAACGGGCTGTTCTCGCTGATGTACGAGAGCCTTTCGGAGTTTTTTGAGAAAGAGGGCCTGACAACGGCCGATTTCCCGGTTTATTCCGGTTTTTCCTTTATCGCCAACCGCTTCGCAGCTACCGGGGCCGAGGAAGTGCGCAGGGTCCTGCGCGTTCCGCTGGCCTGAATGCCGGGGCTTGTTGATTACAAACGGGGGATTGGGGTAGCATAGGCCTATGAAAGTGATGATTCTTGGAGCGGGAAAGCGCGGGCTGAGGCTTGCGCAGCACCTTGCCGAGGAAAGCAACGACGTCGTAATCATCGACACAAAGGAGAAGCTGACCCGCGCGGCGATGGACAAGATCGACTGCATCGCCTTTCCGGGAAGCGGAACCAGCCTCGAGGACCTGAGCGATGCGGGAACCGACAGCGCCGATGCCTTTGTGGCCCTGACCGGAGACGACGAGGTCAATCTGGTCGCCTGCGCCCTGGCCAGCCATGAATTCCAGGTGCCGCTGACCATAGCGTCGATCAGAAACATCTCCTATACGGGCAGCAGCGGGACGAACTCCAACCTGCTCGGGATTACCCACATCGTCAACACCGACTACGAAATAGCCTCGGACATCTATGATGAAATCGAGCGCGGACTGTTCAGCGACATCATCTCCCTCCACGATTCGAAACTGGTTGTGTACAACCTGGTCGTGGGAGACAATCCGGAGTTCTGCAACCTTCCCGTCATTGATCTGAGGGCAAAGGTGAACACCGACTGCCTGATTGTGGCCATCTACCGGGACGGGGAATCGCTGATCCCCAGCGGGGATACCATGGTACTCCCCGGGGATACGATCAGTCTGGTGATGAAGCCTGAGGACAGCCAGAAGGCGGTCAAGATAACCGGCCGCCCGAGGATAAAGCCGCAGAAGATTGTCATCGTGGGGGCCACCACCGCCACCAAGCTGCTGCTGGGCATGTTCCCGCCCAACGAGAGGGGCAAGTTCGCCGTCATCGACCGCGACGAGGCCGTCTGCGAGGAGTTCGCCAGGGAGTTTCCTGAGGCACTGATCATCAACGGCGACATTGCCGACGAGGACATACTCGAGGACGAGGGTCTGGATTCGTACGACCTGCTGGTCTCGACGACTTCAAACGATGAGCTGAACATAATCATCGCCAGTTATTGCAAGCAGATAGGGTTCGACTACTCAATCGCCGTCGTCCGGAGCAACAACAACTACACCAAGCTGGCCCGGCACATGGGAATCGACTCGATCGTCTCGTCCCAGGAGGTCACGGTCGACTCGATCACCCGCTATCTCCACGGAACGAACGTCGCCAGCGTCCACTCCCTCTTTGACGCGAAGATCGAGGTTTTCGAGTACATGCTCGGGGTCAAGAGCAAGGCCTTGGCCAAAAAGCTCAGGCAGTTCAACATGAAGGGCAGGGGCCTTATCGCCGGGGTTACGAAGCCCTCGGGAGTGACGCTGATTCCCAACGGCGAATACCGGCTTGAGGCAGGCGACATCCTGGTACTGATAGTCAGGCAGGAAAAGGCCGTCTCGGTCATGAGGATGTTCGAGTAGATGAATTTCCTCTTCGACATCAGGCTGATTTTCATCCTCCAAAGCTGTATCTCGACGCTGATGCTTATCCCGGCGGGAGTGTCGGCTTACTACGGAGAGACGTCGGTCTTTCTGGCCTTTGTTGAAACCACGGCCTTTGTCTACATCCTGACAATCATTTCAAGCATCATCACCGCGGGAAACCGCAACCGCAAGCTCTCCGCCCGGGACGGCTGTTTCATGACGACGGTCTCGTGGATCCTGGCCACGGTATTCGGGGCGATTCCTCTGCTCAGAAGCGGTGCCTACGATACTTTTTCAAAGGCCTTCTTTGAAATCATGAGCGGGTTCACCACCACCGGAGCGTCGGTACTGAGGGATTTCGAGACCTGTTCCAAGGGCATCCTGTTCTGGCGCTCGATGACCAACTGGCTGGGCGGCATGGGATTCGTCGTCCTGTTCGTCGCCATTTTCCCGACCCTCGGGGTGGGCGGCACGATGCTTTTCGGCGCCGAATCGGTCGGGCCGACAAAGGGCAAGCTGGCACCGAAAGCCCGCACCACCGCCATGGCGCTGTGGCTCATCTATCTGGGTTTCTCGGTGCTTGAGACGCTGATGCTCCTGCTCGGCGGACTGACCCCGTACGAATCGGTGACCGTGACCTTTTCCACTATGTCCTGCGCAGGATTCTGCGTCAAATCCGCCTCAATCGCCGCCTTCGGCAGCGCATATGTCGATGTGGTGGTCACTGTCTTCATGCTCATCGGCGGCACCAACTTCGCCCTGTTCTTTCTGATATTCACGGGCAAGTTCAAGCAGGTCACCAGGAACGCGGAGCTGCGCTCCTACCTGTTTATCTTCATCGTGTTCTTTGTGATGTGCTCTGCAGGGCTCTGGCTCACCGGCAGTTATCCGAGCCTGCCTGCGGCGATGCGCTACTCGGCGTTCCAGCTGGCTTCCATCCTGACCACTACGGGATTTGCGACTACGAACTATACCGTCTGGCCGGTGTTCTGCCAGTTCTGCGTCTTCTGCATGATGCTCATCGGTGGCTGTGCCGGCTCCACTGCGGGAGGCATGAAGGTCATCCGCGTCCGGACTCTGGTCAGGATGAGCAGCACCGAAATCCGCCTCAGGGTCCATCCGCGCGGGGTATTCCCGCTTAAGAACGGCAACGAGAAACTCGATGACCGGACGATGCACTCGATTGCCGCCTTCTGCGGGCTTTATCTGGTCATCTGGTTCTTTTCCTCGTTGGTCATCGCCATAGCCGGTCAGGATTTCGCGACAACACTCACCAGCACTCTGCTCACCCTGGGCAACATAGGAATAGGGTTCGGCGCGGTCAGCCCGGCGGGAAACTTCCTGGTCTTCCCCGACTGGACGTTGTGGGTGTTCAGTTTCCTGATGATGGTGGGACGTCTGGAGCTCTACACTGTCCTGATCATCTTTTCCCGGAGTTTCTGGAAGGGTTGACGCCAAAGCCGTAATTGACGGCTTTCTTTGTCTCGTATAGGATTGGACGCAGGAGGTTCTATGGACGCTTCTGATGTTGAATCCATTGTTGAGGCGGTTGAGGAGGAATCCTCGTTCCTCGGCCAGATCGGGCACTATTTCCGCTCGTCATCTTTTGCCTTTCTTGAGCTGCTGGTCATTATCCTCTTCGGACTGGCGATAATCCGCATCGTGATGAAACTTGTCAGGCAGGCCCTGCTGGTCAGCCGGATCGACAAGTCCCTCATCTCATTCATCGACACAATCGTGCACTTCATCCTGCTCCTGGTGCTGCTGATCATCTGCCTGAACAAGATGCACGTGAACATCACCGGTATTGTGACCCTGATTTCCGCGATGGGACTGGCCATAGGCCTTGCCCTGCAGGATCTGGTCTCCGGCGTTGCAAACGGACTGGTGATCATCAACACCAAGCCGTTCAAGGTTGACGATTTCGTCACAATCGGCGGCCAGAGCGGTACGGTAAAGGAGATTTCGCTTCTTCACACGGTGCTGGTGACCACGGACAACAAGAAAATCGTCCTGACGAACAAGTCGGTCTACAACTCCGACATAGTCGACTACAGCACCTTTGCCAACCGCCGTCTGGATCTGACTTTCAACGTTGACTACAACACCAATATCAAGAAGGCCCGCGAGGTGATCCGCTCCGTCGTCGAGGCCCATCCGCTGGCCCTGACCAATCCGGCACCGTTCGTACGGCTCTCCGACAGTCAGGACAGCGCCCTGATCATCACGGTCCGCGTCTGGGTAAAGAGCGAGAACTACTGGGATCTCAACTGGGATCTCCGCGAGCAGGTGCTCGAGGCTCTTAAAAAGGCCAAGATCACCATTCCGTTCCCGCAGGTCACTGTGGGCTACCGTGAGACAAAGGAGGTCAAGAAATGAGCCACCTGACCGACAACGCACAGTTCAACCAGTTTCTGAATACCTTCCTCACATGGGGTTGCGTCTATCTGGTTTTCTGGGTGATAAGCCGCTTCTTTGTCGCCCGCAAGAACACTGTAATCCAGGCCCGTGACATCATCAAATCGGTCCGCAACGCCGTCTCGCAGTACCAGAGCCGCAACAAGGTCACCAGCATTCCGCAGATTCAGCACACTGCGGCCTTTCTGCGCAAGATCAAGCGCAAGCTGATCAACGCGGACAAGCTCCTGTCCATCTACCAGTATGAGCACAGCGACATCATGGCCCTGGTCCAGGTCCGCTCGACAGTCGGCGCGATGCAGAAATCCTGCCAGGCTGTAATCAATGCCGTACTCGACGGCAACCCCGATACCTACAACGAGGCACTGCAGAGCATCGTCTCCACCTGTGAGGACGATATCAAGCTGATAGACACCATTGCCGAAATGGTGTCCCGGGCACAGTTGCTGAAGGTCTGAAACGGCCCTCGGAAGCCCGACAGGCGGTTGACAATATCCTGCGTTTTCTTTATGTTAGCAAGGTCGACGCAGGGTAGAGCAGTTGGCAGCTTGCCGGGCTCATAACCCGGAGGTCACAGGTTCGAGTCCTGTCCCTGCTAAACGAAGAAGCCCAGCCCAGTGCTGGGTTTCTTCGTTTACGGATATAGCAGGACTCGAAGCGTAGCGTGAGACCGGACGCGATTCGATGAGCGACCGGCAGCGTAGCCGGCCTGAGCCGGACCTACCGGGAGGCGAAGGCGAGTCCTGTCCCTGCTATCTTTTTTTTGTAGTTTCCCTTGCAATGTCCTATAATTGCCAGCGTGGGAGAGCCCAGCATGAAAAAGCTTTTTATAATGTCAGCGCTAGTATGTATTGCATTCTCCTTATGCTGCTGCGCACAAAATGTAGCAGATGATGACGGCACGTTATCATTCAAAGGCAAAAAATACATCTGTACTTTCTCCGATGAGTTTGAATCTGAAAAACTAGATACGAAAAACTGGCAATACTGTCCTCAGCAGCAACGTCAGGATGCGGGAGGCTGGTGGAGCAATAAATGCAGCACTTTTGAAAACGGAAACTACGTCATAACCTGCACAACAAAAGAAGACGGAACACCGATAAGCGGAGGAATCAGAAGCCGCGGAAAATTCGAACAGACCTACGGGCTTTACAACATGCGCTTCAAGGTGGAGAAAGCAGAAGGGCTCTGGTATGCGTTCTGGCTCATGACGGACAAGATGAGTGATGCAACGGTCGGAAACGGAGCAACTGACGGAGCTGAAATCGACATAATTGAAGTTGTCCCGCATGACGGAGCTTATTACACAACAATCCACTGGGACGGATACGGTGAAAACCTGAAGAGCAAACACCCGACAGGCAAGAGAATAGACGACAGCTTTTACGGCACTTACCATGACCTGTGGTTCTTATGGGATGAAGACGGATACAAGCTTTATATGGACGGAACAGATGAAGAACACCTCATATATGACATGCCGGGAAAGCAGTATGGGGAGGGAACGTGTCAGGTTCCATGTTATATGAAGATAACGGCTGAATACGGAAAATGGGCCGGTCCAATCGTACCGGAGCAGCTTCCTGCGCATTTCTATGTCGATTACATAAGGGTTTACGAGGAAATGTCTGAATAGGCACGCACTCGGAGGAAATTGCGGGATTGTATCAATTGAGCCCTACGCGGGTATCAAAGTAGAGCTACCTTGATACAAAGGTACACAAGGAAAGAGGATTTTCTAATTCTTTAATTACAAAGAATTAACAGAATTCCCTCTTTCTTTTTTATCCGCGAAAACCGTCAAAATCGAGGGTTCTGCCCTCTAAAGCGCAAGTGCTCTAAAACCCATGCACAACGCCTTTCTTCAAATTCTGGGATAGTTTGGTAATTCTGGGCGAGTAGGAGTTATTCTGGGATAGTCTAATCATAGCCACGAACCGCACCCCCTCGTTCGATGGGTGTCTTGATTATACTGTATACATCATAGAATCATGACTGTTCTGAATCATCTAAGTTGACTGATTCGATGACATTGTCCCAATACTTTTTTTTCCCTTTCCAAGTCCCGATGATTAATCTTGGTGGTTCTTTCAGATTTGATGAAAAACCAATTGACTGGTCACTTTTTTTCAAATCCGGGAATTTGATGCTATTCAGATAGCATCTTTTTTTAAAAATCACAAATTTGATGCTATTCAAGTAGCATCTTTTTTACAAAAAAGGAAAAAAGATGCTATCGGGGACGGGTCAGGCCTTGGCCGGGGATACCGGGGTGCGGTGGATGAAACCGACACAGCGGGTCAGATGGTCAGCTCGGCACGGCAGACGGGTGCGGTGGCCAGGGGGATTTTGTTGCCTGCGACGGGGTTGCCGTCTACGACCAGGCCTCTGTGCGGACCTCGTTTGACAGTGATTTCGTAGCAGGTGCCACGGAACTGCCTGCGGGCGGAGTATCCGTCGATGCAATGCGGGAGGCAGGGGTCGATCATCAGGCCGTCATAGTCCGGCCGGATGCCGAGTATGCCCTGACTGACTGCAACAAAGGACCAGGCGGCGGTGCCTGTGAGCCAGGAGTTTTTGGCTTCGCCGTAGCGCTTTGAAGAGCGGCCGGCGATGGTCTGGCTGTAGCAGTAAGGCTCGGTCCGGTGGATTTCGCTCTTGTCTTCGATAAATGCCGGTGCGTTTCTGGTGTACAGGTTGAATGCGCTGTTGCCATCTCCGAGTTTGCAGTAGGCGAGAGTTACCCACGGGTTGTTGTGGCAGAAAACGGAGCCGTTTTCCTTGAATCCCGGGGGATAGGATGAGATTTCTCCCAGATAGTCGTGGTATTCGGAGTAACACGGGGACAGGATTTCCATTCCGAAGTCGTTGCCAAGGAACTCTTCTGCAGATTTGAGCGCTTTTTGGCCGAAGTCCGGACCGCCGATACCGGCCATCACGCAGAAACCCTGCGGCTCAATGAAAATCCGGCCTTCGGAGTTCCGGCTGCTGCCGACCGGGCGTTCAAAGGCGTCGTAGGCACGTCTGAACCATTGTCCGTCCCAGCCGGATCCGATGGTCGCGGACTCGATTTCCTTTACGGAATTCCGTACGGCGAGGGCTTCTGAGGCAAGTCCCAGTCTGTCACAGAGTTCGGCGTATTCGTTTCCGTATTTGACGAACATGCCGGCGATGAAGACGCTTTCGGCCTTTCCGTTGTCGAAGTTGGAGCAGGTCTGGAAACTTTCACCCGGAGTCAGGCTGAAGCAGTTGAGGTTGAGACAGTCGTTCCAGTCTGCCCGGCCGATCAGAGGCAGGCCGTGGGGACCGCGGTGCTTCACCGTGAAGGAGATGCTGCGCCTGAGGTGTTCCAACAGGGGGACTTCGGTTCCCGGCCGGTTGTTGAAGGGGGTAGGTTCGTCCAGGATGCCGAAATCACCGGTCTCGCGGATATAGGCGCAGGTACAGGCAATCAGCCAGAGCGGGTCGTCGTTGAAGCCGCTGCCGACGTCGGCGTTTCCGCGCTTGGTCAGAGGCTGGTACTGGTGATAGGTGCTGCCGTCCTCAAACTGAATCGAGGCAATGTCGATGATGCGCTCCCTGGCTCTTTCGGGAATCAGGTGCACAAACCCGAGAAGATCCTGACAGCTGTCGCGGAATCCCATGCCTCTTCCTGTCCCGCTTTCATAATAGGAAGCGCTGCGGGACATGTTGAAAGTCACCATGCACTGGTACTGGTTCCAGATATTCACCATCCGGTCGAGTTTTTCCTCGGAGCTGCGGACGGAAAAACGCGAGAGAAGGCTGCTCCAATAGGCCTTGAGTTCATCAAAGGCACGGTTGAACTGCTCCTCCGTACTGAAGGCCCTGAGGATGTCGTGGGCCTTTTCCTTGTTGATTACTCCGGGGGCCGTGAATTTGTGGTCCTGCGGATTCTCAACGTATCCGAGCCTGTACAAAAGGGTGCGGGATTCTCCGGGGGCGAGGTCGACTTCAACCCTGAGGGCAGCTATCGGAGCCCAGCCGGCGGCAACGGAGGAGAATGAAGTCCTGCTTTGGACTGCGGCGGGGTCGGACCAGCCGCGGAACTTCCCGAGGAAGGTGTCCCTGTCCGTATCGAAACCGCTGATTGGGGTGTTGACGGAGTAAAAAGCATAGTGGTCGCGCCGTTCGCGGTACTCTGTTTTATGGTAGACGGTGCTGCCTTCGACCTCGATTTCGCCGATATTCCAGTTCCGCTGGAAGTTCGTCGAGTCGTCCACGGCGTTCCACAGGCACCATTCCGTAACGGCGTAAACAGTCAGATGCTTTTTGTCCGGAGTAGTATTCCTGAGGACGAGTTTCTGGATTTCGGCGTCGGTATCCATGGGGACCATTACTGTCAGTTCGGCTTCAAGTCCGGCCTTTGTGCCCTTGAAAACGGAGTAGCCGAGACCGTGACGGCAACTGTAGTAGTCCAGAGGGGTCTTTGAAGGGAGGTATGCGGGGCTGAACACCGTATCTCCGTCGCAGATGTAGAAACAGCGTCCGCCGTCATCATGGGGGACGTTGTTGTAGCGGAAGCGGGTTATACGCCTCAGTTTCGCGTCCTTATAAAAAGAGTAGCCTCCGCAGGTGTTGCTTATCAGGGAGAAGAACCCGTTGTTTCCCAGGTAGTTGATCCAGGGAAGGGGAGTATCCGCCCTGGTAATCACATATTCCTTTGCTTCATCATCAAAATATCCGAACTTCATTTTGCTCTCAGCGTGGGTTAATCGATTAAGTGGATTATACGCCGGAGGCTTGGAAAACGCAACAGGCAGATTTAAAACGGGGAAAATAATCAGTTTTTGGTAGTTTTCTGCGCAAAAAAATGATTTCGGGGGTTGACGGGCGAGAAAAAGGGGGTATTATGAAGAAGGTAACGAAATCGATTAAGATTTCCTGAAAGGTGGATTATGGTCACGATTACGGACATTTCAAGGGCTTGCGGGGTATCCAGGGCAACGGTCAGCAAGGCGCTGAACGGCGCGCCTGATATTGCTCCGGCGACCGTGGAGCGTATCCGTGAACAGGCCAGGGCGCTGGGTTATCTGCCGAACGCAACAGCCAGGGCTTTGAAGGTCGGCCGCAGTTACAACATCGGCGTCCTGTTTTCAGACCCGACCGGCGGCGGGATTTCCCACGAGTTTTTCTCAACCATTTTTGAGAACATAAAGACCGAAGCCGAGCGTCTGGGTTACGACATCACCTTTATCGGAAAGGATTTCGGGCCTCTGTCGCTGGACTTCTATGAGCATGCCAAGTACCGCAGCTGCGACGGAGTGGTCATCGCTTCGGCGGATTTCTCCGAACCTGCCGTCCGGAGACTGGTCGAGAGCGAGATTCCCACCGTAACCCTCGACTACACCTTTGAGGGCAGGACCTCAATCCTCTCGGACAATGTCAGCGGCATGGAGCAGCTGGTCCGCTTCGCATATGAGAACGGACACCGCAGGATCGCTTTCATCCACGGAGAACTGACCTCGGTCACCCAGAAGCGGCTTGTGAGTTTCAGGAGGACCTGCGCGTCCCTGGGAATCGCCGTTCCGCAGGAGTATATCCGGCAGGCCGTGTACCACAATCCCAAGTCGAGCGGTCTGGAGACCAGGGCGCTTCTGGCTCTGCCGGAGAGACCGACCTGCATCTTTTTTCCGGATGATTTGTCTTTTCTCGGCGGCATGAACGAGTTGGAACGGAACGGAGTGCGGATTCCTGATGACATCTCAGTGGCCGGTTATGACGGAATACCGCTTTCCCAGATTCTGCGTCCGAGACTCACCACATACAGACAGGGTGCGCAGGAGATGGGAACTGAGGCCGCCAGGCTTCTTGTCGAACAGATAGAGTATCCGGACATGTGGCTCCCGCAGCAGGTAACCGTTCGAGGTGAGCTTGTGAAGGGGGACACAATCCGCAGAATAGGCTGATACGCGAGAACGTTCACAATAAGAAACAATACCCGGACAGGGTAAAAGGAGAAAAGAATGAAAAAAGTATTTGTTGTTCTGATGGTCATCGCGATGGTTTTCCTCGCCGTGTCCTGCAGCAAGGGCAAGACCGAGACCGCAACAAAAGCTACCACGCAGGGGAAAGTTTTCAACATCTATGCATGGAATGAGGAGTTCAAGGGATTCTTCGAGAAGTACTACACCGTTCCCGAAGGCGTCACCGTAAACTGGATCATCAACCCCAGCGACAACGGAATCTATCAGTCCAAGCTCGACGAAGCTCTGCTCAACCAGGCCAACGCCGCTGCCGATGACAAGATTGACATGTTCCTCGCAGAGGCCGACTACATCGGCAAGTATGTTGATTCAGAGTACACCATGGACATCTCGAAGATCGGTTTCACCAACGCTTCGACCCAGTACGAGTACACGATCAAGGCCGCTTCCGACTCCAACGGCGTCTGCAAGGGCGTTTCCTTCCAGTGCTGTCCCGCCGCCGTCATCTACAGAAAGAGCATTGCCAAGGATGTCCTCGGAACCGATAATCCGGCAGAGGTTCAGGCTCTGATCGACACCTGGGAGAAGTTCGACGCCGTTGCCGCTCAGGCCAAGGCCAAGGGCTACTACATGACCGCCTCCTTCGCCGAGACCTTCAGGACCTTCTCCAACAACTGCACCAAGCCGTGGGTTGACGCCAACGACAAGCTCCAGTTCGACGACATGATCAACGCATGGATTGATCAGACCGAGAACTACATCAAGAACGGCTACACCCTCACCGCCGGTGTCTGGGATCAGGAAAAGACCAACCAGATGTTCAAGGACGGAAAGACCATGTGCTTCTTCGGACCGGCATGGTACTACAACTTCTGCATGACCAACGCTATGGATCCCGTACAGGGCTGCGTCGGTGACTGGTGCATCGTCAAGGGACCGCAGGCTTACTTCTGGGGCGGTACCTGGCTGCTCGCCGCTACCGGTTCGGACAACACCGAGATGCTCAAGGACATCTTCGAAACCTTCACCAAGAACGAGGACGTCTGCTCCAAGCTGGTCTCCAACGAGAACCAGTTCCCGAACAACACCAAGGTTGTTGAGAAGTTCGCCAACGATCCGACCTACGGCAACACCGCAATCCTCGACGGCCAGAACGACATCGCCGTCTTCGCCGGCCTGGCCAAGGACATCAAGTGGGAGAACCACACCAACTATGACCAGCTGCTGAACGAGGGTCTGCAGAACAAGCTGCAGGAGTACTTCAAGGGTACCGTCGACAAAGAGACTGCCATGAAGAACTTCTACCAGTACATCAAGGAGACTTATCCCAGCATCAAGCTGTGACGGATCTGTCGAGTGACTACCGGGGCTGCGGCGGGGAAACCTCTGCAGTCCCGGTTTCACATACGGCGGCAAGGGAGGGGGGAATCCACATGGATCATCCGAGGCGCAAGTTAACCAGAAAGAAAAGCATAAGCTATGCGAAATGGGGTTACATCTTTATAGCTCCGTTTTTCATCACATATCTGTTTTTCACTCTCATTCCGCAGTTCCTGACTGTGTACAACAGCTTTTTCGAGAGCTACCGTGTGGGATTGAAGCAGATCGGGCCTACGTTTGTCGGCTTCAGAAACTACGCCGATTTGTTCTCACCCGATTCAAGCGGAACGGTTCTGATTCTGAAATACGCCTGGAACACCCTGGTAATCTGGTTCATCGGAGCTCTGCCCCAGTTCGTGGTCGCGCTTCTGCTTGCCGTCCTTTTCACAAGCACCCGGCTGAATATCCGGGGACAGGGCTTTTTCAAGACGGTCATCTATATGCCGAACCTGATCATGGCGGCGGCGTTCTCGATGCTGTTCTTCACCCTTTTTTCCAGGGTGGGACCGATTCAGGCGCTGCTGGAGCAGTGGGGTGTGGTTGACCAGTCATTTGACTTTTTCTCATACAAAGTCACCGTCAGGGGAATGATTGCCCTGATGAATTTCCTGATGTGGTTCGGAAACACGACCATCGTACTGATGGCCGGAATCATGGGAATCGACCAGACCCTGTTCGAGGCCGCCAAGATTGACGGGGCGAACTCGGTTCAGGTGTTCTTCCGCGTCACGATGCCCCTGCTCATGCCGATTTTCGTCTACTGCCTGATTACGGCAATGATCGGAGGGGTGCAGATGTTCGATGTTCCGCAGATTCTGACCAAGGGGTCCGGCCAGCCCAATGAGACGGCCAGGACACTGGTCATGTATCTGAACGGGTACCTTACGAACAAGAACTACGGTATGGCCGGTGCCATATCGGTGATTATCTTCATCATCACCGGAGTCCTGGGCGGATTCGTGTACAAGATGCTCTCCGCGCAGTACAAGACCGACAAGACTCCGCACAGGAGGGCCCGGGGATGACTAAAGCCAAATCCAACATTGAAAACACTATGGGCAGAATCCAACTGATCATAATCCGCGTAATCGTCTACACCTTTATGATTCTCCTGGCGGTCCTCTGTCTGTTTTTCTTCTATCTGATGGTCATCAACTCGACCCGTTCCAACGCCCAGCTGGCAACCGGTTTTACCCTCCTGCCGAAGGGCAACTTCCTGGTTAACCTGAAAAACGCGTGGAACGATGCCTCGATCAATATCCCGAGAGGTATGCTCAACAGCCTGATCATCGCTGTTTCGAGCGCGTTGCTTACCACCTATTTCTCCGCCCTGACGGCGTACGGGGTGCACGTTTATGATTTCCGCGGAAAGAAGTTCGTGTTCTCCTTCATCATGGCGATTATGATGATTCCTTCGCAGGTTTCCGCCCTGGGGTTCGTGCAGATGATGAACAAGCTCCATCTGAACAACAGCTTCATACCCCTGATCGTGCCGAGCATCGCTGCTCCGGTCGTGTTTTTCTACATGAAGCAATACATGGAGAGCGTTCTCCCGCTGGAGGTCATCGATGCGGCCAGAGTTGACGGCTCGAATGAGTTCAGGACTTTCAACACCATCGTTCTGCCGATGCTCAAACCGGCAATCGCGGTGCAGATGATTTTCTCATTCGTATCCTCGTGGAACAACTTCTTCGTTCCCGCCCTTCTTCTGGACAAGGCGGAGAAGAAAACCGTCCCGATCATGATCTCCCAACTGAGGAGCGCCGACTACTCCAAGTTCGACATGGGGAAGGTCTACATGTTCATTCTGCTGGCAATCCTGCCGGTAATTGTTGTTTACGTGTTCCTCTCAAAGTCAATCATCAAGGGAGTCACTGCCGGAAGCGTCAAGGGTTGAGCTAAATCCCCGGAGTCGCGACCGGCGGCCTGGTTTTTGGTGGTTTTTCCCGGATTTTCGGAAAAACCACCGATTGACTGGTCACTTTTTTTCAAATTTGGGAATTTGATGCTATTCAGATAGCATCTTTTTTGAGAAATCACAAATTTGATGTTATTCAAGTAGCATCATTTTTACAAAAACGGGAAAAAGATGCTATCGGAGGTGGGTCAGGCCTTGGCCGGAAAACAAAGGGTTTTACTATATCGCCGGGCTTTCTTCTGTTATAATCAACCCAATTCAGAAAACCGAAGGGGAACCAAATGCTGAACATCGTCAGGAAAATGGAAGGGGACAAGGCCGGATTCGCCTTGGAAGGCCGGCTGGACTCGGTCACGTCACCGGAGCTGGAGGCGGAACTCCGAGCCTCCCTGGACGGGGTCAGAGATTTGACGCTGGATTGTGAGAAGCTTGAGTATATTTCATCGGCGGGCCTCCGCGTGCTGCTGTCTGCCCAGAAAGTAATGAACGTGCAGGGAAAAATGACTGTCAGGCATGTAAGCCAGGCCATCATGGAGATATTTGAGGTAACCGGCTTTTCCAATATCCTGACAATTGAGTGATTCGGGGTCTCCCTGTGAATAGAATACTTAACAAACTGAAATCAAGCCTGTCCTTCAATACCATAGGATCCACCGTATTTCTCCTTCTGATTTTCGGCGCGGTCATCAGCGCTGTGAGTCTGATTAACTTCACCAACGTGTACAAGGAAGCGTACGCGGTTTCCTCGTTTCATATGGCGGATACCGCGACGACCCTGGTAAACGGCGACCACATAGACGAATACCTGGCGGGAGGGGAGGTTGACGAGTACCAGCTTTCCCAAAGGCGGCTTGACCTCTACTGCGAGAAGATCTGCGTCTCGCTGCTCTACGTGATCAAGGTGGACCGCAGCGATTACGGTAGCTTCGTCTCCGTATTCAACTCGGTGAACAACACCGTCGACAGCACTTCCTATACCCGTTGGGAACTCGGATTTGAACGGAGCACGACAAACGAGGAATACGCGCAGAAGTACGAGGCGCTCTACAACCGGGAATCACAGTACGAAACAATCTACAGAAAAAAGGTCTCAAGCGGTGTTCATCCACACATTACCATCATGGTGCCGGTGAAGAACTCGGACGGTGATGTAGTGGCCATCCTCTGCATGCAGAGACCGATGAGTGAAATCAACGCGGCAAGGAAGAACTACCTTGCAAGCATCATCGTATTTGTCGTTCTGGTGGCCGTGCTGACATCGGTTTCCTCATTCTTCTACATGAGAAGCCGGTTTCTTAAGCCGATCCGGAAGGTCTCTTCAGAGGCGACCCGGTTTGCCAGGGAGAATACCAAAGGAAAGAATCTGGGGAAGATAAGCAGGTTCAAGGAACTGTCGGATTTGGCGGATTCCATAGACACCATGGAGACCGACATGGTGAACTACATGGAGAATCTCACCGCTGTCACAGCCGAAAAGCAGCGGATTAATACAGAACTTTCGCTTGCCAACAGAATTCAGGCGGCGATGATGCCGCATGTCTTCCCCCCGTTCCCGGACAGGGCCGAGTTCGAAATCTACGCCAGCATGGATCCCGCCAAGGAAGTCGGCGGAGATTTCTACGACTTCTTTCTGATTGACGACGACCACCTGGGCATGGTCATAGCCGATGTTTCCGGAAAGGGAGTGCCGGCGGCGCTTTTCATGATGGCCTCCAAAATTATTCTTCAGAGTTGTGCCATGCTGGGAGGTTCTCCTGCCGAGATTCTCACAAAAACGAATGAGGCAATCTGCTCCAATAACCAGGAAGAGATGTTCGTCACCGTATGGCTCGGCATTCTGGAGATTTCAACAGGAAAACTGACAGCCGCCAACGCGGGCCACGAGTATCCGGTTGTCAGGAAAGCCGGCGGCTGTTTTGAGCTCTTCAAAGACCGGCACGGATTTGTAATCGGTGGGATGCCCGGTTCGAAGTACAGGGAATACGAGATTCAGATGGAACCCGGTGCCAAACTGTTCCTGTACACGGACGGTGTCCCCGAAGCGACGGACGCGGACAAACACCTGTTCGGCACGGAGCGCATGATCGATGCCCTGAACGAGGATCCCGAAGCGGAACCGGAGCAGGTTCTCCGAAATGTCAGGAAAGCCGTCGACTCATTTGTGAAGGATGCGGAGCAGTTCGACGACCTGACGATGCTCTGTCTGGAATACAAGGGGAAATGAAATGAGTGTGATTAAACTGTCCGGAAGAATTGATTCAAACAACTCATCACGGATTGAGGCCGGTATTCTGGAACAACTGGCCCTGACCGATGAGCCCGGAACAAAGGCCGTCGAACTGGATGCCGGAGAGCTTGAGTACATTTCCTCGGCAGGCCTGCGAGTGCTGCTGCGTATACGCAAGACTCATCCTGACATGGTTATCCGGAATGTAAGCACTGAGGTCTATGACATACTTGAGATGACCGGTTTCACCGAGATGATTAAGGTTGAGAAAGCCTACAGGGTTGTCTCCATCAAAGGCTGCGAGGAAATCGGCCGCGGCGCCAACGGGACAATCTACCGGATAGACGAGGACAATGTAGTCAAGGTTTACAACAACGCAGATGCCCTGGAAGACATACAGCATGAGCGTGAGGTTGCCAAGCTTGCCCTGATTCTGGGTATTCCGACCGCGATTTCCTACGATGTAGTCAGAGTCGGTGACAGCTACGGTTCGGTGTTTGAACTGCTCAACGCGAGGTCGTTTTCCAAGATTCTTTCAACCGAGCCGGAAAAGATGGACTGGTGCGTAAAGGAGTATGTCGGACTTCTCAAGAAAATCCACGGCACAGTTGTTCCCGCCGGAAAACTGCCGGACATGAAGGAAACGGCTCTTTCCTGGGCTGGTTTCCTCCGTGATTATCTGCCTCAGGAGGCCGGAGCCAAGCTTGTGAGGCTGGTTGAGGAAATCCCGCACGACAACCACATGATTCACGGCGATTATCACACCAAGAACGTGGAACTGCAGAACGACGAAGTCCTGCTTATCGATATGGATACCCTTTCGGTGGGTCATCCGGTATTTGAACTGGCCTTCATGTTCAATTCCTTCATCGGCTATTCGGAGTTTGATCATGAGATCATAAAGAAGTTCCAGGGTTTCGATTCGGAGACCGGAGCGACATTCTGGCGCAAATCCCTGGCGGCTTATCTAGGGACGGACTGCCAGACCAAAATCCGAGAGGTTGAGGACAAGGCCAGGATCCTGGGCTACACGCGCATGATCCGCCGTGCCATCCGGAAAAACGGACTCTCAACTGAATCCGGAAGGGCGGAGATTGAGTTCTGGAAAAGGGAACTGCTGGAACTTCTCGAAAAGACTGATACTCTGCTCTTCAGTTTCAACGAGCTTGATATTGAGGCCGTCGCGGAGAACCTTGCCGAGGTACAGTCTTTTGTTGACGGGATACTTGAGTCAATCGGCTGCCCGCCGAAGGCCCGGATGAACATCGATGTTGCGGTGGAAGAGATCTTTATCAATATCGCCAGTTATGCCTACGCGCCGGAGAAGGGAAAGGCCACAGTACGTGTCGAAGTATCCGAAGATCCCGTCACTGTCACAATCACTTTTGTGGACCATGGCGTTCCGTATGATCCGCTGGCGAAGAAGGACCCGGATATCGGCCTGCCTGCAGACGAACGGGTGATAGGCGGCCTGGGTGTCTTCATGACAAAGAAAATGGTGGACGACATGTCGTATTTATATGATACCGGCCGGAATATCCTGACTCTGAGGAAAAAACTCTGACATGAATCCGTCCCGGAAAGTTGATTTCCATATGCATTCGGTTGTCTCCGACGGCACGGACAGCCCCGCGGAACTGCTGGAAAAGGTCCGGCAGATTGGTTTGGACTGCTTCGCCCTCACCGATCATGACGATGTCAAAGGCTGCCGGATAATCCGCTCTCTTCTGCGGGAGGGAGATCCGCCCTTTATCCCCGGGGTGGAGTTCTCCTGCAAGGACGAGGAGGGTAAGTACCATATCCTCGGGTACGGATTCGATCCGCAATCAGAGCCGATTCGGGAAATGGTGGAAACATGCCACCGGTATCGTATGGACAAGGTCAGGGGAAGACTTGAACTGCTCGGCAAAACCTTCGGGTTCACCTTTCCGGCGCAGGAGATTGAAAGTCTGCTTTCCCTGGACAACCCGGGAAAGCCCCATATCGGTAATCTCATGGTCAAATACGGGTATGCCGGCTCAAAGGAACAGGCCATCAAAGAGTACATCAATGAGGTGAGGTTCCCCGGAAAACATGTCCGACCGGAGCATGCCATCAGCAGTATCATCGCCGGCGGAGGGATTCCGGTTCTGGCTCATCCGTCCTACGGAAGCGGGGATGAGCTGATTCTCGGAGATGAGATGAATGAAAGAATCCGCCGGCTCAAGGGCTTCGGGTTACGGGGATTGGAAGCCTTCTATTCGGGTTTCACACCCCAGATCAGGAACGAAATCCTCAGCTTCGCAGACCGCTATGACATGCTTGTCACAGCCGGAAGCGACTACCACGGGACGAACAAGATGGTTGTTCTGGGTGATACCGGATTGTCGGATTCCGCGGAACTGCCTGAGGGCCTGTGCCGCTTTCTTTCCGATTGTTTCTGAGCGGATAGTCCCTTATAATCCCGGAATATGAGAAAACTGCTTGCAATACTTGTACTGTTTCTGTTCGTTCTGATTCCTGTTTTCGCTGAAGACCCCGGGACCTCCGGGACTGCGGTTTCAGAAACCCCGGACCGGCCATCCGTAGCGTTGGTGCTTTCCGGCGGCGGGGCCAAGGGAATTGCCCACATCTCCATCATCGAGGCTCTCGAACGTTACGGGATTCCGATTGACAAGGTATACGGAACCAGCATGGGAGCTCTGATAGGAGGGCTCTACGCGGCGGGTCTCTCCCCGGGAGAGATGAAGGAAATCGTCCTCGGAAACGACCTCACCCAGCTTTTCACCGTTTTCGACTCGGCAGGTTACACGGAGGTGTTGGAAGCCTTTGACTACAATTCCAACAATGTCCTGTCCCTGTCTCTCGGGCAGGGAATCGGCGGGGTCAACGGCTTTATAGACGATTATCTTGTGCTGAACTTCTTCAACAAGTACATCGGAAACGTACCGGACAATCTGAATTTCGACACGGATCTGGTTGTTCCGTTCGAGTGCAACGCGGCGGACATGCTCACCGGTGAGGAAGTGATTTTCAGCGAGGGGTCGCTTATAACGGCAATGCGTTCCAGCATGAGTCTCCCGCTGATTTTCGAGCCGGTGATTCTTGAAGACGGTTCGGTTTACATGGACGGCGGAATTGTCAGCAACTACATAGTCCACAGGGCTGTTGAAGAGGGCTATGACATCATAATCGTGGTCACCCTGAATGCCTACGGAAAGAACAAGTACACAGCCGAAAACTATCAGTCCCTTTCCGGAACGGCCGGAAGCACCCTCCAGACGGTGCTGAACAACGTTTCAAAGGGGGAAGTGGAACAGGCCGACTACTGGTTCTCCCCGGATCTGTCCGGTTTCAACACGCTCAGCTTCGGTGACGCGGAAGGAATTCTGGCAAGGGGTGACAAAGAAGTCGAGGAACAGCAGGCCAAACTGCAGGAGATAGCAACGCTCTTTTCCGAAGAACAGAAGCAATACAAGGATCCCGACAGGGTCGGTGAGTACCACACTAAGTTCCCGGAGAGGTCCGTGAAGGAACATCTCTCTACAAGGGATCAGCGGCACGAGGATCTTCTGGGCAGAACCAGAATTTCCCTGGGCCTCTACGGATCAGGCGGTTACTGTTTCTATTTCCAGCCGGACGAGGAAGGCATGCGGCCGGACAAGGAAAGAGTACTCTTTCCCGTCCTGAGCCTCAGAAGCTTTATCAAGGATATCGGGGGAAGCCCTTTAAGTTTTGACATCAGGCTGAAACTTGCCCTGAGCCGGACGACAGATTTCTCCGTAATGAGTCTGCTCAGGCTTACACCTGACAAGGGCGAGAGACTCTATGGTCTTGCCAGACTCAGAACGGAGGTCGGGTCGAGGACTTTCTACACGGACAAGAGCGGGATTGCCAGCATCAACACGATAGAAAACCTTGCCGGTCTGGATCTGGGGTTCCTGCTTACAAATGAGAAAGACCACAACCTGAAGCTGTTCTTCACGGCAGACAACGTATGGGATGAATCAAATGCCGAGTTTGCGGGAGCAGGGGACAACTACGCGTTCGTCCCGTCCGCTTCGGTTGAGTTTGTCTGGTATCCGGACTACCGGAACGGATTCTTCTCCAAGACCGGAGGCAGATTCGACCTGTTGGCAAAGGTCGGATACAACACGAAAACCGCCTATGGGCCTCAGAATACCAAATGGTTCTACAACCTGGGCGCCGCAGGGGAATTCAACATCATGCTGGCCGACAGGGTTTCGCTCTGGTTTGATTCGACCGCATACGCGGCGCGCGGTCATAACGCACTCCGTTCGTCATTTGAGATTTACGGCGGATGGGACGGGATGCCGGGTTATTCGGTCCTGTCACGGTACGGGGAGTTCGTGAACGCCGGGGTGGGGCTGCAGGTCGCACTCAAGCCGGGTTTCATCTCAAGGTTCTTTTCCGTGCTGGGGCGGGTGGGCATCAGATCCGATGTCTTTTACGGCTGGTACAACAATAAACAGTTTGAGTCCATGGTTCCGTTCTCTGGCCTGAAAACAGTGGACTTCGGCATCTCGGTCGGCTACGGGGTGAGCACTCCTGTCGGAGACCTGCTGTTCGGAGTGGGCTTCAACAACCAGATGCAGCTGGCGCTATATGTGGAGATGACATAAAAAACGGTCCGGGTTCGCCCCGGACCGCCTGTGTCCTCCCATACTCTCGGAACTGATCAGAAAGTCTTCATGAAGGAGATTTTCGGCATGATTCTGTAGCCGAAGAAACTCTTCGACTCGGAATAACTTTCGTAATTGTCCTTTGTTCCGGTCCAGCTGGTTGTCTCTTTGGTGACGAAGTTGATGAACATGGCGCTTGCCTTCGCTCCGGCTGACAGGGCGTATCCGCTGCCGAGGTTGAACTTCGCGGCGATTTCGGCACCGACGCCCAGCTCAATGTGCGAGATTGTGACTTTGCCGGGGCCGTCAACCGGATCATAATACCTGTACTCTTCATCCAGATAAGCAATATCAAGACCCGCTCCGAAGAGGAGGGAAAGATTATCGGAAACATCAAATCTGTGACTGAGTCCGAGGGTGGCCCCGAAGAGAAGAGGAAGAGTGTCATCGGATGAGATGTTCTGTCCGTCCATCTCGCTGGTGGTGTTCATCTGAAGAATCATATTCAGATCGATGTAGATTCCGAGAGAGGCATCCTTCGCGAAAGAAAAATCGTTGACTGAAATCAGAATCGGATTGTCTTTGTCGATGCGGGTGCTTCCGGATTCATATCCGAATCTCTCATACGACCAGCCCCCGCCCAGACCGAAGCCGCAGAAACTGACAAAACCGTCATCAGCCAAGTCGCCGGCGAAAACGAAAGCCGACGCAATAAGCAGAACAACAAGAACTGAAACAAACTTTTTCATGGGAAAACTCCTTTGCTGTATTTCTATACTCGGACCGAGACAACGGTCAAGCGTTATCATAGCCGCACGGTTGAATAAATGATTATTCTCAGAGGTTGCTGAATACGGCCACGAAATCCGCGCTGACATCCAGAAGTACTGTTATTTGGGCATCTGTCGAATAATCCTCGCCGTTTTTCGTCCATTTCACAAATTCCCAGCCTTCCTGGGGCCACGCGAGAAATGTATGAACCGCCGGCTCCGCCAGACCGATGTATGCGGACTGGTAGGGGTGCTCCGGATCAATTTCAGGAGCGTTCGCGCCCTCGGTCCAATCGATGTTTCCCGAACCTTCGGTGTTGATTGTAACAACAATCGTCGCAACCGAGGTCTCCACGGGTGTGAGATGGAAGGTTCTGCCGCCGGTCTCAAGTTTCAGACCGGTCTCCTCGGCAGTCAGCGTAACGTCCAGGGGTGCTTTGCTGCCCAAGGTGGAAAGAGTGCCCCGCAGAGAGTTCCCTTTCCGGGGGAGTGTGCCGCCCCATGAATCTTCAATCAGGTCTTCACCCAGAAGAAGACCCACGTACCAGCCCGGTTCGTCGATGTCATCCATCCAGGTGACGGAAACGAGGTTCCCGTCCCCATCCCCGAAATAGCCCACGGCTGACCAGTCCTGCTTTTTGGCCGTACAGGCAACCAGTGAAACGATCAGAAGGACCGCAACAAACGGGAAAAGGGTTTTCTTCATCTTAATATCTCCATTGGCATTGTTCACAAGCATAAACATTAAGGTGGATGATTTCAACCGGAGTACGGACAGAGCGTTGAATAACAAGGCGTGACTGTCGAAAACCTGTTTTTTCATTGCTTTTCCCCCCACAAGGAAAGGCTTTCCGTGCTATTATCCTCATAAAAGGAAGAACAGAATGATCAGAAACAGGCTGTGTATCGTTTTAACTTTGATTCTCCTGGCGGCTCTGCTGGCCGGTTGCAGCGCGGACGCGCTTCAGAAGAGCAGCGGGAGCATGGAGAGTCTCGGAAATGCCGGATTCGGAACTGCGGGCGGAGCCCTGGTTGACGAGTCCGCCGTACTGGTCGGCAGGTTCATCGCGGACTACGAGGAATGCTTTACATGGGAAGACCCGCCCTACAGTAGTGAGAACGGCAAAGCCGGCAGCGTTCTGTTCAAAGACAGCGCGGACTTCAAGGGAGAGGATGCGGCGAGAAGAATTGCCGCGTCCCTGGTCAAGTCCATCCGGAAAGCCGTGCAAACCAAGGCTTCGGACGAGGCCCTAAGACAGGCCATCTCGGCAAAGTACCCGGAGACGGGAAAGTCTTACGATGAAACATACGGGGTGACGTACCGGAAGTTCGGAGAGGCCCTTGAAGGCTCTGTTTTCGGTTCCAATTTCCTGTCGACCCTTTCCCTGCTTCCCCTCATGTATCCTGACATGCAGCTGGACCCGCAGGTCATGGAGAAAGTGAGAAACTACGAGGTTCCCATCCCCCTGCAGGCCTATGATCTGATTCCTATGCTTACCAAGGCGATGACTCTTGTGCTGACCAACATGGATCTGATTACGTTCATCAAAAACCAGGAAAGCTCCGGGCAGCCCGGCGCAAGCGCCTTTGACATCACCGAACTGGCCTATATCACCGAGGGTATTGCCGCCCACACCGGAGACAGAACCTACCAGACCGTCGGTGACAAGATGACAGTCTGTCTGCTGAACGACATCATAGATGTTTTCGCTTCCGTCCTGAAAACTTACAATGAAACACATACGGATTATGAGGAGCTCGGTTTCGAATGGGTTCTCAAGGCCTGTCCGGACCAGATTGACAGGGCGGTCTCAGACCTGAACACAATCGCGTACATCAACGGGATTCATATCGACATTGCGGGGCTGATCGGCACCTATGTGTCGCGTATCTGAGGAGGGCGCTATGAAAAAAGCTTTGATCATTGTATTCCTGGTCATTTCCGCGTCCCTGTTGCTCGCGGCCGAGGGGGACGGTTTATACACTGGGGTTACGGACAATGCCTTCGGCCCTGTCTCTTCGTGCAGGGAAGACCTGAATTACATCCTGTTCTCAAACGCTGCCGGCCTGGCCGGAGGCAGATTCCGGATTCAGGTGCCCTGTTTTGAGTCTTCGTCATACAATGTCGCGGAGGCGCTGAAGGACCGCGGGGTTGCCGAAGCCCTGTCGGGAATCACGCAATTCCGATTCAACAAGGAGAATTGGATTACATATCTGCTGGGTCTGGTAATGGCGACAGGCGGCGGGTACAACGAGGTGGTATCGGTGGATCTGGGGCTGGGTGCGCAGAAGGACCATCTGGCTGTCGGACTCAACACCCGGATGACGGTGAAGTCCATGCCGGCAATCGATGATGACGGCAACCTTACGGAACCGGAATCGGCACTCGGAAACGGCTACGTGCCGGAAATGGATTCGGCGCTCACCGTCGCGTACGGGCTCCGGATTCTGGATACCGATGTCCTCACCCTCGATGCCGGAGTATCTGTCCGCTTCGCTCAGAAGGTGTACATGCTTCAGATGAACACCGACAGGATTTCGGATCTGATCAGCGGAGACAGGTCTTTCGACAATCTGGCGGCACGCTCGGGGTTCGCTTTCCCGGTTGATCTGGGCCTGACGCTGGGACTGTCGGGCGGAACGTTGCAGGTTCAGGCCATGGCCGACAACCTCAACGGCTTCTATTACATGAAGAACTACGAGAACAGTAAAAAGGCCCTGACTTTCTCGGATGGCACGGATCCCTACATCATGTACACACCGTTCTCCATCAATCTCGGAGTTTCATACAGTCCGCGGTTTGGCATGGTGAATCCTTCGGTATCGCTGTTCTTTTCGGGCATCAACCTGTATCTGAAAAACGCCAGGGAGGCTTTGGATCCGGGGCGCGAGGTCTTCAGATATCTGGACGCGGGTTTTGTCCTTAGCGTCTTGGACATTCTCCGGCTGAGGGTGTCGTACAGATACGGATATCCCGAGTTCGCCGTCGGAGTGAGCGCTCTGGGCAATCTGGTTGAGCTCTCATACGGTTTTCAGGAGGCCGGTTCGGAATACGGAATCAAGCCGGTGGACAGGCTGACAATAAGGTTCGGGCTGGGGTTTGAGGAATAGATTCTGAATAAAGATGAGACAGCAAGCAGCCTCGCTGAAAAGCTTTCGGTATCAAAGCGTACAGCGGAAAGGGCTCTCTCGTCCCTGCAGAGCAGGAACTACATTGAGAGAGTGGGGTCCAGACGGGATGGTTTCTGGCTTGTGGTAAAATAAGAGGGCTTGAGTTCGGATGATAACGTTTGCTGTATGTATTGCTGCTTTGGTTCTCGGGTTTGTCTTTTACGGCAGATTCACGGAGAAGATTTTCGGTCCGGATGACCGGAAGACTCCCGCTGTGGAGATAAATGACGGGGCGGACTATGTTCCGATGAAAGGCTGGAGGATCTTTCTGATCCAGCTTCTGAACATTGCAGGGCTGGGGCCGATCTTCGGTGCGCTGAACGGGGCCCTGTTCGGGCCTGTTGTCTATCTTTGGATTGTTCTGGGAACAATCTTTGCCGGCGGTGTCCACGATTACATGTCCGGCATGATTTCGATGAGAAACAGGGGCGCCAGTGTTTCCGAACTGACCGGAAAGTATCTGGGAAACACCATGCTTCAGGTAATGAGGGTGTTCTCCGTGGTGCTTCTGGTCATGATCGGAGTTGTTTTCTCCAAGGGCCCTGCCGGGTTGTTGGGGATGTTGACGCCGGCCGAGGGCGATGAGAATATCTGGCTGTATGTGATAATCGTCTACTATTTCATCGCGACTTTCCTGCCGATAGACAAAATCATCGGAAAGGCCTATCCGGTTTTCGGAATTGCCCTTCTGGTGATGGCCCTCGGGGTCGGCAGTGTAATCTTCTTCAGTCCGTCGTATGAAATGCCGGAGTTCTGGAACGGGATGGCCAATACGCATCCGCAGGGTATTCCCGTCTGGCCGTTTCTGTTCATTACCGTCGCATGCGGGGCAATTTCGGGTTTCCATTCCACCCAGTCCCCGCTGATGGCACGGTGCTGCACATCCGAGAGGCAGGGGAGGAGAATCTTCTATGGGGCGATGGTCGCCGAAGGAATCATCGCGATGGTGTGGGCCGCGGCGGGAATGTCATTCTACGAAGATGCCCAGGCTCTGCTCGCCGCCGGGGCAGGGGTTAATGCCGTTGTCTATGAAATCTGTCAGACAACCCTGGGCAAGGTCGGAAGCGTGCTGGCCATTCTCGGTGTGATTGCCTGTCCGATTACAAGCGGCGACACCGCATACCGCTCCGCGAGGCTTACACTGGCGGACTGGGTTCATCTGGACCAGAAGACAATCAGAAACAGACTGATCATTACCGTACCGCTTCTGGCCGCCGGTGTGCTTATCTGCCAGATTGACTACTCCGTGATCTGGAGATACTTCTCATGGTCGAACCAGACACTGGCCATGATAATGCTCTGGACCGCGGCATCGTATCTCGGCCGCAACGGGAGAAACATGACAATATGCGTTGTACCCGCGGCCTTCATGTCGGCTGTGACTATGACATACTTCATGGTGGCTCCGGAGTGCATGGGTATGCTCTGGAGCGGACTAGGCGTCGGGATGAGCGTGTATTATCCTCTTGCCTTGGCGACGGGAATTGCCTTTGCCGGGCTTTGCATGGTTCTTTTCTTCAGGCAGATGAGAAAAACAGGCAAAGGATTCCCGACAGTCTCAGAGGCTGAGCATAATCTCCCCAAGGGTTGAGATTGTCAGTTCCAGTTCCGCGTCCGTGGTGAACGGTCCGGGGGAGAAGCGCAGGGTGCCTGTGGGGAAGGTGCCCAGAGAGCGGTGTGCAAGCGGGGCGCAGTGAAGGCCGACTCTCGTCTCGATTCCCGCGCGGTCCTCCAGAAGCATGGCTATCCGTGAGATGTCGGCCCGGTCAGAAGTGACTGAGACGACCGGGGTACGCCGGGTTCCGATGGCCGGACCGATGATTTTTATGCCGGGAATCGAGGCAAAGCCTTCGCACAGGACATCGGTGGCGCGGATGGCGGCACGGGCGGTATCGTGGTTTTCCATATATTCAAGGGCGGCTTCCAGGCCGAAGAGTCCGGGGATGTTCTGCGTGCCCGGCTCGAAACGGTCGGGGAGGAAGGTCGGCATCAGGTACGAGTCACTGAGGCTTCCCGTGCCGCCGGCTATTAAGGGGCGCAGGCGCTCCGCCAGAGTGTCGGAGAGAATCATTCCGCCGGTGCCCTGCGGGCCGAGCAGACCCTTGTGTCCGGCGAAGGCCACAGCGTCGATGCCCATACCATTCATGTCTATTTTTACATATGGAGTGCCCTGCGCCGTGTCGACGATCAGCAGCAGGCCTTTTTTGCGGGCAAACTCCGCCGCCCTGTCTATATCATGGATTGTGCCGGAAACGTTGCTCGCGCTCTGGATGATCAGCGCCCGGGTGGCGGGGACGGTCAGGTGCTGACAGGCGGAAAAGTCCAGGTTGCCGTTTTCATCGGCCGGAATGACCGAGTACGGGATGCCCTGAAGCACAAGCGGGCGGATTACAGCGTTGTGCTCCATGCCTGAGACCAGGACATGGTCGGCGGGAGTGAACAGGCCGGCAATCAGCTGGTTGAGGGCGTAGGTGACGCTCTGGGTAAAGCAGACGTTGCGCTCTGAGGGGGCGCCGAAGAGGGTGTCCAGACGCCGGCGGAGGGTGTTGACCCGCTCCTCGGCGGTGAAGGTGCTGTTGCTCTCCCCGCGGTTGAGGTTTGATCCGAGGTTGTCGATATATGAGCAGACCGCCGCGCTCACTCCGGGAGCCTTGGGAAAGGAGGTGGAGGCGTTGTCCAGATAGATGCGCTTCGGCCGGGCGGGGGTGTTCATGGAGACAGTGTAGCACGCAAGCCGGGGCGCTTTCCATTGCAAAAGCAAATGTGCAATGGTAGAATCAATGCCATGGAAAACAACAAAGAAAAAATCCGTCTGGCCGTGGCAGGTGTTCTCATCGGTCTTTGTGCCTTCGGGCTCGTATGCTTCGGAAACCCGCCGAACATGGGTTTCTGCATCGCGTGTTTCGTCCGCGACATCGCCGGTTCGCTCGGCTTGCACAGTGCCGCCGTCGTGCAGTACCTCAGGCCTGAGATTCTCGGACTGGTGCTCGGCTCGTTCATAATCTCCGTACTCAGCGGAGAGTTCAGGTCCCGCGGAGGCTCGTCTCCGTTTACCCGTCTGGTGCTGGGATTCTTCGTCATGGTCGGAGCGCTGGCCTTCCTCGGCTGCCCGTTCAGGATGATCCTCCGTCTGGCCGGAGGCGACCTCAACGCCCTGGTCGCGCTGTGCGGGTTCACCGCAGGAATCGGCGGCGGGGTAATCCTGCTCAACAAGGGCTTCTCCCTCGGACGCAGTTACAGACAGCCCGCAGCGGAGGGCCTGACCTTCCCCGCGGTTCAGATTGTTCTGCTTGTGGTTCTCGTTGCCTTCCCGACGCTCCTGGTGTTCTCTGAAACCGGCCCGGGCTCAAAGCACGCGGCAATAGCCCTTTCGCTGGCGGCCGGCCTGATCGTCGGGGCAATGGCCCAGAAGACGAGGCTCTGCATGGCCGGTGGAATCCGGGATACCTTCCTCATCGGGGACTGGACGCTGATCACCGGAACCGCGGCGCTCTTTGTCACTGTCCTGATTGCCAACATAATCAGCGGCAAGTTCAACCTCGGATTCGAGGGACAGCCGGTGGCTCACACCGACCATGTGTTCAACTTCCTCGGAATGGCCCTCTGCGGCCTGGGGTCCGTGATGCTCGGCGGCTGTCCGCTCAGACAGCTCGTTCTGGCAGGTGAGGGCAACACCGACAGCGCGGTGACAGTAATCGGTATGCTCCTAGGTGCCGCCGCGGCCCACAACCTGGGATTCGCCGGTGTCGCGGGCAAAGGCGTCCCGACCGCCGGCAGAGTTGCCGTGATCTTCGGTCTGGTTTTCTGCGTCCTGCTCGGACTGCTCAAGATCAGAAAGGCAAAGGAGGCCTGAAATGGGTGAGAGTATTGTAGTTGACGCCAGAGGGCTTTCCTGCCCGCAGCCGGTAATCGAGACTAAGAAGGCAATCGCTTCCAAACCGGAGGCATTGAGTGTTCTTGTCGACAATGTGGCGGCAAAGGAAAACGTGACACGCTACGCCAACACCATGGGATATGATGTTACAATCACCCAGGAGGAGGACGGGTACACGCTTTGCCTGAAGCGCCGCTGAACGAGCTGAAAGAATACTGGGTGACATTCCACTGTCATTATGATGCTCTGAGGTTCCGCGCCCTGTGTACGGAACGCTCTCTGGAGTGCAGGCTGGCGAGCGTGCCCAGGAGCCTCTCTTCCTCGTGCGGCACGGCGGCGCGGGTCTACAGTTCGGCTGCTCCGGATTTCTTCCCCGATGCCGAGGCCCTGTATCAGAGAACGGCTCAGGACCGCTTCGTCCCCGCGGAGGTCTGATATGGTGAAACTGACTTCGATGGTAAAGACTTCCGGCTGCGCCGCCAAACTGGCGCCGGCCGAGTTGCACAGGGTGCTCGACTCGCTCCCGAAAGTGGAGAATGAACACCTTCTGGGCGGTTATGCCGATGCCGACGACGCCCTGGTCTGGAAGGTGGGCGATAATCTGGTGTGCATCCAGACGGTGGACTTCTTTCCCCCGATGGTGGATGACCCGTACACCTTCGGTCAGATAGCCGCCGCCAACGCCCTGAGCGATGTCTGGGCGATGGGAGCCTCACCGGCGGTGGCGATGAACCTCATGTGCTTCCCGGCCTGTCTGGACATCGATGTGATGAGGCAGATAATGCTCGGGGGGCTGTCAAAGGTCACCGAGGCCGGCGCCGTCATCGCCGGGGGACATACCATCTCCGACCCGACTCCGAAGTACGGGCTTTGCATCACCGGTTTCTGCTCTCCGGCTCAGGTGTGGAAGAACGGCGGAGCGGTGCCCGGCGACGTGCTGGTGCTGACCAAGCCGCTGGGTGTGGGAATCATAAACACGGCGGTAAAGGCCGGGTTTGCCTCGGAAGAGGCGGCTGCTACGGCGGTTAAATCGATGACCACCCTGAACAAGTACGCCAGGGACGCTGCCCGTGAACTTGCCGTCCACGGGGCCACCGACGTCACCGGTTTCGGCCTGCTCGGCCACTGCTATGAGATGGCCCAGGCCGGTGATGTGACCCTGCGCATAGACTCGTCGGCTCTGCCGGTGATTGAGCAGGCTTTGGAATACGCCGATCTGGGTATGCTCCCCGAGGGGCTTTACAACAACATGGACTATCTCAAAGGACAGGTGGAGTTTCCCGGGGGACTGAGGCAGAGCCTGAGGGACGTGATGTTCGATCCTCAGACATCCGGCGGCCTGCTTCTGGCCATGGATGCCTCTGATGCCGAAAGATTCACCGAAACTTTCCCCGACGGCCGGATAATCGGTTCGGTTGTTGAGAAAAAAGATTATCCGCTGGTGGTTTTCTGATATTCTTTATTCATGAAAGTTCCGGCATGCCGTAATGAGGTTCTGCGTCGTTATCCCAAACTGATCTGCCAGGGGGACAGGTCCCTGCTTCTCGGTCAGCTTGCCGCGGTAATCGGCACCCGCGATCCCTCGCCTCAGGCTCTGAAAAACACGCAGATGATTGTCAGCGCCCTCTGTTCGGAGGGTTTTACCGTGGTTTCCGGGCTGGCTCTCGGGGTGGACAGCGCTGCCCATCAGGCAGCCCTCAGGTACGGCAGGACAATCGCCGTCGTTCCTTTCGGGACAGAGTGTCCGTGCTATCCTCCCTCAAACGAAGAGCTTTACGAAACAATCCGGAACCGGGATCTGGTAATCCATCCATTCGGTCCGGTTGAGAGCACTTCAAAGTGGACGCTGGCCGCCAGAAGCCGCCTGATTGCCGAAATTTCCGATGTCGTCTTTCTGGTAGAGGGCTCCGAGGAGGGCGGAGGGCGCAGGGCGGCGGACCATGCCCTGGCCTGCGGCAGGCCGGTGGTGCTTCCCAAGTCGTTTTACAGCACGGCGGTCTCAGAGTGGAGGCGGACGCTGCCTGAAGGACGGCCGTATGCTTTGCCGGGTTCAACGGTGGCAGGATTCCTCGATCTGGTCTGCATCCGCAGGGTAATTCCCGTTCAGGGGGAACTGTTCTGAACCGGCGGGGACGGTCAGGGCTTGCCGGCAAATATAAGAAACGGTTATGCCATTATTAAATCAGCTAAATTGTTTACCGCGCATCTGCGAAGTAGAATGCTAGGCAGGGGAAACCCCGCATTTTCACTTGGAGGAAAAAACATGAAAACAAAGCTCTTTGCGTTCCTTACGGTCGCTTTCCTGTGCTTCGCACTGGTTTCCTGCGCCACCGCAGAACCCGCAGCGGCTCCTAAGGCAGAAGCTCCTGCCGCCGAAACTGCACCGGCTGATTACGCTGTAATCGTCACCAAGGACGGAGTGGATACCGGATTCGACAAGCTCGAGGACGCGGTTGCTTCCGTCAAGAGCGGCTCGGCCGTCATCACCGTCAAGAAGGACCTGACCATCACCAAGAAGATGGAAATCAACAAGGCTGAGATCACCATCATCGACGGCGGTACGCCGGTCACCATCACCGACGGACTGACCAGAGAGAATTTCGTCGAGTACAACGGCAACGACATCTGCTGCTGCTTCAGAATCACCGAGAAGGGCCGCCTGATCCTCAAGGGAACCGAGACCGGCGGACTGACCTTCAAGGGCGCCGGATCGACCGCCGCAATCACCGCCAGAATCCTGTTCTACGTCGGTATCGGCTGGAAGGATCCCGCCAACGAAATCCACGGCTACCTTGAGTTCAACAAGGGCGTAACCGTCACCAACGTCTATTCGACCACCTTCGGCGGACTGGCCCGTACCTACGGCGAACTGGTCATCAACGGCGGAACATTCACCGATAACGTCGTCATGGCAAACGGTGTCTTCTGCGTGTACGGCGACACTACAATCAATGACTGTGTTCTGGCCAACAACGACACCAACAAGGTCGGAATCATCCAGGCCACCAACTGCGAAACCACAAAGGTCACGGTCAACGGCGGTCTGTTCGAGAACAACACCTCGGCAACCAGAGGCGCTGTCATCAACACCTACGCCACCACAACTCTGGTCATCAACGGCGGTACCTTCAGGAACAACACCTGCTATGCCGAGGGCAAGGGCGGAGCTATTTACTTCGTCGGACTGGGCGCCATCAACGGCGGTACCTTTGAGAACAACTCCTCCTGCGACGTGTTCGTAGCAAAGGGAGTCACCCTGACAAAGGCTGAGAATCTCCCCCTGAACATCATCCAGGCTGAGTAATCAATCCGCTTAAGTCAAATACCCCTGCCGGCTCAGGCTGACAGGGGTTTTTTGTTGCCTCTTCAAGGAAAGTCCGGGGACAAACGGAAGAAATCTGTCCGCATTGCGCAGGCAGGTGCTCACGAGGAGGAACCGGATGTCCGAAAACCGGCCTGAGACAGATTGTTTCGGATACCGGAGTGTCCGAAGAAACCGCTTGCCTGACGGATTTCGGATACCGGAGTGTCCGAAAAAACAGAGAGGAGGCGGTTTTACGGATACTGCAGGCCCGGCGGGGATGGTCAGAATGCATCAGAACCCGGACTACCTTTTTTTTCAGGCCAGGGCCTGAGTGTCCCGGGTTGTCAGAGCAGGCTGCGCATTATCTTTCCGGAGCTGCTTTTAGGCAGGCTGTCGCGGAACTCGACCACTCTGGGGTACTTGTACGGGGCTGTGTGTTTCTTGACGTAGTTCTGGATTTCGGCCTTGAGCTCCTCGCTGGGCTCCTTGCCCCGGACCAGGACGATGCTGGCCTTGACCACCTGGCCGCGGATCGGGTCGGGAACCGGTGAGACTCCGCACTCAAGGACGTACGGGAGTTCCATAATCACGCTCTCGATTTCAAACGGGCCGATGCGGTAGCCGGAGGACTTGATCACATCGTCGACGCGGCCGACATACCAGTAGAAGCCGTCTTCGTCACGATAGGCGGTATCGCCGGTGTGGTACCAGCCGTCGCGCCAGATCTCGGCGGTCTTTTCCGGGTCTCCGTAATAACCTGTGGCCAGACCGTAGGGGAGTCCGTCCTTGATGTTGATTACGATTTCCCCTGTCTCACCGGTGTTGACCGGCCTGCCGTCGGGGTCCACCAGCTCGACCTGGTAGATGGGCGCGGGCTTGCCCATCGAACCGATTTTATGCTCGGCTCCGACCATGTTTCCGATGATCATTGTGCTTTCCGACTGACCGAAGCCCTCCAGAATCTGCAGGCCGGTGGCCTTTTCGAACTGGCGGTAGACCTCGGGGTTGAGCGCTTCACCGGCGGTGGTCATGTGCTTGACCGAGGAGAAGTCGTACTGTGAGATGTCCTCCTTGATCATCATCCGCAGCATGGTCGGCGGGGCGCAGAAGGTTGTGATGTGGTACTTGGCGAACATCGGCAGGACCGCGGCGGCGTCGAAGCGGTCGAAGTCATAGACGAAGGTGGCCGACTCGCAGAGCCACTGGCCGTAGAGCTTGCCCCACATCGCCTTTGCCCAACCGGTGTCGGAGATGGTGAAATGCAGACCCTCCGGGTCGACGTTGTGCCAGTAACGGGCGGTGTGGAAGTGCCCCAGGGCATACTTGTAGTCATGGATGGCAAGCTTCGGGTATCCGGAGGTTCCCGAGGTGAAGAACATGATCATCGGGTCATCGCCGCCGGGCCTCTGGGCAGGGTGGAACGAGGAGCTGTACATTGTGTACTCCTCGTCGAATTCCCTCCATCCCGGGCGGCTTCCGTTGACAATAAACTTATGGACCGGGCGACCGTAGACCGCGCAGGCCTTGTCCACTTCCGAGGCACTGTCTCCGTCCGAGGTGCAGATGACGGCACTGATTCCGGCCTTTTCGAAACGGTAGGAGAGGTCGTGCTCCAGCAGCTGGTTTGTGGCGGGAATCGCCACGGCGCCGAGTTTGTTCAGTCCGAGGATGGCGAACCAGAACTGGTAGTGGCGTTTGAGGATGAGCATCACCCTGTCGCCCTTGCGGATTCCGATGGACTTGAAGTAGTTGGCGCACTGGCTGGAGGCCCGCTTGATGTCGCGGAAGGTGAAGCGGCGCTCGGTCATGTCCTTTGAGATGTGAAGCATCGCCAGTTTGTCCGGTTCGCGGCGGGCGATCTCGTCGAGGATGTCGTAGGCGAAATTGAAGTTATCCGTGTTCTTGAACTTGATTGACAGCGGGGTGCCCTTGTCGTTTTCGGTTACGTCGATGAAGTGCTTCCAGGCCCGTTCCTTCGGATCCTTGTGGACCTGCGAATGGGTCTCGATCGCCTTTTGCGGCACCAGCTCGGGAATCGGTTCGCCGGTGGGGTTGAGAACCAGGGCGTAGAATACGCAGTCCTGACCCTGGACGGCGATCATCCCGTGCGGGGTGGAGGAGTCGAAATAGATGCTGTCGCCGGGGCCGAGGACTTCTTTGTGCGGACCGACCTGGACCATGAGGTGGCCGGAGATGATGATGTCGCACTCCTGGCCCGCGTGCGATGTGAGCTCGATGTCCCTGTTCTGAGCTTCCTCGCTGAATTTGCTCCGGACATAGAGGGGTTCGGCTATCCTGTTGCGAAAGGCGTAGGCCATGTTGTAGTACGTCATGCCGTGTGCGTTGGAAATCTCCTGGCCGGCTCCGCTGCGGGTGACGGTGTAGGATACCAGTTTCGGGCTGGTGCCTTCGATGATGTCCGTCACGTCGACGTTGAACGCCAGTGCGCAGCGGTAGATGAAGGTGAAGTTCAGGTCGGATTCACCGGACTCGCAGGCCAGGTACTCCTCGACTGTGGAGTCGGTCTTTTGCGCCATCTGCTCAACGCTCAGCCCCTCGACCTCGCGCAGTTCCTTGATTCTTTCGGCCATCTGCCGGATCTTGAAATCAAGTCCCGAAACAGTATCCATATCACCCTCCGTCGCGGCAAAAACAAAAGCCCGCCTCATTTTGAGACGAGCCTTCACCCGCGGTACCACTCAAATTACAGCTTTTGCTGTCACTCATAAAGCCTGTCACGGGGCTGAATCGGGGAGGTTCTACTTGCCGGAGCTTTCTTCCTCCCGGCTCGGGAGCGACATCCGCGGAAGCGGTCCGCCCGGCTCGCACCAGATGCCGTCTCTCTCCTCGGACCCTCAACCGCGGCCTCTCCGTCAGGGCCGTTGTTGTTTGCAAGTCTTTTAGCATAAAGAAAGGAGTACTGTCAAGCCGCGCAATCCGGGGCCGACGGGGCTCCTGACACCGGATATAAGTTGTATTTTGTTGCAATTTCCGGACAAGGCATGACCTTAAGCCGTTTTTATCCGTATACTCGTTGCATAAAAATGCGTATCCCGCTAAAATCTGCTCATCACGGACCACCGGTTGTCCGTCTGTCATGAGGTTGTCATGGGAAAGAGGACAGACATCAGAAAAGTGCTCATCATAGGCTCGGGACCGATTGTCATCGGACAGGCCGCCGAGTTCGACTACGCCGGCACCCAGGCCTGCATCGCCCTGCGCGAAGAGGGCTATGAAGTCATCCTCTGCAACTCCAACCCGGCCACGATAATGACCGATCCGCAGATGGCGGACAAAGTGTATATGGAACCTCTGAGCGCGGATTATGTGGCCCGGATCATCCGCCGCGAACGGCCCGACGCCATAATCCCGGGATTGGGCGGGCAGACAGGCCTGAACCTGGCGGTGGAGCTGGACAGGCAGGGTGTGCTGGCCGAGTGCGGGGTACAGCTGCTCGGAACCCCGAAGCAGAGCATAGAAAAGGCGGAGGACCGCGAGCTTTTCAAGGAACTGTGCACATCCATCGGCGAACCGGTCATCCCTTCGGAGATTACCTACAATCTTGAGCAGGCCAAAAAGGCCGCTTTGGACATAGGATACCCGGTCGTGCTGCGGCCCGCCTTCACCCTCGGAGGCACAGGGGGCGGCTTTGTCAACAACGAGCGGGAGATGGAGGAACTCGGGGCTGTGGCCTTCAGGCTTTCACCGGTCGGGCAGGTCCTGGTCGAGAAAAGCGTCAAAGGATTCAGGGAAATCGAATTCGAGGTGATGCGCGACGCTTCGGGGCGGACGGTTACGATCTGCGGAATGGAAAACGTCGATCCGGTAGGGGTACATACCGGAGATTCGATAGTCGTTGCCCCGATTCTGTCGCTGACCCCCGGCCAGCTGGACATGCTTGAAAAGAGCGCGCTGAAGATAATCAGCGCCCTGAAAATCGAGGGCGGGTGCAACGTCCAGTTCGCCCTTGACCCGGAGGGAGATGACTACTTCCTCATCGAGGTCAACCCCCGCGTCAGCCGCTCGTCCGCACTGGCTTCGAAGGCCAGCGGCTATCCGATAGCCCGGGTCACCGCCAAGGTCGCCCTGGGAATGCTGCTGGACGAGATTCCAGTGGCCGGCGGCCTGGCTTCGAAACAGCCCGTGCTGGATTACATAGTGGCCAAATTCCCCAGGTTCCCGTTCGACAAGTTCTCCGACGCACCGAACACCCTCGGAACCCAGATGAAGGCCACCGGCGAGGTTATGGGCATAGGCTCCAGCCTTAGTGAGTGCATCTTGAAGTCGGTGCGCTCGCTTGAGACCGGTGTGTGTCACCTGCACATGACCAAGTTCGACGGGTTCACACAATCTGAGCTTCTGGACTACATATCCGAATTCCGCGACGACAACATCTTTGCCGTGACCGAACTGCTTCGTAGGGGCGTGTCGGTCGGGGAACTGCACTCCCGGACGATGATCAACCATGTCTTTCTCGAATGCCTGCGGGAAATCGTGGAGATGGAAGGCCGGCTCCGGGCCTCGGTGTGCGACCCGGCCGTGCTCGCCCAGGCCAAGAAGATGGGCTTCTGCGATTGTTTCATCGCCCGCCTCTGGGGCTGTGAGGCAGAGCAGGTTACGCAATTGAGGCATCAATCCGGTCTGCGCCCGGTGTTCAGGATGGTCGACACCCTGCACACAGGACTGTACATCCCGTACCTGTACTCCTCCTACGGCGGGACGAACGACTCGGTGGTCACGGACAGGGATAAAATCGTCGTCCTCGGCTCCGGACCGATTCGAATCGGCCAGGGAATCGAGTTTGACTATTCGACAGTCCACGCGGTGCAGACAATCCGCCGGTACGGCTACGAGGCCATAGTCATAAACAACAACCCCGAGACCGTCTCGACCGACTACACCGTATCTGACAAACTCTACTTCGAGCCGCTGACGGTCGAAGACGTGATGGAAATCATCGACTTCGAAAAGCCCATGGGGGTGATTGTCACCCTCGGCGGCCAGACGGCGATCAACCTGGCCGACGCCCTGGCCCAGAGGGGCGTGAACATCATCGGCACCGGTCAGGAGGCCGTTGACCGCGCCGAGGACAGGGATCTCTTTGAAAAACTCCTCCTGGAGCTGGACATCCCCAGACCCGAGGGCTGCGCCGTAACCGATGTCGATACGGGCCTGACCGCCGCCGCTGAAATCGGCTATCCCGTCCTGGTCCGTCCGAGTTTCGTCCTCGGGGGCAGGGCGATGCAGCTGGTCTTCGGTCCGGAGCAGCTGCGGCACTACCTGAGCACCGCAATCAGCATCGAACCGGGTCACCCGGTACTTGTGGACAAGTACGTCCGGGGCAGGGAAGTCGAAGTTGACGCAATCTGCGACGGGCAGGATGTATTCGTCCCCGGAATCATGGAGCTCATCGAGCGAACCGGTGTCCATTCGGGGGACTCCATCAGCGTTTTTCCCTGCTTCAGCCTGAGTGAAAAGGTCCGACAGACCATCGTCCGTTACACACAGCACCTTGCTCTGGGGATCGGTATCAGGGGACTGTTGAACATCCAGTTCATCGTCGACCCGCAGGACCGTGTCTCGGTGATTGAGGTCAACCCCCGCTCGTCGAGGACTGTTCCTTTCCTCTCAAAGGCCACCGGCTGTCCGCTGGCCGACATAGCCACCGCCGTCATGCTCGGACACAGCCTGAAGGAGCAGGGGGTTCTGACCGTACGGCGCCCCGAGGGGCGGTTCTACGTAAAGGTTCCGGTGTTCTCGTTCGCAAAGATCAAGGGGGCGGATGCATATCTGTCACCGGAGATGAAGTCCACCGGAGAGGCAATCGGCTATGACCGCACCCTCAACCGCGCCCTGTACAAGGCCCTGCAGGCCTCCGGCATGGCGATCCGCAACTGGGGCAATGTCCTGGTTACTGTGGCAAAGGCACCGGAAGACCGTCAGGAAGTCCTCCCGCTGGTGAGGCGCTTCTGCTCTCTGGGGTTCGGAGTCCTGGCAACCGAGGGCACCGCGGCCTTTCTCCGGGAAAACGGGATAAACTGCACTGTCCTGAAAAAGCTCAGCGAGGGCAGCGACGACATCCCGAGGGCCCTGGCTTCGGGCAGGGTCAGCTACGTGCTCAACACGAAGGACCTCACCGCCCAGGGGAGCCACACCGACGGGCAGATCATCCGGTCCTGTGCCATCCAGAGCGGGGTGACGATGTTCACCTCCATAGACACAGCCCGTGCCCTGCTGGACGTACTGGATGAAACGACGATGGGTATCTCCCCGATTCAGGCAGCGATGTAGTATAATCGGGCGGGAGGTCTGCCATGCCCGCCTGGTTGGATGACGCTGTTTTCTATGAAATCTACCCCCAGACTTTCCGGGATGCCAATGCCGACGGAATCGGGGACTTCAGGGGAATCATATCCCGGCTGGATTATGTGAAGTCGCTGGGTTGCACCGCAATCTGGCTCAACCCCTGTTTCAAGTCGCCGTTTCTCGACGCCGGATACGACGTGTCCGACTACAAGAAGGTCGCGCCCCGCTACGGAACCCTGCCGGATCTGGTGTGTCTCTTTGAACGCGCCCACGAACTGGGGCTGAAGGTTCTGCTCGACCTGGTTCCGGGGCATACCTCGTGGGAGCATCCGTGGTTCAGGATGTCATCCGAGGCAAAACCGAACAGGATGTGGGGCCGCTATATCTGGACGGACAACGTTTTCAAGAGCCCGGACAACCTGGGAAGCATCCGCGGCTGGTTGCGGGGGTGCAGCAACCGCGACGGCTCGGCGGCGGTCAACTTCTTTTCGCACCAACCCTGCCTCAACTACGGTTTCCAGAACATCGACGACCCGTCCTGGCAGCAGGCTCCGGACAGTCCCGACGCCCTGGCCACGAGGGAGGCGATAAAGGACGTAATGCGCTTCTGGATGGAGCGCGGCTGCGACGGTTTCAGGGTCGACATGGCCGGATGCATGGTCAAGAACGATCCGGACTGCCGCGGGACGATTGCCCTCTGGCAGGATTTCAGGCAGTTCCTGGACAGGGAGTTCCCGGATTGCGCCATCATCTCCGAGTGGGGCCACCCCGAGCACAGCCTGCAGTCCGGTTTCCACATGGATTTCATGCTCCGCGATTGGCACAGCCACTACGGAGATCTGTTCCATACGGAGAACTGCTTTTTCTCCTCCGGCTCCGGCGGAGATGCAAAGGCGTTTGTGGACTACTACAACTACTGCTACGCCCCGACCAAGGGAAAGGGGATGATCTGCATCCCGTCGGGCAACCACGACACCATCAGGATGGCCCACTACCTGAATCCCGACGAGATGAAAATCGCCTTCGCCTTTCTTTTCTCGATGCCCGGTGCCCCGTTTCTGTACTACGGGGACGAGATCGGGATGCGCTATCTCGAGGGTCTGGATTCGGTCGAGGGCGGCTATTACCGCACCGGAGCCCGTTCGCCGATGCAGTGGGATGACAGCTCCAACGCGGGTTTCTCAAGTGCCGGCGAGGCAAAGCTGTACATTCCCATCGACCCCGACCCCCAGAGGCCGACGGTGCTCAACCAGGACGGAGTTCCTGATTCCCTGCTTTCCGAGGTCCGCAGGCTCATATCAATCCGTCATTCGGAGAAAGCCCTCCAAAGCCGGGGTGAAATTGAATTCGTTTACTGTCAGAGCTGCGCCTCTCCGCTTGTTTACCGCAGGCGCGACGGAAACCGGAGCATCCTGGTAGTGCTCAACCCAAAAAGCACAACGGCATCCTGGGCCTACCGCGGCAAACCCGGCGAGGTACTTTACCTCAACGGAGAGATGCCCGTCACCGACGGGGAAACGATGACCGTTCCCGGGCAGACTGCGGCGTTCTTCGTTGAAAACTGATTGAAGAGGATACTATCCAAAGACGGGGCGGTGTTTTATACTTTGCCCGATGAAAACCCCGTTTGAACGTTTTGATATGAGCCTCCCTCCGAGGAGGACCCGCTGGTTTCTGCGCCCGCTGACGATTCTCATCAGCCTTCCCGACGTCCTCAAGCACCACTCCCGGATCAAGCGGGAAATCGGTGACCTCAAGCCCCCGTTCCTGATGTTGTGCAACCACAACGCCTTTCTGGATTTCAAAGTTGCCACCAAGGCGATCTTTCCCTGGCGGGCGAACTACGTGGTCGCCATCGACGGCTTCATAGGGCGTGAGAAACTGCTGCGCGACGTAGGCTGCATCTGCAAGCGCAAGTTCACCAGCGACCCCCAGCTGGTCCGCCAGCTCAAAAAGACGATTCAGAACGGGGATGTCGCCATCATCTATCCCGAGGCCCGCTATTCGCTTTGCGGTACGACGGCCGTGCTCCCCTCGTCGCTGGGCAAGCTGTGCAAGTACCTGAAGGTCCCGGTGGTCACGCTGATCTGCCACGGCCATCACATCAATTCGCCGTTCTGGAATCTCCACGACAGGGGAATAAGAACCGAGGCGGAGATGAAGGTCCTCTTCACCCCGCAGCAGCTGGAGGCGGCCTCGCCCGACGAAGTCAACGACGCGCTGGTAAAGGCCTTCAAATATGATGACTTCGCCTGGCAGAAGGCAAACGGGATAACTGTCGACTATCCCAAAAGGGCCGAGGGGCTTCACAAGGTGCTGTACCAGTGTCCCTCATGCAAAACCGAGTTCAGGATGGAAACCAGGGATGACACCCTGTCCTGCGGGCACTGCGGCAAGTCCTGGACGATGAACAGGGACGGAACACTTACCGCCGTGCAGGGGGATACGGAGTTCTCCCATATCCCCGACTGGTACGAATGGCAGCGCGCCAACGTCCGTGAGGAGGTCCGTAACGGGACCTACAGCTCCGGACCGCTGTCCGTTACCGTTGACACTCTCCCCAACGCAAAGGCCTTTGTCAGGCTCGGGCAGGGGACGATGGTCCATGACATGAACGGCTTCAAGGTCACCGGAACCGACACCGACGGCGACTTTTTCCAGATGATAAAGCCGGTGCCCAGCCTGTACTCCTGCCACATCGAGTATGACTATCTGGGCAAGCACGGGGATTGCGTGGACCTCAACACCCTGGAGGATACCTGGTACGTCTATCCGAAAGGCAGGGATTTCTCCGTCACGAAGATGGCGCTGGCTACCGAGGAACTGTACTTCGACTACCGGCAGAAGAACGGCAATCCATGCCGCCCCGGACTGGCCTGAATATCCTGAGTTCTTCCCGTCCCGGAAACCCTTTTTCACTTTTTAAGTTCATTTTAGGAACACAGGGTAAGGTACAGACATCTTCATTCATTCTTACCCTTTTGGGGGCTGCCGGGCAGGATAGACGGCAGCCCTTTTTGTTCTTTGCGGAAAGTTCACGGATTTGAAACCGACTCGGAGAACCCGGTGCTCAGGTTCGCAGGCAATCGCCGCAGTTTTGATGAAGTCTGCCTGTCCCCGCCGGGCCTGCAGTATCCGTAAAACCGCCCCATCTCTGCTTTTTCGGACACTCCTGTATCCGAAATCCGTCAGACAAGCGGTTTATTCGGATACTCCGGTATCCGAAATGATCTGTCTCAAGCCGGTTTTCGGATACCCGGTTCATCCTCGTGAGCCCCTGCCTGCGCAGTACGGACAGATTTCTTCAGATTACCCCGGGGATGGAACCTTCAAAGAGCTGCATCCACCTTGCCCCGGAGCCGGTTGAGATACGGGTGGGTAAGTGGTATAACGGAACGAGCCATGAAAAGCCGAACCATCCTGATTCCTTCGCCCGGCGGGCAGATGAAAATAGTGATTCTTTCACCGCGCAGAGCCAAAGGGCCGGTTCCCGGCATCCTGTGGATCCACGGCGGCGGTTATACCATAGGGATGCCGGCGATGGTCCATGTCTCGCTGGGCAGGATGCTGGCCAGGCACTTCGGGGCGGTGGTCCTGTCCCCCGGCTACAGACTGGCCGGTCAGGCGCCCTATCCGGCGGCGCTGGAGGACTGCTACTGCGCCCTTGAGTACATGTATGACCATGCAGACGAGCTGGGCATCCGCCGGGACCTGATTGTCGTCGGAGGCGAAAGCGCCGGCGGCGGGCTGGCCGCCGCAGTGTGCATCTATGCCCGGGACAGGGGAGGGCGCATTCCGATTGCCCTGCAGCTGCCGGTTTACCCGATGCTGGACTGCGAGGATACCCCGTCATCGGCGGACAACCATGCCTTGACCTGGAATACCAGAAGGAACCACCGCGGCTGGAAGAAGTACCTCGGAGTGCTCTACGGAGGGGACCACGTGCCCAAATACGCCTCGCCCTCGATGGAGACGGACTACAGCGGACTGCCGCCGGCCTATACCTTCGTAAGCGACGGGGAACCTTTCCGGGACGAGACGCTGGACTACGTCAGGCAGCTTCAGGAGGCGGGGGTAAAGGCCAGCGCGGACGTCTATCACAGCAGCATCCACGGCTTTGACATGTTCCTCTTTTGGACGCCCAAGGCCAGGCAGGCCCGCAGAAAACTCCGCGAGGCCTACAGGCAGGTAATCAAAACGGAAGAAAACTAGTCTACTCTGAGCGCAGAGCTTCCACCGGGTCCTTGCGCGAAGCCTTCTTTGCCGGCACCAGTCCGCCGATGACCGTAATCGCAACCGAGACACAGATCAGAATCAGGGCACCGCGCAGGGGAAGGACGGCGTTTACCGTCGAACCCTTGGTCAGGACGTGGAGCACCGCGTTGATCAGCAGGTTGAGCAGGGCGGAGACGGCGATGCCCAGGATGCCCGAACAGAGGCCGATGATTACGGTTTCAGCGGTGAAGACCTGGGTGATGTTGGCCTTTGAGGCTCCCAGCGAGCGCAGGATTCCGATTTCCTTGGTCCGTTCGAGCACCGAGATGTGGGTGATGATTCCGATCATTATCGATGAGACGACCAGTGACACTGCCACGAAGGCAATCAGGACGTAGGAAATAACGTTTACGATTGAAGTCAGTGAGCTGGTAAGCAGCGCCACATAGTCGGTGTAGGTAATCTGCGTCTTTCCGTCGGAGTTGAGGTTGTACTGTCTGATGCACTCGGAGATTCCTTCCTTGGCCTCGAAACTGTCGGCGTAGATGCTGATCGACACCGGGCTGTCATAGCTGACCTTTCCCAGGAGTTTCATGTTCTCATCGTAGCTGGAGGCGGAAATCAGACTGTCGTAGACCGAGACCAGAGTTGCCTGATCCGGGTCGCTGTCCAGCCAGCGGTCGAGCATGGAGGCGTACATGCTCTCCGCGTCGGAGCGGCTGGTGTTTCCTGAAGTGCCGAAGCCACCTGTAGAGCCGAACCCACCTGAAGCACCGGCGCCTGACGGGACTGCGGCGGAGAATGACCCGGAGACTGTGCCCATGATCGACGCGAAGACCGAGGCCTTTTCCGAAACCCCCAGTCTGCTCAGATAGGCCCTGGCGTCGGCTGCCTTCTGGCTGTCGTCGGCCGGGCTGAAACGCAATCCGGTGAAGATGTTGGTTTCAGGTGCGGCTTCCTGGGCCAGAACCGACGCAGAGGTCTCGGTGTGGGTGATGATCCAGTCGGTCAGGGCGGCGGTATAGGCCAGGGCGGTGTTGATGTCGGCGTTGGCCGCGTCTTCTTCGGGGCGGATGATTCCGGTTATCTTCAGTCTGACGGAATTGCCCATAAGGATATCCGGGTCTTCGGTCAGGCCCCAAAGTCCGTCCTCACCCCGGACGTAGGTATCGCAGGCGGGCACCAGATAGAACTCCCGTCCGAGCAGGTCATCGTATGTCCAGATCAGGTCATCCGGCTCGTCGCCGATCCGGATGGCATCCTGTGCCGCCTCGAACTGGGATGAGCTGATGATTCCCAGCTGAAGCAGAACCTTGGCGGGGATTGAGTTGGACTTGTCCAGAACCAGGACGAGTTCATCGTATTGTGTCGGCCAGGAGCCGGCGAGAAGTTCGTAGCTGTCGGTGACGACCCTGCTGATTGCCTCGTTTCCCGAGCCCTGCATCATGGCGCTGAAGTTGGAAGCCCCCCGCTGGGCGGAGGACGAGGTTCCCATCATTGAGGAGAACAGCTGCATCCCGCCTCTGTTTGTCCGGTCGGAATCGGTGTCCTTGAGCAGACCGTCCGGGTCGCGGGCATAGACGCTGAACGAGACGTCGTAGTCGTAGATGATTCCGTTGGTGCCGACGTACTGCCTGATCGGGCTGTCCGGGTCATCCAGATAGCGTTTGAACGCCGCCAGGTCGTTGAGGACAACGCTTGAGGAAAGGGTTTCACTTTCCTTGAGAGAGGTGTAGTCGGCCCGGACGAGGCCCTCTGTCCGGTTGTCCTGCTGGTTAAGCAGGGCCAGTCTGGCCTGTCTGACATCCATCACTCCCGACAGGTCCAGGGCCTGGGTCGAAATCGTGACAGGGTAGGATGACATCGTCTGCTTCTGGACATCGGCTATGTAGTTGTTCACTCCGGTCGACAGCGACAGAATCAGGGCGATGCCGATGATTCCGATCGATCCGGCCAGGGCGGTGAGAATCGTCCGGCCTTTCTTGGTCAGGAGGTTTCTGGCGCTCAGGGACAGGGAAGTCAGAAACGACATCCCTGTGCGGGCCTCGCGGCCTCTGCCAGCATCGGTCTTTTCAGGGGTGAAAGGCGCGCTGTCCTCGACGATTCTGCCGTCGCGCAGGCGGATGATGCGGGTGGAGTATCTGTCGGCAAGCTCGGCGTTGTGGGTGACCATCACCACCAGGCGGTCGGCGGCCACCTGCCTGAGAAGTTCCATGACCTGGACACTGGTCTCGCTGTCCAGGGCTCCGGTCGGTTCGTCTGCCAGCAGGATGTCGGGGTTGTTCACCAGGGCCCGGGCGATTGCCACCCTCTGGGCCTGTCCTCCGGAGAGCTGGCTCGGCCTCTTGTGCTCCTGGCCCTTCAGACCGACGTCCTCCAGGGCCTTTCTGGCCCGCTTTTTCCGCTCGGAACCCGAGAGTCCGGCTATCGTCAGGGCCAGCTCGACGTTTGACAGGATGCTCTGGTGGCCGATGAGGTTGTAGCTCTGGAAGACAAATCCTATCCTGTGGCAGCGGTAGGCGTCCCAGTCCCGGTCGGTGTATCCACGGGTGGAGCGTCCGTTGATGACCAGTTCCCCGCCGTCGGCCCGGTCCAGCCCGCCTATGATGTTGAGCAGGGTGGTCTTTCCGCTGCCGCTGGGCCCGAGGACGGAGACGAACTCACAGTCGCGGAGGTTTACCGAAACTCCGTCCAGAGCGGTCTGGACGAGGTCTCCGGTCTTGTATTTCCTGAAAATGTTTCTGAGTTCAAGCATGCCGTAAAGGTACGTTTTACCCATAATATCGTCAAGCCGCGGCGAATGTGCTAACATCTTCCCATGAGACACGAAACCATCGAGACCGACCGCCTGATTCTCAGGCCGATAACCATGGCCGACGCCCCGGACATGTTCGCCAACTGGGCAAGCGACCCGGAGGTCACCAGATTCCTTTCATGGAGCCCCTACACCGACGTCGCCGCCGTTGAAAAGAGGATAGCAATCTGGCTGCAGGAAGACCGTGCCCCGGGAGCGTACCGCTACGTAATCACCGAGAGAGGCGTCGGAAAGGCAATCGGGATGATCAGCACGGTCGGACTTCATCACGGCAACCCGGTCATCGGTTACTGTCTCGGCCGTCCGTGGTGGGGCAGGGGCTATATGACAGAGGCGTGCAAGGCCTTGATGAACACCCTCCTGGATGACGGTTTCACCACCCTGGTAATCGAGGCTGCCCAGGCAAACAGAGGTTCGAACCGGGTAATCCAGAAGTGCGGTTTCGAACTGGTCGGAACGTGGCTGGCGCCGATCTGCGCCTCAAAACCGGAACCGATAGAGAAGAACTCCTACCGGTATTTCAGCACCCCCCGCAGAAGCGGAACCTACACCGACGAGAACGCCTCCACCATTGACCGCTGGATTGAGGAGGGCTGGGAGTGGGGTATCCCCGTCGACAGAAAGGCCGTCCGGCTGGCCCGCCGCGGTCAGTGGAGCGTGAATCTGACCCCGACCCGGAAAGTCCCCAGATGGTGGTTCGGGGACATAAAAGGGAAGAGGGTGCTCGGTCTGGCATCGGGAGGAGGGCAGCAGATACCCCTGTTTGCCGCCGCCGGTGCCGAATGCTGGGTGCTGGACTATTCGCAGAAGCAGATTGATTCCGAAAAGCTCGTCGCCGCCCGTGAAAAGCTCGATGTCCGGGCCATCAGGGCGGACATGACTCAGACCCTGCCGTTCTCCGACGGTTTTTTCGACATCGTCTTCCACCCCGTCTCAAACTGCTACATAAAGGACGTTCAGCACGTCTGGGACGAGTGCGCCCGGGTCCTCAAACCCGGCGGGAGGCTTTTAAGCGGTCTGGACAACGGAATCAACTACCTCTTTGACGGGGACGACGAATCGGCGGTGACCGGATACCTGCCTTTCGACCCGCTTCAGAATCCCCGGCAGATGAAATCGCTGGCCGACTCGGACAGCGGAGTGCAGTTCTCCCACACGATTGAGGAGCAGATCGGCGGGCAGCTGAGGGCCGGTTTCAGGTTGGAGGATATCTATCAGGACACCAACGGCGAAGGCCTGCTTCATGAACACGGGGCTCCGTGCTTCTTCGCCACCCTGGCCGTGCGGTTCTGATATACGTAAACTGTTGCCGTTTGTTGCATTTTCGCAGGATTTTTCTTGCCAACTCACCGTTGCGGACTTTAAAATATGAAACTGTCATAGCCCGGTTTTCCACCCTATTTCGACCGGGTACCTGAAAAGGAGGAAAAAATGGAAGGAACTAAGAAAGGTCTCTTCAAGGCCTATCTTGACTTCAACGTACTGTACAAGATCCTCATCGGTCTTGTGATCGGCGCCATCGCCGGTATCATTCTGGCGGCATCCGGAGTTACAGCCCTTCCGGCATGGATCAGCATGTTCGGAACGATCTTCACCCGCCTGCTGAAGATGATCATCATCCCGATCATCGTCGGCTCCCTGGTTGTCGGCGCCTCTTCCGTCTCCCCGGCCAACGTCGGAAAAGTCGGAATCAGAGTCGTCCTGATCTACCTGGCCACCTCGGCAATCGGAGTCATCATCGGACTGCTGCTGGCAAACATCTTCCAGCCGCACGCCGAGCTGGCCGATGCTGTTGCAAAGGCTGCCGCTGCCGCAGGAAAGGACGGAAGCACCAACGTCTGGAAGGTCATCTACGAAATCGTGCCGACCAGCGTCCTGTCTTCCCTGGTCAACGAGACCGTCCTGCAGGTGATCTTCTTCACCCTGCTGTTCGGACTCTGCCTGTCCTTCCTCAAGATTTCAAAGGATGAGAGAATCGCAAAGGCCGCCCAGACCACCTATGAGGTCTTTGACTGCCTGACCGAAATCATGATGAAGATCGTCCGCGGAATCATGCAGTACGCGCCTATAGGAGTCGCCGTCCTGATTGCTGAGGTCTTCGCCAAGAACGGAGCTCAGATCGCCGGCGCTCTGGTCACCGTGACCGTCGCCTGTTTCATCGGCTACGCCATCCACATCGTTCTGGTCTACGGCGGACTGCTGAAGATCTTCGGAATCAAGATCAAGCCGTTCTTCAAGGAAGCCCGCACCCCGTTCGTCACCGCGTTCGTAACCCGTTCCTCCAACGGAACGCTGCCGACCACCATGGCAGCGGCCGAGAACCTCGGTGTCGACAAGGAAGTCTATGCATTCTCCCTCCCGCTCGGAGCCACCATCAACATGGACGGTACCGCAATCTACCAGGGCGTCTGCACCTTCTTCCTCGTAATGACCGTCTACGGCAGAGGCCTGTACTTCGGTGAAATGGCTATGATCACTCTGCTGGCTACCCTGGCCTCGATCGGAACCGCCGGTGTTCCGGGAGCCGGTGCCATCATGCTGGCCATGGTCATGCAGGGAATCGGAATGCCGATCGAGCCGGCCACCAACATCGCCGGTGCCTATGCGCTGATTCTCGGTATCGACGCCATCCTCGACATGGGAAGAACCGCCCTCAACGTCACGGGCGACCTGACCTGCACCACCTGTATCGCAAAGAAGCTCGGCTTCCTCAGAGAGGATTCCGTGCTCCTGAAGTAACAGTCGGCAGGACTGGACAATACGGGCTTCCGGGGGTGACTCCGGAGGCTCGTTTTTGAATGAACCATGGATAAAAACGATCTGAACGAGAGGCTCAGGGCTCTGGGCCTGTACAGTGAATACTACCACCGCCTGGAACTCAAGCCGCTGGCCAACATGCTCCAGGTAGACGAAAAGCTCCTGTGCATCCTCACCGGAGTGAACGAAGGCCGCCGCCGGATGCTGGCCGTGACGGACTACCGTCTGATCATCATAGGGGCAGGTGCGGTGACCAGCGGCGAGGTGACCACGATCAAACGCTCGGCCGTCACTGCCTGGAAGTTCGACAGGCGGTTTCTGCTCTCCAGCGTGACGGTAACCGCCGCCGGAAAGGACTATGAGTTCCGTCAGACCCAGGCCGCCCGCAAGGAACTTTTCGAAAAGGCCATGGGCAGTGCCCCGAGGGTCTTCGGGGACTGAGGAACAATCCTCGAAAAAACACAGACTGACACCGCGGGGTTGTTGCAATGCAACCCCGTGTTCTTATATCTTCGGATTTGTGTTAAGTATCTTCAAGCATTTCAAAAGAAGGGACTGGCTCCTGCTGTTTGCCTGCGTTGCCCTGATAATCTGTGAAGTCTGGCTTGAACTGACCATGCCGGACTACACCGCCAGCCTGTCTTCCTCCGTCTCGGTGGGAACGATAGACATGGACGCCGTGTGGCACAACGGTCTGATGATGCTCCTCTGCGCCCTCGGCAGCGGTGCCTGTGCCCTCTGCGGAGGACTGTGCTCCGCCCTGATTGCGGCCAACATCTCACGGACTCTGGCCTCGAGGCTTTTCGAGGCGGTCACGTCCTTTTCGGACGAGCAGATGAACACCTTCGGGACGGCCAGTCTGATTACCCGTACAACCAACGACGTCGTACAGGTCCAGATGCTGGTCGCCATGGGGACACAGCTGGTCATCAAGGCTCCGATCACCGCAGCCTGGGCGATAGGAAAGATTTCCTCAAAGAGCCCGGAGTGGACTCTCTCGACCCTGGTGACGGTCTGCATCATCCTGGCCGTGGTCGCGGTGCTTACCATCCTCTGCCTGCCGAGGTTCAGACGGATCCAGAAACTCACCGACGAACTCAACCGTGTCACCCGCGAGAACATCTCCGGGGTGCGCGTGGTGAGGGCTTTCAACGCCGAGGCTTTCCAGGAAGAAAAGTTCGGAAAGGTCAATGAGGCAGTCACCCGCAACAACCTGTTCACAAGCCGCACCATGGGTCTGATGTTCCCGACCCTGACGCTGTGTCTGAACGGTCTGACCCTGGCCATCTACTGGATCGGCGCCGTCCTGATCAACCAGGCCCCGCTGCTGGAAAAGGCAGTCCTGATGGGCGAGATGATCGCGTTCGTCCAGTACGCCATACATGTGGTCATGTCCTTTGTCATGCTGGTGGTCATCTTCGTCCTTTTGCCGAGAACCATCGTTTCCGCCCGGAGAATCAACGAGGTTCTGACGACAAAGCTGACGGTGGTTTTCCCCGGGGAGTCTGCCGGACTTCCGCCGGTGGAGTCGGACAGGGGAAGGGTGGAGTTCCGCAACGTGAGCTTTGCCTACTCGTCCGGGGGCGGCAACTGTCTGGAGAACCTGAGCTTCACCATCGAGCCGGGCCAGACATTCGCGATAATCGGAGCCACCGGAAGCGGAAAGACCACACTGATAAATCTCATTCCGAGGTTCTACGACCCGACCTGCGGACAGATTCTGATCGGAGGCAGGCCGCTTGAGAGCCTGACCAGGAAGGAAATCCGCACAAGCGTCTCAATCGCCCCGCAGAAGGCGGTACTTTTCAAGGGCACGGTCAAGTCGAACGTCACCTACGGCTCGGATGCGGAGGTCCGGGACGACGACCCGGCCCTGAAAAAGGCGTTGGACATAGCCCATGCCGAATTCGTGGACGGACTGCCCGGGGGCGTCAATGCCCCGGTTGCCCAGGGAGGCATGAACCTCTCCGGCGGCCAGAAGCAGCGGCTCTCAATCGCCCGCGCGGTATACAAGGACTCCGACATAGTCATCTTCGATGATACGTTCTCCGCTCTGGACTACCGGACCGACAAGCTCGTGCGTCAGGCCCTGAAAAAAGAGCTGCAGGGCAGGACGGTCATCATCGTCGCCCAGAGAATCGGCACGATCCGCAACGCCGACCGCATCCTGGTGCTGGACGGCGGAAGAATCGCAGGAACCGGCAGGCATGAGGAGCTTCTCAAGTCCTGCCCGGTGTACAGGGAAATCGCCCTGTCGCAGCTGTCCGAGGAGGAACTCTGATGCCGCCTAAACCTCCAATGAACCGCGATTTCAAGGAAAAAATGAACTTCGGGGTACTGAAGAAGATTGTCCTTTACAACAGACGCTACCTGCTGCCCCTGCTTCTGGCCCTGGTGTTCGCCGTCACCGGCTCGGTGGCTACGATAATCGGTCCCAGGTGGATAAACTCGCTGATGGACATCATCACCTCGACGATTCTCACCGGAATCGACCTGGACGCGGTGTTCAGAACCTCGGGCACCCTGGCCGTCATCTACGGCATAGGCGCCATCGTCAGCTACGGACAGCAGTTCATCACGGCTACAATCACCCAGGGGTTCTCCCGAAACCTCCGCGCCGATATCAGCCGCAAGGTCAACCGGATTCCGCTGGGTTACTTCGACACCACGACCAAGGGTGAAATCCTCTCGACCGTGACAAACGACGTCGACACGATCAGCCAGGCACTCTCCTCATCGACTGCCAACCTGATCAGTTCCGCCGCCCTGTTTGTCGGGGTGCTGTACATGATGTTCCGGGTCAACTGGATTCTGTCCCTGCTGACCATCGGAACCTCCGTGCTGGGCTTTATCGGGATGAGCACCGTCATGGGGGCCAACCAGAAGCACTTCACCCGCAGACAGCAGGATATTGCCGTATTAAGCGGACAGATCGAGGAAGTCTACACCAACCACCAGATTGTCAGGATCTTCGGCGGAAAACAGCAGGAGAGCGCCAGATTCGCCGGGACGAACGACCGGATCTACGACTCCAACTGGAAGGCCCAGTTCCTTTCCAGAGTGATGCACTACATCATGATGTTCACCGGGAACCTCTCCTATGTGGCGATATTCATCGTCGGAGTGGTCTTTATCGTCCGGGGAAACACCGCCGTGACCCTGGGCACGATAATGTCGTTCACCATCTATTCCAGGCTGTTCTCCCAGCCTCTGCAGACCTTTGCCCAGAGCATGTCGTCGTTCCAGCAGGCCTCGGCCGCGGGAAAGAGGGTCTTCACACTCCTGGAGCAGCAGGAACTGTCCGATGAGAGTGCCAAGACGGCCCGACTCGACAATCCCCGCGGGGATGTCAGTTTCAGAAACGTCAGGTTCGGATACAGTCCGGACAGGGAGATCATCCATGACTTCTCCGCCGAACTGCACAGCGGCCAGAAGGTCGCCATCGTCGGCCCGACGGGCGCGGGCAAGACAACCCTCGTGAATCTGCTGATGCGCTTCTACGAAACGGACGGGGGCGATATCCTGATCGACGGTGTCAGCATCAGGGACATGAAACGCTCTTCGCTTCATGACCTCTTTGACATGATTCTGCAGGACACCTGGCTGTTCTGCGGGACGATAAGGGAGAACCTGATCTACAACGGGCACGATGTGCCGGATGAAAAGCTCGACGAGGTCTGCCGGGCGGTAGGCCTGAACCACTTCATCGACACCCTGCCTCAGAGGTACGACACCGTAATAGATGACAACCTCTCCCTATCCGAGGGGCAGAAACAGCAGCTGACCATTGCCCGGGCTATGATCCGAAACGCTCCGCTTCTGATTCTGGATGAGGCCACCAGTTCGGTCGATACCCGCACGGAGCTGGTCATCCAGCAGTCGATGGACACCCTCATGGCCGGCCGGACATCGTTCGTCATCGCCCACCGCCTGTCGACGATCCGCAACGCCGACATCATCCTGGTGCTGCGCGACGGCGACATAGTGGAGCAGGGGACCCATCCCGAGCTGCTTGAAAAGGGCGGTTTCTACGCCGAACTGTACAATTCCCAGTTCGAGACAGCCTGATTCAAGTCAATTGAAAACAGAGAGCGGCTGCCTTGTTTGACAGTCGCTCTCATATATAGTAACATAACCAAAATGCCTGCAGCAAAGCAGACAAAAGGAGAAACCTATGAAGAAACTGATGGCAGTGTTGCTCATCGCCGTTCTTGTTCTCGGCACCGTATTTGCCAAGGGAATGACCGAGAATCAGCAGACAGCAACCACAACCACAGCCGCCGAGACAACCGTTCAGTTTGACTCGACGAAGGAGTATGTGTACAAGGATTCCGTCTCCACCATGGCGACCAACTGGAACCCCCACACATATCAGACCTCCGATGACTCGTATCCCGCCGACTTCATCCGCGCCGGCCTGTACACCTTCCTCTTCAACGACGAGTCCCGTCCCGTCGAAGGAAAGGAGCCCTATGCCGGATACGTGATCGTCCCCGAGATGGCAGCCGAGATGCCGGTTGACGTGACCGAAAAGGTCAAGGCCGAGCACCCCGAGTTCGGTATCCCCGAATCGGCTACTGCCGGATACGCCTACGTCATCGACCTCAATCCGCTGGCCCAGTGGCAGGACGGAACCCCGATCAACGCCGACACCTACGTCGAATCGATGAAGCGCCTGCTTGATCCGAAACTCCTCAACTACCGCGCCACCGACTACTATTCCCAGAGCCTGTCTATTGCCGGTGCCGAGGGTTACGCCAACAGCGGAAACTCCGTCCGGAAGGTCAACTCCGCCGACGGAGAGGCCATGGACTATCAGATCGCCGACCTGGTCAAGGGTGCCGACGGTGTCTACACCACCCCCGAGGGCTATGTCTGCTACTTCGGTCTGAACGAAGGCTATGCCTGGCTGAGCGGAAACGCCCTGTCCCTGTACAACGCCTACGGTTATGTCCCGGCCGCTACCTGGGAAGCCATTTCCCCGCTGGCTGACGAGGACGGATTCGTTCCCGTCACCGACGAGTCGATCGCTATCCTCTTTGGCTTTACCGGCAGCGCCGACTGGGGATTCGAGACCAAGGAACAGCTCGGATACTACGTCTCCTACGACTTCTCCTATCCGGAAGTGGACTTCTCCACCGTCGGAATCATGAAGACCGGAGAGTATCAGATCACCCTGGTTCTGTCCAAGGCCCTGGCTGGATTCAACCTCCTGTACAACCTCTCGAGCAACTGGATCGTCGAGCCGAAGCTCTACGACGCCTGCCTGACCGAGAGCGAGGGAGTCTGGTCCTCCACCTACAACACCAGCGTCGAGACCACTCTGTCCTACGGCCCGTACATCATGACCGACTACCAGGCCGACAAGCACATGCGCTTCGAGAAGAACCCCAACTGGTACGGCTGGACCGACGGAAAGCACACCTATGTCGACCCGTATGACGGAAAGACCTATACTCTGTATCAGACTACCGCCGTCGACACCCAGGTTGTCGCCGAAGCTGCCACCCGCAAGCTGATGTTCCTCAAGGGCGAACTGATGGGTTACGGACTGCAGGCCGAGGACTACGACACCTACCGCAACTCCGAGTACTGCTACGCCACTCCGTCCGAGACCATCTACTTCCTGATTCTCAACGGATACAAGGACGCAATCGAGAGCCGCGAAGCCGCCGACAACTTCGACACCTCCAAGTATGACCTGCAGACCCTGACCATCCTGAACTTCAGAAAGGCCGTCGCGGTCACCTACGACAAGGAACTGTTCGCAGCCACCGTTTCCCCGGCAAGGTCCGGCGGTTACGGAATCATCGGCACTGCCTATCTCTATGACCCGGAGACCGGATCGCGCTACCGCGACACCGACCAGGCCAAGAAGGCCCTGTGTGACTTCTACTCGATCGACATCTCCAAGTACGCCTCCCTTGACGACGCCGTTGCCTCCATCACCGGATACGACCCCGTCACCGCCAAGGCGCTCTACGCCGAGGCTTTCAAGGAAGCTCTTGAACTCGGTTACATCACCGATGCCGACAACGACGGCGTCTGCGACCAGACCATCCAGATCGAGTACTCCATGTCCTCCGACTCCGACTTCATGACCAGAACCATCAACTACCTCAACGAGAAGATGAATGAAGTCACCGAAGGAACCCCGTTCGCCGGAAAGATTGTGTTCGTCAAGTCCGCCCCCTACGGCAACGACTGGTCGAACAAGATCAAGAACGGACTGGCTGACACCGTCCTGGCAGGATGGAGCGGATCGGCATTCGACCCGTTCAGCCTGACCGACCTCTACGTCAACCCGAGTTATCAGTATGACGCACAGTGGTTCGACGCCACCACGATCCAGATGACCCTGACCGTGAACGGCGAGACTCTGACCACCGACCTGAGAACCTGGTCCGATGCCCTCAACGGCACCACCGTGACCATCGGCGACAAGGAGTACTGCTTCGGTTCCGAGATTGCCGACGTCAACACCAGACTCGACATCCTGTCCGCCCTCGAGGGTCAGTTCCTCCAGACCTACGACTACCTGCCGATGCTCCAGAACGGCTCCATGGCCCTTCTGTCCCAGCAGGTCTACCGCGTCGTCGAGGAATACAACCCGATCATGGGCCGCGGCGGAATCGCCTACATGAAGTACAACTACGACGAAACCGAATGGGCCGCCTATGTAGCCGCCCAGGGTGGAGAGCTGAAGTACTGATTTAAGTCACAACGGCAAAGACCGCGGGACCCCGTGTCCCGCGGCTTTTGTCTTTCAAAAGGGGAGGATGCATGGGTAGGTATGCCTTAAAGAGAGTGTCACTTATGCTGGTGACGCTTTTCCTTATCACTCTCATGTGTTTCGTTCTGATCCGGATGCTGCCGCCTGCGGAACTGCCGATGAATGACCCGCACACAAAGGTCGTTCAGGCCAGACGTGAAGCGGCCGGCTACAACAAGCCGTACCTTGTCCAGTTCTGGATTTTTCTGAGAAACATTTTCACAAAGGGAGACTGGGGAGTTTCCGACGTCCTGTATTTCGGACAGGAAGTCTCGACCATCTTTGTCTCCAAGCTTCCGGCCACAATGGTCGTGAATCTCTATTCGATAGTGCTCAGCATACCCATAGGCATAGCCTTCGGAATCTGGGCCGCACTCAAGAAGAACACAATCACGGATGACATCATCTCGACGTTCACCATGGCGCTGATTTCGGTGCCGAGTTTCGTATACGCCTTTGTCATCCAGTACGTTTTCGCATATAAACTCGGTTGGTTCCCGTTTTTGATGAAACAGGGTACCGACTGGTTCTCCTGGGCCATGTTCAAGAGCATGATTCCGGCCGTTCTCTCCCTGTCGCTGGGAGTCATCGCCGGATTCACCCGCACCACCCGTGCCGAACTGACCGAGGTCCTCACCAGTGAGTTCATGCTTCTGGCCAGGACCAAGGGCCTTACCAAGGTTCAGGCTACGGTGCGCCATGCCCTGAAAAACTGCATGGTCATCATTGTCCCGTCGATTTTCGGAGAGTTCATCTCGATTCTCTCCGGCTCGCTGATCATCGAGAAGCTCTTTTCCATTCCCGGAGTCGGAATGCTCTATCTCAACTCGATCAACGGCCGTGACTATCCGATGTTCATGCTCCTGACGGTCTTCTACACGGCAATCGGTCTGGTTGCCGCCATAGTTGTCGACATCAGTTACGGATTCATCGATCCGAGAATCAGAATGGGGTCCAGAAAGTGAGCAGCAACGAAGTCTACAAGGATATGGATCCCTCCCTGTTCGAGTTTGCCAGTCGCGACGGGGAAATCCGTGATACCAAATTCGAGACCAAGGCCCGCGGCTATCTGGCCGATGCCCTGGTCCGCTTCAAGAAGAACCGCGCTTCGGTCATCGGAGCGTGGATTATCCTGGCCCTGCTTCTGTACTCGGTCATTTCTCCGATACTCTCGCCTTATACCATCAACGACAGGGACAAGTACTATGTGAACTACCCGCCGTTCGTGCGCTGGATTGCCGATCTGCACATCGGCATCTTCGACGGGGGAGCCATCCACGAGTCACAGAACGAAGTCTCCATGGCCCAGTGGAGGGCGGTGGCGGAGGAAACCGGTATGGACCCGGTTCTGAAGATTCTGGGAACCACCACCACCGTCTCGATGTACCGCGGTCAGGAACGCGTCTCGGTCACCTACAAGATCAAGACGAACAAGTACTACGAGCAGGGGATGATTTTCAGAGTCTTCTCCTACGAGGATTTCGAGAAAATCCAGCAGTACCAGAACGAGACCGGAATCCAGATCATCTACCCGTACGTCGAATCCTCCGACATCCAGGACATCAACAACGCCAACATCTGGTACAAGGTCAGCGATTCCCGCGGAACCCCGGTCTATGACGCGGACGGCAACTTCATCCCGGCCTATTCAAAGAACAAGGCCAAGGAGGGAGCCCCGTACAACAGCATCCGCATAGAGGGTGACGACGGCTCGTACATCTACAGCATGCAGAAATCCGGTGCAGTACAGTGCCGCATCTGCTACTACAACTACTACACCTACGTCTACGGCCACGAACCGATGTTCCTGATGGGAACCAACTCGATGGGCATGGACCTCTTCGGAGCAATCGGAATCGGATCGCGCTTCTCCCTGATATTCGCCCTCCTCGTGTCGGTGATCAACCTGACCCTCGGGGCCATCTACGGCTCGATCCAGGGCTACTACGGCGGTGCCGTGGATATGTTGATGGACCGTTTCGCCGACCTTCTGGCCGGAGTGCCTTTCACGGTCGTAACAGTGCTTTTCCAGCTCCATCTGGCGCCGAAAGTCGGAATCGTGCCATCGTTCCTGTTCGCGTTCGTATCAACCGGATGGCTCGGAATGGCCGCGCTGACACGTAAGCAGTTCTACCGGTTCAAGGGGCAGGAGTTCGTCCTGGCCGCCCGCACCCTGGGGGCTTCGGACAAGAGACTGATGTTCAAACATGTCTTTCCCAACTCCCTGGGCACAATCGTAACCAGTTGCGCCCTGGTCATCCCGAGCGTCATCCGGAGCGAAACGACTCTGACCTATCTGGGCATCGTCAACATCCAGGATTTCGCCGGGACCACCCTCGGAACCCTGATGAGCCAGGGGCAGACGTCGATGACAAGCTCGCCCCACGCCATGTTCTTCCCGGCCCTGTATTTCGCGCTGCTGCTGATTTCGTTCAACCTGTTCGGAAACGGACTGCGCGACGCGTTCAACCCGTCGACCCGCGGAGTGGAGGACTGACATGGAAAACAAACTTCACGTAAGCGACCTGAGGATTTCCTTCAAGACCACCAGCGGAAAGGTCCAGGCTGTTCGCAACATCAGCTTTGACCTGGACAAGGGCGAAACCCTGGCCATAGTCGGTGAGTCCGGCTCCGGAAAGTCGGTAACCTCCAAGGCAATCCTCGGAATCCTCGCCGGAAACTCGATCATCGAGGGCGGTGAAATCATCTATGACGGAAAAGACCTGCTCAAGATCTCCGAAGATGACTTCCACCACATCCGCGGCGACAAGATCGCCATGATTTTCCAGGATCCGATGAGCTCGCTCAATCCGATCGTCAAGATCGGACGTCAGCTCACCGAGGCCATGATTCTGAAGGGCAAGGCCAGACAGCGCGAAAGCCGGGCGAACTTCAACGGTTTCCTTAAGAACCTCAACCTGGCGATGAAGCAGGCTGCCGCCGAAGCGGGCAAAAGCGCCGATGCTGAAATCGACGCCATGTGCCGCAAGTTCGACGACTTCGAGCATAATCACATCAAGCTGGAAGCTGCCTTCAACCAGGCACGCGACGCGGCCCTGGACGCAATCGAGACCATCGACGAGCTGAGCTTCGAGATGGAAAAGAACGCGGTAAAGGACATGAAGTACCGCGTCTCCCAGATGGTCCGTGAATCGCTTCAGGCAATCCACCCGTATCTGGTAAGCACCCGCGCAGATGAGCTGACCCAGCTGACAAAGGACCTGCCCAAGCTCGCCGAAGCAGGAAGAAAGGCCGGCTCGTTTGCCGAAGTTCTTCCCAAACTGGCGGGAATCAAGGCCATCCTTCAGGAGGCCGTCGCCCTTCCCGTGCCGGATTTCTTCGCCATGGGCTACAACGACGCCTTCGGCGGAGGGAAACTTCCCGAATGCCCTGTTCCCGAGATTAACGGAATCCTGGAGCAGAAGCTTCACGATGAGTTCCTCAATAAGTTCGAGAGCTACGTCGAGATGGCCCTGCGCTTCAGCGCCGGACGGTCCGCCGGGAAAAAGAAAGAGGCCATAGAGGTTCTCGGAACCTGTGCGGCCGATTTCCCGGAGGATGCGGTTCTTGAGCGCAAAGCCGCCGATTCGGCCGCGAAAAAGCTCATCGACGCCGTCGAGGCTACAAAGAACCCGGTGGAATTCAAAAAGGACAGTCTGACCTTTACCTTCGAATCCTCAATCCGGGGTGAGATCGACACCTACTTCACCGGAGTCAGGAAGAACGTCATCGAGCAGCGCCGGCATGACAGGATGCAGGCCAAGCACGACAGGCTGGTCAAGAAGGGCCGCGAGCCCGACTGGACGGTGCCCGCCGCCGCGATTACCGACCTGGAGCAGGTCAAGGCAAACATCCGGCACCTGGCAGACAGGCTGGTTTCGCACTACGGGACGTTGCTTGACGCCGAGGCCGGCAGAGACTTCTCCGCCGAAACCCAGGATGTGATCGCCTACCTCAAGACCAGCGCGTCCGGAGTCGTGGAGAAGGTCACCAAGACGACCGCCCGCCTTAAGGCCCTCAAACTGATGGAGGAGGTCGGAATCCACGATCCCCGCCAGAGGTTCAACCAGTATCCGTTCGAGTTCTCAGGCGGTATGAGACAGAGAATCGTCATCGCCATCGCTCTGGCGGCGAATCCGGACATCCTGATCTGCGACGAGCCGACAACCGCCCTGGACGTGACGGTCCAGTCCCAGATCCTGGAGCTGATCAACAACCTCAAGCGGGAGCGTCAGCTGTCGGTGATTTTCATCACCCATGATCTGGGCGTCGTGGCCAACATGGCCGACCGCATCGCCGTCATGTACGCCGGAAAGATCGTCGAGTACGGCACGGCCGAGGAGGTCTTCTACAACCCGGTCCATCCGTACACCTGGGCTCTGCTCTCGTCGATGCCCGACCTGGACACCGACCAGAGGCTGGAGGCAATCCCCGGAACCCCGCCGAACATGATCTACCCGCCCAAGGGGGATGCGTTCGCCCCGAGAAACAAGTACGCCCTGAAGGTCGACTTCGAGCTTCCGCCGCCGATGTTCAAGGTTTCCGACACACACTATGCGGCCACCTGGCTCCTGCACCCGCAGGCGCCAAAGGTAGAGCCGCCGGCAATCGTCACCGAGCGCATAGCCCGGATGAAGGCCAGAATGGAGGAGCGCAATGCCTGACATGAAAGTCGAAGTACCCATTGAAGACGATGTGCTGCTGAAAGTCGACCATCTGTGCCAGTATTTCGGTCCGATGAAGGCCGTCGACGATGTCAGTTTCACGGTGAAAAAAGGCGAGGTTTTCGGTCTGGTCGGTGAATCCGGCTGCGGAAAGACGACGACCGGACGCTCGATCATCAAGCTCTACGACATCACCTCCGGAAGCGTTTACTTCAAGGGTGTGCGCGTATGCGCCGGAAAAAAGAGCTTCTACGATGCCATCCGGGAGGCCAGAAAGGAATTCCGCGAAAAGAGCAGGGACGCTTCCCCCGAGGAAAAGGCCGCTCTGAAGGCAAAGATGGATGCGATCATCGCCGAGCAGCAGGAGAATATCAAAAAGGCCGATTACGACAACAAGAACTGCGACAAGGAGTACATCGAGAAACTCCGCGCCGCGGCTGAGGAGAAGTACCGGCCGCTGATCGATTCCGCCGCCACAGCCGAGGAAAAGGCCAGACTGACCCGCGAGTACAGGAACGAACTGCGAAAGGCCTCGAAGACCAAGCTGATTACAAAGATCCAGATGATCTTCCAGGATCCGATTGCCTCCCTCGACCCGAGAATGACGGTACGCGAAATCATCTCCGAGGGATTGCTCATTCAGGGTGAGAAGGACCAGAAGGTCATTGAGCAGAAGGTCTACGAGATGCTCGAGCTGGTCGGACTTGTCCGCGAGCACGCCAGCCGCTATCCTCACGAGTTCTCCGGAGGACAGAGGCAGAGAATCGGAGTGGCCCGTTCGATCATAATGAATCCGGACATGATCATCGCCGACGAGCCGGTATCCGCTCTGGACGTGTCGATTCAGGCCCAGGTCATCAACCTCCTCAACGACCTGAGAGAGAAGTTCGGACTGACGATTCTGTTCATCGCCCACAACCTCTCGGTCGTCAAATACTTCTCCGACCGAATCGGGGTCATGTACTACGGAAAACTGGTCGAGCTGGCTCCTTCGGATGAGCTGTTCTTAAATCCGCTGCATCCGTACACCCGCTCGCTGCTGTCCGCAATACCGCTTCCCGATCCGCTGTACGAGAAAACCCGCCAGAGGGTGACCTACAATCCGCTTGCGGAGCATGACTACTCGGTTGACAAACCTTCGCTGCGCGAGGTCAAGCCGGGACACTTCGTCATGTGCAACCAGGCCGAGTTCGACCGCTATATGGCGATTCTGAAATGAAGACAAAAGAATCCGAAGGCCGGCCGTATCTGCCCTATGTCATCTGGGCGGCAGCCGGCCTGATTCTTTGCGTCTCGGTTGCCTGGGCCGGTGGAGCTTTTTCCTCTGATGACCCGGTTGAGCTTTTCCGCCACCTTTCCGACGCTTTTTTCATACCCGGGGCCCTCTTTGTCGCCCTGGGTCTTTTAAGCAGAATCGGCCACACAGGGATGTTCGACATCCTTTCCTACGGATTTAGGGTAATCTTCAGCCATTTCACCCTCAAAAAGCGCCCCGCCTCGTTCTACGATTTCAAGCAGGAAAAACAGGAGAAACGCGGGGAGCGCTGGAACAAACCGGCCCTGATTGTCGGTCTGATTCTGTTTTCAATCAGCCTCGTATTCCTGATTCTCTATTACACCGGCGGCAATCCGGCCTGAGCGGGCAGCAGGGGCTTTATCAATCCTGCCCCGGGTTCAGACAAAAACCCAGGTGGATCAAAAACTTTTATAACCGTAAACTTTTGATAAAACTTCAAAATCTACTGCTTATGCTTGCGATTAACGCTCATCAATTGCCTTTCGAAAGTGAAAAAAACGTGATTCTATTTTAAGATTTTCACTTGGTCGACAAAATCTTAAAGTAGTATTTTAAGATATTACATGTTTTGCTTCTTCCACTCGGGCATTGGATGATTGCGGATGTTATCCAATATCAAAGGATCATCGAATAACAAATTTGGTCTGTATTCTCCGGAAACAAAACGGCTCATGTATTCCTTTTCCGACTCTGTAAGAACCATAAGATTTGAAAGATAGGCCTTGGCTTCTTCCTGCCTTCCTTTCAAATCGAAGTTTGCCGTGTCCTTGATAACCGGGAATAGAGCACGCTTTATATCGTGGAAAGTAATACTATCAATCGCGGAAGTATCAAAGCTCATATTGATTTTATCCAGCGGAGCGGAGATTGTTGCATAGAAGACAATGCACTTCCTGAACAGTTCTCTTGAGTCTTCAAACAGACTAAGCTTGATAAGATTGCCGAAGTCGTACAAATCCCTGACAGCAGCCCTGCTCATGAGGGCATTTGATTTAGCCGCAAAGATTTCCATAGGGTCGAGTATTCTTATCTCTTCTCCATTGTCAAAGATTTCAGGCAGCACTCTCTTTGCAATCGGATTGAGAACATGAGCCCGCAGAGAATAGTTGATTTCAATTTTGATCATATCCGAATTGCCACCTGAGTTTGTGTACTTGTAAACAAAGGAGTCCAGACTGAATCTGGATTTCGTCTCAGAGGAGAGAAGATATCCCTCGTCCTCCATATACTTCTTCAGAGAAGAGGTAATCTGTTCTCTGTTTGCAAGCATGACCTCCCTTGAATCATTCGGTGTGTAGTCCAGATCTATATCAACGGAAAGTCTCGGGAGGTTCAGAATTGCCAGATTGATTGCCGTTCCGCCTTTGAGTATCAGGTGCTCGCTCAGATAACCGTCCTTGTTGATGAATCTGAGAATGTCAGTCAGACGGATCACTTTCTCGAATGTGTCGCGCACAAATCCGTATTGCCTTGCAATCCTGCCAAGCTCCGATTTGTCAAATGT
>JAGABZ010000017.1 GCA_017614375.1 Spirochaetales bacterium
AAGACGCTTCAGCTCAACGGGTTTTTGCCGAGAAAACAACTCCTGCCGCCCCTTGCACTCATGAATGAGGACAAGATAATTCAGGATCTCATTATCCCATTTAAAAGATTCATATTTGTGGTAATCAAAACTCCTCATTTCCTAACCATCCTATTTATTCCTAAAATAACATAGTTTTTAGGAATATTCAAGAATCATATTGCCATCTGTTTTCTCAGCATATCCTACACAGCAATCTAACTAGATTCAGGCTGAGTTCGTCAGCATTCATCATCTTCTCAACCCTTGGGATAATCTCATACAAATAATAGTACTCACCATAAAACGTATCCCATTCATGATATACGTAGTTTTGTTTGATATCATCGGAGAATTTGGAGTATACCTCTTCATCAATAATCTTTGGTTCATATTCAGAATCAGATAACAAATGTCTGTATGCATTCCTAGTGATAATTCCAGCATATTCATGTAATCCGGAATTATAGTCTTTCATCATTCTTTCCAAATCCATTTGATAAAAACCGCAAAAGAATCTCTTCTCAATTTCATTGAGTTTTTCATACTTCTCTCGATTCTTTACTTGATATTCTTGACTTAGGTATTGAAATCCTAATGGGATTGCAGATCCATATTCATCAAAGAATGATCTTGCGTGATTGCGAACACTGTAAAGAACATCAGTATCTCCATATTGGATGGACGACCTTTTGTCTTTTTCTCCCTGCTTTTCAAGATAAAAATCGTAGTATACACCCATCAGTATTTCTCACAACAAAGCACAAAACAATCTGATAATTACCCTTAAGTTAAGTACAATATATTTTTATCATCCAACAGCTAATAATGCAATATCTTTATTAGCCATTCTTTTTTCCTTGATAATTAACCAATGATTAATTATTTTTAAACTATGCAGAACAACAGGACTCTATCAGAACGCATTACTCTCTATTTAAACAAGACAATAAAAGAGGAAAAGAGACTCACTCAAGCTGATCTCGCAGAAAGGATGGGCATTGCACCCGCATCAGTGAGCAAATGGATGTCCGGTGGAACGCCTGCAATAGATAAGCTGCCTCAACTCTGTGACATATTAGGAATAACCCCAAACGAGCTGTTTGGCTATGAGCAAGAAGGACTACCGCAAGAAGCAATTGATCTGTACAAGGCATTCCAAAAGCACCCCGAGTATCACAATTCCATCAAGAAACTATTGAATATGATTATTCTGGATATCGAGGACTAGTAGTCTGTAACACAAAAAAGAAAGAAACGCGTAATATAATTTGTTTTGGCCACACTACTTGCCAGACATCGACAAAACGCACTCAACATGGTGGGTCTGCGGATAAAAATCAAATAGCCGCACTTTGCCGAGTCTGTAGCCCAAAGAGCGCAGGCGGGATACATCGCGGGCCATGGTGACGCTGTCGCAGCTGACGTAGATGATTTTCCTCGCCCCCGAGCGGGCAAGCATCGCCGGAACCTTCGGGTCCAGCCCCACCCGCGGCGGGTCGACGATGACCGTGTCGTATCCGGAGGGCAGGCTGAAATCCTCGACGCTGTCCGTGAAAAAGCGCGTTCTTTTCAGATGCGACCGGGCCAGGCTCAGACAGCGCCGGTCGCGCTCCACCGCCAGGGTTTCGAACCGGTCCTCCACAAATGCGCTGAACACCCCTATGCCGCTGTACAGGTCCATCACCTTCACCCCGGTGATATTTGAAACCACGTATTCAATCATCTCCGGCAACAGGGACAGATTCGACTGAAAGAAACTCCCGTTTGAAAGCGGCAGCCTCCTGCCCAGGATCGTTACATGACCGGTCCCGTCTCCGAGCAGGGGCCCCTCGTCACCGAGACAGACAGGAACCTGCCCGTCACGGGCGAACGGCAGCAGGCTCTCCGGTTGCCTGAGCAGAGCGTCCAGCTGCGGGTCCAGAACGGGGCAGTGCTCAACCGGCACGAAATCATTCGAACTGCGTCCGCTGAAACCCGCCCTCAGATTGTCGCCGGCCTTGGCGATTCTCAGGCGCACCCTGGTCCTGTAGCCCAGCTCCGCTCCGGTTGCCGGCGGCTCTATGACGGTGCCGCCGTCCGGGTCGATGGCGCGGAAGCGCAGCAGCGTATCGGTGACAATCCTCTGCTTTTCCCGGATCTGGGCCGGGGCGGACAGGTGCATCAGGTCGCACCCGCCGCATATGCCGTAGTAGGGACAGACCGGCACGACCCGGTCGGGCGAGGGCTTAAGGATCTGTTCGACCACAGCGCGGGAGAAGTCCCTCTTCTGCTCCGTGATCCGGGCCAGGACGGTTTCTCCGCCCAGAGCCCCGGACACGAAGACGACCTTCCCGTCCTGAGTGTGCCCCAGGCCCTCGCCCTTCTGGACGAGGCTCTCAATCCTGATCTCGGTCAAGCCCTTAGGCACTTATTTGCTCCCGACCAGTTTCTCGAACTCTTTGGTGTAGGCCGCAATCACGTCCAGACCCTTCTGCCAGAACTCCGGGCTCTGGATGTCGCATCCGGCTGTGGCGGCGACGGTGACGGCGTCGTACTGACCGGTGATCGACAGGATCCGGTTGAACTCCTCAAAGAACGGCTTGCCGTCCCCGCTCTCCTGAGCCTTGACGTACAGCCCCAGTCCGAACAGCTGCCCGAAGGCATAGGGGTAGTTGTAGAAGGAGAAGCCCTCGCTGTAGTAGTGGCCCTTGACCGCCCACATGTACGGGTGGATCGTCTCTTCGGCGATTCCTTCGCCGTAGGCCCTCTTCTGGGCATCGACCATCATCGAGCACAGCTCCTCCGGCACCAGTTCGCCCTCGGCGCGGGCCTTGAACAGGTCGCGCTCGAAGTAGAAGCGGGCCAGGATGTCGACGCAGGTCTGGGTGGCGCCCATCAGGAAGTTCTCGATGAGGTTGGCCTTTTCCGCGTCATCTGCGGCCTGCTTCACGGCCCCGTTGAAGACGATGAACTCTCCGAAGATCGAGGCCGTCTCGGCCAGCGTCATCGGGTAGTTTCTCAAAAATGACGGGCAGTTGCTGACCACATGGTCATGCCAGGCGTGTCCCAGCTCGTGGGCCAGGGTGAACACTCCGTCGTAGTCCCCGCCGAAGTTTGCGAAGACCCTCGATTCCTTGACCGCTGGGAAATAGGTGTCGTACGCCCCTCCGGTCTTGCCCGGCCTGGGGAACGGGTCAATCCAGTTGTTCTTCACCGCGTTGTGGACGAACGCGCCCTGCTCCGGGTTGAAGGCGGCGTACTGCTTTTCGATGAACTCGGTCGCCTCCTCGAAGCTCCACTTCCTTGATGCCTTGCCGACCGGGGCGAAGATGTCCCAGTAGGAGAGGACGTCCAGACCCAGGGCCTTTGCCTTTGCCCTGAGGTATCTGCGGAACACGGGCAGGTTCTTCTCGATTGCGCCGATCAGGGCATCGATGACCTTCATGTTGACGTTGGCGATCCACGCCGAGCGCTCCAGCGGGTCATTCCAGCCCCTGCGCTTCTCCAGCGACAGACAGGTTCCCTTGACCCCGTTGAGGGCCGCGGCAAAGGCCGTCTGGTGGGTCCGCCATACCGAGATCTCAGCGTCATAGGCGGCCTTGCGCACGCTGCGGTCAGGGTCGGTGGCCATGGTGCGCAGTTGGATCACAGTCTTTTTCTCGCCGTTGAGAGTGGCGGTGGCGACGGAGGAGACTGCCTCCTGGAGCCTGGAAAATGCGTCGCAGCCTGAGCGGCTTAAATCGGCGGCCAGGTTCTCCAGCTCGGGGCTCATCTGGTGGGCGGCGCCTTCGATCGTCTTTTCTGCGACGAAGGCATAGGCCTCAAGTTCCCCGCCCTTGGTGCACAGCGAGCGGACCAGGTCCTTGTTGTCGGCGATGAAATTGCTGAAAAGCACATCGGCGTCGGAAAAGGTCACCCAGAGTTCCTCGACCTTGTTCATGGCGTTGAGGGCCTTCTTGTCCTCGGTGTTGACGCTCAGACAGGCCCCGGCATAGGCGCCCAGGGTCTCGGCGATGTCGGACAGCTGCTCGAACCGCCTGATCAGGGAAACCAGCGTCCCGGCATCGGGGGCGGCGCTGTTTTTAAGTGTCTCAATCAGTTCCCGGGCCATCGCACCGGCCTTTTCGAGTGCTCCGGTAAACTCCGGAGAGTCGACCGCGGGGTAGATGTTGGAGAGGTTCCATCTTCGTTCTTCTGCCATGTTTTTTCCTCCGTTATAAACAGAGTATATGGGGGCGGGGAGGGATAATCAACCGCGCCGGATGGCCGGGTCCGGGTGAAAATTATATGGAAATTGTTTCGAAACGGTTTTTTTTCTGTATCCTTTCCCGGACGAGGTTGTTATAATAAGCAAACGGCGGCGGGAAGCTGCCGGCAAAAACGGATATTCCTTAAAGGAGATAGAAAATGAAAAAGTTATTCGTTGTCCTTCTTGTTGCGGTTCTTGTTCCCGCATGTCTGTTCGCTAAGCTCGCAGTCGGCGCCTATGCCGTTCCCAACGGAAATTCCCAGCAGGTCATCGAGGCCATCAAGGCTGAGGAATGGGACTGGTTCGATATGTCCAACTACACCTTCGGAGTCCAGACCAGAGCCAACCTGATCGGCCTGCTCGAGATTGACCTCAGCACCGGAATCACCGAAGTCGGCGACAGCGGCGACTGGCTCAACGATCACGCTTTCCCGATCAACCTCGACGCCGGTCTCGGATTCGGCACCCTGATCCGCATCGGACTGACCGCCGGTCTGGACGCATTCTACGCTCCGGTTCTGGGCGACGACCCGTTCCTGTTCGGTTACATGAACGCCTCCAAGGCTGATGTCGTCTCCGAGTTCTCCGACCTGGCCCAGGCCCTCGGCGAAGGCGAAATCACCCCGATGTCGATGCTGATGGCTGCTCCGTTCAGAGTCAGACTCACCGCTTCCGTGGTCCTCGGACCTCTGATGGTCGGTGCTGAGTACTCTCTCTACACTCCGTATTGTATCGCTACCTTCACCAACAAGGATGCATGGAAGGATGCCCACATGGACAGGACGATTGACTTCGCCAACTCCTCCCTCGCAATCTTCGCAGGTATCGAGTTCTAATTACCACGGAAATGAAAAAACTCCTGCTGGTGTTAGCTTTGTCAGCGGTGCTTCTGGCACCGCTGGCTGCTTATTCGGCGGGAGTTTTTGATTTAAGCATCGGGCTTAACGCTTCGTTCAGGGACGGAACCCTTGAGGCTTTCAAGGAGTTCGCCGACTCCGGGTTCGACGACTGGCGCTTCGGTCTGGAGATGCGGACCAAGCTGCTGTTCTTCGAACTGGACTCCGCGGGAAAGATCGGAATGACCGAAAACAACGGTCTGACCTTTTCCGGGCTGATGGTGGCCGGTCTGTCCGAGGACCTCTTCGACACCGCCCGCATCGGCGTCTGCTTCGGCCCGGTAATCGACTACGTTCTGGAGGACGGCGAGAGTTCCCTGGTCATCGACGGGAACCACGTCCAGAGCGAATCCTTCATGGACGCCCTGACAAAGAGCCGCTTCAACCTCCGCGCCACACTTGATTTCTTCCTCGGCCCGGTTATCCGCCTGGGTATCGTCTGGACCGTCCCGACCCAGTACACCATCGAGGAACACGACATGAACAAACTTCTCCCCACCGGCGAAGACTGGACCCGCACCCAGATCGCCCTGGCGATCCACATGTCCCTCGTCTGATTCCCCGCCTTTGAGAAAGTGGGATATTTTTCCCTGTTTTTCCGATTTCATACCCACTTCGTTGGGTAATTTTTCTGATTTCCTCGAAAAAAAGTCCAAAGCATTGGGTGCAAATCTGCAAATCCGACAAAAAATCACCCACTTTTCCCTGTCTCCGGCTTTGGCCAAGGCCCTGTCGCTCCCGGCCGTGTTCGTTGTTTTCGCTCCCCGATTATGCTATCATTCCAGTCAGGAACTCATTGAAGTCCGGAGGTGTGTCCATGGCCAAGAACAAGGGCGTTTTCCAGGGTTTTCTCTGGGCTGTAGCTGTCTGCATCATTTCATTCGGTGTGATTTACTTCCTCGTCCCGGACGTATCGGAGAAGTTCTTCGGGATGAGCTTCAAGAACGGAGACGTGTCCGAGGCCGTGTCCCTGTTGAGCAAAACCTTCGACGAGGCGCTTAAGAGCATAAAGGAAACGTTGGACAAGGAGATTCCCGAGCAGGCTGGAGAAGTCATCGGGAAACTCAGCAAGTCCGATGTCTGGGACAAGGCGGCCGCCGCCCCTGAAAAGGCGGCCGAGATGATTTCCGAGGAAGCCCAGAGGATTGCCGAAGAAGCCGGCTATGTCGGAAAGAACATCACCGACGAGGTCGGCGCTGCCCTTAAGAGCATCGACCTGTCGGGACTGATGAAGAGCATTTCTTCCGTTGCCTCGGGTACCCGGAAGAGCATCAGAAACAAGATTTCCTCGGCATTCAAATGAGCAGGCTTTTCATCGTCGACGGCTACGGGATAATCTACCGCTCGTATTTCGCGTTCATCTCCCGCCCGCTGACCGACGGGAAGGGCAACAACGTCTCAGCGGTTTTCGGGTTTTTCAAGACCCTGATGATGATAGTCCGGGACTACAGACCGGACTACCTTGTCGTGGCGCTGGACGCCCCGGCGAGGACGTTCAGGCATGACCTTTTCCCTGAGTACAAGGCCAACCGCGAGGCGGCGCCGGAGGATCTGCACGCCCAGGTCCCGGTGATTACCGGCATCCTTGAGCACGCCGGCATACCGTACCGGATGCAGCCGGGGATGGAGGCCGACGACATCATCGCCACATTCTGCTCACAGGCCAGGCTGAAGGGTATCGACAGCGTGATCGTCACCGGGGACAAGGACCTGATGCAGCTGGTGTGTCCCGGTGTCCAGGTCCTCAGACCCCCGAGAAAGGGCGAGGACAGCTACGTCCTCTGCTCCGAGGAGCAGGTGCCGGATCTGTACGGCGTGCGTCCCGACCAGATTGTGGATTACCTGACAATCCTCGGCGACAGTTCGGACAACGTTCCCGGAATCAAGGGCCTCGGGGCCAAGGGCGCTGAGAAGCTTCTCTCCGCCTACGGCACTCTGGACAACGTCTATGAACATCTGGACGAACTGACACCTTCTGTGAGAGCCAAGCTTGAGGAGGGCCGCTCCGGCATCGGACTGTCCCGGACGCTGATCCGGCTGAAGAACGACCTGTTCACAATCAACGATTTCGCCGCCGAGCTCTGCCCGACCGACTCGATCAACTGGGCCGGGGCTGCAGAGGATTTCACCGCCATAAACTCCAAATCCCTGGCTGCCCAGGCTATGGGTCTTTCCGGTCAGACCGGTTCAGAACCGGCAACCCCGGCTGCCCCCGTTACCGCTGCGCCGGCCCCGGCGGCCCCGGGTGCCGATGATGAGGATTTTGGCATAACGATGTCCGGAAACCCCGATTACAGGCCGATTCTTTCCATAGATGAACTTGACAGGATATTGAAGCAAGTCGTCTCCGGCGGGCTGGTTGCCCTGGATACCGAGACCACCGACCTCGACCCGACGGTGGCCTCGCTGGTGGGAATCTCGTTCTGCTCCGAGACGGGCAGGGCGTACTATGTCCCCCTGGTCTGCGCAGGAAAGCGCCTGCTGGAAGAGGCTCCTGTTCTGGACTGCTTCAGGCGGCACCTGAATGGCGTGGGCATCATCGGGCAGAATATCAAGTACGACCTCCAGATCCTCTCCCGCGCCGGGCTTGAGCTGGAAGACCCGGTTTTCGACACGATGATTGCCGCCTGGCTGCTCGATTCGGACAGCGGTGTGTACAACATGGATGCCCTGGCCGAGAGACTGCTTTCGTACAAAACGGTCCGCTTTGAGGACGTGGTGCCCAAGGGCGGATGCTTTTCCGATGTCGCACTGACAGAGGCCGTGCGCTATGCCGCCGAGGACAGCGACGTGACATGGACGCTGTACCGGCTGCTTTCAAAAAAGCTTGAGAGAGCCGGACTGGACGGGGTGCTCAGGGAAATCGAGATGCCCCTGGTCAGGATCCTGGCCCGGATGGAACTCAACGGAATCCTCCTGGACAGGGAGAGAATAGCCTCGCTTTCCGGAGTCCTGGAAGCCCAGCGGGAGGCAGTGGCCTCACAGGTGTTCGAACTCTGCGGAAAAGAGTTCAACCTCAACTCGCCCAAACAGCTGAGCGAAGTGCTGTTCGTGGATAGGAACCTCAAGCCCGGCAAGAAGACCCGGACCGGTTTCTCCACCGATTCGGATGTTCTTGAGGGCCTGGCGGCGACCTCGGGCGACCCGGTCCCGGGGTTGATTCTGCGCAGCCGCTTTCTGTCCAAACTCAACAGCTACTGCAGTTCGCTGCCCGACCTGATCAGCCCGGCCGACGGCAGAATTCATCCGGATTTCCTTCAGACCGGCACCGGCACGGGCAGGCTGTCCTGCAGGAACCCGAATCTGCAGAACATCCCGGTCAGAACCGACGAGGGCAGGCTGATCCGCGGGGCTTTCCCCGCCGCTGAGGGCTGCACTCTGATGTCGGTGGACTACAGCCAGATTGAGCTGGTGGTGCTGGCCCACCTCAGCGGTGACCCGGCGCTGACCGAGGCCTTCAGATCCGGGGACGATGTCCACCGGGCCACGGCGGCCAGGATTTTCGGCGGATTTCCCGAGTTCATCACCCCGGAGCAGCGGCGGATTGCCAAGACGATAAACTTCGGCGTCATATACGGCATGTCCCCCTTCAGACTCTCAAACGAACTGGGAATCGGCTGGAAGCAGGCCCAGGGTTTCATCGACTCGTACTTCAGCCAGTACGGCGGTGTCAGGGCCTTCGTCGATTCAGTCCGTGACCAGGCCGCTCAGACTCTGTCCGTAAAGACGATGTTCGGCCATATCCGCAGAGTTCCCCAGATCGGCTCGGCAAACAAGGTCGAGCGCGCCGGCGGTGAGCGCATAGCCGTCAACACCGTAGTCCAGGGAACCGCGGCCGAGATAATGAAAAAGGCGATGGTCGCCGTGGATAAGGCCCTCAGGGAAAGCTCTCTGGATGCCAGGCTTCTGTTGCAGATCCACGATGAGCTTATCTTCGAGGTGCCCGTCGGGCAAAAGGAAGCGACCGAATCCCTGGTGCGAAGGGTGATGGAAAACGTCGTGACCCTCTCGGTGCCGCTTAGGTGCAGCATCGAATTCGGGGACGACTGGGGGCAGATGCATTGAAACGGATTCTGGTCGGAATCACCGGCAAAAGCTGCAGCGGCAAAAACTACGTAGCCTCGATCCTGCAGGAGCGCGGCTGGGTTGTCGTCGACGCAGACGAAGTTGCCCACCGTGTCCTTAACACCCTCTCGGACCGTGTTTCAGAGCTTTTCGGGCCTCAGGTCATCAAAGCCGACGGGACAGTCGACCGCAAGGCCCTCGGGCAGATAGTCTTCTCCGACCCTGACAGGCTCCGGGAACTCGAGGGCCTGATTCATCCGGCCGTGAAGCAGCACATCCTGCAGTTGCGCAAGCTCTCAGATGCCCCGGTGGTGGCTATAAACGGAGCGGTGCTGCACCGGAGCGGAATCGACAGGCTGTGCAGCGCGGTAATTTTCGTCCGCTCACCTTACAGGCTGCGCGTCAAACGGGCCCGTCAGAGGGACGGGGTGACGGAGAGTCGGTTCAGACTCCGGACCCGCAACCAGGGGGACGTCAACCCCCGGACCGGACTGAAGGGAGTCAGGGTTTACGTCCTGGACAACAGAGGCAACAGTTCCAAAATACATCGACAAATAGACAGGATATGTGATAGTATCTGTTGATACGAGGTGTGTCATGAAGGGACGGACTGTACTGCTTATCATCATGGTTGTGGTTCTTGTGTATGTGCTCGGACTCGTCATAGCCACGCGTCCGGAGAGCACGGGCCGGGACGCCGCTTCCCTCAGCCTTGAAAACCTCTCCTCAACCCAGCCTGTCGTTATCGCCGGAATGAGCGAGGAGGAAATCTCACAGCTTGTCGACCGCCGCGTCAGCGAACAGCTTGCCGCCCAGAAGGACGCCATCCTCGCCCAGGCCAGGGTAGACGCCTCGGCCGTTGTAAACCAGGCGATTGCCTCCATTCCACAGACCGACACCGCCGCCGAGCATGACAAGCTCAGAAGCGGCATCCTCAGCGAAACCGAAAAGCTCATCGCCCAGTCCGCCGAGCAGACAACAGAGCAGTCCGAGACATCGATCGCCACGGCAAAGAACGAGGTCATAATCCAGACCAACCGGAGCATCGAGAACGCAAAGACCGAGGTCAACCGCCAGACGGAAAAGGTAGTCCAGCAGGCCAACAGCCAGACTCTGACCGCGGTCCGCTCGGAAATCGAGGCGGCCGTAGCGCAGGCAAAGGCTGAAATCCTGGAGCAGATCGCTCCGTACGAGCTGACCGCCGAGGACCTCGAGCCGTTCATTCCCGGCATCGTCGAGGCCGTCTACCCGCAGGTCCTGGCCAGGGTAATCGATACCTTTTCCGATTCCGGCGAGCTTCAGAAGGCAATCGTCGAGTGGATGAGGGAGAACGGGGACGAGGTCGTCGCCAACCTGATCGTCGCCGTCGTTTCCTCGGAACAGCTGGATACCAAGGTCAACGGCAACATCGCCGCCGCTACCCCGGCTATCGAGCAGCAGATTGAGACCGACCTCTCGGAAAAGCTTGAGCCCGCCGTCGAGTACTACGTGGACGCCTATCTGGACGAACTGGACCTTCAGGCACAGTTTGCCGCCGCGCAGCCGGCAGCCGAGGTCGTTCAGCAGCCCGAGCCCGAACCGGCAGCCGAGCCTCAGCCTGTAGCCGAGGTCGTACAGCAGCCTGAGCCCGCAGCCGAGCCTGCGGCAAAGGATGAGGCCGAGTTCCCGGCCGAGGAAGGCCTCGAGCCCGGAAACGGCATCATCGAGATGACCGACGAGGAATACGCCGCCGCGATGGCGGAGGCAAAGCGGTCGGCAACGGCTGATTACACCCAGAAAATCAACAAGTAAATGAAGATTGCCCTCTGTGCTGATTTACACATAGGCAGGATTGTGTCCGACCCGGGGTGGAAAGCCGTCGTCGATTATGTCTGCGACAACGGCTGCGATGTCCTGCTGATCGCCGGGGATGCCGTGGACAGTGAAGAGCTCTGGTATCAGGCCTACGGGCCTTTCACCGACGGACTGAGGCGTCTGAAGAACAGCGGGGTTAGGGTGATTGCCGTGGCGGGAAACCACGACAGCAAAATCTTCACCCGTCTGGCCGAACAGGATCCGGGTTATCTGACGATGCTCGGAACAAACGGCAGATGGGAATCAACCGACCTCGATGATACTGTGCGCATACTCGGCTGGTCATTTGCTTCGCGGTACTGCAACGAGAGCCCGTTTGCGAACTGGAATCCCTCTCTGTGTGAGTTTGACGGGCCGGTAATCGGACTTCTTCACTGCGATGCCCCGTCCCCGGCCGGCAGCCGCTACGCCCCGGTCAGGGCGGACGAGCTGAATTCATCCCCGGTTTCCTTCTGGGTCATGGGACACATCCACCGTCCCGGTTTCGTCGGGGACAAGGCCCTCTACTGCGGCACTCCGTACCCCCTGGACCGCTCCGAGACAGGCCCCCGCGGACTGTGGCTGATACAGGCCGACGGGAGCGGAATCTCCGCTCCTGTGCAGGTCCCGCTTGCCGAAACCGAATACGCCCCGCTTGAAATCAATCTGAGCCTTTGTACCTCGACCCAGGAGGCAAATGAGGCAATCACAAAAGCTGTCAGGGGTCAGGGGCAGGAGTTGCTTGGTCTGCGGGACAACCTGAACACAGCGGCTTTCAACATCACGCTTATGGGTGAGATTGCCCCGGCTGTGGACATGGACAGCGTCCTGCGCGACCTGACTTCGCTTGAAATCCATCCGGAGGAGGGCCGTTCAATAAAGGTCTGCTCGGTAAGCGACATGACTGAGGTTGCCCTGCCGCTGGAGCAGCTCTCCTTGCGCAAAGACCCTGTCGGGATTCTGGCCACGCTGATTCTCAATCCTTCACCGGCGCTGATTGGGCGCGTGTCCAAGGCGGAATCGGAGCTTCTGCGCCAGTTCGCCTTTCCGTCGGACGGAACTTTCCCCGATCAGGCCTTCAGGCGGGCGGGAATCAGACTGCTTCGGCAGATGCTCTCCCAGGAGGCAGACCGTGGGTAACAAAGCCGTAATAACAAAGGCCACGGTCAACCGCGCCCCCGGATTTCCCGGTGATGCTCCGGCCAGGACCTTTCCCCTCATCGACGAGGGATTCTGCGACGGGGTGAACTTCATCTACGGCCCCAACGGCAGCGGAAAGACGACCCTGTCCCGGGCACTGCGCGGCAGCCTGTTCGAGGATGAGACGGACAGGACTACCTCGGTCGACTCGGACGTCAGCCTCGACGGGCATATGTTCAGATTCATCCTCTCCGACGGGCGGCGGAGTTTCAGCTGTACCGACGGTGAGGACATTGCCCCCGGTTTCCCCCAAAAAGGCGAGGGAGGGTACTACAACCTGGATTTCTCCAGCCTGCTAAGCTATGACGGCTCCGACCTGGCCAAGCGTATCCGCACCGAACTGGCCGGCGGATTTGACATCCCCAGGGCAGCGGAATGTGCTGCCTATCAGCAGAGTTTTCCAAGGTCGCTCAGGGCAGATTTGAACTCTCTGGAGGAAAAGAGGAAGGAAATCGCCGGAGGTCAGCAAAGGCTTGCCCGGCTGGACGCGGAAATCTCCGAGGCGGACCGGACCCTGAAGGAAGTCGACGCGGACGAAAGGCGCCTTAAAAGGCTGACTGCGGCCGCAGAATACCGCGATGCCCAACTTAAGCTGAAGGAGCTTCAGGCACGGCTGGAACACTATGATCCGGCGCTCAGGAACTTCAACGGCTCTTCAAGGGAGCTGCTTGCCCGTTCCCGAAAAGCTCTGGCCGATGTGCAGTGGCGTCTGGAGGAGACGGGCAACAAACTCCGGGAGGTTCAGGCCTCCGAGGCTGCCCTCGGGGAGATGCCTGAGATTCCGGCGGAAAAAGAAGCCGTTCTGAGCGACTGCCTTGATTCTCTGAAAAGAGAGAGAGAAGAACTCAGACGCAGAGAGGACAAGCTTGCCGAGGCCCTGGCCGCCAGAGACTGCTGGCTGAGGGAGTTTGATTGGCTTATCGGCCCTCAGGAGCCGCAGAACATCGGTTCCGCCCTCACGACCCTGTCCGAGTTGGCAAGGGAATCCGAGCCTCTGAGGGCGCGTCTGGCTCTGGCAAAGGAAAGGCTGGCCGCGGAGGGTAAGAGCCCCTCGGTAAGTCAGGCTTGTGGCCCGGAAAAGAAAAGACCCCCGGTTGTGCTTTGGATTGCAATCGGTGTTTTCTTTGTGCTTCTGGGTTTTCTGGTCAAAGCCCCGGCTCTGGGAATAGGGGCTTTCGGAGCCCTGGCGGTTGCGGCGTTCCTCAGCTGGAAAAAGCCCGAAGACGTCCAGAGCTCTCCTGCCGAACAGGACCCGGATGCGGCCAAAAGGGAGTATGACGAGGCTCTCGGGGCTTTCCGGCAGTGGGTTGAGAATCATAGTGCGGCCGCATCCGAGCTTAGGATCCGTCCCGAAAACGACCTGGCCAGTGAGCGTTACTTCTACGATTTCACCCTCAGGCTGGGCGAGTATTTCAATCTTTCCAGGGCGTTGGCCGTTGCTCAGGAAAACTGCGCGCAAAGCAGGAGTACCGCCTGCGGCCTGATTGAGCGGGCTGTCGGTATCGACGGTTCCTGCCCGGCGGAATTGTCCGACGCGATTGTCCACATCGAGCACCTTCTGAAAAAACTGGAGGAGGGCAGACGCATTTCCGCCCGTAAAGCCGAGTTGCTCAACTCCCTGACCGCCGACGGGGCAAAGCGGGACGAGGCTCAAAAGGCCTTGGATGAGTTCTGGGCCGGTCTGGGCTTTGAGGCTGAGGACGAGCGCCGTTTCGAGAAACTCTGCGAGGATTACGAGTCCTACAGAGAACTTTGCAATCAAATCATGGTAATCAACGGAAAGCTGACCGGGGATGCGGAAATCCGAGGCCTGTCCGAACAGGAGGACCTTGATGCCCAGATTTCCCGGCTTCAGGATACCGTAGGAAACAGACAGTCGGTTTCCGATACCCGGGGCGGAAACATCAGGGAGCGGGAGCTGCTTCTCCAGCGCAACGATATAGGCCAGGTGAATGAGCAGATCAGAAGCGCAAGGGAAAGTCTGGAAAAAGCCTTTGATCTGATGCTTTCCAATCAAATCGTGGACATACTCAGCACGGAGGTCGGCACCCAGGTGCAAGAGCAGCAGGCCCCGAAGATCCTCAGGGATGCGCGGGAGCTTATGGGCTCGTTCACCGGCGGGCGCTACGACATCCGGTGGTGCAAAGGCGACACCTTTGAATCCTACGACTCGGGCACGGGGCGCAGTTACACCCTGGATGAGCTGTCCTCAGGAACCCGGATCCAGCTGATGATTGCCCTCAAGCTGGCCGGCATCCGCAGCCGCGAGGGCGGCGGCACCGCCTGGCCGGTGTTCTTTGACGAGACCCTGGCCAACAGCGACGATGTCCGAAGCAGGGAAGTTGCCCGGAGCATCGCCGCATCCGCGAAGGGCAGGCAGGTGTTCTTCTTCTCCTCAAAGCCGGAGGAGGTGCAACTGATTGAGGAAATCTGCGCAGAGGACGGCACACCGTTCAGGGTAATCGACCTCTCCCGCGGCGGAAGGATTCCGGTGCGCAGACGCTCCTATGAGCCTTCTCGTAAAACCTACAAATGGGACTGCGCCTACGGCGACTGGATGAGCCTCAACGGCATCGATTGCGGAAGCCTCTACGACAATATCGAATCACTGTCGGTGTGGTACCTGTTCGACGACATACCCGCCCTGCGCTCCTGTGTTGAAAAGGGCTTTGAGGACATCTACGGGGCCCTCGAGGCCAGCACTTTAGATAGCGCCGCGATTGCCGAGACTGTCAAAACTCTCTCCGAAGCCCGGGAGCTGGCGCTGGCCGGACGGCCGAAAACGCTGGACGGACAGACGCTGTTGCAGCTGAGAATAAACTACTCAGGCTATTGGGACAGCGCGGCCGAGATGCTGGACGCCGCGCCCGGCTCCACCGGAAACGACCTGATGCGCTGGATCCGCGCCGGTCAGGTGAGCCGCTTCACCAACCAGGCTGTCATTGCCGACCTTGAGGCCAGGCTCAGTGAAAACGGCTATCTGGATACCAGGGAGCCCAGGCCGGTTGCGCAGATAATCGACCGGATCCGGGCCGGGGGCGTATCCGAAACCGCGCTGGATCTGGCGCGCAGGTACCTTCAGATGCTGGCAGGCTGATCATGGACACTTCACTCATCAGGGCGCGGAGCCGGCTTTACCGCAACATCAGGGAATTCTTCGACAGCCGGGGTTATCTGGAGGTCGAGACCCCCTGCCTGGCTGCCAGCCTGATTCCCGAGCCGACCATCAAAAACTTCTCCACCCTCTACCAAAGCGAGTACCTCGGCAGCCGTGAGATGTACCTCGTCCCGTCGCCCGAGGTGTTCATCAAGCGCCTCATCGCCCGGGGCTGTGGCAACGTCTATGAGATTTGCAAGTGCTTCAGAAACGCCGAGCAGATCGGCTCGCTGCACAACCCGGAGTTCTCGATGCTCGAGTACTACACGATGGACTTCGACGAAAAGGACTCGATTGCCCTGACGCAGGAGCTGCTTCGCGAGACGGCTCTTCCCGGCTGTCCCGATGGTCTGAAACAGCCGTTTGAAGTGATTTCAATGGCCCAGGCGCTGAATAAGGCCACCGGTCTTGAGCTTGAGGCGATCCAGTCCCCGAAGGTTATCAGGCAAAAGGCCCATGAGCTGGGGGTGCTCGACGACCCGTCGGTTTCCGAAGGCTGGGACGATACGTTCAACCGGTTATTTCTCAACTTCGTCGAGCCGTCGCTGAGGACGGACGTCCCGGTGGTGCTGACCGGATACCCCGCCCAGATCGAGTGTCTCGCCCAAAACGACGGGATCGTCAAGCGGCGCTGGGAGCTGTACTTCGGCGCTGTGGAAATCGCCAACTGCTATCTGGAGGAAACCTCGCCCGAGAGGGTCCGGGAGAGCATGCGCAGGGAGTTTGCCAGAATGGCATCCGAGCGCGCCCTGACCGGCGAGGTCATCCCCGACAACGACCCGGAGTACTGGCGGATTTTCCGGTCATTCCCCCGTTGCAGCGGGGTTGCCCTGGGCCTTGACCGGCTTCTGATGCTTCAGACGGGGAGACAGAGAATCGACGATTTGATATTGTTCGGCTTTTCTGATATACTCTGACAGTTCGTATTTTCTGCATTCGAGGTGTTTTATGATAAAAGCAGGACAGATTGACAAAGGTACGGCGCTGCTGATCAAGGGGCAGCCGTTCATCTGCATCGACCGTGAATTCGTGAATCCGGGCAAAGGCTCGGCATTCGTCAGACTGAAGCTCAAGAGCCCGACCACCGGTCAGGTGCTCGCCGAGACGATGAAGAGCCAGGACAACGCCGAGGACATCACCGTCACCGACGAGGACTTCCAGTATCAGTACAACGACGGGGAGTACTTCCACTTCATGAATACCGAGACGTTCGAGGACGTGCCGGTTCCGATGAGCTCCTTCCCCGACTACCAGTTCATCATGAAAGAGGGCGAAACCTTCCGCTGCACCGTCTACAACGAGGAAATCCTCGACATCCAGGTTCCGAGCAAGGTCGTCTATCTCGTCGCCGAGGCCGAGGAGGCCATCAAGGGCGACACGGTCACCGGAGCGACGAAGTTCGTCACCACCGAAACCGGTCTGAGAGTGCGGGTCCCCATCTTCATCAAGCAGGGTGAAAAGATCCGCGTCAACACAGAGACAAAGGAATATCTCGAGAGAGTCAACAACTGACCGATGCCGGGAATCCACAGTCCTGAGGCACTGCGGGAGCACTTCCGCCTCACCCCGTCCGAAAAGGCCTGGCGTGAGGACGCTTCCGGGGTGCCTCTCGGTATAACTGAGCACTACCTATCACTTATCGACGGGCAAGACCCGACCGATCCCCTGCGCCGGCAGGTGGTCCCCACAGCCGGGGAGAACATCACCCTGCCTTATGAGGAGTCCGACCCCCAGGCCGAGGAGGGGCACAGCGTCACGCCCCGCCTGGTCCACCGCTACACGAACCGGGCGGCCTTTCTGGTGACCGACATCTGCCCGATGTACTGCCGCCACTGTTTCCGCAGGCGCTTTACTGGCAACCTGGCAGGCCCGGCTTGTTCGGACGAGATAGCCCGGGCGGCCGATTACGTCGGCTCCCATCCCGAGATCCGCGAGGTCCTGTTCACCGGCGGCGACCCGCTGACACTGGACAACAGCGCCCTGAAATCCGTGTTCGAAGCCTTCCGCTCCCGCCGGGCGGATTTGATCATCCGGCTGTGCACCCGCTATCCTGTAAGCGACCCGGACAGAATCGACGATGCCCTGTGCGCCATGGTCGCCTCTTTTTCCACCGCCCCGGTTTTCGTCCTGACCCAGTTCAACCATCCGCGCGAGCTCTGTCTCCAAAGCCGCCGGGCCCTGGACAGGCTTCACCGCTTCGGACTGCAGGTTTTCAACCAGACCGTCCTGTTGCGGGGTGTGAACGACGACAGCGCGGTGCTGGCCGAGCTGTTTGAAAACCTGCTGGGCTGCTACGTCAAACCGTACTACCTGTTCCAGTGCGACCTGGTCGCCGGGACGGGGACTTTCAGGGTTCCCCTTTGCAGGGGAATGGAGATCTATCGGGAGCTTTCGACCAAAGTTTCCGGGCTGGCGCTGCCTGTATACGCCATCGATCTGCCCGGCGGCCGGGGAAAGGTCAACCTCGGCACCGCGGTAATCAGCCCCGCCGGTGAGGGCTTTGTGGACATCCTCACACCGGAGGGTGCCCGCGTCAGATACCCGGACAAGTGAGGCCATATGGACAGATACAACACCGATGACATGATCTTTGCCCTGGCCACCGCCCCGGGCCGCGGCGCCCTGGCCGTGTTCCGCCTAAGCGGCGCCGGATGTATAGCCGCCTTTGCACCGTGTTTCTCAAATCGGGAAAAACTGCTTGCTGCCGCGTCCGGGACTCTGGTCTTCGGCGAAATCAAGGACATCGACCAGGTGCTGGTCTCGGTGTTCCGCTCCGGTCACGGCTACACCGGCGAGGAAGCCCTGGAGATTTCCTGCCACGGGAGCACCGGCTCGGTGACCTTGATGACCCGGCTTCTGCTTGAATCCGGCTTCCGCCAGGCCCTGCCGGGCGAATTCACCCTGAGGGCCTTTCTCAACGGCAGAATCGACCTGACCCAGGCCGAGGCTGTGGACGAAATCGCCCGCTCAGGCACGGCCCTGACGCAGAAGCAGGCCCTGTCCCGGCTCGACGGGGCTATGACCAGGAGAATCGGCGCCGACAGGGAGTTGCTGGCCGAAGCGATGGCGGCAATCGAGGTCCAGCTGGACTATGCCGAGGATGAAATCGGCGGGGATACCTCGTTCCCCTATGAACCGATTGAAAAGTGCAGGGCGGATCTGGACCGCCTGGCCGGGACCTTCGGCGCGGGAAGAATCCTCTCCGAAGGCGCGTCGGTTGTGCTGGCCGGTCCGGCAAACGCCGGCAAATCGTCGCTGTTCAACCTGTTTCTCAAGCAGGAGAGGTCGATTGTCAGCCCGGTGCCCGGCACCACGCGTGACTACATCGAGTGTCTGTGCTCGGTGGAGGGCATCCCCGTCAGGCTCTGCGACACCGCCGGGCTGAGGCAGGCGGGTGAGGAGATTGAGATGGAGGGCATCAGGCGCACCGGACAGCTGATGGCTGCAGCCGATGTGATTGTCTATCTCCTGGATGCCTCCGAAACCTCCGGCTCCGAGGCACTGATGCAAAAGGAGAGGGCAGAGGCCGATTATCCTGCAGTCGGAAAAGTCTTCGTCTGGAACAAGACGGACCTCTCGGACACTTCGGCGCCGGAGGGCTTCATCGGGTTGAGCGTGGCCACTGCGGAGGGCTTTGCCGGGCTTTCGCACACGCTGGCGCTGATGCTTCAAGCCGGGGTGGATGTGAACGCGCAGACTGTGGTCCAGAGCCCCAGGCAGCATCAGGCGCTAGTGCTCTGTGTGCAGGCGTTGGACAGGGCGCTTGAGATGGCCCGTGACGGAGTGGGCCTGGACGCGATTGCGGTGGAGCTCAAAGAGGCTTCGGACCAGTTGGGATTCATCTGCGGCGAGCTGACCGGGGATGATATACTTGAGCAGATTTTCAGCCGATTCTGCGTCGGGAAATAGAGCGGGGAATGACTAACGGGTTTTTGCGTGTCCGGATCTGAAGACTGCTGTTACACGCATTCCTTCTCTGTAAGGGACGAAGCCAGTTTGTAGACTATGTACTGATTCAGGCTGACGCCTTCGACAGCCGCGGCCTCTTTCAGCTTTTTGTGGAGGCTTCTGGGCATACGGAGAACAATGTGCCCGCTGTACTCCTTGAGATTGTCTTCAAACTCCTCAAGTGTCATCGTTGTGCCGTCGTCCATGGCCTCTGCATCAGCAAGAGAAGCCTTCTCCTCAGCGGATAGCTCCTCGGCGGGCCGACCGTCAATCCGATTGAACATTTCCTCGAGTTCTCTGTCTTTCATTGTTATGCCCCCTCCTCAATAACTGATGTTTGTCCTAGTGTTGATTTCAATGACGATTATCAGGATTTCTCCGTCCTCCAACCTGTCAAAGATAATCCGGTAATGCGCGATTTTATACCGGTACCGGCAGTTGTAGCCCTTGAGCCTGACAATGTCTCCCTCATTGTTCATAATCTGCTCAATGCCCTTCTCCAACTTCTTTCTGACCGAGGTCGGAACAGATGCCAGGTATTTCTGCGGTTGCTTTTTCAGGACAATCTTCATGCCTCATAGTACTGCATGTAGTATCAAAAGTCAATGGTTTTTGGCTTCCATAAGATCTGCAAAAATGATTGACGGCTTTTGAAGCAGGCTAAAGGGAAACACCTGGGCCCTCCTTTATCAAGTTTTACGGCTTGTGGTACAATTTTCCTGTTCAAGTATCGCTGTTGCTTGTCCGCAATTTGGTTTGGAGATATGGATTACGCAATAATCGTAGTAGGGGGAGGTCACGCCGGAATCGAGGCTGCCCTGGCAGGGGCCAGGACCGGCTGCCGGACTCTGATGATAACCCAGAGCCTGGACACCATCGGCAGGCTTTCGTGCAACCCCGCAGTCGGCGGCCTGGCCAAGGGCAACATCGTCCGGGAGGTCGACGCCATGGGCGGAGCGATGGGGCAGCTTATCGACCGGACGCTGATCCAGTACCGGGTGCTCAACCGACGCCGCGGTCCGGCGGTCCAGGCCCCGCGTGCCCAGGCCGACAAGTTCTCGTATTCCCGCCTGGCCAAGGAAACCCTTGAAGCCCAGAAGAACCTCGATCTGTTCATGGATACGGTTACCGACCTCCTGGTCGAGGGCGGACGCTGCTGCGGGGTGGTCACCGCCCGCGGTCACAGGATTTCTGCTCAGGCCGTGGTGGTCACAACCGGCACTTTCATGGACGGGCGGATCTTCATCGGAGAGTACGACGCGCCGGAGGGCAGACTGGGCGAGGAGGGGGCCTTCGGTCTGGGAGACAGCCTCAGGCGCTTGGGCTTCGAGACGGGCAGGCTCAAGACCGGCACGTGCGCCAGAGTCGACGCTGCCTCTTTGGATTTCAGCAGAATGGAGCGGCAGGACGGGGATGAGCCGATTGAGCCGTTCTCATTTCTGACCCCGGCTGTGCCGAAAACCCAGATTCCCTGCTGGATTACCTACACCAACGAAAAGACCCACGAAATCATCCGTCGCGGCATAGACAGATCCCCGCTTTACGGAGGAAAGATAACCGGCCGCGGACCGCGCTACTGCCCCTCGATCGAGGACAAGGTGATGCGCTTCCCCGACCGCGAACGCCATCAGATTTTCGTCGAGCCGGAGGGCTCCGGAACCTGCGAGATGTACCTCAACGGCCTGTCCTCGTCGCTGCCGGAAGATGTTCAGAATGATTTCATCCACTCCATCCCGGGGCTTGAGAACGCCAGGGTGATGCGTCCGGCGTACGCTGTAGAGTATGATTTCCTGCCGCCGACCCAGCTGCTTCCCTCGCTGGAGTCCAAACGTCTGGGCGGGCTGTTCTTTGCCGGACAGACCAACGGAACCAGCGGCTACGAAGAGGCCGCGGGGCAGGGCCTGGTTGCCGGAATCAACGCAGTCCAGTCGATACGCAAGGAGCCTCCCCTGATTCTCTCCCGGGGCGAGGCGTACATCGGAGTACTGATCGACGACCTGGTTACAAAGGGAACCAAAGAGCCGTACCGGATGTTCACCAGCCGGGCCGAGTACCGCCTGAGCCTGAGGCACAACACCTGCGATGTACGGCTGACTCCGAAGGCCGCCGCTTTAGGCCTGTGCTCCGGGCAGAGGATGGAAAAGCTCTCGGCAAAGATTGCCGCAGTGGCGGAACTCAAGCAGGCTCTCAGGGAAACCAGGCTCAGGGGGACCAACGCCTACGCCCTGCTCAAGCAGCCCGGGGTCGAGTTGGACAGTCTGGCTGACAATGTCCCAGAATTGAAGAATTATTCAGAAGATGTGAAGGAAACCGTCCAACAGGACATCAAATACGAAGGCTACCTCGGACGAGAGGAGCAGCAGGTCCACCGGATGGAAAAACTGGAAAACCTCAGCATCCCTGCCGGATTCGACTACGACGCCGTAGGGGGACTTAGCTCCGAATCCCGGGAAAAGCTCAAGTCAATCATGCCGGTGAGCATCTCCCAGGCGGGACGGATCAGCGGTGTGCGGCCGTCCGATCTGGCCCTGCTGATGGTTTTCCTCAGGAGGAAGGATGGATGATTCTTTCCTGAGGGCGGCCCTCTCTGAGATGGGCGTAGGTCCGGCCGAGGCCCTGATTCCGAAGATTCACAGGTACGTGTCTGAAATCGTCCTGTTCAACCCCTCGCTCAAGCTGGTGGGGGACGAAGGCGACGCCCTGTACATCCGCCACGTGCTGGACAGCATGTCGGCCGCCGCCCTGATCCGGAGGGAGTTCGGTGAGTCGTTTCACGCTGCGGACCTCGGGTCCGGCGCCGGCCTGCCGGGCATCCCTCTGGCCCTGGCCCTGGAGGGCGGCTCTTTCGACCTGGTCGAGAGGATGGGCAGGCGTTGCGGCTTTCTGAGAAACGCGGTGGCGGCCCTCGGACTTTCGTCCCGGGTCCGGGTGATCCAGGGTGATATCTCGGCAATCAGCGCAAGCTATGATTTCGTCACCATGAGGGCGGTAAGCCCGCTTGTGAGAATCGCCGGTCCGGCGGGTGCCCTGGTGCGTCCCGGAGGGGCCGTGCTCGCCTACAAGGGCACTTCACAGCAGGTTGACTGTGAGGTTGCCGAACTGCAGGCCCGGTATCCCGGAAGGTACGCCGTGGAAAGTGTAGCCGTAAGTGTTCCCGGGCTGGACGGGGAGCGCCATATCTGTCAGGTCAGACCTTTGGTCTGAAGCCCGCGGTCCGTATTCACCTTCGATTCGCAAATGTGTTATCATCTGCTTGATTACCATGGAGGTGGTATGGGCAGATACAACGGCTTCGGATTGACCAGGATGCTTCTGAACATGATGGTTCTGACCCTGTCACTCATCTGCCTGCTCGTCATAGCCCTGCCTTTCTTCACCAACGAAAGGGACCTGGGGGACGGACTTCTGTCGGCCGCCGCCGGTTTTCTGGAGAACAACCTCGGCTTCATTTCCCCCAAGGACACCCTGGCCCGGTTTTCACTGATTCCTTTTGCCGCCTATCTGATTCTGATCAACTTCTGGTTGTTTCGCTCGGAATCCAATCCTTTCGAGTATTTGAAAGTCCTCTTTTCCCTGCCGCTGTTTGCCGGCACGAGGTTCCTGTTTCTCTTTGCGCAGGGGATGAAGCTTCCCGCCTGGACAAAGAACATCGGGCTTTTCGGGAACAGATGGACCGTCTTTGCGTTGATGGCCGCAACGGCGGTGCTCTTTGCCGTCGTGCTTGCCGTCCTTGACAGATTCACCGGGAAAAAGAAGAGACCCGGCCCGGCCGAGGCCCAGGCCCGCAAGCAGGAGAAACTCCGGCTTAGGGAAGAGAAGCGTCAGGAAAAGAAGACAGCCCGCCTGCAAAAGACCGCCGCACAGTCCCCGGCCCTCCCGGCGGTACAGTCCGAGCCGGAGGGAAAGCCTCAACCGAAGGAGCCGGAGAGGCAGGATGCCCCGGTCAGGCTTCTGGTGACCGAGGTCCCGGTTTTCAGGAAATTCACCGACCGCACCCCTGAGGAGGAGGCCGCGCGTCATGCTCAGGCAGACAAGCCCGCCGATGAGCAGGACGGGTCGATGGCTTCGTCTGTGAGCATCGGGGTTTTCGACGCAGTGCAGAAGGAAGCCGAATTGCTCGGTGACAACCGGCAGGGGGGCAATGTCTGGAGCAGCTACAAGCCGGGCAATCTGGCCAAAAAGGTCGAGCAGGACGAACAGGCCTTTAAGGCGATGATCGAGATGGAACGCAAAGTCCGCGAGCAGCGGGAGGAGCTTCGCCAGGCGGAACTCAACCGCCTGACTCTGGAGCAGGCCGCCATCGAGGCCGAGGCCGAAATCAAGCGGCTGCGCGCCGAACGGGAAAAGGCGGAGAACCCGGAGACCGATCAGCCGTCGTCCGAACCTGAGGAGACAGTTGAGCAAAGCGCTCCCGCCCCGGCTCCGGAAATTCCGCAGATTGACGCCGGGAACGCCGGGAATGATTCCGTGCACAAGGTCACCCGTTCCAACGAGTCGGTGATTGCCCCTGCCGAGGAGCCGGCGGACGAGGAGGAGTGGGAGCCGGAGGGGGACGGCGAGTACGACCTGTTCTCCGGGGTCGGAGGACTGGGGCACGCCGAGGCTCGCAAGAACAACAGCTACCTGCTCAACCGCGATGACATCGGGTACCAGTTCCCGCCGCGGAGTTTGCTCAAGTCTTACCCGAAAGACGATTCGACTGAGCACGACCAGGCGACAATCGACCGTGGCAATACGATTATCAATACTCTGGCCGAGTTCAAGGTCAACGCGAGTCTAGTGGGCATCATCAAGGGCCCGACGGTCACGATGTACGAGATTGCCCTGGCTCCGGGTGTGAAGATACAGGCGGTCAACGGGCTGACCGGCAACATCGCCATGAATCTGGCGGTGTCCCAGGTCAGGCTGCTGGCGCCGATTCCGGGCAAGCAGGCCATCGGCGTCGAGGTGCCGAACTTCAAGCGTGAGACCATCGGGTTCGACGAGCTGCTCGACTCGCTGGATACGCAGAAGATGAAGGTCCCCGTGGTGCTGGGAAAGAAAATCACCGGCGAGAACGTCGCCATGGATATAGCCAGCGCGCCGCATGTGCTGATTGCCGGAACCACCGGTAGCGGAAAGTCCGTCTGCGTGAACTCGATGATCTGCTCGATCCTCTACACGAAGACCCCGAGCGAGGTCAAACTGATCATGGTCGACCCGAAGATCGTCGAGCTGAGCATCTACAACGGCATCCCGCACCTGCTGACACCGGTCATTACCGAGCCCAAGAAGGCGATCAAGGCGATGAAGTTCCTCCTGGAGGAGATGGACCGCAGGTACCGGGTGATCAACTCGGTCATGGTCAGGAATATCTCCGCATACAACGAAAAGATTGTCGCCGAGCATCTGGCCCGGGAGAAGATGCCGTACATCATCGCCATCATGGATGAGTTCGCCGACCTGATGGCCGTGGCGGGCAAGGAGATCGAGATTCTGATCTCCAGGCTGACCGCCATGTCGCGCGCGGTGGGAATCCACCTGGTATTTGCCACCCAGAGGCCTTCGGCCGAAGTCGTCACCGGACTTATCAAGAACAACCTCCCGACAAAGATCGCCTTTGCCGTGCCGAGCAAGGTCAACAGCACGATCATCCTCGACTGCATCGGCGCGGAGAACCTGCTGGGCAAGGGTGACATGCTCTTTAAGAACAGCACAATCCGCGACCCGGAGAGGTTGCAGGGCTCGTTCCTCAGCGACCCGGAGGTCGAGGCGATTTCGGCCTTTGTAAAATCTCAGGGTGAGCCTGAGTACCTGGACGAGGCATACTTTGAGGATGACGAGCCCGAGGACGATGACGAGGGCACGGATGACTCCGTCGCCGGCGGCGGGGATGACGCCCTGTTCGAGCAGGCGCTGAAGATTGTCTTTGACCGCAAGAACGCCAGTGCCTCGTTCCTCCAGCGGCGGCTGAGCATCGGCTACAACAAGGCCGCCCGGATGATTGAAAAGATGGAGGAACTCGGATACGTCGGACCGGCCAGGGGCTCCAAGCCCCGGGAACTGATCAAGTATCCCGATTGAGGCAGTGATGGATAGTTTCGTTCACGCAGTCAGAAACGGGGTGCTGATTCCATCATCGGAAGCGACGGTTCCGGTTACGCTGCGTGAAGTCCAGTGCAACTTCAGCGTCTATGAGGCCATCAGGGTAATCCGGGGCAGGGTGGTCCATCTGCCGGAGCATCTTCAGAGGCTCGGCTACTCTGCGAGGAGCATCGGGCTGGTCCATCCGTTCACCGACAGCCTGATTGAAAAGTGGATCTATGACCTGATCGCGGCGGACAGTATTGAATCCTCCACGATGCGCATATTGATTATCGGCGGGGCCGAGCCGGTGCTTTTCATCACCGCCGCCCCGATTCTGGAGTATCCCCGGTCGATGTATGAGCAGGGGGTTGCCTGCACCGTCTATTACGGCGAGAGATTCCTGCCGCAGTGCAAGACGGGCAACCTCCTGATCAACTATCTGGCCCTGGAGGACGCGAAAAGGAAGGGGGCCTTCGAGGCCCTGTTGATTGACAGACAAGGGTGCATAAGAGAAGGCACCCGGAGCAATTTCTACGGTTTCAGGGACGGCGTGCTTCATACCGCCCCGCTGGATATGGTTCTGGAGGGTGTGACCCGCAGAAGCATACTCCGCGCGGCCTCCGAGCTGGGTTTCCCGGTGAGGGAACAGGCGGTCAGACTGGCCGACCTGGGGGCCTTTGACGAGGTGTTCATCTCTTCTACCAGCATGGCTGCCATGCCGGTAAGCAGGGTGGAAGACCTGGTCTTCGGCCCCGTCCATACGCGCACCTTGGAACTCTGCAGGATTGTGAGAGAGAGGGAGTCGGAAGAAAAAGCATGAAGTTCGAACAGCTCGGGCTGCACACCGAAGTGCTCAAGGGAGTCTCCAACGCGGGATTCACCGATTGTACAATCGTGCAGGAAAAGGTCTGCCCGGTCAGTCTGACCGGCAGGGACGTGATGGTCCGCTCCAAGACGGGCAGCGGAAAGACCGCCGTTTTCATCCTGACCATACTTGAGAACCTGGTCAGGGCCAGGGAGGCCGGCCGGCAGTACCGGGCCATGGTCGTCAGCCCCACCAGGGAACTGGCTCTCCAGATCGCCGGGGACGCACAGGTGCTGGCCTCCGGTATTCCGGATGTCAGAATCGGCTGCTTCTACGGAGGCGTGGGGTACGACAAGCAGCGTACCGACATGAAAAACGGGGTGGACATCTACGTCGGAACTCCGGGACGCCTGATTGACTTCATGCGCTCCAGGGAGATTGATTTCTCTAAGATCGACTCGTTCACCGTGGATGAGGCGGACAGGATGTTCGACATGGGGTTCTACCCCGACATACAGAAGATCTTCTCCGCCCTTCCTGACCGCACAAAACGCCAGACGATGCTCTTTTCGGCGACGCTTTCGGTCAAGGTCCGGAATCTGGCGTGGAACTTCATGAACAACCCGGAGGAGATCGAGCTTGAGCCGGATCAGGTCACCGTCGACGGGATTGTGCAGGAGCTTTACCATACCCCGAAATCGGAGAAGTTCAAACTGCTGCTGATGCTGTTGCGCGAGGAAAACCCCGCCTCGGTGCTGATTTTCACCGACACCAAGTACATGGCGGTCGAGGTCAGCGAGCGGCTCAAACTCAACGGGTTCGACGTGTCCTGCCTGATGGGCGACATGCCGCAGACCCAGCGTCAGAAGGCCCTGCAGAAGATGAAGGAGGGGCGGATCTGGGGTCTGGTCGCCACCGACGTGGCCGCCCGCGGACTGCAGATAGATGACCTGCCGCTGGTGGTCAACTACGATATCCCGGAGGACTACGAGAACTACGTCCACCGCATCGGACGCACTGCCCGGGCGGGGAAGAAGGGCAAGGCCATAACGCTGGCCGACGAGGAGCACGTCTGGGGCCTTGAGGCGATCGAGAACTTCATCCACATGAAGATTCCTGTAGTCTGGAAGGACAATGTGGCCGAGGTCACCGACCATTCGGAGGGCATACGGATCCGCAACCGCGAGCACCTGGCCGGGGTTACCCATCCGGTCCACGGCTCCCAGCGCGGCAGAAGCAGTTCTTTGCGCAGGCCTGCCCAGTCCCAGAGGGGCCCTGCCTCAAAGGCCCCGCAAAAGAAAGCCGTGCAGAAGAAAGCCGCACCTCAGCGCAAGGGTGAGGATGACCGGCTCTCGAGGATGAGCGAATCCGAGCGGATGGCCTACTATAAACAGGCCTTCATGGACGGGCCTTCGCCGAAGAAAAAGGCCGCGCCCGCCCCGGCAAAGAAGGCTCCGGCAGCCGCCCCCGCTGCGGTTGTCCCGGCCGCTTCGAACGGGAAACAGCAGAAGGGGCTGAAGGGCTTCCTGGGCAAACTGTTCGGAAAGAAGAAATGACAAGAATCGTTCTGTTCTTCGACCTGCTGCTGGTCATGCTCCTGATGATTCTGTCGGTGTTCTATGCCCTGATACCGGTTCTTTTGATGAGGCTGTTCGGGGCAAAGGCGGCGGCGGAGAGATGGGCCAGGACCTGCGGCACAGCTCTGGCAAGGGTGTTTCTCAGAATCGCCCACGTCAGGCTGCACAACAGAACAGATAACGGAATAGACCCGGACAGTTACCCCAGAGTCTGTTTCATAGCAAATCACACGAGTATTCTGGATATTCCGGCCATCATTGCCGGTATTCCAGCCTGGACGGCGTTCATCGTCAAAAGCGAACTGAAGCGGGTGCCGGTTCTGCACTTCTGGATTGAGAGTCTCAACTGCGTTTACATGAAGCGGGGTGTCCTGCGCGAAAGCGCCAGGGCCATCGAGACCGGAGCCCGGAACATCCGCGGCGGCATCCACATGACGATCTTCCCCGAGGGCACCAGGAGCAAGACCGGAAAGATTGCCCGCTTCAAGGGGGGCAGTTTCAAGCTTGCCCAGAAAAGCGAGGCTGTGATTATCCCGGTGGTGATAAAGGGAATCAGGCCGGCCTTTGAGGCCAAGAGGCGCCTGGGCCGGGTCGACGCGCAAATCAAGATGCTCGATCCGATTCCGACCGAGGGAATGGACAGGGATGAGTTGAGGTTGCTTCCGGAGAGGGTGGAGAACCTGATCCGCGAGGCGTACGAGGCATTGTAGGAGGGTATATGGAAATCAAGGAAAGCATCGTCGTTCTGGATTTCGGGGCGCAGTACAGCCAGTTGATTGCACGCCGGGTCCGCGAGGCCCATGTCTACAGCAGCATAGTCCCGTTCGACACTCCCGCTGATGAGATCCGCGCCCTCAAGCCCCGGGGAATCATATTTTCCGGCGGCCCGGCCAGCGTGTCTCAGCCCGGCTCTCCCCGCCCGGACCCTGAGGTCTTCAATCTTGGTGTGCCTATCCTGGGAATCTGCTACGGGCTTCAGGTAATCGCACTTATGTCCGGCTCGGATGTCTCGTCCTCTTCAAAACGTGAATACGGGCTGGCCGAGCTTCAGATTACCGCCCAAAGCCCCCTGCTTGAGGGAATGACGGCCGGCAATGTGTGGATGAGTCACGGGGACGCGGTAAAGAGCCTGCCGGAGGGCTTCAGGGTCATAGGCCGGACTGACAGCTGTCCTTACTGCGCCATCGAGAATCCTCAGAAGCACCTCTACGGTGTTCAGTTCCACCCGGAGGTAATCCATTCGGTGCAGGGGCGCAGGCTGATTGAGAACTTCGTTCTGGGCATCTGCGGCTGCGAACCGGGCTGGACTATGGCGAACTTCATCGACCTCTCCGTGGCCAGAATCCGCTCTCAGGTGGGAGACAGACAGGTTCTGTGCGGGCTGTCCGGCGGGGTGGATTCCTCCGTCGCCGCGGCCTTGATTCACCGGGCGGTGGGGGACAACCTGATCTGCGTGTTCGTCAACAACGGCTTGCTCAGAAAAAACGAGGCCGAGACGGTGCAGCAGGTGTTCCGCGACACGTTCAGGATGCGCTTTTTCTACGCCGATGCGCAGGATCTGTTTCTGAAGGCCCTTCAGGGAATCTCGGAGCCGGAGGCCAAGCGCAAGACGATAGGCAGGGTTTTCATCGACGCCTTTTACGACAGCGCCCGGACAATCGAGCGCGAGAGCGGGCGGAAGATCAGCTTCCTGGCCCAGGGGACCCTGTATCCGGATGTCATCGAGTCGAAGTCTGCCCACGGCGGGCCTTCGGCGACCATCAAGAGCCACCACAATGTCGGCGGGCTTCCCTCAGATCTGAAGTGGGAACTGCTCGAGCCGCTTCGCGACCTGTTCAAGGACGAGGTCCGGGCCCTGGGGCGTGAACTGGGACTTCCCGAGACCTTGGTCGACCGGCATCCCTTCCCCGGTCCCGGGCTGGGTGTGCGGTGCATCGGAGCCATCACAAAGGAGCGTCTGGACACCCTCAGGGAGATCGACGCGATTTTTATCGAGGAAATCCGCCGCGCGGGGCTTTACAACAAGATGTTCCAGGCTTTTGCCGACCTGCTGCCGGTGAAATCGGTCGGCGTCCAGGGCGACGGGCGCACATACCGCGAGGTGTGCACCCTCAGGGCGGTGACCAGCGAGGACGCTATGACGGCTGACTGGTACCACTTCGCCCCGGAGTTCCTGACCAGAGTCTCGAACCGCATATGCAACTCCGTCAGCGGGGTCAACCGCGTCCTCTACGACATCACCCAGAAACCGCCCGGGACTATCGAGTGGGAATGATAACACGCAATAGTTAATTTTTTATATAACCGATAGTTAGCTATCGGTTTTTTCTTTTTTTGCCGAATTTTGGCCGAGTTTTTTTCAAAAGCAGATTTCTAGTTATAAATGATGGTTCATGAACCAACAAAAAGAGTTGAAACCTCACATCATTATGAGTAAAATAAAGTAGACTTTATATTTCTCGGAGTGTTCGGTGCGGTACATCAGCAGATCAATGGAAGACTCCATTCTCAAGGCATCAAAACAGTTTCCCGTTGTAATGGTCTGCGGCCAAAGACAGACCGGAAAAACCACCATGCTCAGACATCTGGCTGAACCGGACCGCATATGCGTCTCATTCGACAAGCTTGAGACCAGAAGACTTGCAGAAAACGACCCGGCTCAGTTCTTCGAGACCTACGGACACAAACTCCTGATCGATGAGTTCCAGCGTGTTCCGTCAATCCTGATTGCAATCAAGGATATTGTCGACAATGCGGCTTACAGCGGAAAAGACCCGAACGGAATGTTCTGGCTCACTGGTTCACAGAAATTCGTCATGATGAAGAACATACCTGAGACCCTTGCAGGAAGGGTCGCTATCTTCTCCATGCTCCCGTTGTCCCAGCGTGAAATCGACGGGAAGGAATCCGCGCCGTTTGACCCCGATGTAAATGTCCTCAAGTTCAAGGATTATGAGAGAAAGACGTTGGATACGGCATTTGAGAGGATATTCCTTGGTGGAATGCCGAAACTGTTGAGCGACAGGACAATCGACCGGGATCTGTATTTCTCAAGCTACATGGACACCTACATAGAGAGAGATGTGAGTGCACTTGAACAGGTCGGGAAACTGGATGAGTTCAGGACCCTGGTCACTTTCCTTGCCGCAAACACTGCACAGGAGCTCAAGTACGATTCGATCTCAAAGGAGATAGGAGTCTCGGCTCCGACAGTCAAGCAATGGGTCACAATTCTGGAACGGTCAGGTATCATCTTCATTCTCAGACCCTATTACAACAACATCAGCAAACGCCTGGTGAAGACACCCAAGTGTTATTTCCTGGACACGGGACTTGCAGCCTACCTGACCAGATGGCCGACTTACGAGACCCTTATGAATGGCAATGCATCAGGTGCCTTCTTTGAGACATTCGTTGTAGGCGAAATTCTCAAGAGTCATTACAACTGCGGGAAGGAGCCGAATATCTATTATTACCGGGACATAGACAAGAAGGAAATAGATCTTCTTTTTCTCGGACCTGACCGGGTGTTTCCGATAGAGATCAAGAAATCCAAGACGCCTTCTGACCCGGACAGAAACTTTAATGTCCTTGATAAGCTCGGATTGAAAGTGATGCCGGGAATCATCCTCTGCATGGCAGATGAGCTCTTTCCCCTGAGACGGGATGCATGGCTTTGTCCCATATCAATGATATGAAACTCCGCTTATTGGTTTTCTTCATAAAAGTAGACACAGAACATGCCTTCCCCGAAGGCAATGAATTGAAATTGTCGGAAATCACTCATTCCAGCTCAAAACGCCCCGGAATTCGCTAATTCAATTTGCGTTTTTCGGCAAAATTCGCAAATAGCGTTTGCGTTTTCGGCGGTAAAGTGTTATCCCGCCAGAGGAGAATACTATGGATTACATACCCAGAAAGCTTGATATCCTGATTCTCCCGTGGCAGGAATTCCTCCACCGTCTTTGGAACAGCCTCTAACCCGATGCCTCTGGGCTTTTCCCTTATGTGCAATTCAATCCAGCTGGGTGCATCTGAAACTCACAGTTACTCAACCACTTCCCAGTATCCGCCTTTTGTCCGGCCTATTCTTTTCAGTCTCCCGATGGATTTCAGTTCGGCGATAATGGCTGACACTCGTGATTGTCCCAAACCGGATAACTCGCACAAGTCGGCAATCTTTGCCGTCGGATTACTCCTGATTATCGACAGCAGCCTTTTCTGCGGCTGAGACAAACCGCTGTAGCTGATTTGCCGGAAAGAGGGCTCAAAAGCAAATGGAATCCTAACTGTAATATTGTTGTCGGTTATCTCGAAAACATCCGGGCCATAAACGGAAACGATCTTCGGAATACCATGCCCTGTCTGCTCAATCAGACCGAGCTGGCCCATTATTTTCTGGAGACCTATATTCACAGGTCTTGATATCCCCGAGTAAAAATCTTCTTTCGAGAAATCATACGGAAGACCACCGGTGGATACTATCTCTATCCTATCATCGAATACGTAGATTGCCGGCGGAACATTCTTTATCCATTTGTTATGAAGGCATGCATTGGTCCAGGCCTCATCAAAGCATTTCATATCAAACAGGGATTGTTCTCGCCTCTCCATTCCGGCATCCAGATCAACCCTGACTTCATTGAGCGATGCCACATAGTCATATGCAGACTTCATCGATATCAGAAGACATCTGTATCCGAATTCATTTCGGGAAACCATTTCCTGTTTATCCTGACCCCTGAAGCGAACCACCTTTATCGAGCAGTTGTTCTCATCCGCCAGTATTTCAGCCAGATAATTGAATGTCCCCCTTTTTGTTAGAAGTCCCATGTTGGAATTGAAGGTCTTCATATTCACCGTCAATCCATGGCTGACATACAAACCCTTCAGTTGCTCAAATGTAAGGGTCTGATTGAAAGACTCAACGTTCTCCATCTGGGCAATTGAATTGGACAAAACCATCTCGCTGATTACCGAAGGATCGATCTTCTTGTTTTCAGATCCAACCCTTATCCGATATTCTCCGGAAGCTGAATAAGGCTTATTGAAACCCTCGGCTTCAAGCACAACCACTACCCGGACTCCATAGACATCCATATGAATGGACGGAATGACAGCAGGCCTGATCTGCTCAGCAACCCTTGTGCCGATTTTCTTTATCGTTTCCTGACCGAGCATTCCATCAAGGCCAAGAACTGTCCCGTCATTTGCCACACCGAAATATATTCTCC